>CANMHT010000052.1 GCA_947497755.1 uncultured Polaribacter sp. | reverse complement strand
GGACTCACATAATTTAATGCTTGTGTGTTTGGAGCATCACTCACACCTACCCATTGGCTTCTATATCCCAAACTAATCTGTTGGGCATCTGTACTTCCTGCAAAAGCAGGGTTGATAATATTCATATTAAAATTATACAAGGTAAAGTTGGGGTCTTGTTGTGCCACACTCTTTTGTATAAAACAAACCGCTATAAGGAGCAATATATA
>CANMHT010000051.1 GCA_947497755.1 uncultured Polaribacter sp. | reverse complement strand
TCAATGGTTCTATCATTGTCTAAATTTGATAATGTTTGTAAATTGCTTACTGAACTTTGTATTTGACTATACGTTATGTTCTCAATCTTAGCAATTGGTTGGGTCTGATTATACCCCCAAATATATACTACTCGAGTGCCGTCTTTTTTACTAACCTCTTTTACATTTCCATTGGCATAATAAGAATGAAATACTACACGGTCTTCTAA
>CANMHT010000050.1 GCA_947497755.1 uncultured Polaribacter sp. | reverse complement strand
GATGGAACTGTTTCGATAGATATTGCTGCTGATGTAGCTAATGATGCAGCTACCAATACAAATACAGCAGCTACTCAATTTACTGTACTACATGATGCTACCAAACCTAATGCACCTGTAATTGTTGGGATTGATACTTATAGCTGTGCTGGAATAACTACTACCACTGCAGACAATACGCTTGTCTTTAATGGAACAGCAGAAGCCAATAGTA
>CANMHT010000049.1 GCA_947497755.1 uncultured Polaribacter sp. | reverse complement strand
GAGATGGCAGATATTACTGTAGCTAATGCAACTGTTTCTAACTTTGTGGCAACTAGCGCTTCTGTATATACAGCACTGATCACTCCAACTGCTGATGGAAATGTAACCATTGATGTAGCTGCTGATGTAGCTAACGATGCAGCTACTAATACCAATACAGCGGCTACTCAGTTTAGTATCTTATACGATACAGTTAAACCAACCGTTGCCATTACTAG
>CANMHT010000048.1 GCA_947497755.1 uncultured Polaribacter sp. | reverse complement strand
CCTTTAACTGAGAATGTATGTTCACCCACTTCTACCATTGGAGATGTCCAATAGTTATATCTATAAGTAGTAGTTACAGTTCCTTGTTGGTCAATAAAAGCACGACCATTTCCAGTAACTTGACTAGCACCTGTATGTGTTTGAATCAATTGAGCAGAACCTACCATTCTAAGTTCCCCATCTAATTGTAATTGATCAGCAATTTGTAAGAATGTATTGGTAGC
>CANMHT010000047.1 GCA_947497755.1 uncultured Polaribacter sp. | reverse complement strand
ATTCTTATCGATTTAATCTCTGGATTTCCTGATGATGACGATGATGGTGTTGCTAATGATGCTGATATTGATGATGATAATGATGGAATCTTAGATACTGTAGAAGATGCGAACTTAGATAATGACAACAATCCTCTTACAAACCCTACTGATACTGATAGTGATGGAATCCCTAATCACTTAGATTTAGATTCTGATGGGGATGGTATTCCTGATAATATCGAAGC
>CANMHT010000046.1 GCA_947497755.1 uncultured Polaribacter sp. | reverse complement strand
TAGCAGCTAGTTCTAACTCTTCTGGAGCAATTACTTATAGTATTGTAGGAACTGCTAACGGAACAAGTATCTCAGGAGCAAATGTTACGCTAGGAAATGTAGGTAGTGTAACCATTAGAGCAAGTCAAGCTGCCAATGGTATTTATAGTGCCACCACTCAAGACATCACTCTTAGCATTGCTCAAAGAAACATTACCGTAACAGCAGATTCAGGACAAGCAAAAACATC
>CANMHT010000045.1 GCA_947497755.1 uncultured Polaribacter sp. | reverse complement strand
GCTAACTTTGTAGCTACCTTTAACGAAGATGTTAAAAAAGGAACTGGAAACCTATTGGTTAAAAAAGTAGCTGATGATGCTACTGTGGGTAGTTTAGATGTAACTTCTGCTATGGTAAGTATTGCAGGTAATGTAGTGACCATTAATCCTCCGGTAGACATGCCAAGTGAAACTGAATTATACATTGAAGTACCTGCTACTGCATTTTTAGACTTGTATGACAATGCCTT
>CANMHT010000044.1 GCA_947497755.1 uncultured Polaribacter sp. | reverse complement strand
GTATCAAACTTTGAGATGGCAGATATTACTGTAGCTAATGCAACTGTTTCTAACTTTGTGGCAACTAGCGCTTCTGTGTATACTGCACTGATCACTCCAACTGCTGATGGAAATGTAACCATTGATGTAGCTGCTGATGTAGCTAACGATGCGGCTACTAATACCAATACAGCGGCTACTCAGTTTAGTATCTTATACGATACAGTTAAACCAACCGTTGCCATTACTAG
>CANMHT010000043.1 GCA_947497755.1 uncultured Polaribacter sp. | reverse complement strand
CCCAAGTATCATTAACTCCATCACCATTAGGAGAGAATCCATATTTCTTCTTCATTACAATAGAAGCCTGACAGCTAACATTGTCTGTATCATAGTAGTTTAAGATCCCATCGTTATCACAATCTTCCTGAACATCTCCAATACCATTGTTATTCGAATCTTCTTGGTCTGGATTTGGCAGATAACTATTGTCATCTACATCTAGTACTCCATCATTATCATCATCGGTATCACAGAA
>CANMHT010000042.1 GCA_947497755.1 uncultured Polaribacter sp. | reverse complement strand
GCATCAAATTCAAAGATGATTAAATCGTTAATAGAACCACTAGGCACTAAGCTAGAAATTTCAGCATCAGTAAAAGTTCCACCAGTAGCATTAACAGAACTGGTGTTAGTATTGGTAGAGAAAGTATTGGTGATACTTCCAGTAGTTAATGCAATTCCGCTATCTAATTGCAGGTTTGCTCCAGCAATACCATTAGAGAAAGTACCTGCTTGAGAAGCAGCTCCAGTAGATATTGTAGGATTAGAAATTGTAATTCCCGGCCC
>CANMHT010000041.1 GCA_947497755.1 uncultured Polaribacter sp. | reverse complement strand
TCATCAGCTACTTTTTTAACCAATAGGTTTCCAGTTCCTTTTTTAACATCTTCGTTAAAGGTAGCTACAAAGTTAGCACCAGGAGCTACATCTATAGCATTATCTGTAGGAGCGAAGCTTGTAATTGTAGGAGCAGTAATATCATCAGTGGTAAATGTCCAATCTGTAGAAGCACCAAACCCTGTCCAACTATTATTACTAGTATCTTCAAAAGCACCAATAGGAATTTCTATATACAATTGTGTCTTCTCAGGTAAATCAGCAGTTGGATT
>CANMHT010000040.1 GCA_947497755.1 uncultured Polaribacter sp. | reverse complement strand
GACCCGACATTGTTACTGATAAATTGAGAACTGTTAGTTAAATCGATACAGTTAGCTGCAGAACCATTTGCTCCAACCGAACCATTGTTAACAGAGTTAATTGCCACAGGATTAGAAGTTCCAGGAACCAGTGCAAAGTTTTGATATCCGGTATAAGGAGCAGTTAAGTCAGAAGTGATAAAATATCCAAAAACATCGTTAAACCCTGAACATACATATTCATCATATTCATCTGACATGAATTGATAATCAATAGTTAATACAGTTGCTAAAGG
>CANMHT010000039.1 GCA_947497755.1 uncultured Polaribacter sp. | reverse complement strand
GTAGTAGTATCATCTACAACTTTAATCACATTTGCTTCTCCAAGCTCTGGTGTTGTATCTACAGAAGAGTATACCACTCCACGTTCTATAATGCCTACACCTGAAGCTACTTGACCAGTAACAATTACTGATTTAGAAGACCTACTGATGTGTCCTGTAGTAACTACCACGTCAATGGTAAAAGTACTTCCTACAAAGCTAAGATTGTAGTTGCTTCCTAAAGTTAATGTTCCAATTAAAATATTATAGTTTCCTGTTAACTCTCCAGCTTCTCTTGTTAA
>CANMHT010000038.1 GCA_947497755.1 uncultured Polaribacter sp. | reverse complement strand
GTTCCTTCATCATCTTGAGCAACTACATAAACGTCATAAGCTGTACCAGCTGTTAAACTTGAGATATTAAAATTATGGGTAAAGCCTCCTGAACTCACAGCTTGATTACCAGAAGCTAATTGCCCTGAACCTCCATTTCCTGTTCCTGCTTTTACTTCTGTAGCAGTTGGTGCTGTAGCTCCATCGGCAATGACTACATAATAAATCGTTCCGGCTTCATCTATATCTGTTCCTAAGGTAAAACTTGTTTGAGTTATTGCTGATGAACTTGGAGTACTGTTTTCAAAGACTGGCGCAGT
>CANMHT010000037.1 GCA_947497755.1 uncultured Polaribacter sp. | reverse complement strand
CCTTTAACTGAGAATGTATGTTCACCCACTTCTACCATTGGAGATGTCCAATAGTTATATCTATAAGTAGTAGTTACTGTTCCTTGTTGGTCAATAAAAGCACGACCATTTCCAGTAACCTGACTAGCGCCAGTATGTGTTTGAATCAATTGAGCAGAACCTACCATTCTAAGTTCACCATCTAATTGTAATTGATCAGCAATTTGTAAGAATGTATTGGTAGCCACATTTAGTTTAGACCCCGCTTTAATCCACACACAACCCACTTGAGCATTGGCAGTTAAAGTAGCATGATTTGTAGTTCCTTCTGCATCGATGGT
>CANMHT010000036.1 GCA_947497755.1 uncultured Polaribacter sp. | reverse complement strand
ATGCCAAGTGAAACTGAATTATACATTGAAGTACCTGCTACTGCATTTTTAGACTTGTATGACAATGCCTTTGCTGGATTTACTGGAAAAACTACTTGGAACTTTACCACGGCTGATATTACTCCGCCAACTGTAAACATTACTAGTACTTCGGCTAACTATACCAACACACCATTTACAGTAACCTTCACTTTCTCTGAAGATGTCAAAAACTTCGATTTAGGTGATCTTACTCTTGTAAATGCTACTGCGGGAGTATTTAACAAAGTAAATAATAGTACCTATACTGCTCTGATTACACCTACTACAGAAAATACTGTATCGGTGAGTATCTTAGCTGATAAAGTACA
>CANMHT010000035.1 GCA_947497755.1 uncultured Polaribacter sp. | reverse complement strand
AGATAAGGTTGGTTGAGTAAGTGTATATTTTCCTGCATCAGCTCCAGTAAGACTAACTCCAGAAGTATTGATAGTAATTCCTGTTCCTACATTAGCAGAAGCAAAGGTATATACAGGAGTTCCTGTTAAACTAACATCATCTCCTCCTGAAACTCCATTTAAGGTAGCCGTTCCTGATGCAGTTGCTGCTGTAGTTCCATCATATACTTTGTTATCTCCTGTAAGTCCAGTTACTGTTAAAGAAATAGCGTTACTAGTTGTAACATCTATTTTAGTGACAGAAGTTTGAAGATTCGGAGTTCCTTCATCATCTTGAGCAACTACATAAACGTCATAAGCTGTACCAGCTGTTAAACTTGAGATATTAA
>CANMHT010000034.1 GCA_947497755.1 uncultured Polaribacter sp. | reverse complement strand
GATTCAAGGTATACAAGGAAAAGATGGAAAAGATGGGACATCAGTTCAGATAACAGGTTCAGTATCTGATGCTTCAGGATTACCAACAACAGGTAATACTCAGGGAGATGGATATTTAACAACTGATAATGGACACTTACATGTATGGGATGGATCACAATGGAATGATGTTGGTAAGATTCAAGGACCTCAAGGGGCTCAAGGTCTTAAGGGAGAACAAGGAGTTCAAGGAGTTCAAGGGATTCAAGGTATACAAGGAAAAGATGGAAAAGATGGGACATCAGTTCAGATAACAGGTTCAGTATCTGATGCTTCAGGATTACCAACAACAGGTAATACTCAGGGAGATGGATATTTAACAACTGATAAT
>CANMHT010000033.1 GCA_947497755.1 uncultured Polaribacter sp. | reverse complement strand
GCATTGGCAGTTAAAGTAGCATGATTTGTAGTTCCTTCTGCATCGATGGTTAATAATTGAGTGTTATCAGCTACAGCAGTATTAGGAGCACCGCCAGGACCAGAACCCCCCGACCAAGAACTTGTACTTCCATTCCACGTAATTCCGTTCACTTCAGCAAAGGTGAAGAACTTAGTACCATTAAAATCAAAGTTACCGACATAGCTTAGCTCTCCATTAATAGTAGCCGTAGATAGTGATATAAATTCTACATTAGAAGTTAAAGCTTCATTATCAGCTACTTTAATTACTTTACTAAAACTAGCATTGTTAAGATGTGCATCTATCGTTGCTTTGGTAGCAGCAATTTGTACAGTAGCTACAGAACCTGT
>CANMHT010000032.1 GCA_947497755.1 uncultured Polaribacter sp. | reverse complement strand
AGTGTAATATCTGCCATTTCAAAGTTTAACACATCCTCAGAGAAGGTAATGGTTGCTGTAAAAGGAGCATTGGTAGGATTACTAACCGAGCTTGTAATAGCAACAGTTGGTTTTACCGTATCTACTAAGGTAGTATAACTAGCTGTAGTGTTTCCATTACCAGCATGATCTTCTGTCTCATCCTCAGCTACATTGATGGTAAGGTTTCCATCAGCAGCTGGAGTAATTACAGCAGTATATACCGCATCACTAATACTTACAAAATTACTAGCAGTACCATTGCTTACTGTAAAGTAAGAGGTATCGAAGTCGTCCATATCTTCAGAGAAGGTAAAGGTAGCTACAAAGCTAGTTACATTGGTAGGATTGGTTGTATTGGTTGT
>CANMHT010000031.1 GCA_947497755.1 uncultured Polaribacter sp. | reverse complement strand
ATATCTGTTCCTAAGGTAAAACTTGTTTGAGTTATTGCTGATGAACTTGGAGTACTGTTTTCAAAGACTGGCGCAGTAGTATCTGCTACCGGTGGTGCAACCACATTGGTAATTGTCATATCTGTTGGTGTCCAATTTTCTACACTAACATTTGAATTAGCTGGAACAATGTTAAAAACAATTTCATTTACTAAATCAATTGGAGTAGAAGTTCCATTATCAAAAAATGAAAACAATGAAATGGCATCAAAAGGCAATGCTTTATCCGTATTTAAGGTCATGGTTCTAATAGTAGCTCCGTTTTTATCTTTAAAAACAACCGTAGAAGTTTGATCAAAAACCTGTCTTGGTGCAGTTGGTGATGCTTTATATGATTTTACATTCAACGCA
>CANMHT010000030.1 GCA_947497755.1 uncultured Polaribacter sp. | reverse complement strand
TAGTGTGCTTAAAAAAGCATGTGTAGAGTATTGAATTCGAAAGAATCCAACTCTTTTTCTTGGAGCAGTTTTCATTTGTTAGAGGTCTAATATTTTTTATTACAAAACGAGGGAACCGCCCGCGAAATTAAGAATTAAAAATGAATTAGTCTAGCTATTGGATATCAAATTTATAAGAAGAATTTAGAGTAAAAAAATACAGATTTATAGTTTTATAAATCTGTATTAGTTTGTTAAGGTAATATATTTATGTAACTAATTGATAACCATTTTTTTAGATAAGTTTCCTTTGTTGGTTTTAATTTTTAGTATGTATACACTAGTTGCCATTTTACCAATAGGTAGTTGAATTTCTTTGTTTTGGTTCTGAATTTTGTTCCAATTGCTTACTTGTTG
>CANMHT010000029.1 GCA_947497755.1 uncultured Polaribacter sp. | reverse complement strand
GAAGGAAGGATAGTAAAAGCGATAAGCTTATTGTAATGGGGAAAACTAAAGATAGAAATTGTTGGTTTAAATTTTATGAATTTAATAGTTATTACATGAAAAGTGCTGTAATATATTGATATTTAGTTTTTTATTTATTTTCTTTTTTTTATTTATTTAATGAAGGTTGGTTATTAGTTTAAATATTTGAAGTGTTTTAAATTATTGAATTCAATAATTTATGAATAGAGTTCTGATACTTTTGTTTAATATTTTTTCAAAAAAATAGAATCTAGTTTATTTAAGATAACTAAATAAAAAATAGAGATAACTTATCAAGTTAGCTATTCTAGCAAAAAAAGAGTTGTATATTCTAACGAAACACTAAGTGTGATTTACCTTTCAAATAACACAACAGTTTCTATATGAGCTGTATG
>CANMHT010000028.1 GCA_947497755.1 uncultured Polaribacter sp. | reverse complement strand
CTTGGAGGTTCACCAGTGTATACCTTTGCTTCTGCTAATGTAGGAACAGGAATTACCATCAGCTCATCAGGGTTTACCATTTCTGGTACTGATTCTGGAAATTACAGCTTAACACAGCCAACCTTATCAGCTGATATCACAGCAGCTACATTAACTGTAGTTGGACTTACAGGAGATAACAAAGTATATGATGGAACTACAGCAGCAACAGCTTCTGGAACAGCAACCTTATCTGGAGTGATTGGTGCTGATAATGTGTCTTTAGGAGGGTCGCCGGTATATACCTTTGCTTCTGCTAATATTGGAACAGGAATTACGATCGGTACTACAGGATTTACCATCTCTGGTACTGATTCTGGAAATTACAGCTTAACACAACCAACCTTATCTGCGGATATTACTGCAGTAACTCCAACGATTACTTTTAACA
>CANMHT010000027.1 GCA_947497755.1 uncultured Polaribacter sp. | reverse complement strand
GGTGAACCTCCAAGACTTACATTATCTGCTCCGATCACTCCTGATAAGGTTGCTGTTCCAGATCCTGTTCCTGCTGTAGTTCCATCATATACTTTATTATCTCCTGTAAGTCCAACCACAGTTAACGTTGCTGCTGTGATATCCGCAGATAAGGTTGGTTGTGTTAAGCTGTAATTTCCAGAATCAGTACCAGAGATGGTAAACCCTGATGAGTTAATGGTAATTCCTGTTCCTACATTAGCAGAAGCAAAGGTATACACAGGAGAACCTCCAAGAATTACATTATCTGCTCCAATCACTCCTGATAAAGTTGCTGTTCCAGATGCAGTCCCTGCTGTAGTTCCATCATATACTTTGTTATCTCCTGTAAGCCCAACCACAGTTAATGTAGCTGCTGTGATATCAGCAGATAAGGTTGGTTGAGTAAGTGTATATTTTCCTGCATCAGCTCCAGTAAGACTAACTCCAGAAGTATTGATAGT
>CANMHT010000026.1 GCA_947497755.1 uncultured Polaribacter sp. | reverse complement strand
CGCTAGTAGCAGTAAAGTTAGAAGCTGTTGCATTGGCAAGTGTAATATCTGCCATTTCAAAGTTTAACACATCCTCAGAGAAGGTAATGGTTGCTGTAAAAGGAGCATTGGTAGGGTTACTAACCGAGCTTGTAATAGCAACAGTTGGTTTTACCGTATCTACTAAGGTAGTATAACTAGCTGCTGTGTTTCCATTACCAGCATGATCTTCAGTCTCATCTTCAGCTACATTGATGGTTAGATTTCCATCAGCAGCTGGAGTAATTACAGCAGTATATACCGCATCACTAATACTTACAAAGTTACTAGCAGTACCATTGCTTACTGTAAAGTAAGAGGTATCAAAGTCGTCCATATCTTCAGAGAAGGTAAAGGTAGCTACAAAGCTAGTTACATTGGTAGGATTGGTTGTATTGGTTGTAATGGCTAGTGTTGGTTTAGTAACATCGTAGGTAATACTAAATACATTACTAGCAATATTTCCATTGTTGCTATTAGAGTCATCTTGTACTTTATCAGCTAAGATACTCACCGATACAGTATTTTCTGTAGTAGGTGTAATCAGAGCAGTATAGGTACTATTGTTTACTTTGTTAAATACTCCCGCAGTAGCATTTACAAGAGTAAGATCACCTAAGTCGAAGTTTTTGACATCTTCAGAGAAGGTGAAGGTTACTGTAAATGGTGTGTTGGTATAGTTAGCCGAAGTACTAGTAATGTTTACAGTTGGCGGAGTGATATCAGCCGTGGTAAAGTTCCAAGTAGTTTTTCCAGTAAACCCAGCAAAGGCATTGTCATACAAGTCTAAAAATGCAGTAGCAGGTACTTCAATGTATAATTCAGTTTCACTTGGCATGTCTACTGGAGGATTAATGGTCACTACATTATTCGCAATGCTTACCATGGCAGAAGTTACATCTAAACTACCCACAGTAGAGTCATCAGCTACTTTTTTAACCAATAGGTTTCCAGTTCCTTTTTTAACATCTTCGTTAAAGGTAGCTACAAAGTTAGC
>CANMHT010000025.1 GCA_947497755.1 uncultured Polaribacter sp. | reverse complement strand
CATCTGCTGATGCTGCTCCAAATCCGCTCAATGGAATATTGGCCTTATCTAATTTCGCATTGGTAACATTTGAATCTTTAATCTTTAATGCTGTTACCGCATCCGTTCCTAACTTTGATGTTACAATGCTCAAGTCTTTCACTTTGTATGGACTTGCTACAGTTCCTAACCCTGTTATTGTTACATCATCTATATTGATACTTGCTTCAAAAGTTGACTTATCAATCCATGAAACAACTCCTGTACCATCTGTTACTAAAACCTTATCATTTCCTCCTGAATTTATCTTTGAGGTAGTTACTGATCCTGCTCCTAACTTTGGCGCTGTTATTGAATAATCTGAAATTTTTACTACTCCTGTATTACTTACAGTGGCATCTCCATTTAAAGTTACTTCTACTACCTTCCCTGTTGCATCTCCTATTCGAATCTTTCCACTTGATAAATCATCTACATACTTCTTAGTTGCTGCATCTTGATCTAACGTTGGATCTTTTACTCCTGTTAACTTATTGTTCCCTAATGCTACATCTGCTGAAGCGGCTCCAAATCCACTTAATGGAATATTTCCCTTGTCTAATTTCGCATTGGTAACATTTGCATCTTTAATCTTTGATGTTACAATGCTCAAGTCTTTCACTTTGTATGGACTTGCTACAGTTCCTAATCCTGTTATTGTTACATCATCTATATTGATACTTGCTTCAAAAGTTGACTTATCAATCCATGAAACAACTCCTGTACCATCTGTTACTAAAACCTTATCATTTCCTCCTGAATTTATCTTTGAGGTCGTTACTGATCCTTGGTTTATTATTAATTGTCCCGTTTCTAATAAAGTTGCATCTCCACTTACCGTAACTTCTTTTGCTTTATTTGAAACATCTCCAATATATAGTTTCCCTTGTTCTAAAGTATTTAAAGCTTCAATAGATAACGCCAATACTTTCCCTTGATTTGCAGATAAAGCATCTGTAGCACTTGTAGAAATTAGACTATCTTCAACAGGTGTTTTTTCTCCCGGAAGTCCCCTTTCCCCTTGAGGTCCTTGAATCTTACCAACATCATTCCATTGTGATCCATCCCATACATGTAAGTGTCCATTATCAGTT
>CANMHT010000024.1 GCA_947497755.1 uncultured Polaribacter sp. | reverse complement strand
CTAGTTGCCATTTTACCAATAGGTAGTTGAATTTCTTTGTTTTGGTTCTGAATTTTGTTCCAATTGCTTACTTGTTGTCCAAGTAAATTAAAGACTTCTACCTTTTGTATAGTAATGTCAGCTTTTTTACGAATATTAATTGATTTTGTTTGTTTGTTGTAGAAACTAGTAATACTATTTTTAAGAATTTGATCATCTACACCAAGTGTTTTAGGGCTAAAAGAGATGTAAAAACGATCTTCATAAGTCCCTGGACTTAGCGTTAACTCAATAAGATTTTTTAGGTCGTATTTTTGATCAGTAACTTTATCGGTTAAGTATACTGTTCTATCAATATTCTTTTTAGAATCTACGGTAAATTTATAAGTTCCAGAAGCACCAATTTTAACGGTTAGAGGGAATTCAAGATCATTTGTGATTTCCCCAATACCAGCAATGATAAAGTTTTCTCTATTGCCTTCGAACTTAAAGTAGATATCCGAAACATCAGTATCAAAAGCTTCACTATCATACCCATTATCTCTTTGATAGGTATTTCCAGCTTTAAAAGATACCCCAACTTGTCTGTGTAGTTCAATATTTTGATTATTTAAATAATCAAATCCAATTTTTAAAACAGGTAAAGGATTAGTTTGCTTTCCTTTAAAGAAGAAAGAATCAGAACCACCATCTTCAATTTCTCTTTGATAAGTTCTCATCGAGTTGTTAAAAGTAACAGTACCACCAGTAGCAGTAGCTTCAGTAAAGAATCCTTGTCCAACAGGAATGTATCTACCTGGAGTGTGGTAAGTAATACCTTCTCCACGTCCACCAGTAGTATCATAAGAAGGGGCAGTTCCAGGTAATCCCATAGCTGAGTTTAATAGTCCGTACCCACCAATATATCCACCAAGGTTATGATTCCCCGCATCACCAGTATGTTCCCAGAAATAAAGAGTTTTAACTGAAGCGCTATTGACAGTAAAGAACACTTGAGAATCTAAAGCAGAAGGGTATGGGTTTCCTAATAGACTAGAGAAACCAGGACTTAGTGTTGTAGTGATTGTTCCATCATTAGGAGTTCCCACAAAAGTATAATTTTGTACAGCACCAGGACCTTTTAAGATATAACCTTCAGCAGGGTCAAAAGAACCTGTTTCTAATTCTTGAATCCAACTAGTTCTCGCTAACCCATTAATAAAGCTGTTAATCCAATAATTAGCAATGGTAATAGGCGATGTGGTATGATCTCCATTTAAAGTATTATAAGAACCATTGTATGTAACAAAGTTAATATCTGGTGGCATATAATTAAAGTCACTAACAGAAGTAGGAGTAGTCCCATCTTTCATTACACCTTTAACTGAGAATGTATGTTCACCCACTTCTACCATTGGAGATGTCCAATAGTTATATCTATAAGTAGTAGTTAC
>CANMHT010000023.1 GCA_947497755.1 uncultured Polaribacter sp. | reverse complement strand
ATCCCAGCTACATCATTATGATATGAACTATTGGCAGTATAATCCCATACTTTGGTAACGCTATTAGATAAGACATAGTCACCTTCTATAATAGCACCACTATTGTTGGTATTGTCTAAAGTAATTCCATATTTTAAGGCTAAATAGCTCTCTATTTTTTGTTGTTGAATTGGAGTAGGTAATTCTGCAAAGACAATAATCTCAGCAATATCACCATTAAAGTGATATGCATTTCTACCAATAGAACCTACATGGAAATTATTTGAAAACTCAGGGCCATGATTTGAAGAAAAAGTTCGTACACGTTCACCGTTTGCATATACAAATGAACCGTTAGAAACATCTTCATCAAATAAAACTGTTGAAATAACAGGTGTGTTCGCTGTAAATACAGAAGGAATATTATTAGAAGCTCCTGTTCCCGTACTTACCATATCATTAATTCCTCCGGTACTTAAATCTCCAAAAAATCGATCCCAATTACTATCATCTTCACCCCAAACAGCTCCAGAAGAGTTAATTGATGGAGTGTATACAGCATAAACAGTTAAATCTGGGTAACTACTAGAATTAATACTTAAATTGGTAACAAGATAATCTCCACTACCATCAAAGGTAGCAACTTTGTTAAAGTTTAATGTATTTGTAGAAGTAGGATTTCCATTAATTGTAGAAATAACACCACTAGAACTTTGATCTAACCAACTTGTAATAGTACTACCAGTTAAGTCAATATCTCCACGTAACCATAATATATTTCCTGTTCCGATAGATACATCGTTACTACTATCTCTAAAATCTACATCACCAGTAGTAGCGAGATCAGAATCAGAATCTGGTAAGGTATTCGGATTGTTAATATTACCATTTACATCACTATAATTAGTTGTAGTATATACAGCACTATCGAGTCCATTAACTCCTAAAACACCGTTTAATGTTAAACCAGCTTCTGTAGTATCATTGTTTCCTTCGTTATCAGAATCTAAATCTAAATAATCAGGACTATCAGTTCCATCGGTATTTACAGGAATTAATCCATTAGGATAAGCAGTATCAATACCTGCACTATTATATACTGCGTTTGGAGCAATATATCCATTGGTAGTTTGTGCTTCAATATTATCTGGAATTCCATCGCCGTCAGAATCTAAATCTAAGTGATTAGAAACACTATCTCCGTCAGAATTAATTGCAACAGCACAACCAATGACTCCAAATGGTATAGGTGTTTTAGAAATAGTTGGAGTAGAGTATTGTACAGTAAGAGTTTCTGCTCCTCCATTTTCAAAAAATAGTACTTCAATAGCGTGTACACCAGCTGATAAAGTTATGGTTTGAGATTGCTCAACATTTCCATGCAATCCGTCATTGTCTACAACTTCAATACCATCTATATATAATTTAGAACCATCATCAGAAGAAGTATAAAAAGTATAAGTCTCTGATGTGTTGATTACAATAGCACCTCTATATCTTATACTAAATGTATTGGTATCACCTGGGTCTACTAAATTTTGAAGCGCATCTACATCAAAACTTGTGGTTGTTCCTGTAGCTAATGCTCCTGTAGTAGGAATATTATCCACGGTATAACCAGAAGGAACTAAATCATAAAATTCATATTCAATACAATTTAAAGTTAGATTACTTTCTTGTACATCTAAAATTCCATCATTGTCGTCGTCTAAATCAATATTATCACTAATCCCATCTCCATCATTATCACCAAGAGTTACAGTGTCTCTATAATCTACATCACCACCAGAACCTAGATCTCCATCAGAATCGGGTAGAGTAGTAGGATCGTTAAGGTTTCCATTTACATCCGA
>CANMHT010000022.1 GCA_947497755.1 uncultured Polaribacter sp. | reverse complement strand
GTGTACTATTTACAGGTGATTTAGATACTAAGTTTGGCTCTGTTGCTAAAGTAACAAATGATTTTACGCCTCCGTAAATCGTTGGAGTTGATGTTGATTTAGCTACCGCAGTAATGATATATGAACGGTAGTAGTAAGTAGTTGTTGGATTTAATCCATAGATCTCTACGACAAATGGTCCTGTAGTAGTATCATCTACAACTTTAATCACATTTGCTTCTCCAAGCTCTGGTGTTGTATCTACAGAAGAGTATACCACACCACGTTCTATAATGCCTACACCTGAAGCTACTTGACCAGTAACAATTACTGATTTAGAAGACCTACTGATATGTCCTGTAGTAACTACCACATCAATGGTAAAAGTACTTCCTACAAAGCTAAGGTTGTAGTTGCTTCCTAAAGTTAATGTTCCAATTAAAATATTATAGTTTCCTGTTAACTCTCCAGCTTCTCTTGTTAAAGCCCCAGAGAAACTATCAGATCCAACTAAAGAACCAGAAGTGATTTGATAGGTGTAAGCAGCAGGATCTGCACTTCCAGATGTTTTTGCTTGTCCTGAATCTGCTGTTACGGTAATGTTTCTTTGAGCAATGCTAAGAGTGATGTCTTGAGTGGTAGCACTATAAATACCATTGGCAGCTTGACTTGCTCTAATGGTTACACTACCTACATTTCCTAGCGTAACATTTGTTCCTGAGATACTTGTTCCGTTAGCAGTTCCTACAATACTATAAGTAATTGCTCCAGAAGAGTTAGAACTAGCTGCTAAGTTAAAGTTTGCATCTCCATAAGTCTTGTTGATATTGTTAAAAGTAATCGTTGGAGTTACTGCAGTAATATCCGCAGATAAGGTTGGTTGTGTTAAGCTGTAATTTCCAGAAGCTGATCCAGAGATAGTAAATCCTGTAGTACCCATGGTAATTCCTGTTCCAATATTAGCAGAAGCAAAGGTATACACAGGTGAACCACCTAAACTTACATCATCAGCTCCAATCACTCCAGATAAAGTTGCTGTTCCTGAAGCAGTTCCTGCTGTAGTTCCGTCATATACTTTGTTATCTCCTGTAAGCCCAACGACAGTTAATGTAGCTGCTGTAATATTAGCAGATAAGGTCGGTTGAGTTAAGCTGTAATTTCCAGAATCAGTACCAGAGATAGTAAATCCTGATGAGCTGATGGTAATTCCTGTTCCTACATTAGCAGAAGCAAAGGTATACACTGGTGAACCTCCAAGACTTACATTATCTGCTCCGATCACTCCTGATAAGGTTGCTGTTCCAGATGCAGTTGCTGCTGTTGTTCCATCATAAACTTTGTTATCTCCTGTAAGCCCAACTACAGTTAATGTAGCTGCAGTAATATCAGCTGATAAGGTTGGTTGTGTTAAGCTATAGTTTCCAGAAGCTGTTCCTGAAATGGTAAATCCTGATGAATTGATGGTAATTCCTGTTCCTACATTAGCAGAAGCAAAGGTATATACTGGTGAACCTCCAAGACTTACATCATCAGCTCCGATCACTCCAGATAAGGTTGCTGTTCCAGATCCTGTTCCTGCTGTTGTTCCATCATATACTTTATTATCTCCTGTAAGCCCAACCACAGTTAATGTAGCTGCTGTGATATCAGCTGATAAGGTTGGTTGAGTTAAGCTATAGTTTCCAGAAGCTGTTCCTGAAATGGTAAACCCTGATGAGTTAATGGTAATTCCTGTTCCTACATTAGCAGAAGCAAAGGTATATACTGGTGAACCTCCAAGACTTACATCATCTGCTCCGATCACTCCTGATAAGGTTGCTGTTCCAGATGCAGTTCCTGCTGTAGTTCCATCATATACTTTGTTATCTCCTGTAAGTCCAACTACAGTTAATGTAGCTGCAGTAATATTTGCAGATAAGGTTGGTTGTGTTAAGCTGTAATTTCCAGAAGCTGTTCCTGAGATGGTAAATCCTGTAGTACCCATGGTAATTCCTGTTCCAACGTTTGCATTTGCAAAGGTATATACTGGTGGACCTCCAAGACTTACATCATCTGCACCAATCACTCCAGATAAGGTTGCTGTTCCAGATCCTGTTCCTGCTGTAGTTCCATCATATACCTTGTTATTTCCTGTAAGTCCAACTACAGTTAATGTAGCAGCTGTGATATCCGCAGATAAGGTTGGTTGAGTTAAGCTGTAATTTGCAGAAGCTGTTCCTGAAATGGTAAATCCTGTAGTATTAATGGTAATTCCTGTTCCAACGTTTGCATTTGCAAAAGTATATACTGGTGAACCTCCAAGACTTACATCATCTGCACCAATTACTCCAGATAAGGTTGCTGTTCCAGATCCTGTTCCTGCTGTTGTTCCATCATAAACTTTGTTATCTCCTGTAAGCCCAACCACAGTTAATGTAGCTGCTGTGATATCAGCAGATAAGGTTGGTTGTGTTAATGTGTAATTTCCAGAAGCTGTTCCTGAAATGGTAAACCCTGATGAGCTGATGGTAATTCCTGTTCCAACGTTTGCATTTGCAAAAGTATATACTGGTGAACCTCCAAGACTTACATCATCTGCACCAATCACTCCAGATAAGGTTGCTGTTCCAGATCCTGTTCCTGCTGTAGTTCCATCATATACTTTGTTATCTCCTGTAAGTCCAACCACAGTTAATGTAGCTGCAGTAATATCAGCTGATAAGGTTGGTTGTGTTAAGCTATAGTTTCCAGAAGCTGTTCCTGAAATGGTAAATCCTGATGAGTTAATGGTAACTCCCGTTCCTACATTAGCAGAAGTAAAGGTATATACTGGTGAACCTCCAAGACTTACATTATCTGCTCCGATCACTCCTGATAAGGTTGCTGTTCCAGATCCTGTTCCTGCTGTTGTTCCATCATAAACTTTGTTATCTCCTGTAAGCCCAACCACAGTTAATGTAGCTGCTGTAATATCAGCTGATAAGGTTGGTTGTGTTAATGTGTAATTTCCAGAAGCTGTTCCAGAGATAGTAAACCCTGATGAGCTGATGGTAATTCCTGTTCCTACATTAGCAGAAGCAAAGGTATACACTGGTGAACCTCCAAGACTTACATTATCTGCTCCGATCACTCCTGATAAAGTAGCTGTTCCAGATGCAGTTCCTGCTGTTGTTCCATCATATACTTTGTTATCTCCTGTAAGTCCAACCACAGTTAATGTAGCTGCTGTGATATCCGCAGATAAGGTTGGTTGAGTAAGTGTATATTTTCCTGCATCAGCTCCAGTAAGACTAACTCCAGAAGTATTGATAGTAACTCCTGTTCCTACATTAGCATTTGCAAAGGTATATACAGGAGTTCCTGTTAAGTTAACCGCATCTCCACTAACAACTCCAGAAAGTACTGGAGTACCAGATGCAGTAGCAGCAGTAGTTCCATCGTATACTTTGTTATCTCCTGTGAGTCCGGTTACCGTTAAAGAAATAGCGTTACTAGTTGTAACATCTATTTTAGTGACAGAAGTTTGAATATTCGGAGTTCCTTCATCATCTTGAGCAACTACATAAACGTCATAAGCTGTACCAGCTGTTAAACTTGAGATATTAAAATTATGAGTAAATCCTCCTGAACTTACAGCTTGATTACCAGAAGCTAATTGTCCTGAACCTCCATTTCCTGTTCCTGCTTTTACTTCTGTAGCAGTTGGTGCTGTAGCTCCATCGGCAACGACTACATAATAAATCGTTCCGGCTTCATCAATATCTGTTCCTAAGGTAAAACTTGTTTGAGTTATTGCTGATGAACTTGGAGTACTGTTTTCAAAGACTGGCGCAGT
>CANMHT010000021.1 GCA_947497755.1 uncultured Polaribacter sp. | reverse complement strand
CCAGTAATCCCTTTGTTTTGATCGGTGAGCATATTTCCATTGGCATCGTAGGTATATTCTATTTGTCCTTGTGCGCCATCTTTAAAACCATAGTCCTTTTCTGCAAACTCCATTACTTTAGTCAATTGATTTCCATTATAGTTGTACACTAAATTGTCCATCATTCCCCAATGTGAAGCTATATTTATATCTGGATTTGCCACTTTTGGTCCTTTTCTATAGAGATAACTAATATTACCATTTTTGTCGTAAGTTACTAAATGTAAATTAAACTTACCTGTATTATCTACTGCTGTTTTTATTCTATTTAAAGCATCGTAACTATAAGTATAGGTTTTTGTACTTGTATCTGTACTTAAAGTACTCCAACTTGTTTGGCTAATGTTTCCATTATACAAAGCTGTTCCCGTAGTTGGGTTGTTGTACTTTATACCAAAATTAAACAAGTCGTTGTCATTATTGGCGTCTTGGTTAATACTTTGTAACCATCCTCTTACATTATAGGTATAATCTACTGTTTGCAAGCCTTTACTATTATTAGTAATCTTAAAGTTCTTTGCTCTCTTTCCACTATTGTAAAAAATCATTTCTCCTAGCATCTCTCCACTACTTGGAATAGAAGATGTTCTAAAGGCAACTCCATTTCTTTTAAAATAAACAGTAGTTCCAACCCTTTCTACACTAAATACATCTCCTATATTGTAATTACCGATTTGCTCATTAACTCCACTATGAGAAATGTAAAAGAAATTTGGCCCTGCTGTATAAATTGAATAGTGTATCGTATCCCATCTATTAGGTAAATTTGAATTATTTACAGGTGATAAACCTACATGAATCATTTGGTTATTATCCACAACTGTATATTCTACAGCTCCATCTCCAGAAAAACTCCCTTGTGTTTTTATACTTGCATTCCAACCATTAGCAGCTGTTTTTGTAATCATATCTCCACTTACAGATACTCCAACCAAATCTTTATATCCTGTTTGCATTTCACCACCTCCAACATGTTTCTTTTTTAGTTGTCCTAACTCATCATATCTATTATCTACAATCATTTCTCCTGTAGTAGCTCCATTTAAATACTGGGTTTGTGTTAACAACCTACCTGCATGATCATAGGTAAAGACATCTCTAATGTTTTGTGTAGCATGATTTCCGTTAGATCTGGTATGCGTTGCTTTGGTTTCCAATACTTTTCCTGTAAAATCTAAGCTGCTTTGTACAATATCAGTGGTATTATGCATCGTGTTGTGTGAGTACACATAAATTGGTTGTGCCTTTTCATCATAATAAGTAACTGTAGTAATCCAATCATTAGTACCAATTACTCTTACCTTGCTTCCTGTCGCCAATCCTTTGGCATTGGTTGTGATGGTTTTTCCATAAACCGTTCCCATTGATGATGGCAATCCTAATCCTGCTCTATCAAAAACATAGTCATCATAATAGTTTACAGTTAAGATATCTATGTAACTAGCTGGAAAATCAGTTGCAGTATAATAATAATGAACCCCTGAGCCTCCAGAAGTTGACATTTTTGTCTCATATAGTTCTTCTGGGGTATTATTCTCATTATTAAAATGAGTTTGCATTCCTGTTCTTGTTCGTATATAAATATCGTCATAAATCCCTGTATAAATAACTCTTCCTAAAACATCATATTTGGTAAATAACCAATCACTTGTTGTTCTTAAATTCGCATCTTGCGTTAATACAGGTCGGTCTAAATTATCATATACAATATATTCCCATCCTTTGCCTGGTATTTTCTTCTCTACCAATCGGTTTCTATAGTCGTATTTGTATTGGTAACACAGTTCTGACATCTCAGTTGTAGTTGGCAATCCTCCTTGACCTTCTGCTTTTGGTGGAATTACATAGGTTAAATTTCCAAAATCATCATATACATAAAAAGTATCGTGTGCCTCAATGGTAGTTCCTGTGCCTACTTTTCCGTAGGTTCTTTTTAAAACTACTTGTCCTTTCTGGTTCTTAAATTCTTCCGTTGTATGTGCTAAACCACTGGTCCAGTTTTCATCTTTGGTAATAGTTTTTATTAGCGTTCCTACAGCATAATATCCATTATTACTCCCACTTACTTGTAAGGTTGGTGTATATGTATTGTTGGTAAAAGTTGTAGTTACATGATAGCTTTTTACTTCTGATGCTGTATTGGTTTCATATTCAAACTTAATGGTATGGCTATTGTTTGAATAGCCTTTTGATGAAAAAGTACTGCCTATTTTCCAATCATTTCCTGGTGCTCCTTGCTCTAAAACTCTTCCTAATGGAGAAGCTTCAATTACCTTTTCTGAATAAGGGTTCGCTGTATTTCCATAAGCAGTAGTATTGTAATAACTTTCTGTAGCTATTTTTGCTCCAGATTTGATTTGCCCATCTCCTGTTGTAGTGGGTACATAAGGCAAATATTCTTTCTCTTGCTGTCCCAAACTATTATATTCTACATGTGTTACAATATCTCTTTGGCTAGCACTTTGCCTTATGCCAATAGCTTGTTTTGCTCTTCCCAATCCATCAAAATAGGTAATACTATTAATAAAATCTGTAGTGTTGGTATTGCTTGGCAAACTGGTCATTGCCTTTTGCGGGGTTATGGTATATACATAATTCTCATTCCCAAAAACATTTACTGTAGGACAACCATTAGAACTTCCATTTCCGTTGGTAGACGGACATTGATCTGAATTATTTGATACATATCCTGTAGGTTGTGCACAACTTACTGTAGTTACTGCTGGATCACCCAAACCATCACCATCTATATCTTGGTACCAAGTAGTACCTCCTATAGTTCCAAGAGTTACTTGTACTGATGCTGATGCTGCACTCCAAGTTCCAGATGCGTTTCTTGCTCGTAAGTAATAAGTACCTGAACTTGTTGCACTATAATTACTGGTTGCATTATAGGCTGTACTTGTTCCTGTGCTATTAGTTCCTTGCCAATACCAAGTAATTCCAGATGGTGGATTCCCCACTTTTTGTAGCGTTGCACTATTACAAGACTGGCTCAAAATAGTTGGCGTATTGGGTGTTGGTGGTGCTGCTGCAGCTGATACTGTTACCGTATAAGTACCGCTTAGGTATCCCATATTAGAGGTTAAAACCTCAAATGTTACTGTTTTTACTCCTGTTGTAGTCCATAAAATGGTAGCTGAAGAATTATTTTGACTTTGAATAACTCCTCCTGAAGCTGACCAGTTCGAACTGTAAATGGTTAAACCAAATGGAGGTAATGCTGAATAGGTTTTTACATCATTCTGATAGGCACTTGAGCTACCTGTAATAAATATAGTGCTCATTCCTCCTCCTCCTCCGAGACCTTCTTCTCCAACCTCTTCTATTTGAGCGGAAACGGTATTGCTTAAACAACATATGAGTACTAATGAAAATACTAGGTGATTGAAGTGTACTAAAAAAGACTTTTTCATAGCTAATTAGTTTTTATAGTTATACTTGTTATTACTTAAAATATTACCATTGTGGTCTTTTACAAATTCTAACCTATTAAAGGAATCGTAATGGTAATAAATTCTTTTTCCACGGGCATCAGTAATACTGGTGACTCCTACTAATGGATCATAAGTGTAATAGGTCATCATAGCTGTACTTGGTAAACTTACTCTTAATGACTCTAAGGCTGAACGTAATGCCCCTTCTTTTCCTATATAAGTAATAGTGCCATTATTAGCTACAGTATCAATGGTTCTATCATTGTCTAAATTTGATAATGTTTGTAAATTGCTTACTGAACTTTGTATTTGACTATACGTTAT
>CANMHT010000020.1 GCA_947497755.1 uncultured Polaribacter sp. | reverse complement strand
GGGTGTATATTTGCAGCCGCTAACGGGAAACGGAGTAAGTTAAAGTAAGCGGTAAGTTCATTAAAATAGGGTTAAATTTTTTTAAAAAAATAATTAAAAAAAGTCTTGTTAGAAACGAAATAGTTTTTAGCTTTGCAGCCGCTAACGGAGGGAGAGAATGAGAGGAGATGGTTAGTGAAGTTCAAGATAAGATTGGTTAAAATTTTTTTCAAAAAAATGTTGCGAGTTAAATATTAAATATAGTATCTTTGCAGTCCTAATTTTACTGAGGGTAGTTCATCAAAATAGTGGTTAAAATAAATTCAAAAAAAAACTTTAAAAAAGTTTTTGTAATTCAAAAAGAGTTTATACATTTGCACCCGCTTTGAGAAACGAAAAAAGTTCTAAGAAATTTTGGAAGTTTTGGTAACACAAAAACAGTTAGTTCGAGTCTAACATTTCTACAAAAGATGTGATAACAAATTAGAGATTGAGAGTAGTCTTTATTGATGATTAAGAATCACAACGTTCATTGAAAATATTGAAATTGACAGCGTAAACAAAGAGTAAAATTATGAAACCTTAAAAAGGTTAATTCTTTTGAAACTATATCATCCAAATTATTAAAAATATACGATGAAGAGTTTGATCCTGGCTCAGGATGAACGCTAGCGGCAGGCTTAACACATGCAAGTCGAGGGGTAACAGGAAAAAGCTTGCTTTTTCGCTGACGACCGGCGCACGGGTGCGTAACGCGTATAGAACCTACCTTTTACTGAGGGATAGCCTTTAGAAATGAAGATTAATACCTCATAGCATCGTTTTATTGCATGATAAGACGATTAAAGATTTATTGGTAAAAGATGGCTATGCGTCCTATTAGCTAGATGGTAAGGTAACGGCTTACCATGGCAACGATAGGTAGGGGTCCTGAGAGGGAGATCCCCCACACTGGTACTGAGACACGGACCAGACTCCTACGGGAGGCAGCAGTGAGGAATATTGGGCAATGGAGGCAACTCTGACCCAGCCATGCCGCGTGCAGGAAGACTGCCCTATGGGTTGTAAACTGCTTTTATACAGGAAGAAACACTCCCTCGTGAGGGAGCTTGACGGTACTGTAAGAATAAGCACCGGCTAACTCCGTGCCAGCAGCCGCGGTAATACGGAGGGTGCAAGCGTTATCCGGAATCATTGGGTTTAAAGGGTCCGCAGGCGGTCGATTAAGTCAGAGGTGAAATCCCATAGCTTAACTATGGAACTGCCTTTGATACTGGTTGACTTGAGTTATACGGAAGTAGATAGAATGTGTAGTGTAGCGGTGAAATGCATAGAGATTACACAGAATACCGATTGCGAAGGCAGTCTACTACGTATATACTGACGCTCATGGACGAAAGCGTGGGGAGCGAACGGGATTAGATACCCCGGTAGTCCACGCCGTAAACGATGGACACTAGTTGTTGGGATTTATCTCAGTGACTAAGCGAAAGTGATAAGTGTCCCACCTGGGGAGTACGGTCGCAAGATTGAAACTCAAAGGAATTGACGGGGGCCCGCACAAGCGGTGGAGCATGTGGTTTAATTCGATGATACGCGAGGAACCTTACCAGGGCTTAAATGTGGTCTGACAGCTTTAGAGATAGAGTTTTCTTCGGACAGATCACAAGGTGCTGCATGGTTGTCGTCAGCTCGTGCCGTGAGGTGTCAGGTTAAGTCCTATAACGAGCGCAACCCTTACCGTTAGTTGCCAGCATGTAAAGATGGGGACTCTAACGGGACTGCCGGTGCAAACCGTGAGGAAGGTGGGGATGACGTCAAATCATCACGGCCCTTACGTCCTGGGCTACACACGTGCTACAATGGTATGGACAATGAGCAGCCACTATGCAAATAGGAGCGAATCTACAAACCATATCACAGTTCGGATCGGAGTCTGCAACTCGACTCCGTGAAGCTGGAATCGCTAGTAATCGGATATCAGCCATGATCCGGTGAATACGTTCCCGGGCCTTGTACACACCGCCCGTCAAGCCATGGAAGCTGGGGGTACCTGAAGTCGGTCACCGCAAGGAGCCGCCTAGGGTAAAACTAGTAACTAGGGCTAAGTCGTAACAAGGTAGCCGTACCGGAAGGTGCGGCTGGAACACCTCCTTTCTAGAGAAAAGATGGTGAGTTACAAAAGAGGTTTTACTCTTTGCTGTTAATTTTAAAAATATAACATTAAGCTATTATAGTCTCGTAGCTCAGCTGGTTAGAGCGCTACACTGATAATGTAGAGGTCGGCAGTTCGAGTCTGCCCGAGACTACTAAAGTTTAAAAGTTAAAAAGGAAATTCTAGAGGTTGAGTGAGAGTGGTAACAGCATATCACTCATAACTAAAAGCTCATATCGCTAGATAATGGGGGATTAGCTCAGCTGGCTAGAGCGCTTGCCTTGCACGCAAGAGGTCATCGGTTCGACTCCGATATTCTCCACAAATTGCAATAGCAATAAAAGTTCATTGACATATTGGTATAATGATATCGTAAGAATCAAGATAGAGAGTTTAGATTTAAATCTAAACAGACATTTATAAAAATAATAAAGAGCTCGTTGTAGAATTTATTCTACAGCAAAAAGTACAATAAGCTAAATAAGGGCGTATGGCGGATGCCTAGGCTCTCAGAGGCGATGAAGGACGTGATAAGCTGCGAAAAGTTACGGGGAGAAGCACATATTTTATGATCCGTAAATATCCGAATGGGGCAACCCGGCATGCTGAAGGCATGTCACTCCGCAAGGAGGGCAAACCCGGCGAACTGAAACATCTAAGTAACCGGAGGAAGAGAAAACAATAGTGATTCCGTTAGTAGTGGCGAGCGAACGCGGATTAGCCCAAACCTAATTTGTTACGGCAAGTTAGGGGTTGTAGGACCACAATATTCGATGCCAATTGAACTAGAACTGTTTGGAAAGACAGACCAAAGAAAGTGATAGTCTTGTATAGGTAAGAGAGGTTATTGATAGTGGTATCCTGAGTAGTGCGGGACACGTGTAATCCTGTATGAATCCACCGGGACCATCCGGTAAGGCTAAATACTCCTGAGAGACCGATAGTGAACTAGTACCGTGAGGGAAAGGTGAAAAGAACCCTAAGTAAGGGAGTGAAAGAGATCCTGAAACCGTACGCCTACAAGCGGTCGGAGCCCATTTACTGGGTGACGGCGTGCCTTTTGCATAATGAGCCTACGAGTTACTGTTTCTAGCAAGGTTAAATGTTTAAGACATGGAGCCGGAGCGAAAGCGAGTCTGAATAGGGCGCATAGTTAGTAGTAGTAGACGCGAAACCGAGTGATCTACCCATGGGCAGGTTGAAGCTGTGGTAACACATAGTGGAGGACCGAACCAGTTGACGTTGAAAAGTCTTTGGATGACCTGTGGGTAGGGGTGAAAGGCCAATCAAACTCGGAAATAGCTCGTACTCCCCGAAATGCATTTAGGTGCAGCGTTGTGGTAGAGTTTTATAGAGGTAGAGCTACTGATTGGATGCGGGGGCTTCACCGCCTACCAATTCCTGACAAACTCCGAATGCTATAAAATATACACAGCAGTGAGGGCATGGGTGCTAAGGTCCATGTCCGAGAGGGAAAGAACCCAGACCATCAGCTAAGGTCCCCAAATATATGTTAAGTTGAATAAACGAGGTGAAACTGCTTAGACAGCTAGGATGTTGGCTTGGAAGCAGCCATTCATTTAAAGAGTGCGTAACAGCTCACTAGTCGAGCGGTTTTGCATGGATAATAATCGGGCATAAACATATTACCGAAGCTATGGATTTGTAGTAATACAAGTGGTAGGGGAGCATTGTAATCTGCGCAGAAGGTGTACTGTAAGGTATGCTGGAGTGATTACAAAAGAAAATGTAGGCATAAGTAACGATAATGCGGGCGAGAAACCCGTACACCGAAAGACTAAGGTTTCCTCAGCGATGCTAATCAGCTGAGGGTTAGTCGGGTCCTAAGGCGAATCCGAACGGAGTAGTCGATGGCTAACAGGTTAATATTCCTGTACTTCTTATAATTGCGATGGGGTGACGGAGTATTGAAAGCACCGCGAACTGACGGAATAGTTCGTTAAAGTATGTAGGTATAGAATCAGATTAAGAGTTAGATTTTGCCGAAGTACGATAGTACCACAACTCTTCGGACGAGTGGATAGTGTGCCTAAAAGCTTCCAAGAAAAACCTCTAAGCTTCAGATTATAAGAACCCGTACCGTAAACCGACACAGGTAGTTGGGATGAGAATTCTAAGGTGCTCGAGAGATTCATGGCTAAGGAACTAGGCAAAATAGACCCGTAACTTCGGGAGAAGGGTCGCCAGCAGTAATGCTGGCCGCAGTGAAAAGGTCCAGGCGACTGTTTATCAAAAACACAGGGCTTTGCTAAATTGAAAGATGATGTATAAGGCCTGACACCTGCCCGGTGCTGGAAGGTTAAGTGGAGGGTTTAGCTTCGGCGAAGATCTGAAATGAAGCCCCAGTAAACGGCGGCCGTAACTATAACGGTCCTAAGGTAGCGAAATTCCTTGTCGGGTAAGTTCCGACCTGCACGAATGGTGCAACGATCTGGACACTGTCTCGGCCATGAGCTCGGTGAAATTGTAGTATCGGTGAAGATGCCGATTACCCGCAGCGGGACGAAAAGACCCCGTGAACCTTTACTATAGCTTAGTATTGACTTTGGATAAGTAATGTGTAGGATAGGTGGGAGACTTTGAAGTGGCGTCGCTAGGCGTTATGGAGTCATCCTTGAAATACCACCCTTTGCTTGTCTAGAGCCTAACTCAGAAATGAGGACAGTGCTTGGTGGGTAGTTTGACTGGGGTGGTCGCCTCCAAAAGAGTAACGGAGGCTTCTAAAGGTACCCTCAGTACGCTTGGTAACCGTACGTAGAGTGCAATGGCATAAGGGTGCTTGACTGAGAGACATACAGGTCGATCAGGTTGGAAACAAGAGCATAGTGATCCGGTGGTTCCGCATGGAAGGGCCATCGCTCAAAGGATAAAAGGTACTCCGGGGATAACAGGCTGATCTCCCCCAAGAGCTCACATCGACGGGGGGGTTTGGCACCTCGATGTCGGCTCGTCACATCCTGGGGCTGGAGAAGGTCCCAAGGGTTGGGCTGTTCGCCCATTAAAGTGGCACGCGAGCTGGGTTCAGAACGTCGTGAGACAGTTCGGTCTCTATCTGCTGTGGGCGTTAGAAATTTGAGTGGATCTGACTCTAGTACGAGAGGACCGAGTTGGACGAACCTCTAGTGTACCAGTTGTTCCGCCAGGAGCACTGCTGGGTAGCTACGTTCGGAAGGGATAAGCGCTGAAAGCATATAAGCGCGAAACCCACCACAAGATGAGATTTCTTTAAAGGGTCGTGGGAGACTACCACGTTGATAGGCTATAGGTGTAAAGGCAGTAATGTCATAGCCGAGTAGTACTAATAACCCATAGGCTTATGTACAGTCTCCCTCTTCTATGAGGAGGGAGCGAAACTCTTTTTTTTAAGATTTTTGATTTTTTACAATATAATTAGACCAATATGTTATCTTATACAGTTAGCAATAACTGAAAGACTTAAGGTGATTATAGCAATGAGGCTCACCTCTTCCCATTCCGAACAGAGAAGTTAAGCTCATTTGCGCCGATGGTACTGCCTATTGGTGGGAGAGTAGGTCGTCGCCTTTCTTTTAACCTCAATCTATTTTTTAGATTGAGGTTTTTTTTTATACAAACATAAAATTTATCGCTTTTTTTACGTTATAATTACTATTTATTATTTCTTTG
>CANMHT010000019.1 GCA_947497755.1 uncultured Polaribacter sp. | reverse complement strand
TCTGTATTTACACTGTTTAACATCATGGATAACCTACGTTTTGGTGCAGCTTATGATTTTACAACATCAAAGATCAACCAAATTAACAACAATGGCTCTCTTGAAATGTTAGTGAGGTATCAGTTTTAGAAGATAAAAACATATAAATAAAAAGCCCTCACAGTTGTGAGGGCTTTTTATTTATAGAGTTATCAATTCCATTTTTATTGCATAATTAGATTTTTATACAGGTATTTATACCTGTTATTCTAAATACTACCCATTTGGGTGGGATATGAAATATCAAAAAAATGTAGAATTGTGTAAAAATTATGATTCAAGAAAATATACATAAAAGAAACCTCAAATACACTCTCAAAGAGAATCAAGAAAAAATTAAAAAATACACTTCTTATATATGGATTAGTGTCCTTATTTTGATAATTTCTTTACTTACTTCTTTATGGTTATTCAAAAAAATCATCTTTCTAATTATAATATTTAGCTGTTTTAGTGTAACTGTAAATTACTTTAAAAAAAAGTCACTAAAAAAAATCAATTCTCAAATTATAGAGAAATTACAATTCTTAAATAAAAGAAATAATCAATCAATTAAATAACACAAGTCCCATGTATTTTAACCCTAAAAGAAAGTATTTATTTATTTTATTAATACTTATTACGTTGTCTAATTATAGTCAACAATGGAATCCCTTAGGTAGTTTAGGTTTTTCACCAAGTGAAGTTACCTATGTAGATATGGCTATAAATAATGATATTATTTATGTAGCTTATACAGATTATGCTAATGGCACAAAAGCTTCTGTAAAAAAATATAACGGAACGAATTGGGTTGATGTTGGTGCTCCGGGAATTTCTGATGGTGGAACTTCGTATACTCAAATTACTTTTGATAACACTAATACTCCATATATTTCTTATCAAGACTGGGAGAATTCTGCAAAAGCAACCGTAATGAAATTTAATGGTACTAGTTGGGAAGTTGTAGGACATAAAGGGTTTACAGGTGGTAGTGCAAAGTATGTAAACCTTACTTTTGATTCGAACAATGTCCCATATATTGCTAGTTCTGATTTTGGTGTTGGAGGAAGAATTTCTGTAAGAAAATTTAACGGTACTTCATGGGTTCTAGTTGGTAGTGATGGTTTTTCTGCTAGCGGTGCAGATCATATTCATTTAACCTTTGATAACAATAACAATCCTTATGTAGCTTATCTTGATAAAAGTATCTCAAATAAATCAACTGTAAAAAAATTCAATGGATCTGCATGGATAACTGTTGGGACAGAAGGTTTTTCAGCAGGAGAAGCACAATATTTACAACTCGTTTTTGATAGTAATAATACTCCTTTTTTAGCCTACAAAGATTTTAGTGGGGTTGGAACTCAAAGAGGAAGAACAACAGCTAAAAAGTTTGATGGCACCAATTGGGTAACACTTGGTTCTGAAAAATTTACTGGGCAAGCGAATAATCAAAGATTATTAATTGATAATGATGATAACTTATATTTAGCTTATCTCGATGGAGATCATTCTTGGGCTCCAACTATACGAGTTTTTGATGGTGAAAATTGGCAGTTAATTGGTAGTGCAGGCTTAACCACTACTGTTGGTGAAGATCCAATGGGGTTTGAGTTTGATAGTAAAGAGCAATTGTATATCGCCTATAGAGATGGAGGAAATTCTAATAAAATATCTGTTAAAAAATTTACTGATAAGTCTTTAGTTTATACCAAAAACACAGTTAACAAAGGTGTTTCAACTGCTACAGTAAGTGGTCAAGCTATTTCTGATTTTGGAGAAACCATTTCTGAACGAGGTTTTGTTTTTTCGTCTACTAGCATAAATAACTCACCAATCATCGGAGGTAATGGGGTTACTAAAGCTCAAGAATTTTATAATGAAGGAAAATTTTCTGAAACACTTACAGGATTAACTGCCAATACCAGTTATTCTTTTAGGGCATATACAATCAATAGCAATGGAACAAATTACAGTCAAGTACAAACATTTACCACTATTGCAGAAGGGTTAAAAGCTACAGTATCAATTACAGGTGTAAGTAGTAATGGTGCTTCAGATGGTAGTATTACAATTACTCCTTCTGGTGGAGTTGCTCCTTATACTATTAAAAGAGTTTTATATAAAGCTGGTATAGATGAAAAAATTGATGTTTCAGATTTCACCAATGTAAATATGACTACTGATACTAGTGGTTTAGATTTAAGAGTAAAGGTGATTAAACCTGCAGATGATTGGACCGCAAAATTTGTTAGTAAAAAAACTTATAACTCTTCTGACGGATTAACATTCAGAGGAACTTTCTTTATTCCTTATTATGGATATGAAAATTTTATGTTAGGGTTTCATAATCCTTCTGTAAATGGAATTCCAGGTGCTGCACATGCAATTGGTATTTTTGACAATGGTACTACTGCTGATATGGGTATTCATACTAGAGAAAATGGATTGCAAATAGATTTTCCTAACAGGTATTATGAAAATGATAGAGACGATGATCCAGGAAGATGGTTTGACTACAAAATACAAATAGGAAATGGTATCGTTACTTTTTACTCAAAACCTTCTGAAGAAGAAGTATTTACAAATACTTTAACTAGACCTCTTGACAATGCTCCTGGTATTTTAGAATTTGGGTTTAGAGGAACATCTAATAGATTTGCCGATAATGCAGAATATTTAACTCATAAAAATTGGGTATTATATGATGCTCAAACTGCTCCAACTTCTGGTTTATCTGCTGGAACATATGATTTTATTGTTGAAGATAGCGCAGGAAATGACCTTTTAATTACTAGAGAAATTACTACATCTTCTACCACCTCGCCAACTATTACTTTTACAGATATTAATAAAACTTATGGAGATGCTGACTTTGATTTGACTGCTACTTCAAATTCTAGTGGTACAATTAGCTATTCTATTATTCCAGGCGGAACAGGCTCAGCTACTTTATCAGGTACAAACTCTAAAACTGTTACACTTACTTCTTCAGGTACTGTCACTATTAGAGCTACCCAAACAGCTGATGGTGCTTATACTAGCGCTACGAAAGATATTACTCTAACAATTGCTAAAAAAGAAGTAACAATAACTGGACTTTCTGGTGATGATAAAACATATAATAAAACAACAGATGCAACTGCTTCGGGTACTGCTAATTTATCTGGAATAATTAGTGGAGATGTTGTAAATCTAACTGGAACTCCTGTATATACTTTTACTAATGCTGATGTAGGAACTGGAATTACCATCAACACCTCAGGGTTTACTATCTCTGGAACTAACTCTGGGAATTATACCTTAACTCAACCAACCTTATCTGCTGATATCACAGCTGCTAGTTTAACAATAACTGGACTTGCTGGTGATGATAAAACATATAATAAAACAACTGATGCAACTGCTTCGGGTACTGCTACTCTATCTGGAATAATTAGTGGAGACAATGTAAATCTAACTGGAACTCCTGTATATACTTTTACTAATGCTGATGTAGGAACTGGGAAAACAATCAATACCACAGGATTTACCATTTCTGGAACATCTTCCAGTAATTATACACTTACTCAACCTACTCTTTCTGCTGATATCACAGCTGCTAGTTTAACAATAACTGGACTTGCTGGTGATGATAAAACATATAATAAAACAACTGATGCAACTGCCTCTGGAACTGCAACTTTATCTGGAATAATTAGTGGAGATGTTGTAAATCTAACTGGAACTCCTGTGTATACTTTTACTAATGCTGATGTAGGAACTGGAAAAACAATCAATACCACAGGTTTTACTATTTCTGGTAGTAATTCTGGAAATTATACACTTACTCAACCCACTTTATCTGCTAATATTACAGCTGCTAGTCTAACAATAACTGGACTTACTGGTGATGATAAAACATATAATAAAACAACAGATGCAACTGCTTCTGGAACTGCAACTTTATTTGGAATAATTAATGGAGATAATGTAAATATTACTGGAACTCCTGTGTATACTTTTAATAATGCTGATGTAGGAACTGGAATTACCATCAACACCACAGGATTTACTATCTCTGGAACATCTTCTAGTAATTATACATTAACACAACCAACCTTATCTGCTGATATTACAGCTGCTAGTCTAACAATAACTGGACTTACTGGTGATGATAAAACATATAATAAAACAACAGATGCAACTGCTTCTGGAACTGCAACTTTATCTGGAATAATTAATGGAGATAATGTAAATATTACTGGAACTCCTGTATATACTTTTACTAATGCTGATGTAGGAACTGGAATTACCATCAACACCACAGGATTTACTATCTCTGGAACATCTTCTGGTAATTATACACTTACTCAACCTACTTTATCTGCTAATATTACGGCTGCTAGCCTAACAATAAATGGACTTTCTGGTGATGATAAAGTTTATGATAGAAATACAGCAGCTACTGCTTCTGGTACTGCTACTTTATCTGGAATAATTAGTGGAGATGCTGTAAATCTTACAGGAACTCCTACCTATACTTTTACTAATGCTGATGTAGGAACTGGAATTACCATCAACACCACAGGATTTACCATTTCTGGAACTAATTCTGGGAATTATACACTTACTCAACCTACACTGTCTGCTGATATCACAGTTGCTAGCTTAACAATAACTGGACTAACTGGAGATAATAAAACATATAATAAAACAACCGATGCTACTGCTTCTGGTACTGCTACTTTATCTGGAATAATTAGTGGAGATGTTGTAAATATTACTGGAACTCCTGTATATACTTTTACTAATGCTGATGTAGGAACTGGAATTACCATCAACACCACAGGGTTTACTATTTCTGGTAGTAATTCTGGAAATTATACACTTACTCAACCCACTTTATCTGCGGATATTACAGCTGCTAGTTTAACAATAACTGGACTTACTGGTGATGATAAAACATATAATAAAACAACTGATGCAACTGCTTCGGGTACTGCTACTTTATCTGGAATAATTAGTGGAGATGTTGTAAATATTACTGGAACTCCTGTGTATACTTTTACTAATGCTGATGTAGGAACCGGAAAAACAATCAATACTACAGGTTTTACCATTTCAGGACCATCTTCTGGTAATTATACACTTACTCAACCAACTTTATCTGCTGATATTACGACTGCTAGTTTAACAATAACTGGACTTTCTGGTGATGATAAAGTTTATGATGGAACTACAACAGCTACTATTTCTGGTACTGCAACCTTATCTGGAGTAATTAGTGGAGACAATGTAAATCTAACTGGAACTCCTGTATATACTTTTGCTTCAGCAAGTATAAATGATCCAGCTACAGAGATTCCAATTTCAACTACTGGGTTTACCATTTCTGGAATCGATTCAGGGAATTATATATTGATACAACCTAATTTAACTGCAAATATTAGATTAGTGGTTTCAGAAAGTCCAATTTCAAGATCCTCAAAAGAAGCTGTAATTACAGGGCAAGTATTACAAAGTCCTACTATTATTAAACGTGGTGTTATATATTCGAGTAGTGTAGTTAATCCGACATTAGTTCATGTTGGTTTAGGTACGGCTATTAGAGTTGATGATACCACCAATGTAGGTCCACTTAGCATTACAATAACTAACCTAAATAAAAACACTACCTATTATTATCAGTTTTTTGTAGAATATGGTTCTGCTAAATCTAAAACTTCTTCAATTGCTTACGGAGGCGTAAAATCATTTGTTACTTTAGCAACAGAGCCAAACTTAGTATCTAAATCACCTGTAAATAGTACACTTAAAGTTGCTCCTGATACGAATCTTACATTGAACTTTGATACCAATGTTCAAAAAGGAACTGGAAACATCTTAATTAAAAAGTCTGCTGA
>CANMHT010000018.1 GCA_947497755.1 uncultured Polaribacter sp. | reverse complement strand
GGTACAATTCCTGCTCTTGCAGGATCTAAAATGATGGTTTTAATTTTTCCTTTGTATTGAGGATGATTCATTAAAAACTTACCAACATCAGAAGCATAAAACTGTACGCCTTCAATACCATTTCTCTTAGCATTTTTTTGAGCATATCCATGTACAAAATTTGAAGGTAATTATTTTAGATGATAGTTTGGATTGTATCCAATTTCAACAATTAGCTTGTTATTTTGACTAAAATCATAACTTGTATTATTTTTATCATTATAAATCCATTTTCCTTTTACACCTTCTTCTGTTAGGATTCTTACTCTCCATTGTGAAGGAATACGCATAGAACCTATTTTGTGGTATCCAAAGTCTCTAATTTGTTTAGCTGTATAAATACCTTCTTTAAATGAGTGTGGCATTTTTACCATAGATTTAAAATTATCTTCAGTATAAAAATTCACAGCATTGGGTATTTTACGTACTAAAACAGCACTGGTTTTGTTATTCATTGCTTCAGAGATATTTTGAAAAGGATTGGTTGGTTTTTCGCAAATAGATTTTGTGTTTCTATGTGATTCACTAAGTCCATTTGTATTAAGCTTATCGTATAGAATTACCTCGTAGTTAGGAAATACTCTTAATGAACTTGCTTGGTTGTTTAGGGTAACCCAGGATTTGGTTAAATTTTCTTTTTGAATAGGAAATTCTTCTCTGTAACCTTTACCATTTATATCACTATATAATATAACTGGTTTATTTGTGATTTTTATAGTTTTAGGTTTTGTAAAACTTTTTGTTCCATCACTATAATAAGTAATTATTAAGAATGTATATGAACCTAATTTTTTTCTTATTATATTAATAGATGGACGTTCTCCTTTTAATTTTAAGTAGTTTAAATCTGCTTTATCGAATTTTTTTATGATTATTCCATTTTCTATAAAAACTTGCTTTATTTCTTCTTTTTCTGTTAAAATTCTTTTTGAGTTATTTTTTCTTGTGATGTCTTTTTCGAGATATAAACGATAATCATTTAAAAAACTTTCACCATCTTCTATTTCAGGGCATACACCTAATTGTAAATTAAATAGATCATCATTACCTCGTACGATATGAGATAAACCACCTGCTTGTGTAATATTTACCCATTGAGGTTCATTGTTGCCTTCAATTATAAGGCTTCTTTCTAAATAAAAAGAATAAAAATGTGGATTTAAATTTCCTATTACTATTGGGTTATTTATTTCTGAAACATTAATATTATGTATAGCATTAGTTGTATTTTCAATATCGTGATATCTTATTCTATAATTATATTCATTATCATAATTCCTTAAATTTATTATTGCAGTATAAGGAGGTGTTACTTCTTGTAGCTCAATTGCTGGAATAGGTGGTTCGGTTTCATAAATAGGATTAGGGAATAGATTTATTCTTATTCCATAATCTACTGACTCTTCATTCCAACCAGGTATTAGGTTTTCTGACCTAAAAACTGCAAATCTGTATGAAGTATTAGAAGATAAATTTTCAAAATTGACAGTTTCACCTAAAGTAAATCGAATATTTGGTCTATAAAAGCTTATATCATTTAGAGCAAATATTCGTATGGAATAGGAGTAACTCCCTGGAGTTGGATTAGGAATATTTAACCGAACTCTTAAAGAATTATGTGTTTTTTCTTCTAAAATAAGGGATGCTTGTAAAAATTTCTCTTTTGCTTTGAAAATAAAATTTTCACCTAATTTTATACTGATTTTTTCTGATTCATTTTCTATAACAGGTGATATTGGTTCTTTTAAATTCTTTATAGCAAAACCAGATGTAGTTAGTAGAACAAATATTATTATAAAATTGTAGTGTAAGCGATTTTTCATATTATTCTATTTTTCATATTTTAAAATGTTTTTTTGTAAATTAATCTTACGGTATTTTAAGAATTCTATAAAAGCTTTATTGCTATAAAAAGCAACCGTTATAATAATACCGTTAAGTATCTTTAAATTATAGAAGTCAGTAGTTTTTACTGACTTCTATATTTATATTAGAACAATTATTTTTTTATAAACTTTTTGATAAAGACACTTTTACCATCTGTAAAACGAATAATATAAAGCCCTTTTCCTAAGCGAGATACATTAATTTCTTGTTTTCTTAATATACCACTCAATACTGTTTTACCTGTGGCATTACTAATTGTATATGTAGTTTTTTGACTAAAATTAGAGTTAATAAATAATCTATTTGCTACCGGATTTGGATATAAAGTAATTTTTCCATTATTATCTAATGGAGTATCTACTTTGTCTTTTTTATCATCTTTCTTTTCTTCACTTGTACCTTTAGCAAGCATTTGATTATTGTTTATATATACAGTATAGTCTTCTACTTCTCCATAACTAAATGTTTCACAAGCAGAAGGAACTCCATTATATTTCATAGAAACACGCATTCTGGTATAGCCAGGTTGAGCAAAATAAGGAATGGTAAAATATCCACCAACAGAACGATCTCTTGTTGGATATTTTAAAAAGACTCTTTCAGAATAATCAAAAGCTCCGTTTCTATCATAATAATCTATCCAAACAGAATACCCTTCACTATATATTGTTCCAGTCCATTGGGGAGAAACTTGTATATAATATTTTTGCCCTCTATTTAATGTAGGAGGATTAATCCAAGTAAAGTTTGAATATTTTTGATACCCTGAGCTATTGTTAAGAATAGTAGTTTTTACTTCTTCTTTTACTATTTCATACGAATAATAATATCCTTTCCATACGAATTTGTAACTTAATTTATCATCTACTTTAGCTAAGTAAACATTTCCAATAGCTTCATCTACTACACTTCTTCCTTTAGATTCACAATAAGGATTACGATCAGAAGGAACAATATTTACTGTGTAATCTTCTACTTCTCCATAAGAAAAATATTCACAAGAACTAGGAATTCCTTTCCATTTCATTGCTACACGCATTCTTGTAGTTATTGTCCTTGCTGATGAAGGAACTTTAAAGGTTGTTGATAATTTTGTTTTATATGTTACCCCCTCTGAATAGATATTTTCACCTGGGTCATTAAAATCACCATCGTTGTTATAATCTATCCATACAGCATACCCTTCTGGATAACTACTTGCTCCTTCAAAACCAGGTGTAATTGTAAGATTATGAAAATCTCCTTTTGTTAATGTTATCGGCATTCTATTTGTGTAATCAGAATAGTTTGATTTACCTGAACTATTTGTATAATAACCTAGCTGAAGCTTCACAGTATATGCGCTTTTTACGTAATAACTTCTAGAATGACAATATTCTGGTTTAGTAGTTTTTATACTTTTAACAGGACTAGGTTCAGAGATGTTTCCAGCTTCATCAACCGTCCTTACAGTAAAATTGTAGTTGGTTTGAGATTCTAATCCTGTAACAGTATATTTAATAGCCATATTATTTTTAGTAGATGAATTAATAGCGCTAATAAACGTACCATCTCTATATAATTTATATTTCATTCCTGGCGGAGTAGCAAATCTAGGATGTGAAGCAGGATTCCAACTAAGTATAACACTTTTTGCTGTTATGTTTTCTGAAGAAATAGATGAAACACTTGGCATTGTTTCTGTGATTACTTTCTTAACTTCACTTGAATTACTATTACCTTCAGCATCTTTTGCTTTTACTATAAATGTATAAGAAGTATAAGGTTTTAAGTTTGATACTTCATAATTTAATGAACTTGTTGTTCCAATAGATTTTCCGTCTTGAAAAATTTCATATTCTGTTACAGCAATATTGTCTTTAGATGCATTCCAAGATAGCGATGCATTAGTATAATTATTGCTAACTACGTTTAAATTACTTGGAGCAGTAGGAGCAGTTACATCTTTATCGATAAAGTCAATTGCATAATCTTCTATTTCCCCATTAGCAGGAGGCCCATCTACACCAGATTTTATATAATGTTTTGTTTCTGGGTGTTCTTGTACAATTACACGCATTACAGTTAATGAATCATTTAAAGCCGTATTTGGTACCTGAAATTTATGAGTTAATGGCTCATTAAGGCCATGTTTTTTTGTAAAAAGATGTTCTGAAGGATCATCAAAATCAGCATCATTATTATAATCAATATAGACAGAAACATATCCAGAATCATTGGTAGAGTTATCTAAAGGATCATTTATTTTGTTACTTTTTGGAAGAATGGAAATTGTGGTTTCTCCTTTTTTTGATAGTGTTGTAGTAACCGATGTAAAATCTGAATAATCGCTTTTTTCTGTTGTTTGGTTAATTCCATTAACTGTTACATTTTCAATTAGGATTCTTCTTCTTAAACCTTCATTATTAGTTACGTCTTTTGCTTTCTTTCTTTTTGGTAGATGGTAAGAATTTACTTTAATACTATTACTTTCTGCAGAAAGGTATGGAGTACCTTCTTGCTTTGATCTTATTGTGTAATTATGAGTATCATTATCAGGTAATGCGTCTGAAAAAAAAGTTTCGTTTGTATTGCTAACAAGCAAACCATCTCTAAAAACATCATAAGTTACTGCATTTGGATCTTGTCCTGAACTTACACTCTTCTCCCAAGTTAATATCACTTTTTTTCTTAGAATGTTTTTTTGATCTTTTCCAATCAAATAATTAGGGAAACGATGTGTTAGGTTAATCGGAGCACTTAATTCAAGAAAAGAATCTTCTTGTTTTATGTTTACTAAAAAATCTTTAATTAATGCCCCCGTAGTTACTAAATTGCTACAATCAAGTCTAGGAAACTCTTTATCGAAAGTAACTGTAGAAATACGCATTGTAGTAATCCCACTTTTTGCATTGCTAGGTACTGTAAAAGCTCCTGAAATAATAGTTTCTGTATTTGATAAATGTTTATTCTCCTTTAAAGACCAAACTAGTTCTTCTGTTGTAAAATTACCATCTTTGTTATAATCAATCCAAGCAGATACAGATATAGGCTTAGCATGCTCTTTTTCAATAGGTTTTGAGAGTCTTAATCCTATATCTAATTTATATCCTATTTTTTTATGTAAAGATGTAGATGGCCAAATAGAATTAGGCTTTGATGTACTTAAATCTGAAGAAGTATCATTAATAGTATTAAGAGTAACTTTTGTTAATTGCTCTTTTGTGTTAGTTGTATTATTTACAGGAGTACAATAATCATTATTAATAAACTCTACTACTTTCTTTTTAGAAGTAAAACCATCGGTATTTATTGCAAAAACTTGATATTTATACATAGCAAAATAACCTCGATCATTTTTTTTAACTAATTTTTTTTGACTTCCTTCGAATGTAATAGGTTGATTTGGTGCATTCGAAATTGTGAAGTTTTCAATCTTAGTGTCAATTCCTTTTTGCTCTAAAATATCACTACTTATTTGGGTTCCATCTTCTTGGTAAACAGTTAGTGAAGTAGTGTAACTTTCTATATTTTGATGTTGCTTAGGAGCATCCCAAATAACAGAAATGAATTGACCATCACTAGTTTTCTTTAATTGTAAATTTTCTGGAGCTGCTATTGTATTGATTGGATTTTGAACAATATTTACTTCATAATCTTTAATATATGCACTGGTAGGATCTGATAGTGGGTATGTATCTGTAATACGCATTAGGGCCACTCTAATTTTTCTTTTACCAATGAATGCGTTATTTGGAATTGTTATTTCAAAATCTTCTGAGTAAGAAGAATTATTCTCCCTTATTTTTGAATAAACTTGTTCTCCTTTTTCTTTAAAGTTGCCATTTTCATTGTAATCTATCCAAACAACATAGTACTGTTTTTCGTCAGTTTTTTTGTCAGGTATATTACTTAGATGTGTAAAACTAAAAGTATATTTTTTACCTTTTAATAGATTAGTACGATAGCTACCACTTGTAGATACTAAATGCTTTTTATTATTATCACAATCATTAACAATATAAAGACCCTCTGTGTTTTTATAATCATTTTCTGGTGTAGATTTAAGACAATGAATAAATGAGTCTTGAACTTCTTGTGCTTTAACCGATATGGGCACAAACAATAGAACTATAAAACATAGTATTATTTGGTGTAATAGTTTTTTCATATGAGTTTATTTTTTATTATATGTTTGGTTATATGATATTTCTACTGTATATGTAGAGTTTTGATTAAAGTTATAAGAGATGTCCTTTTCATTATTGTAGATCCATCTACCTTTTTGACCTCCTGGTTTGAAGATTCTAATTCGCCATTGAGCAGGAATCAATACAGAACCTATTTTGTTGTATCCAAAATTTTTCATTTACTCGGCTGTATAAATTCCTTCTTTAACTTCAATCCAATAATCATTGAGGTTAAAACCAGCTATATTTAATTGAATAGTTATTGAATTATGAGTAGTGTTTACCAGAGTAAATCGATTTTGCGTTGTATTAGAAGCTTTTAAATTTAACCTTCTATTTTTTTTGTTTTCAAGAGTGTTTGCTGTTATTTGAGCACTAAAAAATAATGCAATTAAGAAAAGTATTTTTTTCATAGTTGATTAGTAATGGGGGAGGAGATAGTGTAAGTATTGGGGAGAATGATTAAAGTATATTATATACTTTAATAAAAAATTGAATTAAGAATAATCTATATCATAAACTAAGGTGTTAAAACGAAGGAAGGATAGTAAAAGCGATAAGCTTATTGTAATGGGGAAAACTAAAGATAGAAATTGTTGGTTTAAATTTTAT
>CANMHT010000017.1 GCA_947497755.1 uncultured Polaribacter sp. | reverse complement strand
AGATTGAGGTTTTTTTTTATACAAACATAAAATTTATCGCTTTTTTTACGTTATAATTACTATTTATTATTTCTTTGCTTTAAACTTAGTTGAATAATGAAATATAATTTTACTTACTTAGTTGAGATAAGATATTTAGGTTTTAGATATCATGGTTGGCAAAAACAGCATAAAATAAAAACTGTACATGATGCCATAGATAAAACCCTATCATTTGTTTTAGTTGATGAAATATATAAAACTTTAGGTATTGGAAGAACAGATGCTATGGTATCTGCAAATAGCTATTATTTTCAACTTTTTATGTTAAAAGAACTCGATATAAATGAGTTTGTAAATTTATTTCGATTGAATGCACCCCAAGATATTTCTATTCTTAATGCCGTTAGAGTTCCTAATGGATTCGATTTAATTAATCATCCTAAGATTAAAGAATATCATTATTATTTTGCATTTCAAGAAGAATATCACCCCTTTGCAGCTCCTTTTATTACTAATATTCATCAAAATTTAAATATTAACTTAATGAAAAGAGGAGCAAAGCTATTTGAAGGAGAACACTTTTTTCAAAAGTATTGTACAAAGCCATCAAAAAATACAATTTTTAAGAGAATAATTGAGCGTTGTGAAATTGTTGAAAATACAGAGTTTACAGCAAGTTTTTTTCCTAAAAAGAGTTATGTGTTAAAAATCAGAGGAAAAGGTTTTTTAAGGTATCAGATTCGATTGATAATGGCAATGCTTTTTGAATTAGGAAAAGAGAATGTAAGCCTGAATGATATTTTAAATTCTATTTCAGAAGATAATGATGGTCAGTTTTTACGAAATATTGCACCAGCATCTGGTTTACAATTGTATAAAATAGATATTAACTTAAATTAAAAAAAGCCTACATTATTTATGTAGGCTTTTTTATATATAGAAAAATTAATTAATCTTTAGTGATCCCTCTTGAGATAACAATTTTTTGAATTTCTGAGGTTCCTTCATAAATCTGAGTAATTTTTGCATCACGCATTAAACGCTCTACATGATATTCTTTTACAAATCCATTTCCTCCATGAATCTGAACGGCCTCAACTGTTTGTTCCATAGCAACTTTAGAAGCATAAAGTTTTGCCATAGCACTTGACATATCATAATTATTACCTTGATCTTTATCCCAAGCAGCTTTCATAACTAAGTGTCTAGCAGCAGAGATTTCAGTATACATATCTGCTAGTTTAAATGCTATTGCTTGATGTTTGTGAATTTCTTTTCCGAAAGCTTTACGTTCTTTTGAATATTTTAAAGCTAATTCATAAGCTCCAGATGCAATACCTAAAGCTTGAGAAGCAATTCCAATTCTACCTCCAGATAAAGTTTTCATTGCAAATTTAAAACCAAAACCATCTTCTCCAATTCTATTCTCTTTAGGGACTTTAACATCGTTAAATTGTAAGGTGTGAGTATCTGAACCTCTAATACCTAATTTGTCCTCTTTTGGTCCAATATGAAACCCTTCCATGCCTTTTTCAATAATAAAAGCATTAATACCTCTGTGGCCTTTGCTTTTATCAGTTTGTGCAATTACTAAATATACATCAGCTCTACCACCACTAGTAATCCAGTTTTTAGTTCCGTTTAATAAATAATGGTCTTCTTTTTCTATAGCAGTTGTGCTTTGTGATGTAGCATCTGAACCAGCTTCTGGTTCACTTAAACAAAATGCTCCAACAAATTCTCCTGTAGCTAATTTTGTTAAGTATTTTTGCTTTTGCTCTTCTGAGCCATAAGCTTCTAAACCATAACAAACTAATGAATTGTTTACAGAAACTATTACAGAAGCAGAAGCGTCAATTTTAGAAAGCTCTTCCATGATTAATACATAAGAAATTGCATCCATTCCGCTTCCTCCATATTTAGGATCTACCATAATACCTAAGAAACCTAAATCTCCCATTTTCTTTACTAATTCGTCAGGAAAATGTTGTTTTTCATCTCTTTCAATTACTCCTGGTAATAATTCTGTTTGTGCAAAATCACGAGCAGCTTCTTGAATCATTAAGTGCTCTTCTGTAAGATTAAAATCCATTCTTTTATTATTATATTCGTAAAAATTGTCTTCAAAGATACATTTTTGATATTAAATTATCAATAAACTTTTAGTATTTTTACAGATATGAATAGTAAAGTAATCAGTGTAATAGGCTTAATGTCTGGGACTTCCTTAGATGGTTTAGATGTTGTGCTTGTACATTTTAACAAAGAAAACAAGAAAGATTTTGATATTATTTTCTCTAAGACATTACCCTATAATAAAACTTGGAGGTTGAAGTTAGCTAACAGTATCAATCAAACTAAAGAAGAATTAGATAAATTAGACCTTGCTTATGGTGACTATTTAGGAGAAGCAGTAAATTCATTTATAAAAACGTATAAAATAACAGATAAAATTGCTTTTGTAGCTTCTCACGGTCATACGGTTTTACATCAGCCTGAAAAAGGAATTACTTTACAGATAGGAAATGGGAAACGAATAGCTGAAATTACGAATCTTAAAGTAATCTGTGATTTTAGAACTCAAGATGTTTTATTAGGTGGTCAAGGAGCTCCTTTAGTACCTATTGGAGATGAATTGTTGTTTTCTGATTTTGATGCTTGTTTAAATTTAGGAGGATTTGCTAATATTTCTTATAAAGAAGAAAATAAAAGGATTGCTTTTGATATTTGTCCAGTAAATATTGTACTAAACAAGTATGTTTCTCAACTGAATTTAGCATATGATGATAAAGGAATTTTAGCCTCAAAAGGAAGTGTAAATAAAACATTGTTAGCGCAATTAAATCATTTAGAATTTTATCAAAAAGTAGCTCCAAAATCTTTAGGCTTAGAGTGGGTACAAGAATGTGTTTTTCCTTTAATAAATTCGTTTGATATAGAAATTAAAGATGTTTTAAGAACATTTATTGAGCATATTGCAATACAGATTTCTTTAGTAACCAATCAAAATAAATCATTATTGATTACTGGAGGAGGAGCATTTAATACTTTTTTAATAGATAGAATAGATTATTTTACCAAATCTCAAGTTGTTATTCCGAATGATAAAATTGTAAACTATAAAGAAGCATTAATTTTTGCGCTCTTAGGAGTGCTAAAGATTGATAATCAGGTAAATTGCTTGAAAAGCGTTACAGGAGCATCAAAAGACCATAGTTCAGGAGTGATTTTTATACCAAAAAAATAGGAAAAGTATTTTCTTTTTGTTTGGACAATCGCTATTTTAACTTTAAGTTTGTGTGTACGAGTAATTCGTGAATAATCAATTGTATAATTTTTATAAAATCGACTAAGATGAATCAACTTTAGCTGCTTTAGTAGAGCATTTAAAACCCAGAAAAAATTAAAATTGAATTATTAGACTACAAGAATGAAAGAATTATTAAAAAAATACGAAAATAAGCAACCAGAAATAGTTTTTAATTGGAAAGACCCAGAAACTGATGCTGAAGGATGGACAGTGATTAACTCTTTAAGAGGAGGAGCCGCTGGTGGTGGTACTAGAATGAGAAAAGGGTTAGATATGAATGAAGTTTTATCTCTTGCGAAAACAATGGAGGTAAAATTTACCGTTTCAGGACCAGCAATTGGAGGTGCAAAATCAGGAATTAATTTTGATCCAAATGATCCTAGAAAAAGAGGAGTTTTAGAGCGTTGGTACAAAGCTGTAACTCCATTATTAAAACATTATTACGGAACTGGAGGAGACTTAAACGTAGATGCAGATAGAGATGTAATTCCGATTACAGAAAATTGTGGAGTTTGGCATCCTCAAGAAGGGATCTTTAATGGACATTTTAAACCTACTGAAGCAGATAAGATTAATAGAATTGGGCAATTACGTCAAGGAGTAATTAAAATTATTGAAGACAAGCAGTATTCTCCAGATTTATCAAGAAAATATACTATAGCAGATATGTTAACAGGTTATGGTGTTGCAGAAGCAGTAAAACACTATTACAATATTTATGGCGGTAATGTTTCTGGGAAAAGAGCAATTGTTCAAGGTTTTGGAAATGTTGGTTCTGCAGCAGCTTATTACTTAACACAATTAGGAGCTAAAGTTGTTGGTATTATTGATAGAGAAGGTGGACTAATTAATGAAGAAGGATTTTCTATGGAAGAAATGACTGATTTGTTTTTAGGTAAAGATGGTAATAAATTAGTTGCTGATCAAATGATTCCTTTTGAAGAAATGAATGAAAGAATTTGGTCATTGCCTGCTGAAATATTTGTGCCTGCAGCAGCATCTAGATTAGTGTCTAGAGAACAAATAACAGAAATGATAAATTCTGGATTAGAAGTGATTTCTCCAGGAGCAAATGTTCCTTTTGCAGATAAAGAAATTTTCTTTGGTCCAATTATGGAATATACAGATAGTAAAGTAAGTTTATTACCTGATTTTATTTCAAATTGTGGAATTGCCAGAGTTTTTGCTTATTTGATGGAGGCTAGAGTTAGTTTGCCTATGCAAGATAAAGCTATTTTTGATGATACATCAGAAACAATTAGAAAAGCTCTAGTAAAGACTTTTGAAAAGAATAGTAATAAAACAGAAATTTGCAAGACAGCGTTTGAAATAGCGTTGAAGCAATTAATTTAACAAATAATAAATTATGGAGACGATTATCATTTTAGTGTTCGTTCTTGGGTATTTAGCCATTACCCTAGAACACAATTTAAAAATAGATAAACTAATTCCAGCTCTGGTGATGATGGCTGTATGTTGGGCCATTGTAGCATTAGGGGTAGATAGTTTTTCTAACTGGTTTGATTCCTCTAAGCATGCGTTAGTAGAAGGGTTTTCGTCTCTAGCACATCCAGAAAAAATGCATTTGGTTGAAGAGACTTTATTGCATCATTTAGGAAAAACAGCAGAAATTTTAGTGTTCCTTTTAGGAGCTATGACCATTGTAGAAATTATTGATTATTTTGATGGTTTTTCTACAATTAAAAGTTATGTAAACACCAAAAAGAAGAAGAAAATTCTTTGGATTTTTGCTTGGTTAGCTTTTGTATTGTCTGCTATTATTGATAATCTTACTGCTACAATTGTACTGATTTCGATACTACAAAAAATTGTAAAAAGTAGAGAAGATAGAATTTGGTTTGCAGGTTTAATTATTATTGCAGCTAATGCCGGTGGAGCTTTCTCTCCAATTGGAGATGTAACAACAACCATGCTATGGATTGGAGGAAAAGTAAGTACAGTAATGTTATTTAAATATTTGTTCTTACCTTCCTTATTATGTATGGTTGTACCAACGTTTATTGCAACATTCTTACCAGCATTTAAAGGGGATATTGAAAGTGATGAGAATATAGTGGAGACTACACCAAATAAGCATAGTGCAGTTATGTTATACTTAGGGTTAGGAGCTATTGTATTTGTGCCAGTATTTAAAACAGTAACTCATTTACCTCCTTATGTTGGTATGATGCTTTCTTTAGGTATTGTTGCAACTTTTGCTGAGATTTTTAGTAGAAAAAAATTCTCTATGACTAGTTATAACGATGAAGAATCTGATGCACATGCACATCATAGTCCAGTTCACAGTTCTTTATCAAAAATTGAAATGCCAAGTATTTTATTTTTCTTAGGTATTTTAATGGCCGTTGCAGCTTTAGAGTCTTTAGGAATATTATTTGGTTTTGCAGATGGATTAAAAGAAAACGTACCATTGATGGGAACAGAATTATCTGGAACAAAAGTTTCTGATTTAGTAGTTATGTTATTAGGAGTAGGTTCTGCAGTGATAGATAATGTACCTTTAGTAGCAGCAAGTTTAGGAATGTTCTCTGAACCATTAGATAATCCATTATGGCATTTTATTGCTTTTTCTGCAGGAACAGGAGGTTCTATGTTGATTATTGGATCAGCGGCAGGAGTAGTGGCGATGGGAATGGAAAAAATAGATTTCTTTTGGTACTTAAAAAAGATAGCTTGGTTAGCCTTAATAGGTTTTGTTGCTGGATCTTTTGCTTTTATGCTTATAAGGACACTATTTTAAAACAAATTAACCCGAGTTTTTCTCGGGTTTTTTTAGAACAATTTTTAAAAAAATATTTCGTTAAGTTTACATAAATCTTTAAAATTAAAAACAATATGTTATTGTTCATTCAAGAAAAATTGAATAATGCTACAGAAGTAGCTTCAGAAGAAAAAACATTATCAATTTATAAACTGATAATGGAAAGCGGTACAGGAGGATTATTAATCATAACTCTATTATTTGTCTTATTAGCTGTAGCACTTTATATTTATTTTGAACGATTTTTTGCGATTAAGGCTGCTTCTAAAGTAGATGTTAATTTTATGAATCAAATAAAAGATTATGTATCTGAAGGAAAATTAGATGCCGCCACAGATTTATGTAAGAATACAGACTCTCCAACAGCAAGATTAGTAGGAAAAGGAATTACAAGAATTGGGAAACCTTTAGATGATATTAATAAAGCGATTGAAAATTCAGGTAAATTAGAGATTTATCAACTAGAAAAAAACGTTAGTGTATTAGCTACGATTGCTGGTGCTGCTCCAATGATTGGTTTTTTAGGAACTGTAATTGGAATGATTGTTGCAATTCATGAAATAGCAAATTCTGGAGGACAGATAGATATTAAAATGTTATCAGATGGATTATATACGGCAATGACAACAACAGTTGCTGGTTTAATTGTAGGAATTATAGCATATATAACATACAACCATTTAGTAGTGAGAACCGATAAAGTGGTTTATAAAATGGAAGCTACATCTGTAGAATTTCTTGATTTATTAAACGAGCCAGTATAATGAATATAAGAGGAAGAAATAAGGTCAATCCAAATTTCAATATGTCGTCAATGACTGATATTGTTTTTTTACTATTGATATTTTTCATGTTAACTTCTACTTTAGTTACTGTTAGCGCTATTGATGTTTTATTGCCAAAAGCAGGAGGGAAAACAGAAAACAAAACTTCTATTGCTGTATCAATTACCAGCAAATCTCAATTTTATATTGAAAAAACGGAAGTAAGCGAAGCTAATTTGGAAAATGAAATTTTAAAATTAGTAGGCCCTGATAAAGCAAAAACAGTTGTTATACGAGGGGATAAAGATGTTCCTTATAAAAATGTGATGAAGATTATTGACATTGCAAATAAGAATAAATTAAAAATGATTTTAGCTGTAAAAGGTAGATAAATGAGTTTTTTAGAAACAAAACATAAGAGAAAATCAGCAATAATTACTACAATTATTTTGTCCTTAATTTTAATAGGGATATTTAATTTTGGAATGCAGTATTTAGATCCGCCAGAAGAATATGGAGTTGCTATTAATTTTGGAGACTCAAATGTAGGAAGTGGCGAGCCAATAGTAAAACCTAAAGCTACACCAAAAGTTAATAAGGTAGAAGAGAAGGTTGAAAAGGTAGAAGAAGTAATTCCGAAAGAAACTATAAAGGAAGAAGTAATTACTCAAACTACCAAAGACGCTCCGGTAATAGAGAAACCTAAAAAGAAGAAAGAAGAAAAACCGGTAGAAGAAAAAAAGAAGGAAGAGAAACCTAAAGAAAAGCCAAAACCAAAGCCCAAAAAACCATCTAAACAGACGCAAGATTTACTAAATAATTTATTAAGTAATAATGCAGATGATAGTAATCCTAAAGGAGAAGGAGATGATAAAAAATCTGGAGTAAAAGGGAGTGAAAATGGGGATCCAACATCTACAAAATATTATGGAAATAATGGAGGAGGAGGAGATAAAAACTATAATTTACAAGGAAGAAATGCACTTTCTAAGCCAATAGAAAAACCTGAGTGTAATGAAGAAGGAATTGTAGTAGTTAGTATTATAGTAGATAATACAGGGAAAGTAATTGAAGCTAAACCTGGTGTTAAAGGTTCTACAAATACAGCTAAGTGTTTATTAGATCCTGCAAAAACTGCCGCATTAAAAACCAAATGGAATGCAGATCCTAATGCACCTAAAACTCAAAAAGGAACAATTACTTACCGCTTTTCTTTATCACAATAAATGACATATCAAGAAACATTAGATTGGATGTTTTCTCAATTGCCTATGTATCAAAGGCAAGGAAAGACAGCGTTTAAAAAAGACTTAACCAATATTCTAGCCTTTTCAAAAGAGTTAAATTTTCCTGAAAAGAAATTTAAATCAATTCATGTTGGAGGAACTAATGGTAAAGGATCAACAAGTCATATGCTTGCTTCAATATTACAAGAGGCAGGATATAAAGTTGGCTTATACACTTCTCCACATTTAAAAAATTTTACAGAGCGAATTCGGATTAATGGAGAAGAAGTTTCAAGGAGTTTTGTAATTGATTTTATCCAGAAAAATAGAGTTTTTTTAGAAAAACAAGGCTTGTCTTTTTTTGAGATGACTGTAGGTATGGCCTTTCAATATTTTGCTGAAGAAAAAATAGATATAGCAATTATTGAAGTTGGTTTGGGAGGGCGTTTAGATTCTACAAATATTATTACACCAGAAGTTTCAGTTATAACCAATATTGGATTGGATCATACCCAATTTTTGGGTGAAACCTTACCAGAGATAGCATTTGAAAAAGCTGGGATAATTAAAAACAATGTTCCAGTAATAATAGGGGAAAAACAATCAGAGGTTGAGCATGTATTTAATGAGAAGGCAAATGTATCAAATTCTGATATTGTTTTTGCTTCTGACTTTTCAGAGGAATATGAAACCGATTTATTAGGAGATTACCAAAAACTAAATGCCAAAACTACTGTAAAAACAATAGAAACTTTGAAGAATTTTTTGATTACTAAAGATCAAATTAAAAAGGGATTGTTGAATGTTGTTCGCAATACAGGTTTAAAAGGTAGGTGGCAAGTTTTGAGTAAATCACCTAAGGTAATTTGTGATACTGCACATAACAAAGAAGGATTGTCTATTGTAATGGAGCAGTTAAAAAAAGAGAATTATAATAAGTTGCATATTGTTTTGGGAGTAGTTTCTGATAAGAACCTTGAAACAATTTTAACGTTATTTCCTAAAAATGCCAGTTATTATTTTTGTGAACCTAAAATTCCGAGAGCTTTAAATGTATCTATATTAAAAGCAAAGGCATTTGAGTTTGGACTTTCTGGAGAAAGTTTTAAGTCTGTAAATCAGGCGTATAAAATTTCAAAAGAAAAAGCTTCGGGGAATGACCTTATTTATATTGGAGGAAGTACATTTGTTGTAGCAGAAGTTTTATAAATAAAAACGATAAAAACATTGTTAATTTATAAAACTGTGCTATATTTGCATCCGCAATTGAGGGCAATTAGCTCAGTTGGTTCAGAGCACCTCGTTTACACCGAGGGGGTCAGGGGTTCGAATCCCTTATTGCCCACA
>CANMHT010000016.1 GCA_947497755.1 uncultured Polaribacter sp. | reverse complement strand
AGCCAGCAACGAAGTAAATCATTTTTTGCGAAAATACGTTTTCGTATCGCAAAAATGATAATTGATAAAAAAGACTATAAGCCAGCAACGAAGTAAATCATTTTTTGCGAAAATACGTTGTTCGTATCGCAAAAATGATAATTGATAAAAAAGACTATAAGCCGGCAACCAAGTAAATCATTTTGTTTTATGGTGTTTGTTTAGAATGGAGTAAGTTTTATATTTTTTAATTTAAATGTTTCTAATTCAAAATATCTTTGTATTTTTGCAGTCCATTAAAAAACAAATATATAGAACAGATGAAAGGAGGTGCTAACAAATGTTAATTATTCCAGTAAAAGAAGGTGAGAATATAGATAGAGCTTTAAAACGTTTCAAGAGAAAGTTTGATAGAACTAAAACTATGAAGAACTTACGTAACAGAAAACATTTTACAAAGCCGTCTGTTGCAAAGAGAGCTCAAAACATCAAAGCAGCTTATGTTCAAAAACTAAAGACTCAAGAAGAAGTTGGTTAAACACAACTCTTTTTAAAAATATAAAATCCTGTCAATTGACAGGATTTTTTTATGATATATATGTAACTTTGAAAGTATAAAGTAAATATATATGTTAATTAACTCTTTTCTAGATTATCTCAATTTGGAGCGTAATTATTCTAAGCTTACCATAGTAGCTTATGAAAAAGATTTGAATGGGTTTTTAGCGCATTGTAAAAATGAGTTTGAAATTGAAGATCTTGCAACGGTCAATTATGCACAGATTAGATCTTGGATTTCTTTTTTAGTTACTAATGGAATTTCTAATGCTACAATTAATAGGAAAATAAGCTCGCTTAAATCCTTTTATAAATTCTTGCAGAAAATAGGGCAGATTAAAACAAATCCTTTAGCAAAACACAGAGCTTTAAAAACAGTAAAAAAGGTTCAAGTGCCATTTATTTATAAGGAGATAAACGCCGTAATTGATGTTTTTGATGGTGATTTAGATTATACTTCTATCAGAAATAAGTTAATTGTAGAGCTTTTTTATTCTACAGGGATGAGAAGAGCAGAGTTGATACATTTAAAAAGTAGCGATGTAGATTTAAATACTGCATCGTTAAAAGTAATAGGTAAAAGAAACAAAGAGAGAATAATACCTTTAATACCGTCGGTTATTGAAACATTAAAGAGTTATCTTTCTGAGAGAAAAAAAATACCATCTAATGAAGACTATTTATTTTTAACGGTTAAAGGAAATAAAATATACGAAACACTTGTTTATAGAGTAATAAATGGTTATTTTAGTAAGGTCTCTACGAAAGTGAAAAAGAGTCCGCATATTTTAAGACATTCCTTTGCGACTCATTTACTAAATCAAGGGGCAGATTTAAATTCAGTGAAAGAATTACTAGGTCATTCTAGTTTAGCTTCTACACAAGTTTATACTCATAATAGCCTAGGTAAGATAAAAGAAGTGTACAACCAGGCTCATCCTAGGAGCCAAAAAAAATGAAACGTATGAAAGTATTTATTCAATCAGTTAATTTTAATGCAGATTCAGGTTTGTTAAAATACATAGAGAAGAAAGTGCAAGGTTTAACAAAATTTCACGATAAGATTATCGATGCAGAAGTGTTCTTAAAAGTTCAAAATACAAGTGATAAAGAGAACAAAGTTTCTGAAATTAAGATTAATATTCCAGGAAACGAATTGATGATTAAAAAAGAAACAAAATCTTTTGAAGAGGGTATAAGTATCTGTGTTGATTCACTAAAAAGACAGTTGAAAAAATCCAAAGAAAAATTAAGAGATTCTGTATCTATTTAAAAAATTAAAAAAGAGTTGAAAAAAGTTTTAGAAATAAAAAAAAACTTTTACATTTGCAGTCCGTTAGAAATAGCGGATTGTTTTTTTATGCAATACGCCGATGTAGCTCAGCTGGCTAGAGCAGCTGATTTGTAATCAGCAGGTCGGGGGTTCGAGTCCCTTCATCGGCTCAAAAAAACAAAAATGTTCATTGAAACATGGTGAGATACTCAAGTGGCCAACGAGGGCGGACTGTAAATCCGCTGACTATGTCTTCGCAGGTTCGAATCCTGCTCTCACCACAAACGTTTTTCTAATTGAAAAACAAAGGATTAAAGTTAAGAATGCGAGAGTAGCTCAGTTGGTAGAGCGTCAGCCTTCCAAGCTGAATGTCGCCGGTTCGAACCCGGTCTCTCGCTCTAAATTTTAAGCCGGTGTAGCTCAGTTGGTAGAGCGCATCCTTGGTAGGGATGAGGTCACGGGTTCAAATCCCGTCGCTGGCTCAAAAGAAAAACAAAAAAAGTAGTTTAAAAATAAACACTAAATATATTTAACTAAGAATTAAAATTAATAATCATGGCAAAAGGAACTTTTGATCGTTCAAAACCACACTTAAACATTGGTACAATTGGACACGTTGATCACGGTAAAACTACATTAACTGCTGCAATTACTAAAGTATTAGCAGATGCAGGTTTGTCTGAAGCAAAAGATTTCGATCAAATCGATAACGCTCCAGAAGAAAAGGAAAGAGGTATTACAATTAATACATCTCACGTAGAGTATCAAACAGCTAACCGTCACTACGCTCACGTTGACTGTCCAGGTCACGCGGATTACGTAAAGAACATGGTAACTGGAGCTGCTCAAATGGATGGAGCTATCTTAGTAGTAGCTGCTACTGATGGGCCAATGCCACAAACAAGAGAGCATATCTTATTAGGTCGTCAGGTAGGTATTCCAAGAATCGTTGTTTTCTTAAACAAGGTTGATATGGTAGATGATGAGGAGTTATTAGAGTTAGTTGATATGGAGGTTAGAGATTTATTATCTTTCTATGACTATGATGGTGATAACGGACCTGTTGTTTCTGGATCTGCTTTAGGGGCATTAAACGGAGAAAAGAAATGGGTTGATACTGTATTAGAATTGATGGAAGCTTGCGATAGCTGGATTGAGGAGCCATTAAGAGAGGTTGATAAAGATTTCTTAATGCCAATCGAGGATGTATTCTCTATTACTGGTCGTGGTACTGTAGCAACAGGACGTATCGAGACTGGTATTGCTAATACAGGAGATGCTGTAGATATTATCGGTATGGGAGCTGAGAAATTATCTTCTACTATTACTGGTATTGAAATGTTCCGTCAAATCTTAGATAGAGGTGAGGCTGGAGATAACGCTGGTATCTTATTAAGAGGTATTGATAAAGCGGAAATCAAAAGAGGAATGGTAATCTGTAAGCCAGGTTCTGTAACTCCACACGATAAATTCAAAGCTGAGGTTTATATCTTAAAGAAAGAAGAAGGTGGACGTCACACTCCATTCCACAACAACTACCGTCCACAGTTCTACGTAAGAACTACTGACGTAACAGGGACAATTAACTTACCTGATGGAGTTGAAATGGTAATGCCAGGTGATAACTTAACTATCGAGGTTGACTTACATTCTCCAATTGCAATGAACGTAGGTTTACGTTTCGCTATCCGTGAAGGTGGTAGAACAGTTGGTGCAGGACAGGTAACTGAAATTCTTTAATTAGAATACAATACATAAAATTTCAAGGTGCTTCTCAAGAGAAACGAGTTAGCACCTTGTCTTTACGGGCGTAGCTCAGTTGGTAGAGCACTGGTCTCCAAAACCAGGTGTCGGGAGTTCGAGTCTCTCCGCCCGTGCAAATTAAAAATAATATGGTAAAATATATCAAAGAATCGTTTGAGGAGCTTAGTAACCATGTAACTTGGATACAAAGAGATGAAGCACAGAAGTCAACTGTAGTTGTAGCTGTGTTTACAATTATTTTTGCATTAGCAGTATTTGCTGTTGATTATGTTTTTCAATTAGGTTTAGATAACTTTTTTACCATGTTCAATAATTAATTATGGCTGATTCTGTAAAAAAGTGGTATGTAGTTAGAGCTATTGGAGGTCAAGAGAATAAGGTAAAAACTTATATCGAGACTGAAATTGCTCGTTTAGGACTGTCTGATTATGTGGATCAAGTCTTAGTGCCAAAAGAAAAAGTTATTCAGGTTAGAAACGGGAAAAAACTAAACAAAGAAAGAGTCTATTTTCCTGGTTATATAATGGTAGAAGCAAACTTAGCAGGAGAAGTTCCTCACGTAATTAAATCAGTAACAGGAGTTATTGGATTTTTAGGTGAAACTAAAGGAGGAGCTCCAGTACCATTAAGAAAATCTGAAGTAAATAGAATGTTAGGTAAAGTTGATGAGCTTTCTGTACAGAATGAAAACATTGCAATACCTTATGTTGTTGGGGAAACCGTAAAAGTTATCGATGGTCCATTTAATGGATTTGATGGTACTGTTGAGAAGGTGAATGAAGAGAAGAGAAAATTAGAAGTTATGGTGAAAATCTTTGGACGTAAAACTCCATTAGAATTGAGCTATATGCAAGTAGAGAAAATTTCATAATTGTTACATAAATAGAAATTGATTTTTGAAACGCTTCCACACTTCAAAAATCTAAACTAAAGTTTAAAAAATGGCAAAAGAAGTTAGTAAGGTAGTTAAATTACAAGTGCGCGGAGGGGCAGCAAACCCTTCTCCACCAGTTGGACCTGCTTTAGGTGCTGCCGGAGTTAACATTATGGAGTTCTGTAAGCAGTTTAATGCTAGAACTCAAGATAAGCAAGGGAAAGTTTTACCAGTAGTAATTACTGTGTTTAAAGACAAATCTTTTGACTTTGTAGTTAAAACTCCACCAGCAGCTGTACAATTATTAGAAGCAGCTAAGATTAAAAAAGGTTCAGGAGAACCTAACCGTAAGAAAGTAGCAAAAGTTTCTTGGGATCAAATTAGAGTAATTGCAGAAGACAAGATGGCAGATTTAAATGCCTTTACAGTTGAGTCTGCAATGAAGATGATTGCAGGTACTGCACGTTCTATGGGATTAACAGTAACAGGAGACGCTCCAGCTTAAACTTAATAACCTTATTCAAAATGGCAAAATTAACAAAAAAGCAAAAGGAAGCGAATGCTAAGTTAGATAGCTCTAAAGTTTATAACTTAAATGAGGCTTCTGCTTTAATTAAAGAAATAACAAATGTAAACTTTGATGCATCTGTAGATTTAGCAATACGTTTAGGAGTAGATCCTCGTAAAGCTAATCAAATGGTTCGTGGGGTTGTAACATTACCACATGGAACAGGTAAAGATGTAAAAGTTTTAGCATTAGTTACTCCAGATAAAGAAGCTGAAGCTACTGCAGCAGGAGCGGATTATGTTGGATTAGATGAGTACCTTCAAAAAATTAAAGGAGGATGGACAGATGTTGATGTAATCATCACAATGCCTAGCGTTATGGGTAAATTAGGTCCTTTAGGTCGTATTTTAGGACCAAGAGGTTTAATGCCAAACCCAAAAACAGGTACAGTAACTATGGATGTTGCTAAAGCTGTAAAAGATGTAAAAGCTGGTAAGATTGACTTTAAAGTTGATAAAACTGGTATTGTACATGCAGCTATTGGTAAAACATCATTTGATGCTGAGAAGATTGCAGAAAACGCAAATGAATTAATTCAAACAATTGTTAAACTTAAACCTACAACAGCTAAAGGTACATACATTAAGAGTGTATTTATGTCTAGTACAATGAGTCCTAGTGTTGCTGTTGATGTTAAATCGGTTTAATAAGCAGTTAAAACTTAGAAATTATGACTAGAGAAGAAAAATCACAAGTAATCCAAGATTTAACAGCGAAATTAGCAGATACTAACACGATTTATTTAGCAGATATATCAGGTTTAGATGCATTAGCTACTTCTAACTTAAGAAGAGCTTGTTTTAAAGCTAATGTAAAGCTAGCAGTTGTTAAAAATACATTGCTTTCTAAAGCAATGGAAGCTTCTGATAAAGACTTTGGAGAATTACCTTCAGTTTTAAAAGGAAATACTTCAATTATGATTGCTGAGGCAGGGAACGCGCCAGCTAAAGTAATTAAAGAGTTCAGAAAAAAATCAGACAAACCTTTATTAAAAGGTGCTTTTGTTGAAGAGGCTATCTATGTTGGAGATGACCAATTAGAAGCACTTGTTAACATCAAGTCTAAAGAAGAACTTATTGGAGATATTATTACCTTATTACAATCGCCAGCTAAGAATGTTGTTTCAGCATTACAGTCAGGTGGTAATAAATTGTCAGGTATCTTATCTACATTATCAGAAAAATAAATACGCGCACTAATAAACTAAAATAAATAAAATTTTTAAAAACAATTAAAATGGCAGATTTAAAAGATTTCGCAGAACAATTAGTTAACTTAACAGTAAAAGAAGTTAATGAATTAGCTACTATTTTAAAAGAAGAATATGGAATTGAGCCAGCTGCAGCAGCAGTTGCAGTAGCAGGTCCTGCAGCAGGAGGAGGAGATGCAGCTGAAGAAAAAACTGAATTCGATGTAATCTTAAAAGCAGCAGGAGGTTCTAAATTAGCAGTTGTTAAATTAGTTAAAGAATTAACTGGTTTAGGATTAAAAGAAGCTAAAGGTATCGTAGATAGCGCACCAGCACCAATTAAAGAAGGTGTATCTAAAGATGAGGCAGAAGGTCTTAAAGCATCTTTAGAAGAAGCAGGAGCTGAGGTTGAGCTTAAATAAGCTTTAACAGCTTAAACAAACTTAGGTTTAGGTCTAAGAACACGCGTTCTAAAGACCTAAACCATTTTGTGTATATATTCGTTTATATTTTATCATCGATTTTAATCAAAAAAAATTTCTCTTTTGACAACGAAAAACACTACTGAAAGAATAAACTTCGCATCAGCAAAATTGGGAGCTGATTATCCAGATTTCTTGGATATTCAGGTAAAGTCATTCCAAGATTTTTTCCAATTACAAACAAAAGCTGAAGAGCGTGGTGAAGAAGGTTTGTATAAAACCTTTATGGATAACTTCCCAATTACAGATACACGTAATAATTTTGTGTTAGAATTCTTAGACTACTTTGTAGACCCACCAAGATATAGCATTCAAGAGTGTATCGAAAGAGGTTTAACACACAGTGTTCCTCTTAAAGCTCGTCTAAAATTATACTGTACAGATCCAGAGCACGAAGATTTCGAAACTATTGTACAAGATGTTTATTTAGGAACTATTCCTTATATGACAAACTCGGGTACTTTCGTAATCAATGGAGCAGAAAGAGTTGTAGTTTCACAATTACACAGATCTCCTGGTGTATTCTTTGGACAATCATTCCACGCAAACGGAACCAAGTTATACTCTGCTAGAGTAATTCCTTTTAAAGGATCTTGGATAGAATTTGCAACTGATATCAATCAAGTAATGTATGCTTATATTGATAGAAAGAAAAAATTACCAGTAACAACGCTATTTAGAGCGATTGGTTTCGAAAGAGATAAAGATATCCTAGAGATTTTTGACTTAGCAGAAGAAGTAAAAGTTTCTAAAGCAGGATTGAAAAAAGTTCTTGGACGTAAATTAGCTGCAAGAGTTTTAAAAACTTGGCATGAAGATTTCGTTGATGAAGATACTGGAGAAGTAGTATCTATAGAACGTAATGAGATTATCTTTGATAGAGATACGATCATTGAGAAAGATTATATTGATGAGATTATCGAGTCTGGTGTAAAAACGGTGTTATTACACAAAGAAGATAATCAAATGGCAGATTATGCAATTATTCATAATACGCTACAAAAAGATCCAACAAACTCAGAAAAAGAGGCTGTTGAACATATTTACCGTCAATTACGTAACGCTGAACCGCCAGATGAGGAAACAGCAAGAGGTATTATCGAAAAATTATTCTTCTCTGAACAACGTTACAATTTAGGTGAAGTTGGTCGTTTTAGAATGAATACTAAATTAGGTTTAGATGAACCGATTGACCAAAAAGTATTAACAAAGAACGATATTATCACCATCATCAAATACTTAATTGAGTTAATCAACTCTAAAGCAGAAGTAGATGATATCGATCACTTATCTAACCGTCGTGTTAGAACTGTAGGTGAGCAGTTAGCAGGTCAGTTTGGTGTTGGATTAGCTCGTATGGCTCGTACAATTCGTGAAAGAATGAATGTACGTGATAACGAGGTATTTACACCAATCGACTTAATTAATGCAAAGACCTTATCTTCAGTAATTAACTCGTTCTTTGGAACAAATCAGTTATCTCAGTTTATGGATCAAACAAATCCATTAGCAGAGATTACACACAAACGTAGATTATCTGCATTAGGACCTGGAGGTTTATCTAGAGAAAGAGCTGGATTTGAGGTTCGTGATGTACACTATACTCACTACGGAAGATTATGTCCGATTGAAACTCCTGAGGGACCAAACATTGGATTAATCTCTTCTTTAGCTGTATTTGCTAAAGTAAACAACTTAGGATTTATTGAAACTCCTTATAAAAAAGTTGTAGATGGTAATGTAGATGTAAATCAAGAACATATCTACTTAAGTGCAGAGGAAGAAGAAGGAATGAAGATTGCTCAATCTAATTTAGCGTTAGATGCAGAAGGAAACTTTGAAAGTGATAGAGTTATTGCTCGTGAAGAAGGAGATTTCCCTGTGGTTACTCCAGAAGCAGTAGATTATATGGACGTTGCTCCAAATCAGATTGCTTCTATTTCAGCTTCATTAATTCCTTTCTTAGAGCATGATGATGCGAACCGTGCCTTAATGGGATCGAACATGATGCGTCAGGCAGTTCCATTATTACGTCCAGAATCTCCAATTGTTGGTACTGGATTAGAGCGTAGAGTTGCTAAAGATTCTAGAATCTTAATCAATGCAGAAGGAGCAGGAGTTGTAGAGTATGTTGATGCGAACAAAATTACCATCAAATACGATAGAACAGAAGAAGAGAGAATGGTAAGTTTTGATTCTGATGAAGTATCTTACAACTTAATTAAGTTTAGAAAAACCAACCAAGGAACTTGTATCAACTTAAAACCAATTGTAAAAAGAGGAGACAGAGTTGAAGAAGGACAAGTACTTTGTGAAGGATATGCTACACAAAAAGGAGAATTAGCTTTAGGTAGAAATATGAAAGTAGCCTTTATGCCTTGGAAAGGGTATAACTTTGAGGATGCGATTGTAATTTCTGAAAAAGTAGTTCGTGAAGATATTTTCACGTCAATCCATATTGATGAGTATTCTTTAGATGTTAGAGATACAAAATTAGGAACTGAAGAGTTAACAAACGATATTCCTAATGTTTCTGAAGAAGCAACTAAAGACCTGGATGAAAACGGAATGATTCGTATTGGAGCAGAAGTAAAACCTGGTGATATCTTAATCGGGAAAATTACTCCAAAAGGAGAGTCAGATCCAACTCCAGAAGAAAAATTATTACGTGCTATTTTTGGTGATAAAGCAGGTGATGTAAAAGATGCATCATTAAAAGCTTCACCATCATTAAGAGGAGTAGTAATTGATAAGAAATTATTTAGAAGAGCTGTTAAAGATAAAACGAAGAGAGCAAGAGACAAAGAAGCAATTGCTGCTTTAGAAAACTCATTTGTATCTAAGTTTGATGGCTTAAAGGATATATTAGTTGAAAAGTTATTTGTTTTAGTTAGTGGAAAAACTTCTCAAGGAGTATTTAACGATTTAGGTGAAGAAGTACTTCCAAAAGGAAAGAAGTTTACTTTAAAGATGTTAAACTCTGTAGAAGATTATACACACTTAACGCAAGGTTCTTGGACAACTGATAAAGAATTAAACAAACAAGTAGGTGAGTTAGTTCACAACTATAAGATTAAAGTAAATGACTTACAAGGTAACTTACGTCGTGAGAAGTTTACTATTTCTGTAGGAGATGAATTACCAGCTGGAATTTTAAAACTTGCTAAAATTTACATTGCTAAAAAGCGTAAATTAAAAGTAGGAGATAAAATGGCAGGACGTCACGGAAATAAAGGTATTGTAGCTCGTATTGTTAGAGCAGAGGATATGCCATTCTTAGAAGACGGAACTCCAGTAGATATTGTATTAAACCCATTAGGTGTACCATCTCGTATGAACATCGGTCAGATTTATGAAACAGTTCTTGGATGGGCTGGTCAAAAATTAGACAAAAAATATGCAACACCAATTTTTGATGGAGCATCTTTAGATGAAATCAATTCATACACAGATAATGCAGGTGTACCAAGATTTGGACATACCTACTTATATGATGGAGGAACTGGTAAACGTTTTGATCAACCAGCAACGGTTGGAGTAATTTATATGATTAAGTTAGGACACATGATTGAAGATAAGATGCACGCGCGTTCTATTGGTCCTTACTCATTAATTACACAACAACCACTAGGAGGTAAAGCTCAGTTTGGAGGTCAGCGTTTTGGAGAGATGGAAGTTTGGGCATTAGAAGCATATGGTGCATCTAGTATCTTACGTGAAATCTTAACAGTAAAATCTGATGATGTATTAGGTAGAGCCAAAACATACGAAAGTATTGTAAAAGGTGAAGAAATGCCAGAACCTGGTTTACCAGAATCATTCAACGTATTAATGCACGAACTGAAAGGTTTAGGATTAAACGTTCAATTAGAAGAGTAACAAACAGTGAAATGTCATTGAGTCGAAAGGCTCAATGGCAATCATATATTTATAAACCTCTTAGAGGTTATTTTTACAATTTAAATTCGAATCCATTATCATGGCAAGAAAAAACGAGAAATACACTGTAAAAAAGTTTAATAAAATCTCAATTGGATTATCATCTCCAGAATCAATTTTAGAAGTTTCTAAAGGTGAGGTGTTAAAACCAGAAACAATCAATTACCGTACTCATAAACCAGAAAGAGATGGTTTATTTTGTGAGCGTATTTTTGGTCCTGTAAAAGACTTTGAATGTGCTTGTGGTAAATATAAAAGAATTCGCTACAAAGGAATCGTTTGTGACCGATGTGGTGTTGAGGTAACTGAAAAGAAAGTACGTAGAGATAGAGTAGGACATATTAATTTAGTTGTTCCTGTTGCTCATATCTGGTACTTTAGATCATTACCAAATAAAATGGGATACCTTTTAGGATTACCATCTAAGAAATTAGACATGATCATTTACTACGAAAGATATGTAGTAATTGCTCCTGGTATTGCAAAAAATGCAGAAGGTGAACCATTACAAAAAATGGATTTCTTAACAGAAGAAGAATACTTAGATATTTTAGAAACGCTTCCACAAGAAAACCAATACTTAGAAGATTCAGACCCAAACAAGTTTATTGCTAAGATGGGAGCTGAGTGTTTAATTGATTTATTAGCTCGTATCGATTTAGATGAGTTATCTTACCAATTAAGACACAAAGCAAATACAGAAACTTCTAAACAACGTAAAACTGAAGCTTTAAAGCGTTTAAATGTTGTTGAGGCATTCAGAGACTCTAACAAGAATAGAGAAAACAAACCTGAATGGATGATTATGAAAGTAGTTCCGGTAATACCGCCAGAATTACGTCCATTAGTTCCATTAGATGGAGGTCGTTTCGCTACTTCAGACTTAAACGATTTATACCGTAGAGTTATCATTAGAAATAACCGTTTAAAGAGGTTAGTAGAGATTAAAGCTCCTGAAGTAATTTTACGTAACGAAAAACGTATGTTACAAGAATCTGTAGATTCATTATTTGATAACACACGTAAATCATCAGCAGTTAAAACAGAATCTAACAGACCATTAAAGTCATTATCAGATTCATTAAAAGGTAAGCAAGGACGTTTCCGTCAAAACTTACTTGGTAAGCGTGTTGATTATTCTGCACGTTCTGTAATTGTTGTTGGACCAGAATTAAAATTATTTGAATGTGGATTGCCAAAAGATATGGCAGCAGAATTATACAAGCCATTCATCATTCGTAAGTTAATCGAAAGAGGTATTGTTAAGACTGTAAAATCTGCAAAGAAAATTATTGATAGAAAAGAGCCAGTAGTATGGGATATTTTAGAAAATGTTTTAAAAGGACATCCTGTATTATTAAACCGTGCTCCTACATTACACCGTTTAGGAATCCAAGCTTTCCAACCAAAATTAATTGAAGGAAAAGCAATTCAATTACACCCATTAGTGTGTACGGCATTTAACGCCGATTTTGATGGTGACCAGATGGCGGTACACTTACCATTAGGACCAGAAGCTATTTTAGAAGCACAATTATTAATGTTGGCTTCTCACAATATCTTAAATCCTGCAAATGGTGCGCCAGTTACTGTACCTTCTCAGGATATGGTACTTGGGCTGTACTACATGACAAAAGAAAGAGTATCTACACCAGAAGTTCCTATTAAAGGTGAAGGATTAACATTCTATTCTCCAGAAGAAGTAAATATTGCTTTTAATGAAGAAAAAGTTGATTTGAATGCAGGAATTAAGGTAAGAACTTTTGATGTTGATGAAAATGGTGAGCAAGTTCAAAAGATTATTAAAACGACAGTTGGTAGAGTATTATTTAATGAAGTAGTACCAGCCAAAGCTGGATATATTAACGAAGTACTAACTAAAAAATCATTAAGAGGAATTATCGGTGGAATTTTAAAAGCTACAGATATTCCAACTACAGGAGAATTTTTAGATAGTATTAAAAACATGGGATATAAGTTTGCATTCCAAGGAGGATTATCATTTAGTTTAGGTGATATCATTATTCCTGCTGAAAAAGAGAAAATGATTGCTGAAGCAAATGCAGAAGTAGATGGAATCATTGCAAACTATAACATGGGTATGTTAACGAACAAAGAGCGTTACAATCAGGTAATTGACATCTGGGGTTCTACAAACAACAGATTGACAGATTTATCGATGAAGCGTTTAAGAGAAGACCAGCAAGGATTTAACTCGGTATACATGATGCTTGATTCTGGAGCAAGGGGTTCTAAAGAACAGATTCGCCAGTTAACAGGTATGCGTGGATTAATGGCAAAACCTAAAAAATCTACTGCAGGAGGTGGAGAAATTATTGAAAATCCAATTCTTTCTAACTTTAAAGAAGGATTATCAATTCTTGAATACTTTATCTCTACGCACGGTGCTCGTAAAGGATTAGCCGATACCGCATTAAAAACAGCCGATGCAGGTTATTTAACACGTCGTTTAGTAGATGTTTCTCAAGATGTAATTATTAACGAGGAAGACTGTGGTACTTTAAGAGGATTAGAAATAACTCCATTAAAGAAAAACGACGAAATTGTTGAGTCTTTATCAGAAAGAATTGAAGGACGTGTATCATTACAAGATGTATATGCACCTATAACTGATGAGTTATTAATAAACGCAGGAGAAGAAATTTCTTCAGCAAAAGCTGCTAAAATTGAAGCTACTGGAATTGATAGAGTTTTAGTACGTTCTGCTTTAACTTGTGAATCTAGTAGAGGAATTTGTGCGAAGTGTTACGGTCAGAGTTTATCTACTCGTAACAAAGTACAAATTGGAGAAGCAGTTGGTGTAATCGCTGCACAGTCTATTGGAGAGCCTGGTACACAGTTAACATTAAGAACTTTCCACGTTGGAGGGGTAGCAGGAAACATTTCTGAAGATAATAAGTTAATCGCCAACTTTACAGGTAAAGTTACTATTGAAGACTTAAGAACTGTAAAAGGTAAAGATGCAAATGGAGAAGAGATTGATATCGTAATCTCTAGAACAGCAGAAATCAAAGTTATTGATAAGAAAACTGGAATTACTTTAAGTACAAACAACATTCCTTATGGTTCTACTATCTTTGATATGGATAGAAAAACAATTAAGAAAGGTGATGTAGTTTGTCAATGGGATCCATTTAATGGTGTAATTGTTTCTGAATTTGGTGGTAAGGTTCGTTTCGACTCTTTAGAGCAAGGAACTAACTTCCAAGTAGAAATTGATGAGCAAACTGGTTTCCAAGAAAAAGTAATTACAGATTCTAAGAATAAAAAAGTAATTCCATCTTTAATTATTGAAGATGCAGATGGTAATGCTTTACGTTCTTATAGTTTACCTGTAGGAGCTCACTTAATGATTAATGATGGTGATGAAGTTGAACAAGGTAAAACATTAGTGAAGATTCCTCGTAAATCTGGTAAAGCGGGAGATATTACAGGAGGTTTACCTCGTGTAACTGAGTTATTTGAAGCTCGTAACCCATCTAACCCTGCAGTAGTTGCTGCAATTGATGGAGTTGTATCTTTTGGTAAGATTAAGCGTGGTAATAGAGAGATTATTGTAGAGTCTAAAACTGGAGATGTTAGAAAGTACTTAATTAAGTTATCTAACCAAATCTTAGTACAAGAAAATGACTTTATTAAAGCTGGTATGCCATTATCTGATGGAGCAATTACTCCAACAGATATCTTGAATATTCAAGGACCATCAGCAGTACAAGAATACTTAGTAAACGAAATCCAAGAAGTATATCGTTTACAAGGTGTAAAAATTAACGACAAACACTTTGAGGTTGTAGTACGTCAAATGATGCGTAAAGTTAAAATTATTGACTCTGGAGATACATTATTCTTAGAGAATCAATTAGTTCATAAGAACGACTTTATCACAGAAAATGATGCGATTTACGGAATGAAAGTTGTTGAAGAAGCAGGAGACTCTGAAAACTTAAAAGCAGGTCAAATCATTACTTCACGTCAGTTAAGAGATGAGAACTCTATTTTACGTAGAAATGATAAGAATTTAGTAACCGCTAGAGAAGCACAACCTGCAACTGCAGAACAAGTACTACAAGGTATTACAAGAGCTTCGTTACAAACGAAATCATTTATCTCTGCAGCATCGTTCCAGGAAACAACGAAAGTGTTAAATGAAGCAGCTGTTAATGGTAAGATAGATACTTTAGAAGGATTAAAAGAGAATGTAATTGTTGGTAAGAGAATTCCAGCAGGTACAGGTATGAGACAATACGATCATGTTATTGTAGGTCCTAAAGAAGAAATAGAAGAAAATCTATAATCATATAAAAAGCCTACAAAATATTTGTAGGCTTTTTTAATACAACAAATACTATGGATGAAAATCAAAATCAAGAAGGACAAATAAATATTGAATTGGATGAAACTGTTGCTGATGGAACTTATTCTAATTTAGCGATCATCAATCATTCTATTTCAGAATTTATTGTAGACTTTATCAATGTAATGCCTGGAGTACCTAAAGCTAAGGTAAAATCTAGAATTATATTAACACCACAACATGCGAAACGTTTAACCAAAGCATTATTAGACAATGTACAAAAGTTTGAACAAGCTAATGGTGAAATAAAAGATTATGAACAACCTCCAATTCCAATGAATTTTGGACCTACTGGGGAAGCATAAAAAAAATCCGAAACTAATTTAGTTTCGGATTTTTTTTGCTTACTAAATTCCTATACAATGTAAGGAATAAGAATACATAGCGATTTAGTATCTTTGAAAGCTATAATTTTCACTATGGATATCAACCAAAGCATTATTTTAATATTAAATACCATTGATATGACACAATCGTTGTCTATTGGACTTTTTTTAATATTAATTAATAGAAAGAAAAAAAATGCACTTACTTATTTAGGTTTTTTTCTAATGTCTTTAGGCTTGATTTCTTTTTCTGAAACATTGGAATTGTTAAATGTAGACAATACCAATAGCTATTTAAGTTTACCCTTTTATTTTACTTGGTCAACACCAATTTTATTATATCTCTATGTAGAACAAATCTCAATCTTGCCAAAGCACAAACACTCCAATTACTTACTGGTTTTTGGAGTCATTGAATTGATATTAGGTTTTGTCTTTTATTTTTCTCCACTAAATCTTAGAAAGGAATTAGAAGACTCTTTGTTTTTTGAGCTATTTCAAGTCATAGGTTTTTTATTTGGACTTTATCTTTTTGTAAAAATATTTATCAGAGTAAGAAAGCATTCAAAACTTTTAAAAAAGCAATACAGTTCTATTGAAGGTAGAGATTTAAACTGGATCAATCAATTTATTATTTTTAATGTTATTGTTTTTATTGGAGTATTGCCTGCATCCTTTTATTTTTTATCTGAATTTGTCACAGAAGTAGCTTTTTCAATTTTTAGTTTATTGGTTACTTTTTGGATTTCTTATCACGGATTATCACAGTTATTATCTACAGATTTAATTAAAGAACTTGCTATTAAAAATAATCAGGTAATTGATACTAAAGAAAATAGTTCGAAAGATTCCGAAACCTTGGAGAAATACAAATCGGTATTGCAAAAAATTGATCAAGAAATTGAGCAATCTGAATTGTTTTTAAATCCAGAATTAACCATTGTTCAAATTGCAGAATGTGTAAACGAGCATCCAAGGTTGATTTCGAAAACAATTAACACATTAAAAAGTGAAAACTTTAATACTTATATCAATAGCTTTCGTGTAGCAAAAGCCAAAGAGATGTTACTTAATGGAGCGAGTGATCAATTAAACATTGAAGGTATCGGAAAAGAGGTAGGTTTTAAAAGCAATAGTTCTTTTTATGCTGCTTTTAAAAAGCAAATGAACTGTACACCTCTAAAGTTTGTTAAAGTTCATAATTAACTTCATTTTTATCTATTTGTTTGATTTTTAGTAAACTATTTATTTGTATTTCAGAAATCCAAATTTTTTACGAGTATCAACTTGCTTTTAATTTCAGAATTTGAAATTGATATCAACTTAAAATTTACGAGAATAAGAGGTTTTATCTAGAATTTTGTCATTCAAATTATAAAAGAATAACAATATGATTAGATCAATCTTAATATTTCTTGCCTTTTTATTAGCTACTGTTTTACAAGCTCAAGGGCAAGAAGTTTCGAAACAGCTTATCGGTAAATGGAAGTTGATAGAAGTGAGTGCAGCAGGAGAAACCTATCCAGCAGAAGAAGTATTTGGAACTCCTGAAATTTATCAAATATATAAAGTAAAGAACCAATTTGTTGGATTGGTAGGTGATGAATCAGAAAAAGGGACTTGGAAATTGACAAAAGATAAAAAAACTATTGTGATTCAAAATGGCACTGAAAAAACAAATTTTACCATTTTAAGTATGAAAGGAACTATGTTGTTGCTGGAACTAGCAGAAGAAGAGGAAGTATTAAAATTAAAATATAAAAAACAATAAAGTATGAAAAACACCATAAAAACATTTCTAGTATTTGTATGTATTACAGTGTTTGTTTTTACAAGTAATGCCCAAGAGTTATCTGTAATAAATAAGTATGATGTATCCATAGAAAAATTACCAGAGTACATTATTATTACTTCAGAAAATACCAAGTTATTGGGCGGAATTAATATCAGCATTGACGCCAAAAGATCAAACTATAAAAAGCAATTAAGAGCTTTAGAAGATATATTACAAGACGGAGATAAATTACGCGTAAGAAATCAAACAGATTTGTTAAATGCAATGTCTAAATTAGGATATAAATATATTGATGCTTACAATGCAAACTCAGGAACTATTGGAGGAGGAAGCGGAGGAAAAGACGTTGATATTTTTGGAAGTAGTTCTAAGTTTAGAGTCAATATGGTATTTCAAAAGAAAGCAGCATTTTTAAAACAATAAGAATTAGATATGAAAGCAAAAATTAGATACGTATTTGGATTGCTAGTATTGTTTTTAAGCAGTTGTTCTTCTATACCTTCGGATATACAAGAGTTAGAAAAACTAACCATTTTTAAGGTTTCTCAAGATCAAAAAGCAATAGTTTTAGATGGAGTAATCAATTCTTCTGCATATACAGCATTTAAGAAGATATTAAAAGAGCACCCAAACATTAACCGATTAGAAATTGTTATTTGTGATGGTTCTATAAATGACAAAGTAAATTTAAAATTAGCCAAGTTTATACATAAAAATAGTTTTACAATTCACTTAAGAAATAATGGTTTAGTAGCTTCTGGAGGAACAGATCTATTTTTAGCTGGAACTCAAAAAACATTAGGTAAGAACACAAAGATTGGTGTGCATTCTTGGGCTGCAGATGATGACCAAGTAGCCACAGATTTTCCAAAAGGACATAAATACCATATCCCGTATATTGATTATTATAAATCTGTAGGTTTTTCACAACAGCAAGCAGAAGACTTTTATTATTTTACAATTAACGCAGCACCAGCAAGTGATGTACATTGGATGACTCAAGAAGAAATAGAACGATTTAATCTTTTAAAATAAGCTGCTATGTTCTAAATGAACTTTTAATTATTGTTTTGATTTTTATAGCAAGATGTTAATGTTAATCTTGTATAGTTTACGCCCTTTTGGGGAATTCATTTAGTAAACCATTGCCAATTTAATTTGGTAATGGTTTTTTATTGTTGATGCAATAGCTTTCTATATGACCTATTACATATTACATACTTTTATTCATGAATATTTGGTTAAAGTAGAGACAGTCTTTGCGTTAGAACTTTTATTTATTTATGATATCAACTATGTTAATTTATTCTTTATAAGTCTTAATGCTTCTGAAAACTGATCATTATGTACATGTTTTGTCTTATATTTCCAATCTCCTCCATTTTTTAAACTTATCCTTAAAATCCAATTATCATTTTTTGAAAAAATCCTGCCAGCTAATGAAATCTTACTGTATATTTTCATAAAAACAGAATTTTTATTAGGGTTGTAATGTATGATATTTTCAATATCAGCATACCTGAATGTTTTAAAATTTACATCTGTTATACCTTTTATTAGAAACTTATCTTTAAAAATTTTTATAATTGGATACCCTTTTGCATTTACAAAAAATGAATCTTTATTTTTTAATAATGGTAATAATTTATCTGATAAATTATTGAATATCTTTTCTAAATCTGAAAAATTCGAATAATCAAATACTTCAATCAATGTCTCTAAACTTTCGATATTCCAAGTTGACTTTTTAAAACCATCTTTTAGATATAAATTTATCTGACGTCTTAAATTTTCTTTTGTTAAATCATTTTTTATTTCATTTTTCAGAGAATCAATGAAATCATTTAAATCGTATAGTTCTGTTTCCCAGTCATTTTCTGCTGCTAATATTTTTTCCGAAACCTTTTTATCAAAACTACCAACAATCAAATTATTATCTAGTAATTCAAATAAATCATCCAATAATATGTTCTTCTTTTGTAATTTCATTTAAGCAATTATAACCAATACTAGTTCTACGGAAAGTATATTTTTTATATTATCATATAAGAAAAAACCTTATAAAGGTAAGTGTCACAGCAATGTTTACTTTGGTAGTTAGGTGTTTTTTCTTTCATTAGCTTGTCTAAAGCTGTAAAAGAGTATTGTTAACTACATGTTTTCTATGAGAATTACTTCTTTTCCTGACGTAAAATTTTTTCCATTTTACGACCTTTAGCTAATTCATCAATCAGCTTTTCCATTTGTCTACATTGTTTGTATAAGATAAATTCGTCTTCAATTTCTTCAATTCGATACCCACAAACAACCCCTTTAATTAAATGTTCGTTTGGATGAATGTTAGCCTTTTCAAAAAAAGTTCTAAAAGTTCCTTTTTCATCAATAAATGCTTGTAAAGCATCTTGGTCATAGCCAGTAAACCACTGAATTACTTGATCTAATTCTTCTTTAGTTCTACCATTTTTTACGATTCTATTTAAATAATGAGGATAAATAGAAGCAAATATCATATTGCCAACTTGTTCATTTTTTTTGGTTGTAACTTTCATTTCTGTCGGAATTGTCATTGTTTTTACGAACTAAATATCGGTTAAAAAAATGACGATAGCAATTCTAACTTAGGTTTACTTAATAATCAGTGGTAATTACTTTTTATTTCATTTTGATTTAACATGATATTGTATTCCATTTTATTATAAATAGCAAAAACGGTTTGTATATAATTTTTGAGGTAAGAGCACCGTAATTTTTTTCACTTTGTTATTATAGGTTTTTCATTGCTGCAAACCATGAAAAAGTTGTATTAAAATCAAAATAAGTGTCAGTCCGAAAGTGACAAATCCACTTATTTTATTCCTTTTCCAATTCCATATTGCGATTCCGGTTAAAGCTGCGAAAGCTACTCCATATGTCAGGTTTACGAAAGAATAAAGTTCAGCAGTTCGATAGTAATATGGAACAGGGCCTTCCCCGCCAAAAGGATAAGATTCAGTTTGTTTCATAACTCTTATTATATAAAATTCAGAAAGTCCTAAAAACGAAAAAAAAACACTTAATAGGATTCCTATTCCAGTAGAGATTTTTTCAAATAATGTTTTCTCTTTATCAAATTTCATTTTGATTAAATGTGTTTTCAGATAATATCAACTTATTCACATTTTGTAAATAAAAAAGGAATTAGTTATAGCCATTGTTGATACCAGTAATTTTTAGTTAATTGTTTTAACCTTAGTTTTTTAAAACCTTTTCTTGTTTTAATATTTTCGTAATAAAAATTAATATTTGATTTAATATTATCCCATTGAGATAAGCATTGAAAATCAGATTTACTATTGTAAAGTTTATTAACTTTTAAGTTACCTATTAACTCAAAATTTGTTTTTGATTTTTTGAACATTGAAGCATAATACCAACAAACCTCTGGATTATCAATTATCTTTTCATTAAAAGATTCTAGTTTTTTATTTTGAATAGAAAAATCATAACCGATACTTTTTGTAACAATGACTTTTGCTTTTTCAAAATCTGAGATAATAGGTTTATTGGTCTGTTTTATATCTAAAAGGCAAATAAGATTTAGACCAAATTCTGTCTTTTTCTCTGCTTCAAGAATAAAAATACCCCCAAACTCTGATTCATTTAATTTTATTGCTAGACAGTCTCCCTTTTCAAAAATCGAATCTATTAATTTTATAACTTTTCTTTTTCGAGCGATTCTCTTTTCGGTTGATATTTTTTTAAGAAAATTATTCAATACTTTTCTTCTTTTTGTCAAATCCGATTTTGAAACATTAAGCTCTTTCCATAACTCAATGTCCTTTTCGGACTCTACAATATCTTTAATTCGATTGTAGATTTTCGCATCAAGAGCTTTACACTCCCATTGAGATTTTGCTATGGTAATCCAAAAATTATTTTGATCTTCTAGTGATTCAATTAGATCTTGATTTTCTTTGATTAACTTTTCAGTAATGGCAGAAACTTCCATTCCTTGATTGTACAATTCAAAGAATTCACAATTGATATCCTCATAGACATCATTTGAAGAAATTCCTGTGCCCCAAGTTCCCATAGAGTTTTGGATAATATTAATTAAACATTTAGATAAGCTTAAGGTATATTTTTATATTAGTTTACAAGAAAAACCTTACAAAAGGTAAGTTCCACAACAATTTTTACTTTAGTATTAGATAATATATCCTTTTCTTTAGCTTTGGATAAAACTAGTTCAAATTCTACTATTATAAAAGTATTTAGTAGTTGTTTTTTAAATAATAACTTTTAGAAGTGTTTTAGTTATTTTCTAATACCTTTTTAGCTTGTACAATATGTCTTTCGTTATGATGAATAACAAAACGAAAAGTATCTCCCAATTTAAATTTTACAATAGGTAAAGTTGTTTTTGTTTTGATTGCATCTAAGTTTTTAAATTGTGCCTTTTGCAATAAATCCAACAGAGTTTCTTGTAACTGAATAAAATTTAACAAGACTTCTTCTTTATCTAATTGGCAAGCATTGGGATTTTTACTTTTAAAAGTATTCATCGTTTTCATCCCTTCTTTTGGTAGCATATCATTGGCAAACTTATTTCCTAAATAACTACTTTTAAAAGTAGTAGAAAAAGGTAAGGTAGATGCTTCCATTTTTTTAGATACCTCTGCATTGTAAAAAATAGCATACCTGTTTAAATGTTCTAAACATTCCAAAACACTCCAAGATTTTAAAGAAGGCTTGTATTGCAATTGATCTTCTGGTTTTTCTAATAATTCTTTAGCATAATTAAGGTGAGCAGAAGTCAATCTTGTCAAATCGGTTAGTACTTCTTTACTATTGTAAATCATAATATTTGTTTTTTACAAAATTAGATAGCTTAGTATTATTAAATCTTGATTCTAATCAAGGTTTCTACTTTTTTTAGATATAATTCTTTAAATATTATCAAATTAAGATAGTATTTTATCATTTAAAGAAAACTCCTAAGATTATAATGTATCATTGCCTAGCAATTAAGTAGGGAATGAAAATCAAATTTACTATTATTCTATTTTTATGTGTAATAACTAGTGTTTTTTCACAAGACCCTCTTTTTATCAATATCTCAAATAAAAAGGAATTGCCAGATGTTGAATTTTATGATGTTTTAGAAGATAAATCGGGATTTATTTGGTTGGCAGCGGAAAAAGGTTTGTATAGATATGATGGTACAAGTTTTAAACAATTCACAGCAAAAAATCAAAGAGGACTTTCTGTTTTTTTATTAAATGAAGGGCCAGATAGAAGAATCTGGTGTATGAATTTTACCGGACAAATTTTTTATACAAATGGGAATGAGCTTCATGAATTTATAGATATAAACCATCTTATTGATGGTAGATTACCAAGGTTTTTAATAGAAAAAGATTGGATTAGAGTAATCACTTTTAAAGGGATTTATAAGATTCATTTAAAAACGAAAGAAATTCAAACCATAAAAGATAGTTTTTTAACAAGAGCAAGAGGAGTTAGCCTTGTTAAAGAAAAAGGGAAACTATATTATTTAGCCAATGGCTTATTAATCGAAAGAGAAGGAGAAATAAAAGAAGTAAAAAAGTTTAAACGTATTGAACACAGTTTGTATGCAACATCTAGTGAAATTTACTATGTAAATTATACAGTTACTAAAAACAAGATTAGTTCTAAGTTGTATTCTTATAAAGAAAATGAAAATGTATTAGAAGAACTAAAACTACCTCAAAGTTTTACCAATAAAAGAATTGTAAACATCTTAGAAGAAGATAACTTATTATGGATTACTACAAATTTAGGAGTATTTGCATTTGAAAGAAAGAAGAGAAGTTTAGTATTAAAGAGTACGTTTTTTGAAACAGATTTTATTACAAAAGTTTTAAAAGATAAAAATCAGAATTATTGGTTTACTACACTAAACAATGGAGTGTATATTGTACCAGATATCCATATTTTAAAAGAAAAATTACCCAATAAAAAATCCCAAATAAAAGCTTTTACTATAATTAATGATCATTTTGTTTATGGTTTTGAAGATGGAGAAATAGTGATAGAAAATATTAAAACTAAAAAGAAAAAATCATTTTATATCGATAAAAGAAAAGCCATCGCTTTTGGATACAATAAATGGTTAAATGAGTTATTAATCAGTTTAGATTACAAATCAGTACTCTTAGATTTTAATACAAATGTTATTGAAGAAGTATACAATATGTCATCAGCTAAAAAAATTACTTTTTTAGATGAAAAAATGTTCTATTCTTCTAGTTCTTTCTGGGGAAGTATCAATAATATTATAAGGAAAAAAGTAAAAGGAAAAATAAGGAAGATAAATTACAGAACTCCAAAATTTGGAAAGAAAGTATTAAAGTCGAAAAGTACTTTTATAAAGAAAACGAAATCCTATGAGCACATTATAGATAAAGATAGTATTGTGTATTCTAGTCATATTGATGGATTGTTTTATTTTAATATCAAAGACAGCACTTATCAGTATAAAGAAATAAGATATAAAGACAATCCAATTTATGGATTTGATTTTACAAAAACCTCTGACGGTATTTTATGGGTTGCTACATTAAATAAAGGAATACTTGGAATTAGAAGCAATAAAATTGTAGAACATATAAGTTTTAAAGAAGGTTTACAGTCATCAACAGCACTAAAAATTAAAGGCGATGGGAAAAATATTTGGGTAGCTTCAAGTAAAGGAATTTCTTTAGTTGACCGTAGGTTTTCAGAAGTAACAGTAAAAAAAATACCTTTTGTAAGTAAAGAAATATTTTCTAAAATTTTAACGATAGAAATTCACGAAAACAATTTATTTATTGTCGGAAATAGAGGAATTGTTTCTATTAATAGAGATGAGGTCTGTTATACAAAACCAGAGCAAGAAATCTATTTTACAGGAGTTAAAATAGCAGAAAGAGAAGAAAAAAATAAACCCGCTTACTTGCTTAATTATGATGAAACATCCATAGAGATTTTTTTTAATAGTAACGGATTTAATCCTGAAGGGAAAACCTATAAATACAGACTAAAAGGAGTAGAAAAAAACTGGAAATACACAACATCTAATACGGTAAGATATTCGATTTTACCCTATGGGAAATTTACGTTTGAAATCCAAACACTTTCAAATAATGCTCCAATTAAGAAGATAGAGATAACAGTAAAAAAACCTTTTTGGTTAAAAGGATGGTTTCTATTGGTTGTTTTATTAGCTTTTTTATTGATTGTTCATCTTTTTTATAAAAAAGAATTAAGAAAAAATCAACAATTACAATTAGAACATTTAAAACAAGAAACGATAAAAAAGAGGTTGGTGATGTCTCAACTCGAGAATTTAAGATCTCAAATGAATCCACATTTTATATTCAATGCATTAAACTCTATTCAAGAATATATTTTAATGAACGAGAAATATTTAGCGAGTACCTATTTGGCCGAATTTTCTACTTTAATTAGAATGTATTTAAGTCATAGTAAAAAGGATAAAATTACTTTAGAAGAAGAAATTATGACATTGAATATCTATTTAAAACTAGAGAAAGATCGATTTGAAGAATTGGAGTATATAATCAATAATCGAGTAGGAAATGAGATGAAGAAAATTAGTATTCCTTGTTTTTTAATTCAACCATATGTAGAAAATGCCTTAAAACATGGATTAATTCATAAAAAAGGGAAAAAGAGATTAGAAATTAATATCTCTCAAACAGAATTTTTAAAGATTGAAATAATAGATAATGGTGTCGGAAGAAAAGAAGCAAGCCGCTTAATTGAAAAAGATTATGAATCTTTTTCTACCAAAGCAAATAAAGATAGAATCGATTTAATTAATATTTATGAAAAGTATAAAATCGATATTACTACACACGATTTATACGATATAAATAAAAATGCAATAGGAACAAAAGTTGAAATTTTAATACCAATAAATGATGAAAGTCTTAATAATTGACGACGAAAAAAAAGCAAGAAAAGTACTTGAGATTATTTTACAAGAGAAATGCTCAGAAGTAACAGAGATTTATGAGGCTTCTGACTTAGATGTTGGAGTTAAAATGATAAAAGAAAAACAACCAGATTTGGTATTGTTAGATATTAAAATGCCAAAAAAATCGGGACTTCATATTTTAGATGCTTTTGAAAACTCACAAATTAATTTTCAAATTATTTTTACCACAGCTTATAACGAGTTTGCTATTGAAGCATTTAAAATGTCTGCTGTAGATTATTTATTAAAGCCAATTCATCCTTTGCAATTAATAAAAGCAGTTGCTAAAGCAGCGCAAGTTATTCGAAATAAGAATATTGACAATGAATTAAACGGACTAAAAAAAGTAATTAAAGATTTAACAATTAATACGGTAGCTTTAGAAATACCAAGAGGAATTATTTTTGCAGAGTATGACGATATAGAATATATTAAAGCAGAAGGAATGTACTCTAAAGTATATTTAAAAGAAGGAAGAACCGAGATGGTGTGTAAGCCATTAAAATACTTTGTAAAACAACTCGAAAATAAACTCTTTTTTTACAGACCACATCGTTCTTATTTGGTGAATTTGAAATATATAAAAGAGATGAATAAGAAAAATGGTAGTCATTTAATTATGAAAAGTAATGTCACGCTGCCAATTGCAAATGATAAAAAGAAAGAATTTGTAGAAGTTATTCAGTCACGTTTTCAATAATCAAATTTATTGTTTAGAAGTTTTTTTACTTGGTTTAAAAGAAAAAGAGTTTGTTTTAATAAATAAATTACATTCTCAAAATCTATAAGTAACATATTTGCCTACTCATTTACTAGAATATTGATGAAGAGGCTCATATTTTTTTGTATGTTTCTATTACCTGCTTACAGCTTTTGCCAGGTAGGAATTGGTACGCTTACACCAAACAAATCTTCTATTCTAGATCTCAACTCAAATAGTAAAGGATTACTAATACCTAGAGTTAAACTTAAAAATTCTACTGATAAAACTGTAATAACTAATGGTGGTGTAGAAAGCTTACTTGTGTACAACACTCAAGAAATTGCAGATGTAAAACCAGGCTTTTATTATTGGAATAAAACAAGCTGGGAAAAAATTATACATACCACTTCACTAAATAAAGAATTAGAAAATATTGCCATTGGAGATTTTCGTTTAACAAATGAAACTCTTGAAATTGTGTTTGATAATAATACTATTAAAAAAGTGGACTTATCCGATTTATTAAGAAAAGGAAATAATGGAGAAAAAGGGGACAAAGGCGATAAAGGTGATAAGGGAGACAAAGGCGATCAGGGAATTCAAGGAATTCAGGGTTTAAAAGGAGATAAAGGAGACACTGGAGCTAATGGATTGGATGGTGCAAAAGGTGACAAGGGAGACAAAGGAGATCAGGGAATTCAAGGTATTCAGGGATTAAAAGGAGATAAAGGAGATGCCGGTGCTAATGGATTGGATGGTGCAAAAGGTGACAAGGGAGACAAAGGAGATCAGGGAATTCAAGGTATTCAAGGATTAAAAGGAGATAAAGGTGACAAGGGAGACAAAGGCGATCAGGGAATTCAAGGAATTCAGGGATTGAAAGGAGATAAAGGAGACACTGGTGCAAACGGATTGGATGGCGCAAAAGGTGACAAAGGTGATAAAGGAGACAAAGGAGATCAGGGAATCCAAGGAATTCAGGGATTAAAAGGAGATAAAGGAGACGCTGGTGCTAATGGATTGGACGGAGCAAAAGGTGATAAGGGAGACAAAGGAGATCAGGGGATTCAAGGATTAAAAGGAGATAAAGGAGATGCTGGTGCTAATGGATTAAACGGTGCAAAAGGTGATAAGGGAGACAAAGGAGATAAAGGAATCCAAGGTATTCAGGGATTAAAAGGAGATAAAGGAGATGCTGGTACTAATGGATTAGACGGCGCAAAAGGTGATAAAGGTGATAAGGGAGACAAAGGAAATCAGGGGATTCAAGGATTAAAAGGAGATAAAGGAGACGCTGGTGCTAACGGATTGGACGGAGCAAAAGGTGATAAGGGAGACAAAGGAGA
>CANMHT010000015.1 GCA_947497755.1 uncultured Polaribacter sp. | reverse complement strand
AATGCTCTAACATGTATAGTAGTATTTGATGGTAAAGAAGCTACTGTTGCGGAAAAAGAACCTGTTCCTGTTCCATTAGTAACTTTTGTATTTGCAGTAGTTGGATTGGCTGATGTTCCCCAAACAATTCCTCTTTCGGTTACACTTGCTCCTCCATTAGATGTTACATTCCCTCCTAAATCTGCAGAAACTGTGGTTACAAAACTTGATGATGTAGTTGTTACGGTTGGGGCAGAAGCATCACTAAAATCTAAATCGTCAATCATTAATAAACTAATAGTACCAGCTTCTCCACCTGTAAAACGTATCTCATCTATATTTTGCCAAGCAGCACTAAAGGTTAGTGTACCACCTTTAGCTAACGCATGTGCGTTTTTTTGATAAGTAACAGAACCATTACTATCACTAGTTCCAAAATCAATATTGTCGGTAGCTACAGCAGTACCATTTCTATAACCAGTAATGGTAGCCGTAAAGCGATATCCGTGAGTTTGATTTTTGGCAGACATATCTGCTCCCATAGAAAGGATAGTAAACTCAGAGCCATCAGAAGACCCAAAACGATAATCAAAAGTTCCTATATTGGCACCAGTTAATCCACCGTCATTATCTGCATTAAACAATAATCCTTTATCTGTAGGAGTTGCACTAATTAGAAAAAGATTATTTTCTGGTAATGTTAGAATTTGACTAATAGTATTCGGAGAAATTTGTTGATATCTAATGCCGTTTACCGTATAATCTAATCCTCTTAAGCTTGAAGATAAAGCGTCAAAATTTTCATCATTTATTTGAGCAGATATAGAAAAGAAAGAAAAAAAAAGAATAAAAAGGGTAGTGATTTTTTTCATAATAGTTTGGTTTATATTGTATATAACCTTAATAATAAATAGGGGTACTTACACACTGCAATTTTGATTGTTATGTAAACAAAAAATAAAGCCAGAACTCATTCTGGCTTTAATCTATATATTTAATTTCTTGAAGGGTATGTTCCTTGAAGAGCAATAATATAATTTACGGCTAAAAAAGGAGGTCTATTTTCGTGAAATTGTGACCCTCCATTATTTCCAATAGTAATTCCACTTGTAATAGATTGCCCGTCTACAGTATTGTTTGCTGGGCCAAAACTTTTTACTTTCTCAGTAGCAATACCAGAAGTAAAGTTTCCAACTGCAGGTACATCTCCTGCTTGTGGTGTTGTTCTAACAGCATCATCTGTACTTAATTTTACATTACTAGTTGCTCCACCAGAAGCAATATGGTTATGTGAAGGCATTTGAGCTAGACTTAATGTTACAGATTCTAGACCTCCTCTTTGTCCTAAACGATAGTCTGATAAACCAGGTCCATGACCAGGAGCTATAGGTGCTCTACCTCTTAAGTCAGGTAATGCAAAAGTAGTTCTTCCGTCACCGCCATAAGTAGTTCCTAAAATAGAGAATAATGCAGTGTTACTGCTGATTGCTAATAACTGTCCGTCGCAAAAAGCCCAACTTCTAGGGGCAAAATTACCTGCGAACATAACAATTTGTCCAATAAATGGTTCCATAATATTGATTTTAATAGGATTATAATGATATATTAAATGTAATAGTAGAAGCGCTTAATTCGCCTTCTTTAACAGGAAAAAGTTGATCACCTAATTGGTTATTTTCTTCCCAGTGTTTTGCTGAAATATGAGCATCAAAATCAGTTATAATTAATTCTGTAAAATAACTTTTGTATTGATTTGATACTTTAAAATAGATTCTAGGAGATTTCCCTTTTTCATTATTAGGAAAATCTGTTATAAAAGAATATGCCCCAGAAGCATCTGTTTTTAATTTAGCTTTGTGCTTAAAGCTTTTTGAATTTGGAGATAAATGCCAAACTTCGATATTAATATTAGGAAGAGTAAATGTTCCTGTTTCATCAAAAATCTTTCCTTTTATAGTAAGGTGTTTTCCAATTAATTTTGAAACTCTTAAATCATTTTTTTCTTCTGCATACGGATTATATCCTTGAAAAGGAGCATCTGTATTAATAATTGTATTTGCAAAAGTATTGGTTGATAGTAAGGCAAGACCTGTAGTTGCTAATACGGATTTACGTATAAACAATCTTCTAGAGGGTTTGTGATTCATACTCAATTTTAGTGTAAAAAATTTGTTGTTTTTAGGGCTACTCAAAAGTAACATTTTATTTTGCAATGTATTAGGTATAAATACCTATTTTTTATAAGATATTAACATCTTGTTAAAATATTTACATTGAATTAACAATGAATATGAGTTTCTTTTGATAAAATAAAAAAAGCCTAGTCATTTTGTTTTGACTAGGCTTTTGGTATCATTGAAAAAGAATTTTATCCTTTTACTTTATTTTTCATTTTACTGAATTTAGACTCTTCTTTTCTTGGCCAGCTATTGTTAGAAGTATCTACATCTGCTGTTTCTAAGTCTGGGTCTACTTTAAAGCTTTTGATTTCTTGTTTAGAAGCAAAAACTCTTCTTACAGTATTATCGTTTTTATTCCAGATTTGAGCTGGGAACGTTTGTCTTTCTTTAGTTCCATCAGCATAAGTAATTTCAAGAATAATTGGCATTACTAATCCACCTGGTTTTTCAAATTCTACTTGATAAATATAAGAAGGAACATCTTTAGCATTTTTAACATGCTTGTTCATTGCATTTGAATTTGCATCTTCTTTTTTATCTGTAATATATACTAATTCACCCAAGTTATCAAAGTAGCTTTTGTATTGCTCTTTTAATTTCTTAACTCTTTCACTTGGTTTGTTAGTTAAGTATAAAGGCATAACTTTTTTAATACCGATATCAGTAACATCAGTCGTATAGAACCAACCTCTCCAGAACCAGTCTAAATCCATACCAGAAGCATCTTCCATAGATCTAAAGAAATCTGCAGGAGTTGGGTGTTTAAACATCCAACGTTTAGAGTATGTTCTAAAAGCATGGTCAAATAATTCTGGTCCCATAATTGTTTTTCTTAATATATATAAACCAGCAGCTGGTTTAGTATAAGCATTAGGTCCAAATTGTTTTACGTAATCTCCTTGAGACATAATAGGAGAGATGTTAGATTGATCTCCTCCCATATACCTTGTAATGTTACTTGCAGGGTTAATAGCAAATAATTCTGGATCGTATTTTAACTCAGCTAAAATTTCTACAAAAGAATTTAATCCTTCATCCATCCATGTCCATTGACGCTCATCAGAATTTACAATCATTGGGAAAAAGTTGTGTCCAACTTCATGAGTAATTACACCAATCATTCCTTTTTTTAGCCTTGAAGAATATGTACCATCTGGTTTTGGTCTACCAAAATTGAAGCAAATCATTGGATATTCCATTCCCATAGAGTCATTTGCATTTACAGAAACTGCTTTACTATAAGGATAATCAAAAGTTAACTTAGAATACTCAATCAATGTATTTGCAACAGTTCTTGTAGAGTGTTCTTCCCATAATGGATTCCCTTCTTTAGGGTATAAAGAAGTTGCCATTACTGTTTTACCATTAATGTTAACAGCCATTGCATCCCAAATGTATTTTCTTGAAGAAGCCCAAGCAAAATCTCTAACTCTTTCTGCTTTAAAATGCCATGTTTTTGTCTTTTTAGTTCTTCCTTTTTCAGCTTTTTCAGCTTCTTTTTGAGTTACAATCATTACAGGATTATCAAAAGTTTTTCTAGCTTTTTCAAAACGCTTACGTTGTTGTCTTGTTAAAACATCTTTTTCATTTTGTAAATCTCCAGTTGCTTCCATAATATGATCTGCAGGAACTGTAATTTTAACATCGTAATCTCCAAACTCTAATGCAAATTCAGAACGTCCCCAGAATTGCATGTTTTGCCACCCTTCTACATTGTTATATTTACATAATCTCGGGAAAAATTGAGCTATAATAAAGTTTTTATTTCCATCAGGAAAATCTTCATATCCAGAACGACCACCATCTTTTACAACATGATTTATTTTATAGTTCCACTTAATTCTAAACTTAAAAACTTCTCCTGGAGCTAAGGCTTTAGGTAAATTAATTCTCATCATTGTTCTATTAATGAAATGAGATAGTTTTTTACCATTTGCTTCTTCTACTGTTTCAATATTAAAACCAAAACCTTTTTTCTCCTTCATGTATGTTTTCTTGAAGTTATCAGGAGTTAAAAAAACAGAAGCACCAGTAGATTTTGCTAAAGGAGTTTTTGAGTCATCAGCTCTCATGTTTTGATCTAGCTGAACCCATAAATACTCTAAATGATCTTTAGAGTTATTGTGGTATGTGATTCTTTCATCACCGTATAATTTATTCGCGTCTTCATCTAAGCGAAGATCCATTACATAGTCAACTTTTTGTTGTGTGTAAAGATGACCTGGAGCTCCAGAGGCAGTTCTTTGTCCGTTTGGAGTTGCCAAAACGTCCTTCATTTGTCTGAATTTGTTCTGGTCTGTGTGACCTTTCTGAGTTTTTTTCTTTGCTTTATCTTGTGCAAATGCAGATACAGCTACAAAAAAAACTGAAAAAAGTAATAGTCCGGTTTTTCTCATTTTTGTGAATTTGTTAGTATTGATTTTTAAATAATTACGAAAAATAGTAATTATCTATTACATCTAACATATTCTTTAGATTTTTTTAACAAACCTTTATCATTTTAAGATTTAAGCAACTAAAAAAGCGATATGAAACCATATCGCTTTTTACTATTTATAAAGGAAAAAGATTTATCCTTTTACTTTGTTTTTAAACTTACCAAATTTGTTTTCTTGTTTCTTTGGCCAGCTATTATTTGTAACATCTACATCTGCAGTTTCTAAATCTGGGTCAATAGTGATATTTGTAATTTCTTTATCTGTAGTGATTGTTTTTGTTACTTGCTTATCATTAAATCTCCAAATTTGTGCAGGATATGTTTTCCTTTCTGTAGTACCATCTTTGTAGGTAAGTTGCACTATGATTGGCATAACTAATCCTCCTGGCTTATCAAAAGTAACTTCATAGAAAAACTTAGAGTTTGGTTTTTTAGCTTTACTAAACTTAGCTCCTGGCGTTGTATCTTCAATAAAGTTAACTCTATTATTACCTTGATCTTGCGTATAGAATTTCTTTACTTTTTTAATTCCGATATCAGTTACATCAGTTGTATAGAACCATCCTCTCCAGAACCAATCTAAGTCCATAGCAGAAGCATCTTCCATAGTTCTAAAGAAATCTGCCGGAGTTGGGTGTTTAAATTTCCAACGTTGAGCATAGGTTTTAAATGCATGATCAAATAACTCTCGTCCCATAATGGTTTCACGTAAAATCCATAATGCAGTTGCAGGTTTTCCATAAGCATTGTTTCCAAAACTATAAACATTGTCTCCTTTAGACATGATTGGAGCAATTCTAGATTGATCTCCACTCATATATCTTACAATATTTTTAGGATATCCTCTTGTAATTGGGAAATTAGGATCGTAATCTAATTCTGCTAACATTTCCATATAAGAGTTTAATCCTTCATCCATCCAAGTCCATTGACGCTCATCTGAGTTTACAATCATAGGGAAGAAGTTATGTCCAACTTCGTGGATTGTCACTTTAATCATTCTGTATTTTGTTCTGTCAGAATAGGTTCCATCTGGATTTGGTCTTCCTGGATTGAAACAAATTTGTGGATATTCCATTCCCATTTGACCATCAACAGAAATTGCTTTGTGGTAAGGATAATCAAAAGTATAACGAGAATACGTCTTTAAAGTTTGAGCAACTGCTCTTGTAGAGTGGTCTCCATATAATGGATTTGCTTCTTTAGAATATAAAGAATACGCCATTACGGTTTTACCATTAATATCTACTGCCATTGCATCAAAAATAAATTTTCTAGAAGTAGCAAAAGCATAATCTCTTACATTCTTAGCATCAAATCTCCAAGTTTTTGTCTTTTTAGATCTACCTTTTTCAAACTTTTCTGCTTCTTTTTGAGTTCTGATAATTACAGGATTGTCAAATGTTTTTCTAGCTTTTGATAAACGCTTTAATTCTTTTTTAGAAAAAACTTCTTTTTCATTTAATAAAACTCCTGTTGCTCCTAACATATGATCTGCTGGAGTGGTAATATTAACTTTAAAATCTCCAAATTCTAAGGCAAATTCAGAACGTCCCCAGAATTGGTCATTTTGCCAACCTTCTACATTATCATATACACATAATCTTGGATAAAATTGAGCAATTACATAATTGTTATTTCCGTCTTTTGCAAAATGCTCATAACCAGAACGACCACCTTGTGTTCTGTGGTTGTTGATATTATACCACCAAGAAATATTGAAAACAAATTTTTCTCCAGAAGCCAATGGCTTTGGTAAGTTAATACGCATCATTGTTTGATTAATTGTATGCGATAATTTGCTTCCGTCTGCATTGGTTACACTTGTAATTTTAAAACCACCATCAAATGGCTTGTCTTCGAATCTTTTTGTATAACGATTCTTACTCATTCTTCTAGGCATTCTGTTTGGTTGAATGTCTGGCGTTTTAGAATCAGCAGCACGCATATTCTGATCTAACTGTACCCATAAATAGGTTAACTTATCTGCAGAATTGTTGTGGTAGGTAATCTTTTCAGAACCTGTAATTCTTTTTTTATCATCATCAAGTACGATGTTCATATCATAGTCAACTTTTTGTTGCGTATAATTTTCTCCTGGAGCTCCAGAAGCTGTACGTTGACTATTTGGAGTAGCTAAAACATCTTTAAGTTGTCTAAACTTATTGGTGTTTGTATGTCCTTGTTGCGTTTTTCTCTTTTGTTGTGCAAAAGAAGCAGAAGCAACAAACACTAGTGAGAGGACTAGTAAACCGATTTTTTTCATGACTGTTTGTTTAATTAAAGAATTGTGTTAATATGTTAATACTCCGTTTTGCTCTTTTTTAGTAAGCAAAACACTTTTATGCTTTTTATTTACTTTTGATTTGATAAGATTTTGTTGATCTGGAAAATGATCGATTAAAATGGTATTGTCAATTTCAATTTTAGAAACCGTACTAATATTTTCTATTTCTAAATAAAAGAAAACAACATCTCCGTCATATTCTTTACCAATATAATTGAAGTTTACCGCTTTGCCATCTACTTTAAAAGAAACATGATCTTTTAAATACTTAATAAAATAAGTTTCTGCATCTTTTAATTCAGTTTTGGTACTTATCTCAAAACTCTTAGAATGAATGTCGTTTAATGCTGTTTCTAAATCATCAATAAATACATTGATAATTACTTCTAAAGACTTGTTTTTAGTATTGTGCTCAATTTGTGTTAAGCTTAGGTAATATTTATGTGCAGTAAATGCAAAAAAAGGCGCTATAAATAAAAGTAGAAATAGTTTTTTTGTTCTCATTAAACCGTTTTATAGCTCGTAAATTTGGAGAATAAAACTTTGTTACACAAATTATTTATTCTTTTCTAGAAGTAATTTATAAGATTTACTTTCTTTTAACAAAATTTTAAGAACTTCAATCTGTTTTTTCTCTGTAAACAATTGCTCTACTCCAAGCGGAATACAATATTCTAAAAAGTGATAGTATTTGTCTTTCGGAATTTTTAATTCTTTAAAAAAGAACTCTTCTCCAAACTCTTTTAAAAGTAAACTAGGGAAATCATGTCTTGCCTGTAGTTTTTTTCTAATCGCTTTTTTCTTTTTTATTCTATTATCAGGTATACTATAACGAGCAATGGTAGTAGAAACATTTTTCATCGTTGGATCTGTATGATATTGCGCTTCACTTTTATCAACAGGTTTCTTCTTTATTTTTCTAAACTGCTCTATAATTTTAGAGAAATCGAAATAATCGGTGTCTAGTTTTGGAGTGGTGTCTTTATCAATACCGGTTCTGTCTAATTCAAGGTATTTCTTCATTTTCTTTTTGATAACAACTTCTTCTAATTCATTTTTAACATCTAATAAATAAATCAATAGATTGTTTTCGGCTAACAACCCCTTTTTTAGTCGCATTTTTTTAGTTTGATATTGGATGTTAGAAATTTGTAACCAATCGCCTTTTTTTAACGGAATTCTAAATTGACCTAAATCATTAGAAACCGTTCCAATATTAGTAGTAAGGTTTACAATATGAGCATTTGCAATTGGATTGGATTTACTGTTTTTAATTACTCCTTTAATAATTTTCCTTTTTTCTTGTGCAGTAACCTTAGAAAAAAAGGAAAAGAGAAGTAAGCAAATAAGTATTTTTTTTATCATAGCTAAGGAACTTATTTGTCATTTTCTTTTATCAATGCTAAATATGAAATGCTTTCTCTTCGTAGAATTTTAATTACCTCTAAATGCTTTTCATCTTTAAATAATTGTTCTATTCCAAGTGGGTCACAGTATTCAATAAAATGAATGTATTTCTCTTTTGGAATCTTTAATGTGTTAAAAAAGAACTTTTTACCATACATTTCTTTTAGTTTGTCAGGAAAACGCTCTTTAAAATTGAGCCTTTCCCTTCTTGCTTTTCTTCTTATAGAAGAACCATCAGGAATTCCTACTGTTGCTTGTGGTAAACCAGCAGCTTTAGCAACAGGATCTGTTGTTAATTGAGCATTTCTTGGCTTCTTCATGTGACGTTCATCTTCACCAATTTTCATGTTCATAATTGCTTTATGAGACATGCTTTTGATGATATGTAACATGCTTTCCACTTTTTCTCTAATGGTGTCTTTTTGACTTTTTAGCATATCAGAGGTTAGATCGCCTTTAAGTTTCTTTTTAATAACCGCTTCTTCTAATACATTGGTAACAGGAATAAGGTGAATGATAAGCTTTCCTTCATTGATGTTCCCTTTTTTAACTCTAACTTTTTTTGTTTGATATTGAATATTAGAAATACGAATCCAGTCACCACTTTGTACAGGAATTGTAAATGAACCGTCATCATCAGAAATGGTTCCGATATTGGTACTTAAGTTTACAATATGAGAATTGGCAACAGGGTTAGAAACCGTGTTGTAAATAATACCACGTATGTTTTTTCTTTTCTCTTGAGTAAAAGAAAGTTGGCAAGTAACGATAAGTAGAAAAAAGAGTAGTTTTCTTTTCATTAGCAGTTTGGTTGTTATTGTTTGCTTAATAAAGTATCTTGATCTATTTGTTTATGCGGAAATGTTTTACTTTCTGCAATTAATAATTCTGTTAATTTTAATTTATTACCAACTTTATATTGCCATATAATTCCCGAATTTAAACAATAGTTTAAAAACTGATTGATATAATTCTTGTCAATTTTTAATTGATGAATAAAAAAGTAATCGGTAAACTCTTTTCTAATTTGCTGAAGTTTACTGTCTTTTAGTTTTACTTCTTTTAATTCTTTGGCTTTTTTTGTATTTCCATTAAAAAAGTTAATTAGATTTTCTAAATCTACTTTGGCACTAGTAATAGAAATATTAGCAATGCGTTCATCTTTTTTACCAACTACATTGGCATAAGGCAATTTTAATGAAGATGCGTTTACCATAGATTGTGGCATAATCTGCGGATCGACATAAAAAATACTCTTATGTTCTCTTAAAGTAACTTCTTCTAATGTATGTGTTTTAGGAAATAGTAAAATGTTTATGTTTTTAATAACTTTTTCTGAAACTGAAATAACCAATTCTTTGGATTCAAAGTTAATATGCGAAACATACAAGGTATCTCCAACACGTACAGGTAACTCAAATTTACCTTTGCTATTACTTATGGTTCCTTTTAAACTAGCTTTGTTAAAAATATGAACATTTTCAACGGAAATAGAATCAGAAACTACCTTACCAGAAAGTTTGAAACTATTTTGCTGTTGAGAGAAAATAGTATGCAAAGAAAAGAATACAAAAAGAAGTAAATAGTAGTTTTTCATGTACTACAAAGAAAGGAGGGAAGCTTCTTAAAACTCTATTAAAGCAGTTGTAAATCTTTGTTAAAGAAAATGAAAGGTTCTCTTAAAAAGCAATTTGTTTTGGTTATTTTTGACTTTTGGAAGCTCAGTTAATACTGGTTTTTAAGAAGACCTATCAAAATTAGATTAAATGAAAAAACTTATTGTAGCGAGTACATCTACTGTACATGGAAGTGGATATTTAGAGTATATTTTACCAACATTAAAAGAGCATTTTGCTCATGTTTCATCCTTAGTATTTATTCCTTATGCAAGACCAAGTGGTATCACTTATGATGAATATACAGCCAAAGCACGTGCTGCTTTTAATACTATAGATATTGAAGTAAAAGGTATCCACGAATTCGAAAACCCTAAAGAGGCTATTTTAAATGCTGAAGCCATTTTTACAGGTGGAGGAAATACTTTTGAATTGGTAAATCAATTGTACAAAAACGATATTTTAGTAACATTAAAAGAAGTGTTAGAAAAAGGAACTCCATATTTAGGAACAAGTGCTGGTAGTAATATTTGTGGAGTTACAATGATGAATACGAATGATATGCCAATTGTATATCCACCAAGCTTTGAAACACTTGGATGCATTCCGTTTAATATCAATGCGCATTATTTAGATCCTATAGAAGGTTCTACTCATATGGGGGAAACCCGAGAAACTCGTATTAAAGAATATCATATCTACAATAAAACTTCTGTCTTAGGATTACGTGAAGGTTCTTGGTTAGAGATAAACGGAAATCAAATCGTATTAAAAGGAGATTTAACCGCTAGAGTTTTTAAGCAAAATAAAGTGCCTTATGAATTAGAAAGTGAGAGTGAGGTTGTGATTTAATTAAGTAAAGTGAATTATTTGGTAAGTTAGAACATGTATAAAAAAATAGCAATACTATTCATTCTGATTATTTTAATTTCTTGCAATAAAGAAATTATAGATGATTCTAATCCGGTACCACAAGATTCACAATTTATTACTGCTGTTGATATTTCTAGGTATCCAGAAATATCTAAAACCAATCCAATATTTTATGATACTGAAGGTAATCAAAAAGACTTTTTAACGATTCTAAAAGAGAATGGAGTCAATACAATTAGATTACGATTATGGGTAAATCCAGCGAATGAGCATTCTGGGTTTAATGAAGTAAAACAATTTGCGCAAACTCTTAAAAATTATGGATTTGCTATTTGGTTAACACTCCATTATTCTGATACTTGGGCCGATCCAGGAAAACAGAACACACCCACTCAATGGCAAAATTTTGATTTTCCAGCACTAAAAAATATTGTTTATAATTATACAAAAAAGGTAGTAAGCGAGATTCAACCTAGTTATATACAAATAGGAAATGAAATAAATACTGGATTCCTACATCCGTATGGTAATATTACTTCAAATTATCAGCAGTTTATAGATTTAATGCATCAAGGTGTAAAGGCAGTTAGAGAAAATGCAAATGATTGTAAAATCATATTGCATTTTGCAGGAATAGAGAATGCTAATTGGTTTTATAATAAAGTAAAGTCAATTGATTATGATATTATCGGTCTTTCTTATTATCCAATTTGGCATGGAAAATCACTAGCTACGCTTAAAACAACAATGCAAGATTTAAGTAACTCTTACAATAAGAAAGTTGTAATTGCAGAAACAGCCTATCCGTTTACATTACAATGGAACGACTGGACAACGAATATTGTTGGACTAAACAGTCAACTAATTTTACCAACATATCCAGCAACTACAGAAGGACAAAGAATGTTTATAAAAGAAATAAAAAACATTGCAAAAGGGGTAAAAAACGGAATAGGTTTTTGTTATTGGGGAGCAGAGCTAATTGCCTGGAAAGGTAATCAATCTAAAAATGCATCTCCTTGGGAAAACCAAGCCTTATTTAATTTTAACAACAAAGCATTGCCTGCTTTGAGTGAATTTAAGAATGAATAAAGTAGTAAGTTTTTTTAATACCCTACATAATCCACAATCTCTAAACCGTAACCAATCATACCAACACGTTTTTTTGTAGGTTCGGTATTAGAAACTAAACGTAATTTACTAATGTTGATATCGTGTAAAATCTGAGCTCCAATACCAAAATCTTTGTTATCCATTTTAATTTTTGGCGCTTTCATTTCACCTTTAGCTTGTGACTTTTTAAGAATGTCTAACCTGCTTAATAAATTTTGAGATTGGTTTTGCTGATTGATAAACAAAATAGCTCCTTTACCATTGTCTGTAATGGTTTTAAACATTTTATCTAGCTTTTTATCAGCATTGTTGGTAAGCGTTCCTAAAATATCGTTGTTAACTAAAGTAGAATTAATTCTGGTAATTACAGGTTCGTCTTTAGACCAAGAACCTAAGGTTAATGCTAAATGTACTTGTCTGTTATTGGTTTGTTGATAAGCACGTAATCTAAAAGTTCCAAATCGAGTAACAATATCAAAATCATCTTTCTTTTCAATTAAAGAATCGTGCTCCATTCTATAAGCAACCAAATCTTCTATAGAAACAATTTTAAGATCAAACTTTTTGGCAACTTCTACCAATTGTGGCAAACGAGCCATGGTTCCATCTTCGTTCATGATTTCTACAATCACTCCCGCAGGTTGAAAACCAGCCAAACGAGCAAAATCAATTGCGGCTTCTGTATGTCCTGTTCTTCTTAATACGCCACCTTCTTTTGCTTTTAACGGAAAAATATGTCCAGGTCTAGCCAAATCAAAAGGTTTGGTATCAGCATCTATTAAAGCTTGTACGGTTAAGGCTCTATCACTTGCTGAAATTCCAGTAGTAACACCTTTTCCTTTTAAATCAATAGATACAGTAAAAGCAGTTTCCATAGGATCAGTATTGTTGTTTACCATCATTCCTAATTGCAATTCTTTGCTTCGCTTTTCTGTAATTGGTGTACAAATTAATCCACGACCATGAGTTGCCATGAAATTAATCATCTCTGGAGTTACTTTTTCTGCAGCCGCTACAAAATCTCCTTCATTCTCTCTATTCTCATCATCTACAACAATAATTACTTTTCCGTTTCTTATATCTTCAATTGCTTCAGTAATTGAGTTTAGTTGTATTTTGTTAGAAGTGTTTGTATTCTCCATTATTTTTTGTTGTCTTTTTTAGACGATATTTTTTTAATTAGTTGTGTTATTGGTTGCAAAAATACATCAATATTAAATATTCCTTTGTCTTTTGTAGCTCTAACTGTTAAAAATATTCCGAAAGGAATCATCAGTATGGCAGAAATCCATGAACCAAAAAGTGCAGAAATAGAACTGTCCTCTGCTAAATTTCTTCCAAAAGTATTGGTAAAGAAGTATAAAACATAAATACAAATAGCTAAAATCATTGGCAATCCAAAACCTCCTTTTCTAATGATAGAACCTAAAGGCGCACCAATAAAAAACAGAATTAAACAAGAAAGTGAAAAAGCAACTCTATTATAAAATTCGGTTTCGTGAATGTTTAGTTTTTTTCTTTTGTATTTAAATGTTCCTTTTTGATTTTTAATAATATCTAAAGGTGTTTTATTAACTCGTATCGATGCATTGATAATTCTAAGCTGTATTTCTGTGTCGAAGTTTTTTAAAATCTCTGGTGAAGCTTTTTTAGGGGTTAAGCTATCAGGATAAGCATGTAATTTCTTTATGTCTGCATTGATATAAAAATTACGTGCTCTTCCTCTTAAATATTCTTTATAGTCGTTGTCTAACTCTGGAATTAACTTCTCAAGTTCGCCTAAACTTTTCATATGATGACTTTGTAAATTACCATCTTCTTTTAAAGCATCTTGAGGCATATCAATAACAATAGTATATTCTTTAAAAGTAGCAGTAGAAGCAGGCATATTACTCTGATTTCTGGTATTTATATGATCTTCAAAGAAGTTGCCATCATATAAAATTAAGGTCATATAACGTTGCCCTTCTGGGTTGATGATTTTCCCAGTTTTTGCTGTGATAATCTTTTTGTTTCCTTTACGTTCCGTTAAATCGTAAATTTTTACATTTTTTAAAAGGTCGTCATTTTCACCAAACTTTTCATCAAACTTAATATGATATCCCGGAATTTCGGTGTTAAATGCTCCGGGAACTAGGGCTAATAAAGGTTTTTGTTTTTTGATGTTTACATACAAGTTCTTTTGTTTGAACATGGCATAAGGATACACATTGTTTAAAAAGAAAAAGTTTAAAACACTCATCACAACCGTTAGTACTACTAAAGACCTTACCAATCTTGGTAAAGAAACTCCAGCCGACTTTGCAGCAGCAAATTCATAGTTTTCTGATAAGTTACCCAATGCCATAATTGAAGATAACAAGACACCAATTGGTAAGGCTTGCGGAGTAACAATTAAGGCTGTATAATATAAAAACTTAATGATAAAAATAACATCAATTCCTTTACCGGCAATATCTTCAAAAGCCAACCATAAAGCCTGCATTACCAATACAAAAAGTACAATAAGAAAAGTTGCCAAAAAAGGCATTATAAAACTCCTTAAGATGTATCTATCTAAAATTTTCACAGTAAAGTAATATGGCTAAAATTAATCGATGATGTAATTTTTCTTTAAGTACCCTTCTTTATCAAGAACAAATGTATGCTTTGGCAATGTAGTATTGCTTTTTAAAGAAGTAATTTTAAAGGTTGTTTTAGCACTGTTAGCTCCAGTTTGAGTTAAGCTGTAGATATGATTGGTTTTTAACTCAATACCTAATTCTACTTTTACAATTTCAGAACTACTATCTATTGGAGTAAGTTCTACATATTGTATTTTTTTTCCATTAACAGTTGCTGTTTTTCCCATAGAAAAGGTATAACCTTCTTTGTAAAAAGTTAATAATTTAGATGGATAAATAAACCCATCATCGCCATCTAAATCACCTTCATTTACAGCAATTTCTTGTTCGTCATGATTAATTACATATAGTTTTTTTCCATCAAAAATAAAACTACTTCCTATGTAATCTAGGTTGTATTTTTCTCCTTCTAAAATAATTTTTCCTTCAATTGGCGGTTCATCACCTTCTTTAATTCCGGCATCTTCATTGCTTAAGCTAGAGCTAAAAGCAATGGTCATATTTTTATATGCTCCCATTTTAGAAGACACATTGTCTAATAATGTTTTTGCTTTGTTATTTTGTCCAAAACTGAAAGCTACTATTCCAATACATAAGAAAAAAGTTAAGCTAATATTCTTCATAAATCTGTTTCTAATTTTTTTCATTCTCTAATAATTGATCTAGAGCAATTAAATCTGGAACTAATACTTGTCTGGCTTTACTTCCTTCAAAGCCACCAACAATTCCAGCTGCTTCTAATTGATCTATTAATCTACCTGCTCTGTTGTAACCTAATTTTAATTTACGTTGTAATAAAGAAGCAGAACCTTGTTGGGCGGTTACAATAATTTCTGCTGCTTCTCTAAATAATTTATCTCTATCAGAAATATCTACATCAATTGCTGTGCCAGCTTCTTCACCAACATATTCTGGTAGCATATGAGCTTCTGGATAGGCTCTTTGTGACCCAATAAAATCTGTGATTTTTTCTACTTCTGGAGTATCTACAAAAGCACATTGAATACGTGTAATATCATTTCCGCCAGAATATAACATATCTCCACGACCAATCAATTGATCTGCACCTGGAGCATCTAATATTGTTCTAGAATCAATTTTAGAAGTTACTCTAAAAGCAATTCTAGCTGGGAAATTTGCTTTAATAATTCCTGTAATTACATTTACAGAAGGACGCTGAGTAGCTACAATTAAATGAATTCCAATAGCACGAGCTAACTGAGCCAAACGAGCAATTGGTGTTTCTACTTCTTTACCAGCAGTCATAATCAAATCAGCAAACTCATCAATAACCAACACAATATAAGGTAAAAACTGATGTCCGTTTTCTGGATTTAATTTACGTGCTTTAAACTTGGCATTGTATTCTTTAATATTACGAACCATAGCATTTTTAAGCAAATCGTAACGAGCATCCATTTCTATACACAAAGAGTTTAGTGTATTTACTACTTTGGTTGTATCTGTAATAATGGCATCTTCACTATCTGGTAATTTTGCCAAATAATGACGTTCTATCTTATTAAATAAAGTAAGTTCTACTTTCTTTGGATCTACCAATACAAACTTTACTTCTGCCGGGTGTTTTCTATACAACAAAGACGTTAAAACAGCATTTAAACCAACCGATTTTCCTTGCCCTGTTGCTCCTGCCATTAATAAGTGAGGCATCTTTGCTAAATCAACGACAAAAGTTTCGTTAGAAATGGTTTTTCCTAAGGCAACAGGCAACTCCATTTGTGATTCTTGAAACTTCTTTGAAGAAATAACGGAATGCATAGAGACAATGGTTGCTTTGTTATTTGGTACTTCAATACCAATGGTTCCTTTACCCGGAATTGGCGCAATAATACGAATTCCTAATGCTGATAAAGAAAGTGCAATATCGTCTTCTAAATTTTTAATCTTAGAAATTCTAATTCCGGCTTCAGGTACAATTTCGTACAATGTAATCGTTGGACCAACCGTTGCTTTAATTTTAGAAATTCCGATTTTATAATTTTTCAGTGTTTCTAAAATTTTATTCTTATTGGCTTCTAATTCTTCTGGATCAATAGAAATGCTTTCGTTGTATTGCTTTAATAGATTGAAAGTTGGGAATTTAAAGTTTCCTAATTCTAAAGTAGGATCAAACTCTCCAAAATCTTTAATCAATTTATCGGATAAATTTTCGGTAACCGATTTTTCTTCAGCTACTTTTTCTACTGCGATTTCTACATCTTCTTCTTCAGTTTTTTCTACTGTTGGAGCAGGAGTGTCTGTTTGTAATACAATGTCTAATAAGCTTTCATCTTCTTCTGTTTCTTCAGCTTTGGTTTCTGTAGTAACATTAGAATGATTGCTAATTGTTGGCTGTAGGTTTTCTACAGACATTTCAAACTCAGACTTTTCTTCTTTTTTAGCCTTTGTTTTTATTGTATGATCTTCTAAAACAAACTCGTTTTCAATTTTTTCTTCTTCTTTTGGCACATCCTCAGTTACAGAAACACTTTCTGTAGTTGTGCTGTTAGATTTTTCTTTTTTCGACTTAAACTTAGAAATAATACTTTCTGGAGTTACTTTAAATCGAACAATAATGTAGGTTAAAAGCAAAAAGCCTAATGCCAATGCTAATCCTGTTTTTCCTAAAAAAGTTTGTAAATATTCATTAATCTCCACACCGATAACTCCGGCAAAAACAATGAATCTATTTGGGAAAAACCCAAAAGAGATCGCAAACCATAACATGAATAAAATTCCCCAGTTCCAAGTTTTAACTACTTTTTTAAACGGAAATTTAAACAACCAATACACGCCACTTAAAAATAGCAATACCGGAATGATAAATGCAGCTAAACCAACACCTTCATAAATAAAGAAATGACTAAGGTTAGCACCAATTTTACCTAATAAATTTTTAGTTTGTACAGTCTTATCACCAAATTGAGTTAAGGTGCTTTGATCTGCTTGCCAACTAAAAAAGAAAGAGAAAAAAGCAATGGTTAAGAACAAAGAAAATACAATCAAAAACAAACCAAAAACAGTATGTGTTTGCCTATTGTTCAAAAATGCTTTAAGGTTTTGAAATTTAGGTGTTTTGGGAGCTTTAGATTTAGTCGTCTTTGTTTTTTTTGCCATTCAGAAGGTTGTGATTTATAAAATGTAAATATAGGTAAATGCTTAGAATAACTCTAGTATTTTTGGTAGGTAAATAATTGTAGCAATTATCATGGCAAATATGGCTGCAAAAGCAGGAGCACCCGCAGCAATATCTTTAATAAAACCAATTTTTTTATGATAATCAGGATGCACAAAATCAGCCATTTTCTCTACCGCTGTATTCGAAGCCTCTGCAACTAAAACTAAGGCAGTTACAATAAGCTGAATCATCCATTCTGTGGCTGAAAGCTCAAAATAAAAACCAGCAATAACTGCTAAAAGTCCTATAAAAAATTGCGCTTTTATACTGTCTTCTGTAGTTAATAATAACCAAAGACCTTTTAAAGCAAATTTTAAGCTGCGCAATCTTCCTTTAAGAAATCCGTCGTTAGAATTTTTCATTTACTTAAAGTTTTGTTACTCTACAAATAATCCAATTATTTTTATTGTTGAGTGTGATGTTATCGATTTAAAGTCTATAAAAGACCTACACTAATTTTATTTTCAATAATCAACATCAAAAGTACATTATTTTACTGAATAATTCTTGTTGGAATTTTGTTAATACTTTGCTGCTTAAACTTCAAATATTATGAATATCTTCGCAACCATTAATAAGCGAATAAACATTGAAACTAAGCAATTATACATCTGAGTTTGCCTACAATTGGAAGCTAGCTTCACCAGTAATGCTGGGAATGTTAGGACATACTTTTGTGAGCTTTATAGACAATGTAATGGTTGGTCAGTTAGGAACTGCCGAACTGGCTGCAGTTTCTTTAGGAAATAGTTTTATGTTTATTGCCATGTCTTTAGGAATTGGATTTTCTACAGCCATCACTCCTTTAACAGCAGAAGCAGATGCTGCAAATAATTTTGACAATGCAAAATCTACATTTAAACATGGATTGTTTTTATGTACTTCTTTAGGAATTGCCTTGTTTTTAATGGTCTTTTTTGCCAAACCTTTAATGTTTATTATGGGACAACCAGTAGAGGTAGTAGAGTTGGCAATTCCTTATTTAGATCTAGTAGCATTCTCATTAATTCCGTTAGTATTTTTTCAAGGGTTGAAACAGTTTAGTGATGGAATGTCGCTTACAAAATATCCAATGTTTGCTACCTTATTGGCAAATATTGTCAATGTAGTATTAAACTATTTACTCATTTTCGGGAAGTTTGGTTTCCCAGAGTTAGGTATTGTTGGTGCTGCTTATGGAACCTTAATTTCTCGTTTTGTAATGGTAGCGTATTTATGGTGGCTACTAGCTAAAAAAGACAAAACTAAAAAGTTGGTGACTAACATTAAGTTTTTTGTATTGGATAAATTGATGCTAAAAAAGATTGTGAATTTAGGAACACCAAGCGCAATGCAAATGTTTTTTGAAGTCGGAATTTTTACAGCAGCCATTTGGTTAAGTGGTTTGTTAGGAAAAAATCCACAAGCCGCCAATCAGATAGCATTAAACTTATCTTCTATGACTTTTATGGTTGCTATGGGATTAAGTGTTGCTTCTATGGTAAGAGTAGGAAATCAAAAAGGATTGCACAATTATAAAGAGTTGCGTCGTATTGCTTTTTCTATCTTTTTTATGGCGATTTTATTAGCTGTTTTCTTTGGAGCGATTTTCTTTTTATTCCACAAGCAATTGCCAAAATTGTATGTAGATTATAAAGATGCTGAAAATTTGATAGACAATATGGAAGTAGTTTCTATTGCTGCACAATTGATGATTGCTGCTGCTATTTTCCAATTATCAGATAGTATTCAGGTTGTAATGCTAGGAGCATTACGTGGTTTACAAGATGTGAAAATACCAACTTTAATTACCTTTATTTCTTATTGGCTGGTTGGTTTTCCTATAAGTTACTTTTTTGGAAAAGAAGAACAACTGGCTAGTTTTGGAATTTGGTTAGGGTTATTAGCAGGATTGTCTACTGCGGCTGTATTGTTGTATTTCCGATTTAATTATTTGACGTTGAAACTTATTCGAGAAAAAGAAGAATAGTTTTAGTTTATTGTTTATTTGTTAAAGTGTTGAATCGTGTAATCGTTACATTTCCTTATTAACACACTTTCTTACTTTATAAACTTTCAACTTTCTAACTTTTAAACAAATCTTCAAATTTTCAAATCAATAAATTGTTACATTAATTCATTACTACATTGAATACTCTGTTCCTTTTTCCATTGCTGAAAAACGAACCCAAAAAATCTAGTCTTTAATTTTCATCGGTCAAAGTATATTTTGATTTCTAAAAGAAAAATAACTCGCGCTGCTCAAACAGTTTTTCTTTTTTTACGAAACCTTCAATAGTTTGACACTCGACTGCAAATTATATGACGGCTTTGATGTTTTTTGTTAAAGTGTTGAATCGTGTAATTTCTACATTGTTTCATTGCTACATTAACTCACTTTCTTACTTTATAAACTTTCAACTTTCTAACTTTTCAACAAATTTTCAAATCATCAAATCATCAAATTGCTACATTATATATCTGTCATTTCGAGCGTAGTCGAGAAATCTGTTTAATGATTTACATAACTTTTTCTTGATAAAAAGTAAGAAAAATCAAGACTTCAGCTTTTATGAAAAGTCTTTCACATCCTCGAAGCTAGATCAAATGAACTCGCTATGCTCAAACAGCATTTTATCTTTTACGCTTCTTTTGGTGGAAAGGCTAATTCAACAAGCTGTATGTCGAAGACAAGTACTATTTATGTTTTAAACTAATCTTCAAATTAGAGCATCTTCAAATTATCAAATCATTTAATTGCTACATTGGTTTATTTGTTAAAATGTTGAATTGTGTAATCGTGTAATTGTTACATTAATTCATTACTACATTGAATACTCTGTTCCTTTTTCCATTGCTGAAAAACGAACCCAAAAAATCTAGTCTTTAATTTTCATCGGTCAAAGTATATTTTGATTTCTAAAAGAAAAATAACTCGCGCTGCTCAAACAGTTTTTCTTTTTTTACGAAACCTTCAATAGTTTGACACTCGACTGCAAATTATATGACGGCTTTGATGTTTTTTGTTAAAGTGTTGAATCGTGTAATTTCTACATTGTTTCATTGCTACATTAACTCACTTTCTTACTTTATAAACTTTCAACTTTCTAACTTTTCAACAAATTTTCAAATCATCAAATTACTACATTGCTAGATTATATATCTGTCATTTCGAGCGTAGTCGAGAAATCTGTTTAGTGATTTATATAACTTTTTCTTGATAAAAAGTAAGAAAAATCAAGACTTCAGCTTTTATGAAAAGTCTTTCACATCCTCGAAGCTAGATCAAATGAACTCGCTATGCTCAAACAGCATTTTATCTTTTACGCTTCTTTCGGTGGAAAGGCTAATTCAACAAGCTGTATGTCGAAGACAAGTGCTATTTATGTTTTAAACTAATCTTCAAATTATCAAATCAATAAATTGCTACATTGGTTTATTGTTACATTGTTTCATTTCCTACATTAACTCACTTTTTAACTTTAAAAACTTTTATACTTTCTAACTTTTAAACAAATCTTCAAATTTTCAAATCAATAAATTGTTACATTAATTCATTGCTACATTACTATATCATATATCTGTCATTTCGAGCGTAGTCGAGAAATCTTTTTAATGATTTGCATAACTTTTTCTTGATAAAAAGTAAGAAAAATCAAGACTTCAGCTTTTATGAAAAGTCTTTCACATCCTCGAAGCTAGATCAAATGAACTCGCTATGCTCAAACAGCATTTTATCTTTTACGCTTCTTTCGGTGGAAAGGCTAATTCAACAAGCTGTATGTCAAAGACAAGTGCTATTTATGTTTTAAACAAATCTTCAAATTAGAGCATCTTCAAATTTTCAAATCATTTAATTGCTACATTGGTTTATTTGTTAAAATGTTGAATTGTGTAATTGTTATATTATTACATTGATTCATTAATACACTTTCTAACTTTTAAACAAATCATCAAATTATTACATTAATTCATTGTTACATTATTATATTGAAACATTATCTTTGCAGGGTTTTAAATAACAATCCCAATACGGATTCAACAAATCACAATCTTATGACACTTCCAAAATTTTTATTAGCAGATAACAGCGAATTTCCAGATGATATTTTTGTGTTACATACAGAATTCCCTCGTTTTTTAATCAACTTAAAAGATGATTCTGTAGAGTGGTTTGAAGATTTATCTGGAGAACGAGAAGACGATGTTGCTACAGAATTGGCCGACTTAATGGACAAAGCTGGTGCGTTTTACGATGCTGAAATGAGTGGATTAGAGTAAGAGTAATTACTTTTAGACTTTACTTAATCTGGACAAATATATTTCCGAATCATATAAGTAGTGATAGGCTTTAAGGTTACACCATTTGTTGGATGTAAACCTGGAGCTGTATATACTTCTATTTCTTCATTATTCTTTTTCCAATACCAAGTTTTGGCAGTTCGATCTTTGTTTAAATACTCGCCATTGCAATCGGGTCTGTCAATCTTTTTAAATGAATCCATCAAATTTTGATCGTATTTTTTTAGTTCTAAAAAGTCATACTTCTGAAGATTAAAAGCCACTTCTTTGTACTGGTTTTTATCCCAAACCATCCAACGTTTACCTTGTAAAGAATTGTAGAAAATTACCATACTGATAATGGCAAGTGCTAAGAAGATTTGAATCCGAATTTTTCTTTTAAACCCCATTATTTTTTTTATGATTTCTTGGTATTGTTTACCTAAAGAGATAGTTGCTTTTTTAGGACAATTTTCCTCTACAAACTGTTGATAAGTATCACACTTTAAATATTTACATAAACCATTGATTACCTTCATTTGAGCAATACGAATATCTTCATTATCACTCCCTGCAATTTTTTTAGCATCATTTAAATAATCTCTATAACGTCTACCTCCAATTTCAAAACCAGTTTCTTGAAGAACGTATTCAGAAATATGTTCAGCAATTAAAGTTAAAGAAGGCTTATTTTCTCCTTTTTCTTTTAATTCTTTTTCAGCTTTTATAAAAGCTTTTGTAATTAATATTTTGTGCATAGTTGTTTGGTTTTTAGTGTGTTGGGAGGTTTTTATCACGGGAAAAATCTAGGAAAAACATAGGGAAATGAATTCCTAAAACTTTCCGAAAAGCTTCCTGTTTATTTCCTAGACATCTTTGAATATCTCTCTTTATTTGCTTCAGAATTCATCAGTAATCATATTTAAAAAACAAAAACAAAGCTGATGATTTCTACTCTGGAGCAGCTTTGTAAAGTTGTATAAAAGGGGAAGTTTTTACCTCTTTATATGGCTCTCCAACTTCCCAACCAAGAGAGGCCTCTCTTAAAAATTTAAATGTGTTGCGCTGTTAGCAACTAGCCTTTGAGCATTGCTCGAACAGCCACACTTATGTTCAATTTTTAAAACATTCAAAATGAAAAGATTATTTTTAATTATACTTACGGTTTTCCTTAATGTGAGCTTTTTCTCATGCACTTCTTTAGATGAAGATGAATATGAAAACCCCAGCCAAATATTAACTCAAGGTTGTTGTGGAGATGGAGAAACTGACCCACCACCGCCACCACCACCGCCACCAGGAGGGGGAGGAACTAACAATGGAGGATAATATGAATTTTCAAAAATAGTTAGTACTTTAGAGGAATGAAATTGAAAAAAATTGCATTCCTCTTTTTTTGTGCCTTGATGTTAAGTGCAATTGAGGTAAATTCACAACAGATAAAAGATAGTTTAAACTATTATAGAGGTATAGCTAATAAATCAAAAAAAACTACTGAGTTAATATCAGCATATACTTATTTTAAAAAAAAGAAAGGAAAGTCATTACTTAAAAAACATTATAGTTGGGTAGTTTTTTATGAAATGAGAATTTCTAGTATTCAAGGTAAACTTGGAGAGCTTCATGATAGTGAAAACTCTGCTATAAGAGGACTAAAGTATTTAGAAGAACTACCTAAGGATAGTTTAAATATTTCTTATAGAGTTTTTTTAGAGAATAGATTAGGAATATTAAATAGACTACAGAGAAGATATGAAAAATCATTAAAAAACTTTTTGACAATTGTAAAAATAGCACTTGAAAAAGATGAAGTTATTGTTGCTTATAATAATATAGGAAACTTATATATTAGTCAAGGAAACTATCTAAAGGCGATAGAGAACCTTGAGAAAGCTTACTCAATAAGTAAGAGTGAAAATGATGAAAAAAGAATTGCCTTAACACTTAGTAATTTGGGTTATGCAAAGGCTATGTATGGTAATAAAATGGGAGTGTCTTATATGAATGAAGCATTAAAGATTAGAGTGAGAACAAACGATTCTGATATTTATGATACATATAAAAATCTTGCTGATTACTATAGATTCACCGGTGATACTATTAAATCAATTTTCTTTGCAGAAAAAGGGTTATTAAAAGCGAAAGAATTTGATAATATTCAATATTTAGAAAATGCGTTAAAGAATTTATTGTATTTAAATCAAGATAAATATATAAATGAATTTTTGAATATTACTGAAAAGATAAAATCAATAAGGTTAAATGCTAATGAGAAATATGCAGAAGCAAAATATAATTATTCTATAGCAGATAATAAACGAAAAGAAGCAGAGAGAAAACAAGAAAAAGCAGAACTAGATAAAGAAAAAGAAAAAACCAAAAGAATACAATCAGAAGCAAGAGCTAATAGAAACTTCTTTATAGCCATAAGTATTTTATTAATTGCGCTTTTTGTGTATTATGTTTTAAAATCACGTCATAAAAAAGAAAAACTACAAGAGCGTTTTGATACCGAGCGTCAGATTTCTAAAAAACTACATGATGAGGTGGCCAATAGTATTTATCATACCATGTCTAAACAGCAAAATAAAACCGATGTAGATATTGCTTTGATAGATGATTTGGAAGACATTTATTTAAAAGCTAGAGATATTTCTAAAACCAGTGCAGCGCTTAATATTTCAGAACATTTTGATGAAGATTTAAAAGACTTGATATGGAGTTATAAAACAGATTCGGTAAATATATTTACAAGAAATATTTCTGAAATGCCATGGAATAACTTGTCTACCTTAAAAAAGGAAACCATTTATAGAGTTTTACAAGAGCTAATGACCAATATGAAAAAGTATAGCGAAGCAAGTGTGGTTAGTTTGCAATTTGAAAAAACCTCGCGAAAAATAGTCATTCATTATTCTGATAATGGAATTGGTTGTGTACTCAAAAAAAGCAATGGTTTGCAGAATGCGGAAAACCGTATGCATGAGATAGGTGGAACCATTATTTTTGAATCGGAAATCAACAAAGGTTTTCAAGTAAAAATAACGGTATAATATGTTTCGAAAAGTATTAATTGTAGACGATCATGCAACCACCAACGATGCAGTAAACTCTATCTTATCTAATTTAGGAGTTCAAACAATTCAAAAAGCATTGTACTGTGATGAGGCAAACTTAAAGGTACAAAAAGCAGTATTAGATAATGATCCTTTTGATTTAATCATTACCGACTTGTCTTTTAAAGAAGATCATAGAGAATCTACGCTTACTTCTGGAGAAGACTTGGTAAAAAAAATACGTAGCACATTTCCAGATTTGGCCATCATTGTTTTTTCTCAAGAAGATCATTTTCAAATAGTAAGAACATTGGTTAAAAAATGTGGAGCCAATGCCTATGTTTGGAAGAGTAGAGAAGGAAATAGAGAATTGCCAAGAGCTATTGAAGCTGTTTATAATGGAGACTTATTTGTTTCTCGTCAGTTAGAAAGAGCTTTGCATCAAAAAGAAACTACAGAAATAACGGACTATGATATTCAATTGGTTAGCTTATTAGCTAATGGATATTCTAAAAAAGAAATCAGTTCATTTTTTAAGTCAGAAAATATTCTTCCAAGTAGTATTAGTTCTATAGAGAAAAGGCAAAACAAACTACAAGACCAATTTGGAGCTGCCAATGTAACGCACTTAGTTACTTTGATGAAAGATGCCAAATTAATTTAAATCTACTTTTTTTAAATAGGTAGTAATTGAAGCCTTACGGAATTCCGTAAGGTTTTGTTTTTTAATGGGTTTAGGTTTGTAGTGTAAACATTAAAAACAAACTTATGAAATCAAAAGGAACAGCTTATTTATTATGGTTTTTTTTAGGTGCTTTTTCTGCACATAGATTCTATTTAGGAAAAATTGGAAGTGGAATAGTGTACTTATTAACATTTCAACTATTTGGGATTGGTTGGATTATTGACACATTTATTTTAGGGGAAATGGTAGACAAACACAATTTAATGCATGGTGTTTTAGCTAGTGGAAACAATTCTGCCAATCAAAATCAACATGTAGTAGTGAATGTAACTGCACCTCAAACTTCGAATTCTGAAACTTATAATGAAGCTAGCTAATTATGAAAAAAATAAACTTAAAGAAAATGAATATTAAGAAACTGATATTACTTCTTACTGTTGGACTAACTATTAATTCTGCAATTAGTCAGCAAAATGAAAGAGGTAAATCGAAGATGTTAGATTTTATATCTAAAAAAGGAGTAATAATGAAGTTTGAAGAGTATAATTTGCCATCAATTAAATCTGGGTATAACTCAGCTCAAACAAATATTAGAAAAATAATTAAGGGAAATTATTCTAAGTATTTTTTTCAAATTAAGCATAATTCAAAAAAAGCATCAATTGCAGCTGAAGATTTAATTGAAATTATAAAAGCCATTATTGAATTAAAAAAACAATCAGTTACTGACAAAGATTCTAATTCTAGCTATTTAGAGAATATGTTTATAACTGATGATGATTTTAAAATAGGGTATTATGTAAGTAAGAAAAAGGTAGTTTGGTACATAGAGTTAAACAGTAAACATAATGGTAGTGCATTGTTTATAAAGGATGTTCTTAAAATTGAAGAGATATTTAAAAAAGGAAAAGAAAAAATTGAAGAATTAAAAAAATATAAAAATGGAACTTCAAAATGAATTAAAAAAAATCGCAGATAAAATTCAACTGCTCAAAGATAAAATAGGTAACGAAGAATCAACTAAACATGCTTTTGTACTCCCATTTTTAAATGCTTTGGGGTATGATACATATAATCCTACAGAAGTTGTACCAGAATTTACAGCTGATTTAGGTTTAAAGAAAGGAGAAAAAGTAGATTATGCAATTTTTCAAAATGAACAACCCATTTTAATTATTGAATGCAAACATTGGAAAGAAAATTTAGATCAACACAATTCTCAATTGTTTAGATATTTTCATGCAACCAAAACACGTTTTGCATTATTGACCAATGGGATACATTACCGTTTTTATACAGATTTAGAGCACTCAAATAAAATGGATGAAAAGCCTTTTTTAGAGTTTGATATAACCAAGATAAAAGACAATGAACTTCATGAAGTAGCCAAGTTTCACAAGTCAAAATTTGATGTAGAAAAAATAGTAGACAATGCAAGCTCTTTAAAGTATACAAAAGAAATAAAAAAGTGTATTGTAGAAGAGATTAACGAGCCGTCTTTGTCTTTTGTAAAATTGTTTGCCAGTAAAGTGTACTCTGGTAGATTAACTGAAAAAGTATTGAATGAATTTGTTGATTTGGTACATAAAGCTTTTAGTCAGACAATTAGCGAAAAAGTCAATAATCGCTTAAACTCAGCTTTAAATAAAGAAGCAGAAAAGCAGTTTGAAGAAATTGCTGAAGAAGAAGTTGAAGAAACTAAGATTATTACAACAGAAGAAGAATTAGAAGGGTTTAGAATTGTTGTAGCTATTTTACGACGTAAAATTCCTGTAGATAGAATTCAACATAGAGATACTCAATCTTATTTTGGAATTTTATTAGACAACAATAATAGGAAGCCATTGTGTAGATTGTATTTCAATCGAACAAATAAGTATTTAGCTCTTATTAATGAACAGAAGAAAGAATCAAAGGTGCTATTAGAATCCATTGATCAAATTTATAACTACGAGGAGGAATTATTAAACACAGTTGATTTTTATACCTCTAGTGATGATTAAGATACCTTAATTTATGATTATTAAAATTAGAACTAAAAAGTTTTGAAGAAGAAAATTAAATTAAAATTGAGGCTCTAAAAAAAGATTTAATCTTTACAACAAAATATTTGAATCAAAATTATTTCACCCTTACGGAATTCCGTAAGGGTTTCCTTTTTGATGGTTATAAGTTTGGGGTAACAAAAATAAAATCAACTAATTATGCCACTAATTTACACAGTACCACAAAACCATGTTTTGTTAATCAAAAGATTTGGAAAGCATGCAAGAGTTCAACATGAAGGTTTACGTATTAAGATTCCTTTTATTGAGGGATTTAAATATGTTGAAGGCTGGAATCGAATTGCAAACAAACAAAGATGTTTTATTGAGATGTCAGAACAACAAACTGATACACCACCAAGACAATGTCAAACACAAGACAATGTAACCATAGATGCAAACGCCTCTGTTTATTGGAAAATTACAGATCCTGTAAAAGCTGTTTATGATGTAGATATTTTACCTAAATCTATTGCAGATGTTGCTTTAAATGCATTACGAACCAATATTGGTAAACTACGCTTAAATCAAGTATTGTCAGAAAGACAAAGTTTAAATCAAAAAATTGCAAGTGAGTTAACCGATACTGCTTCTAAATGGGGAATAGAATTTACTCGTGTAGAAATTCAAGAAGTAACCTATTCAGATGAAACAGCAGAAGCAATGATGCAAGAAATGGCTGCAGAAAGAAAAAAACTGGCTTTAATTGCAGAAGCAGAAGGGATTGCTCAGGCAGAAATAACAAAGGCAAAAGCTAGTGCAGAAGCTTATGTGATGAAAGCAGAAGGACAAACAAAAGCGCTAAAATTACTTGCCAAAGGAGAAAAAGAATATTTAGCAGAATTGATTGAGAAAATAGGAGAGGAATCTGCGAGTCAAATCATTTTAGCTCAAAAATACATTGATGGGATGAAGGTGATAACAGAAAACCCAAGTAATAAGGTTTTCTTACCATCTAATTTTAAAGGAACTTATGATATTGGTTAAATGGGAATTATGAAAACAATTTTAAACCCATTATTAAAACCAATAGCTGTTGTATGTGCTACTTTACTTTTTATAGCAATATTTAAATTTTCGATTCCATTTTATATGCCGCTGCGGTATATCATTTTTATTGGTGCGATTGTTTTTATTCTCCACTTCTATAAAGAGTACTTTAAGCTTCTTACTTTCTGTTTAATTGCTGTATTGTTTAATCCTATTTACCCAATCTATTTATATGTTAAACTGTATTGGATTCCTATAGATATTATTGCTGGAATACTATTTCTGCTAGCAGGATTTTATAAGGAGTTAGAAAGACAAGAAAAGAAGAAAGCAAACACATTAAAAACAAGTAAATCTTACGAGAGAGATAAAATATATTAATCATGAATAAAAAAGTATTAGAAAATCAACAACATATTTCATCTGAGTTAAAAAGTCACTTTTTAAGACTATATCAAATTGCACTTTCAGATGAAAACTTTAGCCATGTAGAAATGCAATTGTTATACAAGTTTGCAGAAGAAAGAGAAGTGTCTAAAGCAGAACTAGACAATATTTTAACAGGTTATGCTGGAGAGATTCATATTCCAGAAAAATTAGAAGATAGAATCATGTATTTATATGATTTTGCTCAAATGATTTGGGCAGATCAAATTATTACAGAAGACGAAAAAGTAGCATTAAAAAAGTACATTAAAAAATTCGAGTTTAAAGATGAAAACAATGAAGATTTAACCATGTATTTATTAAACAGTGCTAAAGAAGGTAAAGTAAGAGAAGAAATATTAAAAGAACTTAAAGCTTAAAAAAAATGGCAACTATATTAAAGAAATTATCAGAGTTAACTTCTAAAAATCAAAATGGAAAAGAATCAGTTTCTGAAAGCCCAGAATCTCAAGAAAACCAAAGAAGATTGTCGTATCATGAGCAAGGTTATAGCATGTCCAGATCATGTATTGGAAACCCACAAATCTTGCAATCTTCATTAGATGCCTTGTATCAATCTTTTGAGAGAAAATGTAAGCAGAATTTAAATGAACAACACCAGTTAAAGCAACCGTATATTACAGAACAAAAAGGTAAGAAAACAGCTTTGTTAAACAAAGAAGAAGAACTTTCTCGATTAGAAAAAAGAGTTGTTGAAACCAATAAAGAAATAGATAAATTAAATGAAGCTTGTAGTATTTTAAGAACAAATCCTGAGACCTATATTGATGTAGATACCAAAGCAAGTGCTAAATTTTGGATTGGTCTTAGCTTTTTAATTCCGTTAGCTGTTTATATTTTCATCTTTTATATTTCTACTTCATTTTCTGCTTTTTTTAAAGAGTTTGATCCAGGTACAAGTTTGTTTCATGGAATGTTTGACCCCAATGCATTATCTAAAGCATATGAAGCGGGAGGGCTGGAATTAGGTTTTGTAATTTTTATTCCATTTGTGTTTTTTGCCTTGGGTTATTTAATTCACATGTTTCAAGAAGGAGAAGGTGTTTTAAATAAAGTAAAGATAGCTTCACTTTTTATAATTACTTTTTTGTTTGATGCACTTTTAGCTTACTTAATAGAAAAGAAGTTATATGATTTAAATAAGACTTTTGATAGTCCAGAATTTAATATTTCAATTGCTTTTCAAAGTGCAGGTTTTTGGGTCATTATTTTCGCTGGTTTTGTAGCTTATATAGTTTGGGGATTGGTTTTTGATTTTGTGATGAAAGAGAATGCAGATAGAGATAAAATCAAAACATCTTTAAAAGAGAAAAAAAGAGACATTCTAGAAAAGGAAAAAAAGAAGGCAAGTTTAAAAGAACAAATAACAAACTTAGAAGAAGTTATTGCCTCTATCAAAGTAAGAATTAGTGAATTACAAAATATTATTGATGGATTTATTTTACCTGTGATGAATTATAAGTCTTTATCTACTGCTTATTTGCAAGGATGGCAACAATATGTTGGTTCAGAGTTAACAGGAGATGAATCTAAAAGAGAAGCAAAATTATTGGAATCTAGAAAAGTATATGATAAACATGTAAACGATTTAGATATCAATACTGATACCTATCAAAATAAACTATATACAAAAACACATTAGTTATGAAAAAAGAAAATCAAATTAAAATAATCGTACTATTTATAGTAATAGCAATCAGTTGTACTTCAGAAAAAGGAGAAAAAAAGCAAGAACAAAGTAAACATCAAAATGAAGTTGTTAAGGTAGATTGTCAGAAGCATATTTTTAACAACAAAAGAAACAATTTAAATATAAGTGTCTTTTTAGATTTATCAGATAGAATTGAAGAGTCAAGTACAGTGTTTAAAGATTCTTCTTATTTGGTGAGCCTCTCAAAAGCTTTGGTGAATCATGTAAAATCTAAAAAATTAATCTTATTAGAAGATAGAATACAATTGTTTTTTAATCCGACACCAAGAGAAGATAAAGTAAATGAGTTGGCTAAAAAAATGAAAGCAGTATTTACTAAAAATACATCCAAAGAAAACTTAAATAAAACCGTAGAGTTATATTCAAAATATCCTTCAATCTTATATAAAGAAGCAAAGAAAGATGCTAAAGAGTCAAAGAATTATCCAGGAGCAGATATTTGGAGTTTTTTTAAAGAAGATGTGGGAGATTATTGTATTAGTCAGTGTCATAGAAATATTTTAGTTATAATCACTGATGGATATATGTATTATGATAAAACAGTAAAAAAACGGAATAACTATACATCTTACTTAACAGAAACAAGTCTTAGAAAATTAAAGTTAAATAAAAGTACTTGGGAAAATGATATTGAAAAAAGAAAGTTAGGGTTTATTCCAATTGATAAGAATTTTAATAACCTCGAAGTTTTGGTATTAGGAATCGAAAGTCACAATAAACGAAATCATTATGCAAATGATATTATAAAAAATACTGGAGTGATTGGTTTGATGCAATGAGTATAAAGAAATATAAGATTAAGAATGCGGATATTCCTTCTAATATTGAAAAAGTAATTTTTGATTTCATTCATAAACAACAAGCATGAAACCACTAAAAATAATACTCATTATGGCTGTTGTTTTTATAAGTCATATAAGTAGTGCGCAAACCAAGGTGTTTGTCACAGAAAAAGGAAAGAGTTACCACGAAAAAAGCTGTAGGTTATTGCCCAAAAAGCATATTGTAACCACCATAAAAAGAGCCAAAGTAAAAGGTTATAATGCCTGTAAGGTTTGCGTACCTAAAAAAAGCAAGCAGAAAATGAGTGCTAAAAAAGAAACAAAGCCAAAGAAGGTTTCAACTACAAAAAAAACTTCTACAAGATGCACTGCAATAACGCAAAAAGGGAGTCAATGCAAACGGAGAACAAGAAATACTTCAGGTAGATGTTGGCAACACCATTAATAAGTACTTTTTAAAACACAAAAACCGATGCTTTGCATCGGTTTTTGTGTGATATATTGTATAAAATAATTTATTTCCCTTTTTCTACCAATTCTAATTGCTCTACTTTAGCTTTGGTAGTAAAAAGTCCGTAATTGATAAAAACGTTTTTCTTTTCAATTTTTTCGATGGTACCAACAGCATTTCCATCAGTTAAACGTACGCGATCATTTACTTTAAAAACATAATCTGCTTTGGCTTTGGCAATCTTAGCCGCTTCTTTCTTTTTTTCTTTACGTACTTCAACTACTTTTTTAAGTACTTCTTGCTCCACTTTTTGCAGCGTTTCTTTCTTTTTTTGCTGATCTACCTTTGCGGTCTTCTTTTCGGCTTTTGTTTTGGGTTTTGGTGGATTCTTCTTTAAATGCTTTGTTTTTTCTGCAGCAATCCATTTTTGCAATTCGCTATTCAATTGCTTTTTGTTGTTGGTTTGGAAATAATGATTTAGCAATTCATTTATTTTTCTTCCTACCGTTAACATCCGTTGATTGTTATCGTAGAGGTCTTGAAAACCAGCTAATTTTTCTTGAATTTTTTGTTCTTTTTCTAACAAACTATCAATATGTTCTTGACCTTTGTTTTTTTGACGTTCTAAATTGTCAGAATTTTTTTGCAGTCTATTGCGTTCTTTTTGTAGTTTAGAAATGGTTTTGTCTAAACGTATCTTTTCAGTTTCTACACGTTTTTTTGCTTTGTTGATTAAGCTATACGGAATCCCATTTTTCTGAGCTACTTCAAAAGTAAAAGAGCTCCCTGCTTGTCCAACAAACAGCTTGTACAATGGCTCTAAAGTACGTTCGTTAAATTGCATGTTGGCATTGGTAACATTGTCTAACTCATTGGCCAATACTTTTAAATTAGCGTAATGTGTAGTGATAATTCCGAATGCCTTTTTATGATAAAATTCTTCTAAGAAAATTTCTGCCAAAGCACCTCCCAATTCTGGATCAGAACCCGTTCCAAATTCATCAATTAAAAACAAAGTGTTTTGATTGCACTTACGTAAAAAGTAACGCATGTTTTTTAAACGATAGCTATAAGTACTCAATTGATTTTCTATGGATTGATTGTCTCCTATATCTGTTAAGATAGTATCGAAAATATAGGTTTCGCTACGTTCGTCAACAGGGATTAACAAACCGCTTTGCAGCATTACTTGTAATAAACCAATGGTTTTTAACGTAATACTTTTTCCACCTGCATTGGGACCAGAAATGACAATGATTTGTTGTTGGTCATTTAGCATAATAGATTGCGGGATCGTTTCAATATTTTTTTCTTGGTTATTTTTCCATAAAATAGGATGATAAGCCTTTATAAAATTAATCTTTTTCTTTTTAGAGATTTTTGGCAATAATGCATTGTAATCTCTAGCATATTTGGCTTTAGCAGCAATACAATCTAGATGTGTTAAGTAACTTAAATAAGAGGTTAATAAAGGTACATAAGGCCTAATTGTAGTGGCAAGTTCTTTTAAAATTTTAATAACTTCTTGCTGCTCTTCATACACCAAATTTTGTAGCTCTCTATCGTAATTTAATGTTGCTTGCGGAGCAATATAAACAATGTTTCCAGATTTAGAAGCCCCTAAAAAATTTCCTTTAACCTTACGTCTGTGCATGGCTAAAACGGCCAGCACTCTATGATTATCGATGACTGTTTCTCTAATATCATCTAAATAACCAGCGCCTGCATATTTGCTCAAATCTCTTGTAAAACTTTCGCCAATTTTTGCTCTCACCTTATTAATTTCTTTACGTAATTCTTTTAAGGTAATAGATGCATTATTGGCAACTTCTCCATAAGATGTTATTATTTTCTGAATCGAATCTACCAATACAGTGGTGTATTCTATCTCTTCAGAAATAGTTTGTAGTGTAGGGAAGTAGGTTTCAAATTTTTTAAAGAACTTTAATAATTCATTGACTGTTTCTGATAAGTTGGCAACTTTTAAAAATGCTGGAGCTTCTAAAAAGCTATTCTCAATATTTAAGGTGAAAATTTCTTGAGAACAGTTTTCGAAACCGTGATTCGGAATTCTATTTTCACTAATAAATGAAGAAAGGTATTCGTTAACCAAATGTAGTTCTTGAAACAATTCTTCTCGATCTTTAATAGGAGAAATTTTAAGAACTTGTTCTTTTCCCAGTTCAGAAATACAATAATCAGCAACATGAGTTAATACTGTTGTAAATTCTAAATCTTGTAAGGTTTTATCAGAAATGTTTTTACTCAAAATACTATCTTTGGTTTTTAGGTGATCTTTGTTTAAATGGAACTTTCAATTTTAAAGAGTTTTCTCAAAAAAAGAAGTTATATAACCATTTAGAACAAACAATTTTAAAAGCAAAAATAAGAAAGTATGCAAGTAAACATAGCTGATTCATGGAAAAATATTTTACAATCAGAATTTGAGAAACCCTATTTTAAAGATTTGGCCAGTTTTGTAAAATCAGAATACAGCAAACATACTTGTTATCCTAAAGGAGCAGATATTTTTGCAGCCTTTGATGCTTGTAGTTTTGACGATTTAAAAGTGGTAATAATTGGACAAGATCCATATCATGGAGTAGGGCAAGCAAACGGACTTTGTTTTTCGGTACATGACCAAATTAGTCATCCACCATCATTGATTAATATTTTTAAAGAAATAGAAACAGATTTGGGTATTCCGTATCCTGCTTCTGGAGATTTGTCTCGTTGGGCAAACCAAGGCGTTTTGTTATTAAATGCTACTTTAACGGTAAGAGCACACGAAGCAGGAAGTCACCAAAAACAAGGTTGGGAGCAATTTACAGATGCTGTAATTTCAAAAATTTCTGAACAAAAACAAGATGTTGTTTTTTTACTTTGGGGTGGATTTGCAAAGAAAAAAGGAGCAAAAATAAACAAGTCTAAACATCATATATTAAATTCTGGGCACCCTTCTCCTTTAAGTGCTAATAGAGGATATTGGTTTGGAAATAAGCATTTTTCTAAAGCCAATGCTATGCTAAAAAGTATTGGAAAATCAGAAATTGATTGGTAGTTAATCTCGTAAATACTTGGCAAGTTGTTCAGTACAATTTTGACTTAATTGTTCTTGTTTAATACCTCTTTTATAAAAAGAAACAGTAATCTCATTAGCATTGTTTATTTCTAACATGGCCCAATTGTGTTTTCTTTCTTTAAAAGTAAGTGGAACACCAGAAGAAATAATCTCAAAAGGAGGAAGTACTCCGTTTATTTTTATACCAGCAGTTGGAGCAACAAATTTGTTGGTGTGAATATCTCCAGCTAAATAAATAACCATACTATCACAAGTACTTGTTAATTCACAAAAATGTTGGTACTCTTTTTTATAAGTCGAAAATTTTTCTGTTCCGTTGCCTAATGTGAGTCCGCCAGAAATAATTGTTAAAGGTTTATTATGAATTAGTTTTTCTTCTAAAAACTGAAGTTGTTCCTCACCTAAATAAACTTCATTTCCTCGTTTGCTAAAGCTTCTATTGTCTAAAAAAATGAATCGAGCTAATGCTGTGTCATGGGCATAATAAATGCTATTATGCTGTTTAGAAATAGGAAAATGATTAAAAAACTGATTTTTAGAATGGGCAATTTTAGCTTTGTTTTTAGGGTTTAAACTTGCCACTTTTACATTGTTCCAACCACAATCATGATCGTCCCAAATACCATGCAATCCATTTTTTAGATTCATAGCATCAATCAATGTTTTAAAGTTGGGATTATTCCATTGATCGAAGTATTTTTGCTGCATTCTGCGTTTAAAATACCGAAGATTTCTAAAGTAGGGATGATATACCATTACACCCCAATCCATATAAATGTTATCACCTAAAAGAAAAAGAAAATCTGGGTTTTCTTCATGGATTTTAAGCCATTCTTTTTGTTGATGACGCTTTGTATATCGTGCGCAAGAAGTGAAAACAATTTTCATAGAGTTCTAAATGACGCACAATTTAGAGTATTTTTTAGAAACTAATTAAAGAAGGAAACAAAAACTAAGTCGTAGTTAACCCTTCTATAGTATAATCTGGAGAAATAATGGCTTCTAATATTTCATCAGTAATGTCTGGATAATTTACGCTTACTACATCATTTGATTGAATCCAATGAGCAATTTTTTTCAATCGTTTGATATTGAATTTTTTCAATACAGGAACTCCCATTTCTTTTAAAGCCATAGCATTGCATTGTTGTTCATATTGATTTTTCATAGGTACAACCATCAATTTTTTTCCTAAGTATAACGCCTCTGCTGGAGTTTCAAAACCTGCGCCACATAATACTCCGTTAGAAGATGCCATACTTTTTACAAAATCAAAATTATTTATGGGTTGTATGGTTATGTTTTTCTTAAAAAAGTACTTGTCTGTATGTCGCGAAAAAACATGCCATTTTACAATTGGGAATTGAGAAAGTAATTTGATGATTTTCTTATCGCTATAGGCAGGTAAATAAACAGTATAATGCCCTTTATTGGTAATGTTTTTTTCTCTAATCTGACTTCGAATAATAGGTGTGAAAATTGATGAACTATAGGATTTAAAATGAAATCCGAATTTTATTTTTGTAGGCGCATAATACTTTAAGATATATTTCTCTAAAGCATATTTTTTGTATTTGGGCGAACTAGCATCTAAGACTGCATTTTGGTGACTTAAAGAAATAATGGGGGCATTTTTAAGTTTTGCAGCCCAAGCAGAGATGGGTTCAAAATCGTTGATAATTAAATCGTATTCTTTTACAGGAATGGATTTTATTTCTTTGATAAGTTTAAATAACTTGATTTTTTTTATGGTTTTAAATAGATCTATTCCGCCTTTTTTACCAAAAATAAAACTTAAACCATAGAGTTTGTATTTAATTTCAAACGGAAGTTTTATGTTGCATTGATACCCGCTAATTAAAATATCTACTTGTGCTTTTTGTTGTAACAAAGGAATGATTTCTAGAGCTCTACTTGCATGTCCATTCCCTGTTCCTTGTATGGCGTATAAAATTTTCATAGTGGTTATTTTAAAGGTTGTTCAATATTAAATTCGGCAAGTAATTCTTTAAATAATAAAGCATTGTTGCTTTCTACTCGCACAATTTCTGGGTCTATAACTTCTACATTTAAAAGTTTTTGAATGGATGTGTCTTTTTCATATTCATACAATTTCCATTGTTTGTTTTTGTATTCTAGGGCAGTAAGGTTTTCTACCCAATCACCAGAATTTAAATAGGTAGTTTTTCCTTTGTCATTCTGTATTTCTCTTATTTCTGGTTGATGAATATGTCCGCAAACCACATAATCATAGTTGTTTTCTATGGCAATATCAGAAGCTGTTTTTTCAAAATCATTGATGAATTTCACAGCACTTTTTACACTATTTTTGATTTTTTTTGATAGCGAAATTCTTCCGTAACCTAATTTGAAGCTGCACCAATTAAAAAAGGTATTTATCAGAATTAAAAAATCATATCCAACACCGCCTAATTTTGCTAGCCATTTAGAGTGTTGCATGGTAACATCAAAAACATCGCCATGAAAAAACCATCCCTTTTTACCATCAATATCTAAAACTACTTTATTGGTAATTTCGAAGCTACCCAATCTAAAACCTTTAAATTTTCGTAGCATTTCATCATGATTTCCGGTGATGTAATAAACTTTTGTGCCAGAAGTAATAAAAGACATTAACTGTTTAATAACCTTTAAGTGAGGCTTTGGAAAATACCTTTTTTTAAATTGCCAAATATCTATAATGTCTCCATTTAAGATTACTATTTTGGGTTGTATGCTTTTTAAATAATTGTTTAATTCTTTTGCTCTACATCCATAAGTACCTAAATGTACATCAGATATTACGACAATATCTAATTTACGCTTTTTGAATTTCTTCATAAAATAAGTTGATAATTAAGGGGTTGACAAACCAATTAAAACCGAAAGTTTTAATAGTTGTAAAAAATGATAAAAAGTAATTTCTATTTACGATAATCTTAGTTACAATGGTTTCTCAAACTTATAGTAACAAGATGTTTAAATTGTAAAGGCTAAGTGAAATGATGGTAAGCTAAACTTTATATAAAAGTATGCTCATTATTAATTCAATATTAAGTAAATCTAGGGCACAAAAAAATCCGCTTAAAAAGCGGATTTATTGAATTTGATTAAGACAGTCAACTATTTAACCGTTGCTTTTGCAGTTAGGGTTGTTTGTTGAAAGTTTTGTTGAGTTTGCTTAGTTTTTGTGTTTTTTGCTAAACCACAGCTTGCCGATGTGCTTCTGCATGAAGTGATACTTAAAATTCCAAGGGTACAGATTCCAATAAATAGTATTTTTTTCATATCGTGCCAAATTTAGAGGTTAAATGTACATATTTTTAATGAACTTACCAGCATTCACTGTCGATTGTATAACGCCATAGGTTAACATTTTATTTTGTATCTCATCAATTAATTTTTCAGAAATTGGATTTTCACTTTCCCAATTTGTAATAGATAACCATTGTTGTATGTCTTCTAATTGTTGTTCGTATCTGTTAGCCAGTATTTTATCAATGTTCTCTATAGATTTAAAACCTATGGTTTTTTTATTGATGAGTTGTAAAATAGTTTTGATTTCTTCAGGGTATTTTTCTAGAATTTCATCTCTAACAGCAATTACAAAACATGGCCAAGGAGTAGGACAATCTCCTAATCTTCTAAATATATTGTTATCTACAAAAGGTTTGGTGGTAAAATGTTCCCACATAAAATAATCGGCTTCACCATTAGTTAAAGCGTCTATTCCGCCTTGTAAATTACCTACTACTTTAAATGTAAGTTTGTCAATATCCCAACCCAAATTGTGAGCATTAACAATAGCCATTAAATGTGAACCAGAACCATATCTACTAATTGCAATGGTAGCGTGTTCTAATTGTTCTATGCGATCAAATTTTGAGTTTTGAGCTACGTGTATTCCCCAAATTAATGGACTCTTTACATAGGTTTGTACAATTTTAGACGGATTTCCATCACCAATATCTTTGATTATACCTTCAGTAAGAATAATGGCAATGTCTACTGAGCCATCTCTGAGAGCAGTAGCCATTTGTCCTGTTCCTCCAGGAAAATCTTTCCAGCGTAAATTAATATTGTACTTGGCGTATTCTTTATTTTTTAAGGTTAAATACCAAGGATAATTAAAATGTTCTGGAACACCACCAATTTTTAGGTTTGTCATTTATCCAACCAATTTATCTAGAGTATATACAATTAAATCTTCTACTACAGCTTGGTAATCTTCACTAAAAGTACCATTAGCTCTGTTGGCAATAATGGCATTCATAGAACATGCATGGTGTCCTAATAATTTTGACAATCCATAAATTGCAGAAGTTTCCATTTCTAAATTGGTGACTTTAATTCCTTTAAAATTAAAGTTGTCTATTTTAGAATTTAAATCGTGGTCTTGTAAAGCCAAACGTAGTATTCTTCCTTGAGGTCCGTAAAATCCACCTGCAGTTGCTGTAAAGCCTAAAAATGTTTTATCACTAGCTAATTTACTTTCTAAAACTTCACTATTTTTTACAGCATAAGGTCTCGATTTTTTAGGAGACCAATTTGTGTGTTCTATAAAAGCATCTTCAATATCGCTTTCTAGATGTTGTTCACAATCATAAGAATGTAGCATTCCGTCAAAGCCTAATCCGTATTTAGATAGTACAAAACTATTCACAGGAATATCGCTTTGTAAAGAACCCGAAGTCCCTATACGTACAATATTTAAAGCTGTATGAGTTGGTTTTATGGTTCTACTTTCTAAATCGATATTAACAAGAGCATCCAATTCATTTAGAACAATGTCAATATTATCTGGACCAATACCTGTAGACATTACAGAAATTCTTTTGCCTTTATAGGTTCCAGTAGTGGTTTTAAATTCGCGTTTTTGAGTTGTAAACTCTATTGAGTCAAAATGTTTAGTAACTTTATCTACTCTGTATTGATCACCTACAAAAATAATGTCGGTTGCAATGTTTTCTGGTCTTAAGTTTAAGTGATATACACTTCCATCTTCGTTTAAGATGAGTTCAGATTCTTTTATCATAAAGAGGTTATTTTCAATAACTTTTGTGTTGAGTTATCGTATAAAAAATTATATTTTTTTGCACCGCCTAAAAAGGAAAAGTCATTTCTTAAGTTGGCGTATACATTTACTAGTTGTTGTTGTACTTTTTGTCCGGTATTATTAAGTTGAACAGGAGAGAAGGAGCTAAACAAATGTTTTAATTCATCTATCTTTTTAAAGTATTGTACATCTCCAAAGCCATAATGTTCTTCGCTTTGTAAAATGCTACCAACAAATTTATTTTTAGAAGTAATTTCTTGATTAGAAGCAGCTATATTTAATATATTATTTTCTACAGCATTTAAGCCATTTTTAATACTAGGAAAACGTTGTAAATGTGCTAATAAGCCATCAGCTAAATAAGCAAAAGTAGTGCTAGGTTGGTATTGCTGTATGTTTTGTAAATTAATTGGGTTATTTGAGCAATACATTTGCCAAACATAATCTGCATATTCAATATCATCAACAGTGAGTTCAATTTTGTTTTTATAATGCTCTTTTATTTGCTTTTCAGACAAATGAGATAAACAAAATAATTGCTCAAAACCATCAATTTTACCGCTGCAAACTAATGATACTTTTCTACCTTTTCTATAACGTTTTAACCAGCTAATTACAGCTAGCATATTTATTTGACAAAACAAATCGTGTTCAAACCAAAGTACAATCTCTTCTTGTGTTTTTTGTTTACATAAGAGTCGATATTCTTTAAGTGTAATGTCTATAAATTGCTGTTTGGTTACTTTGTAAGATTGTTTAAAAAAGTTGAAACGCGTTTTCCAAAAATTTTCACTACCTACATTTACTTCGGTTTTTCCTTCGCACAACATTTCTCTCCAAGTAATAAAATCACCTTGAATGTTTAATTCTTTTAAATAATTTGTTGTGCTATCGCCGTTGGTAATATGTAATGTAGTAGTTTTCACTTAGATTAAATTTTATCTCCCAATCAATTAGTGATTCAATTTAGGGAATGGTTTGTTAAATGCTTATTATCAGTTTTATAGTAAAAAAACGATGCTAAATTTAATTTATTTTTTAATTAATTTACTTTAACATTTAAAAATTAACCACCTATACGTTTTACATTGTAATTGTCTTTTTTTAGTAGCTCAATAATCTTGTCTCTATAATTACCTTGAATAATTATTTCGCCCTCTTTGATACTACCTCCAACGCCACATTTTGTTTTTAACTTTTTACCTAAGGCTTTTAAGTCTTCTTCAGTACCTTCAAATCCTTTAATAACAGTAACTGTTTTTCCTCCACGTCCTTTATTAGAAAAATGTGCTTCTAAAAATTGTTCGTTATTAGGAAGCGTTTCTGTTTTTTCATCAGAAGAAAAATCAAAGTTCTCATCTGTTGAAAAAACGAAACCTCCTAAATCAGAAAAACTACCGAGTTTTTTTTTAGCCATAAAAAACAGGTTCAATTGTTTTTACTTAATCAATCCTAATTCTCTCAAGCGCTCATTTAAAAACTCACCAGCTGTAATATCTTCAAATTGCTTTGGATTGCTTTCATCAACACAGCTATCTAATACATCTAATTTCATGTCGCTAATTGGATGCATAAAAAACGGAATAGAGTATCTTGATGTTCCCCACAATTCTCTTGGCGGATTAATTACTCTGTGAATTGTTGATTTTAATTTGTTGTTAGAATGTCTAGATAACATATCTCCAACATTAATCATCAATTCATCTGGTTGTGCTATAGCATCATGCCAAACACCATCATTATCTTGAACTTGTAATCCTCTTCCTTGAGCACCCATTAACAAAGTAATTAAGTTAATGTCTCCATGTGCAGCAGCTCTAACCGCATCATTTGGTTCTTGAGTAATAGGAGGATAATGAATTGGTCTTAAAATACTATTACCGTTTTTAATATAGTTGTCAAAATAAGTTTCTTCTAAGCCTAAATGTAAGGCTAAAGAACGCAATACATATTTTGCTGTTTTTTCTAGCATTTGGTAGGCTTGTTTACCAACTTCATTAAATTTTGGTAATTCTTCTACTGTAACATTTGCAGGATATTCAGCTTCTAACTTAGGGTTGTCTTCTACATATTGACCAAAATGCCAAAATTCTTTTAAATCTCCTTCTTTTTTTCCTTTAGCACTTTCTTTACCAAAAGAAACATATCCTCTTTGTCCACCAATTCCTGGTACTTCATATTTTTGTTTTACCTCTACAGGTAGTTCAAAAAAGTTTTTTACTTCGCCATAAAGATCGTCTACTAAAGCATCGTCTAAAAAGTGCCCTTTTAAAGCAACGAACCCTATATTTTCATAGGCGTTTCCAATTTCATTAATAAATTTTTGTTTTCTTTCTGCATCACCTGATAAAAAATCAGCCAAATCTACACTTGGTACTTTACTCATTGTTTATAAGTTTTTAAAAATGGACGATAAAGTTAAGAAAAACAAGGGTTACTTGAACAATTACTTATTAACAAAAGGAATTGTGTAAGAAATAGTGTAGTTAAATCCAAAACCTGTTTCGGTTTCAAAAACTCTGTTAAACCCAGGTACATAAAGGGTTTTGAAGTTATTAGGGTGTTTTAAACTTAACATAATCTTGTAAGAAAAGCTAAATCCTAAATACAAATTTTTTAGTGTTTCGGCTTTAATTCCAAGGACAAACTCTGTCCAATGCGCATTTAAACCTTTGGTAGTAATCGGGGTATCCATATTGTTTCCAATGAAATAATCGTTACCAGTGTTTACTCTGTAACTATTTAAGGTTTGCTCAAAGGTACTTGTTGCATAACGAAATCCAACAAAAATTTCATTATTCATGTCCAACCAATTTTTATAAGCATTATAGTTAACTCCAATTTTTACAAAGTTTCCTTTTGCAGTTGAATTGGTATAGTCTTCCACGGTAATTTCTTCTTGGTTTCCAAATTCTGTAGCAATAAACCAATTTTTAGAAATACGATAATCAGCAGTAAATTCTATACCACTTGAATTAGAATCTAACATTCCCATAATAGGTTTACTTATGTCTATTCCTAAACGTAAGCCGTACGGAGATTTATAAGTTACAGAGTCTTTTTCTTGAGAAAAAGTTTGCAAAGAGACCATCAATATTAATAGACTAATGGTATACTTTAATGTGTGCAGTGTTTTCATTGTCTATTGTTGTTATTGAATTGGGTGTAAATGATTGAAACCAACCATTGTCTGAACTAATAGTAACCGTTTTAAAAATTGTTTTGAAACCACAAGATCTAGAAACAAAAATATCTTCTGTTGTGTAGTTTATGGTTAACTTATTGATTTTATTATCTGCTTTATTGCCAGTTGCAGATGTTTTAAGATTGTATATTGTTTGTGTAGTATTTGTATTTAATGGAATATATATGGAATCTAAGGTTACACTTTTAAAAGTAGACAAGGTATCTTTTCCATCAGCCCAAATAGATAAGTTAACTACATCTTTTTTTACTGTTTGATCTGCGTTATCGTAAAAACGTACAATAAGTTTTGGTGTAGTGGGAGATAAGCAGATATCGTCTTTTTCGCAGGCGCTAATCAGTAGGGAAAGTAAGATTAAATATAGAATATTTTTATTCATGAAAAGTTTTTCAGATTAAAACATTCAAAAGTAATAAATATTGCAATGATATGCTCAAATAAGCTTTAATAGTTTTTTTGAGCATATCCATGTACAAAATTTGAAGGTAATCAGTAGTTTTTACTGACTTCTATATTAGAACAATTATTTTTTTATAAACTTTTTTGAAATAATAGTGTTTCCATCAATAAAACGGATAATATGTATTCCTTTTTTTAATGTGGAAACATTAATTACTTTTTCTTTAAGTATTCCATTGAGAACAGTTTTTCCGTTAGCACTACTAATCATGTATTGAGTTTTAGAACTAAGATTAGTATTAATTTTTAATTTGTCTTGTACTGGGTTTGGATACAGAGTAACTATCTTTTTAAAACTTAAATTTAAAGGAGGATCAATATTAGTTTCTTTGGTACGTTCATTAATAGAGGAAGGTTTACCACTTACACCCAAGTAATAATCTTCAACTTCACCATAAGAAAACGATTCACAGGGGTTTATAGGAGCATGATTATATGCCATAGAAATACGCATTCGATATAAGCCGGTTCCGGTTCTGCCTAATTTAATATAGCCTGAAACAGCATTATCTTCTGTAGGAGATAATGAAAATTTTCTTTCTGACTTTTCAAAAATACCATTACTATTTTCATCAATCCAAACAGTATACCCCTCTTTATAGCGTCGACCTCTCCATTTAGGAACTATAGTTATCTTATATTTTGTATCATCATATAATCCAATTAACTTACTATCTTTTGTATAAGTTATTGTGAAATTAGAATAACCAGCATATCCTGAAGTATTTTTATATACTTCAATTAGTTGCTCTTCGGTTATTTTTTGGTATGAGGGAGAAAAAATACCCCAACCAATATTTCTCCACACAATTTTATGGTATGTTTTTTCGCGTACTTCTGAAATTGTTATTTGTCCAATTCCTTCATCTTTAGTGCTTTGTCCGTATGATAAACATGGAGTTTTATAATTATTATTTGCAATATTGATGAAGTAGTCTTCAACTTCACCATACCACAAATTTTCACAAGGACTTGGTGCTCCATCCCATTTCATAGAAACCCGCATTTTTGTCCGTCCAATTTTTGCATCTTCAGGAACTTTAAAAATGGCAGTAATGTCTTTTCGATGAGTTACACCTGTTGCTAATACAATTTCTTTATTTTCAAAAATACCATTACCATTAAAATCAATCCAAGCAGCATATCCTTCAGGGTAACTAGGAGCCCCTTCAAATCTAGGAGTTATTGTAAGACTATAGTATTCACCTTTTTTGTATGGTGCGTGATTAGAATAATCATATTCACTATAGTTACTCTTACCAGACGAATTACTTATTGTGTTACTTTCTACTTTTACAATGTAGGCACTTTTAACATAATAACTCCTAGAAGAACAATAAGTAGGTAGCTTGGTTCTTATAATTATAGATGAAGACTTATCTCCCGAAATATTATTCTGTTTGTCTACAGTTTTTAAAGTAAAAACATAATCTGTATTGGGTTTTAAGTTGGTAAAAGTATATGATTGATACCCTATATTATTATTTATTGTAAGGTCATATTTAGAGAAAAGAGCTACATATTCTCCATTTTTAAATAATTTTAATTTAAGATCATTTTTTAGAAAGGTATCTAGAGATCTAGCATCTATAGTCCAACTAATTTCGACAGATGTTTTTTCGATTCTTCCAACCTCTATTCGTTTTGATGCAAAATTATATAAATACTCTGTCCGATAAATCTTGCCTGCTCTGAGGCTTTTGTTACCAGCGGCATCTTTTGCTATAATAGTAAATGTATATTTAGTATTTGGTTTAAAAGTGGTAACAGTATAATTTGTTGTTGTTGTTGTTGTTCCTATGAGATTTCCATTTTGATAGACTTCATATTCAGTAACTCCAATATTATCTGTAGAGGCTGTCCAACTAACATAAATGTTAGAATAATCTATTACGTTAGAATTATTTTTTTGTTTTATAACAATGTTAGTTGGCATACTCGGATGTTGTGTGTCTTTTTCTTGTCCATAAACAGTAGTGTTTAATGTGGTAAACATTAAAAAAACACTACAAAATTTGAGTTTGAGTAGTTTTTTTTTCATAATAATAATAATATAAAGTTGTTGGGAAGGAAGGATAGTAAAAGCGATAAGCTTATTGTAATGGGGAAAACTAAAGATAGAAATTGTTGGTTTAAATTTTAT
>CANMHT010000014.1 GCA_947497755.1 uncultured Polaribacter sp. | reverse complement strand
AGATTGAGGTTTTTTTTTATACAAACATAAAATTTATCGCTTTTTTTACGTTATAATTACTATTTATTATTTCTTTGTATTCAATATGAAATTGTTTAAGGTATTATTACTTCTATTATTAACAAGCTTAAGCATTAACGCTCAAGTTGGTGGAGAATCCGTCTATCAATTTTTAAATATTTCTACATCTGCAAAACAAACTGCATTAGGGGGAAAAGTATTGACATTAGTAGATGATATTAATCAACCGATTTGGAATCCATCAGTAATAAATGAAACTTTAGATAATCAGCTAGCATTAAATTATACATCTTATTTAACAGGAATAAGTATTGGATCTGTATCTTATGCTAAAAGAATAAATAGGCGATTTGGTACTTTACATGGAAGTGTTAAATACTTAAATTATGGAACTTTAACTGAAGCAGATGAGCAAGGGAATATTACAGGTACTTTTAATGCAAGTGATATAGCAATTTCTATAGGTTATGCAGTAAATTTACCATGGACAAATGTTTTTGCTGGCGCAAATTTAAAATTCATCAACTCAAGTATAAGTAGTTATTCTTCTACTGGTGTAGTAGCTGATTTTGGTATTTTATATCATAATCCTTATAAACCATATGTGTTCACTTTAGTTGTAAGAAATGTTGGAACTCAAATATCATCATTTAATGGTAAAACAGAAAAATTGCCATTAGAAGTAGCAATTGGTGGTTCATACAAGTTAGAAAATGTACCTGTAAAATGGTATGTTACTATAGACAATTTACAGCAATGGAAGGTTGGAGTTAGCAACCCTTCAAATCAAACATCTGATATAGAGGGGAATATTACCAAAGAAAAAGTTTCTTTTATCAATAATGCTTTAAGACATTTTATTGTTGGAGTTGAGTTGTTTCCAGAAAATGCAATTAATTTAAGATTAGGGTATAATTTTAGAAAATCTCAAGAGTATAAATTGCAAAACGTTCGTACCTTTGGGGGCATTTCATTTGGTTTTGGATTAAAAATGAATAAGCTAAAATTAAATTATGCTTATTCTAAAGTACATTCCGCATCAAATGTAAGCACATTTAGTTTACAAATAGATTTAGATAGAAGAAGATAAATGAATAAGAAGATTACAATTGCTATTGATGGGTATTCATCAACAGGAAAAAGTACTGTTGCAAAAGAATTAGCTAAGGCCTTGGAATATATTTATGTAGATTCTGGCGCTATGTATAGAGCTGTAACATTATATGCTATGCAAAATGACTTTGTAGGTAGTAGTTTTTTTAATGATGAATCTCTTATTAATAAATTGAATGAGATTCAATTACATTTTCAATTAAATGCAAAAACTGCTAATGCAGATATGTACTTAAACGGAGAAAATGTTGAAAAAGAAATTCGCACTTTAGAAGTTTCTAATTTAGTTAGTAAAGTTTCTGCAAATTCTGATGTTAGAAAAAAACTAGTTGCCATTCAAAAAGAAATGGGGAAAAATAAAGGTGTGGTAATGGATGGAAGAGATATTGGAACCGTAGTGTTTAAAGATGCTGAATTAAAGATATTTATGAATGCTTCTGCAGATACTAGAGCCGAAAGAAGATATAAAGAATTGACTGACAAAGGAGAAAATGTTAGTTATGAAGAAATTTTAAAGAATGTTGTAGAAAGAGATCAAATGGATACATCTCGTAAAGATTCTCCTTTGGTTAAAGCATCTGATGCTATTGAAATTGACAATTCTAACCTGACAAGAAAAGAACAGTTTGATAAAATACTTAGTTTAGTGAAAGATAAATTAAACTAAAAAAAGCAGTCTTAAGACTGCTTTTTTTATGGAATATCTAAATATTTATGTGTTTGTAATGAAATTTTCCATTTGGGATTTTTCATTACATAATCTACAATCATTGGAGTCATTTTTTCTTTTTTACTCCATTCTGGTTGTAAAAACAATTTACAGTTTTTATTGACTTTTGCAGCCTCTTCTTCGGCAAACTTAAAATCGTTTTTATTGTGAATAATCATTTTAAGTTCATCAGCTTTATCATATACTTCATCAAGAGGTAACTTTGTTTTTTTAGGTGATAAACAAAACCAATCCCATGTGCCAGAATATGGATAAGCACCAGAAGTTTCGATGTGAGTTTTAATATTATTTTTTTGTAATTCTGTAGTAATATAATCTAAGCTCCACATTAATGGTTCTCCACCAGTAATTACTACTGTATCTGCATAATTTTTTGCATTATTTACAATGATGTCAGTTTCTGTTGGAGGATGAAGTTTTGCATCCCAACTTTCTTTAACATCACACCAATGACAACCAACATCACAACCACCAATTCTAATAAAGTAAGCTGCTGTACCCGTATGTGCACCTTCACCTTGAATGGTGTAAAACTCTTCCATCAGTGGAAGCATTTTTCCTATATTTATTAAATCTTGTACCTCTTTTTTCATCGGTTGGCAAAGATACAGAAACAAAAAGAAATAATTGTAAGATTTTGTAGTATTTACATAGAATCAAAATTTGCATGATATTTGATAATCAATAAATTACTAAGTTTAACTTTTTTTTAGAGCTATAATAAACAGTAAAAATTTTTTATGATTTAAAGATTGATTACTTTTATGCGCATTTTATAACAAATGCTAAAAAAAGTCGTTAAATAGTTATCAAAAATAATAAGAAGAATGTATAAGAATGTTTTAAGACTATTAAGTATTGCCTTATTAACACTTTTATTTGTACAATGTGGAAATGGGAATCGTTTTGAGGTTGGAAAAGGAAAAGTAGGTGAATTAACTGTAAATACAACAATGCTTGATGTTGAGAAGATTTTTGCAAAAGATTCTATTGTTAAAAATTTAAGTGAAGGATCTTTGGGAGATAATTATTTTCAAGATGATGATGAGTATATGATATATGAAAAAGGAGGAAAACATTTATTAACTATTGTGCCTAAAGAACAATTAGATTCTACTTCTACTATAAAGAGTATTCAGATTTTTGATAACCGATTTGCTACAAAATCGGGATTGAATTTAGATTCTTCTTTTGAAGAAATTAACTTAAACAATACCATTTCTAAAGTAGAAACATCTTTAAGTTCTGCCACTTTATTTATAGATGATTTAAATGTTACTATTGCATTGGATAAAGAAGACTTAGGATTAAAGAGTTTTAGTACTCAAAAAATAAGTTTAGATCAAATACCAGGTTTGGCAAAAGTAAAATCATTCATCGTTTGGTTTAACTAATTCTTGATACTATGGCTAAAAAGTATTCAATTCAAAAGTCTCCATTTATTGTTCCAACAACAGATGGAAAATTAATTGAAGAGCATTTTGGCAATGCAACAAATAAAGATTCACAAATAAGTATTGCACATATGATTGCTCCGCCTAAATGGAGTGAGCCATATCAAACACCAGAATTTGATGAGTATACTTATATCATTAAAGGAAAAAAGCAATTTATTATTGAAGGTGAAACAATAATACTAGAAGCTGGACAATCCATTAAAATAGAAAAGAATGTTAGAGTACAATATTCAAATCCATTTGATGAAGCTTGTGAATATTTAGCTATTTGTTTACCGGCATTTTCAATTGATTTAGTACACAGAGAAGCTTAAAATTTTATGAAAAAGATTCTATTATTTTTTTGCTTAATATCAATTCATTTACAAGCTCAAAAAGAGGATTTTTTTAAAGGTTTTCAAGCAATAAAACACAATAGTTATACACTGTATAATGTAAATGCTACTACCATCTCAGTACAAAGTTTTAGTTATGATTTTACAAAAAGAGATTTAAAAAGGCTTTTTAGAAAATTAGACTATAATTATAAAAAAGTACATAAAAGGATTGATGAATCTTTGGATAAACAACATTATTGGGTAAAAGATTCAACGCAAGTTTTTCAAAATAATTATATATTTTCGAGTACCTATTTTGTGAAAAATGATGATTTCATAGCCGTTATTTATTTTAGTAATAATAAGCCTCTTAGCTCTCAATTTAAAAATAAGTTTATTACTAGTTATCTAGAAAATAAAATACCTTCTTCTATTTATCTTCCGATAAAAATAGATAGTATAAATTTTGTAAATAGAAGTATCAAATTAGGACCTTCTTGTAAATGGATGGGAGTAAGAAATGTGCAATGCCCTTATAATGGACAAATGGATTGGAGCATTCATGCTTCATTAGAAGAAGCAAAAAGTTTTAATCTAATAAGAGAACAGATTAGTACTTATCAAAATAAGCTTTCAGTAACTTCTAAAAATGTGGTTACGATTCTTTTTGAAGGCAAACCAACACAAGCTACTAAAGTTGTTTATAAAGTAAAAGGAGTAAACTCTTTATTATTAAATTTAAGTTCTGGTGCAAAACGCTTAACAGTATATTATATTGCTGAAAAGCTTAGAGGAAAATACGTTAGCTGTATTTTGAGTCATTGGAATAACGACAAAATACAAACCAACGGATTACCTTCTTTATTAAGTGAAGTGATGCAATTGCAACAATAATCTAGCTTCTTCTTTTTGCAGCTAATAAAGTATTCTTCATTAACATAGCAATAGTCATTGGTCCAACTCCACCAGGAACAGGTGTTATATAACTAGCCTTTTTAGAAACAGAATCAAAATGTACATCACCAGCCAAACGGAAACCATTTTTCTTAGTATCATCTGCAATTCTAGTAATACCAACATCAATAACAGTAACCCCTTCTTTTACCATATCTTCAGTTAAAAACTCAGGAATACCTAGAGCAGCAACAACGATATCAGCTTGTAAAGTGATTTCTTTTAAGTTTTTTGTTCTACTATGTGTTATGGTTACAGTAGCATTTCCAGCAGTTCTTTTTTGCGACATTAAAATACTCATCGGACTACCAACAATGTGACTTCTTCCAATAACAACCACATGCTTACCACTTGTTTCAATGTTATACCTTTCTAGTAATTCTAAAATTCCGAATGGAGTTGCAGGTAAAAAGGTAGGTAAATTTAAAGTCATTTTACCCACATTAGTTGGATGAAAACCATCAACATCTTTGTCTGGATTAACTGCCATTAATACTTTTTGCTCGTCAATATGTTTGGGTAATGGTAACTGAACAATAAAACCATCAATTTCTGGATTGGTATTTAATTTTTCAATTTCGTTGAGTAAGTCATTTTCAGAGATATCTTCGGGTAAAGTAACTAAAGTAGATTCGAATCCTGCTTTTGCACAAGCCTTTACTTTGGCATTAACATAAGTTAAACTTGCTCCATTGTTACCAACCAAGATAGCGGCTAAATGTGGTGCTTTGATTCCTTTTTCTACCAATTGTTTAGTTTCAATGGCAATTTCTTCTTTAATCTGATTTGATGTGGCTTTACCGTCTAGTAATATCATAACTGTTTTTAGTGTGTTGTTTAGGTGTTATTATAAATTAAAAAGAGACAAACGTAGTTGTCTCTTTTGTATATTTTTATCTCATTCCTTTCATCATTTGCATCATTTTTCTACCGCCACCACCTTGCATCATCTTCATCATTTTGCTCATTTGAGTAAACTGCTTCATTAACTGATTTACTTCTTGTACAGAAGTACCAGATCCTTTAGCAATACGTTTTTTTCTACTGGCATTAATGGTACTCGGTGTTGCTCTTTCTGATGGAGTCATTGAGTGGATTATTGCTTCTATTCCTTTAAATGCATCGTCATCAATATCTACATCTTTTAGAGCTTTTCCAGCGCCAGGAATCATTCCCATCAGGTCTTTCATATTCCCCATTTTTTTAATTTGCTGAATCTGACTTAAGAAATCGTCAAAACCAAATTGATTTTTGGCGATTTTCTTTTGTAATTTTCTAGCCTCTTCTTCATCAAATTGTTCTTGAGCACGTTCTACAAGAGATACAACATCTCCCATTCCCAAGATTCTATCTGCCATACGGTCTGGGTGAAAAACATCAATAGCCTCCATTTTCTCTCCAGTACCAATAAACTTAATAGGTTTGTCTACTACAGATTTAATGGTTAATGCAGCTCCACCACGTGTATCACCATCTAATTTTGTAAGAACAACACCGTCAAAATTTAAAACATCATTAAATGCTTTGGCTGTATTCACAGCATCTTGACCTGTCATAGAATCTACAACAAATAAGGTTTCTTGCGGATTTACTGCTTTATGAATGTTAGAAATCTCGGTCATCATTTCTTCATCAACAGCTAAACGACCAGCGGTATCAATAATAACTACATTTTTACCATTTGCTTTGGCGTGCTTAATAGCGTTTTGAGAAATTTCTACAGGGTTTTGATTACCAACTTCTGCATATACTTCAACTCCAATTTGTTCTCCAACAACTTGTAACTGATTTACTGCGGCAGGACGATATACATCACAACCAACTAATAAAACCTGTTTAGTCTTTTTAGTTTTTAAGAAGTTTGCCAATTTACCAGAAAAAGTAGTTTTACCAGAACCTTGTAAACCAGACATTAAAATAACAGTTGGAGAACCACCTAAGTTTACTCCTACAGTTTCTCCACCCATTAACTCAGTTAGCTCATCTTTTACTAACTTCACCATTAATTGCCCAGGATTTAATGTAGTTAATACATTTTGTCCTATTGCTTTAGCTTGAACTTTTTTTGTAAACTCTTTGGCAATTTTAAAGTTAACATCGGCATCTAATAAAGCTCTACGAACTTCTTTTAAAGTTTCTGCAACATTTACTTCTGTTATACTACCATGACCTTTTAAGGTGTGTAAGGCTTTATCTAATTTATCACTTAAATTATTAAACATGTGTTCTGTATTCTTTTTTGGAAGCACAAATATAAGAAACTCCCATGGTATTTTTTAATGAAATTTTGTTTGTTATTTAGATTTATTAATCAGACTTGCAAAGAAGTTTATTAAGTGAATCATAGTACCAAAAACAAAAAGGATAAAAGAAATGAATAAGATTAATGTAGCATAATCCATATTGATATTTAAACCAAAAGAGAAGTTGTTTTCACCCAAAACATTCCAATAATCTTTAGAGAAAAACAGTAGCAAAGCAATTATTTGCATACTTAGATGTATTATGGTCATCCATTTATATGGTGTTTTATTCCCAAAATGAAGTGAGAAATAATTCAATCCAATTAATCCAAAGAAAACAGCAAAATAGAGACTGATATGATTTAATGCAATCGAAAAAGTTTCATTGTAAAGAGCAATATTAACGCTATTGTTTTTTAATAAATATCCAAGTATTATTACTACAGGAATCAAGGAAAAGAAAAATATATGAGGTTTTAAGATGATTTTTTTCATGTAGTAATATTGGGTTTAATTGTGCTTAAAAGTAACAAATAATTAGAGATTTACAATTCACTACAAAAATAAAACAATTGATTACATTCGTTTTTTTTAAGCTGTATATCTCACATACATTTGTTTCAACAAATAGAAAAAATACAATCATGAGAACCTTATCATTAATTCAAAAAGCAGTTTTTACCTTAGCAATGGCACTGGCTTTTTTAGTTGCACCACAAGCCATTGCACAAACAAATATTACCACTTCAAGTAAAGGAAATTCGTTTACCATTAATTCCTCTAAAAATGGCGTACGTACTTATCATGTAAAAGATGGGCGTAAAGATTTTAGAATTGAATATGAAGGAGATATCACCTTATCAAATGATGATAGAGATATCGTTGCTGTTTCTAGAGGTGGGTTTATAGAAATAAAGAAATCGAGTTTTGGAACTAAAAGAAGAATCTTAATTCATAATGAAACAGGAACTTTAGTTAAGAAGTATTTTGTTGGTTGGTCTGAAAAGCCATTTCATAATGAAGGGAAAAAATGGTTGGCAGAAATTTTACCTGAAATATTAAGAACTACTACCATTGCTGCAAAGAGTAGAGTAGAGCGTTTTTATAGAAACGGTGGAGCAAAAAAAGTGCTGAATGAAGTAAGTAAAATGAAAAGCGATTATGTAAAGTCTGCCTATATTTCTTTACTATTAGAAAAGAATTTAAGGACCAATGAAATGGTAAATACCATTAATACTGTTGGAAAATATATCAAATCTGATCATTATGTTTCTAAAATATTAAAAAGCAATCAAAAGGCATTTTTAAAGAATAATAAAACGATTAACGCTTATATTGAAGCTACAAAGAGCATTGGTTCTAACCATTATATGACTAGTGTTTTAAAGAAAGTAATTGAAGATACTAGTATCACTGATGATCAATTAGGTACTTTATTAGAAATTACTAGAGGAATTAGCTCTGATCATTATTTATCTCAATTGCTAAAAAGTATTATGAAGCATAGAAGGTTAAATGATGAAAATATGACAAAAATATTAGCATTAACAAAAGAGATTAATTCTGATCATTATAGATCAAACATTTTAAAAGAAGCATTAAAGAACAAGAATCTTTCTAGCAAAGCTTACAATCAGTTTTTATCTTCTGTAAATGATATTAAATCAGATCATTATACATCTTCAATCATTTCTGAGTTGTTAAAGAATAGATTAGACAATGTTTCTATGGATAAAGTTTTACAATTGGTAGATAATAATATCAATTCAGCTCATTATGCTTCTAACATTTATATCAAAATAGGAAAAAGCAGTAATTTATCAGAAGCACAACTAATTAAATTAATGCAGTCTGCAAGTAATAATGTGAGGTCTAGTCATTATTTAACAAGAGTATTGACTTCACTTTCTAAGCAAGTGAAAAGATCTTCAGAAAAAGTGAAAAATGCTTACAGAACAGCAGCAAGAAGAATAAGTTCTGATACTTATTACGGTAGAGTTTTAAAAGCAATAGATTAAAACTTTCCAATACTAATAGATACTCAATCTGAATTTATAAAATAAGATTGAGTATCTTTCAATTTGTAAATAAAAAGTAACCACAAACTAACTAAGCTTTTGAAAAAACATTTAATTATTGTTATTTCTAGTATTATCATAAGCTTTTTGCTAAGCTATTATTTGGTAATAAGCAATCAAGGAGAACTACAAGATTATTCGTTAAACACCGGACTTTTATCGAGTCTTTTGGGTGTTTTAGTTACCTATGTTATCTATTTTTTAGCGTTAAAATTAGACCGGCTTTTTCCTTGGCAAACTCAAACAAATAATCGATTGTTTGTAGGATATATTTTACAAGCTATTGTTTCATTTATTTTAATTTTTGGTGGAATTTATTTGTACGCACATTGGATACTTTCTACTGAAGATTTTTTTGTGACTTATCAAGAAACATTGATTAAGTTGGCCATTTTATTATGCATTTTATTAATGGTGTATTCGGTTATTTATTTTGCATTTTATTCTTATTACTCTTTTGCAACTCTTCAAATAGAGTCTGTAAAACAAGAACGTAAACAAATAGATTTACAATTAAAAGCTTTAAAATCTCAGTTAAGCCCACACTTTTTATTTAATAGTTTAAATACCATTTCTTCTTTAGTACATGTGAATGCAAAAAGGTCTGAGATGTTTATTAGAAAGTTAGCTAATATGTATCAATTTACATTGAATAGTTATCATTCTACATTGATTTCATTAGAAGAAGAATTAAATTTTGTAGAGTCTTATCAGTATTTGTTAGAGACAAGGTTTGAGAATAAATTAAAAATTGATATTGCTATTTCTCGTGATTTATATCAAACTCAAATTCCGCCTTTAACCTTGCAAATGCTTTTAGAAAATGCGGTAAAACACAATACGTTAAGTATTGATAATCCATTAAAAGTATCAATTTATATAGATGGAGATTATATGTGTGTGCAAAATAATATTACAGAAGAACCTAAACAGAAAACCTCATTTCATATTGGATTAAAAAATATCAATACCAGATATTTATTGCTAGCAAAAAAGGGAATTTCTATAAGTAATGGAGCTAATTTTTTGGTTAAAATACCTATAATACGATGAAGAAATTATTTATTCATACGCCAATTTTTAGGTTTTTAAGTCCTATTTTTAGTGGAATAGTTACTTATTTACTCATATTATTAATCAATAATAATATAGGACAATTACAAGAGCAGTTTTTAGGACAAGAATTATATGTTTGTATTGCTTTGGCATACATTGTTCATGAATTTTCTAGATTTTTATTGTGGTTATTTAAACAGATACCTAAATTTTTAGGAACAACTTTAATGTTGTTACTTCATATGGGAGTTTCACTAGTTTTAAGTGCCGCTATAATCACTTTAATTTTTAGTATTTATTATAAGTACGTTTCTGGATTTAGTCCGTCAATAGAAGAACTACTAACTTTTAATAGTATTTTTTGTAGTATTCCTGTTGCTTATGTGTTGCTTAATTTAAGTCATGAGTACTTGTACAAAATCAACACTAAAAAAATGAAGAATGAGCTCTTAATTAAAGAGAATATAGAAGAAGATTTTAAGCAGTTTAAAAAAGAAATCAATCCAGATTTATTGTTTGAGAGCTTTGAAACTATGCTCATATTAATTAAGGAAGATAAAAACGAAGTAGATGATTTTATAGATAACTTGGCTACACTGTATAGATATATTTTAGCAAGCAAAAAAAATCAGTTAATCCCTATAAATGAAGAGTTGTTTATTGTTGATGAATTGATAAAACTATACAATCATTTACCGTACAGAAAAATAAAAATAAGTGTTGTAGATGCAATGAACTTTTTTATTGTACCTGGAAGTCTGTTGTTTACTATTGAACAAATTATAAAAACGACTATTGTATCTACAAAAGTTGATTTAGAAATTAAGTTGCAATTAGAAAAAGAGAATTATTCTATTGTCTACAAGAAAGAAGATAAAATTACAGATTCGTTTAGTGAAGAAAACCTGAAAGGAATACTTAAAGTTTATAGCATTTATAGTAAAGATCCAATTCTTATAAATGAAGAAAATGAAGAGCGATTTATTACAATACCTATTCTAAATATAAAAAACTAATTAATGAGAATTGTTATAATTGAAGACGAAAGTTTAGCAGCAGATAAATTAGAAAGATATATTCTTAAATATGATGCTGATGCTTTAATTTTGAATAAAATACCAAGCATATCAGATGCTGTTTTTTGGTTTCAAAACAACCAAGATTTTGATGTTGTTTTTATGGATATTCAATTAACAGATGGTTTAAGTTTTGAAATTTTTAATCAAGTACCAATCAACAAACCTATCATTTTTACCACAGCTTTTGATGAGTTTGCAATTGATGCTTTTAAAGTAAATAGCATTGATTATATTTTAAAACCAATCACTTTTACAGATGTTTCAAAAGCAATGGGTAAACTTAAAAAAATGCAACATGTATTTTCTGGGAATTCTCATGTAGAAAATGCAGTGAAAGAACTTTCAGAAAAGAAGACAAAAGACCGTTTTTTAGTAAGATTAGGTAACCATATTCACTCTATAAAAACAGAAGAGATTTCTTTGTTTTATGCAGAAGGTAGAACTGTGTATTTGATTACCAACGAAAAAAAGAAATACATTTTAGATTATAAATTAGAGAGTTTGGTAGATGTTCTAAATGCGACCGATTTTTTTAGAGTTAATCGATCATTTATTATTAATATTTCTGATATAAAAGATGTTTTAGTGTATTCTAATAGTCGATTAAAAATTACTTCAAAAGTATTTAATGAAAAAGATATTATTGTAAGTAGAGAAAAAGTTTCTGCTTTTAAATTATGGTTTGAAGGAATCAAATAAAAAGATTAGGATTTTACTGAAATTTTCGATTGATTTGTGACAAAGTAATAAGATGTCTTTTCAAATAACTCAAGATATAGATAAAACTACTGGAGTAGTTTTTGTCAAAATTTTTAATGAAATCACGTATGCTTCAATAGCCTTAAATCAAGGAACTAGTTTACAAGAGTTGTGTTTAGGAAATAAACAATTGATAAAAGATTTAAATCCTTTACAATATAAAGATACATATGCTTCTTCTATATTATTCCCTTTTGCCAATAGAATTAAAAATGGGCAGTATACTTTTCAGAATAAAAAGTATCAGTTAGCTATTAATGAAGTTGAAAGGAATAATGCTATTCACGGTTTTTTACATGATAAAGCTTTTCAAATAATAGATGCATCAGTAAAAAAAGACAAAGCTGCTTTACTTTTAGAATATAACCAAGAAGAAGAGGTACAAGGTTTTCCATTTACTTACAAAGTACAATTGTTATATCGTTTGTCAGATACTAATCTAAGCCTTGAAGTTCGTTTTACGAATACATCTAAGCAAACTTTCCCTTTTACTTATGGTTGGCATCCATATTTTTATTCAGAAGATTTATCTAAAAGTAGTTTGCATTTTAAGAGTAGTCAAAAAATACATTTTGATACACAAATGATTACTGAGAAAGTTGTCAATAAAGAAACATCTGCAATTGTAAATATTGGGTCCCTTTTTTTAGATGATTGTTATGTTTTAGATACTAATAAAGTACAATTTAAAACTCCAGCCTATCATTTAGAATTATCATCAACTACAAAAGAAAGTTTTTTACAAGTATACACGCTACCAATAAATAATTGCCTAGCAATAGAACCTGTTTCGGGAGTTCCAGATAGTTTTAACAACAAACTTGGTTTACAAGAACTAACACCTAACGAAACGTATATTACTAAATGGGACTTAGCTCTTATAAGTTCTCAGTAAAATGTCTTTTTCCTTTATTTTCAGAAAACTTTGCTTCGTTATATGCTTTAGAAGCATTTTTTGCTATAGATAAAGTTTGCCAATCGGTATTTTTAGCCATTTTACCTATGGTAACAATTTGCCCAATATGGTAAGAATAATGGCACAGTTGTCTATTAATAGCTTCGGCAATGGTATGTCCTTCATTTCTAATATAAACAATAGTATTGCTATTTTCTGGAGTGATGGTATTTAAGTTTTCAAATAAGCATTGCCAACCTTTATTCCAATCTGCAATCATTTCTTCTTTAGAGTTGTATGTATTTACAAATTCATCATCTCTATTTCTCCAAGGTTTTTCTCCATCTTCAGTTAAAAAGTTTGTCCATCGAGATAACATATTTCCAGAAATATGTTTTACAATAGTAGCAATAGAATTACATTCATCATTATATTGCCAAAAAAGTTCTTCTTTGCTTAATTGAAGAAAGGTTTTATCACCTAAACTTTTATTGTATTCGAATTGTTTTAGTACGCTTGGTAAGTAAGATTTGTCCATATTATAAATATACTGAGATTGTTAGAGTAATCATTGAAACAACAGCTAAGATTATGACTAAAGGCATCACAAATTTCAACCATTTATCATAACTAACTTTTACGATTGCTAAAGAAGCTAAAATGAGTCCAGTAGGATTGATAAAATTAAATAGTCCAATTCCGTATTGATAGGCATTAACAACAGCTTCTCTTCCTACGCCAACACCATCAGCTAAAGGAGATAAAACGGGCATTGTTAATACTGCCATTCCAGAAGAAGACGGAATAAAAAATGACAATCCGCTATACACATAAAGCATGGTATTTATAAAAATACCTTTATGCATTCCATCGGTTAGTGAGCTAGAGTAATAAAGAAGTGTATCGCTAATTAAACCATCTTCCATTAAAATAGTAACTCCTCTAGCCACCCCAATAATAAATGCAACACTTAGCAATTCACTAGCTCCTTTTATAAATATATTTACAAAAACGGTTTCATTGATTTGCATGATAAATCCAATAAGAATTGCTCCAACAAAAAAAACAGCTGTCATTTCTAAAAACCACCATTCTAAATTGCTCACTCCATAAACCATTACAACAAAAGACAGAATAAAAATAGTTAAGACAAGCTTTAGCTTAAGAGTAAACTGGATGGTTTTTGAAGTTTCTTCATATAAAAACAGTTTTTCAATTTCTTCTTTTTGGCTAAATATGATGGATTTTGAAGCATCGTTTTTTACTTTTTGTCCGTATCTAATAATGTATAAAATACAAATAATGAGTCCGAGAACTAACATACCAATTCTACCATACATACCCGTGGTCCAATTTATTCCGGCAGAATTTGAAGCAATAATAGTACTGAAAGGATTAATAGTAGAAGCCATAGTTCCAATAGATGAACCAATATAAATACAAGCTAAAGCAACAATAGCGTCGTATTTAGCAGCTAAAAAAACAGGAATTAATATTGGGTAAAAGGCAATTGTTTCTTCTGCCAATCCAAAAGTGGTTCCTCCCAAAGCAATAAGACTGGTAACAATAATAATTAGTGCATATTCTTTACCTTCTAATAGTTTGGATAATCTAGAAATTCCGGCTTCAAAAGCACCAGTATGGTTTACGATAGCCACTAACCCTCCAATAAAAAGTACCAAAATAATAATGTCAGCTACATTAATAATCCCCTTTAAAGGTGCCAAAACAAAAGCTTTAAATCCTTGTGGATTGGCAGCTAATTCTTTGTAAGTATTTGGAATACTAATGGGTTTATTAATAGCGCCAGAGGTAAACTTTTCTAGAGGAATCTTTATTTGTAAATCAGCAAGTATTTGCTCGTTTGCAGGTAAAGTAGTTGTTTTCTCCTGACTAATTTTAGTAAAAGTATTATCTTCTTTATTGTAAGATAAACGATCATATTGTCCAGAGGGAATTAACCAGGTTAATAAAGCAACAAAACCAGCAATTAAAATTAGTACTGTTAAAGCACTTGGAAACTTAATTTTTTTCATAAAAAAATAGAGAGTTTTAACAAGCTTAAAGATATCTATTTTTTAGAAAAAAGGGTTTAGTTTTAGTACTATTTATTTGGGATAAATTTTAGAGCTGCTCCGTTAATACAATGCCTTTCTCCAGTAGTTTCTCTAGGTCCATCTTTAAAAGAATGTCCTAAGTGCCCACCGCAAGTATTACATTTTAACTCTGTTCTTGCATATCCAATCTTATAATCAACATCTAATTCAACATTTTCTTTAATAGCCCTATCAAAACTTGGCCAACCAGAACCAGAATCGTATTTGTGCTTGGATTTATATAAAGGAGTATTACAAGCAGCACATACATATATACCTTTGGCTTTATTGTTATTGTATGGATGTGTAAAAGGCCTTTCTGTACCCGCTCTTCTTAATATGTCATATTGTGTAGGAGTAAGTATGCTCTTCCATTCTGCCTCTGTTTTTTCTACCTTATATTTTTTTGCTGTTGCTTTTTTTTGTTGAGCATTTATTGTACAACTATACATTACAACAACCACTAAAAGTGCAATAATTTTTCTCATAATTTTCGATTTGCAAATTTGGTCGCCTCTTTATTTTAGCACTTACACATAAATATAATTTTATTCTTTTTTTAACAAGAGAATAACTAATTTTAAACTTCGTTAAAGAAGAAAGATATTTAAATACAAAATGTGACTTTTTGTATAAAAATGAGTCTAAAAAATAAAGAAATAAAGTATGAGAAGAGTTGTAATTTTAATTTGTTTAGCATTTGTTTTTGTTGAGTGTAGTACCGTGCCAATTACTGGTAGAAAGCGACTGGATTTAGTGAGTGATGCTCAAGCTTTACCAGCTAGTTTTGCTCAATATAAAGGGTTTCTAGAGAAGAATAAAAAATCGAAAGATGTAGCAAAAACAAAACAAATAAGAGAAATAGGAAAAAGAATTTCTAATGCTGTTGATCGATTTATGCGTGCCAATAATATGAGTAAAGAAGCTGATGCTTATCGTTGGGAATTTAATTTGATTGAAGATAAAACGGTAAATGCTTGGTGTATGCCAGGAGGAAAAGTAGTTTTTTATACTGGAATTTTACCTATTTGCGCCAATGAAGATGGAATTGCAGCAGTAATGGGACATGAAGTAGCTCACGCTTTTGCAAGACACGGACAAGAAAGAATGTCTCAAGCAATGGCACAACAAGGACTGTCTTTAGCTGTTGCTTATGGAACAAAAGACGATAAAAATGCCATGATTTGGAATACTGTTTATGGTTTAGGTTCTCAAGCAGCAATGCTTAAATATAGTAGGACACATGAATCTGAAGCAGATAGGTTAGGACTAATTTTTATGATAATGGCTGGATATAATGGAGAAGAAGCTGCAGAGGTTTGGGTTAGAATGAGTAAAAGAGCAGGAAGGTCTAAAGTTCCTCAGTTTTTTAGTACACATCCATCTAATGAATCTAGAATTAAAGAATTAAGAGCTTATTTACCAGAAGCAACACTTTTAGCAAAAAAGTTTAATGCTGCTCCAATTACAAGATAAAAGTTTATCTTGTGTGCCTTAAAACAAACTAAACTTACGATTCATGTTAAAAATTGGAGATAAGAAATTAATCAATGCTTGGGCATTTTATGATTGGGCCAACTCTGTATATTCATTAGTTATTAGTACTGCAGTATTTCCTATTTATTATGCAGGTTTAACAGCCTCTGAAGGCTTTGCAAATGCCGATGGGAAAATTGCTTTTTTAGGAACATTATGGACACCAACGACACTATATAATTATGCATTGGCTTTTTCTTTTTTGGTAGTAGCATTTATATCTCCAATGCTTTCTGGTATTGCAGATTATGCTGGGAATAAAAAGAAATTTTTAAAAGCTTTTTGTTTGTTAGGATCACTATCTGTAATGAGTTTGTATTTTTTTACAGGAAAAGAAACTCTATGGGTAGGAATCGTTTTTAGCGTGTTGGCAAGTATTGGTTTTTGGGGAAGTATTGTTTTTTACAATGCATATTTACCAGAAATAGCACATCCAGAAGATCAAGATAATGTAAGTGCAAAAGGGTTTATGTTAGGATATATAGGATCAATTATTTTATTGATTTTATGTTTAGCTCTTATCGAAACAGAAGTTTTTGGAATGTATGATAAGCAATTTGGGTCACAGATTTCATTTGTTTTAGTTGGATTATGGTGGTTAGGTTTTGCACAAATTACTTATAGAAGATTGCCGACAACAGAAAAAAGTAAATTACCAAAAGACAATTATTTTGTTAAAGGATTAAAAGAATTGCAAAAAGTAGCTAAAGAATTGTTTGGATATAGAGAATTGAAAATATTTTTGATTTCCTTCTTTTTATTAAGTGTTGGTGTACAAACAATTATTTTAATGGCTGGAATTTTCGGAACTGTGTTAGGATTACCAACTCTAAATTTAATAGGAACAATTTTATTAGTGCAAATTGTAGGAATTCTAGGAGCTTATTTATTTTCTAGACTTTCAAATAAAATAGGAAATATTAAAACATTAAAATTAACGATTGCAATTTGGGGTGTTGTATGTTTTATTGGATTTAACTTAACAAAAGACACGCCAAATGTAGATATCTATTTTTATGTGTTGGGTTCTTTAATTGGTTTGGTTATGGGAGCAATACAATCTTTAGCAAGATCTACTTATTCTAAGTTATTGCCAGAAACAGAAGATACAGCTTCGTATTTTAGCTTTTTTGATGTAACAGAAAAAATAGCGTTGGTTTTAGGGATGATTACTTATGGAGTACTTATTGCATTAACAGGTTCAATGCAATGGAGTGTATTAGCATTGGGAATTTTCTTTTTAGGAGCTTTTATTGCTTTAAGTTTTATCAATAAAACAAAATACGTTAAGTAAAATAACAGATTACTATTATTATATAAAAAAACGCTAAATGAAAATCATTTAGCGTTTTTTTATAGTAGCTCTATTCTATTGCTAGAAGCTAATTACTTTACAGTTACATTGAAACTTACATCAACATCTGTAGAACCACCAGCGTTAGTAATGTCTCCACCTTTAACACCTGTAGCAGTTTTATTTGGCTCGTGTTTTAAAATAACTCCAATTGCTCCAGTTCCAGCAGCTCCTGTTGTTAAAGTAAAAGTAATTCCGATAGGATTGTTATTACTATCAGTGTCTGTATAAGCAAAAGTAGCAATACTATTAGTTGCACTGTAGAAGAATTGGTGCTCATCACCTTCATCTTTTACTTCTGTAGTAATATTTTCTGCAGGAGTTTCAGTTTCATTTAATAATTCAATTATTCCATTATAGGTAGTACTAGCAGCTAAATCTCCACTTACAGTAACCACCGGAGCTCCAGGTCCATCACCGTCTGCATCTTTGCTTTTTAATGTAATAGTACTGTTACCATTAGTTAAGGTTACAGTAACTGTTGTGATTACTTCTTCTTCATTTACTGGTTCTGGATCTTCACTTTTTGAACATGAAGATAAAACGATTGATGAAATGAATAAGATAGCTAATAATTTAATTGTTTTCATAATATTGTTATTTAATATTTTAGTATTAATTGTAGTTTAAAATTTCTTCCTAATTCATCTGCAAAATATCGTAACCTATTTAAGTAATCGCGATAACGAGTATTTAATAAGTTGCCCACAGAAAAATTAATATGGAAGTTGGTGTTATTGAAGGCAAAGCTCGCCCCCGATTTAAAATTTAACAAATGATATGCGCTTGGAGGTGTACTAACATCAACCAAAATATTTTGACCACTAGGCAAAGTTGTTGTAAAATTAAAGTCAGGGAAACGAGTTTGTTTGCCCATAAATACACTTTCTAGTGAAGCATAAAAATTATTGAACTTTTTATTAGAGTACGCTACAGTATTAGATATTTGTAACGGAGGTATGTCTATTAAAGGAGCATTCTTTTTAGTATCTGTACCAATAATAAAAGATGATTTGTTTTGAAAATTGAATTGATTAGAAATGCTATAAGCAATAGCAGCATCTATACCATACAAAACAGCATCTGTTTTTTGATAAGAAAATACAGGGAAATCACCCCTAATTGTAGTTTCTATTCCGTTTGGTGCAATAAAAATAAAGTCTTTAATAAAATTTACATACCCTTCTAAATTAAGGTTCCATTTGTTTTTTGAGTACTTGTAGGTAGTACCAAACCTATTTGATGTTTCTTTAGTTAAGTTTAAATCTCCAGTTTCAATTCTTGCTGCAGAATGATGTAATCCATCACTAAATAATTCTGAAGGATTAGGACTTCTATTCGATAATCCGTAGTTAAATAATAATGAATTATAGTCATTTAGCATATAATTGATTCCAGCAGAAAATGAAATGTTATGATATGTGAACTTTGGATTTGTTAGATATTGACTCCCAACTTCACGAGTAATAAAATGACTAAAATTAGCATCATAACCAGAAGAAACCCATCTTGTTTTTTGATAGAATTTTTTAGCATTATAATGGTTATAGTCATATCGAATACCCGCATCTAAAACAAAGTTTTCAAACTTATAAGTTGTAATTCCAAACAGTCCAATATCATACTTATCATAATCAGGAATAATTCTTCGAATCCCTGTATCTGGATTCGCAAAATTATTTTGGTACTGTGCAGAAACTCCAACTTTGTATACTTTTTCAGTATTAGAATCAAATTTAAAGTCAGCTTTAAGTGTATGAGTTTGTAAAGTCAAATCTGTAGCTGCTTTATATTTATCACTTCCTACACGCTTATCAAATTCTAATCTATGATTGTTTTGATAATTGTACTGAAACTGTAACTTACCTAAATCTTTGAAACGTTTATAACCCAAAAACTTAACAATTTGATGTGTAACTGCTTGTCTTGGATTATCTATTTTATAACTAAAATCATTTATTATAGAAGGTCTTGGAGCATTAATAGCATTCACTAAATCGGCTCTGTTTCCTAAGTGAGAAGCAGATAAAATTCCTATTTCATTATCAAGATAAGAATAGAAAGCTTCAAAACCATATTCGAACTTTTTAAAACCAGAGTTTAGAGTAAAAGCTGTAGCATTTACACCTGTATTTGTTAGGTTGTAGTCTGGAGTATTAGCATCACCAAATTTCTTGTATGATGCAGTTCCATTTACAAACCAACCTTTTTTAGTGTATTTTTCTAAGCTTGTGATACCATTAAACGCTCTAGCATTGCTTTGAAAAGAAAGACTTGTTTTACCAAGTAATGTATCCTTTTTTATTGCTTTTTTAGGGTTGATTACAACAATACCACCAATGGCATCTCCACTGAATTCTAAAGCATTTGCACCTTTATAAACAGTAATGTCATTAGCAGAACTTAAATCTACGCTAGGAGCATGTTCTATACCCCAATCTTGATCTTGTAATCGTACACCATTTACTAGAATCGAAATTCTACTACTATGCAAACCGTTAATAATTGGTTTAACAATAGCATGACCTGTGTTTATTGATGAAATACCTGATACTTCTTTTAAAGCATCACCTAAGTTACCACCAGCATAAGAATCGATAACATCTTTTTTTATAGCACTCACTTGTTTTGTTGAGTTGCTAGAATTAAGAGTGTTGATTTTTATCTCTTCTAAAACTTCAATATGATGCTCTAGAAAAATATTCTTATACAAATCTTTTGTAATAGAAACTTTAATTGTTTTTGTATTACAAGAAATATGTGAAACCTCAATAGTAAAATCACCTTTACAAAGGTTTTTTATTTTAAATAGCCCTTTTTTGTCCGTTGTTGTATATCTGTTCAACTCTTTAATAAAAACTACAGCATCTTCTAAAGGTTGACTTTTATGAAAGTCTTCTACCTTTCCAGAGAATTCTAAGCTACAGTTTTGAGCCCAAAGAGAATTACAGAACATAAATACCAACAGGTATACAATTCTATATTTCATTATAAATAATAATAGTTAAACTTAATTTCTGTTTAAGCTATTATTGGTGGGCCTCGAGATTTCTTTTTTGAATGATATACCGAGTAAACTAGTTGAGGTAACTCAGTAAAATTAGTAGTATAATAATGTGTTGGTATTACCTCAGTAGTAGAAGGTATACTTAATGATAAGTTTTGATAAGGTCTATGAAAAATATCACAGTCTAATTCTTTAGTATGTATATGCTTTACTTCTTTAGAAGTACAACTTACATGCTCATGATTTTCAAAGACATGATGCAATTGTATTAGTGTTGGAATACACAATACAACTATGGCAAATAAGGCGATATGTCTTTTTATTGTATTAATTGCTATTTACTTTTCTTTCTAACTTTCATGTTCAATGCTTCAACTCCTAATGAGAAAGCGATCGCAAAATACAAATATCCTTTTGGAATAGCCCCAATATGCTGATGAAAAATTACTGTATTTGCCAAATGAGCTCCTTCTGTAATTAGCATAAAGCCAATTAATATTAAAAATGATAAGGCAAGCATTTGAATTGTAGGATGTTTATTTACAAACCTACTTACTGGATTTGCAAAAATCATCATAATCAACATAGAAATAATAACAGCAGTAATCATAATAGTTAAAGCACCATCAACACCATTGGTCATACCAACAGCAGTTAAAACAGAATCAAAAGAGAATACAATATCTATTAAAACAATTTGAAGAATAACTTTACTTAAAGTGCTTCCCATTTTTTTGTTAGTAGATTCACTATTTTCAGAAGCTCCTTCAACTTTATGATGTATCTCACTAGTACTTTTATACAATAAAAAGATTCCTCCTAAAATAAGTATAATGCTCTGTCCAGTAATTTCTGTTGTTAACCATGAAGTGTTTACCGTTATCCAAGGATCTTTCATTGCAATTAGATACGAAACCCCTAATAAAAGAATAACTCTAAATACCATGGCTAATATTAAACCAATATTGGTACCCTTTTTTTGTTGTTCTTTAGGTAATTTGTTGGTGGCAATAGAAATAAAAATAATATTGTCTATTCCTAAAACAATTTCTAAAAAGGTTAGGGTTAATAAAGCAACCCATGTATCTATATGCGCAAAAATTTCCATAGCTATTTAATTTTGTATATCGTTCCTTTAGTAGAGAATTTAGAAAATCCAATTTTTACAGTGAAATCATAAGAATCTTTATATACTTTATTTATTTGTACAAACATTGGATCTTTCTGCATTTCATTTTTAGGATTGATATATCGTAAAGTATAAAAGAAATTATTCTTCCATTTTATAGATAAAGTATCTATATGATCTTCGTACTTGCTAATTTGAATACTATCTTTTCTGATGATGGTTTCTTTTACAAAGTTTTTTCCAGCTGGAATTTCAAAAACACCAGTTTTAAATTGATTGTTATTGTCTACCACTTTAACTTCTTTACAAGAGGTTAAAATTAGCAAGCTAAAAAGAAAGAAGAAGAATATTTTTTTCATTAGATTCCTGTAAAATTTGCGGGTGTTATTACTTTTAACTCAGCTTTTATTGCATCAGATACTTCTAAAGTATCAATAAAATTAGCAATAGAACTTTGTGTAATTTTTTCGTTTGTTCTTGTTAAACCTTTTAAGGCTTCATAAGGGTTTGGATAAGCTTCTCTACGTAAAATTGTTTGAATTGCTTCTGCAACAACTGCCCAATTGTTTTCTAAATCCTCATCAAATTTTGCTTGATTTAATAAAAGTTTGTTTAAACCTTTTAATGTAGAAGTAAATCCAATAATAGTATGTCCAAAAGGAACACCAACATTACGCAATACGGTACTGTCAGTTAAATCACGTTGCATTCTAGAGATAGGTAATTTAGCTGCTAAATGCTCAAAAATAGCATTTGCTAAACCTAAATTTCCTTCAGAGTTTTCAAAATCAATTGGATTTACTTTATGTGGCATCGCAGAAGAACCTATTTCACCAGCTTTAATCTTTTGTTTAAAGTAATCCATGGCAACATATGTCCAAATATCTTTATCTAAATCTAAGATAATTGTATTGATTCTTTTTAAAGCATCAAACAAAGAAGCCATATGGTCATAATGCTCAATTTGCGTTGTAGGAAACGAATGATATAACCCTAATTTATTCTCAACAAAATTAGTTCCAAAGTCTTTCCAGTTGATTGTTGGATAAGCTACATGATGCGCATTATAGTTTCCTGTTGCACCACCAAATTTCGCGGCATTTGGAATTGCTGTTAAAAAGCGAAATTGCTCTGTTAAACGAGTAACAAAAACACCAATTTCCTTACCTAAACGCGTAGGAGAAGCAGGTTGACCATGAGTTCTTGCTAACATGGAAACATCTTTCCATTCAATAGCTAACTCATCAATTTTTGCAAGTAACTTTTCATATGTTGGAATGTATACTTCTTCTATCGCATCTTTAATAGAAAGTGGTACAGCAGTGTTGTTTATATCTTGAGAAGTCAATCCAAAATGGATAAACTCTTTGTATTTTTCTAATTGTAAATTATCAAATTGTTCTTTGATAAAATATTCAACCGCTTTTACATCGTGGTTGGTAACTTTTTCAATGTCTTTTATTTTCTGTGCATCATCACTAGAAAAATCTTTATAAATTTTTCGTAATGCTGTAAACAAATCTGTATTAAAATCTTCTAGTTGTGGTAAAGGGATTTCACATAAAGCGATAAAGTATTCGATCTCTACTTTTACACGATATTTTATTAAAGATTCTTCAGAAAAATAGTTGGCCAATTGTGCCACTTTGTTTCTATATCTTCCGTCGATAGGAGAGATTGCGTTTAATTCAGATAAGTTCATTGTTGTTGTGTTGTGTTTTAAAGCTGCAAAAATACTGATTTATACAACATTTAGTAGGCATTTTCTTAGATTTTTTGATGCTTTTTTATCAAATCTAAAATCTTAGTACCTCGTGCTTTACAGCCTTTACTTTCTTTAATTATTTTGGTTAAAATTAAATGTTCTAATTCTGGATGTACCCAATCTTTTTCCAAACCTAACAAATACAAAGTACTCATAGTATACGCTCTAACAGCAATTTTTTGTGGAGTAATTAACCAATCAAAACCAGTTTCAATAATTAAATCTATATGAGATGGTTTTAGGCTATAACTAAATTCATTTTCTTTTTTAGAAGTATATGCAGTCGCAATATATTCGCAAATTTTTGCACAAGGTCTTATAGCGCTATCAAAGGTTACATTGCTAATATTTTGAGTAAATTCATCTAAATGTGGAATAATCCACGTTAATTTTCCATGAGTACAAATCCATTCTAAAACCCAAGCTGCTTTTATAGAGAGTTTATTATCTACTTCAAAAGTTAGGGCAACCAAATGTTTAAATAAATTTTGATTATGATATACAATATTTGCAGCAGTTTGCCTGTTTTCCCTTTTAGGGTTCTCCATATTATTTAAGGCAGAAAGTAAAATATTTTTGTCTGTCATGTGAGTAGTTATGTATATTTACCCTTTAAATCTTTATAGATGATAAATATAAAAAGACTATTTTTTGTTAGCTTATTTTTTCTATGTTTTTTAAACATACCTTCTGTTTATGCACAACGCTATAATCAGTTTGATAAAAACAAAAAACGAACAGGTGTTTGGAAGAAATACTACCCTAACAAAAGGATACGCTATATTGGAACTTTTAAAGACGGAAAAGAAATTGGAACATTCAAGTTTTATAGTATGTCTTTTTCTAGACACCCAGAAGCAATTAAAGTCTTTCATAAAGATTCTGACTCTGTAACTGTAAAATACTTTTATGACAATGCCAAATTAAAAGGAAAAGGAATGTTGTTTGGTAGAAAAAAAGTAGGGAAGTGGGTGTATTACTATAAAAGAGGAGGTTTGTTTTCTGAAGAAAATTATGTAGATGGAAAACTTTCAGGAAAAGTAATTGTCTATTTTAAAAGCAATGGAAAAATTACTGAAGAAGCCGAATATAAAGATGGTTTATTAAATGGACATGTAAAAAACTATTCAGATAAAGGCATTTTATTAGAAGATGTTATTTATAAAAACGGTAAAGCGAATGGCTTAGCGAAATACTATGAACTTAACGGTAACCTTAAAGAAAAAGGACTTTACAAAGATGGTATTCGTATTGGAAAATGGGAATTTTATTTGGATGGAGAAGCTGTAGATGAAAAGAAATTAAGACAAACTAGAAAAAATAAAATTAAGCCTAAACAAGAATAATTTTCGCTTATCTATACATTGATAAATTCAATGTTTTTTATCACATTTGATTCGTATCTTTGCCTCCCAATTTATCACAAAAAATGAAAAGAGTAATTGTAGGACTTTCTGGAGGTGTTGATAGTAGTGTAACTGCTTATTTATTAAAAGAACAAGGATATGAAGTGATTGGTCTGTTTATGAAAAACTGGCACGATGACTCTGTCACAATTTCTAACGAATGTCCTTGGTTAGAAGATAGTAATGATGCTATGATTGTTGCTGATAAATTAGGAATTCCTTTTCAAGTAGTCGATTTGAGTGAGCAATACAAAGAACGTATTGTAGATTATATGTTTGACGAGTATGAAAAAGGAAGAACTCCAAATCCAGATGTACTTTGTAATAGAGAAATTAAGTTTGATGTATTTATGGACATTGCATTAAACTTAGGTGCAGATTATGTGGCGACTGGACATTATTGTAGAAAAGGAGAAGAAAAAATAGAGGGGCAAACCGTTTATAAATTATTGGCAGGAAAAGATATAAATAAAGATCAATCGTATTTTTTATGTCAATTGTCTCAAGAGCAATTAGCAAAAGCGTTGTTTCCAATTGGAGAGTTAACTAAGCCAGAAGTTAGAGAAATTGCAAAAAAAGCTGATTTAATTACAGCTGAAAAGAAAGATTCTCAAGGTTTATGCTTTATCGGTAAAGTTCGTTTGCCAGAGTTTTTACAACAAAAATTACAACCTAAAGAAGGTGAAATTGTTACTATTCCACAAGACTCAGAATTGTACAATAGAAGTATCCCAACTTTTGCTACAAAAGAAGAAGAATTGACTTTTTATGCAACAAAGTATAAGTATCAAAAAGAAAATGGGAAAGTAGTAGGAAAACACCAAGGAGCTCATTACTTTACAAAAGGACAACGTAAAGGCTTAAATGTTGGTGGTACTAAAGAAGCATTGTATGTGATTGAAACCGATGTTGATGAGAATATTATTTATGCAGGTGAAGGAAAAAGTCATCAAGGATTGTACAGAAATGTATTGTTCGTTAGCAACGAGGAATTGCATTGGATTAGAGAAGATTTAGCTTTAAAAATAGGTGAATCTCTTGAAGTAGAAGCCAGAATTAGATATCGTCAAACTTTAGAAAAAGCAAGGTTATATAAAGTAGCTACAGGTTTATTTGTAGAATTTGAAAACCAGCAATCTGCAATTACAGAAGGGCAATTTGTTGCTTGGTACAAAGAAGAAGAATTATTAGGTTCTGGAGTAATCTCATAATCATTTTTAGAAATCTTTAAAAAGTAGTATTTTCGGTTTTATAAAACCAAACCGATGAGAAAACTATTTCCCCTACTTATATTTTTAGTTTCTTTCCAACTAACTGCACAAGAAGATGCTTGGGTGTTTTTTAAAGATAAACCTAGTGCTGCAACATATTTAGCATCTCCACTAACAATGCTTTCTCAAAGAGCTTTAGATAGGAGAACCAAACAGAATATTACCTTGGATAGTAAAGATGTACCTATAGAAGCAACTTATTATATACAGGTAAAAAATGCCACTGGAATTTCGGTGTTGGCAAAATCTAAATGGTTAAATGCGCTACATGTACAAGGAACAGAAGCCGATATTAAAAATTTAACTACTAATTTTTCTTTTGTAGATAAAATTGAGTTTGCGAATAAATCATTGAATGCAAAAGGAAAAAACAAGGTAAAATCTAAAACTGTAAAGAAGAGAAGTAAGTTTGCAAAAGTAAGTACTACATTTAATTATGGAGATGCTGCTAATCAGATTGAGATGTTAAAGGGAAATCATTTGCATGAACAAGGTTTTACGGGTAAAAACAGTCATATTGCGATTATCGATGCAGGATTTCCTAATGTAAATACGCTCGCTGCTTTTCAACGATTAAGAGATAATAACCAAATTTTAGGAGGTTATGATTTTGTAGATAGGAGCGATAATTTTTATTCAGGTCATAGTCATGGAACTCATGTATTATCTACGATAGGAGGGTATATTGAAAATACATTTGTAGGAACTGCACCAGATGCTTCTTTTTATTTGTTTAGAACAGAAGATTCATCAAAAGAAGTGCCTTTAGAAGAAAGTTTGTGGGTAGAAGCTGCAGAAAGAGCAGATAGTTTAGGTGTAGATGTAATTAATACTTCTCTAGGATATACAACTTTTGACAATGCTAATTACAACCATACTTATGCAGATATGGATGGAAAAACAACCTTTATAAGTAGAGGAGCAGAAATTGGAGCAACAAAAGGAATGTTGATTGTGATTTCTGCGGGTAATGAAGGGAATGACCCATGGCATTATATTTCTGCTCCAGCAGATGCTCCATCTGTAATTACTGTAGGAGCTGTAAATAGTACAGGTAACATTGCTGCTTTTAGTTCTTTTGGACCTACTTCAGATAATAGGATTAAGCCTGAGATAGTAGCCAAAGGACAATCTGCAAGTATTATTCATTATACAAATGGAGTATCAACTACATCTAATGGAACTTCTTTTTCTGCACCAATAATGGCAGGGTTAATTGCTTGTTTGAGTGAAAATCAAACTTTCTTGATAAAATCAAAAAAGCAATCAGCAATGAATTTAAATACTTTATTAAAACAATCAGTTTATAAGTCAGCAGATAGATATAATAGTCCAACTGATCAATATGGATATGGATTGCCTAATTTTGAAATCGCTTTGTCTAATTATGTAAAAAGCTTATCAATAGAAGAAGATGTACTGAAAAAAATAACTATTTACCCAAACCCGATAAATACTCATTTTAACTTACAACTAAACACAGCAGATTTAAGTAATTACCGTATTCAACTATTTAGTGTTATAGGAAAAAAAGTCTTCGAAAAAAGAAACTTAACAACAAAAACAATCGATGTTTCAGCATTAAACCCTGGAATTTATATTCTAAAAATAATGAATGGAACAGCGCAAAAAACAATCAAATTAGTAAAGAGATAAATGCGACAAGATATTACTCAACTTTTCAATATAAAATACCCAATTGTTCAAGGAGGAATGATATGGGTTTCTGGATATAAATTAGCATCAGCAGTTTCTAATGCTGGTGGTTTAGGCTTAATAGGAGCAGGTTCTATGTATCCAGAAGTATTAAGAGAACATATTCAGAAATGTAAAAAAGCAACAAACAAACCTTTTGGAGTAAATGTGCCAATGTTGTATCCAGATATCGAAAAGATAATGAAGATTATTGTTGAAGAAGGTGTGAAAATTGTATTCACTTCTGCAGGTAACCCTAAAACTTGGACCTCTTTTTTAAAAGAAAAAGGAATTACTGTTGTACATGTAGTAAGTTCATTAAAATTTGCACTAAAAGCTGAAGCAGCAGGAGTTGATGCTGTGGTTTGTGAAGGTTTTGAAGCTGGTGGACATAACGGAAGAGAAGAAACAACAACTTTTACATTAATACCAATTGTAAAAGAACAAGTAAAAATTCCTGTGATTGCTGCTGGTGGAATAGGTTCTGGAAGAGGAATGTTAGCGGCTATGGTTTTAGGAGCTGATGGCGTTCAAGTTGGTAGCCGATTTGCTGCCACAAAAGAATCTTCTGCTCATGATAATTTTAAGCAAGCTATTGTTATTGCTAAAGAAGGTGAAACCCAGTTAACATTAAAAGAGTTAGCTCCAGTTAGATTGATTAAAAACAAGTTTTTTAATCAGGTTCAAGAATTGTATAAACAAGCACCAAGTATTGAAGAACTTAAAGAACTTTTAGGAAGAGCTAGAGCCAAAAAGGGAATGTTTGAAGGAGATTTAGATAATGGTGAATTAGAAATTGGACAAATTTCGGGATTGATTCATGATATTAAATCAGCAAAAGAAGTGATTGACGAAATGATGATAGAATATCAAGAGGTTAAAAACAGTTTTTAAATGGATGGCACAAAAAGAACACATATAAAAATTGGAGCAGAGGTCGCTTTAGTTCAAAAGCATCACCAAAGAACAGGGGAGTTGACTCAAGGAACAATCAAACGAATCTTAACCAAATCATCATTTCACCCACACGGAATAAAAGTTCAATTAGAATCAGGAATCGTAGGTAGAGTTAAAGAAGTGTTTTAGCGTATTTTTAAATTGATAAAATGGCTGTCCTATTTTATAGGAATCTTAATTTTATATAATTTTCTAGATTTATTATTCAATCTATTTTGACGTAACCAAGGATTGTGTAACTTCAGTTCTTTGTAATTTGTACCAAAATGTTTTGCAAAATTGGCAATATTAGTAATCACAGTATCTACTTCTACAGTTCTGGTTTTTGGCAAGGTATACAAATCACTTTTGTCAAAAATAAAACCATATTTTTTAGGATTAGATAAAACTTCTTTTAAAGCAATGATTCTAAATACATAACGCTCTGTTTCGTCAGGCAATAGTGTATCATAGTAATCATTTACACCTTGGGTTTTTAAGCTTCTTGCAACACGTGCATTTCCTGCATTATAGGCAGCAGCGGCTAAGGTCCAGCTACCAAATCGTTCGTAAGATTTTTTTAGATATTCAGCAGCTACTTTTGTTGATTTTTCTATATCGTAACGTTCATCAACATTTTTATTAATTTCTAAACCATACTCTCTACCTGTACCTCTTAAAAAATGCCAAAATCCAGCAGCACCAGCAGAAGAAGTTTCATCAATTAAGGCACTTTCTGCAACACATAAATATTTGAAATCATCAGGTAAACCATATTTTTTCAATAAAGGTTCTAAGATTGGAAAATATTTATTGGCTCTTTTAATTAATAATAACCCGTTAGATTGCCAATAAGTATTTACTAACAATTCTCTATCCATACGTTCTTTAATATCTGGTTTTTCTAAAGGAACTCTTTCTCCAGCTAAATTTAAGTTTGGAGGTAATTTTAGAGCCTTAATTTTATAAGTATCACTGGTATTTTTAGGGTCACTAATATTTTGTGTGCTTATAGCATTGGTTAACAATGCTGTAGTAATAACCAAAGCACCTAAAGATAAAATGCGTACCGTTTTTTTCATAAGATATGAGGTTGAAAAAGTATCTTATAAAAGTATTTAATTTGAATGTTATAAGCAAGTTAAAATTTTGTCAATTTCAATAGAGATTTTTCTAGCTTTGATAAGAATCATAGCATGTGTGCCGCCTTCTATCTTAATAAAATTTGATAGGTGTTTGGAAGGAAAAACGCTATCATTATCTCCATGAATATGAGAGATATTAGAAAGTATTTCTGTTTGTTTCCAATGCAATATTGTATAGATTGCCCAGTGTAAATAATCGGCATTTCTCACCGACATGTATTTTTTATAAGTTTCTATTTTCTTTTGCTGAAAATCACCTAAGAAATAATCAATATAAGCATCTAAATTTTCGATGAATTTTGCTGGAAATAGTTTATAAGCTTTGGTTAACAATGCAAACTTTAAACGTTTAGGAAATTCAAGATTAGATTTTATACTCGAAATAATAATGACCTTTTTACAAGTAATTAGCTTACTCATTTCTTGCACCATAACGCCTCCAAAAGAAACACCAATTAGAACAGGGTTTTTATGTTGAATTTCATGACACATTCTTTGTGCATAAGCTTCAATAGATTCGTTTTGAGAAAGTGGTATTTTCCATTCTAAAAAATGACACTCATAGTTGTTAGCATCTAGCTGTATATGTTCAAATATTTTAGTATTAGCAGCTAAACCAGGAACAAAATAGATATGAGTTTTGGTCATTTTTTATTGTTTTCTTCAAAGATACCTAAATGAAAAGATTTATCGACTAGCCAAAACGGAAACCAAATAAATAAGGCAAAAATATTAAAGAGCAATCCTGCAAAAAAATACTTAAAACAGAAGTTTCCAGAAGAAAAAGCACAATCAAAACCTAAAAAAGAACTAAAACTGTTGGGTTTTAAAGATCTAAGAATATCAATTCTGTCTTTAATTAATACATACAAAAGCATAAATACTCCAATAGAAAGTAAGCATAAGAGTATATAAACTGCGGTTTGTAATTGCATTTATAATAAGATAGGTTCTTTTACAAAGTCAAAACGAACCAAACCATCTTCATCAATAGTTGTTAAAGTAATTTCGTGAATGGTATTTACAAACCCAGGATTCCAAGGTGTTTTTACTTTAACATAGTTTTCTGTAAACCCATGAATAAACCCTTCTTTGTTTTCGCTTTCAAACAACACCTTAGTTGTATTTCCTAATTGGCTTTCGTAAAAGGCTCTTCGTTTTTTAACAGACAATCCACGTAACATTTTACTTCGTTTTGCACGTACTTTTTTAGGAACTACACCATCCATTTCTATGGCTTCAGTATTTGGCCTTTCAGAATAAGTAAATACATGTAAATAAGAAATGTCTAGGTCTGCTAAGTAATTATAGGTTTCTAAAAACAATTCATCTGTTTCTCCAGGAAAACCAACAATTACATCAACACCAATACAAGCATTTGGCATAACCTCTTTTATTTTTGCAACTCTATTTGTATAGGTTTTACGTAAATAACGGCGTTTCATTTTCTTTAAAAGCTCGTCACTACCAGATTGTAATGGAATATGAAAATGAGGTACAAAAGTATCTGAATTTGCAACAAATTGAATCGTTTCATCTTTTAACAGATTTGGTTCTATAGAAGAAATTCTCAAACGATGAATTCCGTCTACTTTATCCAATTCTTTTACTAATTCTAAAAATGTATGTTCGTGTTTTTTATTCCCAAACTCACCTTTTCCATAATCACCAATATTAACACCAGTAAGTACAATTTCTTTAATTCCTTTTTCAGAAATCTCTTTGGCGTTTTTTAAAACATTTTCTACAGTATCACTTCTAGAAATTCCACGTGCTAACGGAATTGTACAATAGGTACATTTATAATCACAACCATCTTGAACTTTTAAAAAAGCACGAGTTCTATCTCCAATAGAATATGCTCCAACATAAGTATCTGCATCTTCAATTTCACATGAGTGTACTTCTCCAATATCGTTCTTTGTAAGATCGTTAATATAGCTTGTTACATTGAACTTTTCTGTAGCTCCCAATACCAAATCTACACCTTCTACATTAGCTAATTCTTCGGGTTTTAATTGTGCATAACAACCAACACCAATAACAAAAGCTTCGTCATTTTTCTTTAAAGCAGCTTTTACTATAGATTTAAAACGCTTGTCTGCATTATCGGTAACAGAACATGTATTTATTACATATACATCGGCTTTTTCTTCAAACTCAACACGTTCAAATCCTTCATTAACAAAATTACGAGCGATTGTTGAGGTTTCAGAGAAATTCAACTTACATCCCAACGTATAAAAAGCTACTTTTTTTTCTGCGTTCATTCTAAATCATAATGTTGAAAAATGGAATATACCAAGAAAGTTTTTCCAAAATTCAGTATGTTCGTACTTCATTAAGTTTTTAAACTGCTTTTACAGTTTTTGCAAGGGCAAAAATACAACATTCTAAATGATATTTGAAACAGAAAGATTAATAGTTAGAAAACTGATTAAAGAAGACTTACTTCCGCTTCATGAAATGCAAAGCAATCCTAAAGTAATGCAATATGCCACTGGAGAAGTTAAAGATTTAGATGCGCATAGAATAGAGTTAAATGATTTGATTGCAAAGTATTCTTTACCAAAAAATGACTTTTGGATTTATGCAATAGAACGAAAGTTGGATGGAGAATTTGTTGGTACAGTAGCTTTAGTTAAAGATGAAGGTGATGATGAAATTGGTTATCGATTTTTAGAAAGATACTGGAACAATGGTTATGCCACAGAAATTTGTAAGGGATTGATAAAGTATGCCAAAACTATTGGTATGGAAAAGTTAATTGGTTATGTTGTGGATAAGAATATTGCTTCTGCAAAAATCTTAGAGCGCTTTCAGTTTAAAGTAGTAAAACGTTTTATTAGTGAAGATATCCAATTACCAGAAACAAAATATGAATTGTATTTATGATAGCAAAAAATCTAAAACCACCGTATTATGCCGTAATTTTTTCATCAATCTTAACTGATGAAAATCTAGAAGAATACGGGGAAACAGCAAACAAAATGGTAGCACTTGCTAAAGAACAACCTGGTTTTTTAGGGATTGAGTCTGCAAGAAGTGAAATTGGAATTACAGTTTCTTATTGGGAAAGTGAAGAAGCTATTATTCAATGGAAAAATAATGCAGAGCATACTTTGGTAAGAGAAAAGGGAAGGAGTACTTGGTATAAACAATACAGTACACGTATTTGTAAAGTAGAAAGAGAATATGGTTTTTTAAAAGAATAAGATGTACGCAGCAATAACAGGTTTTTTAAGTAAGTTTATTAAGAAGAAGTATATATTTAAATATGGATTTAATATTTCTCCAATGTACAGAAGAAGTACAGGAAGAGTTATTTTTATTTCTGATGACTTACAAGAAACTATAGTAAAAATTCCGCTTTCATATAAGAATAAAAATTATGTAGGAAGTATTTTTGGAGGTAGTTTATTTGCTGCTACCGATCCGATATTTATGATACAATTCATAAATATTTTAGGAAAAGAATATGTCGTTTGGGACAAAGCAGCAAGTATAAAATTTAAAAGACCAGCTAGCGAAAATACTTACGCCAGTTTTATAATTAGCAATGAAGAATTAGAAAAAATAAAAGAAGATGTAGATCGCTTAAAAGAAATTGATTTACAGAAAAAAGTATTGCTTACCAACAAAGATGAGTCTGTTGTTTTTGCTGAAGTAGAAAAAACAATTTACATTGCTAATAAAGCATTTTATAAAGAAAAACAGGCTGCTAGAAAACCTAAAAAATAGTTTGTTTAAGCTTTTCTTTCATTCGTTCTTTTACGTTAGTAGGAAAAGGTTTGTCTCCTAATAAAATATCAACCATTAAGTCGCCAAAACGTTGCCCATATTTTTTTAATAGTATTTTCCTTAAAGGATTTTTAGTATAAAAGTACTTACTTAAATAGACACCAGAATGGAGTTCTGGCAACAATTTGATATTTAATTTATCGATGTATAATTGATGTGCTTTATCAGCATCTAACTTACTTTCAATTAAAGCTTCTGCTACATATTTACCACTTAAAATTGCATTAGAAATACCTTCTGCAGTAATAGGTTCTGCAAAACCAGCAGCATCTCCAATTAAAAAGACATTGTTTTTAAAAAAGCCATCTGTTCTTGGAGCAACTGGAATTTGAAAACCATGCTGTGTTTGAGAAATAATCTCTGTAATTCCCATTTTTTTTAAATACTTAGCATAATATTCTTTTAAATTGATTTTACTTCGCTTGGTGGTTAATATTCCTAAAGACAAATGATTTTTTTTAGGAAAACTCCACGCATAACCACTAGGTGCTGCATCAATATCAAAACGAACTTCTTTAGATAAACGTTCAAAATCTTTTGTAGGAACTTCTACTTCATATTCCAATGCCGGAATTAATTTTCGAGTGTCTTCTTTCCAGCCTGCAAGTTTAGCGGTAGGGCTTAATACACCATCTGCAGCAATAACAAACTTAGCAGAAATTTCTGCTTGAGAAGTTTTTAAAACAAGCTGTTCACTGCCAAAATCTAATCCTGTTAATTTGTGATTTTCTAATAATGTTACTCCTAATTCTTGTGCTTTTTTAGTAATTAAATGATCAAATTGATCACGCATAATCATACTAATTACTGGCTTTTCTCTTTTTGAATTAAAATGAAGTTTATTACCGAAATAAGTATCCACCTCAAAAAACTCTCTTTCAATTACTTCAGAAATATCAAAAGGCATGTTTCTTCTTCCTCTAAATACAAAACCACCACCACAAGTTTTATAGCGAGGCAATGTATCTTTTTCTATAATAACAGTAGAAATTCCTTTTTGGGCTAAGTAAAATGCTGTAGATGCTCCAGAAGGTCCGCTTCCAATAATAGCAACGTCAAAATGTTTCATTCAAAAATCAATTTGTGCGAAGATAAGAAACTTACCAATTTATCCTAGCAAGAATAGGAAAGTGATCTGAGTATTTTTCGCTAAAGGTTTTAAATTGATTAATCTCGATATCTGTACTTGTTAAAATAAAGTCGATTCGCATTGGAAAGGGATAATCAAAGGTTTTTCCAAAACCTTTACCAGCTTCTACAAAAGCATCTTTTTTATTGTGACTAATTTTATTGTACACCCAAGAAAAGGCAGTATTATTAAAGTCACCACAGATAATTTTTTTGCCATTCCATTTAGCTTCATGACTTAAAAACTGTTGGGTTTGTATGGCTTGTTTTTGGAAAGTAGATTTCAAACGACCAAATAATTTTTCGTTGTTTTCTTCGCCAAAGTATTCCTCTTTCGGATTGATTTTTAAAGATTCTAAGTGGATGTTGTATATTCGAATCGTGTCTTCGTTTTTAACAACATCAGCAAAAATGATATTGTTAGCACTTTTCTCAAAATCAAAAGAACCAGCATTGATAATCTGATATTTCGAATAAATAGCTAAACCAAATTTGTTCTTTTTGCTTTTTGTTTTAATGTATTTGTACGGATAGCTAAAACTAATTTTTGGTGATTGATAAAACTCTTGTAATGCTAAAATATCTGGTGATTTTTCTGAGATAAAATTAAAAGTTTTTTGAGCTAGTTCTTGATCTTCATTCCAATGATAATGATTAAACATACGTACATTATAGCTCATAACCTTTACATCGTTATTTAGTAGCACTTTTTTTTCTGTGAACTCATAAAAAGAAGAAGAAATTAACCAGCCAATACCTAATACAGCAGCAGAAATAACACATTGTTTTTTTAGCTTTAAAATCCAATAAATAAGAAAAATAGTATTGCTAATAATTAATATAGGAACAGCCAAACTTACCACAGCAATTTGAGGAATTGTTTTGGGAGAAATATACGGCACTATATAAGATAGCAATAATAAAGTTGCTACAAGAGAATTGATAAAGAATACCAATTTATCTATTAGTGATAATTTCTTCATTAATTATTTTCCTTGCTTAAATAAAAAATCTTTTTCTTCTTTAGATAAGGTGTCATAACCAGATTTACTAATCTTATCTAAAATAGCATTTATTTTTTGTTGTTTGTAAGTGGTATTTGCCTGTTTTGTTGGAGCAGCTTTTTTAGATTTATGAACTGTTCTTAATGGTTTCTTTTTGGTTTTAAATAAACTTGTGATTTTACTCCAAATCTTAATATCTGTATTACTTGCTTGACTAACATATAAAAAACCAAAAATTGCGCCTCCAAGATGAGCAAAATGTCCACCAGCATTATTTCCAGCTAATTGTAATAGATCTAAGAAAATATAAATAGCTGCTAAGTGCCAAAGTTTAACAAAACCAATAAGACGTAGTTTCATTTCATAGTTAGGCATATAAGTGGTAATTCCAATAATAATGGCAGCAACTCCTGCTGAAGCACCAACTAATACTTTAGTTTGACCTGAAAATAATGGAAAATAATTATAGCTTAATAAAAATAGAAAACCACCAGCTAAGGTGCCTAACAAGTAAAAAGTTAACAATTGTTTTTGAGTAAAGTATTGGATGAATAAATTCCCGATATAATATAAAACAATTAGATTAAAAAGGATGTGTAAAAAGTCTGCATGTAAAAAACCATAAGAAATAATAGTCCATGGTTTGCTAATAAAGAAATCGAAATTAGAATTTAAAGAAAACCAATAAATGATAGCATTAGATTGCGACTTAAAAAGATTGTTAAAAACAGTAAGTAGTAGAGTAGTAGCAAAAACAGCCAAGTTAATATAGATTAATTTCTCTACAATATTTGCTTGCTTATAACGGGCTTGTATGTTGTTTATGATACTCATTAATACATTCTAAATTGATTTTTTTTCCAATACCAAGCAATGATAAAGCCAATAATTGCTCCTCCAATATGAGCAAAGTGAGCAACATTTCCAATGGAATATCTGGTTACTCCAAAGAATAAATCTCCAGCTAACATTAAGGGAATAAAATATTTAGCAGCAATAGGAACTGGGAAAAAGATAAGAGCAAGTTTAGCATTAGGAAATGACATTCCGAAAGCAACTAAAATTCCGTAAACAGCACCAGAAGCACCTACGGCAGGTGTGTGATAAAAATTACTCATTTGAATTAGGTTATCACCTAGTAAATCATTCGTTGAGTAATCAATAATCTTAGAATTTGACACTAAAACAGCGTTGCATTTATCTATAAATTCACCTGTAGTACTAGCAGTAATTTCTAAAATTTTATTTATACTTTCTTGAGTAACATTTGCATTAACAATATAATCTAAAGCATTATTAAATTGATAATAATTTACCAAAGTATAAATAAGTCCAGCACCAATACCAGCAGAAAAATAAAAAAACAAGAATTTATTTCTACCCCACATCTGTTCTAATGGGGTTCCAAATGCCCAAAGTGCATACATATTAAAAGCAATGTGCATAAAACCTCCATGCATAAACATGTGTGTTATATATTGCCAAACACCAAAATTTTCATTTTTTGGAAAATACAATGCAAAATATTCGGCAATATTTAATCCTTGCATCATCCGTGGTACCAGAAAAAAGATGATGTTAATAATGATTAAATGTTTGATAGCTTCTGTAACTCTACCCATATCTTAATTGTTAATGACTATTAAAAATAGCATCAATTTCTTTAATTGTTAATGTTTTAAAAGTAGCTTTTCCAAATGGAGAAACCGACGGCTCTTTACAAGAAAATAAATCGTTCACTAAATTTTCTTGTTCTTTATTAGATAAAGCGGTACCCGTTTTAATGGCTAAAGATTTTGCAAAAGATTTTGCCATGACATCAAAATGACTAAAACTAGTTTCTGGTACTTCAAGCTTCATATCGTCTAATAATTGTTCTAAAATTAAAGAAATCTGACTTTCTGTAATTGAAGTAGGAATTCCTTTAATAACAATTGCCTCATCAGCAATAGATTCAAATAAAAAACCTGTGTTTTCTAAATCAGATTTCATGGATTGAATCATTTCTATATCCGTTTTTGAAAATGAAATGTGTACAGGAAATAATAACTGCTGACTCATTGCTTCATTAACGGTAATATTTTCTAAAAATTCTTCATACAACACACGTTGATGTGCTAATGATTGATTGATTAATACCATTCCAGATTTTATAGAACTTAACAAGTACTTTTTCTGAATCTGAAATGTTTTTCCTGTTTCGGTTTCTTCTTCTTGGTGAAAAAGCTGATTTTGAGAAGGCGATTCTATGGCTTCTACACTAGTATACAAGCTTTCCCAACTTTGTGTATCTGTACTTTTTGTATACGAACTTGTTTTTGGCTGAAAACTTTGTTGAGGTTCAGTTTTAAATGGATTAAAATTTGGATCAACAGTGATTTTAGGAGTAGAGGTAGTACTTTTTCCTTTAAAATCGTAAGGAGTATCTAAACTGCTATCTCTATTAAAATCTAAAACAGGAGATACGTTGTATTGACCTAAACTGTGTTTTACAGTAGCTCTTAAAATAGCATAAATAGCTTTTTCATTATCAAATTTAATCTCTGTTTTTGTAGGATGAATATTGATATCGATACTATTTGGCGGTACTGTTAGGTATAAAAAATACGATGGATGATATCCGTTTTCTAATAAGCCTTCAAAAGCACTTACTACTGCGTGATTTAAATAAGAACTTTTAATAAAACGATTGTTTACAAAGAAAAACTGTTCTCCACGTTTCTTTTTAGAAAATTCTGGTTTCGCAACAAATCCGTTTACGGTAATTAAATCTGTAGTTTCATTTATAGGAACTAGTTTTTCGTTCATTTTAGCTCCAAAAACCGCTACTACACGCTTTCTTAAATTGCTTTCTTTTAAATGATAAATTTCATTGCCATTATGATGTAATAAGAAAGAAATATCTGGATGTGCTAAAGCTACTCTTTGAAATTCATCTACGATATGACGTGTTTCAATAGTGTCAGATTTTAAGAAATTTCTTCTAGCCGGAATATTGAAAAATAGGTTTTTTACGGCAATACTTGTACCAGCACTTGTAGATATTACCTCTTGAGAAATAACTTTACTTCCTTCAATTTTTAACTGTGTACCAAGTTCATCTTGTGCTAACTTTGTTTTTAATTCTACATGAGCAATCGCAGCAATAGAAGCCAAGGCTTCACCTCTAAAACCTTTGGTATTTAAGTTGAATAAATCTTGCGCATCTTTAATTTTAGAAGTAGCATGGCGCTCAAAAGACAAACGAGCATCGGTATTGCTCATTCCTTTACCATTGTCAATAACTTGAATTAAGGTTTTACCAGCGTCTTTTAATAATAGTTTAATTGAGGTAGCTCCTGCGTCAATAGCGTTTTCTAATAATTCTTTTACAACAGAAGCAGGTCTTTGTACAACTTCTCCTGCAGCAATTTGATTTGCTACATGATCAGGTAATAGTTGAATAATATCTGACATGTATTATTTTAAAAAGATGGATAAATCAAAATCAATTAGGTATAAAAATATCAAGGTTAAAATAGCGGCAACAATTACAATGGTTTTGTTAACACCTTTGCCACGAGATTCTTTTAACTCGTTCCAAGCAGCTTTAAATTTTCCTTTTAAACTTTTATTTTTTCCTGTAGTTGTTCTAAAGTGATCGAATTTGTGTTTAATTTCATAAGGATTTCCTTCCCCTTTATAAAATCTAGGTTTGTATTCGAATTGTTTATGTGTACGTTTTAAGAATCCCATAATTGACAGTGCTTTTAGAGTATTGGTTCAACTACAAAAATCAAACCAAAAATATCGGTAAAGTCAAATTTACAGAATAATTAAGAAGTGGTCAAGAATTGTTAAAAAGTATCTTGTTAAAACTCTCTTAATGCTGCCATTTTAACTGCAGCAACTGCACACTCTATTCCTTTGTTACCTAGTTTACCTCCAGATCTGTCAATAGATTGTTGTTTTGTATTGTCTGTAAGTACACAGAAAATAACAGGAATATCGTATTTAATATTTAAATCTACTATTCCTTGAGTAACCCCATCACAAACAAAATCAAAATGTTTAGTTTCACCTTGAATTACATTTCCAACGGCAATGATAGCATCTACTTTTTGAGAAGTAATCATTTTCTTACATCCGTAAACCAATTCAAAACTTCCAGGCACATCCCAAGAGATGATATTTTCTTCAGAAGCTCCACAGTCAATTAATGTTTCAATGGCACCTTTTTGTAGGTTTCTTGTAATTTCTGGATTCCATTCAGAAACAACAATCCCAAATCGAAAAGGTTTCGCATTTGGGATTGTTGCTTTATCGTAGTATGATAAATTTGTTGTAGCCATAAAGCTTAGTTTTTTGTAGCAAACTCAGCACTGCTTATGTATTGATCTATTTTTCCTCCTTGAGAAGAAGTTGGATAATCAGATTTTATCTTTTTAAATAAAGTCAATGCTTTGTTATAATCTTTTAATTCCATTGCTGTAATACCTGCTTTGTATAAAAACAAAGGAGTCGTAAAGTCATTTGCTTTTTTATTAGCAGCATCTTCATAATACTTTAAAGCATCTTTTTGTTGATTAATATCAGCAAAGGCATCCCCAACAGCACCAATAGCAGTAGGTCCTAATAATTCATCTTCAGAAGAGAATTTGCTTAAATATTCGATAGCTTTATCGTATTGTTTTAATTTTAAATAAGATAACCCAGCGTAATAGTTAGCTAAGTTTCCTGCTTTTGTACCACTATATGTACTTGCTATATCTGTAAAACCATATTTTCCATCGGCTCCTTCTAAACCTAAGTTTAATAAAGAATCAACACCTACAGAAACTGTATTGGCTTGATTAAAATATTTTCTTGGGAAAGCTAATTCATTAGCAGCTTCTTTTTCTGTTGGTTCTACAATGTATTTATTGTAACCTAAATATCCTAAGATTACTACAGCGATCAATACCAATCCATAAAACAAAGGTTTGCTGTTTTTTTCAATCCATTGTTCAGACCTTGAAGCAGTTTCATCTAATGTGTTGAATACTTCTGCAGTTGTACTTTGTTCTTGTACTTTTTCTTGTCTATTGTCTTTCGGTTTTGATCCTCTTTTCTTGTATGTCGCCATTTCGCTAAAAAATTAGTAGGCGCAAAAATAGTTTTTTTAATTGGATTTTAAAAACGGATAATTCGCAAAATTTTCAATAATTTGCGATTTCTTTCATCAAACAAAAAGTTTCCATGTATTTGAAAAAAATTTCTTTAGTGAATTTTAAAAATATTGTTTCTCAAACATTTGATTTTCAAGAGAAAATAAATTGTTTTGTAGGGAATAATGGTGTTGGGAAAACAAATGTATTGGATGCAATTTATTATTTGTCTTTTACAAAAAGTTATTTCAATCCGGTGGCATTGCAGAATGTTAGACACGGAGAAGACTTTTTTATGATTGAAGGAAACTACCTTTTAGAAGGTAGAGAAGAGAAGATTGTTTGTAGCTTAAAAAAAGGACAAAAAAAGGTTTTAAAACGAAATGATAAAGCCTATACTAAATTCTCAGATCATATTGGTCAATTACCTCTTGTCATTATTTCTCCTGCTGATAGAGATTTGATTATTGAAGGAAGTGATACCAGAAGAAAATTTATTGATGGTGTCATCTCTCAACAAGACAAAGCTTACTTACAGAGCTTAATTCAATATAATAAAGTGGTTAGTCAGCGTAATGCTTTGCTTAAATATTTTGCTGCAAATAGAACTTTTGATGCATTGAATTTAAAGATTTATGATGATCAATTGATTGAGTTGGGAGCTGAAATTTATACAAAGAGAAAGTCCTTTTTAGAAAAGTTTACACCGATTTTTAATGATAAATACCAAGTGATTTCAGAAGACAAAGAATTGGTGAAATTATCTTATAAAAGTCAGTTGCATACTATGTCTTTTGAAGAATTACTGAAAAATAATTTAGAAAAAGACAAAATTTTACAGTATACTTCTGTAGGAATTCATAAAGATGATTTGAGTTTTGATATTGGCGAGTTTCCTATTAAAAAATTTGGATCTCAAGGACAACAAAAATCGTATTTGATTGCTTTAAAATTGGCGCAGTTTCAATTTATTAAAGAACAATCTAAAGTAACCCCAATTTTGTTGTTAGATGATGTCTTTGATAAACTAGATGAACATAGAGTGTCACAGATTATTGATTTGGTGAATAAAGACGAATTTGGACAAATCTTTATTACTGATACACATGCAGAACGAACAGAAAACGTAATTAAACAAAGTAATAAACCCTACCAGATATTTAAATTATAATGGCAAAAAGAGAAAACGATACTTTTTCAATGAAAGACCTAATGGGGGCTTTTATAAAAGAGAATAATTTGTCTAAAGGAATGCAAAAGCTTCAAATAGAAGAGGTTTGGGGTAAACTGATGGGACAAGGTGTGGTTTCGTATACAGAAAAAGTACAATTACAAAATAAAACATTAGTGGTTTCTTTATCTTCTTCTGTATTACGTGAGGAATTGAGTTATGGTAAAGAGAAAATTGTAAAGATGATGAACGAAGAACTCGGAGAAAAACTCATAACTAAAATTATGTTGGTTTAGTAAAGAATAGTATAAATAGAAGAGTAAGAAACCTTTTGTTTAACAAATTAATTTCGATTTTTTGTTGCTCATTAACACTTGTTAACTGTCGTTAACTTTATAAGAGTTAACAAGCTTATACATTGCAGAAAATTTTAAGCAATGAAACAATTAACCACAACACTTTTTTTATTTTTATCGATAATCTCGTTTTCACAAACTACTTATTATACTACAAACGGTAAAAACAGACTTACAAAAGTAGAAGCTGAGAAAATGTTAGCAAAGCAAGTTGATAAAATGACCAAAATATTTGGGAAACAACTGTATGGAAGCTTAACAGTTAAGGATACTGAAACCAAAAAAGATTCTATCATAACAACAATATCTTTTGCAATTGGAGATAAAAAGAAAGCGGATTTAGTTAATGCTGGACCTTTATCTGAGTATAAAAACAAGAAGTTTCCAGAGTTTGATTTAAAAACGCCATTAGGGAAAAACTTTAGCTCAGAACAGCTAAACGGAAAACCAACAATGATTAATTTTTGGTTTACTAAATGCCCTCCTTGTATTGATGAAATGCCAGCATTAAATAAAATTAAAGAGCAGTATCAAAACGATGTTAATTTTATTGCAATTACTTATGAAAAAGAAGCAGATGTTAAACGTTTTCTTAAAAAGCATGCATTTAATTTTAAACATCTTGTAGATGCTAAACATTTTACAGATCAATTAGGAATTAAAGCTTATCCAATGAATCTGTTTTTAGATAAAAAAGGAGTCCTTAAATATGTAAAAGGTGGCATTCCTTATAGAATCATGGAAAAAGGAGGAATGAAAATGGGAGAAGGAAATGAAATTATAAAGATTATTGAAAAATTGAAGTAAAGAGAACTTTTTGAATTATTAGTATGTAAAAACAAAACTCGATGCATATGCATCGAGTTTTTATTTAGTTAAGCGTTTTTATTAGGATCTAATCCTTAAAACTGTTCTCTTCCAGAAAAATGGAAAGCTCCTTCAATAGCAGCATTCTCATCAGAATCAGAACCGTGTACTGCATTTTCTCCAATAGAAGTAGCAAATAATTTTCTGATAGTTCCTTCAGCAGCTTCAGCAGGGTTTGTAGCACCGATTAAAGCTCTAAAATCTTCTACTGCATTTTCTTTTTCTAAGATTGCAGATACAATTGGTCCACGTGTCATGAATTCTACTAACTCACCAAAGAATGGACGCTCGCTATGAATAGCGTAGAAAGTTTCTGCATCTCTTTTTGTCATTTGAGTTAATTTCATTGCAACAATTCTAAATCCTGCTGCGTTAATTTTTTCTAAGATTGCTCCGATGTGTCCGTTTTCAACTGCATCAGGCTTAATCATTGTAAATGTTCTATTTGTTGCCATTTCTAACTTTAAAAATTTTGTGCAAAAGTACAGCTTTAAATGTTAATTGCAAGTTAATTGTAATTTTGAATGTGTTCTTGCTGTAATATATTGTCTTTTCCTCGCATCTGTAAGGTTACTTTTTTGCCTTTAAAATCAAACTTTAAAAGTCCAAAGCTTAGTTCTGGAACCACATTTCCTATTCTTGTAGGATTTTCTTCGCCTTTAAAACCTGAGTAAGCGTGTGTCAATCCACTAGATGTAAAATCTACTAAAGGATACTTTAATCCAGTAATTGTTGTAGATGAAAATTCAGAAATATGACGATCTCCAGAAATTAGCAATACACCATTTGCTTTTGAAGCTACAATCAGTCTTTTCATTTTATCCACTTCGTGCGGAAAGTTTCCCCAAGATTCAAAACCATGTTTGTACGATAAAAACTGAATACTGCTAACGATGACATTAAAATCAGCTTTAGAATTGTATAATTCATCAGACAACCATTTCCATTGCTGTGTACCTAATAGGGTACCTTTGCCATAAGTATTAGGCTGATATCTTTTTCCTTTTTGATTAGATTTGGTTAGTTCAGTTCTAAAATAACGAGTATCTAAAACAAGTACTTTCACACTTCCTTGAGAGGTGGTAAATGTTTTAGCATGATAAATTCCTTCTTGTTTTCTTCTAGGGTCATTTGTAGGAACATTTAAAAAGTTTAAAAACTCTTGCTGACTTTCTTTCTTTTTATAAAATTCTGCTCCACCATCATTTAATCCATAGTCATGATCATCCCAGGTAGCTAAAACACTAACCGAGTTGATAAATTCTTTATAGCCTTTTTGATTCCATTGCATTTGATAATCAGCTCTTAATTTAGGTATGCTGTCGGTATCAGAATACACATTGTCACCTCCCCAAATCCAAACATCTGGATTGTTTTTAGAAATTTCTGACCATAAAATATTCTCAACATATTGTTTATTACATGAGCCAAAAGAAATCACAAATTCTTCATTTTTTTGAAGACAGCTAATACAGATAAATAGCAAGAAAATTAGACTAAGTTTTTTCATTGTTTTTGTAGGATTTTAACACAAATGTAAGGCTAATTAAGTTATGTATTATGTTATTAAATTGTATATTCGCAACTTATGGAAAATGGACAATTAAATAGATTAAAAGCATTTTTATCTAGCCCTAAAAATATAGTGATCGTTCCGCATAGAAACCCAGATGGTGATGCGATGGGGTCTACATTAGCATTATGTCAATACTTTAATTCAAAGAACCACAAAGCTACAGTTGTTGCTCCAAATGAGTATCCTGAATTTTTACATTGGTTACCAGGTTCAGAAAATGTTTGGTTGTTTGATAAGCAAAACAATCAATCCAAACGAGCAATCAATAATTCTGACATCATTTTCTTATTAGACTTTAATGCATTGCATAGAGTTGGAGATGATATGGCAAAAACTTTAGAAGCTTATACAAATGATTTTGCGATGATAGATCATCATCAACAACCTGATGATGTAGCTACCTATTTATATTCTGATACTTCTGTGTGTTCTACTGCACAAATGGTATATCATTTTTTAGAAATGTTAGAAGATACCCAAAGTATTACTAAGAATATTGCTACTTGTTTGTATACAGGAATTATGACAGATACTGGTTCTTTTCGTTTTAGATCTACAACAAGTACAACACATAGAATTGTAGCAGATTTAATAGATAAAGGTGCTGAGAATGATAAAATTCACAACCAAGTTTACGATGCTAATTCGTATAATAGATTGTTGTTATTAGGGCAAGCATTAACTAATCTAAAAGCATTGCCAGAGTACAAAACGGCATTTATTACTTTATCAGATGCAGAAAAGAAAAAATACGGATATCAAAAGGGAGACACTGAAGGAGTGGTAAACTATGCATTATCATTGAAAGGAATTATTTTTGCCGCCATTTTTATAGAAGATGTAGAACAAAAAATTATCAAAATATCTTTTAGATCTAAAGGAAGTTTTTCTGTAAATAAATTTGCACGTGCATATTTTAATGGAGGAGGACATGATAATGCTTCTGGTGGAAAATCTGATGTATCATTAGAAGAAACAGTAGCTTATTTTACTTCTTTACTACCAAATTATAAAGATGAATTACAGCAATCTTATGAAGAATAGCTTTTTATTAATAATAGGTGTTTTATTGTTAGTTTCTTGTAGTGAGCAAGAAGCTAGAAGGCCTGTTACGCAAAAAACATCAACTGTAATATTAGAAACCATTAAACAGAATAAACAACTCATTGCTAATGAGAATACTTTTATTGAAGGTATTATAGCAAAAGACTCAGTGACTAATTATATAACATCATCTTATGGTTTTTGGTACACTTATATTACTAAAAAGGAAGAAGGTATCACTCCAGTAGTTGGTGATGAGGTAAGTATAGAATACAATATAACGGATATTTATGACAAGGTTATTTATTCTAAAAATGAACTTGGAATAAAAAAATATAAAATAGATAAGGAAGATTTTATCCCAGCTTTACAAGAAGGAATAAAATTAATGAAAGAAGGAGAAACAATTACTTTTGTGATTCCTTCTTATAGGGCCTTTGGTTTGGTAGGGGATGAAAACAGAATAGGTATAAACCAAACATTAAAAAGTACAGTAACATTATTAAAAATAAACCAAAAATGAAGAAAATAAGTATGTTAGTTGTAGCGATTGCTACATTGAGTTTTATCTCTTGTAATAATAATCAACCTGGAAGTGTAACTTCATTAGAATCTGAAATTGACTCTGTAAGTTATGCTCTTGGACTTAATATGGCTAATCAATTAAAAGCAAATTTTAAAGAAGTTAATAATGATATTTTTATTCAAGGATTTGAAAATGGAATGGATTCTTTAAGCTTATTGATTAATCAAAAAGATGTAAAGAGGGTTCTAAATACGTATTTTCAGAAGAAACAGTTAGCAGCTATGAAGAAACGTGAAGAAGAAGCCTTGAAAAAAGCTGAAAAAGAATTTGGACATTTGAAAACGGAAGGAGAAGCATTTCTAGCTAAAAATAAAACAAAACCAGGAGTCAAAACGACTGCAAGCGGATTACAATATGAAGTAATTAAAGCTGGTAAAGGAGAGAAACCTGTCGCAACATCTAAAGTAAAAGTACACTACCACGGTACTTTATTAGATGGTACTGTTTTTGACAGCTCTGTAAAAAAGAAAATGCCATATACTACTTTTGTTAATCAAGTAATTAAAGGTTGGATAGAAGGATTGCAATTAATGAATGTTGGAGCTAAGTATAAGTTCTATGTACCTCAAGAATTAGCTTATGGAGGAACGCCAAGACCAGGCGGAATAATTAAACCATTTATGCCATTAATTTTTGAGGTTGAATTATTAGAGATTATCAAAAAGTAATAGATAAATAAACGTATTTATGAAATTATTTAAGAGTTTTTCAATTGCTTTAGCATTACTTGTATTGGCTTCTTGTAAGCCAGGAAAATATGCAGATTTAGAAAAAGGACTGTATGCAGATATTGAAACAAGCAGAGGAGATATTTTATGTAAATTGTATTTTGAAGATACACCATTAACCATTGCAAACTTTGTTTCTCTAGCTGAAGGAACCAATCCCAATGTATCAGATTCTTTAAAAGGAAGAAAATTTTATGACGGACTAACTTTTCATAGAGTTGTAAAAGATTTTATGATACAAGGAGGAGACCCGGCTGCAAATGGTTCTGGAGGACCAGGATACAGGTTTGAAGATGAGTTTCCAAAAGATTCATTAGGAAAATTAAAGTATACGCATAATGACGCAGGAGTATTGTCTATGGCAAATAGTGGAAAAGGAACAGGCACAAATGGAAGTCAGTTTTTTATTACACACAAAGCAACTCCTTGGTTGGATGGCGCACATACTGTTTTTGGAAAAGTAAAATATGGGCAAGGTGTCGTTGATTCAATTGAACCTAAAGATGTAATTAAGCACATCAGGTTTATTAAAATTGGACACAAAGCAAAAGGTTTTAATGCTGCTAAAGTTTTTACAAAAGAATTTGAAAAATCAAAATTAGCAAAGCAAAAGAGAATTGAAGATGCTAAAAAAGCAGAAGAGGTTCGTTATAAAAAATTTGTAGAAGATTGTAAAGTCTACCAAGCAGAACAAGGAATTGCTAAGGCAAAAAAGACAGAATCAGGATTACATATTTTAACCTTAAAAAAAGGAAAAGGAAAAAAGTTTTCTGAAGACAAGCCAACTACTATTCATTATACAATGACCTTGGGAGATGGAAAACAAATCCAAACGACTGTTGGACGTGATCCATTTACTTTTACGATGAGCAGACAACCAATGATTGCCGGAGTAAAAGAAGCTATAAAAGATATGAGAGAAGGAGGGAAAGTACGTTTATTTATTCCGTATTACTTAGGTTACGGAGAAAGAGCTTATGGACCATTTCCTCCTAAATCTGATTTAGTTTTTGAATTAGAAATTACTAAAATAGGAAAGTAATCCATGTTTGAGAATTTAATACAAAGAGATAAAGAATTCCTGATTTATTTAAATAATTTAGGAAGCGAGCAGTGGGATCCATTATGGTTGTTTATTACCAACCAATTAAATTGGGCGCCATTGTTTCTTTTAATCATCTTTTTAATTTTTAAAAACTTAGGATGGAAAAAAGGAGGTTTTTTATTTTTGTTTTTGATAGCTATGGTGGCTTTTTCTGATCAATTTACAAATTTGATTCGTGTTATTTTTGAAAGATTAAGACCCAATAATGATACTAGTATCAATCATTTATTAAGAACATTAATTAATCCTCAGAGTTATAGTTTTACCTCTGGGCACGCCACCACATCAACAGCATTTACGGTATTTATCTATTTGTTATTTAGAAATCAATACAAATACATTAAGTTAATGTTTTTGTTTCCACTAGTTTTTGCTTACAGTAGATTGTATTTAGGAGTACATTTTCCTATAGATATTATGTGTGGAGCAATTGTAGGTACAACGATTGGATTTACATTCTTTAAAATCCATTCTTTTTTACAGAAAAAATTATTTGCTAGTTAGTTTTTTTATTGTTGTAATATAAATACTTGGTAGCATTATAATAACCTCTTATTAGACTATCCATTTGTTGTGTAACTTTTGGATGGTCTTTTTTTATGTCGATTAAACTCCCTTTGCTATAATCATACAAACTTGTTTTATTAGTAGCAATTGTGAGTGTGTAGTAAAAATTGTTTTGGAGTAATCCAACTGCAGGTTCACCATTGATCTTTTTAAATAGAAAAGCAAAGTTATCTTCTTTATTCTCAAAAGCGTCTTTACCTAACGTATAATTGGTATAATCTATATTGGCTAATTTGGCTGCTGTAGGCATTAAATCTGCCAATTTAGTGTAATGAGTAAGCTCTTGATTTTTTACAAACTTCGGAGCATGAATAAAGAATGGTACGTGATGTAAAATAGTTTCAAATTCATATTCTTTATGAGTTAAAAAATCTACAGAATTCATAGATGTATTGTGATCTCCAAAGAATAGAAAAATAGTATTATCGTAATACCCGCTTTTTTTAGCACGTTTTAAAAACTCATCCACATTAAAATCTAAATAACGCAAAGCATTCATTTGAGCAACAGATTTAAACCCAGATTTTTTTAAGAGTTCTTTGCTAACTTCATTCTCTTTTAATGGTCTAAAGCTTCCTTTTTTATCAGGAACAGTAAAAGGCATATGATTGGTTGCCGTTTGTATATATGCTAAGAATGGCTTTTTTTGCTGATGTAATTTTACAAGTTCTTTATCAGATTCTTTAAAAAGTTCATAATCATCAATTCCCCAAACATCTGCGCGTTCTTCAACAGCATAACTTCCTTCTTCAAAAATTTTAAGATCACTAATGTTAGATTGAAAAACACCTCTAATATTTGCCCAATTAGCGCTTCCTCCTAAAAAGTATAATTTTTCATAACCATTAAATTGATCGAAAATGATACGTTGGTCAATAACCATTGGGTTTCTAGAGGCAGTTTCTGGATTCTCAACATCTGGCAATCCTGTTATACTAGCAAATACGGTTCCGGCTGTACCTGCTTTATGAATATAGAAGTTTGTAAAATTAACACTTTGCTTTAAGATGCTATCCATTTTTGGAGTCGTGTTAATAGGGTTTCCGTAGTAGCTCATTGGTGCTGCACCTACAGATTCTAACATTACAATTACAATATTTGGTTGTGTTTGTATAGAATCATTTTTAGAAATAGTTCTAGTAAAGTTTAGACTGTCTTTAGAAAGCTGTAAATGTTTGGCTACCGAAGGAAAATATTTTTTAGTTGCATCAGCATCAAAACCTGTAGTTCTAAACTCAAAACTATCATAAAAATAGAGAATCGGATTTAAGGCAAATTGATTTACAGATTGATTTTTAGAAAAGAATGCCTGACTCCATCGTAAAGGATAATGACTAAAGCTATTGTAAATTCCAAATGCCAATAACAAAAACGGAATCACAATAAAAAAGGCTTTTTTCTTCATAGAAATTGCGGCAGTTTCTGTACTAAACTTTCTATAAATAAATGCATTTAATTTATAGAGTAGAATAGTTAAAATAAGCAAGCCAAATAATCCTTTATAAACAGGATAACTTTCAAAAAGTACTTGAGTAGAAATGTCTAAATTGCTTAAAAAGCGTAGAGAAGCTGCATCTAATCTAATGCTTAAATAATCGTAATATCCAAAGTCAAAAATGTAAAATAAGGTAAGAGCTACATACATAATAGTGAAATAAATACTACTAACTATTTTGTATGCTTTACGTTTAAAAAAACGTTGATTCACCCCAAATAATAAAAGTGCTATTGGGAAAACAATTAAGATTGCTAATCGAATATCAAAGCGAATACCTAAAGCAAAAGCTTGCTGTACTTCTTTGGTTGATGCATTATCTAATTGCGCAAAGAAAAAATAGAAAATACAACGAAAAAGAAAAGCATAAACTGTAAGCGAAAAAATATTTACAAAAAGGTACTTTATATAATTGGGTATTCGTTGTTGCATCGTATTATTTTAAAGCAGCAAAGATATTCATTTTTTACAAGCCATATAACCCCAGTTTTATAAGGTTTCGTTAAATAGATTTCTAGTACTTAAAACTAAAATTTAAAATAGTTTTGACTACCTGCATAATTTACTCGATTGTTTTTTTCTTTTAGAAAAGAAATTACAGTAGCGGCATCTGTTTGTGAGCTTACAATTTTAGTAGTTGGGAAGTAACTGTCATAAACCGCCGGAATATAATCGTTTACACCTACCTTTAAAACAGTAGCATCAGGAATCACATTGCCATTTAAATCTGTAATTTCAATATCACTATTTTTTATTTTGATGGATACTCCAGAATAATATAATCCAGCTCTAGAACCTCTTAAAAAATTCTTGATATCAGCAACACTCATATTGTAAGTAACTGCGGCATTGTTAAAAGGTAAAATATTAAATATTTCTTTGGTAGTGATATCTCCAAGATCTAAATTAGCTCTAACACCTCCTGTATTTTGAAAAGCAATGTCTACATTCATCTGTTTTCTTAAAGCATCTGCTGTAAAATTACCCACTTGATACCTGCTATGATTTATCTCAGAAAAACCAACAACTTCTTTAAAATATGGCGCATCATTATAGACATTAATAAGATTATTAATTTCGGGGTCTTTATCTGTTAATGTATTTAAATCAATTAACTGATAGTTGATGTTTTTTACTTTTTTATCAGATATTTCAAGTTCAATTTTACCTATGTGATTTAAATAACTACCTGCTTGATAAATAGGAATTCCGTTGACAACTTCATCAATTTTAGAATGAGAATGCCCTCCAATAATTAAATCAAAAAAAGGAAAATCTGTAGCCAATTGATAATCGCCTAATCTTCCACCACTTTTAGAATATCCTATATGTGTCAATGCAATTAATAAGTCAGCATTTTCTGTTTGTTTAATATTGGCAAAATCTCCCACAACATTTTCAGGCCTTTTAAAACTTAAATTTTGTACTCTCCAAGGATGTGTAGAAGGAATTGTTGCATTTTCTTTCCCATCAGTTTCTACCAAACCTAGAAAAGTAATTTTTAAATTATTAACAGCAATAGTAGTATAAGGTTTTGGTTGTGGTATTACAGAATTATCAGTTTGTACATTGGCACAAATCCACTCAAAACTGGCTTGTTCCATACGATCTTTTAAATTCACTTCACCATAATCAAACTCATGATTTCCTATAACAGAAACATCAAAACCAACACGATTCATTAAGTCGATAATTGGGTAGCCTTTTTCAGGATAATTATCTACAATTGGATTTCCAGAAAAAATATCTCCCGCAGAGGTTAATAGTACATTGGTTTTGGTTTTTTCTTGGTCTACCAAATATTTTACTTTGGCAAAATTATCTATTTGACCATGGATGTCATTTAGAATAAAAATAGTTAGTTTTTCTGTAGTATTTGCTGGTACAACAGGGTCATTATTTTTTGTACAACTAATAACAACTAAAAATAGGATGAATACCTGAAAGAATCTTTTCATTTTAATGTAGGCTTAAGCGTTACAAACTTATTGTAGGTTTGATTGATATTAAAATTTAAAGGTAGGTTTGTTGATGGTATTACAAATGTACACATTTCTTAATAGCAAAAAATAAGAAGCTACTTTAATATTAAGTTAATTAAAAGCCTCTTTTTTACCTTCTAAGGTTTTACGGATATATTTTTTGTTTTTGATCAAAAGTAATTCTCCATATTTTCCTCTTTTTAAACTAGAGTCTACTCCGTAAATTTTATGATTAAACAATTGAACTATTGTTTTATTAGAACAATGCCCAACAATGATATGTTTAGAGTCTGTTGCATGTAAAATATCGTCAATTTCTTGTTCTTTTAGCTTACCATAAAAATAACCTCTGTACCAAATTAAGCTGTTTTTTCTGTAGAAAATATCATAAAAATCTGTCGACTTCATTGCTGTTTTACTTCTGTCAATAGAAGCTCTCATTTGTGTATTAATTTGGTGAATGGTTGCACTGTTAAAATTAGCTCTTTTAATAAAATCTTTAGAGATTCCGCCATGTACAAAATAATCATCATTAATTTTTACAATTGTTGCTTTAGAACGTAACCATCTCCCTAATACAGTGTTTTTTCCATACAATTGATCATAGCTTATGTTGAGTAGGTTAGTAGTTGCTTTGTATTTTTTATGAATGTATCTTAGGTCGTTATGAAGTACCATATATTCATGATTGCCTAATAAAAAATGAACTTTTCCTCCTTTTTTTTGAGCTTGTTGTTCTAGTTTATAAACCAATAACAATGTTTCATGAACTTTTGGACCACGATCAAAAATATCTCCAGCAATTACCAAATGTCCTTTGCCAAATTTCCAATTTAAGTTTTTATCAATGATTTTATTGTTCTTTAAAAGACGAACAGCCAAATCATATTGCCCGTGAATATCACTTAAAGCAGCAATTTTACGGACTTTTCTATAGGTTGATTTTTCTGGTGTAAATACTGTTTGATACGTATTTAATGGAAGTGATTTTGAAATTACTTGTCCGTTGATAATTTCTTTTTGAATCAAGTTGTTTTTCTCAATAAAGACAAATGGCCCATCATTTAGTGTTGAAACATCATAGGTGTTGTTTTTTTTCTGTTGACCAAAAGCGAAAACAATTGAGCAGAGAAAAATAATAATTAGAGAAGAAGTTCTTTTTAACATATAGGTATATTCTTTTCAGTAAAACTACTGAAAAATAGTGATGAAATAGAAGCTAACTTTTTAGAAATTAAATTACTGGTCTACTCTTTTGGTAAACATTTTATGTACAATGGTCCAATGACCTTTAATCTTTGTTAGCATAAAATAATCGATATAAGGTACTTTTCTTTTTGGATGTGAAATTTGTACTTTGGCAACAGCAATATCGTTTTCAAAATCAATAGAAATTATTTTTCCTTTTTCGCCAGTAGGTTTACCTTCTTTGGTAGATTCGATATATTTTTTACCACTCCAAATTTTTAACTCGTCGTTTTTGATATAATACAAATTCAAATCAGAATGAAATGCTTTTTTTAATCGGTTGGGTTGTCCGTTTGTTGAGCCTTCAATATAATCTACAAGAGTTTCGGTAATTTTTGCTATTTCTGATTTGTTTGCTTGTGCGTTGCTAGTACAAATTGTAAATACAAACAATAGGAATAAAAGTGACTTCATTTTCATGTGTAAAATTTTTAATTGATTGAACATCAAAGGTATTCAATTCAATAAATTTTACCTGTTATGAATTCTCTAATATTATGTTAATATCACAATAAAAGCATAAGTATTAATAAACTATAAATCTAGTAAACGTTTGGCAGCATTAAACGGAGTAGTATTTCCTTTTTCTAAATTGTTTATTTCTTTAGCAAGTTCTTTCACAATAATCGGATTGTTATAAAAAGCATCTTTTAACTGTTGATCAATAGTTGCTTTAAGCCAAAAAGTATTTTGTTCGTTTCTTCTTTTTACAAAATATCCATTCTTTTTAGTTAGTTGTAAAAAGGCATTAATTAGATTGTTTATTTCTGCAATTCCGTTATGTTTAATTGCACTACAAGTTAATACTTTAGGTTGCCAAGAACTTTCTTTAGGAGGATATAAATGCAAAGCTCTATTAAATTCTGTTTTTGCAATTTTGGCTTTTTGTATGTTATCACCATCAGCTTTATTAATAACTATGGCATCAGCCATTTCTATAATACCACGTTTAATACCTTGGAGTTCATCTCCAGTTCCTGCTACTTTTAAAAGTAAAAAGAAATCTACCATAGAATGTACTGCTGTTTCACTTTGTCCAACCCCTACAGTTTCTATAATAATTGTATCAAAGCCAGCAGCTTCACATAAAATAATACTTTCTCTAGTTTTTTGAGCAACACCACCTAACGAAGTACCAGAAGGAGAGGGTCTAATAAAGGCGTTAGTATCTGTCACCAATTCTTCCATTCTGGTTTTATCTCCTAATATACTTCCTTTATTTACAGAAGAACTCGGATCAATGGCTAAAACGGCTACTTTTTTATTCTGATGAGTTAAATGTTTACCAAAACTTTCTATAAATGTACTTTTCCCAACTCCAGGAACTCCAGTAATTCCAATTCTAATCGAATTATTAGCATATGGTAAACAACGTTCTAAAATTTGATTGGCTTTTTTTTGATGTTTTGCATTAGTACTTTCTACTAAGGTAATTGCTCTACTTAAAAAAGGAATGCTTCCGTTTAAAATTTCTGTGACAAACTCATCTACAGAAGGTTGTTTACTTCTGTTCAATTTAATTTTTTGCGCAGAAGATTTGCTGGTAGTTTCTGGTTGAGAAACTCCATCTTTTTCGTGTAAAGCAGATTTGTTTTTCCGAATCATAGAATAAAAGTACAGTAAAAAATTAAACAGGTAAAATATATGGGCCAATATAATTAAACCAAATTTTAAAGCTTAAATAAAAAGAAAAAACACCAATTAATAGTGTTTGTGTTCTTTGTACACTTCCAAAAATTTTGAAAAAAATATAGCACCCAATTGTATTAAATACAATTATTTCTGGTAAAGAAATGATAAGTTGAGAATTAGAAAATAAGTGATAACGATTTATTAAAATATAAGTTAGGTTGATTGAATTTAATATACTAAAGCAACATATAATTGTTAAAAGCCAATCAAACAAATTAAATAAGTAATTTTTTTGTTTTCGATATAAGAGTACAATAAAAGCTACAAGTGAAGGTATTAATAAAAGAAAACGATGTCCGTATTTTTGAAACCAATTAAAATGTGTGGTTAGTGATCTATATTCTAAAGATTTAAGGCAGTCATTTAACTCACCAGTATAATTAAAAACGTATACTTTTTGAATATTTCCTTCTGTAATAAAAGAATCAATAAAAAAATATACAAGGTTAGATGCTTGTGTTTTTAAAGGAAAGAAAAATAAAAAAAGCATGAAAATAAAAATACTTTCTTTTTGATGAATTACACGTACTATATTGGTATACATTTTCTTTCTTTTAGTAAATTTATAAATTAATTGAACGCATTTTGCAACGGAGCGAAAAAAGATTCGTCTCTAGGGTAACAATTAACAAATGAATCAAACGAAAGACTTTCATAAACAGCTTGTAGAAGCTTGTAAAGCAAACGATGCAAAAGCACAAATGCAATTGTACGATCTGTATTGTAAAGCAATGTGTACTATTGCTATTAGATATGTAAAAGATGCTTTTGTAGCAGAAGATATTATGCAAGATTCATTTATAAAAGCATTTCAAAACATCCATTCGTTTAAAGGTGAAGTCACTTTTGGAGCTTGGTTAAAAAGAATTGTGATTAATAACAGTTTAGATTGGTTAAAGAAGCAAAAACTAGAACTAGTTTCTATAAATGAAGAAGTCTATGAAAAAATAGAAGAGACAGATGATTGGAGTATTGCGTATAGCTTTAAAGCAGATTTTATAGCAAATGCTATTCAAAGTTTAAAAGAAAAATACAGTGTGGTGTTGTCTTTGTATTTATTAGAAGGATATGATCACCAAGAAATATCGCAAGTTTTAGGAATTACAGAAGTTACTTCTAGAACCCATTTAATGAGAGGAAAAAAACAGTTACAAGAATTACTAAAAGAACAACAATATGTCGAAGGATATTAGAGAAATCATGAAAAACTATAAGAATCAAGAAGTTTCTTTATCGGCAAATCACAGAAATAAATTTCAGGATAGGCTGATGCAAGAAGTACATCAAAAGCCAAAGAAAAGAAATTACAAATGGTTGCAAGTAGCCGCTTCTGTAGTATTGATTGTGAGTTTATCTATTGGGTACTTTTCTTCAGAAACAACAGAAATAGAACCTGCAAAAAATACCAAAGAAATTACCTTAGGAAACTTATCTCCAGAATTTAAATCTATAGAAGACTATTATACAAATAGTATTAACTATGAGATAAGCAACTTAAGTGTTAATGACAATAATAAAGAAATTCTAGATGGTTATTTGGCAAGAATAAGCGAGCTAACCAAAGAATATAAATCCTTAACTCAAGAGCTCAATACAAAAGGAGTTAACGATGAAATCATCAATGCATTGATAAACAATTTGCAATTACGATTACAGTTATTGCAGCGATTAAAAAAACAGTTGAAAAATTTAAAAACATTAAATGCAACACAAAATGAAACTCAGAACATATAAATGTATTGGATTTTTGATTGCGGCTTTTTTAATAAGCAGTTTACAAGCACAAAAATTTGATAAAAAATTTAACGAAACCTTTAAGGTAAATAAAGATGTACTTTTAGCAATCAATGCATCAAATGCAGATATAAAAGTAAGTACATGGAACCGTAATGAAGTAGCAGTAAATGCAGTAATTACTGTAGATGGTTTGTCTAAAAAAGAAGCACAGAAATTCTTAAAAAATTGGAAGTTTGAAGCGTTAGGAAATAAAAGTAAAGTACAAATAAATGCCAATGCAAATAGATTTTTACATGTTGGTGATAATGACTTTAGGTTTAATTTAGACTTTGACAATATTACCATTCCAGAACTAAACATTGACATTCCAGAATTAAACTTCGATTTTGACAATATTGTCATTCCAGAAATGAATATTGATATCCCAGAATTTAATTTCGACTTTGGCGATTTAATGATTGATATTCCAACAATTAAGATTCCAGAAATTAATTTAGATTTTGATAGTATTTGGAGCGAAATTGAAAATCATGATTTTAATGATGGAGATAAACAAACTTTTACTTTTCAATCGAAAGGGAAAAAGAAAAAAGTAGTGATTAAATCTAAAAAAGAATGGGAAGCTTTTAAAAAGACAAAAGATTATCAAGAATTAAAAAAAGACTTGAGAAAATCATTAAAAGAAGCCCAAGTAAAACTTCAAAGTATTGATTCAAAGAAAATCAAAGAAGAAATTAAAAAAGCCCAAGCTAGTATTCAAAAAATAGACAAAAAGAAAATTCAGGAAGAACTAAGAAAGGCAAAACTTAAATATGAAAAAGTAGATAAAGTAAAAATAAAAGAAAGCTTAGATGCAGCCAGAAAAACCATCGAAAAGATGAAAATGAAAATGGCAAAAAACTACAAAAATGGTAATAATGTAATTATTGTAGAAGATGGAGATAGTAAAAAGAAAGTAAGAATTACTAGAAAGATTACGATTAAAGTGCCTAGAAATGCAACCTTTGATTTAAACACTAGACATAGCAAAGTAAAATTGCCAAAAGGGAAAACATCTGGAAAAGTTTCTTATGGTGCCTTTAATGCAGATGAGCTAATTGGAGAAGACTTAAAAATAGATTTTGCTCCAGTAAATATCAAAGCTTTAAGCGGAGGAACAGTAACTTTAAATAATATAACCGATGCTGCAATTGCATCGGTTATAAACACCAATCTTACTTCAAATTCTACAGGATTAAAAGTTAATCGTGTAGGAAATAATGTAACTATTTTAAGTAAGTTTGGAGATTTGTTAGTTTCTGAAATGTCATCAAATCTTAAAAATTTAAAACTGAATTTAAGTTTTACTGAAGCTGTAATTGCTTTAAAAAACTTAAAAGAAAGATTAAAATTTTCTCAGGTTGATAATATAGAGAACACAAAGTCAAACGATGTTGTGTTGAATGGTAACTTTACTGCAGGAAATAGTCAAGTAAAAATTAAAGGAAAACAAAGTAAGTTAACCATTAAAAAGGATTAAAAACTTTGATAAAAAAAAGTTTTAGATTGGTGCTTTCTAATAGATATTACGTTATAATTTCCGTATTTAAAAAAGCACTTTATATTAAAAAAAACACCTTTAGTTTTTTTAATAAACTTCTAACAAAACCCTATTTTCTCTTTACTTAAAAGTACCTATCTTTACAGTTCTAAAAATTGAAAATTCATTCATGGAACTATACAAGGATAACCAGCTTAAAATATACAACTCTCTCTCAAAAAGTAAAGAGCTTTTTAAACCCGTAACAGAAGGCCGAGTAGGTATGTATGTTTGTGGTCCAACAGTATATAGCAATGTTCATTTAGGAAATGTAAGAACATTTATGTCTTTTGATATGGTGTTTCGTTATTTATTGCATTTGGGATATAAAGTACGTTATGTACGTAATATAACAGATGCAGGTCACTTAGAAAACGATGCTGATGAAGGTGAAGATAGAATTTCTAAGAAAGCAAGACTAGAAGAAATTGAACCGATGGAAGTTGTACAGCGTTATACTGTAGATTTTCATGAAACGGTTGCTCAATACAATTTTTTACCACCAAGTATAGAACCAACAGCAACAGGGCATATCGTAGAACAAATCGAAATGATTAAAGAAATCATGAAAAAAGGATATGCTTATGAAGTAAATGGATCTGTGTATTTTGATGTGATGGCTTATAATGAAGACGGAAATAACTACGGAATTCTTTCTGGCCGTAAAATGGAAGACGCCATTCATAATACAAGAACTTTAGATGGACAATCAGATAAAAAGAATCCTCAAGATTTCGCTTTGTGGAAAAAGGCAGATGATAGACATATTATGCGTTGGCCTTCTCCTTGGTCTGATGGTTTTCCAGGTTGGCATTTGGAGTGTTCTGTAATGAGCTCAAAATATTTAGGAGAACAGTTTGATATTCATGGAGGAGGAATGGATTTAAAATTTCCTCATCACGAATGTGAAATTGCTCAGTCACATACTTGTAGTGGAAAAACTCCTGTAAATTACTGGATGCACGCCAATATGTTGTTGCTTAATGGTCAAAAAATGGCAAAGTCAACTGGAAATTTTGTATTGCCAAAAGAAATCATCACAGGAGAAAATACTGTATTAAGTAAAGCTTTTGCTCCAAGTGTGGTTCGTTTCTTTAATATGCAAGCACATTATAGAAGCATTTTAGATTTTGCAAGTGATGCCTTAGAAGCTTCAGAAAAAGGGTACTACAAATTGATGGAAGCTGTAAATGCATTAGATGGAATTGAAGCCGGAAAGACTTCTTCTTTTGACGTATTTCATTGGAAACAGCAATGTTATGATGCTATGAATGATGATTTTAATACGCCAATTTTAATAGCTCATTTATTTGAAGCGGTAAAAGTAATTAATCAATTAAAAGAAAAGAAAGCAACATTAACAGCTACAGATTTAGAATTGTTTAAAAACACTATTCATGCTTTTGTGTTTGATGTATTAGGATTAACTAACGAAACAAAACAAGACAGTTCTGATAAGATAGATGGAGTAGTGGAACTATTGATTAAGTTACGTAAAGAAGCTAGAGATAATAAAGATTGGGCATTGTCAGATCAAATTAGAGATGAATTATTGTCTTTAGGAATTCAATTAAAAGACGGAAGAGAAGGAACTACTTTTTCTATCAATTAATTTGAAAAAAATACTAACATATCCATTCATACTATTAGTTCGTTTTTACCAAACAGCAATATCACCTTATACACCATCAACATGTAGATATTCACCAACATGTTCGCACTATACAATAGAGGCATTGCAAAAGCACGGATTATTTTATGGAGGTTGGTTAGCTATAAAGAGGATATTTAGTTGTCATCCTTGGGGAGGTCATGGATATAATCCTGTTCCAGAAAAGAAAAAAGAATAATTTGTCGTTATATTAGCAAGACAAAATAAATAACATATAAAGAATGAATTTTTTATCAGTAGTTTGGGATCCATCATTAGGAATAGACTTAGGTTTTTTTGTAGTAAGATGGTATAGTTTAATGTTTGTAATCACTTTTGTATTAGGATTGCGATTGATGAAAAAAATCTTTATTGAAGATCAAATTCCAGTAGAAAAATTAGATGCATTATTTATGTATACCTTTATTTCTATGCTGGTTGGAATGCGTTTAGGAGATGTATTTTTTTATAGTTGGGACTATTATCAAAATCACCTATTAGAAATTATCTTACCGTTTAAAGAAAACCCAAATTCATCTGCCTTATTTGGCTTAATTAAAGGATGGGAATTTACAGGATTTACAGGTTTTGCTAGCCATGGAGCGGCTATCGGAATTATTGCTGCACTGTATTTTTATAGTAGAAAAGTATTAAATAAACCTTTCTTATTTATCTTAGATAGAATGGGAATTATGGTTGCCTTAGCTGGATTTTTTATCCGTTTAGGAAACTTTTTTAATTCAGAAATTTACGGTAAAAAAACTGAATCTAGCTTTGGAGTTATTTTTAAAGCAATTGGTGATTCTGAACCTAGACACCCAACACAATTGTACGAAGCATTTAGTTATTTAATACTGTTTTTTGTGTTATGGAGAATGTACTGGAAAACAGATGCAAAGCAAAAACCAGGTTATTTATTCGGAATTTTCTTTGCTGTACTATGGGGATTACGCTTTGTAATTGAGTTTTTTAAAGAAGCACAAGTAGATGGTAGAGAAGATTGGGTATTTAATTCGTTAAATACCGGACAAGTATTAAGTATTCCTTTAATAATTATTGGTTTATTTTTCATCTTTAGAAAAACAAACCAATAATTACTAGCTTATAAGGCTGCATACCATCTTACACTCTTACTCTTTTTACCCCAATTAAAAGGGCTTAGCTCAATACCAAAAAAGAAACTATATCTTATTTTGTTATCTTGATATCTAAAGAGTAAATCAGTGCGTTCTGTAAGTTGATGTACTGCACCAAGTTTAAGCCATTCATTTACTTTATAAGACATTTCTCCACTACAAGACCAACTTCCTTCTGTATGGGAGAAACGGTTAATTACACCGTAAAAGAAGGTTGTTGTAAATTCTAGTTTTCTTAAAAAAGTAGAATTCGGAAGATAAAATCGGTTAAATGTATAGCCAATTCCTAAAGATAAACGTTTATATGTGTCTTGTAAATCTGCTTGTTCATACTCAGGAACAATCACCATATAACCATATCTCTTTTGTTTCGTCTGAAATTTTACATTCATCAGAAGGTTCATCGTACCTGCCTTATTTCTTTGCTTATCTCCAAGTGCCATAAGCCTTGCATCTTGATAAATAGATAAACTAATTTTTTCTTGTGAAAAACAGGTTTTCGGGGTCAGTAATGTCATGAGACATAAAAATAATATCCCATACTCTTTTAGTGTTTTCATAATCTGGGGGATTAAGAGTTACTAAGGGGATATCTAATTTACGAATACTAAGAGGAATTTTACAAGAGTATAAATACTTGTTTTACAAGCACTTGTGTTAATATCTGTTAAAGAGGGTAATTCTACCTGAAAAAAATTAAAGCTTTAATTTTTGTAAGTGATATATTTTATGCTTAATTTTTTTACTGTATATCTTGATACTAAGCACATAAGAAAAAGAAATTAAAAGACTACCCAATATTACAATTAAAGAGATTTTAAGAATAGTACTTATAAGATTAAAGTGATAAAATAAAGAATATATATTTACAATAAGAATCAGTATTGAAATACCAATAACTATTCTTCTAGAAAAACTAATTTTTTCTTTATTTTTTGAAAGCTGATTGTATAATAGCTCTATGTCTTTTGTCTTTTTCAAAACGTTAGGAGAATATAAAATTAAGATACATATAACTATGTTATGTTGCTAATATTTGAATAGATTATTAATAAAATCAGGTGTTTATACCTATATAAAAAAGAATCCCACCATTTCTTTATAATGATGGGATTGTTTATAAACTTTATTTTAAGCTTTTCTCTAAAACCGATATCTCACCAACATTTCAAGTGAGCCATTGTTGTTAATTTGGTTAACCTTTGATGTTGTAAAATCATAAGCTGCTCCAAAACGTAGGTTCTCCATGATGTTAAACAGTGTAAATACAGAATACATTTCACCGAGTCTGTAGTTCATTCCTGCTTGTATCTGATTGTATCCAACGGTGGCACTTATATCTGTTGATGATGGTGCTCCTTTGGTACTTCTATGCATAAAAGCTGGTTTGATTTCTACATTTTCATTGATCTTAAAATGATATCCTGCTCCATAGTATAAATGCAAGTTATCTACCGCTGCTTTGGGTGCATTTCCATGTTTGATGTATCGCTTTCCATTTAAAAAGTTCGGTGTGGAGATACTCACATAATACTTCTCATGCTTTAAATACATTCCTGCTCCAAATTGCATATTGGTAAAACTCTCATTTCTAATAAACAAAGGATCATTTATTCCTACAACTCCTGCCTTTTTTAAATCGATGTTTACTATCGATGCTCCTGTCTTTACTCCAAAGTATAAATCATGTGTTTGTGAGAGTTGCAGCTTGTAAGATAGATCTACTGTTAGGTCTGTTTCTTGTAATAC
>CANMHT010000013.1 GCA_947497755.1 uncultured Polaribacter sp. | reverse complement strand
TTAAAAGGAGATAAAGGAGACGCTGGTGCTAACGGATTGGACGGAGCAAAAGGTGATAAGGGAGACAAAGGAGATCAGGGGATTCAAGGAATTCAGGGGTTAAAAGGAGATAAAGGTGACGCTGGTGCTAACGGATTAGATGGTGCAAAAGGCGATAAAGGTGACAAGGGAGACAAAGGAGATCAGGGAATTCAAGGTATTCAGGGATTAAAAGGAGATAAAGGAGATGCTGGTGCTAATGGATTGGACGGAGCAAAAGGTGACAAAGGTGATAAGGGAGACAAAGGAGATCAGGGAATTCAAGGTATTCAGGGATTGAAAGGAGATAAAGGAGATGCTGGTGCTAATGGATTGGACGGAGCAAAAGGCGATAAAGGTGATAAGGGAGACAAAGGAGATCAGGGAATTCAAGGTATTCAGGGATTGAAAGGAGATAAAGGCGATGCTGGTGCTAATGGATTGGATGGTGCAAAAGGAGACAAAGGTGACAAGGGAGACAAAGGCGATCAGGGAATCCAAGGTATTCAGGGTTTAAAAGGAGATAAAGGAGACGCTGGTGTAAACGGACTGGATGGTTCAAAAGGTGACAAGGGAGATCAGGGAATTCAAGGTATTCAGGGATTGAAAGGAGATAAAGGAGATGCTGGTGCTAATGGATTGGACGGAGCAAAAGGTGACAAAGGTGATAAGGGAGACAAAGGAGATCAGGGAATTCAAGGTATTCAGGGATTGAAAGGAGATAAAGGAGATGCTGGTGCTAATGGATTGGACGGAGCAAAAGGCGATAAAGGTGATAAGGGAGACAAAGGAGATCAGGGAATTCAAGGTATTCAGGGATTGAAAGGAGATAAAGGCGATGCTGGTGCTAATGGATTAGACGGCGCAAAAGGTGATAAGGGAGACAAAGGAGATCAGGGAATCCAAGGTATTCAAGGATTAAAAGGAGATAAAGGAGACGCAGGAGCTAATGGATTAGATGGCGCAAAAGGTGACAAAGGTGATAAGGGAGACAAAGGAGATCAGGGAATCCAAGGGATTCAGGGATTAAAAGGAGATAAAGGTGATGCTGGTGCTAATGGATTGGATGGCGCAAAAGGAGACAAAGGAGATCAGGGAATTCAAGGATTAAAAGGAGATAAAGGAGATGCTGGTGCTAACGGATTGGATGGTGCAAAAGGAGATAAGGGAGACAAAGGAGATCAAGGGAATTCAGGAGAAAATGGAAAAACGATATTGAACGGAAGTATTAATCCAACAGTTTTAATAGGTTCAGAAGGTGATTTCTACTTAAATACCAATACAAATATAATTTTTGGACCAAAAACTGCTTTAGGTTGGGGAACAGGAGTTGAATTAACTCAAGGAGGAGCCTTTGCTACAACAGGAAATATTACAAGTAATATAAATGGTATTTTAGGAACAAATGATTTTGTTTTTGGATCTTCAACATTAAACCAAAATGTATCAACATCACAAGCTACAAGAATGTTTTTTGATAAAAGCAAAGGAGCTTATAGAGCGGGTAGAGCAGTTGCTAACCAATGGGATGAAGTTAATGTTGGAAATTATTCTACTGCATTTGGGTTAAATACTTTAGCAGGAGGCTTAGGAGCTTTTTCTTTTGGTCACACATCAAATGCAGTAGGGAATTATTCTTTTTCTGGAGGAAATATTTCTCAGGCAATGGGAGAAAGCGCTTTTTCTTTTGGAAATAATACCAAAGCAAATGCATATGGATCGGTAGCAATAGGAGTGAACAATGAAGCTTTAGGAGTGAATAGTGTTAGTTTTGGAGCTACAAATAAAAGTATAGGAGACTATAGTGTTTCCTTCGGAAAACTTTCACAAGCAACACAAAATTATGGTTTTGCTTTTGGAGATCGAAGTATATCATCTGGTGTACATTCTTTTTCTTTAGGGCAACAATCAAAAGCAGAAGGAGCTAATTCAATAGCACTTGGAAAAGAAGCAAGAACAATAGGAATCCATAGTTTAAGTATAGGGAATTTAACAAATTCTCAAGCTAACAATTCGGTAGCTATTGGTACTAGATTAACGTCAGATTCTTATGGGCAAACAACATTAGGATATTCTAATACAAATGTGGTTGGAAATACAACATCAATAATATCAACAGATCGATTATTTGTTATAGGAAATGGTACTCCCGCAATAAAGAGTGATGCTCTGGTTATTTTAAAAAATGGAAATACAGAAGTTAATGGGGCGTTAACAGTTGATCCAGGAAATAACAATGCGGGGTACACATTACCAACAGATAGAGGACTGGCAAATCAATTATTAGTTTCTGATGGAACAGGGAATACATCTTGGAAAACAATTTCGGCATCAGATGATCAGACATTAACAAACTTTAATGTTACAGGAAGTAACTTAAGCTTGTCTATTGAAAGTGGAAATACAGTAAGTGTTCCATTGAGTGCAATAGGTGCTAGTTTTTCAACAACTTCAAATATTACAAGTAATGTCCCTGGTGATTTTAGAAACGATGATTTTGTGTTTGGATCAACACAACTAGATAGCGGTATTACTTACGGAAATAGGAGAATGTTTTTTGATAAAAGTAAAGCTGCTTTCAGGGCAGGATTTTCTGATCAAGATTTTTGGAATGAAGCTAATGTAGGAGAGTATTCAACTGCTTTTGGATACCGAGCAACAGCTTCAGGAAAGTACTCATTTTCTTCTGGTTTTGGAAGTGTTGCATCTGGTGAATCATCTGTTGCTTTTGGTGGAGGAAAAGCATTAGAAAGTTATTCTTTTGCAGCTATGGGAGGAAAAGCAAACGAAAAGAATTCTATCGTTATTGGAACAAGTGCTGTTGGTGATGGACTTTATAATGTTGTGATTGGTAGTGGAAGTAAAGGAAATGGAACAAACTCTGTAGCCGTAGGAAGATTAAATATTGTTGCTTCCGGTAGTTTAGGGGTTGGAATAAATAATAAAGTACATGCAGGAGCTGCATTTGGTTCTGGAAATACTGCTGGATCAACAACTAGATATAATGGAATTAATCTTCCTATTGGTGTCGCTTTAGGGTTTAATAATACTGCTTCAGGTAATGGGGCTGTAGCATTAGGAATCTCTTCTGAAGCTACTCAAGAGCATGCATTTGCATTTGGTAAAGGTAAAGCAAAAGGTCGTTTTAGTTTTTCTGCAATGACAAATAGTGTGTCTAATGGAAAGTATTCATTTGGATTTGGGAATAGAGCAATAACGAGTACATCGGCTGAAGGAGGTGTCGCTTTAGGTAACTATACTACGTCTAATGATTTTGGTGCAATCAGTATAGGAAGTTATTCAACTGCAAGCGGAAAATTTTCTACAACATTAGGAACAAGACTTACATCTGAAACTTATGGACAAGTAACATTAGGATATTACAATACCAATGTTGTAGGGAATAAAAATGCTTCTATTCCTACGGACCGATTGTTAGTATTAGGTAATGGAACCTCTGCAGCAAGAAGTGATGCTTTAGTTGTTTTAAAGAATGGGAATACATCTATAAATGGAACATTAACAACTACAGGAAACATTACTACATCTGGAACGCTAACTACTGCTTCAGCAACTTATCCTGATTATGTATTTGAAAAATACCTAACGGGTAAAACAACATTAGACAAAAAATATGAATTTAAAAGTTTGGAAGAAGTTGAGCAATTCATTAAAAAATATAAGCATTTACCAGGAGTAAGCTCAATAAAGGAAATTGAAAAAACAGCTAATGGATATGCTATTGATATAACAAAATTATCTGTACAAACATTAGAAAAAGTAGAAGAATTATTCTTGTATACGATTGCTCAGAAAAAAGAAATAGAACATTTGAAAAAGAAGAATAAAAAACTAGAAGAAGAATTGAATGATTTGAAAAGTCGATTGTATAAAATCGAAGAAAAATTAAGCAAAATGTAAAATAGGTATATATAAATAACGATTTCTACCCCTAAGTTATTTATCCCTCATATATGCCTATTATTTTAAATGGTTGACTAATACTTTAACATAGGTCTATATGTTTGTAATAGTAGATAGGGAATTATTACAAATTTGATTGAATATAGGCCTATTCTTTTTTAAGTATAATGTTAACTGATTGTTTATTAAGGTGTTTTGCCTTTGGTGGATGTGGATAACTGTTAATTTAAATACCATGTTAAAAAATAGATTATTTCCTTTAGTAGAACTTAGAAGATACATACAAGTTGGAGTAGAGGTGAAAAATAAAATAACCTTAAAGAAAGGGGCTATTATAGAACTTTCTTATTTAAGAGATTATGTTATGGTTGCTTATGGAACAGATATGGAAAATCAAAGGTTAGAAAATATAACTAACCTAGTTTTAATCGAAACAGAACATGAATAGAATACTTGTAATACTATTTTTTTTCTTTTCTGTAACTAACTTTTCTCAAGTAATAAATACAGGAGACTTACTCATTTCAACAAATACAAAAGTGAGTATTCAAGAAAGTTTTACAAATAATAATACGGCTAAGTTTATTAATAATGGTTGGTTAGAGTTGGTTGCTAATATCTACAATGATGGCTTATTTTCTTATGAGAAAAATAAGAACGGATTTGTAAGGTTTATTGGAACTAAAAAGCAGCGTATAGAAGCAAGAAAGGAACTTGTATTGCTCAATGTTGAATTTTTAAATACAACTTCTGCTATACCTGCTATTAGTGTTAATGGAGCAATTAGTATAAATAAAAAAGCAAGATTTTTATCTGGTGTGATTGATAACAGATCTTCTGAAAATCCGATTTATTTTCATAACAACACAAAACATAATTTACACGCTGAAAATAAAAGTTATGTGGATGGTAAAATTGCAAAAATTGGAAACCAAGCATTTAATTTTCCTATAGGAAATAATGAGTTTTATCGAGAAATTAGTATTTCAGCACCCCAAGATTCTGAAGCCATTTTCCTTGCTTCCTATTTTTCAAGAAATAGTAATGAGCACTATCCACATAAACAAGCAGAAGGGAATATTTTGCATATAAACAATACAGAATATTGGTATCTAAGAAAAGAAAGAGGAATTGCAGAGGTTATGGTTACACTTACTTGGAATGAAGCTATAACATCCGCAGAAATTATAAATGATGATACTAAAAATATCCATATTGTACGATGGGATGAATCACAACAATTGTGGAAAGATTTAGGTGGAATTGTTGATGTTAAAAATAAAAGTGTGACAACATTAACTCAAATATCAGATTTTGGAGTATTTACTTTAGCAAAGGTGAAATCAAATACTAGTTTGCCTGGAAATGTAAGAGTGTATAATGCGATTTCTCCTAATCAAGATGGAATTAATGATTATTTACGTATCGAGGGCTTAGAGAATTACCCAAACAATCAATTAAAAATTGTCAATCGTTGGGGAACACAAGTATTTAAAACACAAAATTATGGTATAAATAATCAAGTATTTAAAGGGTATGCTAATACTGGTGTGTTGGTAAACAAAAGCAAGAAACTGGCTACTGGAACTTATTTTTACTTTTTAGAGTATGAATACCAATCTCAGTTAATTCAAAAACAAGGATACTTATATATAAATGATAATTAAGTATGAGAGTATTAAGTGGCCTTTTTTTTATGTTGTTTTTGGGAGTTTCTTTTGCGCAACAAGATGCACAATATACCCAATACATGTATGGTACAACTACCATAAATCCTGCTTATGTAGGTAGTAGAAATACATTAAACATATTACTCTCTCATCGTTCTCAATGGATTGGTTTAGAAGGTGCGCCAGTTTCTCAATTAGTATCAATAAACTCTGCTTTAGGAGAAAAACAAGGAATTGGAGCTTCGTTATTTAGAGATGAAATTGGCCCAGCAAGAACGACTTCTTTTGCCACTGATTATTCGTACAGCTTACAATTAAACAGAGAAGATTTAAAATTAGCTTTTGGAATAAAAGCAGGGATTCATGCTTTGAGTGTTCATTTTAATAAATTGAATATTTACAATCCAACTGATCCAGTTTTTGAGGAAAATATACGAAACAGAATTTCTCCAATTATTGGAGCTGGTGCTTATTTATACACAGATAAATGGTATGTTGGTCTGTCTATTCCAAATTTTTTGCAAACCAGACATTTTTCCAATACAACCATTTCTAGAACAACTAAACAGAGCATGCATTTTTATGCAATAGCTGGTTATGTTTTAGAACTAAATGAGGATATACAAATGAAACCTACAACCTTATTAAAGGCAACTGGAGGTGCTCCATTAAGTATTGATATTTCTACCAATTTTATCTTTTATTCAAAATTTAGCTTAGGTTTTTCTATGAGAATAAATGGAGAAATTAGTAGTATTGGAAGTTTTCAAATTTCTGAACAATTTATGTTAGGTTATTCGTATGATTATAGCTTTAACGACTTTGGTAAATTCAATAATGGATCACATGAATTGATTTTAAAATATGAATTGCCAATTCGAAAAAGAAGACCTAAATATTTAAGATGTTTTTAAAATTCTAGACAAAGTTTCTGGAGTCATTCTTAAGTAAGAAGCAATGTATTTTTGTGGAATTTCTTGAAATAATTGCGGACTCCTTTTAAATACACGTTCAACACGTTTTTGTGGCGAATAAATAATTAAATCGTTTTCTCTTTCTATTTGCTGATATACAAATTCTTGTAACAATTGCTGCCATATTTCTTGATTCTTTGCTGAAGAATTGATGCATTTCAAATAGTTCTCTTTAGAAATTACTTTAAGTGTACACTTTTTAATAGCCTGAATATAAAAAGTAGTGGGAATGTCTTTTAAAAAAGAATCTAGCGCAGTAATGAAAGAGTTTTTATAACCAAACCGAATGGTATGTTCTTCAACTTCATCTTCAATAAATACGCGTAAACTACCATCAACTACAAAGTACATATTGGTATTAATATCGCCAGGGCTAGCAATAAATTCATTTCTTTTTAATGTTATTTCTTCTTCCCAATAGGGCGTTAATAGTTGATAAAGTTGCTCTAGTAAGTTCATTAAAACAGTGTTGTTTGGTTACTTTGGTATTTATCAAAAATAGTATAATCTAAAGGAGGAAGTGTAGCATTACTCAAATACTTTTTTTTAGCAAGACGAAATTGTAAGGCAATTTGTTCTGCAATTTTTCCTTCTCCACGCATGCGTTTTCCGAATCGAGAATCATTTAAAGCTCCACCATGACAATCTTCTATTTGATGTAAAATTTTTTGCGCTCTATCTGGATACGCTTTTTGTACCCAATTGGTAAATATTTTTCCAATAGCACCGTTTAAACGAACTACAGTATATCCAACAGATTTTGCTCCTAATTCGCTTACTTTTTTTACCAAGCTTAAAATTTCGTGATTGTTAATTGATGGAATGATTGGTGCCATCATTACATTTACAGGAATGTTGTTTTGAGCTAAAATTTCTACAGTTTTTAATCGTTTTTTTATGGTAGTAGTTCTCGGTTCTAACGTTCTTCTTGTATCTTCTGATAAAGAAGTAATTGAAATGCTTACATGTACCAAATGCAATTTGCTCATGGATTTTAACAGATCTAAATCACGTAAAATCAGTGCATTTTTAGTAATGATACTACAAGGATGTTTTAATTTGAGTAATACCTGAAGCATTTTTCGAGTAATCTCTAATTTTTGCTCTATGGGTTGATAACAATCTGTATTGCCAGAAAACATAATATTTTCTGGTTTCCAATGTTTGCTACGTAGTTTCTTTTCTAATAATTCTGGAGCATTGGCTTTGTATAAAATCTTTCGTTCAAAATCTAACCCAGCAGAGAATCCCCAATATTCATGTGTGTTTCTTGCATAACAATAAATACAACCATGTTCACATCCTTGGTATGGATTCATTGAGTATGCCAAACCAATATCAGTACTCGTTACTTTATTTAGAATTGTTTTTGGATGGGTTTCTAAATAAGAAGTTTTGTTGGTTTCTGATTTTTCATTTTCTAAACGACAATATTCTAGAAAATCATCTCTAATTTCATAACTATGTTGTAAGAATTTATTGTGCGTATTAAGCTGAGCACCTCTTCCTTTAATGTACTGCATATCACTGACGAAAAAACGGTTAAAAACTGAATGTCAATTCGAGCTAATTGATGAGTGTAACAAATTGATTAGTATGAGAATATGTAGTTGTTTCTCAGTACAATTTAGCAAGCAAAATTACTCGGAAAGACTCTTTAAAATTACGTCAGAAAAAATTAAAAACTGTTAAATGTTAATAAGTTTACACCTATTATTTATCAACAATTAGTCTTAGAATATTTTTTAAGAAAATTAAGCTCTTCTTGTTTTATTTAGCAAATAAAAGTCGGCTAAAACCAATGCGGTTAATGCTTCAACAATAGGAATCGCTCTAGGAACAACACAAGGATCGTGACGCCCTTTTCCGTGTATTTCAGTAATATTTCCATCGGCATCAATAGTTTGTTGGTTTTGCATAATGGTAGCAACAGGTTTAAAGGCTACTCTAAAATAAATATCCATTCCGTTGCTAATTCCACCTTGAATTCCACCAGATAAATTTGTTTCAGTTTTACCTCCTTCGGTAAAGACATCGTTGTGTTCACTACCTTGCATTTTAGCGCCGCAAAATCCAGAACCAAATTCGAACCCTTTTACCGCATTGATAGAAAGCATAGCTTTTCCAAGTTCTGCATGTAGTTTATGAAAAATAGGCTCACCCAAACCAACAGGAACATCTTGAGCCACACAAGTAATAGTACCTCCAATAGTATCTCCTTGTTTTTTAATTTCTTTGATTTTAGCAATCATTTTTTCTGCAGAAACTGCATCAGGACAACGTACAATATTGTCATCAGTTTTAGAGAAATCCAATTCTTGATATGGCTTATCAATAAAAATATCACCTACAGAAGAAGTAAAAGCATTAATGTTGATATGTGCAATTAATTGCTTGGCCAATGCTCCAGCTACTACCCAATTGGCAGTTTCTCTTGCAGAAGTTCTTCCGCCACCACGATAATCTCTGGTGCCATATTTTTTATCATACGTATAATCGGCATGAGAAGGACGATACACATTGGTATTGTGATTGTAATCTTTAGATTTTTGATTGGTATTCTGAATTTGGAAACCAATAGCAGCACCAGTAGTGACTCCTTCAAAAATACCAGATAAAAACTGAACCGTATCAGGTTCTTTACGTTGAGTTACAATAGCAGATTGTCCAGGTTTACGACGATCTAATTCTTTTTGAATAGCATCAAAATCTACTTTTACTCCAGCAGGAAATCCATCAATGATTCCGCCAATTGCCACACCATGTGATTCTCCAAATGTTGTTAGTCGTAATAAATTTCCGAAAGAATTAAATGCCATTTTAGCTGTTTTTAGATATCCCTACAAAACTACTATAATAATCTAAAAAGAACACTTTTTTAGTTTGAAAAAAACCACAATTTTACGGCCATGATACTTACCATCACAATTAAGAAAACCTTGATAAAACCATCTCCTTTTTTAACAGAAAAACGACTGGCAAACCAACCGCCAAGAGAAGTTCCGATAGCCATGGTTAATCCCATTTTCCAGTTAACAGCATCATTTAGAATAAACACCAACAGTGCACCAGACATATAGATAGTAATTACCACAGCTTTTGTGGCATTGGATTTTACCAAAGACAAATGATTAAAGAAATGTAAAAACAAAATTAAGATAAAACCGAGTCCTGCATTGATAAACCCACCATAAATTCCGAAGAAGAAAAAGGCAATACATCCAATCCATAGATGTTTACCAGTAGTTCTTTCTATAAGTTCTTTGGCTTTAAATTTGGGTTTAAATACAATTAAAAGTACCACAGCAATCATAACAAAAGAAAGTACTTTGTTAAAAGTTTCTCCTTTAATATCTACGGCAATTTGTGCTCCGATTAGAGAACCAAGTAGTGCAGAGATCCCCATATAAATACTAAACGGGAAAGTTGTGATACCTTTACTTTTAAAACCAGCAGTACCAGCAAGCATTTGAATTACAATACCAATTCTATTAGTTCCGTTGGCAACGTTAGGAGGTAAGCCCATAAAAATTAAAACAGGTAGAGTTAATAAAGAACCTCCACCAGCTAAAGTATTTATAACTCCAGCTACAAAACCAACAATAATTAATAAAAATAAATCGAGCATAATGTTCTATAAAATTGATTGTAAAAGTATTACAAATATTCCTTCTGAGAAATGAAAAAATAACTAGAAAAAAATCAAAAAATCTTTTCTAATATTAAAAAAGGTTTCTATATTTGCATCCGCAATCAGGGAATACCTTTTTGCAGCCTGGAGAAATGGCAGAGTGGTCGAATGCGGTGGTCTTGAAAACCATTGTCTGTAACAGGACCGGGGGTTCGAATCCCTCTTTCTCCGCTTAAAGATTATCAAATCTTACTAAAAGCCCATAAACACTATGTTTAAGGGCTTTTTTCATTTTTATACTTTTCAAAGAAAATCATTAAAAATCAAATAAAAAGAGACTCAATAGGTGTCAGTTTTTCGAAATGTTAAATGACACCGAATCGCTTCAAAGTACTTGATTTTAAAGGGTTTATGTTTTTTATTTCCATAAGATTTTTGTATATTTATAGTGTTATCATAAGTGACACCGATGCAAGATTTATTTTCTCTTCTTTTTTATATCAAACGTAGTAAGGCAGATAGTCAAGGAAAAGCCAATGTATATATGCGTATTACTGTAAAAGGTAAAAGAGCAGAGTTGAGTATTAGACGAAAAATTGCAATTAATAAATGGAACTCTTCCGCAGGAAAGGCAAAAGGATTTTCAAGTGAGGCACAAGAACTAAACCGTTATATAGATCTTATTACTAACAAAATTTATAAAATTCATCAAAGATTAATTGAAGAAAACAAGCTTATTACGGCTTTAAAGGTTAGAGATATCTATCAAGGCAAAGAAGAAAAGCACAAAATGTTGCTTAAAATTTTTCAAGACCATAATGATAAGGTAGATAATTTAGTAGGTAAAGATTTTGCTCCAGGAACAGCGGAAAGATATAGAACTGCAAAAAAGCATATAGAAGCTTATATAAAGTTGGAATATGAAGTAGAAGATATTCCTGTTAAAGATGTAGATCATAAATTCATTAATGGCTTTGAGTACTATTTAAAAACAGAAAGAAGCTGTGGCCATAATACTGCAATTAAATACATCACGAATTTTAAAAAGATAATCCGTATTGCTTATGCAAATGATTGGATAAGTAAAGATCCATTCTTTAATTGGAAAGGACGTTTAAAAACTGTAGACAGAGAATTCTTAACAGAAGAAGAAATTCAAAAGATGTTAGAAAAAGAATTCAAGATTAAACGACTGGACCAGGTAAAAGATATTTTTATATTTAGTTGCTTTACGGGTTTGGCGTATGCAGATGTAAAGAAACTATCAAAGAATGATATCGTTATTGGTATTGATGGAGAACGTTGGATAAAAACCAAAAGAACTAAAACAGATTCCAGAAGTAACATTCCTATTCTTTCTACTGCAGAAGCTATTTTAGAAAAATACGCAGAACACCCAGAGGTGTTAAATGGCCAAAAAATGCTACCTGTATTAAGCAATCAAAAAATGAATGCTTACATAAAAGAGATTGCAGATATATGTGGTATCAATAAAAATCTAACGTTCCATTTAGCACGTCACACTTTTGCTACAACTGTAACCTTAACTAATGGAGTTCCTATAGAATCTGTAAGTAAAATGCTTGGTCATAAATCTTTAAAAACCACCCAGCATTATGCTAAAATATTAGATAGGAAAGTGAGTGATGATATGAAAGAGCTTAAAAATAAGTTAAAAACAACAGTTTCTAAAAATAACAATAAAACATTTATAAGCTAAAACTTGTTTTAGAAGGTTTAGTGAATCACATGTAAACAACAGATGTTTTAAGATTACGGATTAACTCAAACTGTTCTTTAATTACTTTTCTTATCTTTCAATAAAATTGATAAAGTTGAACAAAAGTTCTTGTTATCTGGAATTAAATCTAGATATAAGGAGTAAGTTTCACGATATAATGAGTTGTAAAACATACCTAATCTGACCCAAAATTGAAACTAAAAAATTTAATATTTCTATTTCCCTTTGTCTTAATTAATTGTAAAAAAGAAATTAAGAATTATCATTACCCTTCTTATGAAAAAATTAGTAAAATCAAAATTGACACTTTAAATTTAAGTGAATACCAAAATTATGATGATTTCATTAGTAAACTAGAAAATTTAAATTTTAAAGGTAATGGATACGGACTTTTAAGAATTAAAAACAACAACAATATTCACAACTTAAAAATAACAACTAGACACGGTTTCTGTTTTAACTCAAGATTAGTAAAACAAAAAAACTTAATAATAATTTCAGAGGATAGTATACTAAAAAATGACAACTTATTTCATATAGAATCTTTATCAAGTATTTTGAAAAAGGATTTACAAAATAATGGAAAAGACAAACGATTTGCTGATAATAGTGAAAAATTAAAAATTTCTTTTGTCTTAAAAAATCATAAAAACTTTAATCTAATTGAAAACTACTTAATGAATATAATTGATAATTTTAACAAATTAAACAAACAAAATGAATATGAATTAAATATTCAAATAGATAGAAAATTCTATTATTACCGAGATTTATTTAAAAATTTACCGAAATAAAATGTACGTTTTACAACAATGTATAACCGCAACTACGGAGGATTCGACTGAGTCCAAATCCACTCGGAATTGCTAAAGCCTGTGTTAAACCGAAAATTATTCCTAATTTAACCGTAACCAACGGTTATAAGAGACCGCTGTTCTTTCCATTTAACCAATATAATTAATAATTAGTAAACTTTATAGGGACTAATTTTCATTAGTTATAAGCTATTTCTATCCTCTTCATACTCAACAGTTCTTAAAATAGTCCTGATTTTATGAAATCAGTACAAATATCAGTAATACCATACAAATTTACTGCTAAATTCATTATTCCTATCTTTTACATTTGCAAATAACAACAATGCTAAAGAGGTAAAAACTTCTTTGATTACTTTTCTTATCTTTCAATAAAATTGATAAAGTGGAAAAAAGTTCTTGTTATCCTGAAATATGATCTGTATAAAAGGGGTAGGATTCACGATATAACGAGTTGTAAGCAATGCCATAAACCGAACTATGAATGAACAAATTATACTAAATCCAATTTCAGATTTAATTAAAGATTGCGTAAATGCAACTGTTGGAAAATTTAAAATTGCAGTTCCTTTCATAAGTTCTTTCGCTAAAAAAATAATCAACGAAAAAAACACTCAAAACATTCAAGACAAAAGGTTGGTAACAAAATTTGATGAAAGAAATATCAATACATTTGACTTACCAACTCTTGAATATCTATTGGATTGTGGATTTAAAATTTGTTACAACAACGATATCCACTTAAAACTCTACATAACAGACAATAATATGTTTGTAACTTCGTCAAACCTAACTAACGGAGGTTTTGAAAATAACATTGAATTAACTGTCAATGTAGATTCTCAAAATTTTGAAAATTGCGAACAGATTTTTGAGAATTTGTGGTTAGAATCCCAAACAAATGAAATCACAAAAGATTTAATAAACCAGAATCGAGACAAATACGAAGTTCTCAAAAAACGAGAGAAATTTGAAAAACAAATAGTAACTGAAGTAAAAGAAAACTTCAATGTTGAGAAATTAAATATTCAGTTATTAATTGATAAAGTTTTCAATTCCAAAGAAGATCATAGTTGGGTATTAGACAGAACTTACGAAGCAAACAAAAAAAGGAATGAAACAAAAAGAATAATTAAAACACAAAAATTCGATACTACTTTATATTATTCGCCAAAAGGACATCCAAAAAGGTATGATAATTTGTATTATAATTTTGTTTATGGTGTTGAGTCAAAATTAGCTGGAACAGGATTGAGAGAAGCACAATTTAAAGACTCATTTGTACATAAAGATTTCAAAAAGGTTATTGATTTTTTAATACCAGAATCAATTGGTTTAGAACCTTGGAATTTAAACGGTAATAAAAACCTATTTAACTTTTGTAACGGACTTTTTGACTTTAATATTCCCCAATATGCAGAGGCAATTCCAATTAGATTAGCTTCTTATTTTTATCCTGACTATTTCCTTCCTATTTTCAAATTAAATCATTTAAAAAAAGTCTGTGATTCTTTGGGAATAGAAACGGAAGCTAAAACTAAAGGAGAAAGACTTTTTGCCTATAATTTATTCCTTAAAGATAAAATGAAGGATATACCATTTGACAATTACATAAAGTCAGGTATGATTTATCAATTATTATATTCGGTTGAACTATATAAGCGAATAGAAAACGGAGAGGACTTTGAATCGATTAAAAAGAGTTATAAAAAAATATGGATTAAAAACTATATTGATAAAGGAAAAACCATTTTAGAAAATATAAATGCAATAGAAAAGCACAGTGTACAACCACGTATATAAAAAATAGCAGTAAAGAGCTTAATCGAAAGTTTAGTAAAGTACAAGTAAACAACGGATGTTTTAAGATTTCAGATTAACCTTCGCTATTCTTTAATTACTTTTCTTATCTTTCAATAAAATTGATAAAGTGAAACAAAACTCCTGTTATCTGGAAATATGACCTAGATATAATGAGTTAGCTACAATAAAAAATGACAGATGTTAATCAACATGAAAAAGAATTCTCAATGCAATATTGGGAATATTATTGTGCCTTAGAATCTGACTTTAAGCAAATATCACGTTTTATTGATTTCTCTGACGAAAACCTAAAAACATATTCGATTGAACTGACTAGAATATTGTTATCAGCTTGTTCTGAGCTCGATGTTATTTTAAAAGATATTTGTTATTTAATAGACCCTTCATTAAAACCTCAAAAAATCAATGATTACAGAGTAATAATTCGAGAAAATCTGCCAGAAATAATTAATGAAAAAGTAAGTGTTGGCTTTCATTTCTTCAATGTTCAACCATTCAAAATTTGGAAGAAAGAAGAAACACCTGAATGGTGGAAAATGCATAACAAAGTGAAGCACGAAAGAAATAATTACTTTAAAAAAGCGAATTTGGAAAATGCTCTTAATGCAATTTGCGCCTTATTTATTTGCGTGAATTACTATTACCTAAAAAAACTAGAGCCTACATTTAAAGAAAATAGGAAAGATTTCTCATTTAAAGAAGTAACAATGATTCTTAAATCTGACTCTCAGTTTATTAAATTTAAAGACGATTATTATATAAAGACATTGAGAATAAATTAACTGTGGCTAACAATGGTAAACGTTGCACAAGTCCTTAAAAAATGAAGTTCTTATACAAAAGTCTCTTTTTAAGAGGCTTTTGCTTTTTAAAAGAAGTCTTCATTTTTTTAAATTACAATGTTACTAAGGCCTTTAATTGAAGTTTAAATATCAGTATACGAGGATTCAAAAAGAGGTGAATCACATTTAATCTTTTTAGAGATGAATATCTGATATTTCTTTTGGTTATAAGCATTGTCGAAATGAACTTAACCTTACTGACCTGTTTTAATAGTTTATTTGGGAAGGTGATTACCTCTGCTTTTCTATCCTCTTCACACTTAATATTTCTGTTAAATAGATTTAAAATAGTTCTATTTTAGAAATCTATACAAATATCAGTAATACCGTACAAATTTACTGCTAAACCCCTCAACTCATTCTACTACCTTAGCGTCAGCTAGAGAAAAAACACTCTAGAAAAATTAAAAAATCAGAAACCAGAAAGGTCGGAAAACTAACAGCTCAAGACCTAAATGGAGCATTAAATTTTGTTATTATGAAGAATTTATTTTTAACAGTAATCTTATTACTAACCGTTTCAGTTACGTTTGCAACAAATGATGTAGAATCAGTATCTACATTAGATTCTAAAGAAATCCCAAAATTAAAAAATGTTGAGAGTATAAATAATAATTTTTTAGAGTTATTCAAACTGTGCAATATTACTCATAGGGTAACAGATGAAGAGGGAGATGTTATAGATACTGTTCATTATAGTGTAACTGTTGAAAAAGGAGAGTCTTGTGCTGAATTATCTAAAAAATTAAGAGATTTATCTGTTCTTTTAGTGTACTGGGGGATGATTTTTTAATCTAATTTCTCACTAGATTTCTTTTAGATTTCTAGTGAGAAAAAATATGAATTACCATGAAAAACATCTTAATTATAGTATTTATACTAGTGTCAATTAATACCTACTCCCAAAAAAATGAATTATTGTTAGAGTATAACGCATACTATAATACTTCAAATCCTAGAGTAAAAAAATCTTTTTTAGGGATTGAGAGTTCAGCTGTATCAAAATATGTTGAACTTCCAGAATTTAAACTAATAAAACATTCTCAAAAAGAGAGTGCAAACTTTGAAAAAGAGATAGATGCAAATTATGCTCCTAAAGGAGTATTAAGGACTAATTTTATAGACTTAAAGAAAAGAAGCCTCAGTTCTATAGAAACAATGTTATACGATAAAACAATCTTTAATGTTGTAGAAAAATTACCCAATTTTAAATGGGATGTTTCTAGTAAGCAAACAAAACAGATTGGAAAATATAAATGTAATAAAGCAAAAACTTATTTTAGAGGTAGGAATTACATAGTTTGGTATACTAATGAATTACCATTGCCTTTTGGACCATGGAAACTAAATGGTGCGCCTGGATTGATTCTAGAAGCTTATGACACAACTTTAAAGTATAGATGGGTAGTAAAAAAAATTAGCAAATTAAACCTTAGTTTTAAAAAACTTATTGCAAAAGTAAAATACGATAAGCAAATTAACATTAAAGATTTTATTATTGAAAAATATGGTAACAAAAATAAAAGAATAAATAAATCAATTGAGTTAATCAAAAGCAAGTTGCCTAGAGGTTCTAAAGTTACTTCTAACTCGGTAAATAAGAGATTAAAAAAAGAACTGGTTTTTGAATGGGAAGAGGGCGCAAAAAAGCAGTAGTATTTATATTCATTCTATTTTTCACTAAAAACCTTTCGTTCGCACAAACTAAAATTTCAGGACAGGTAACAGATGAAAATAATTCTTCCTTACATTCAGTAAGTGTTATTTTAAAAGATAGTATAAACAGTAGTATCTTAGATTACACGTATTCTGATAATAAAGGGCGCTATATTTTAAAAACAGAAAAACTAGGTAAATTCAATTTAACCTTTTCTTCATTAGGCTTTAAGAGCAAAACTGTTGTTCTTGAAATTGACGAAATACGAAATAAGATAAAAATAGATGTAATTTTAAAAGAAAAATCTTTTGAATTAGAGGAAGTCATCATTCAGGCAGAAGTACCAATATCTATAAAAAAAGATACTATTTCTTTTAAAACAAAATACTTTACCAATGGCACAGAACAAACGGTAGAAGATTTATTAAAGATAATTCCGGGGTTAAACATTAGTGCAGAAGGAACTATAAAAGTTGGCAATCAAGAAATTGAAAAATTAATGATAGATGGTGATGATCTTTTTGAAAAAGGTTATAAAATTTTGTCTAAAAATATGCCAGCTTATCCAATTGAAGAAGTAGAAGTCTTAAAAAACTATTCAAACAATCGACTTCTAAAAGGCATTGAAGAAAGTAACAAAGTTGCTTTAAATCTAAAACTAAATGAGAAATCGAAACGGATTTGGTTTGGAAATATTAAAACAGGTTCAAATTTTAAAAACAGATATGAAATACTTGGTAATTTGATGAATTTTGGAAAGAAAAATAAGTTTTACTTTCTAACAAATCTCAACAATATTGGTAGTGATGGAACAGGGGATATTGACAATCTTGTTAGATCTTTTCGTATGAATCAACCTGCAAGTGTTGGCGACAACCAACAAGTGCAAAATCTGATTAATTTATCTTCAACATCTCTAAATTTCGAAAAAAGTAGGACTAATTTTAACAATGCAGAATTAGTGTCATTAAATGCCATTTTTAAACCAACTAAGAAACTAAAAATCAAAACACTTGGTTTTTTTAATTGGGATGAACAAGATTTTTTTAGAAACTCTATTGATAATGTAACTGTAAACGGAACTAATTTTTCAAATACCGAAGATTATAAATTAAGGAATAAAAAAACTGTAGGTTTCAGTAAAATTGATTTCTCTTATAATGTTTCAAAAACGAAAATGTTAGAAAGTACTACCAAATATAATAGTAGTAATAAAAAAGGTCAATCCAATTTGATTTTTAATGGAGCATCAACCATTGAAAATTTACAGTCTAACAACACATTGTTTGACCAAAAAATAACGTATTCAAACAAGCTTAAAGAAAAAAAAGTATTTTTACTTACAGGACGATTTATTGACGAAAAAACACCACAAAATTACAGTGTTAATCAATTCTTTTATAAAGATTTATTTCCAAGTTTTACAAAATCAACTAATGTACAGCAACAAAGTAAAAATCAAATGCAATTTGCAGGTTTTGAAGCCCATTTATTGGATAGAAAAACAAACGGAGATTTATTAGAAATTCAATTTGGGAATAAATTTAGAAAAGATAAGTTAAACACAACTTTTATCTTATTTAAAAATTCTACAATTCTAGAAATACCAAATAACTTTCAAAATAATACAGAATATCAAACTAACAATTTGTATTTCAAAACAAAGTACCGCTATAAAATCAAAAGTTTTACAGTAATAGGGAAATTGGGTTTTCATCAACTAGTAAACAAATTAGAATTTGATGGTTTTTCAGAAAAACAAAAACCATTTATTGTAAACCCAAGTATTGGTTTAGATTGGAGAATTAACGGTAAAAATAAAATTACTTCATCTTATTCTTACAATACAACAAATGCAAAAATTCTTGATGTTTATAATAATTATGTACTTACCAATTTTCGTTCATTTTCAAAAGGAACAGGAGTATTTAATCAATTAAATGCTTCAACACTACTTTTAAACTATCAATTAGGAAATTGGAGCGATCGCTTTTTTGCAAATACATTTGTGTTTTATAACAAAAATTTTGATTTCTTTTCAAGCAATACTTTAATCAATCAAAATTTCATACAATCAAAAAGAATAATAATTAAGGACAGAGAATTATTAAGTATTTCCTCAAAATTCGATTATTATTTTAAGAAAATTTCTTCCAACTTAAAATTAGATGTTGGTTTTTCAAAATCAAATTATAAAAATGTAATAAACAATTCTAGTCTACAAGAAATAAAATCTAACAATTATAATTATGGTTTAGAATTACGTTCTGGTTTTAAGGGTATTTTTAATTACCATATTGGTACAAAATGGAGCACTAATAAAATAAAAACATCTACAATTAATAATTCATTTACAGATAATATGAGTTTTATGGATTTTTCGTTTGTATTTAACGAAAAGTTTAATGTTCTGTTTCAAACAGAACGTTATTTTTTTGGAAATCTTGATAAAGAAAATAAAACCCATTATTTTTTAGATTTTGATGCCCAGTATACTATAAAAAAGAATAAACTGACTTTGGCACTTTCAGGAAAAAACTTATTTAACACCAGAACATTTAGAACTTTTTCAATAAGTGATATAGGTACTTCAACAACCGAATATAGATTATTGTCAAGATTTGTATATTTAAAAATAGAATATAGATTTTAATATTATGGAATATCAACAACGGCTATCAACTTCAGTATATAAAAAATAGGAGTAAAGCACATGTAGAAAACAGATGTTTTAAGATTACGGATTAACCCTAACTTTTCTTTGATTACTTTTCTTATCTTTCAATAAAATTGATAAAGTGGAACAAAAGTTCTTGTTATACGGAAATATAATCTGGATAAAAGGAATAGGATTCACGATATAACAAGTTGTGTGTAATTTAAGATGAACGATAAGACTATTTTCACATTAAATGCTAGAGAGCATATATTTCTAGAGTTTGCGAAAGATTATTTTAAACTGAATGATGAAATTATGCATTCGGAAATTAATAAAATGTTTGACGATTTAGTTGTTGTCTTGAGTTCAAAAAACATCGATTATTTAGAACTAAAAAATTGTCTAATTCCAAAAAATGACAGAAAAGAAATTGGTTTAATTTTTGACACTTCAAAAACAAAAAGTAATTGTTATGGAAATGAAGTTTATAAAGAAATAATCCCACTTTTGAATAAGAAAAGTTCTCATAGTGTACTTGGTGGAGATTTTATGGGAAAAAATGAACTTCAGGAACTTTTACGCTATAATTTCTTTAATGAAATTTTACAATTAAAAGACATTGAATATAAACATTCAACTCAATTCTATATAGTTTATATTAATAATCTATCGAATGAAATGTTTTCAGATTTAATTGACAATCTCAATGATTTTGAACCTTTTGTTGGATATTTTGATTTAACAAATCAATCACCTATAAAATCAATTTTATCAACGATGTTGGTAAATAGTTTTATCAAACTCAAAGATAATATTATAATGGGACACGAAGATGACAGAGACAACTCTGAAAACGTTAATAATTCCAGCTATGAATTTGAAGAATCGAATTACAAAATTAAAAGTTTACAAGAATTATATTTTAGGATTTTTCTTTCTTATAAAATTGAACGTTCAGTACATAATGGGTTTGAATCTGATTTTAACTTCTCACTAAACTCTATTAGTCCATTAATCTCAGAAATCGAGAATGTCGAAATTGAAGACAATAAATTTGAATATTTAAAAAAGGTGAAAACAGGAAAGCTGAAAAAGGCTAATCTAATTTCGTATTCAAAAAAAGATTTGGTTAACTTAATTAAAAATAAAATTATGAGTAATTACATCTATAATATGACTGATTTAAAATCGCATAATGTTTTTAAGTTCGATATAATAATAGAGTTATTAAATACACTTGATGAAATTATTAAAATAACTATCGGATTTGAATATATTCCAAAACAAAAGAAATTAAGATTAATAACATTATTTTAAAAAAAACTTAAGATGTGTATAATTAATTGCTAGTATTAGCCTACTTACTAAAATCCTCGTGGATTTTCTATTCGGTTTGTATTTACTAAATTGGCCCCTTAATCAACGCAAAAAATCTTACACAAAAACGTTGTGTGTAATACCGAAAAAATGAAGAAAGAATGAGTTTTGATTTTATAGGGCATAAAGAAAATGGGAACATCATTCCAAACGAACTACCAGATAAAGAACAATATTACCTTGACTTAATGAATATTGAATATAGCTTCACAGGAAGACTTGATGTTATGTTTTCAAATGATTTTTTTAGAGAAGCCTCTCAACTTATTATCAATGCAATAACACTATATGAAAAAGGTTATTTTGATTGTGCCTTTTATTCGTTAAGACAGTCTTTAGAAATATCTACAACTATAGTATATTTCGTAGATGATGATGAAGAGAATCGAAAGAAAGAACTAAAGAAATGGAGAAATGAAGAAAGATTTCCTCAACAAGGACAAATGCTAAACCAACTTCAAAATAGAAAAAAGGAATTTTCCAACATAAAGGAAAAAATGTTTTCTTATTTTGAAGAAGTGGAGCAAACAAAGAGAAAATTAAATAAATATGTCCACAAACAAGGTTTTGATAAATTTTATATCCATAGAAGAAATCCTTTTGGTAAAAAGTTTGATGAATCCAAAATGTTAACGGATTTTGAATCCTCTCTAGTTAAAAGTATTGGAGCGGTGGCAGTTTTCAGACTTGCTATTGATCCAATGCCGCTATTGCTTAATGATGACTCTATCTATAGAAGAACAGTTCAGCTTATAACTGATAGTTACAGTGATTCATTTCTTGAAAAATACATTGGACTTAAGCATATAAACGCTTATAAAGAAACTGACTTTTATAAAGAACATTATGACTATTTTATCCAAAATGAAGAGATGTCGCCAGCAGTAACGGATTTAGTTAAGAATGATTTCGTTGATAGAAATAAAATTGACGAAATATTCAAGCAAAAGCATTTGTTAAACGCTCATGAATCGGTTGCATTTGCACTTTTTTCATTCTCAAAAAAAATTGCAAAAATTTATTGTATTGGTGGGTTTCATTTCTACTTTTCTGATACAGAATCTACAAGAAGTAGACTTGGATGGAGTAGTGAGGATTTCAAAGTATTTGAAAATGACCCAGAAAAATTTAATAAAAAATATGACCAAGCATTTTTAAGTTGTATAAAAAAATGGGATGAAGAGTATTATATTGAACATATTGAGAAATTTAATGAGGAAGAAATTAATACGTTAAAACAAATAAATACTGCACACAACAATGTATAACCCCAACTACTGCGGATTCAACTATGCTTCGACTACGCTCAACACAGGCTAGAACCCACTCGGGATTGCGAGCGTGATAACCTAACCGAAAAATAGTAACTTAAAACCCGTAACTAACAGTTATACGAGAACATTGTTCTTTCTATTTAAATAATAAAATGAGTAATTAGTAAACTTTAAGAAAGAATAGTTTTCATTATTAGTTATAAGCCTATTTCTATCCTCTTCACACTCAATATTTGCGGTTAAATAGATTTAAAATAGTTCTATTTTAGAAATCTATACAAATATCAGTAATACCGTACAAATTTACTGCTCAATTCATCATTCCTATCCGTTACATTTGCGAATAACAACACAATACATATACTAATAAGTTAGTATACAGTTGAAAATAAACTTAAATCTAAAGAGGTAAAAACTTCTTATATGTTTGTTGGAGAGTTAAAATTATAAAAAGAGGCCTCTCTTTCTCTTTTTTTTGAGCTTGTAGAATTGGCCCCGCAAACTAAAAACAAAAACAGTATGTGGAAAAAAGAAATAACTATAGAAATAGATGCGAGAAAAGAAAGTATTTGGAAGCTATGGTCGGATGTAGAAAATTGGAATAAATGGGATGCTGAAGTTCAACAAGCTAAGTTGAATGGAAAATTTGAAACAGGAACAACAGGGCTGCTAAAACCGACAAATGGCCCAAAATCAAAATTTGTCATTAAATCGGCAACATTTCCAATAGAATTTACAACAAGTTCGTCATTACTTCTTGCGAAAATGGACTTCGTACATAAATTGACCGAAAAGAACGGCAAGCTATTGTTAACACATGGAGTAGAAATAAGAGGAATTACAACCTTTTTATTTTCAAAAGTAATTGGAAAGAAAATTATAGCGGAATTACCAAAAGCAATGCAAAGTTTATCTGAAATGGCAAAAAACGTATAATATGTCAAAGATTTTTAAACATAAAACACCAAAAACTCTAAAAAAGTATTTGTTTTTCGTTTATATGTTTTTGTTTCTTGCTGTATATAATGTATTCAGAGGAAATAGAAATAATTATGAATTAATGTTCATTGTTTCTGGAACTCAATTTTTACTGTATTACATCAAAGTTTGGATTAATATTAAAAGTAAAAACTACAATTAATCAAGTCGGAATAGGCTTGTGTTATGTATTTGCACATTGCATTGTTTACATACTCAACCTAAGGATTAAGAATTTAAATATTTTAATATTTCTTTGATCAATTACTTTTTTTTACAAAGGTTAATTTTTGATAGAGACAAAAACCTTTCTTATTCTTTTGAATTTGAGAGGTTTTTATTTGTTTAAAAAAATGAAATAAATAATAATGATACCTCCAAATGAAAAAATGCGAAGAGATTGTAAGGAAAGTAAAAGATGCATTAAAAGAAAATACATTTAAAAAAGACATTGATTCATTAAAGATAATAGAAGAGGGTATAAAAATATCAAGAGATGCGCTTAGAGAGCTCCATAAAAGAATGAGTTCCAAAAGGTTTAGCCAAGAAGAAGAGATTTATTTTTTTAAATGTATAAAACCAACAATTCATTGTGAGTTAATATACTATGCAACGCTGTATAGAATAGAATCAAAACGCCCCAAAAGTAGTGTTAAATCACAAATTAAATTTTTCAATAGTGGTATAGATCAATTTCAAAACTATTTTAATGAAAATCAAGATTTTTATCATTATTGTAGAAGAAATTTAACCCATTTAGACAAACACTATTTTACTAGAAAATATACCAACATTAAATTACAAGTAGATACATCTATTCTTTTTCTTGATGAAGGTTTTTCTACAACACATGATGCTAAAGTAGCAACTTTTTGGGCTTACGAAGCTTTAATCAAATATTTTAAAAACGAAATAGTGAAGCTAAAGAATAATACAACAGATATTGAATATTTAAAAGAAATGAAACTCACTTGGTCATCTAGTAAAACAAACTTAGTAGAGCTTATTTATGCTTTACATGCTGCTGCTGTAATTAACAAAGGTAATATAGAAATTAAAGAATTAGCATTGCTTATTGAGAAAGTTTTTAATATTCAGTTAGGTAATTATTACCATACATTCATAGAAATAAAAGCTAGAAAAATAAATCAAACAAAGTTTTTAGATCAGTTAAAGAAATCTTTAATAAAAAGAATTGAAGAATCAGATGAGTAAAATCCCAACTTGGGTATGTGGTGGGTAAAAAGAAAAAAAAGGAGCGATAGATGAATGTGATAAGAATGTTGCTGTTTTTTCATGTTGAAACAAGTTGGTAAACAGGTTTTTTATAAGTGTGTTTTGAGCTTTTAAAGATCAAGATAAAAAATGCCCACCTAAGGAATAGCTATTGAATAATCCAAATAGAACTACTTCAAATTTGTAAAACGAAAGTTATCCCTCACTTGATGCGGGATTTAATTATGAATATCAAAAACCGTTTTACTATGGCAGCAACAATTATTACCACAGAAGATTTACAAGACTTCAAACACGAATTATTAGAGGGCATTAAAGAACTAATAGGTGGTCATGCAAACTTTAAACAAAAGAAATGGTTAAAATCACCTGAAGTAAGAGAGTTATTAAGTATTTCACCAGGTACCTTACAAAACTTACGAGTAAACGGTACACTACCGTACACCAAAGTGGGAGGAGTTATTTATTACGATTACGAAGAGATTCAAAAAGTAATGGAAGAAAACAGAGTTCATAACAAATTCTAGTTGCCATTGCGAGCATCGCGAAGCAATCTCTTTCTATGCAAAAAATCAATTACATAAAACATCTCAAGGGAGTATTCATTCAGTTCTCCAAAGACAATCGATTAAACCCAACACATATAAGTTTGTATGTGGGGTTATTTCATATTTGGAATAACAATCGATTTCCGGAAGAATTCTATATCAATCGAGATGAGGTAATGAGTTATTCCAAAATAGGTTCAAAATCTACCTATCACAAGTGTATTAAAGAATTGAGCCATTGGCAATACATTATCTATTATCCTTCTCATAATCCATTTAAAGGAAGTAGAATTAAGATGTTCAATTTTGAGACAAGTTCTGAACAAGCTGTGTACCCATACCATCCTAAAACAAGACAAGCAGTGGTATCTTCTATAAACAATAATAAACAAATAGAAAACAGGAGTAAACTTGACTTACCCAAAAATGAAAAAGTAGTTATTGATTTTTTCAAAAAAGGAAATTGGCCAGAACATGAAGCGCAAAAATTCTATAACCATTACCAAGGTATTGGATGGAAAGTTGGCGGAAAAATAAATATTGTCAATTGGCAAGCCACAGCAAAAAACTGGATGTTAAAAGCTGAAGAAATAAAAATATCATCGCAAGCAGAGTCGGGGAGGGAAAATCAAAAAGCAGTTAGCCAAAATCAAGACAACCTAAAGACAAGTACAGATAAAAATTACAATGAACCTTTATGAAAACCAGCACGCCACACATCATATCTGAAGGAGGAATCGACTACTATTTAGGAGAGTTAAAAGGAGGTTTCATTCATTACGATTTCAAAAAAATATTAATTTACCTCCAGGTAAAAGGAAAATTATTGTTTGGAGAGAACTTTAAAATTTATGAAGAAGATGAGGCAATTCTCTTTAAACTCTGTATTTATTTTATTGAAGATGCAGATTATGCTAAAAAACTCAATATCGATTTACAAAAAGGCATTTTACTAACAGGTCCAGTAGGCTGTGGCAAAACATCATTAATGAAATTACTAAGATATATCGTGCCTCATAAAAACTCGTATAAAATCATTCCATGTCGCAATGCAGCGTTTAGTTTCAATCATATTGGTTTTAAAACCATTGAAGATTACGGAAATGATGGTTTTTATTGCTTTGATGATTTAGGAGTAGAACCAGCCGGCAGACACTTTGGTAAAGACTGTAATGTAATGGGAGAAATCTTGTTATCTCGCTACGACCTCTTTTGTCACCCTGAGCGCAGTCGTAGGGTCAAAACACATTGCACAACCAACCTCAACGCTAAAGAGTTAGAGGAAAGATATGGTAATAGAGTTCGTTCTAGAATGCGTCAACTCTTTAATTTGATTGCTTTTGACAAAGAAAGTGTCGATAAGAGAAAGTAAAACGGGGTTAAAAGCAGCGTCTTATAAAAAACAACCCATCTCAATAAAAAAAGAGATGGGAAAAAATTGCTATGAAAAAGAATAGAACTCTTAAGTAAGAGTTCTAACTTACTTACAATATACAAAAAAAAGATAAAGAGAAAAGAAAGTTTAGCGAATCACATGTAGGCAATAGATTTTTTAAGATTACAGATTAACCCTAGCTTTTCTTTGATTACTTTTCTTATCTTTCAACAAAATTGATAAAGTGAAACAAAAAAAACTGTTATCCGGAAATGAAACCTGGATAAAAGAAAAAAGGTTCATGATATAATGAGTTAGCAACCTTTTGCCACTCGAAATCTAAAAAAATATAAACTTTTAAAACAAACTCTATGAATTCTAATTTTAAAAACCCAGGAGATGAAGATTATGATTTTCCTGACTTACCAATGGAAGACTCATCGCCAGACTCAACAGAAGTCGATTTAGGAATTTAAAGTGTTGTAAAAAACGCTATAATTAAGTATAACGGAAACAATATAGTGACTAAGATCATGTTAAATTTTAATTTTTCTTGTCGCTTTTTGTTTTGAACTAAATTAAAATCTATTTTATCTTGAACTACTTCAATATCCTGAATAATAAATGAAAGATAGTTTTCTTCTTTAGTTAGTTTTGGATTATTTAAAAATTGAGGTAAAGCTATTTTTTTAGGAATTCTTCCTTTAACTTTAATTGTTCTAGGAAAAATTAAAACCCCAAAACGGAATAATATTATAGTTAAAGCAACAACTAATCCGTAGTTTAAAAAAACTATAGGATGAAAATCTTTTAAAACCATTTTATTAAAAGTATAAGCAACAACACCTGAAAGAATAGCAAATAAAATAAGAATAATAGAATAAGCTCTTTTTGTGATTTTATCAGATTCATTTAAAGTATATTCGAGATAATCTTTTCCTTCTTTTAAAATAAATTCAACTGAATCAAGGGGAATTGATTTCCATTCATTTTTGGGAATTATAAATTTTTTCATATATGTAAATTTAAGTAATAATTTGAAATAAAAAACGGGTGCCAAAACCGAGCTAATTAATAGCTTAAAAAGTTTTTCCAAAGGAAAAACCTTGCGGATTTCAAAGCACGTAATAGTTAACTGTTTTTTTACTAAATTCATGCAAACAAATCATGCACATATACTTTACCTGTAAGCTGAACTAACTCATACGTCTTGAAATACTAAAAAATGATTAAAATATACTTTGACTGGAATGTTCTATCACAAATGAAAAACGGTAACCATTCCGAGTTAAAAGAAATAATTCAAGACAACGAAAAATTATTAATTCCGTTTTCAACATCACATATAAACGATTTATCTTCAAGTTTCAATAATACACCTGAACAAAAAGAATATATTAACTCTGATTTAGAATTTATTTCAAGCGTCACTAACGAATATTGTCTATTTAATAATGGCAAAGGAATTGTCTTAGATTTTTATCCACCTAAAGAATTATTTGAGCAAAATATCTCTGAAAAAGACACTTTTAGTGATTTGAGTATTGATGGATTAATGAAAAATTTTGAAGATGATGAATTATCTAAAAGTTTAGTAAAATCAACATTTGACTTGCTCAAATCCTTACCTATCGAGGAATCCGTTAAGCAAGCTTTCAATAATCCTGAAAGTTCTCAAATTATGGATGAAATGTTTCCTGGTTTAAGAAAAAATCCAACAATGGATGGATTTTTTAAAAGTTTTAGCAAAATGAACTTCAACCTGAACGAATTAGAAGGTTACAAAGATTTAAGACAAACTGTCCAAAGTGGTACAGGAATCAATAGAGATAAAATTTTCGACACAGAGAACCCTTTTGATTTAATACAAAAAAGTTATGATAAACTAGGTGTATCACTTGACCATTTAAAACAAGAATCGAAATACAGTCCACAATGGTTTGATGATATTACAAATGAGTATATTAAATTAGATATGCACGGTTATCAAGAAGATAAAGTTAATATTAAAAAAGGAAGAAAGGAGACATTCAAAAACACAACTGATGATGGGTTTCATGCTTCTTTTGCTTCTACTTGTAATATTTATGTGGTTAATGACAACAAATCTTATAAAAAGACAAAAAAAGTCTACGAAAAACTAAACATTAATACAAGAGTGTTTAAACCAAATGAATTCATTGACTTTTACAAAAAGTTTTTAGATTATAACAATCCAGTAATAGATTTAAGAATCATACAAGACATCCTCAATTCAGATAACTTTTATGAATCAAAAACCGAAGATGGAATTTACAGGACATACTATTTCCCATTCTTTTTATTTGGTTTTTTTAATAAAATCATTTGTTTTTTTCCAACAGATGAATCAGAAGAGAGTTCAACTTTCTTAAGTCAAAATAAGCCAAGTAATTGGTTCATTATACCAAAAGAAGTAGAAATACTTGTCAAACGATTATTGATTTATTTTGGAGCAGACCTAAATAACGAAGGCGAGTTAAAACCAAACGAATATAACATTGAAAAATGGAATGGAAGAAAATGGAAATTTGAAAACTTAATATTAAGGCTTCAGTCTATAAACGGTTTTGTACAATTATATTGGGACTATGAAAAAGAAAACCCGAACAGTTAACAGTATTTAAAATTTATTACTAGTTTTTGCCTACTAGCGAAAATCCTCGCGGATTTTCTATTCGTTTTGTATTTATTAAATCAGGTGCTTAAACATGCAAAAAAGTCTTATACAAACATATTATATGAAATTATTGAACTCAAGTGTTCTATCGAAAAAAGATGAATGAAATAAACAAAATTCTAGATTGTTGTGTTGAACTTCGAAAAGATATATTAAATGGAAGTTTAAGGTTTGAAGGTAGTGATTGCTTTCCAATAGGGTGTTGTGGAAATGCTTCAGATATCCTTAAAGCAAGATTAACAAATATTGGATTTAAAGATGTTCAGTATAAAAGCGGCTGGAATGAAGGAAAATCTCATGGTTGGCTTGAGTATAGGGATTTAATTATTGATGTTACTTATGATCAATTTCCTCAATTCAGTTCTGATAGATTTATGATAATTAAAAAGAATGATTCAGATTTTCACAAAAAATACCTTGAATGTAATATATAGAAATGTTTTAAACTAGATTTTCTAATGGAGAATGGCTTAGTGAGGAAGATTAATCTTAATTCTCTCTTTTATTCTTTCTAATTTGATAGCTTTTGATAAGGAGAATAAAGATAAAAGATTATAAATAAATATAAAATAGGTTAATCCATAAGAATTCTATTACACAAAATATGTATATTTATGGTGCTAAATAGTCCCAGATTATATTATAGTTTTAGGAGCTAATGTTAATTCATTAGCTTTTTTATTACGAGAAATGATTGATAAAAATATGCTAAAGAAAACTAGGAAAAAGATCCCTCAAAAAAATAAAGTTAGAGCAGAATTACAAAAAGAGATTTCTTCATCTTGCCCATTTTGTAGAAGTAAAGATGTAGGGCATTTTGAAATTCATCATATAGATGAAGATCCTTCTAATAACTATATTGAAAATTTACTTTTAATATGTCCAACTTGTCATTCAAAGATAACAAAAGGAGATATTCCAATAAAAAAAGTTAAAGAGCTCAAAGAAAATATAAAATTCAAAAAAGAAAAAGTTCAATTCATTTCAGTAAGGGTAGATTCGGATAATTGTGGTTGGCAACCAATTGAGAATGTACCAAATGCTTTCGAAGCAGTAAATATGAAATCACTTTTTCCAATATTTAATTTTAGTTTCATTAACCAAACAGAACAAACAGTTTTACTAACAAATATAATCATCAAAACTAAAAGGCTTCCGATTGGGATGGCATGTCAAGATACTCCTCTTCCAAATATATTAAGACCAAGTATTAAATATAAAATAAAGATGCCTGATGATAGAGAAAAAGTAAACACAGTGTTACAAGAAGAAATTGAAGTTCCACAAAAAAGAGCCTTTAAGTTTCAAGTTGAATTGTTTGATGAATCAATGGAGAAATTTAAACCACCTTTTAATAAGTATGTTCTATTCTTCGAATTTGGTTTTAATAATGACTTCTATATTAAATTACCAAAGATTCTATTAAATAGTAAAAAGGATTATGATAAATTGGTTTATTATGGTTTAGGCTAAAAAGTGAATAGCTATGATTGAAAAAAAAACAATGCCTGATGCTGATTTATCAAGCGCAGGAGATGATTTCCATATTCTATGGACTATTAAAAAATGTTTAGAGTTATTAAATTTTGATTATGATGGTTTAAAAGTAGTTAGTATTGAGGGGGTTGAAAAATCGTTATCTTCTAAAATAGACCCTTATGGAGAAAAATTATTAGGAATTGATTTAGTCGAATATTATGGAGGGGAAAGTTTTGTAGATGCTAACAAAGTTGTAATTTCTCAATTAAAATATAGTACAAGAAAAGCTAATAAAAATTGGAATTTTTCAAGTTTATATAAAGGGAAAAAAAGTAGTAGTTATAGAGGTTCAATAATTCACAGATTTGCATCTATATATAAAACTTTTGTTGAAGAATTTGGAAGAGATTTAGTGCTTGAAAAAGTAAAAATAAAATTAGTTAGCAATAGAAATATTAATAAATCGCACCTACAAGCAATTTCTAGTATTCAAAAACATTTATATCCTTTAGATAAAAAGAAAAATTTCAATACAATTCTTAAAAATCTAAAGTCTTACAATAATGCTTTCCAAAAATTATTAAAAGCATCAGAATTAAAAGTAACAGAATTTTCTGATTTTATAAGTTTAATAGATTTTGAAGATTGTGGAGTCAGTTCCAGAGATTATTTGGAAAGGGATTTAATTGTAGCAATTAGTAATACAAGTATATCTTCGAGGAATCAGTTTAATAATTTGTCAAGACTCATTTGGAAAAAAATGATGCCAGAATCTAAGGATTATGTTAGACTTACTCTATATGACATAATTGCAAGTTTAGGTTTTACTAATGGTAGTTTAGAAAGTCTATTTCCAGTCTCACAACATTTTGAAAAACTTTCAAAGAGAGTTGAAAGAGAACAACTAAAAGATATCTTATCAAAGATTGAAAAAAATAAAGGTCTTCCTATTTGTTTGCATGGTGGAGCTGGTATAGGTAAATCCACATTAACTCAACAAATAAGTGATTTTATACCTGATTTCTGTGAATGTATAACTTTTGATTGCTATGGAAATGGATCTTATTTAGACCCTTCGGACAGAAGGCATCTACATAAAAATGCTTTACCACATATTGCTAATGAAATTGCTAAAAGAATTGGTACAAATTTTTTGATTAATAAAAATGAATCTGAAGATGTATATCTCAGAGAATTTAAAAGAAGAATTAATGATGCTATCAAAATTTTAAAAGAGAGAAATAAGGAAGCGTATTTGGTTATTATTATTGACGCTGCTGATAATAATATTACAGCTGCAGAAAAAAGAGAAGAAAATTCTTTTGTACATGATTTGTTAGAAGAAACTTTCTCAGAGGATTGTAAATTAATTTTCACTACTAGAAGCTATCGAAAAGAAAGTCTTAATTTACCTGATGAATATGTTGATATTGAAATTTTACCTTTTAGCAAAAATGAAACCCAAAAACATTTAAACCACTCTTTCCCAAATAGTACAGATAAAAATATAGAAGAATTTCATCTTTTAACAAAAGGAATACCGCGAGTACAATCATATGCTATTAATTTAAAGAAAGATGGTGTTGATAGAGTTATCAATTATTTGAAACCCAATGGTAAAATTGTTGAAGATTTAATAGAAGAAAGAATAAATGAAGCAGTTAAAAAAATAGGTAATAATGGTAGAAAGTTAATAAATAGATTTTTTACAAATCTAATTACATTACCAAGACCAGTACCGTTGCATTTTATATCACAAATATTAAATGTAAATGAGGGGTTTTTACAAGATTTATCAGCAGATATTTGGCATGGTTTAATATTAGATAATAAAAAATTCAGCTTTAGAGATGAAGATTTTGAAAACTATATCAGAGAAAAATACAGTCCAACAAGTTTGGATTTAAACAGTATTGCCAAGTTGTTTCTTGAAGAAGCGGAAGGGAATGAATATGCCTCTATTAATTTAGCAGACATTTTATTTCAAGCGGGGTTTAAAGAAGATTTAAAGGAGGTTGTTCTTGATAAAAAATATAGATCATATCCAACCGATCCAATTAGAAATAAAGAAGTATATATCAGTAGAGCAAAACTAGCAATGAAAATTGCAGATAATCAAACTGATAATTTAACATTTTTCAAACTTTTATTCATAGCAGCTGAAGAGTCTAAAACTGATAAAGCATTAACTAATTTATTGGTTACTAACCCAGATTTAGTTATAAGGTTTGGAGACGAAGCTTCGTTATATAAGTTAATTACAAATTCTGAAGAAAAATCTTGGGGAGGATCATTCCACCTCAAATTAGCTGGTATATATTCTAGAAGCCCTTCTGATACGGATATTACTAAAAAACATTTAAGGACTGCACATAACTGGTTAGAATGGAGGCGTAATTCAGTTGAAGAAAAAGAATTAAGAAAGTATCCGATAAGTAGCTTAGATATAGCTTTTGAAACGGAAGCTGTATTAAGGTTAACAAACAATTCAACTAAAGCTTATCAATCACTTACTAGATGGTCACCGAAGTCTGCTAGAATTTCATCCGGAAATTATCTACTCGATAATATTTTATTGTTTTCAAAAAGGGAGGAAATAGAGTCTTGGCTAAAAAAAATAGACGTTCCTATTATAACCCAAATATTTATTATTAATAAACTTTTCAAATTTGGTTTTGATACAGATAAATTTGATACAGAAATAATTACTTCTTATTTATTAAAAATATTAAGCAAAAAAATAAAACTTGAAATAATTTTTTATTCTTCAATTGTAGACTTTTGTGAAATCTTAAGTTTTGAAAATAAAGTTGATAAAAATAAAATAATTGATATTCTAAATAAAGTCAATTATAAGAATCCATCTCGGGTTCCCCATTTTTCAAATAAGTATAATACAAATAAAGATTCTGAAATAGAGCTCAATTTAAGTCTAAGAATAAATACACTAAAGGCCTCTTTAAATGGAAAAGTTATTCAATTAGAAAGTTTATACCCTGATAATTTCAAGAATTTAAAGGAAATAGAGGATTATAAAAAAAGAAGAAGTATAGAAGATGATAAGAAAGATTTTGATAATTTTTTTAAGCATGCGGTTTCTATCTTTCAGTTAAAAGCTGATAAAATAACAGGAAGATTAACCACAGAAGAATGTAGTGAGAAGTTTAAACTGATTTGTAATAGCGTTGAAAAGGATTGGGAATTTAGACATTATACCCACTGGGCACAGGATCGTTTAAACTATCTAGCAAGTAGCATTTTTAATTTTCTTTTACTGATAGAGCTTAATAGCGAAAGGGTAGAATTAGTCTTAAATTCTTTTAATAATGGGAAATCAAATAGAATTTCATTAAGGTTAAGAATTTTAGATAGAATTTCACATTTAGTAAAAAGCCATGTTTTGTGTTTAAAATTACTTAATGAGATTGATGAATTTATAATTGAAAGTTCCTTATCTGCATCAGAGATTACAGAGTTATATATTGAGTGTTCTTTATTTGGTTCTAAAATAGATAGGGAAACAGGAAAATATTATTTCGATAAGGCTATAGAAGCTGTTTCTGATATTGACTATGAAGCTTTCGCTAAAATTAGATGTTTATATGAATTAAGTGAACAGGGTATACCTAAGTTTAACCCAAATCTAGCTTATGAGTATGCCCGATTTATAGAATATGCTGATATAAAGCTAGGGTATTATGATAAAGAACATTTTCCTTACAAAGAAGGTCTAAAAGGGGTTTTTAATTTTGATCCAGGATCAGCTTTTTCAATTATGTGTCGCTGGCATCACAGAAATATACTAAGTTTAAACAAATATGTTCCTTCTCTTTTAAATGTAGCGTTAAAAAATAAAACTATAAATCACAAAGTTGCAAATGCTTTATTACCCCTAAATAGTAACTACTATCATGATGAATTAATTGAATTATATCATCAAATTATTAATGCTTATAATATAGAAAACGATATTAATAATAAGACATATTTTATTGAAACTACCTATAGGGATTTAAGGCTAGATCAAAATAATTCACTAATAGATGAATTATATTCAAAGGTTAAAGACAATAAATTTTTAAAAGAGGGGGCAATAGAAAAACTTAATGAGTTTGTTGAATTTAGAAAAGTTGAAGCCTTAGAAAAAGAGTCAAAATATAAAAATAACTTTTCAAAAGAAGACCATTGTCATAATATAGATATTGAATCAATAAATATTTTATCTAGTCAAGATATTGAGGATTCTATTAAAGTTATTATAGATACAAATGAAGATTATCATTATAGGTGGCAAATTGATAACTTTTTAACTGAAATAAAAAATAAGTGTTTGCCGCAAGATTATGTCAATCAATTAAATGCTTTAATTAATGTTTCTCCAGAATATTTAAGTTTTTACTCTTTTGAGACGGCACTAAAAGAGCGAATTATAGAATGGAAGATACACCCAGGCGTAAAAAAGTGGATGAAAAACAAATATCGTTACGTATTACTTACATGGTTTAATGGATTTAATGAAGACAATCATCTAAGAATATGCGACATAAAGAAGTTTGCTGATTTATTTTGCATTACCAATGATAGTATGGTAAATATATTAATGAATATTTTACCTGAAAAAATAGACTTATTAACAGATGAATCAATTTATGGCGTTTTTAATTTAATCAATAATCGTTTAACTAAACAAGAAAATGAAGACTTACTCTCTTGGGTTTTGGATAGTTGGAACTCAACAATAGATGAAAATATAGCTGATGGAGTTTGGAATGAAGAATTGATTCCTCCTGGATCGTCAAATAAATTAATATCAGAAGTTTTAAGATTTATTTTAGGACATCCAGATAAAAGAAATAGATGGATGGCTATACATTCAATAAGAAGATTAATTAACCTAGGAGAGTCTGAAATATTGAAAAATCTACTTGATTCTCAAAATCAAAAAAACTGTCATCCATTTCAAAATAAGGAATATATGTTCTATTGGATTTCAGCCAAACTATATTTATGGATTGCATTAGAAAGAACTAGTAAAGAAAACCCGAAGGCTTTAATTCCATTTAAGAATGAATTCTTTAAAGAATTACTAAATGAAGATTTACCGCATATCTTAATTAGGTCTTTTATAAAAAAAACCTGCCTCAATCTTAATATTTACAATGACCAAATTTATACCGCACATGAAAAAGAACTAATTAATAGTGTTTTAATTAGTTCATTTGAGAAAATGGAAAGGGATTTATTTAATGGGAATAGAGGAATTAAGAAATCATCTTCAAGTAAAAACAGGGTGTTCAAGTTTGATTCATTAGATACTCTTCCTTATTTATATCAGGGACTAAGCCGCTCTTTCAATTTATCTGAAGATGACGTTGCTGATTTGGCAGATAAATATATTACTCAAAAATGGGGTTATCGAGGAAATCCCAATAAAGAAGATTATGTTAGGGATCAATTACGAAATGAAAGAAATTATTATGAGCTTATAAGTACTAGTAAAGGTAATATACCTACAATTGAACCCTTAGAAACATACTTTGAATACCATTCTATGTTCTGTGCTGCACATGATTTATTACAAAAACACCCTCTTATAAAATCAGAGACTGATGGAGAATGGGGAACATGGGATTATTGGTTGCAATCAAAATCAAATACATGGAATGACTATTGGTTGTCAGATTCTAGAGATCCTTTGCCTTTAGAAAAGAAATATTGGTTTAACGAATTTGAAAAGTTTGATGAGAACTGGAGGGATAATGTAGAAGATATAAAATTTGATTCTGAAGTTGGTTTTGATCATTATTTTGGTAAAAACTATTTAATGGTCTTTAGAGGAGGAAGTAGATATTTTGGAGAAAACTACGAATCTGTTTCTATAAGGTCAGCTTTAGTATCTAATAAAGGAGCTGAAGCATTATTAAGAGCTTTTCAGACTGCTAAAGATTGTCATGACTATGTAATACCTTTTGAAGATGATGAAGATAGATTTGAAATAAAAGATTTGGGATTTGAGTATTTTGGATGGCTTAATAACCCTAGACCCGAACACGAAGGAGGTTTAGATTCCGACGATCCATTTTCAAAAGACATAGGAAAAGACTATATAGTTTTTGGAAAAAAAGTTCTAAATACATTTGAAATAACCTATGACAACTTTTTCAAAAGAGCTTTTCATAATGATCAGTTAATATCTGAATATCAGCATTGGAGTGAGACCACTGAATACAGATACACTGATAGTGTAGAAAGTGAAGGAGTTGAATTAAAGGTTAGTGTTTCTTTTATTTTAGATTTTTTAAGAAAAATTAATAAAAGTATGATTATAAAATGTGAAATAGAAAGACAGTTAAAAGATAGAATTTATTCAATGGATCGAAGAAAGTTAGGCATAAAAAATAATATTAAAACTTACCTTATAAAACCAGATGGCACAGTCAAAACACTCCGAGGAAGAAATTATAAAATTAGGTGAAAAATTAATTTCAGAACTTAAGCTAGATTACACTACTAACACCTTATCTCGTTGGTTAGTTCATTATTTAGCTGAGCAAATGATAAAAATTGAAGATTGTAAAGATGAAGATCTTAAAATGAAATTGCAAAAAGAATGTTGTAATTTAATATTAGATCTATGGCAAAAAAAAGACAGGCTACCTATTCAAAAACCTTTAGATAATGTTGGAAATTTTCTCGAAATCTTAACTGTTTTGAAAAAGGAAAATAACAATATATCCATATTACCAAGGTGGATAGAATATCGTTCAGTCTCAAGTGGTAGCCCTTGGTCAAATTTTGTAGAAAAAGTAAAGAATAATTCAGAAAAGATTTTTTATCATTCAATTGAAGCAAATGTTCATAAAGATTTACTTTTAAAAGACAATGAGTGGTTAAATAACCATAAAGAATTTTTATCAAAAGAAGAACAAGAATTAATACAACATCTAAATTCTATGGTAAAAATTGATTTTTCATCGGGAGTAGTTGATATGAATAATTATAATGAAGAGAGTGTCAATAGAGAGGATAGAGTAAAGTATATTTTCAATGAAATTGAAAAATTAATAGAAGAGGAAAAAAAGGAATTGTTAAAACTAAAGAAACAAGTTTTTAAAGAGTTTAATAAAAACTAAAAGTTATTTATAAAAATGAAATTAAAAGATATACCTTATTTAATTATTGCTGTTTTGGGATTTGCTGTATTATGGTTTTTTGATGATAAGAAGAAGAGAGCAATTAAAACGAACCGCATAATTAAGCGCTTACGGAAAGAAAATTATGATGTGAAAAAAGCATATTTAGGTCTTTTAGAAAAATATCTAAAAGCTCAACAAAATGTAGATGTTGGAATTATAACCGAATTACAAAAACTTAAAGAGTCGGTTGATAATCTCGATTATACGGTTCATATAGAGTTAGAATCTGTTATTGTTAATTTAAATGAGGGTAAAACAAGTGAGGCAGTTAGAGTATTGGCTAAAGTTGTAGAAAATAAATTAAAAGAAAAAGTGGCCAATGATGAATCTTTTAAAGGTAAACCAATGCTAAATAATTTATTAAATCACGCTAAAAAATGCAATTGGTTATCTTCAAGACAATTTGAAAATGCTCTGCTTTTAAAAGAGTTAAGAAATAAAGAAAGTCATGAATTAGATGTTCAAGAGGAAACAAAAAATTTAGGATTAAGCATATTTTCAGGAATTGATTTAATCTACTCTTTAAAATAATGGAATACCGAATTTTCTATTCATATCAATCTGACTCTCCAGGGCAGGTAAATGAGCAATTCATTGAGAAGGCAATTAAAGCAGCTATAAAAGCAATTAAAGGAGCGAAAATTAAACTTATAAAAGGCTTTCGAGGAACATCGGGGCAGAAACCTTTAGCAGATACAATGCTTGAGCAATCTAAATCTTCAGATATTTTTATTGGTGATGTAACTCTTACAGCAGAATTTAATAATCATGAATATAAAAATCATTGGTTATTTACTTCTTATCAAAAAATTGATAAAAATGGAAAAATAAAAAAATACCCTAATGGAAATGTTTTATTGGAGACAGGATATTCTTGGGCAAAAAAAGATTATGACAGAACTATTTTGGTGATTAACGAGGCATATGGGAAGCCCAAAGATTTACCTGTAGATTTGGGACATATACGTTGGCCAATAACTTATAATCTGCCTGAGAAACATAGTGAGAAAGATTATGAAAGTGTATTTAATGAATTGGTAGAAAATTTTAAAAATTCAATAGTAGCAGCACTTAAAACAACACGTGCATATCATAGGGATAGATTTAAACCCTTTAAACAACACGATGTTTGGAAAAGTTCTGATTTTGATAAAAAATTAATTGTTACGAATGAATTAAAAGACGTGGTTAATAAGCTAAGGAGTAGTTTAAAAAAACCTGGAAATCCTCAACGCTTGCTCGGGCCAAGTAAATCAGGAAAAACACGTATTGCTAGAGAATTATATAGAAAAATAGATATAACATTAAAAAGAGATGAAGAATCTTTAGAAAAAATATTATATCATGATTTAAGTGCTTCTAATTACGGAAACATACAAATACAGCTACAAGATCTTAGAGACTTAAATCAAGATTATCTATTCATTCTAGATAACTGTCCTTTAGAGGTGCATAAAAAGTTATGTGATGAATTACTAGGTACTAATGTGAAAATATTAACTATAGTAAATTCAGATCAAACAAATTTTGATGATCAAGGTACCATTAATTTGAGTGATACTTATGCCAGTGATATAATAAAAACTGGAGTAGAAGAAAGATTTAAAAACTCGTCCATAGTTTCTGATGTAATTAAGGAATCGGGTACAAATATTGAAAAAGCAATTACTTATATATCTTCTAATATTAAAGATCAAGATATAATTGCTCCTGAATATTCTGAAAGGTGGGAACAGTTATTAGGTGCAAAGTTAATTGCTGCAGGAGCACTCACTATTTTAGAAGAACTATCTCTTTTTACACATGTTGGATTAAATAATCATTTTGAAAAACATTCTCACTTTATCTTATTCAATTTACCCGATACAATAGATTTAGAAAAATATAGAGAAATTATATTAAAATTAGCTAATAGAGGTATACTTAGAGTAGTTGGTGATTTTATTGTTTTAGATTCTTTTGTTGAAGAATTAGCATTACAGAGAATCAGTAAATTTAGTGGAGAACAATTTTCAGATTATGTGCTAAACATCTCAAAATATGAACTATCTAAACAATTTGGTCAACGACTTATTGAACTAAACAAAGAACCGCAAGTAGGTCTAATTGAATACCTTACGGGTGATGATGGATTGCTGAGCGATTACAGTTTTATAAATTCAGATCAAGGTTCACAGCTAATATTTAAAATTTCGGAAATATTTCCTAAAGAAATAGGAGCTCTCCTTTCTAAAGAACTAAAAAAGAAAAGTGTTGATGAACTTAAAGAATTTAAGCATGGGAGAAGAAACATAGTTTGGTGCTTAGAAAAACTAGCATTAGTTAAGGAAACTACTCAGGTGGCCACAAAGGTATTATATAGATTAGCACTTTCCGAAAATGAACCTATATCAAACAATGCTACAAGTGCTTTTGTTCAAATATTTCAGGTGTATTTATCGGGAACAATAATGAGCCTTGAGAAAAGATTAATAGTTTTAAAAGAGTTATTAGAAACTAATGAAATAAATCCAATTATTCTATCAGCTCTTGATAAGGGGCTTCAAGTTTCTAATTTTCATGGTTCAATTAAAACTTGGGGAGCTGATAAAAAAGAACTAAGGTCTTATGACCAAGAGACTAGAATTATTTTAGAAGAGAAAAATAACTATTATAAAGATATTATTGAATTACTAGAACAGTTGATGTTTAATGAAGATGAATTAAGTCCACTTTGTAAAGAAATAATAATTAAACGATTTCCTGAGCAATACAAATTAGGAGCTTCAGATATCATAATGACGACTATTCAAAAAATAATAGCAAAAGAAGATCAATTATCTTCTAAAATTAGGCATTTATTAGAGGAAATGGTCTTATTGAAATTCGGGCTTGATGAAGGAAAGCTCGGTGTGATAAAGAAGCTTTTAGATGATAATCAGCCTATTAAAGATTTAGACAAATTAAAAATTCTAGTGATAGATGCAACTTACAAAAGTGTACAAACAGAAAATGGTTGGAAAGATCTAGCCAAAGAAGAAGCTCAGGCTCTTGCACAGGAATGGTTCGATTCAAATAATACAACCTGGCTTGATAATTTATCTGAATTACTAAAAGGAAAACAAAGTCAAACCTTTGCTTTTGGCGAAAAATTAGGAGAAATATATCAAGAGGGTGAGAGTTTTATTCATGATATAATTGAAACCTTTGGTAATATACCTATAGAAGAGCAAAATATTGGTTTTATTGCTGGTTTCATTCTCGGAAAAAAGAATGATACTTTTACAAAGAGTGTTATCGACAATTTTTTAGAGGATGATGTTTTAAAATTTCACACTTTTAGACTGATTCACTTTATACAGCTATTAGGAGTTGAGGATATTAAAAAACTACTACCAGTTTTAAATACAAATCCAACATTAGTAAGAGATTTACAATACATTAAACTTAATCATTTAACTGATGAAGAAATTATTGAAATAGTTAACGAGATATCTGATGTCCCAGAATATGGTAAACCATTCGCTCTTGAATTATTGTGGGAAGTTTGTAGAAATGAAGACAGGTGGGAAGGTCTAAAAACAACAATTAAAACTTATTTGTCTGTGGAAGGCATTTTACGTTATAAAACGACACTTGGTAGTATGTTACATGTAGAAGATTTTATTAAAAGAATAGTGTCTGATGGAATAGAAAAGAAAGAGGTTGAGTTTTTTATTAATGAAATATTAAATGATTATTCAGAATTTAATGTAATTAATGAAACCTTACTTAATATTCTATTACTTCATTTTCTTGAAGAAAAGTTTGACCAAGCTTGGCCTCTAATAGGGAGTAAATTGATAAGTCATTCTTATTATATTAATTATGATTTAAGAAATATACTTTCTTTTTATGAGTTTGATGATGAAAAGCTTTTAGACTGGTGTAAATCAAATACTCCTTTAGGGCCAGTAATAATGATTGGTATTATACCTTTTGAAAAGAAAAACGATGCTGGAGAAATTGAATGGACTGAGCAAGCAAAATTGTTAATTCAGCATTTTGGTGAAAATGAAAACTTTCTTTCAGTATTAGGTTCAAGGTTAACTAATTATTCTGTTGTTGGATCGGCGGTTCCTATTTTTGAATCAAGAAAGAAATTAATGGAAACTTTATTAACACATGAAAAAAGGAAAGTACAAGATTTTGCTAAAGAGCAAATAGAAAGAATTAATACATATATATCAAGAGAGCAAAACTTTGACAACAATTATAAGTTAGGTGAAATTTAAATGATTTTGACAAAGAATAATTATAATATAAAAATTCCACACAAAACAAGATCCAGTTTTTTTGCTTGCCCTGACTTGTGCCTGTCGGAAGCTCAAAACCCTCTGTCTTTTGGTTTGTTCTGCTCTCCATGCTTCTATAGTGTTTAAATTGCCCTACACTTGTAGCACATTATAGCTTGTTATATTCGTACCTCATTACACAACTATAAAGAGCTACTCCAGCAAAAAGCTAATAATTTAAACACTATCCCAAGCTAAGTTACATAACGGGTAGTTATGGCAGCATTCATTCACTTTCTGTACCATAACTCCATTATGTAAAATAGCCGCTATACCAACCGCACAATTCAGAATAAACTTTAATATTTAGAACTAATCAACTTTTCCCACATTTTCCCCACCACCCCTTCAAAGGTGTAGGTTACAGCAATTATTAATGTCTTCCATGTGTCTGCGGTAGGATGCATTACATTCGCTCAATCCCTTATCAGGGCATCACTCTTTTCATTTACCAACCTCAACACGGCGCATAAAAAAAGAGCATTTTTTAGAAAATGCCCTTTATTTATCTTTCCCAGACCAACATCAATAATTACTTCCAACTACGAAATTTTGCCCCGTTTAATTCGTTTAACCAACCACCTTAAGAACAGAGAAACAAAAAAACTGACAATAGCACCAACGATTGCTAATATGGAAGTTGTGATGATATCTTCAACACCAATGTTGACTACCGAAGAACAGAAGATACCACCAAAGAATCCTGCTTTTGTATTATGATCCATCGTCAGTATCATTAGCTTTATTTTTTGGTTTTTCTTCATCAGTTACAACAGCTTGACTTACTGCAGTAGCCACAGTTCCGGCAACAGCCATATAACTAGCTATAGAAGCAACAGCTGCGGGCAAAGTAATAGGTGCTGCAATAATGGTTCCTCCAGCTGTAGCTAAAGCAATACCCATATTTCGTAATAATTTAAAGAATTTTGGAGTTGGTTTTTTATAACGTTCTACAATGTTCATGATTTTGTGATTTAATAATTAATAAAATAGTTTCCTTTCGGTCTTTAGCTTGATATACCAAAGACAATAGTTTTTGCATCGCATTTTTAGAGTAGACACCTTTTCCTATACCACTTAAATAAGTTACCGGAGCAATACACCCTTTAAGTTCTTTTAAGGCATCATTTGCAGGATGAAATAAAATGAAACTCCTACCTTTAATATTCTTTAAAATCAAATGATGCTTGAACCGTATAGAAAAACGAGGCTCAATTTGGTATTCCCCTTCAGGTACACAAGAAATATTTCGCCGATTATCATTCCAGGGTAACTCAATAGTGTGACAAAGAAATTTTCCAGAGCAAAAGAGAGTACCATTAGTACCCTCATTAAAATACGCTCTGTAAAGTGTCAGTTGCATGATTAAGGAGTGTTAATAGTAACAACTGCTAAAGCATTGTAAGCACCATTTCTAAGAGGGTACATTTGTCCGTTAACCTGTTGGTAAAATTCCACACCCAATACTTGTATAACTGGTAATGTAGAATTTTCAGACAATGAAGCTGTTAAAGAAATTGCAGCAGTATTGGCAGCTGTATATGGTAAAATAGCAGTTTCATTACTTCCAAAAGTTGAGGTTTCATTTGCAAAATCCAATTCAGAAGCTCCCATAACTATTTTAAAGTGGGTTGTTCCTGTCGGTGCAGCAATTCTAACAGTTGGAGAGAAAGCTGCAATATTTAAAGTTGCATCGCCAGAAACTCTATTAAAAGCTTTTGTATATGCTGCAAACAAAGTAGCACCAAGTTTTCCATTCAAATTGAATTCAAAACCGTTTAATAAGCTTAAATCACCGTTTTGTATGGTTCTTGAACCTCTTCTATTTGTTGTGTCAGCTTTAACAACAGCCACAAGGTTTTTTGTCAATCTACTAACTACACGCTTGTCTTTTGCATTCTGTAAAAGAACTCGAATAGCATTTCGTAAAACTTTTCCGCCTTTACCAGCCCTTCCAAATTCAGAGCCATTTTCACGTGTTCTTTGAAATGCAGGATCATTTGCAATCCTGTTGGCATCAACACCGCCTTTTTCACGTGCTAAATGTCCGTCAGTCGTTTTATAAAAGGAAATACCTCCGATAGTTCCTTTTAGTTTAATAATTCCAGTTTGTTTTGCCATAATATTTCATTTTTTGAATTAATAATTCAAATCAAGTAACTTTATGACTTGTAATAAAAAAGTGAATTCCGTTTTCGGTTATTCATTCCGATACAACCAAAAACGTCATTAAAATATTGATAACACTATCGTGTTGTCAACATTTTAACAACGCATAATCATCATCATATAAAAACAAAGTAAGTTTTAAGTATGGATTAAGTATAGATAGAGTATTATGAATCAAAAAAGAGCTTGTATTTATCCAAAAGATATTCAGCGTATCACAGGACGCAGTGAACGTTATGGAAGGAAATTATTACAAGATATTAGAAACTATTTTGATAAAGAACCACATCAATTTATTACAGTTGTAGAGTTTGCTGAATACTCTGGAATTCAGGTGGATATAGTAAATCAATACATAGTAGATTAAATATAAAGAGGCTAATTCGGTGTCACTTATAAAACCAACACCTTGGATTACCCATAAACAAAGGGGTTTTTCATACGGTTTTAGTTCCTCTTTCTCCGCAGAAAACCTCGTGATCTTTTGATTACGAGGTTTTTAATTTTTAAAATGTTGTATTGGTGTTGTTTATGGTGATTTAATTAATTCAGATGAGTTTTTAATAGAATCAATCTCCTTGATTGTGTCTTTAAATATTTGATAGTCTTTTTCTATTTCAAATAAAATTCTCATTTCTCTATTGTTTCGTTCAGAGAACTCATATAAATTCATTGAAGTGATAATTAATGACTGTTCGTTTAAATAACATTTTGCATGTAATTTTTTTAAAATCAATATTATTTAAGGGTTCAATTTTCTTTTTTTCCGTAAATCAGTGTAATTTTAATTTTTTCTTTATCTACGTCAGTTAATCTATAATAAATTTTTTACTTAAATTTAAATAGGATGTTACTATAGTAAGGTTTTTCAGTATTATTTGTTCAATATAAAATGAGTTACCTACAGTAGTATGGAATTTAGCCATGTTATTTTTAGAATTGAGTTAGTTATTTTTGTTATATAAAGTCTAAGCAATGTAGATAGTTTAAAATGGGCTTTTGTTTTATTACTTATTTAAAATTAAAATATTTTATATTTAAATGACTTCGATTTCATTGGTATGTATAGACCTTTCGATATTGACCAATTGCTCTATTTCTTATAGATTATTAGATCACGTTATTATCAATTTTATCTTCAACAATTCTCTTATATATTTTCAATACATCTGAAGGTAATTTCTGACTTGAATAAAAATCATCTCCTTTTGGGTCTATATTTTCTTCAATTACTAATCTTATGCATTCTTGAACTATATACCAAGCCATATTTTGGTTATTGAAATCAACTATCGGTTTTGCAGTATATGGTAGAGCAGTAAATTGTCCAAGGTTATTTTTTTCAGTTGTCCATCTACAAAAATCTAATATTATTGGAATTATTTTGAAATCTGGTTGGCTAACTTTCTTTTCAAATGCTTTGGTTATTTCATAATCAAGAATGTATTTTGTTTTCATAAAATTCGGACTAACCATAAAGCATACTATGTCAGAATTATCAAAATGTTCTTGAATTTCATCTTCCCAGTTAGATCCAGCTTCAAGTTCGCTACAATACCAATGAGCAACTTTTCCATCTTGTTGCAATGCTGATAAATGTTCTATAAATTTATTCACTAATCCTATGTCTTGTTTTGAATAAGAAATGAATATTCTTTTCATCTTAGTAGGGTTTTTTAAATGTTTTTTGAAATCTAAAAGTTTATAGTACTTTTTTTTATATAGAAAATTCCAATTTTCATTTATTTCATTCTCATGGATAATTGATAACGGAATAAAATCTTCACTATTAACAGTTATCATTTCTTCTATTTCATATCCATTATTTATCTCAGTTATGAATTTAATTATTGTGTCAACAAATTCTGTTTTTTCATCATTGTTCATTTTGACAATATCAATAGAGGCATTTCCATCATTATCTCCTAAGTGAAACTGTATTAAAACAATTTCATTTGTTTTTGGGGCTTTTATGACTAAGCCATCTTTCCAATAATAATATAATTCATTGTTTAAGTTTTGTTGGTCTCTAATGACTAGTTTTCCGTACTCTTGAAAAAAGTTTAAAATAATACTTTTATTTATGAAACCTTTATATAGAAATTTTCTATAAGGAATTTTTTTAGCATCTATGAAAAGTCTTACAGCTTGTATTGGTTTTTTTGGAAGATATAATGGAGCAATAAAGTTGTTTGATTCAGGGTGCTTAAATATTAATTTGAATTCAATCATTAACTCTATTATACTTTGAATCTTTCTAGATTTAATTTTAGAACCAAGAGCTTTTTTTATATGGTTTTCATTGAATTCTCCTTTTTTTTGATTTAAACCTTCAAGGACTTTATAGATAGCAGAAATAACCCACTTTTTATCAATATATATCTTGTTACTGTTGATAGATTCGGGATAGAATAAAACACTTCCTATTTGTCCTAAGTAGTTAGCAAGAATCGAAGCTTTTTTTTGAGTCAGTTTTGATTTCAAAAGCAAATTGCAATAATTTTTAAATTGAGTAATAGTAAGAATGGGTTCACCCTTATAGAGTTTTAAACTCTTATTAATTATATCATAATATTTAGGTAATTTCGCTCCAATAATTTCTGTTGCATTAAATATTTCAGTGATTAAATTATCTAAATGGTCAAGATTCCTTTTTGGTCTTAATGAAATATTAGCAAAATCGTAGATGAATGAATATTTAGAAATTATTTCATTATTATTCAAATGAACTATATCTTTTCCTGAGTTCACTTTGTTTTGAATTACTAAAGAATGGCTATTATATTCGGAAGTTATCTCTATTTTAAAATCGAAATTTGTAGCTTCTACACCTTTAATAAAATACTTAATTGATTCTAACCAATACTTAATTGGGTAATCTTGAGTTTCTATTTCAATTATTTCATTATTTTCTTGAAGCTGATCAGTAATTCTATAATTTAACGTGTTTGTCTCATAATCCCATAGAAGAAGGTATACAGTGTTCTTTCCGAAAAAAAGATGATGTGTGTCGTGAAAATAATCATGTCCCCCAAAATCAAATAAATTAATATTACATTTTTCTTTTATTTTATTAATAATATGTTTGCTCTTTATTCTCTTTTCCTCCATCCAATGTGTAGGTAAGTGATCTTTCTCTAAATCTTTTTCGTCATTTAAATATTTAGCTAATGTTGTTTTTCCAACTTCGCTATTTCCAACTAAAATTAATTTAACATCCTTGTTTATGAAAAATTCACCACCCGCAATGTCACTAAAGTAACTAATTATGGCACTATTACCAATATTAACAATTTCCATTGGAGGTTGTTCCAATGGGTTTTTTGCTATGTTTAAAGTGTTTTTTTCCCACTTGGAATTCGCAATATTTAATTTTCCTATATAATCTTTTAACGGTAATAGGTTTTTAATTTTATTACCATGTAAATCAATTGTCTTTATTGATGGTAGGTATTTAATGAAAGAAACAGTAGATATTTGATTATTACTAATAAAAATTTCCTGAAGTGGATTGACATTACTACGGATTTTAACACTAGTTATTTCATTATTGTTTAAATGAAGTGTTTTAATTTCTTTCAGTCTTGCTAACGATGGAAGAGTCAGTAATTTGTTATTACTTACATTTAAATATTCTAATTTTGTTAATTTTAAAATAGGAGATAAATCAAAAACCCTAAATCTATTCCACCATAGATTCTTTTCTTTCCAATCACCTCCGATTGTTAGTCGTCTTAAGTTGGTCAGCTTTTGTATTTGGCTAGGAAGACCTCCTAATGAGTTCTTACTATAGTTGTTTTTACTTTTACGTTTGTGCCATTTACCATTTTCGAACTCTGCCCATTCATTACTTAGGATAAGGTTTTCTAAGTGAGTGTTTTCGAATAATTCTTTGATTTCGTGTAAACTTGTAAGCGAGCAGTTACCAAGATTAAGAGTTTTTTCTTTTGTTTTTAAATTGTTTGCAATTATTTCTCTTATTGGATCTAATCTATTTGTTGTTGAATTAAGAATAACGTTCTTTAATAGATATTTAAAATCATGTAATTCTTCTTTAAGTAGATTGTACACTAACACCTCTCTAATATTATAATTAGTAGATGTTAATTCTGAATATTTTTTTTGAGTAAATTCCTTTTCATAATTTGTATTATATAAGACAATAATGATTGAGTCTTTAGATATATCCTTTAAATATTCATCATAAATTGAGTTAATACTTTTTTTATGAGAATAATAAAAATCTGATATCATCAGTATGATTATCGATTTCTCGGAAATTTTTATTTTTTCTAAATTTTGAAATCTTTGATCGAATGTTGCTAATTCTTTAACTCCTACATTTACTCTATAATTTCCATCTTCAATTATCCAATCACCATAATCATTCCAATCAGCTTTGTAATTGGTATATTTTTCTTCAGCAATTATTTTTTTTCTTAAAGTTGTTTTTCCAACTGAATTGTGTCCTAGAATATAAAGGCTGCAATTATTTGATTCTTTCATATTTACTTTTATTCTAAGTTGCTCTGCTTTTTTAGGGGTAAAAAACGTTATATTTTATTGATTTCAGTAATTTTTATTACAATTACTGTAAGTCGGTTATTATACATTTTTTAAACTTGGATTATCTTTAGTGTAAAATTCTCCTACGCAATAATTTTTATTATTCAATTCGTCTGGTATAAATGAAGTAGTATATATCATTTGATACTCATTTTTTGGATGTTTTTCAGTTTCAGTAACAAGAATTTTCTGAAAATTTTGAGCTCTAACTTTTTCAATTCCTTTATCCTCCATATTATCACAAAAAATAAACCTTGGAAACCTCATATTAGGAATTTCAAGTGAGGCTAGAAAAATAGAAAACCTTGCTGAAGTTTTAAGGTAGAAACTTGAACTAGCTGAATATCGTGCTTCTTTATCAGCAATGAAGGCTAGGTTATTCCTAAAATCTATTTGAAATTGTTTTGCTTGGAAAAAATCATCTTGCCTTTTTAGATCATTATTTAATAAATATGTTCCTTTTCTCTCAATAGATTTTATAATCTCTCGTTTTAATTTCTCTTGTTTTTCTTTCAATTTATTTATTACCATTCTAATGCTTTCAAGCTCTATTTCAAGTTTTGCTTGATTTTGCCTTAAACTTTGATAAACTTCCGCTCTTTCTAAAATTGTTCTTAACTGTAAAATTTCTCCTTCAATGAACCCTTTATCTATGTTTAATGAATCAAATCGCTCGTCTCTGATTGATTTTACATCTTCTAAAGCACTATTAACTTGTTGTTGGATGTGATGGTGTTTTAACTTTTCTGCTTCAAAATCGGCTTCTAAGTTTATTAGTTCACGTTGTTTCAATTTAATTAAACTACTAGATTCTTTAATTTGAAAACTTAATTCTTGTTCTATTTTACGAGCTTGAGTAATACCAAATGAATCGTCAATTTCTGACTTACAAAGTTTACAGGTATTTGGAGTATTAATTGATTCTATGGGAGATAAGCATTCAGGACAATTTTCAAGAGGAAAATCTCCAAGAATTTCTCTTGTCATAATTGATTTTTTTATAGCTTTTAGTTTGTTTTTTAAAGCTTCAATGAAGTCAATTGTATCATTAATTTCAAATCTATAAGTTCTAATTTTTCTATCAAGTAGTTTAATAATTTCTCTTTGTTGAATGGCTGAGATGTTAAGCTCTTCAAATTTTAACTTAGTGTTTTTTGTGTATCTAATTTTTCGGGTTTGCTCTTTTAACTCAATTATTTTAGAATCTATTTTTTTAATCTCATTTTCTTTTTTTTCAATTAAAGAATAAATATGTGATGAAACTAAATCTATAGGATTGGAAACAAATTTTTTTATAACTTTAATTTCTCTTTTTGTTTCATCTAATTCTTTTTCGGCATTTACTTTTCTCTGACTTTTGTCATAAAGTTTTTGGCTATAAACACCTAAAAGGAGATCAGAAACTGTGCCCCTTGTTAAGGTAGAGTCAAATTGTTCATATAGAAATAATGAACTTGTTGGTGAATCTTGGTCAACATATAATAATCTTAAGATTTGGTGGAAAGTTATATTATTTTCTCCTTTTACGATTGGTAAATGAAGGTTGTCAAATAACACATTTGAATAACTCTTTTTATCTTTTGTTGTGTTAAAGTTGAATTTTTTCCATTCTTCATCGTCATTTATTGCTTGATTATAGTCTCCCCAATAAAAGTACATAGCTTCTTTATCATTAGCTTTACCAGTTTGTTCATTTATATTTATGTAACGTTTTATAGTAATAGTGGCTCCGTTTGCTTCTATTTCTGCAATTACTAAAGAACAACTTTTAGCTTCTTTGACCCAATTATTGAAAGCGCCACCTAGTATATAAAAAATGAAATGTGTAATTGTTGATTTACCACTACTGTTATTACCTCTAATGATGTTTACACCTCTGTGGAAATTTTCATCATAAGCGACTTTACCTTCATTAGTGTAAATCACCATTTTATTTAAGAATAAATTATTGTGCATCATATTTGCTTTCTAGAAGGTTTGTTTTAAATTTTAATCCATTAACACCATTTAGAGGTAATTGATAAAAATGTGAAGTAAGTAAACTAATAGAATTCTCTTCTTGAACTGTTAATTCTTTAAAATCTTTAGAATACTTGTCAAATATATTTTTTGAGATTGAAGTTATTTTATTATGAGTTAAATAGTCCTTATTAATTATTCCATAAGAAGCCATACATTTAATAGCTGTCATTTGGTAAGGTTTAATTTTTTCAAATACCTTTCTGTCATTAATGACTTTTTCGTAAGTGTTTTCTGGTCTAACAATATAATTTTTTATTAACTTTTTAATATCAGCTTCATCTTTTTTAAATTTGATACTTGCCATTTTATTTGGATAAAGTAAGTAATAATCCCATATTCGTAATCTATCTATTTCAATAGGTCCTTCTCCTTTATAATGAGCTAATAATTTTATCATACGATAGACTGTGTGATATAAATCAAAAGATTTTTGGTATACTATCATAATTTCCAAGAAATATGGCAATTGCCAGTTAAATAATGAAACATTCCTTCGATTTCTGTATTTGATAAACCCATTACATCATTACACCCTTCTTTTTCAATTAAATTCATAATGGGATAAATAATATCATTTGATATAGTTAATAAAATTACATCTTCTGGTGTTTTTTTTCTAATCATTGGTGAAATTAAATTTCTGGATTTTTCTAAGACAATGGCTAGTATAAAAGCAAAAATTTCTTGAGCAGGTTCATAATTTTGATATAAAACTAGTTTTTTATGAAATTCTTGTTTACACCAAGCAAATTCTTTGTATAAGTAACTAATGTCAGCATCATTAAGTTTTTGTTCTAAACCAATGGTATCTCTTTGATTAGTATATCGTTTTAAATTATCAGAGATTTCAGAAATTTTGTCATCTTCTTCAAATTTCTCTTTTAATTTTAAAAATAAAGAAGATAATTTACTATTAGAATTATAAGTTATATTAGTTGTAGAATTATCATCTCTTCCAATATTTTTATTTCCATTTCCCGATATATTTATATTTTGTTGATTGGTTTTATTTATCATTATTTAGAATTATCATCTCTTCCAATAACTTTATTATTATTGCCAGAAATATCAATATTTTCTTGATTAACTTTGTTCTTTTTTATCTTTAAATAAATGGTTGTTCCTATTATTGCTGTTATCAATGTTAGAATTCCAATTATTATTTTTGTTATGTTATCTTCCATGATTTTTTATTTTTACAGTTTGGATATATGGTGCTATGTTCAAGTTTTTTCTTCTGGTTGTTTTCCATAATCATCTAAAGCGATATGTGGTAAATTCCCAAGTTTGTAATTTTTAGATTTTATTTGTTTAATAACATTTTTCTTTTCAATTCCAAACAAATTTGAAATATAATGAAAATGTGGTTGTCCATTTTGCCAGTTTTCCTTTCCTCCAATACTGTTATAAGTCAAGAAGAAACAATGCCATTCATCTCCTTTTTCTAATATTTTAGCAACTTTTACACTTCTTTGTTCAAGAGCTTGTTTTAATTGTCCGTTAGTCAACTCTGTATTTCCTAACTTTTCAATTGTTCCATCCTTTTTTTGCATGTAAGCCAAAGGCATTTTTGTAGAGTTAACAGCTTTCGTTTGATGTTCAGATACATATTGACTTAATGTGTAATCTTTGTCTCCAGCCATTAAAAGAAAAGCCATTAGAATATCTGGATTTATTCGTAATCCATTCAACAGTTTTGTTTGCTCTTTCTTTTTTTTTGTGTTAAGAAGATGTGTTAGTTCAATAGGAATTCGAACTTCTCTAAACTTATCGATAAAATCTCTACATTCTTTAACAACTTTTATTAATGTTTTAGCTCCTTTTTTCGTTGGTTTTTTTCTACCGCTAGTTTCGTCTGGCTCTAAAATCATCATCCTTGTTACAAAACTAGCGTTATAAAAATGTAGTGATGGGTTTACATTTTCAAAATCCTCTCCTCCAAATGAAATAAGTCTTTCTCCTGTCTTTTTATTTATGATTTCTCTAACTTTCATAGTTAGGTGTAGTTTTTTACCAATTTGTACATAACTAGTATAATAGAGAACAAAGCTCTCATTTAGCTGCTATTATTTCCGTATAAAAGGATATTTATTCACAATTTCTCACGAATGTAAGAAAATAGAAGAACTATTATTTATGGAATCCCATAACATTCATATAAAAACTAAAAAACAGGTATTTATACTTGTTTTTATTAGGTGTATAAGAGTGTGTTTTATTAGAGGTAATTCTCCTTTTAAGAAAAAATAAAACAATTATAATTTTCAGTTTAGTATATTCATCATCTATTTATAAATTATTGTAAAATGGATCAGAATGTTTTATCAGAAATAATGATTAAAGACTTGATGGCAATTGGTAAAGAAAAAACACTAAAAAGTCAACATTCTTTATTTAATTATAAAGATAAAGTAGATAAGTTGTATTTGGTACTTACTGGTGGAGTTGTGCTGTTACATGTACACCCAGAAACGGGCGCTGAAAGAGCAATTAATTTTTTTATACCTAGTTTTCATCCAATAGCAAGCATTGCAGATTCATTTTATTTTAATACACCTTCAGAATACCACTTAAAGACTTTTACAAATTCCACTGTAATAGAAATTACAAAAGAAAGCTTTAACGATTATCTTCAAACTTCAAAAAATGCACTTTTGGTACAAGAGCACGGCATCAGAACACTATTAGATAAAAATAAGATGCGTGCTAATTTAATTAGTCTTAATAGTTTAGAAATGTTTCAATACCTACACAAACATTATCCGCAGATTTTGCAACAAGTACCTTCAAAATACATCGCTAACTTTTTAGGAATCACTCCGCAATGGCTAAGTAAGCTAAAACATCAATTGTAATTTCTGAAACTAATTTCAGAATTAAGATGATTTAAATATAGAGTTTTGTTCTTGATTTTATTCTGCGAGGATTTCAGAATACAATACAAGTAATTTTTCATAATAAATAACTCTATATAATGAATTGGAGCACAAAAAATATTCCTAACCTACATAATAAGATCGTTGTTATAACTGGTGGAAATACAGGTTTAGGATATCAAATGAGTTTAGAGTTAGCCAATAAAAATGCTCATGTAATTATTGCTTGTCGTTCTATAGAAAAAGGGAAAAAAGCCATAAAAAACATACAAAACACTTTAAATAAAAGTGTTTCTCTTGAGACAATTCCTTTAGAATTGACAGATATAAATTCTATAAAAAAATTTGCAGAAGTATTTTTAAAAAGACACAAACAATTAAACATACTAATTAATAATGCGGGTGTTGTAAACTTAAAAGAATATCAACTAACTGTTACAGGATTAGAAATGCATATGGCAACAAATCACTTTGGTCATTTTGCATTAACAGGATATTTATTTCCTGTATTAGTTAATACGCCAAATGCTAGAGTAGTAACAATGTCTAGTGGCGCTTATAGATCAGGATCGATAGACTTTAATGATATAAACTGGAAAAAGAGACCATATCATCGAGGAAAATCTTACGGTGACAGCAAGCTAGCCAATTTGTTATTTATGCAAAAGCTTCAAGAAAAGTTTGAACTGTATAATGCTTCTGCAATGTCATTGGCAGCACATCCGGGTTTGTCTGCTACAGAAAGACAGCAAACAATTGGTATTGGTGGTTGGTTGAGTAAAATCTTAGCTCAACCAGTACATATGGGAGCTTTACCAGCTTTACAAGCTGCAACAGATGTAAAAGTAAAAGCAAAAGAATACTACGGACCCAAATGGTTTATTAGAGGATTTCCAACAATAGAAAAACTAAAGCCAAATGCATTAGATATGGCTAAAGCTGAAAGGCTGTGGAAGCTATCTGAAGAAATTACAGGTGTTATTTATCAAGCATAATTTATGAAATATACAGCAGTCGTTTTAGGAGGTACAGGATTGGTAGGAAGTTTTTTAATAAAAGAATTGATAAAAGACGAACAATGTACTAGTATAAAATTCATCACAAGAAGAAAAACAGTGACAAGACATCCTAAGTTAGAAGAATGTATCATTGACTTTAACAAAACAGAAGATTATATAAAATATATAAAAGGTGATGTGCTTTTTTCTTGTTTAGGAACTACATTAAAACAAGCAGGAAGTAAAGAACAACAGTATTTAGTTGATTATACGTATCAATATCAGGCGGCAAAAATTGCTGCTGATAATAATGTGCAGAGTTATGTACTTGTTTCTTCTCCATGGGCAAAGTTAGCCTCCAGTAATTATTATAGAAAAATGAAAGCCCAACTAGAAGAATCTATCTTACAATTAAAATTTGAGAAAACGATTATTATAAAACCTAACGGACTGATTGGTAAACGAACACAACCACGTTTAGGTGAGAAGTTTGCCTTGCGTTTTTTTACTTTTTTGTCAAGAATTATTCCAGCATTAAGAGAATACACTCCAATCGAGGCAAAGAAAGTAGCAGAAGTGATGTTGCTTTCTTATTATGAAATTCAACAAAGAGAAGCTGAATTATTCATTTTAAAAAAGACCGAATTAAATAGATTTTTAGAAGAAAGAGCACCAATAAATTTAAAAAACTTAATGAACTAAATCATGAGAAATATTTTTTTAACAACAGTACTTTTTATAAGCACAATAACACTTCATGCGCAAACAGCTATTGAAGGCTTTTGGGTAACAGTAGATAAAAACAATACAGTAATTGAAGTGTTGAAACAAAATAAAAAGTATCAAGGAGTCAGAAGAAGTACAGCTAATAAAAGCTATAAAATTGGCGAATTAATACTAAAAGAAATTACTCAAAAAGGCAACAAATGGAAAGGAAAAATTTATGCTCCATCACGAAAGAAATGGTATGATGTTGAGCTAACACCAGTAAATGATCTTTTAAAGTTAAAAATAAAGGTGAGTATTTTTAGTAAAACCATAACATGGAAAAGATATCAGAAACCAAAACAACATTAGAGCTTAAAAGATAAAATATGTTAAGAGTTATTTTATTTTGTGTAGGATTGTTACTGATAGATTTTTATGGGTTTCAATTTATAAAACTACTATCTAATTCTAAATGGGTTAAGATTTGTTATATACTATTAAGCGGTTTAATTCTTGGATTAACACTATATACCTATTCTATAGGAAGACAATCTTTGTCAATTAAAACATCCAATATAATTATAGGTGTATTTTTAATAGTTTATATATCAAAACTTGTGATAGCATTTGTTTTTTTGGGAGAAGATGTTTATCGATTTTTAAAAGGAACTTATGCTTATTTTACAACTACAAATTCTACCATAGAATCGTTTCATTTGCCTTCAAGAAGAAAGTTTGTAAAGCAATTAGCTTTAGGACTAGCGGCAATACCTTTTAGTTCATTGTTATATGGAGTAATTAAAGGTAAATACAATTTTAAAGTTCTTAAGTACACCTTGTATTTTAAAGATTTACCAACAGCTTTTGATGGTTATCAGCTTACTCAAATAAGCGATTTACACAGTGGTAGTTTTGATAATAAAGAACAAATTTCTTATGCAATTGATTTGATAAATCAACAAAAATCTGATGTGATTTTGTTCACAGGAGATATGGTAAACCTTACAGCGTCAGAAATGAATCCTTGGAAAACAATGTTTTCAAAACTTTCTGCAAAAGATGGTATGTATTCTGTGTTGGGAAATCATGATTATGGGGATTATGTAAGATGGGAAAGTAAAGTCCAAAAAAAACAAAATCTAGAAGCATTAAAATCTATTCAACAGGAAATAGGTTTTGATTTGTTGTTGAATGAGCATCGTTTTATAGAAAAAGCAACCGATAAAATAGCCATCATTGGAGTGGAGAATTGGGGAAAAGGTTTTAGAAAAAATGGAGATTTAAATAAAGCTTCTCAAGGAATTGCTAAAAACGATTTTAAAATACTCTTAAGTCATGATCCAACTCATTGGGAAGAAGAAGTTAAGGGTAATAAAAACAAATATCATTTAACATTAAGCGGTCATACTCACGGAATGCAAATGGGTATAGAAATACCGAATTGGATCAAATGGAGTCCAATTAAATGGCGCTATAAATATTGGGCAGGTATTTATAAAGAAAACAATCGATTCTTAAATGTGAATAGAGGTTTTGGTTTTTTAGCATATCCAGGAAGAGTTGGTATTTGGCCAGAGATAACAGTAATAACTTTAAAAAAAGAACAATAATCTTAAAAGTAAAAACAAGTTTTATAATGAACAGTAATATCATTAGAATAAGCCTAATAAGTAGTTTAATTTTTATCAATACTGCAATGGCACAAACCAAGGAACAAAAACCGAAAAAAATATTTTACAGTATTGGAGCAGGTGCTGCTTTGTTACCTGAATATGCTGGAGCAGAGAATTACCGAATATTGCCAATGATTAATTTCTCTGCTAATTGGTTGGGTGGTAAATATATTAGAGTAAACGGATTGAATACAGAAATGAATGTATTATCGAACCGTAAATGGAATTTTGGTCCTATTTTATTAGGAACAATAAACAGGGGTAACGCAGTTTCAAATGAGCAAATAGCACTTTTATCCGAGATTAAATTTGCTTTTGGAGCTGGTTTGTTTGCTAAGTATACCTATAAAAACTTAGATATTAAAGCCAGTTATACTCAAGATATTTCTGGAGTAAATGATGGAGGTTTAGCCAATTTAGAAGTAGGATATACGTATAGAAAGAAAAAAATAATCTCGAGGACTTCTGTTAATACCTCTTTGGCAACAGCAAACTATTTAAATACCTATTTTGGAATAAATTCAACAAGTAGCTTAGCAAGTGGTTTGTCTAGTTATAGATTAGATGCAGGATTTAAAGACATTGGCATTTCTTCTAATTTTAGTTATTTGCTAAATAGAAAATGGATGTTAGGTACAGCCATACGTTATAATTTATTGATAGGAAACGCCGCAAAAAGTCCGATAGTTAAACTAGGAAGTGAACATCAATTAGTATCCGCTTTTTTTGTTTTTTACCGTTTTTAAAATTAGATAAAACCCGAAACGAAAGTTTCGGGTTTTATTTTTTCTTGCCAGTTTTTCGATCCAATACAAACGATTTCCAACCGCTTGGTGGATCCCATTCACCACTTCCAATTATTTCCGTTTCTGTTATTTGTGAAATTATAACACCATCAATACCAAGATGATTTGTTTCCCAATTTTTGATTCCTTGAAGGTTTAAATTTATAATTTCAGCATCAGTTGTAATAAAAATTTCTCCATGATCAACTTTGAAAGAACCAAAATATCCATCAAAAGACAGTTGTACTTTTATTTCCTTCTTTTTTAAACCAAATATTGAGAATCTATTTCCGTATCCAACGATAAGCATTGTATCAACAACTTCACTTTGTTTAAAAGTTGGAGGATAATCAGATGTAATTTTTAGATTGATAAGAGGTTCTAATGTTGAAGCATTTTTTACGTTAACAAATTCACAATTTATTTCTGAATGAGAACTGATTTCAAACAAATCTTTTGTTTCAACTTCCAAGATTGGTTGAGGTGTTATTTCGGTTATATATTTCACTTAGTTCTTTGTTGAATGTTATAGTATATGAGCAACAACGAAATTTCACTCACAAATCTTTCGGTTTTATGTTTATACTTTGGTAGTATTATTTTTATGTAATATTAGGCAATATTTATTTATCCATTTCTTCTATGGGTTCACTAGCTTTAGACTTAGAAATTAAAACGGCATAATCTAAATATTCAGTAGTGGATTTTCCTTTGACCAAATCACCATTAGATTTTTTGTCTGACATTACAATTTCCATTAGATCAGGTATTTCATCAGCATATGGTGTTCCTTTTTGATTTAAACGAAAAAGCGTAATGTCTGAAATTTTAGTATTCTTTAGTTTATCAATACCGAGAAAGTATTCTTTTTCGTAATCTCCGATACCATAACCTCCTTCAGTATTATAGCCTTTATATTTACCATTATCATCTAAAACTCTACCCCAAAGCACTCTGCTCTCTGTTAAATAGCCCATCACAGAAAGTAATTTATCTCTAGCTATAATTTTGTTTTCTATTAATTGTAAAAAGAAAGAAGGGTTTTTGCCTTCCCATTGTTTTTCGAGGTGAAAAAAACCGAATCTTGCAAATTGCGCTTTTTCAGCAAATTTATATTGAGGACTTAATGCTACATAGTTTTCATACATTAATCGTTCTCTTTTTTGGGCATTATCGAAGTCAACAAATGTTTCTTTTAAATTCTTAACGATATGATGGAATGAAAAACGATCGATGATATGGCTTTTAAATTCATTCTTATTGTTCTCGAAATCTTTTACAAAATTCATTAGAACTTGTTTTGAATATGTTGCAGAATAAGGAAAAAAATTAACCGTATCATTTTTAATCATTTTGATTAACTCCTTTGATGATTTTCTATTTTTAAGTTTTAAATCTATTAGTTCCAATAAATGCTTAGCTGTAAATTTATAGCTCACTAAAAGGTCTACTCCTAAAACGGTAATTTTGTTTTCTTTAGGAAGTGTATCATTAATTGATTTGAGTATTTTCCATTTTTTAAAAGTCGCAATACTTTTATCTTGCGGAACTCTACTACCATAATGTTCAACCAGTTCTTTTAGTTGTAACGTGGTTCCAGATTTAAGATATTTGTTAAAATAATAGGCAATACTAAAGTCGGTTTCTGGAAGATAATACTTAATTTTTCCATTCTTAACAAGTGCCTTTATTAAGGCAATTTCTGTGGTTTCAGTTTTTTGACTACCGTGGTAAGCCCCAAATCCTATTAGTTGAAAGTTGTTTTGTGGAAACTTGAAATTCGGTGAATTCAAGTCAAATCGATTTTTTGTTAAATACTTAATTTTATTGTCTTGAGAAAAAACACTTAAACTTAGTATCAATAATAGTAATGGTAATTTGTATTTCATTTTTTTGCTTAAAAGATTGATTGTGTTTTGATTTTTGTATCCTTAAGACAAAACTACTTTCAATCAATTATTTGTGTACTACACTAAAGTGTAGTTTTACAAAAAAATATTTAGATAAGCTTTTGGGCGGTTTTGTTAACATTAGTTATTTGTTCAATTTTTTTTATTCGTTACGAAGTTTTTAGTAAAAGCTAATGAAGAACTGAGTAAAAAAACAACTCTTTTACTTAACTTATTCCAGTTAAATCTTTCTATTTTCTTTTTTATCAAAATTTTTTAAAACAGATTTGATTATTAATTCCAAATATTCGATTAGAGTGAAATATTCTCATAATGATTTGCAGATGATATTTTATATTAAAAACCAAATAGCTAGAGCAATTCCAATTAATATTCCTGTGAGAATATATTCTTTCCTTTTTTCTTTACGAATTCGCTCTCTTGTGTTTTTTTGATTTCATTCAGTTCTTTTTCAGAAATCTTGTTTATTTCTTTTGAATTTTCAGAGCCTTTTAGACTTATGTTTTTTGAGTATTTTGTTGATCTTGCTTTGGCTCTTTTAGTGGAGAGTAAATTTTTATTATTTTGAAGCTTTCTGTTCAAGTCCATTAAGTGACCAAGTCCCATTCCCATAATTAATTATTTTACTTAAGGTTTATCTTTTTTATAAATGTGTTTAGCATTTAGTCTATGAATTGTATCCTACCGATAGGCAGATATGATTTGAAATAAAGTGTTAGCAACTTTCATCTTTGATTACTTTAATTAAAACTGCATTTTTACACCTAAGTTGTATAAAGTTACTTTTTTTCTTTGTAGAAATAGTGCATAAGTTGTTCACTTGCATTTTTATTATACTTAATTGATTCTATTAGACCACCGATGTAAGGACAATCCAAATAGCTAATACAATATTGAGCCTTAAAGATTAAAGCGTAAGGAATATCTTCTAATTGATCCAGTATTATAAAGGCCATTTGTCCTTTAGTGAGATAACCTTTAACTTTACAGACTTTTGCTTTGGTTAGCTTATGATTACTTACCTCTTGTATCAGTGTTTTTTTATGGGTTTGGTATGAAGTTTTTAATTTCTTCCAAAGTTTATCTTTTATAATCTTACTAGTAGCATTATCCCAATTGAATTTAATATCAGAATTAATTTCTATCAAATTAATAGAGTTAATTTTCTCTTCTTGAGAATAGCTCTTAATACTGAATAAAATTGCAATTGTCGTTAGAAATATAAAGTGTTTCATTTGTCTCTCTTTTTCGAAATAAGTACAACATTTCTGTATATAATTTATGGGGTAAGAAAATTATATTAGGTTGTTTGTGTTTTCAATTTTTGTTTAAATATAGCAATTAATTATCCATTCTGTTAGCTGTTTTTTAGACTTCTTTAATTAATTATATGTTCGGTTTATTTACAAGTACCTTTTCTTAAAACCCAAAGGTGTAATTCCCACTTTTGTTTTAAAAACTCTAGAGAAATAGGCATAATCTTCAAAGCCCAAAGTTTCTGAAATATGACTTAATGAGTTTTGTGTATGTACTATCATTCTTTTGGCTTCTAAAATAACACGTTCCATAATTAACTCAGAGGTCGTTTTGTTCAACGTAGTTTTTACAATACGGTTTAAATGTTTGGGAGAAATATGCAAGGCGTTTGCATAAAAACTAGCTGATTTTTCTAATAAATAATGCTTATCTATTTCATTTTCTAAAAGACGTAAAGTTTCCATATAGCGTATAGAAGAATTTACTTCTTGAGGTTTTAAATGGATGTATAATCGAGCTAAATCAATATAAATAGCATTGAGTAAACTGGTAATTTTTAACTCTTGAAAAGCATTTATTTGCTGATACTCTTGATACAATTCCTTAAATTTTGTCGCTAAATATTGAGTTTCATCAGCATTGATATATAAAGCGGGTGTGTTTTTTTGAGAATAATAAAATGGAAACTGAGTTAAAAAATGACTGGAAAAATTTAACTCATAAAAGCTCTGTGTATGAAAAAAGATATAACCATTAGGAGTAGAATCAAACTGCCAAGAATGTGTTTGCCCTGGTTTTAAAAAGAAAACAGCGCCAGGCTGTACCGTAAAAGTAGTAAAGTCAATTTCGTGTAATCCTGTACCTTCTGTAAATAAAATACACAAATAAAAATCGTGCTTATGCGGTTTGTAAACAAGTTTTTTGTTTTTTTCTAAATGTTTACTCAAATCATTACAATAGAAATCGGTTAGGCTTGTTTCCTTTTCAAATTGATGAATATTTAAAATTGGTAGAGAATGCATAAAGTTTAATTATGTCTTAAAAGTACAAAAAAAAGCAATTTACAGTTAAACAATAATTGGACAAATATGATTTATTTTGTGGGATTTTAATTTAAACGAAAAACAATGTCTATATTTTCGATAGCTAAAGGAGTTTGTCCGAAATGTAAAAGTCAGAAAATCTTTAATTATAGAGGTAATTTACTGTTGTTTAAGATTCCGAAAATGGATACATCATGTAAAAAGTGTAACTTCTTATTTGAAAAAGAATCTGGATTTTTCTTTGGAGCAATGTTTGTGAGTTATGCTTTAATTGTAGCCGAAGCTGTAGCCTTGTTTATCATTTTAAATGTCTTTTTTAGTCTAGGTTTTATCAAAACATTTATTGGAATTATCATACTGGTTACTTTAGCTGGAACGATTAATTATCGATTATCAAGAGTAATCTGGATTTATCTTTTTTACGATAAGAAAAATTCATAATTCGGGTATTTTTACCCCTTGGTTTTCTTAATTATTCTTCTATTTTAGCTCATTGATTTCACCAAAGAGAAAATAATGAATGGAAGCTATAGGAGCCTTAGTTGATGTAAAGAGCTATTCTAAGAAATTACTGGAACTGGAGTACGATTCTGAAACCTCCATTGATATTATTAATGAGTTGTACAATTATTTTAAAGAAACCACGCAAATTTCTATACATGATGGTGAGATTAAAGATGCGGTTTCTATTCCGGCCTCTAAAGGCATGGCATTGTCTATTAAACACGCAGCAGAATGTTTTTTAGATTATAAAAGAACTACCCAGTTTTTAAAAGGTTTGGTTCGTGCTATAAAAGACAAACAACAAGAACATCCAAATACAACAATTCATATATTTTATGCAGGTTGTGGGCCTTATGCGCCATTTTTCACCTTGGTTGCGCCTTTGTTTACTCCTAAGGAAGTACAATTTACTTTGTTAGAAATAAACAAGGATTCTTTAGAGAAAGCGGAGTTTTTAATTGAAAGTTTAAGTTTAAAAGAGTATGTAAAGACGAGTTATTTGTCTGATGCAACTATTTTTAAAGTAGAAAACCCAAAAAGCTATCATATTTTATTTAGTGAAACGCTAGATGCTCTTTTGTATAGAGAATGTTATGTACCCATTTTATGGAATTTATTGCCTCAGTTTTCTGAAGAAATTGCAGTGGTTCCAGAAAATGTAAAGATAGACTTGTATTTTAAGCGAGAGAATGAACTTGTTTTTGAAAAGACCTTATTTGATGTACGAGAAAGAGTAGAGAAGAGTAAGATGTTTAATTTATTTCCTCATCAATTTAAAACAGTAAAAGTAGATTTAAGTAAGGCTGTAGATTACCATAAAATGTATTTTGCTACACAGGTGAATGTGTATAAAAATTTGAAATTGTTATGTAATGATTCTTCTATCTCTAGAGGTTTAGAGATGGAAATACAAAAACCAATTGTTCATAAAGCAGTAAATTTTACCTATTACACCAAACCTAAAATGGAACTAAAATTGGCTTTAGAGAATTAATCAATTTCTAAGGTTTGTAAAAGAAGCTGATAAGATTTTAAATGCTCTGCCCAAAAACTAACATCTTTAAAAAGTAGCTTTTGTAAATTTTCTTTCGGATATAATTCTTTAAAAATCGTTAACGCTGTTAATAGACTTCCAATCTTAGAAGGATGAAAAGCATCGTTGCTATACAATGAAATTTTATTTGGAAGCTTTTCATACTGTTTCCAGTACTTTCCAACAGGAAAAAGAAAAGCTTTATTCTTAGTAGCAGCTTCTGTATAATTTGCCATTACCTTATCAAAAGTATAATAATGTCGTTTGGCTGGCCAAACCATTAAATATCCTAATTTAGTATTGTATTTAGCACACAATTTTGCTAGTTTTTCAGCATCTTCAATAAGCATTTTTTTACCTAATTCTTGAGAAGATGGTCCTTGTTGTACAATAACCCAATCGTATTTTTTAGAAGCAATTTCTTGTTGTACAATCCCTTCATCTAAATGATCTATAATTGCATAATTAGGTTTGCAAATCATTTTTGTATTGATTTCTTTATTGAATAGGATTCCAATTTCTTCTAAAATTAAAGGTGTTCCATTGGCATAGGTTAAACTATTTCCTACAAAAAGAATTTTTTGAGAATGAATATTTATAGAGATAAAAAGAATTAATAGGAGTGAAAGAATGCTTCTCATGGAGTATATTTTATGGTCAAATCTATGATTATTTTCGTAATTTAGTCACTAAATTTAGTAGATACAATTTAAAATAGATTACAATGAAAAAAATAATATATAGTGTATTCTTGGCTGGGGTTTTAGTGTTTTCTGCATGTAAATCAGAAAAAAAAGAAAAAGTAAATGTTGAGCAATCAAAAGAAAGCATAGCATTAACTACCACTAGTTTTGGAGTAAGAGGAAATTGCGGAATGTGTAAAGCAACTATAGAAAAAGCAGCAACTAGTGTTGATGGAGTAGCGAAAGCCACATGGAATAAGAATAAAAAGAGTATTGAAGTAGCTTTTGATGCTAAAAAAACCGATGTAAATGCTGTGGAAACGGCAATCGCAAATTCAGGTTATGATACAGAACATAAAATGGGTAGTTTAGATGCATACAAAGAATTACCAGAATGCTGTAAATATGATCATGAAATGAAAATGAATCAAACAGGAGATACCAAAACAAAAGATACTCACTAAAAAGAAAAGCATTGTGAAAACAATGCTTTTTTTAATCACTATGGATTTATTTAACCAAGAAAAAATCAACAATATTTTGCCTTATGATGGAATTACCAATTATCATGGGAAAATTCTTTCAGAAGAACAATCGCAATATTTTTATGATGCATTATTACATTCTATTGAATGGAAAAATGACGAGGCTGTGATTTTTGGAAAACGAATTATAACCAAAAGAAAAGTAGCTTGGTATGGTGATGAAAAATTTGATTATCATTATTCTAATGTATCCAAACAAGCGTTACCTTGGACGAAAGAATTGTTAGCATTAAAAACCATAGTAGAACAAGAAAGTGAAACGACTTTTAATTCTTGTTTGTTGAATTTATATCATTCGGGAGAAGAAGGTATGGCTTGGCATTCTGACGGCGAAAAAATGCTAAAGAAAAACGGAGAGATTGGTTCCTTAACTTTAGGAGCTGAGCGTAAATTTTCATTTAAGCATAAAACCACCAAACAAAAAATAGATATTGTATTAGAGAGAGGAAGTTTATTAGTAATGAAAGATACTACACAAACTCATTGGTTACATAGATTACCTCCAACAAAACTTATTAAGAGTCCGAGAATAAACTTGACATTTAGAACTATTGTTCGTTAAAATTTAGTTTTCTTTGCACTTTATTTTATTCTATTGGAAGGTAATAAGCAAACATCTACAAATCTTAATAAGTTTATTAGTAGCACAGGAATTTGTTCTCGTAGAGAGGCAGAAAAACTGATTGTTGCTGGTAGGGTTACGATCAATGGTAAACTTACTCAATTAGGTAATAGAGTATTTGATGGTGATGTGGTAAAAATTGATGGTAGAGCATTACAACCGAAACCTAAAACTTTATACATTGCTTTTAATAAACCTATCGGAATTGTTTGTACTACAGATTCTAAAGAGAAAAAGAATATTGTTAAGTACATCAATCATCCAGAACGATTGTTTCCTATTGGACGATTAGACAAACCATCAGAAGGATTGATTTTTTTGACAAATGATGGTGATATTGTCAATAAGATTTTACGTGCTGGGAATAATCATGAAAAAGATTATGTTGTCACTGTTAACAAACCTATTACTGATGATTTTATAGAAAAAATGGGAGCTGGAATTCCAATTTTAGGAACAGTTACTAAAAAATGTAAAGTCACTAAAATAAGCTCTAAAGTTTTTCAAATTGTTCTTACTCAAGGATTGAATAGACAAATTCGTAGAATGTGTGAGTATTTAGGATACGAGGTAACCAAACTGCAACGTACTCGTATTATGAATGTTACTTTAGATAAATTGCCAATAGGACAATGGAGAGAATTGACTCAGCAAGAACTAGCTGAAATCAATAAAATGGTAGCAAATTCTTCAAAAACAGAAGAAGCTTCTGTTGACAAACAGAAAGTACAAAAGAGTCCGAATAAAAAAGCAACAAGAAAACCAGATGCATTTAATAGGAAAAGTGCTGCTTTTAGAAAAAAATCGCCAAAGAATAAAAGAAATTCAAACTCACCACAAAGAAAAAGAAGGCGTTAAACCTTAGATAATTTTTAACGTACTAAATCTTAAATAACTGTATCTTTGCAAGCAATGAAATTTGACTTAAAAATAACCGACCCAAAAAGTAAAGCCAGAGCAGGAGTAATGACTACTGATCATGGTACTATAGAAACTCCAATTTTTATGCCTGTAGGAACTGTAGGAACCGTAAAAGGAGTGCATCAGACAGAATTAAAAGACGAGATTAATCCCGATATTATTTTAGGAAATACTTATCATTTGTATTTGCGTCCTAAGACCAAAATTTTAGAAGAAGCTGGAGGATTACACAAGTTTATGAATTGGGATAGAAATATCTTAACAGATTCTGGAGGGTATCAAGTATATTCTCTTTCTGGTAGAAGAAAGATTAAAGAAGAAGGGGTGAAATTTAAAAGTCATATTGATGGTTCTTATCACACATTTACACCAGAAAATGTAATGGAAATTCAGCGTTCTATTGGAGCAGACATTATCATGGCTTTTGATGAATGTACTCCATATCCTTGTGATTATAATTATGCTAGAAGATCGATGCATATGACGCATAGATGGTTAAAAAGATGTATCAAACATTTAGAAAAAACACCGTTTAAATACGACTATAGTCAAACGTTTTTTCCAATTGTACAAGGAAGTACTTATAAAGATTTAAGAAGACAATCAGCAGAGTTTATTGCTTCTGTTGGAGCAGAAGGAAATGCTATTGGAGGATTATCTGTTGGAGAACCAGCTGAGGAGTTGTATGGAATGACAGAAGTGGTTTGTGAAATTTTACCAGAAGATAAGCCACGTTATTTAATGGGGGTAGGAACTCCGATTAATATTTTAGAGAATATAGCTTTAGGTGTTGATATGTTTGACTGTGTAATGCCAACAAGAAATGCTAGAAACGGAATGTTGTTTACGGCGCATGGAACTATTAATATCAAAAATAAAAAATGGGAAAATGATTTTTCTCCAATTGATGAAATGGGAATTACCTATGTAGATACCATGTATTCTAAAGCCTATTTACGTCATTTATTTGCCGCTAAAGAATTATTAGGGAAACAAATTGCAACTATTCACAATCTAGGTTTTTATTTATGGTTGACAAGAGAAGCAAGAAAGCATATATTAGCAGGTGACTTTACCGAATGGAAAAATAAGATGGTAAATCAAATGAACAAAAGATTGTAATTTGAAAATTATTGATAGATACATATTAAAAAGGTATTTAGTAACTTTTATTTTTACCTTGTTAATCTTAATTCCTATTGCGGTCGCTATTGATATTGCAGAAAAGGTAGATAAATTTCTGGCAGCAGAAAGCCTATCTACTTTTGAAATTGTAAATGATTATTACAAGAATTTTATCATTTACTATGCCAATACTTTTATGCCGTTGGCTTTGTTTGTAGCGGTAATATTTTTTACTTCAAAGCTTTCGAATAATACAGAGATTGTAGCTATTAATAATGCAAAGGTTTCATTTACACGATTTTTATACCCCTATTTTGTTGGTGCTACTTTGGTGACTATTTTAGCGTTGGTTATGAACCATTTTGTAGTGCCAAGTAGTAGTAAGGTTCGTAAGAAGTTTGAGAATGAATATGTGCATCGAAAGAAATTTAGTGACAATCAAATCAATAATTTTAGTTTGCAATTAAGTGATAGTGTCTACATACATATTCAAAGTTTTAACTTAAAAAATAACTCGGGATATAATTTTTCACAAGAAGTGTATGATGGTTATCGTTTAAAGAGAAAGTTAACTTCTGAGTTTATTTCTTGGAATGAAGAAGATAGTACATTTAAATTATCTGTTTCAAGAATAAGAAAAATATTTAATAATAGAGACAGTATTTTTTTTAAAAGAACAATCGATACAAGCTTTACTTTTACACCTAAAGATTTAGTGTATAAAGCAGCTCTGGCTCAAGAAATGCCTTCTGATGAATTGATTAAATTTATTGAAACTTCTAAAAAAAGAGGTGTGAAAAATTTAAATGCTCATTTGGTAGAATTACATAAGAGATCCAGTTTGCCAGTGTCGTCTTATATTTTAACAGTTATTGCTGTTGCATTGGCTTTTAGAAAAAGAAGAGGTGGTACAGGAGTAAATTTAGCCTTAGGATTTGGATTGATGTTTATTTACATTTTCTTTTTAAAAGTATCTGAAGTATTAGGTGCTGTTGCTGGAGCGAATTCTTTACTTACTGTTTGGATGCCAAACGTTATTTTTGGACTTTTAGCACTCTATTTGTATTACAATGCTAGAAAGTAAATTAAAGCACTATTTACAACTTCATTTAATTGTATTTATTTGGGGATTTACTGCCATCTTGGGCGCTTTGATTAGCGTTGAAGCAATTCCGCTTGTTTGGTTTCGAATGTTATTGGCAGTAATTTTTATCTTTTTGTATTTTCTTTTTAAAAAGAAATCATTGGCAATCGATAAAAAATCGGTGCTACAATTTTTATTTACAGGAATAGTTATTGCCTTGCATTGGATTACTTTTTTTAAAGCAATTAAAGTTTCGAATGTATCTGTTGCTTTAGTAACGATGAGTACGGGAGCATTTTTTACTTCTTTAATAGAACCTCTATTTTTTAAAAGAAGAATTAAAGCAATAGAGATGTTATTAGGTTTACTTGTTATAGGAGGACTGTATATCATATTTAATTTTGAAACTCAGTATTATTTAGGGATTATTTACGCATTGATTTCTGCTTTTCTAGCGGCATTATTCTCTGTGTTAAACGGATTGTTTGTAAAGAAAACAGATGCTGATGTGATTTCATTTTACCAGTTATTATTTGGAGTTTTATTTGTAAGTGTCTTTCTGTTATTGAATCAATCCTTTACAGCAGCGTTTTTTAAGCTACAAATTACAGATTGGTTTTACCTATTTATCTTAAGTAGTGTTTGTACCGCTTATGCTTTTATAGCTTCAGTTAAAATAATGAAGTATTTAACTCCATATACTGTAATGCTTACCATTAATTTAGAGCCGGTATATGCAATATTATTAGCTTTATTAATATTTGGTGAAAAAGAAAAAATGAATGTTGAGTTTTATTACGGAGCATTTATTGTGTTATTTGTTGTGCTATTAAACGGAATTATAAAAAACAGAACAACACTAAAACAGAAAATTAAAAAGAATAAAAATTAAAAACAGTCCCACAAGTTTAAATTTTATAGTAAGTTTGCAAGGATATATTTTTATCAATTTTTATAGAATTGATTTTGTTATAATCAAACAACTAGAATATGGAATATTTAGATTTTGAGCAACCAATTAAAGAGTTAAAAGATCAGTTGACTAAATGTCAAGTTATTGGTGAAGAAAGCGATGTTGACGTTACTGCAACATGCAAAAAAATTGAGAAGAAACTAGAGAAAACAAAAAAAGATATTTATAAAAACCTAACTGCTTGGCAGCGTGTGCAATTATCACGTCACCCAAACAGACCTTATACTTTAGATTATATCAAAGCTTTAGCTGGAGATACGTTTATGGAATTACACGGAGACAGAAGTGTAAAGGATGATAAAGCGATGGTAGGTGGTTTAGGTAAAATTGGAGATCAATCATTTATGTTTATTGGTCAACAAAAAGGATACAATACTAAAACACGTCAGTACAGAAATTTTGGAATGGCGAATCCTGAAGGCTACAGAAAAGCTTTACGATTAATGAAAATGGCAGAGAAGTTTAACATTCCTGTAATTACATTAATTGATACTCCGGGAGCGTATCCAGGCTTAGAAGCAGAAGAAAGAGGACAAGGAGAAGCAATTGCTAGAAATATTTTAGAAATGTCTCGTTTAAAAACTCCAATTATTTCTATAATTATTGGAGAAGGAGCATCTGGTGGAGCTTTAGGAATTGGAGTAGGAGATAAAGTATTGATGTTAGAGAATTCTTGGTATTCTGTAATTTCTCCAGAAAACTGTTCTTCTATTTTATGGAGAAGTTGGGAGCATAAAGAGAAAGCAGCAGAAGCATTGAAGTTAACTGCAGAAGATGGTATTAAATTAAAAATTGTTGATGCAATTATTAAAGAACCATTAGGAGGAGCACATTCTGATAGAGAGGCTACTTTTAAAGAAGTTGAGCGTGTAATTGTAGAAGCTTACAATGAATTAAAAGAGCTGAATGATACAGATTTAGTAATGCAACGTATGGATAAATACTCTACAATGGGAGTTTACAAAGAATAGCAAATAGCGAGTTATTTATATAAAAAAAAGCAGGATTTTAAAATCCTGCTTTTTTGTTACTATATCTTAATTAGATACCTATTTCTTTAAATAAGTTTTCCAATCTTGGATCTGAAGGTCTAGGCGCATTTGATTCTACAATATTTCCTTTAGGATCAATTAAAATAAATCTAGGAATTCCTGTAACCATATAATCTCTCATAAACTGAATGTCTTTACCAGCGTATAATTGAGCACCTGTTAAGTTTTTATCTTTTACCATTTTTCTCCATTTAGCTAAAGCTTTATCCCAAGAACCAGCTGTACTTTCATCATCAATAGAAATACTTACAAATTGGATGTTTTTAGAATGATATTTTTTCTCTAAGCTTTTCAAAGCAGGAATTTCTGCTAAACAAGGATTACACCAAGTAGCCCAAACATCAATATAAACATACTTTCCTTTAAAAGAATCTAAAGAAGATTTACCGCCTTTATAATTTAAATAGTTATTGAATTTTGGAGAAGGTTTACCTTTTTCTAATTTTTTTTGTATTTCTGCTTGTTTTTTAGCTATGGTATGTTGTTGATTATAGTTTTTTTCTAGCATTGAGAAAAAATCTTGATTTTGTTTGTCATTTTTTCGAATCAACATAGTATCAATATCTTTATAAGCTTTTTTCAAACTATCAAAACTAAATTTCATAGCTGCTAACTTTTTAGCAAATGCTTCTTTATCTAAAGCAAAAATTGCTCTAGGGTCTCCAAAAGATCTACCTACTTTATATTGTGATAATAAATAGTTAATAGAATTTGAACCTTTTCCAGAGTAAGTAGAAGATTCAAAAAAATTAGCTTTGTCAGCAGTTAGTTTTAAATCAAACCCATTGCGTAAAAAAGTAAAACCAACATTTCTTCCGTTTAGAGAAAGTGTGTAATATCCTGCTTTTTCAACATCTAAAGTATCGTTAAAAGTACCGTCTTTCTTTAATGTAATATCCTTTTTAGTCAAACCAGTTTTTAAAGTCAATACAGAATCTGTTGGACTAAGGTTTTCAATTTTTCCAGAGAAGCTTGCAAAACTAGCTTCTTCTTTGGTGCCACAAGAGGCTAGGGCAATGCACATCGCTGCAAGTATAACTTTTTTCATCTATTGTTGTTTAATTTTAAATCTTTGCAAAGATACATATTTCGAGAATCAAGAAATATTTATTTTGTCATAAAAAAAAGACCGAGTCATTAGCTCGGTCTTTTCGTTATTTTTCGTTTTGCTCTTCTGGCGCTTTTTTCCCTTTTTTAATTTTGATGGTAAGTTGGTTTTTCTTCTCATCTAAATCCATATGGATTGTATCGCCTTCTGCAAGTTTGGAGTTAACAATTTCCTCTGCAAGTGCATCTTCAATATACTTTTGAATCGCTCTTTTCAGTGGTCTTGCTCCGTATTTTTTGTCAAAACCTTTGTCTGCAATATAATCTTTGGCCTTTTCGCTTAGCTTTAACGTATAGCCTAAGTCAGCAATTCTGCGTAATAATTTATCCAATTCAATATCAATAATAGAGTGGATATGCTCTCTTTCTAAAGCATTAAACACAATGATATCATCAATTCTATTTAAGAATTCTGGAGCAAAAGATTTTCTTAAAGCACTTTCAATGATTCCTTTTGCATGCTCATCTGCTTGGGCAGCTTTTGAAGAAGTTCCAAATCCTACACCAGAACCAAAATCTTTTAACTGTCGAGCACCAATATTAGAAGTCATAATGATAATAGTATTTCTAAAATCAATTTTTCTTCCTAAGCTGTCTGTAATATGTCCATCATCTAATACTTGAAGTAGCATATTAAAAACATCTGGATGTGCTTTTTCAATTTCATCTAGTAATACAACAGAATAAGGTTTGCGTCTAACTTTTTCGGTAAGTTGACCACCTTCTTCATATCCAACATAACCCGGAGGAGCACCAATCAATCTAGAAATGGCAAACTTCTCCATATATTCACTCATGTCAATTCTAATCAAAGACTCTTCTGTATCAAATAGTTCTTTGGCTAAAATTTTAGCCAATTGTGTTTTACCAACACCAGTAGAACCTAAGAAAATAAACGAACCTATAGGTTTGTTAGGATCTTTTAATCCTACTCTGTTACGTTGAATTGCTTTTACTACTTTGCTAACAGCTTCATCTTGTCCAATTACTTTTCCTTTAATTAAGTTAGGTAATTCTCCAAGTCTATTGCTTTCTGCTTCTGCAACTCTATTTACAGGAATACCTGTCATCATAGAAACTACTTCGGCTACATTGTCTTCAGTAACAATTTCTCTGTTCAGTTTAGAGTCTTCTTCCCATTGCTTTTGAGCAGAATCTAAAGCAGATTCCATGTTTTTTTCATCGTCTCTAAGCTTTGCAGCTTCTTCGTATTTTTGACCACTAACGGCTTTAGATTTGTTTGACCTAATTTTTTCAAGTTCAGCTTCTAGGGCTAAAACTTGTTGTGGAACCACAATATTAGTAATATGAATTCTAGAACCCGCTTCATCCAAAGCGTCAATAGCTTTGTCTGGTAAATAGCGATCAGTCATATATCGATTGGTCAATTTCACACAAGCTTCAATCGCATCATCAGTAAAGTCTACATTATGATGCTCTTCATATTTCTCTTTTATATTGTGTAATATCTGAATCGTTTCTTCAACACTTGTAGGTTCTACAATTACTTTTTGAAAACGTCTTTCTAAAGCACCATCTTTTTCAATATTGGTTCTGTATTCATCTAAAGTAGTGGCACCAATACATTGAATTTCTCCTCTTGCCAATGCTGGCTTTAACATATTAGAAGCATCTAAAGAGCCAGTTGCACCACCAGCACCAACAATGGTATGAATTTCATCAATGAAAAGAATGATGTCTTCATTTTTTTCCAATTCATTCATCAAGGCTTTCATACGTTCTTCAAACTGTCCTCTGTATTTAGTTCCTGCAACTAAGCTAGCTAAATCTAAAGAGACAATTCTTTTATCAAATAAAATACGAGATACCTTTCTGTTTACAATACGCAATGCCAACCCTTCAGCAATGGCAGATTTACCAACACCAGGTTCTCCAATAAGCATTGGATTGTTTTTCTTTCTTCTACTTAAGATTTGAGAAACTCTTTCAATTTCTTTTTGACGCCCAACAACAGGATCTAGTTTATTGGCTTCAGCAAGAGCCGTTAAATCTCTACCAAAATTATCTAAAACAGGTGTTTTTGATTTTTTAGGTGTTTTTCCTTTGTTAGGTTGTTGCCCGTAAGGATTGTTTTTCTCCTCGCTAAAGTCATCGTCAGATGGAGTTTCTGCAATAGGATTTATAGTCATATCATCTTCTTCTAAATGTAATTGTTTGTATAAAGCTTTTGCTTGATCATAATCAACATCAAGTTTATGTAACAACTTTGTAGAAGGGTCGTTTTCGTTTCTTAAAATACACAATAATAAATGTGCAGTATCTATCGCTTCACTTTGGTATAGCTTTGCTTCTAAAAAAGTCGTTTTTAAAGCCTTTTCAGCTTGTCTAGTTAAATGTAAACTCCTTTTGCGATCTCCAGTATCAAAACTCGGATTTGTAGGGTTTAAATTCTCTATTCTTTTGCGCATTAAATCTAAGTCGATATCAAATGCGGTTAGTATATCTATGGCTTTGCCATCTCCTTTTCTAATTAAGCCTAAAAGTAAATGTTCAGTTCCAATAAAATCATGACCTAATCGTAAAGCTTCATCTTTACTATAGGTAATTACATCTCTTACTCTTGGTGAAAAATTATCGTCCATATAATTAAGTTCTATTTGTAAATTTAATAGAATTTTTATAAAAAATTACACAAAAAAATACCTGTTTTGGTTTTTTAACAAAATCTTGATTTTTTTTGGTTTAAAATGGCTTGAAAATCAATAGTATAGTGATTGTTTTTAAATATTAAAAAATGTTGATAACTCAGGGCAATCCTATGGGATTATTTTTTGAGAATACCCGGGATTTATTGTATCTTGCTCGTTTAAGAAATGAGTAAAAATTAATACAGTAAAAATATATGACAGACGGAGAAAAGTTGATTCCTATTAATATTGAGGAACAGATGAAATCTGCGTACATTGATTATTCAATGTCGGTTATTGTTTCAAGAGCATTGCCAGATGTAAGAGATGGTTTAAAACCAGTGCATAGAAGGGTGCTTTATGGAATGCATGAATTAGGTATAAAAGCAACGGGTTCTTATAAAAAATCTGCTAGAGTAGTTGGAGAAGTATTAGGAAAGTATCATCCACATGGAGATACATCAGTATACGATTCTATGGTTCGTATGGCACAAGATTGGAGTGTAAGATATATGATGGTTGATGGACAAGGGAACTTTGGATCTGTAGATGGTGATAGTCCGGCAGCAATGCGTTATACTGAGGTGAGAATGCAAAAGATATCAGAAGAAATGTTATCTGATATTGAAAAAGACACAGTAGATCATACACTGAACTTTGATGATACATTACAGGAACCAACTGTTTTACCAACTAGAATACCAAATTTATTAGTAAATGGAGCTTCTGGTATTGCCGTAGGTATGGCAACCAATATGGCTCCGCATAATTTAACAGAAGTTATTAATGGTACATTGGCTTATATTCAAAATAGAGATATTGAGATTGATGAGTTGATGCAGCATGTAAAAGCTCCAGATTTTCCAACAGGTGGTATTATCTATGGATATGACGGAGTAAGAGATGCATTCCATACTGGTAGAGGACGTATTGTGATGCGTGCAAAAGCCAATATTGAAGAGGTGAAGGGTAGAGAATGTATCGTTGTTACCGAGATTCCTTATCAAGTAAACAAAGCAGAAATGATTAAGAAAACTGCTGAGTTGGTAAATGATAAAAAGTTAGAAGGAATTGCGAATATTCGTGATGAATCTGATAGAAAAGGAATGCGCGTAGTTTATGTTTTAAAACGTGATGCAATTCCAAATATCGTTTTAAACAAACTATACAAATACACTGCTTTACAAACTTCTTTTAGTGTAAATAATATTGCATTGGTTAACGGTAGACCAGAGCAATTAAACCTAAAGCAATTAATTCACCATTTTGTTGATCATAGACATGAAGTTGTTGTTCGTAGAACACAATTTGAATTGAAAAAAGCTGAAGCTAGAGCACATATTTTAGAAGGATTAATTATTGCTTCTGACAATATTGATGAGGTAATTAAAATTATTAGAGGTTCTAAGAATGCAGATGAAGCAAGGGCTTCTTTAATTGAACGTTTTGAATTGACCGAGATTCAGGCAAGAGCCATTGTAGAAATGCGTTTACGTCAGTTAACAGGACTAGAGCAAGATAAGTTGCGTGCAGAGTATGAGGAAATCATGAAAACGATTGCCGACTTAAAAGATATCCTTGCAAATGAGTCTAGACGTTACGAAATTATTACTGACGAGCTAGTGGCTATTAGAGATAAATATGGAGATGAGCGTAGATCAGAAATAGAGTATGCTGGTGGAGATATGAGAATTGAAGACATGATTCCAAACTCTAAAGTAGTAGTTACTATTTCTAATGCAGGATATTTAAAGAGAACGAATTTAGATGAATATAAAGTTCAGAATAGAGGAGGAAGAGGTCAAAAAGGAGCAACGACTCGTAACGAAGATTTCTTAGAACATTTATTTGTAGGTACAAACCACCAATACATGTTGTTCTTTACTCAAAAAGGAAAAGTATTTTGGATGCGAGTTTATGAAATTCCAGAAGGAGGTAAAAATACTAAAGGAAGAGCAATTCAGAACTTAATAAATATAGAACAAGACGATAAAGTAAAAGCATTCTTAGTTACTCAAGATTTAAAAGATGAAGATTATGTAAATAGTCATTATGTGATTATGGCAACTAAGAAAGGTCAAGTTAAGAAGACTTCTTTAGAGCAATATTCTAGACCAAGAACTAATGGGATTAATGCGATTACTATTAAAGAAGGTGATGAGTTACTAGAAGCAAAATTAACTACAGGAGATAGCCAAGTAATGTTGGCATTAAAGTCAGGAAAAACCATCCGTTTTGAAGAAGAAAAAACAAGACCAATGGGAAGAACTGCTTCTGGAGTTAGAGGAATTACTTTACAGCATGATCAAGACGAAGTTGTTGGTATGGTTGCTGTAAATGATGATGAAAGTAACATCTTAGTTGTTTCTGAAAAAGGATATGGTAAGCGATCTAATTTAGAAGACTATAGAATTACCAATAGAGGAGGTAAAGGAGTAAAAACTTTAAATATCACAGAAAAAACAGGAGAATTAGTAGCGATTAAAAATGTTACTGATGATGATGATTTAATGATTATTAACAAGTCTGGTATTACTATTAGAATGGCTGTAGCAGATTTACGAGTAATGGGTAGAGCTACTCAAGGAGTAAAATTAATAAACATTAAAGAGACCGATAGTATTGCAGCTGTAGCTAAGGTTCAGCATGAAGAAGAAGAACAAGAGAATGAAAATGGCACAGAAGTTGAAAATAACACAACAGAAAGTCAAGAATAAGAATACTATTAAACTAAAATAAAAATGAAGAAACAGGTATTAACGATTGCATTAGGTGTATTTACAATTGCTTCTTTTGCACAGAAAAAAGAATTGAAAGCAGCCGAGAAAGCAATAAAAAAACAAGATTATGCTTCTGCTATAACATCAATTAAGAGCGCAGAAAGCTTAATTGCAAATGCTGATGCAAAATTAAAATCTAAATTTTACTTTTTAAAAGGGCAAGCTTTTGGAGGTAAAAAAGACTATAAAACTGCAGCAAAAGCTTATAATAAGCTTTTTTCTTTTGAAAAAGAAACTGGTAAAAAGCGTTATACTTCTAAGGCAATGCCTTTGTTAGAAGCATTAAAAAATGAAGTAAATAATAGAGCTTTTAAATTACATGAGCAGAAAAACTTTAAAGAATCTGCTAAGGTATTTTATTTAAGGTATGTGTTGGATAAGAGAGATACTTTATTTTTATCAAATGCAGCTCAATTATCTTTACAGGCTAAAGATTATGATAATTCTTTTGTGTATTATACTGAATTAAAAAATTTAGGTTATACAGGAATAAAAGATGTTTTTGAAGCTACTGATAAAAGTACTAATAAAGTTCGAGAATTCAGTTCAAAACAAGAGATGGATATAATGGTTAAATCTGGAAGTTATATTAATCCTAAAATTAAAAAATCTGAATCAAAAAGAAATGAAGTTCTTAAAAACTTGGTGAGTATTTTATCTCAACAAAAAAAATATGATGAAGCTGTTAGTTTAATAAAAAAAATTCGTCAGGATGACCCAAACGATTTACAATTGCTTTTAACTGAAGCTTTTTTATATAATGATTTGAAACAACCTGAAAAATTTGCAGCTTTAATGAAGGAAGCTACAGAAAAAGATCCTACAAATCCAGATTTATTTTTCAACATTGGAATTGTTAATTATAATGCAAAGAATGTTGATCAAGCTGTAAAGTATTTTGAAAAAACTTTAGAAATTAAAGCAGATTACCCAAAGGGACACTGGATGTTAGCTAATGCCATGTTGTTAAAAGATGGAGAAATAGTGAAGAAAATGAATGATTTACCTCCTTCTGACATGAAGAACTATGATAAGTTAGAAAAAGAGCGTAAAGAATTATTTAAGAAGATTTTACCAATTTTACAACAAGCTGATAAGCTAGGTAGAGATGCTTCTACTGTAAGATTATTAATTGGAGTTTATGAGCAAATGGAAATGTCTGATGATGCTGATAAACTGAGATCAGTTTTAAAGACTTTAGAATAAGCTAAAAGTTAAACATAGCTATAAAAAAAACCGAAACGTTAAGTTTCGGTTTTTTTATGCTTAAATAATTTTTTTAATAACTCTTAATTTGTGAGTGTGCCTTTTTAAGTCAACATTATAAATTCCACTATGATCCAAGCGATCTATTCTTACTTTACCATGAGCGTGAATAATGTAATTGTCTTTCATAATGATTCCAACATGAGTAATTACTCCTTCGTTGTCATCAAAAAAGGCCAAATCTCCTGGTTCACTCTCTTCAATAAAACTTAGTACTTCTCCTTGGGTAGCTTGTTGTTTTGCTTCTCTAGAAAGCTGATAACCACAAAGCTTATAAACCATTTGAGTAAAACCAGAACAATCTACACCAAATGGTGTTTTTCCTCCCCATAAATACGGAGCATTTAAATACATAAATGCTGTTTTTAGTAAGTATTGTTTGTCTAGTTTTTTAGAGATAATGTTTCCTTCGTAAGTATATTCTTGGTCTCCTAAATTGATTTTTTTAGCATTATAAAATGGCAATCTAGAACCAATACAAATGGTAGATAAGTTGCTGTTAGTATCAGAAATAAAATCAATCAATTCGCCAGATAAAACAGTTTCAGATTTACTTAAAGAAGTATAATCTTCTTCAGTAATTTCGATGTATTGTTTGTTGTCAAGATAGCCTTCATAACCATCAAAATGCAATCTAATTTTACTCCAGTTCTTTCTTTTTTCTAAGACTTTGAAATGTTCGCCAAATAGTAATTGCGAAACCATTTCTGAAGATTCAGAAGCTTCTTTACGTAAAGGAATAATACTTAAATTACAAATGCCGTAGCGCATAGAAAATGGTTCTTTTTATGGGCTTTATTATTGTACGTTTTCAATAACCATTGCGCTAGCACCACCACCACCATTACAAATACCGGCAGCACCAATTTTAGCATTGTTTTGTTTTAAAATAGAAGTTAAAGCAATGATGATTCTTGCTCCAGAAACTCCTAATGGATGTCCTAAAGAAACAGCTCCACCATTTACATTTACTTTATCAGCAGATAAACCTAAAATTTTCATATTAGCCAATCCTACTACAGAGAATGCCTCATTTAATTCAAAATAATCTACATCATCAATAGAAATGTTGGCTTTAGCCAAGGCTTTTGGTAAGGCCTTTGCAGGTGCAGTTGTAAACCATTTTGGCTCGTGTGCAGCATCAGCATAGCTTTTAATTTTTGCTAATGGTGTTAAGTTCAATTCAGCCGCTTTTTCAGCAGACATTAATACCAAAGCAGCTCCACCATCATTTATCGTAGAAGCATTGGCAGCCGTAACAGTACCTTCTTTAGTAAATGCAGCACGTAAAGCTGGAATCTTCTCCATTTTTACGTTTTTATATTCTTCATCTTCAGAGAAAATGATTGGTTCACCTCTACGTTGTGGTATCTCAACAGGAACAACTTCATTAGCAAATTTTCCTTCGCTCCAAGCTTTTGCAGATCTGTTATAAGATTCAATAGCAAATGCATCTTGATCTTCTCTTGAGAAATTGTATTCAGTAGCACATTCATCAGCACAAACACCCATAGCAACTTGCTCGTAAGCATCTACTAAACCATCTTTTTGCATTCCATCTTCCATTTTAATAGGGCCAAATTTTGCGCCTTTTCTAGCATGTTGGTAATGCGGTATCATACTCATGTTTTCCATTCCACCAGCAACTACAATCTCAGCGTCTCCTAAAGCGATTGTCTGTGCAGCTAGCATGATAGATTTCATTCCAGAAGAGCAAACTTTATTTACTGTAGTACAAGGAACAGTATCTGGAATTCCTGCAAAAATTGCAGCTTGTCTTGCTGGAGCTTGTCCTAAACCAGCAGAAACAACATTTCCCATATATACTTCTTGAACCATTGCTGGATCCAAGTTAATTTTATCTAAAGCTCCTTTAATTGCAACAGCTCCTAATTTTGGTGCAGGTATAGAAGATAAACTTCCCATAAAGCTTCCCATTGGAGTTCTTGCAACAGATACGATTACTACTTCTTTCATATGATTAATCTATAAATATTTTGTTTCTAAAAATTCGATATTGCGAAAATAACTATTTTATTGTGAGCAATAAAATAAACTACCTTATTCTTGCTAAGAAATAAAGTTAAATTTAATTTTTTGATAGAGAAACTTATTTAAAGTAAGTTTGTAGTAACTAACCCAAGACAAAAAGTTTTATGAGTGACCTAATCAATAAAATTTACAAAAACAATGCAATGGTATATAAAGTGCTATTGTTTTTGATTTCTGTGGTTGCTATTGTATACCTGTTTCCAAAAGGAGGACAATTTAAATACGATTTTAATAAAGGGAAACCTTGGCAGTACGATAATTTATATGCTTCATTCGATTTTTCTATTCAAAAAAGTAAAGAAGAAATTGATACTGAAAAGCAAGAGCTGATTCGAACTAATAAGAAATACTTTGTGTATGACAATGCTATTGTAACTGCGACAAAAAGTAGTTTTACTAGTAAAATCAATTTTATACAAGAAAACGATTCTATTGCTTCTCCGCAAATGCTCCATTTAATTGCTACTGGGAACTTTATTATTGATGAAGTGTATAAAAAAGGGTTTATTAATGAAGCGAATCAAAGTCAGTCTATACAAGACAATGATATCATTATTTTAAGAAAGAATAATGAAATTGAAGAGATCGTTTATAATCAACTATTAAAATACAAAGATGTATTAGAGTTAATCACGCAAAATATTGGTGCTCATCCCTTAGATTATGGTCAGAATAAATTATTAAGTACTTTGCTAGAAGTATTAAAACCAAATGTTAATTATGACAATGGTTTTACACAAAAAGCATTAGACGAATCTTTTAAAAATATCTCGTATACCAAAGGATTGATTACAACTGGCGAGCTTATTATTTTAAAAGGAGATATTGTAGAAGGCCGTAAATTAGAAGTATTAAACTCTTTAAAAAAGGAGTCAGAATCTAAAGTATGGACAGAATCAAATTATATATGGATTGTTTCTGGATATACAGTTTTAGTTTCTTTGGCTTTGTTGATGTTGTTATTGTTTTTGCAGAAATACAGAAGTGAAATTTACAGCAATAACAATAAGGTAACCTTTATCTTTTTTAATGTGTTTTTAATGGTGTTGATTCAGACCTTGGTTGTAAAATACAATTCTGATTATTTATATGTAGTACCATTGAGTATTTTACCAATTGTTTTAAAGGCATTTTTTGATGCCAGATTGGGGTTATTTGCACATGTATTAACCGTATTGTTATTAGGTTTTATTGTACCAAATAGTTTTGAGTTTATCTATTTGCACATCATTGCCGGTATGGTAACCATTTTAACTGTTTCTGATCTTTATAAAAGAGCAAGTTTGTTTATTTCTATCGGTCAGATTACCTTAATTTATATGATTACTTATTTGGCATTTTCTATTATTAAAGAAGGAAATGCTTCACAGATAAACTGGGATTATTTCATTTTATTTTCTGCCAACGGATTGTTGTCCTTTTTGTCTTTGTTCTTTATTTATATGTACGAGAAAATCTTCGGATTGGTTTCTGATGTTACCTTATTAGAATTGTCTAACACCAACTCTAAGTTACTAAGAGAACTGAATGAAAAAGCACCAGGAACTTTTCAGCATTCTATGCAAGTAGCCAATTTGGCTGAAGCTGCAGCTAATGAAATTGGTGCCAATTCGATGTTAGCCAGAACAGGAGCTTTGTATCATGACATTGGTAAAATGTTAAATCCGATGTATTTTATAGAAAATCAATCTACAGGAGTAAATCCGCATAATGATTTATCGCCAAGAGATAGTGCTTCTATAATTATAGATCATGTAATTAAAGGAATTGAGTTGGCTAAAGAAAATCGTTTGCCAGATCGTATTATTGATTTTATAAGAACTCATCATGGAACCAGTTTGGTGTATTATTTTTATATGAAAGAACAGGAGTTGAATCCAGAAGAAGAAGTAGAGATTGCAAAATTTCAATATCCTGGACCAATTCCATTTTCAAAAGAGACAGCAATATTAATGATTTGTGATGCGGCAGAAGCGGCAACAAAAAGTATCAAAAATCCAACAGCACAGTCTATAGATACGTTGATAAATAAAATTGTAGAAAAACAAAAATCTGACAATCAATTTGTTAATTCTGATATTACATTTAGAGAAATTGAAAAGATTAAAAAAGTGGTAAAAAAGAAATTGATGAATATTTATCATTTAAGAATTGAATATCCAGATTAAAAATAAATTTTTATAAAAAAGACGAAAAAAATGTTGTGAGATTCCATTTGGAATCTTACATTTGCACTCGCAATTTTTAATTCGAATCGGTCGAGATTTAGAAATTTCGGAGAGGTGGCAGAGTGGTAATGCAGCAGATTGCTAATCTGTCGACGGGAAACCGTCGCCAGGGTTCGAGTCCCTGTCTCTCCGCTAAGAAAATTGCACTCGGGGTGTAGCGTAGCCCGGTCATCGCGCCTCGTTTGGGACGAGGAGGTCGCAGGTTCGAATCCTGCCACCCCGACATAATGGAACTGTTTTCGTAGAAACATAAAAACTACGGGCTCGTAGCTCAGCTGGATAGAGCACCTCCCTTCTAAGGAGGCGGTCATAGGTTCGAATCCTATCGGGCTCACATAAAGCTTCACAGAAATGTGGAGCTTTTTTGTTTTTATTAGTATTCCTGCTATTTTAACTCACTAATACTCTTTGTTTAAATAATTATAAAAAATGCTGTAAAATCAAGGTAATTTTTTTGAGATATAAATTTTATTTTTTTAATGTTTTCAATTTTATATCTTTACATCGCTAAAGAAAAAGAAATGGGAAAAAATTGCTAACATTTCCAATTTACATATTATATAATTTAAACTATCAAACAATGAGAAAATTGCTGTTGAGCATAATTGTTATGCTTTTTTGTGTGTATAGTTATGCACAAGAATTACCTAAAGTAATTCCGCCTTCACCAGAAGTTGCTGCTTTGGCAAAATTTACAAATGTTCCGGTAAGTCATTATACAGGAATTCCAAATATTTCTATTCCTTTCTATACTATAAAAGTAAAGGGAATAAGTATTCCAATTCAGTTAAGCTACCACGCAAGAGGTGTACAGGTTTCTCAAATAGCTTCAAGAACAGGGTTAGGATGGTCATTGAAATATGGAGGAAGCATTTCTAGACAGATTAGAGGAAAAGCTGATGAAGCTGGGGGTTATGGATATTTAAATAATAAAAATGATTTTATGACTTATGCGACAGATGTTACTACAAGACAAATGGTAAATAGCAAAGAGTTGTCAGACCCTAGCTATGATTTTTATCCTGATCAATTTTCTTTTAATGCTGGAGGTAATAGTGGAAAGTTTGTTTTAGATTATGAAGATGGTAAACCGGTAATACAGAACTATGGAGATATTAAGATATCGTATACTAGAAAAGTGGGAACGGGTAAAATAGAATCATTTAAAATAGTAGACTCTAGTGGGAATATATATTATTATGGAATATCTAAAAATGGATTACGAAAAGGGTTAGATAATCAATCTTCTTCAGAATATAAGATATATGGTAGTGGTAATATTGTTATTAATGATAATGGTTCAGGAGAGTATTATAGTTCTTGGAAATTGATGGATATAGAAACTCCTTTCGGAGAATTAATCAGCTATCATTATGATAATGTTGTAGAAACTTTTTGGAGAAAAGCATACGATACGCATACGCCTCCGCCAAGCCCTGCAACTGGGGTTTCTGGTATGTCAGATTTTTTAAATATGTACACTAAAGTTTCTAAAATAAATAATTACGAAGGAAAGTTAAGTAAGATAACATTTAATAAGGGAAGCGTTGAATTTATTGCAACTAGTTTAAGAGATGATTATGATGGTCGTGCGCTCGATAAAATTGTCATAAAAGACAAAACGAACAAAGTAATAAAATCATTTAGATTAAATTACTCTTATACAACTAGCAATGATCAAACTAATATATTGCCATATTTTAAAAATAACGCTACTACTTTTTTTTCAAAATATTTTAAACGTATGTTTTTATCAAGTATTGAAGAAGAGGGGAGTAATGGAGAAAAAGAAAGCCCTTACCAATTTACATATAATCCTATTGTTTTGCCTAGTTTATTCTCTACTAAACAAGATTATTGGGGGTATTATAATGGGGCTACAGATAATGGTCCATTTTTAAGAATTTTTAATTATGGTACGTATACACCAAATAGAAGAGTAGATATTGATAAATCTGAAGCGGGGATATTAAAACAAATTAAATATCCTACAGGAGGAATAACTAAATTTACATATGAACATAATAGAGGTTTACCTCCATCTTACTTTTCCGATTTAGTAACTCCTGGTATTAATCCAAATTCAACAACAAAAGTTACTGTTAGACTTACAAAGGCAGATTTTTTAAACTCATCAGGTACTGGTTATAATCCTGTAACAATTAATTTTCCTAAAGCAATTGTAAAATATACTGTAGGATGTGTTGATCCAATAATAGAGAGTGGAGAGGAGTTAAATGTAGATCCTAATATTCCTGATTGTGCTTTTAATTTTATGATGAGTGGAGTTTTATTAGCTACAGGTTCTCACCAGTTTTCTTCACCAAGCAATAACACGAGTAAAACTTTTTCAATTTTGCCTAAAAACGTTCCAGGGGTTAATGCAGATTATCATTTAGCTTCTCAACATGATTTTCTTATAACTTTAGAATATAATGTCTCAAATGAGATTTCAGAGCTTTATGGTCCAGGGAAACGTATCAAAAGAATAACTTATATTACAGAACGAGATACTGTTTACAAAGAATATGATTATAATTATCCTCAAGTTAATTCCGGAAGTGGGGCAATTATTGGACTTCCAGAGTATATTAATAAACTCCCAAGTATTTCAGGGCCACTTTTATTAACTTACTATTATAGTTCTAATAGTACTTATGGTTCTTTTCAGCCTAATTCGATAGGATATTCTTTTGTTACGGAGTATTTAGGAACAAAAAATAATAATAAAGGGAAAACAGAATATTTGTTTAGTAATATTAGTGACTCTGGAGGGGATTATTGGGAGTATCCTTACCATCCTCCATCAGATAATGAATGGCTTCGAGGTAAATTAATTAAATCTAAATACTATAAAACAAATAATGATACTTATTCTCTTGTAAAAGAAATTTATAACGAATATTTGTTTAGTGGGGGTAGTTCTAATATTGATATGTCTATACCTGGGGCTATTATATCTTATAGTTTTCCTTTTACTCCAGAACCTAAATATTACGGATTTAACACTAACGGAGTTTATGATCATATAAAAAGTAAAACATTATTTAGATTACCTCTTTTTATGCGAGAAAAACATTCTGGTACTTACAATAGTGTTTCTGGCTATCGTATTTATCATTTAACAGGTGGTTCATTAGGTTTACTAAAAACTACTGAAAAAAATTATTATGATACTGGTACTATGGAAAATTTAACCACATATTATTATGATTATAATAATCATTATCAAGTTGCAGGTTCAGAATTTACAAATAGCAATGGTGAATTATATAAAACAAATAAAAGTTATAATGTTTTATCTAACCCTTTTAGAATTATTCCTACTCAAACAACGATCTATAAAGATAATGTAAAGCTATCTGAACAAAATACAGTTTATAGTTCGTCTCATAATTCTGCAAATTTATTGTTACCAGAAAAAATTCAAACCTCCAAAGGTATCGGTGCTTTAGAAGATCGTGTTGTATTTCATAAGTACGATAATAAGGGAAACCCTATAGAAGTTAGTAAAAAAGACGGTACTCGAGTAGTATATATCTGGGGGTATAACAAGACCCAACCAATTGCTAAGATTGAGAATATAACGTATAGTCAAATACAAAGTTCAGTAAGCAATTTACAAACATTATCAAATTTAGACAATGATAGAACCATTGA
>CANMHT010000012.1 GCA_947497755.1 uncultured Polaribacter sp. | reverse complement strand
TTATACGATACAGTTAAACCAACCGTTGCCATTACTAGTACAGTTAGTAATCCAACCAATGCAGCATTTACAGCAACCATTACCTTCTCTGAGGATGTGTTAAACTTTGAGATGGCAGATATTACACTAACCAATGCAACAGCGTCTAACTTTGTGGCTACTAGCGCTTCTGTGTATACTGCACTGATCACTCCAACTGTTGATGGAACTGTTTCGATAGATATTGCAGCTGATGTAGCTAATGATGCAGCTACCAATACAAACACAGCAGCTACTCAGTTAAGTACTCTATACGATGCTACCAAACCTAATGCACCTGTAATTGTTGGGATTGATACTTATAGCTGTGCAGGAATAACCACTACTACTGCAGACAATACGCTTGTCTTTAATGGAACAGCAGAAGCTAATAGTACTGTTGAGTTATTTATCAACGCTAGCTCTGTAGGAACTACCACAGCTGATGCCACTGGTAATTGGACCTATGACCATAGCTCGGTAACACTTGCTGATGGTACTTACAATGCAAGAGCTACCGCTACTGATGCAGCTACCAATACAAGTGATGATTCTTCTACCTTCTCTATTATCATAGATACCAAAGACTTTGATGGTGATGGGAATCCTGATTTCTGTGATACCGATGATGATAATGATGGAGTACTAGATGTAGATGACAATAGTTATCTGCCAAATCCAGATCAAGAAGATTCGAATAACAATGGTATTGGAGATGTTCAGGAAGATTGTGATAATGATGGAATCTTAAATTACTATGACACAGACAATGCTAGCTGTCAGGCTTCTATTGTAATGAAGAAGAAATATGGATTCTCTCCTAATGGTGATGGAGTTAATGATACTTGGGTGATTGAGAACATTGCACTATATCCTAACAATGTAGTAAACATTTACAACCGTTCTGGAAAACTAGTCTTCTCTATGAAAGGATATGACAATTCATTTAATGGATTCTCTAACAAAACAAGTAGTAGTAATAAACTACCAGTTGGTGCCTATTACTTTACTGTAGAATTTAACACTCCTGGAGCTAAACCAGCCAAAGGATGGATCTATATCAATTATTAACCCTCAACAATATTGCAATACATTTATAACAGTTAACAACATGAAAAAAATTCAATATATATTGCTCCTTATAGCGGTTTGTTTTATACAAAAGAGTGTGGCACAACAAGACCCCAACTTTACCTTGTATAACTTTAATATGAATATTATCAATCCTGCTTTTGCAGGAAGTACAGATGCCCAACAAATTAGTTTGGGATATAGAAGCCAATGGGTAGGTGTGAGTGATGCTCCAAACACACAGGCATTAAATTATGTGAGTCCACTTAAAAACGGACTTGGATTGGGAGTTTCTTTGGTAAGAGATCAGGTGTTTGTATTACAAGAAACAGACCTAACAGTAGATCTATCTTACAAACTACAACTCTCACAAACGCATGATTTATACTTTGGGGTAAAGACAGGAGCATCGATAGTAAACATTGATTTAAAAAAGGCAGGAGCTTTAGGAAATGATCCCTTGTTTAGTAGAAACCAGAGTTTTATCAATACACAGTTTGGAGCAGGGATGTATTTAAAGCATGAGAAGTATTATGTGAGTATCTCCACACCGAACTTTTTAAATGGAAAGCGATACATCAAACATGGAAATGCACCCAAAGCAGCGGTAGATAACTTGCATTTATATTATGGAGCAGGATATCATTTTAAGATCAATGAAAATGTACAAATCACACCAGCTTTTATGCATAGAAGTACCAAAGGAGCACCATCATCAACAGATATTAGTGCTACAGTTGGATACAATCAGATACAGGCAGGGATGAATTACAGACTCGATGAGATGTATTCTGTATTTACACTGTTTAACATCATGGACAACCTACGTTTTGGAGCAGCTTATGATTTTACAACATCAAAGATCAACCAAATTAACAACAATGGCTCGCTTGAAATGTTGGTGAGATATCGGTTTTAGAGATTATTAAATCAATAATAAATAGATAACATAGAAATCCCATGCATATATATTTGTGTGGGATTTCTATTTTCAGAAAGAAATAACTGATTTTTAGAAGCTTAAATGGAATAAACAATTGTAAATAAGTAACTTTAGGCAAAATAGGGGGAAATGAAATGTCCAAAATGTAAATCAACTAAGATTAAAAGGGTTCGAAGAACTTTTTTGGAGAAATTTATATTAACAAGTAAGAGGTTTAAATGTCAAAAATGTAAAACGAATTATTTGTTTGTATGGTTAATCCATAAATCATTTATAAAAACAAGTACAGTATAAGACTGTATTTTTTTATTGTTTTAATTATCAGTAGTTTAGTGTAAATTATTTTAAAAATGAGTTATACTAGTATTGTCATAATTATTGTATCAGTAATTGCTGTTATTAGTATTGTACTTTATTTTTTTCAAGAACATTTTTTGTTTCATCCAGAAAAACTGCCAAAAGATTTTCAGTTTCAGTATCAAAATCAAGAAGTAAAAGAATACAATTTAGAAATTAAAAAAGGTGTTGTTATTAATGGTTTGCATTTTAAAGCAACAAACTCTAAAGGTGTAGTCTATTATCTAAAAGGGAATACAAAAAGTATTAAAGGTTGGGGGAAATTTGCGGTAGATTTTACATTGTACGGCTATGATGTGATTATGATTGATTATCGAGGTTTTGGAAAAAGTACAGGCAAAATAAGTCAGCAATCAATGAAAGATGATGCTTTATTGGTGTACGATAAGCTAAAGAAAATTGTTAAGGAAGAGAATATTATTGTCTATGGTCGTTCATTAGGAACAGGACTGGCGACTAAAGTAGCTTCTATGAACAACCCTAAGATGTTGATTTTAGCTTGCCCTTATTTTAGCATGTCTAAAAATGTAAAAAGATATTTGCCTTTTATACCATTAGGTTTGGTAATGCGTTACCAAATGCCAACATACAAATGGATAAAATATGTAGATTGTCCAATTAAAATTATCCATGGAACAAATGACAAAGTAATTAAATTTAAGTCTAGTTTACAGCTGTCTAAAATGCGACCAGAATTAACTCGTTTGTATCCTATTATTGATGGAGGACATAAGAATTTACACAACTTTGAAAGTTACCATAGAGCATTGAAAGAAATATTATTATCTGACGGAATAACTTCAGTAGATAGAGAAAACACAAGTATAGATTTTATAAGGAATAAAAGGAAGTCTAAAAAATGAAACGATTTAAAGTTATTGTAGTTTGGATACTATCCTTATATTTATTGTTTATGGGAATTTTACATGTTTTTCAGGAAAAGTTGATTTTCTTATCAGAAGAAATACCAACTAATTATACGTATAATTTTGACTTTGATTTTGAAGAAGTAAACTTAAAAACTTCAGATAATGAAACCATAAATGGATTACATATTAAAGCAGAAAATCCAAAAGGAATAGTATTGTTTTTTCATGGAAATAAAGGGAATTTGATTCGCTGGGGAGAGATTACGTCTTATTTTACAAAATACAATTATGATGTATTTGTAATTGATTATAGAGGCTATGGAAAAAGTACTGGAGCATTTGATGAAGCAAAGATGTATCAAGATGCTCTCTTAAGTTACGAATATGTGAAAAAGCATTATTCTGACAATCAAATTGTAGTTTATGGACGTTCTTTAGGAACAACATTCGCGGCTAAAGTAGCTTCAGAAAGAAGTCCAAAGCATTTGATTTTAGAAGCACCTTTTTATAGTTTACATCATGCAGCTAATTATACTTATAAAGTGATTCCGAAGTTTTTATTAAACTTTAAATTTCCAACAAACTTATTAGCTAAAAAGATAGCAAGTTCAGTAACAATTTTTCATGGAACAGATGATAAGGTTACTCCTTTTAAAGGAAGTAAAAAATTATTTCAGTTAATTCCGACTAAATCTAAAGAATTGATTTTACTAGAAAAAGGAACTCACCATAATGTAAGAACCTTTAAAAAATATACAGATCGACTAAAATTGATTTTAGACTAAGTACATTTTTAGAAAGTGTATCTTTGCAACTCAAATTACAATCAATGCAAGTTACTTTTGAAGATTTAAATTTATCCAAACAACTTTTTAACGCTATAGACGACTTGGGTTTCGAAAAACCTACACCTATTCAAGCAGAAGCATTTTCTGTAGTAAGATCAGGTAAAGATGTTGTAGGAATTGCTCAAACAGGTACAGGAAAAACCTTTGCCTATATGATGCCAATATTAAGAGATTTAAAATATTCTGTACAGCAGCATCCAAGAGTTTTGGTATTAGTGCCAACAAGAGAATTGGTATTGCAAGTTGTAGAAGAAATCGAAAAGCTTGCCAAATATATTACATTGCGTGTAGAAGGCGTTTATGGAGGAACAAATATCAATACTCAAAAAAGAGCAATTGCTCAAGGAACTGATGTTGTTGTTGCTACTCCTGGTAGATTGTACGATTTAGCATTGAGCAAAGCGCTAAACCTAAAGAGTATTCAGAAATTAGTGATTGATGAAGTGGATGTTATGTTGGATTTAGGGTTTCGTTTTCAGCTGTTAAATATTTTTGAAATATTACCAGAGAGAAGACAAAACATTATGTTCTCTGCTACCATGACTGATGATGTTGACGCTTTGATTACTGATTATTTTAAATCACCTAAAAAAGTATCTATTGCGGTTAGTGGAACACCGTTGGATAACATTGCACAACAATGCTATGATGTACCAAACTTTTTTACCAAAGTGAATCTTTTAAATCATTTGTTAAAAGATAAAGAAACCTATAAAAAAGTATTGGTGTTTGTAGCTTTTAAAAGAAGTGCTGACTTGTTGTTTGCATCTTTAGATAACTCTTATGCAGATGAAATTTGTGTAATTCATTCTAATAAAACTCAGAATTATAGAATACGTTCTATTCGACAATTTGATGAGGGAATGAATCGAATTTTAGTAGCAACAGATGTGATGGCTCGTGGATTGGATTTTGAAGAAGTGAGTCATGTCATTAATTTTGATACTCCAAAATTCCCAGAAAACTACATGCATAGAATTGGTAGAACTGGTAGAGCAGAGCAAGAAGGTCATTCAATTTTATTTTCTACTGAAAAAGAACAAGAGCATAAGGCTGCAATAGAAACTTTAATGGATGTAGAGATTCCGAAATTATCTTTACCAGAAGAAGTAGAAATTTCTAAACAATTAACAGAAGATGAAAGGCCAAGAGAAGATGGAGAGATCTCTAAAAATAGAACAAAGTTAGAATATGTTCCTGGTCCTGCATTTCATGAGAAGAGTGAAAAGAACAAGAAAACCAATCAAGGAGGCTCTTACCGAAGAGAAATTGCTAAAAAATATAAGAAGCCAAAAACAAGAGGAGATAAGAACTACAATAAACGTAACAAGAAACGTAAATAATGGAGGTTTTAACAGCGCAAGAATTACATAATTTAGGAATGAACATTGTAGGAAAAAAACTACAAGAAATGGGATATGAGTTTGTAGCAGTTAATAGTCAACTAAAAAGACATCCTCAATTTGTTTTATTTAAAAAAGGAGAACCAACTATTTTTGTGTTGGTAAAAACCAGCAAAAATATCCAAAATCCAGAAAGCTATGATGTACTTTGGATGGAAACTTTTAAAGAGCATGCAAAAAAGCAAAATGCTAAAGTATGGTTTGCTGGTGTTGGAATTGCAAATGCAGAAAGTGTAGATAATCCTGTATTTAAAAACCAACCGTATTATGTTGCTTTTGATGATTTTATTGAGGTTTTATAACAAATAAAGAATATAAAAAGCCCGCTTCTTTAGAAGCCGGCTTTTTATTGTACTATATACTCAAAAATTAATCAGCTTTTTCTTCTAATAAATTAAAGAATTGATCTAATCTTGGCATGATAATAATTTTTGTTCTTCTATTTTTTGCTCTATTTGCTGGAGTATCGTTTGCAGCTAAAGGAACATAACTAGATCTACCAGCAGCAATTAATCTACTTGGAGCTACTTTAAATCTGTGTTGTAATATTCTTGTAATAGATGTTGCTCTTTTTGCAGATAAGTCCCAGTTATCTTGTAATACATCATTCTTAATAGTTTTAGAATCTGTATGCCCTTCAATCATTACATCCATATTTGGTTGTCCATTAATAACTGTAGCAACTTTTTCTAATACTTTGTATGCTTTTTCAGTTACACTATAACTACCACTTTTAAATAATAATTTATCAGAAATAGAAATGAAAACTACTGTTTTTTCAACATTAATTTCAATGTCTTCATCATCCAAACCTTCTTTTAATTCTTTCTTTAAGTGAAAAGCAACTGCTAAATTCAAAGAGTCTTTCTTTGTCATCGCTTTTCTGATGTATTTAATATACTGATCTTTTTTGCTTAACTGAATTAAAGTCTCTTTAATGTTATCATTCGCTCCTTTAGTAAGAACTGTTAAGTTGTCAACAAATTCTAAGGTTTTTTTCTTGTCTTGCTGTAAGGTTTTTACCGTACTCTCTAAGTCAGAAATTTTAGATTTATACGCAGTAGAAAGAGATTGATTCTTTTCTTTGTCAATTAAACATTTAGTTAAATTAGTTTTTACTGCTAATAACTCTTCTTTAGTCTTTTGATGGTTTGCTTCTAATGCTGCATATTCCTTTTTTGATACACAAGAACTTAGCAAAAAAACAACCGTTAGGGATAGAAGTACTTTTTTCATTTTTTATTAAAAATTATTTGTTAAGCAAATGTAAAAAATAGATTGTAAAAAAATAGTCATTAACAGCTTTTTATGATGTTTTTATGAGTATTTTATCATGTATCTTTGCATTTTATATAATTATTAAGATGAAAAAGTATTTTTTACTACTATTTGTAACTGTTTTGATGTCTTGTAAATCAGAAAAACAATTGCAAAATATTAAGTTAGAGGGATTTGTTTTTGGTACTACTTATCATATTACTTTTCTAAACAGTAACTCAAACACCTATCAAAAATCTATTGATAGTTTATTTCAACTAGTCAATCAATCAACTTCTACTTATATTCCAACTTCAGATATTTCTAAAGTAAACAAAGGTGATTCTACAGTTGTATTGGATGCGTTTTTTACAGAAGTGATAGAGAAATCAAAAAGAATTTATAAAGAAACAAGTGGCTATTTTGATCCAACAGTGGGCAATTTGGTAAATGCTTGGGGGTTTGGACCTAAAAAAACATTGAAAAACTTAGATAGCGTTCAAGTAGCTAAAATGATGGAGCTTGTTGGTTTAGATAAGGTTAATCTTGTTAACGGAAAATTAAAAAAGGAATCTCCAGAAATTTATTTAGATTTTAATTCGATTGGAAAAGGATATGGTATTGATGTGATAGGGCGTTTTTTAGAGAGCAAGAAGATTACTAATTATCTGGTAGAAATTGGAGGTGAAATTAGAGCAAGAGGAAAAAATAGTAAAGGAAATTATTGGAAAGTAGCTATTGAAAAACCAAATACTGATGGAACACAGTCTTTACATTCTACGGTAGAACTTATTAATGAATCTATGGCAACATCTGGTAATTATAGAAAGTTTAGAATTACCAAAGAAGGGAAAAAATATGTACATACAGTAAACCCAAAAACAGGGTTTGCTACAGAAAGTAATTTATTAAGTGCTTCTGTAATTGCAGCATCAGATTGTGCAGATGTAGATGCTTATGCTACCGCTTTTATGGCTATGGGATTAGAAAACGTAAAGGTATTTTTAAACAAATATAAACATGTAAAAGCTGTGCTTATTTATGCAGATAAGGATGGTAAATTACTAGAATTTAAAAACTTTTAGTATTAAAAAAGACATAAATTACTATATTGCATTAACTAACAACGATTCAACTACGAAAACAACTATGAAAAAATATTTTCTTTCATTTATTTTAGTATGTCTTAGCCTTTCTTTTTACGGACAAACAAACAAAGAAATTGCGGGTGTTTATATCAGAAAAGCACAAAAAAATTATTCGAACTTAGAAATTGATGAAGCGAATAAGAATTTTAACAAAGCAATCAAATTATTGGATAGTGTTAACAAAGCAGATATTGCTCGATTAGGAACACTGATTCAGTATGAATTGAAGCAGTATGAAGAAGCAAAGAAATATGCAAAGTATTACTTTCAATTGGTGAAAAATAAAAACACTGAAGATTATACGATGTTACTTGATTTGTATGTGACGATTGAAGAGGAGTTGGAAAAAATAGAAGCCGAAAGAGTAAAGCAAGAAAAAGCAAGATTAGCCAGAGAAAAAGAAGCAAGAAGAATAGATTCTTTAAAAACGGTGTGGCAAAAAAGAGCGGATGCCTTAACCTTAGAAATTAACAGTGTTAAAGCATTTAATAAAAATAATGTAGCCATCTTTAAAAAAGGAGACTTTATAGGAATTATTGATCATCTTGGGAATACGATTGTTAAAGCTGATACTTATAAAGATGTAAAAGCTTTTGATGGTTATTTTTTACTTTTAAATAATGCAACAGAACCGACTAAAGTATATGCGTATAATTCAAATACAAAAACCGGAGGCTTATTGCCAAGTGTATCAGAGTTTAATACTTTGTCTACTCATTATGGTACTGTTATGTTGCCAAGAGGTAATGGAACAATTGTAACGTATCCAAACAATTCTTTAAAAGCATTTATCTATAATTTAAACACAAAAAAATTTGTTACTGTTGCAGATCAAAAAGCTTTGTTTAAAGAGTTGAAGAAGAATGATAAGATAGAAAAGTATAATAAGGATGGTCAGGTTAGAATAGAGAAACGTTATTTTGATTTTGGAGGCCATATTGGTGGTGGTGTGTATGCATTGTACTTATCTGATTATTCTCTTTTTGGATTCTTATGTAGTTTAGATGGAACAGTGTTAAAGAGCCAAAATTATAAAGGTATTGGAGCTTTTCATAATGGAAAATACCAAGTAGTGAATGATGAAGGAATATCTTGGGTTAATCAAAATGGAACAAAAGTAGCTGATGCAACTGACGAAGGAGGTAATTACACAGGGAAATCTAAAATAGTTTCTTTAGAAAAAGGAGGAATCCAGATTCAGCAAGAAATAGATGGTTATACTTATATTATTTTAGGTGATAAGAAGCTAGAATTATTAGAAGACTTCTTAAGAAAGCACCCGTAAATTATTTAAAACATACAGGCAAGATTTCGCCTTTAGATAAACAAAATCGTTCCATCATTTCTGGAGCGATTTTTTTTGTATAATCTACTTCATCCACCTTAAAACCGATAGAACGTAATTTGTCAAAATAATCTCTACCATAAACACGTACATGATCATATTGCCCAAATATTTTAGCGCGTTCTTTTTCGTCGGTAATTGAGTCGTCTTCAAAAGTAAATTCTCTAGAGAGGTCTTGCGGAATTTGAAAAATACCCATTCCGTTAGGTTTTAATACACGATACAACTCTTTCATAGCTTTTGTATCGTCTGTAATATGTTCTAATACATGATTGCAAAATACCACATCAAAAGTGTTGTCTTCAAAAGGTAAATCACAAATATCTGCTTTTACATCTGCAATAGGTGAATATAAATCTGCGGTAGTATACTCTAAGTTTTGTTGTTTTCTAAAAATGGGTAAAAAACATTGTTCTGGTGCCATGTGTAAGACTTTTTTTTGAGTAGTAAAAAAGTCAGTTTCCTCTTTTAAATACAACCAAAGTAATCGATGTCTTTCTAAAGATAAAGTACTTGGAGATAACGCATTTTCACGTTGTTTTCCATATCCATAAGGTAAAAACTTTCGAAAACTTTTACCATCAATTGGATCTGTAAAACGATTTCCTTTTAATGTCAATGCAATGAATGGTCTAACCCAATAACTAAGCTTTATTAATAAAGGCCTTGGTAATAAGTTTAAGAAAAATTTAAAAACAGCTTTCAATAGCAACAAAGATTATAAAACCAATTCTTTTTGTCTGAACTCTTTTTCTTCATCAGAGTTAATTCCTAATGCTTGATAAACATATTCAAAAGTAGAAAGTAATTCAGGTTTTCCATTAACAATAGCTACATCGTGTTCAAAGTGAGCACTTGGTTTTCCATCTCTAGTTAAAATGGTCCAACCATCTTTTAAATGATGTACTTTATGAGTTCCCATATTAATCATAGGTTCAATGGCAACAACCATTCCTTCTGTAAATTTTTTACCACGCCCTCTTTTACCATAATTCGGCATTTCTGGATCTTCGTGCATTTCTCTACCTAAACCATGACCTACCAATTCTCTAACAACTCCGTAACCATGTTTTTCTGCATGTTGTTGAATAGCAAAACCAACATCTCCAACTCTGTTTCCTGCTTTAAATTGACGGATACCTTCGTATAAACTTTGTTTGGTAACGTCTAATAATTTTTTAGTTTCAGGGGCTACTTCTCCTACTTCAAAAGTATAGGCATGATCTCCATAAAAACCATTTTTATAAGCACCACAATCTATAGAAATGATATCTCCTTCAATTAAAGGTTTGTTATTCGGAATTCCGTGTACAACTTGAGCATTTGGACTCATACACAATGTATTTGGAAAATCATATAACCCTAAAAAAGCAGGTGTAGCTCCTTCAGAACGAATAAACTCTTCTGCAATTTTATCTAGTTGTAAGGTCGTAACACCAGGTTTTACTTCTTTGGCTAGTAATCCTAAAGTTTTAGAAACAATTAAAGCACTTTCGCGCATTAATTCAATCTCTTCTAAGCTTTTAATTTTAATCATCTCTACAAGTAATTGGTCTGCAAAGATACTTTAAAAAAAGAAACTACAGAAAATAGAAAAAAATCTTTAGAAAATGATATTTGACAGGTTTTAAGCTGGTTTCTGTGTGTACCTTTGCCAAGTATTTAAAACCAAAAATTATGTACAAGTCAGTAACAGCAGAAGAGGCTGTAAAAGTTATAAAATCAAACGATAGAGTATATATTCAAGCAGCAGCTGCTGCACCACAACAATTAATCAATGCCATGTCTGCAAGGCATGAAGAATTGAGAAATGTAGAAGTTTGTCATTTGCATATTGAAGGAGATGCTCCTTATGCAAATCCAGAATTAAAAGAGAGTTTTCATGTGAATTCTTTTTTTATTGGTAAAAATGTACGTCATACACTAAAAGCAGGGAATGGTTCATATACTCCTGTTTTTTTAAGTGAATTACCCAATTTATTTAAGCGTAATATTATTGATATTGATGTTGCATTAATACATGTTTCTGTTCCAGATAAACACGGTTATTGTTCTTTGGGAGTTTCTGTGGAAGCTACTTTAGCTGCCATAGAAAACGCCAAATATGTCATTGCACAGGTTAATAAAAATATGCCAAGAACTTTTGGAGCAGGAATTATTCATGTATCAGAAATTGATGCTTTTGTAGATTCCGATGATGCATTGCATGCTCATGAAATTGCTGCTCCATCAGAGATTGAAAATAAAATTGGAGATCATGTAGCAAATCTAATTGAAGATAGAAGTACCTTACAAATGGGAATAGGAAGTATTCCGAATGCCGTTTTATCAAGATTGGGTAATCATAAAGATTTAGGATTGCACACAGAAATGTTTTCTGATGGAGTAATCGATCTAATTTTAAAAGATGTAATTAACGGAAATTACAAAGCGGTAAATAGAGGTAGAGCATTAGCAACTTTTTTAATTGGTTCGCAAAAGCTATACGATTATGTAGATGACAATCCGTTTATAGAAATGAGAGCTTCTAATTATACCAATGATGTTGCTATTATTAGACAAAATCCTAAAATGATAGCTATAAACTCTGCTATAGAAGTAGATGTTACAGGGCAAGTTTGTGCAGATTCTATTGGGCAAAATATGTATTCTGGAGTTGGAGGTCAGATGGACTTTATTAGAGGAGCTTCTTTAAGTGAAGGAGGGAAAGCAATTATAGCATTGCCATCAGTAACCAATAAAGGAATTAGTAGAATTACACCATTTTTAAAACCTGGAGCTGGAGTGGTGACCACAAGAGCTCATGTACAATATGTTGTTACAGAATACGGAGTTGCCAATTTGTATGGTAAAACTATCAAACAGCGTGTAAAAGAATTGGTAAACATTGCGCATCCAGACTTTAGAGAAAGTATAGAACGTAGTTATTTTGACGGAATAAAATAGTTTTCAATAGTTAATTGCAAATCAGAATTACTTAAATAAAGAGAAAAAACCTCTTTTTTTAGGTGGTTCTGGTTCGTGGTTAAATGCGTATTTGTAAATTTCTGTCCAACCTAAAAAGCCTCCAGCATTTCTGTCGTCAATAAATAAATCAGCATTTATTTTACGACTTTGTTTTTCTTCGTCAAATTGCTCTTCTGGATAGCTTTTGTTTATGGCATAAAACTCAATATCGTGTTGTTTGCAAAAATTTACGGCTTCTTGTAATCTTTTTCCACTTCTGTATGTCCATAAGATTAAGCGATGCCCATCTTCTTGAAGTTTTATTAAGGTTTCAAAAGCAAATAGTAAAGGCTTACCAATTTTAGGATAGGCATCTTCAACTATGGTTCCGTCAAAGTCTACAGCAATAATTAAATGATCTTTAGGTAACATATCTTTATTTAGAATGATCGTAAGAGTGCTTATATGGTTTTCCTGTTAGAATATCTAGCATGTCTTTTTCTAAAGATTTTCTAGGATATTCTACATAACGTCCAATTTCTTTTCCATTCTTATAAAAAATAAAAGTAGGAACTCTAAAAATATTGAATCCTCTTTCTAAATTATCTGGAGTTTTTTTTCCTCTATTTACTGTAATCATTTCAAGATTTTTTAAGTCAAATTCTGCTGCTTCTAAAACTTTGTAAAATCTAGGTGTTTCTCTTTTACTATCACCACACCAAGTTCCCATAAATGCTTTTATAGTAACATTTTTTAAAGCTTTTTTTAATTTTTTTACAGTAGGTTTGTCTACATTATAGCTATTGCTATATCTCTGAAACCAGCTTGCATAAGGAGCTTGATCAAAATCAGCTCTAGAAGTGATACCTATTAAATCTCCTGAGGCATTTTTTGTGGCTTTTTTTTCTTGTGCAGAACAGCTAATACTTAATGTTAAGACGAAAAGGAATACTAATTTTTTCATAGTCATATTTATACTAAAGGTTTTTGTGTCATTTCTTTTGGTTGATTTACTCCCATTAATTTTAAAATTGTCGGAGCAATATCGCCCAATATACCATTTTTTATTGATTTGATTTCTTTGTCGATTAAAATGAATGGAACAGGATTGGTTGTATGTGCCGTATGAGGTGTTCCATCTGGGTTGATCATGGTTTCACAATTTCCGTGATCTGCAATTAATAAAGTGCTATAATTGTTTTCTAATGCAGTAGTAATTACATCTTTTGTGGCTAAGTCTACAGCTTCGCAAGCTTTTACAGCTGCATTAAAATCTCCAGTATGTCCAACCATATCTCCATTGGCAAAGTTTAAGCAAACAAAATCAACTTCTCCATTTTGTAATTCAGAAACAATTGCATCTCTAATTTCATAGGCACTCATTTCTGGTTGTAAATCGTATGTTGCTACTTTTGGAGACGGACATAAAAGTCTTTTTTCTCCAATGAATTCTTCTTCTCTTCCGCCAGAAAAGAAAAAGGTAACATGTGGATATTTTTCAGTTTCTGCTATTCTTATTTGCTTTTTGTTTGCAGCTTCTAAGACTTCTCCTAAAGTATTTTTGATGTTATTACTATTATAAATTACATGAATATTTTTGAACGTTTCGTCATAATTTGTCATAGTAACATAATGCAACGCTAACTTTTTCATATTGTATTCAGGAAAATCTTGTTGACATAAAGCATTGGTTAATTGCCTTCCTCGATCTGTTCTAAAATTAAAGAAAATAACAACATCGTCTTTTTGGATCGTTGCTTTAGGGATGTTATGTTCATCAACCATAACGATTGGTTTGATAAACTCATCGGTTATTTCATTCTGATAACTTTTTTCAATACTTTCTACAGCATTGGTTGAAGCCATTCCTTTTCCATTGACTAAAGCATCATAAGCTAACTGAACTCTTTCCCAACGATTGTCTCTGTCCATAGCATAATATCTACCGGTAATTGTTGCTAAAGTTCCGTTGGTTTCTTTCAATGTATTTTCAATGTCAGAAATAAAGTATTTTCCAGATTTAGGATCACAATCTCTACCATCTGTAAAGGCGTGTAAAAATACATTTTCAACATTGTTTTGATTGGCGGCTTTAAGTAATCCTTTTAAATGATCAATATGAGAATGGATACCTCCATTAGAAACCAAACCTAAAAAATGAACATTCTTTTTGTGCTGTTTTGCATAGTCAAAGGCATCTAGCAATACTTTTTCTTGTGCTAAGGTATTTTCTTTTAGTGCATTGTTGATTTTTGCTAAGTTTTGGTATACAATTCTACCTGCACCCAAATTCATGTGTCCTACTTCAGAGTTTCCCATTTGTCCTTCAGGCAAACCAACATGTTCTCCGTCTGTACGTAAACTTGCGTGCGGAAAATCGTTATATAAAGAGTTTATAAAAGGTGTTTTAGCATTGTAAATTGCAGAAACTTTTGGGTCTTGTGTAATTCCCCAGCCATCTAAAATTAATAGAATTACTTTTTTATTCATACCGATAAATTATCTGGTAAAAGTAAGAAAGATTTTTAGCTTGATAACATTAATTTACGAAACCGTTAGAGAAAAAATAGCATTAATTTAACCAAACAATTAAAAAGAAGATACTGGCAATAACTACGAACAATAAGATGTTTTTTAGCAAACTTATTTGACGTTGTTTTTTTGTTTTTAATCGTATTTTTTTTAGCAATTCTGGACTTGCTTTTTTGTCGATTTGTCCTTTTTTATAAACAGCTGAAACTTTAGAGGATTTAAAGCGTTCAATACTTCTTTCTTTTAAGTTATTTTTTAGGCTACTAATCATTGATGAAGCATGACTAGAAAATCCACCAAGTCCGTTGTAATTTCTTCCTCTCATAACAATTATTTTTAATGTAAAACTATATAATATTAGTAGTTGTAAGTTGTTGATTGTTACAGAGGTAAAAACAGTGTTAAACTTTGCAAAACATGAGTTTTTTTAAAAATGTATTAAAATAAGGATGCATTTTAGAGTAGAATTTAACAAAAATCAATCTCAAAATATGTAACTTTACAGGGCAATTATCAACTTAAAAAAGAGTGTACACTCGTATTTGTAAAAATGGAAAGTCATTTTGAACTGAATGAAGTCACCAAAAAATTACCTAAACATTTACATCAATTTATCGTAAAACAACCTTATGACGAATATACTGCACAAAACCAAGCAGTTTGGCGTTATGTGATGCGTATGAATGTAGATTATTTGGGAAAAGTTGCTCACGAATCTTATTTAAACGGATTGGACAAAACAGGAATTTCTTTAGAGTCGATTCCACATATGGAAGGAATGAATAGAATTTTAAAAGAAATTGGTTGGGCTGCAGTATCTGTAGATGGATTTATTCCGCCAAATGCATTTATGGAATTCCAAGCATACAATGTATTGGTTATTGCATCTGATATGAGAACTATAGATCATATACAATATACGCCTGCACCAGACATTATTCATGAAGCTGCTGGACATGCACCTATTATTGCAAATCCAGAGTATTCTGAATACTTAAGAAGATTTGGAGAAATTGGAAGCAAAGCAATTTCATCTTCTAAAGATTATGAAATGTATGAAGCGATTCGACTATTGTCTATTTTAAAAGAAGATCCAAATTCTACCAAAGAAGAAGTTGAAAAAGCCCAAGCTGCTGTAGAAGCATTGCAAAATAATATTGGAGAATTGTCTGAAATGGCTCAAATAAGAAATTTACATTGGTGGACAGTAGAATATGGATTGATTGGCAATGTTGACAGCCCAAAAATTTATGGAGCAGGTTTGCTATCTTCTATTGGAGAAAGTGCTTGGTGTTTAACAGATGAAGTACAAAAAATACCTTATTCTATAGATGCGGCTAATGTGAGTTTTGATATTACAAAACCACAACCACAGTTATTTGTGACTCCAGATTTTGCATATTTAAGTTTGGTGTTGGATGAGTTTGCGAATACAATGGCCTTACGAAAAGGTGGAGCAAAAGGAGTTGAAAAATTAATTGATTCTAAAAATTTAGGAACTGTAGAATTAAGTACAGGAATACAAGTTTCAGGTATTTTTACCAATCTTATTAAAGATGAAAATAACAAAGTAGCTTATATACAAACTACTGGGGCAACAGCATTAGCAAATAGAGATAAAGAACTAATTGGTCATGGAGTAAGCTATCATGCAGAAGGATTTGGAAGCCCAGTAGGAAAGCTAAAAGGAATTAATTTACCGATTGAAGATATGAGTCCGAGAGATTTAAAAGCTTACGGAATCTATGAAGGTGAATCGATGCGATTGGAGTTTGAAAGTGGTGTCATTGTTGAAGGAAAAGCCATTACTGGAACTCGAGATTTACGTGGTAAAATTTTAATCATTTCATTAAAAGATTGTACCGTTACTTATAAAGATCAAATTTTATTTAGACCAGAATGGGGCATCTATGATATGGCCATTGGTAAAGAATTAGTGTCTGCTTATGCAGGACCAGCCGATGTAAATTCTTTTGAGGAAATAGCCAAAGTTTCTGAAACAAAAACACATAAAATAAATTATTCTGAATCTGATTTAGCTCTGTATGAATTGTATAGCGAAGTGCGAAAGATGAGAGAAACAGATTCGGTTAGTGAAGAAGATATCGTGAAAATTTCAGACAAATTAAATGAAGCCTATCCTAATGATTGGTTATTGGTTTTAGAATTGTATGAAATCTCAGTAAAGAAAAATTATCAAATCAAAAATAAATTAAAAGAACAGTTAATAAATCTAAAGTGTAACCAAAGCTACACAACATTAATTGAGAATGGATTAGCTTTGTGCGAATAAAAAAATATAACAATGGGTTTATTTAATTTGTTCAGAAGAAAGAACATGGAATCAGAAATTAAAGAATATTTAGCTAAAGGAGCTGTAATTTTAGATGTGAGAACTCAAATGGAATGGGATGCCGGACATAGTGAAGGAGCCAAACATATAGTATTAAACTTAATTCCTCTAAAATTAGATGAAATAAAAGGACTTAACAAACCAATCATTGCCGTTTGCAAAAGTGGAGGTAGAAGCGGACAAGCCACTCAGTTTTTAGCAAACAATGGCGTAGATGTTATTAATGGTGGTCCTTGGCAAAATGTAGATCAATACCTTTAATAACCGTAGTTATTAAATCCAGATTGACGATGTCTTTTTAAGCGCCTCATTATTTTTAATGAGGTGCTTACTTTTCTAATCACTGCAAAAACTCCACCTAAAAGAGCTCCAGTAAATGCTCCCATTGTTAGTGGATCAAAGTTATGACCAGTAAGTAAGTATTTTAAATAAAAAGTAAACATTCCAATTAGTATAGAAACTAAAAAGGTCTGTAGTTTAGATTTTGATAGGTAGGCATACGCGCCACAAAATGCACCAGTAACTATAGAGGTAGCTGTTATCTTAGTCCAAAATAAGGCTACAAAATGAATTCCTTTAGGAAAGAAAAAAGAGGTTGTAAATAAACCAATTAATGTTCCTACAACAATTCCAATAATTATTTTTTTAATCATTTTTTTAAGTCTCGGGGAAATTACTTGATAAATTTAATAAAAATTAATTTAATTATTAGATTAATTTATGCTGTTGTGCTTTTATTACAGCTTCCATTTTGTTGTGTACTTGTAGTTTTTTATAAATATTCTCAATGTGCTTTCTTACAGTAGATGGAGATATAATTAAGTTATCTGCAATGGCATTGTATTTTAATCCTTTGCTTAATTGTTCTAAAATCTCTGTCTCTCTTTTACTTAGCTTAATGTTTTCTTCTGAAATTTCTTTTGTTGTTTTTAATGGCTTGGGATTTCTTAAAAGGTTAAGGGTTTTTAAAGCAATTCCAGGCGACATCGGTGCACCTCCATTTAAAACTTCTAAAATACTTTTGTATAACTTTTCAGCATTAATTTCTTTTAACAAATAACCATTTGCACCCGCTTTAATTGCTTTGAAGATACAATTGTCATCATCAGAAATGGTTAGCATAATTACTTTTATCTGAGGATACTTACTTTTTAAGATTTCTGTAGCTTTAATCCCGTCCATTTTAGGCATTTGAATATCCATTAAAACCACATCGATATTATGATTTTCTTCTAGCTTTCCAATAAGTTCAGCGCCATTTTCAGCAGTAAACTTATGAGAAATATCTTCAAAGAAAGAGAGCTTTTCTTCAATTGCTTTTCCTAAGAAATAGTTGTCTTCTGCAATACAAATTTTAATGTTCATAAGCTTGTTTATTAATATTAAAACTAATCGTAGTGCCTTTATCTTTAGTAGATGTTATCATTACTTTTCCGCCAATTTCATCAATTCTTTTCTGAATGTTTTTGAGGCCATTACCTAAAGTAATCTCATTTTTATCAAAGCCAATACCATCATCACTAATAGCAATGGTAATACTGTTGTTGTCTTCTTTAAGACTCACAATAATTTCTGTTGGATTGGCATATTTAATAGCATTGTTTATGGCTTCTTGTACAATTCTAAAAATATGAATTCCGTTTACAGCAGAAAAGACAATATTACTTTCTATACCTTGCTCTAAACGATATTCAATCTTTTTAGAAATAGTTTTGGCTTTTTCAATAAAAGAAAGCATTCTTGTATGTAAATCTTCTAAACTAATTTCTGATTTGTTCATTGCCCAAATAGTATCTCTTAACTGGAAAATTGTATCAGAAGTAAAAGAGCTAATAGAGGAAAGCTTGTTTTTAAAAGTTGGATTGATGTCTTTTGCAACATACTTTAAATTGTCTATAGAAGAAATAATAAAGGTAAGTTGAGAGCCAATATTATCGTGTAAATCTCTAGAAATTCTCAATCGTTGTTCTTGAAGTTTATTTTGAGTTTGAATTTTTGCTAAGGCATCTTTTAATCGCACTTCTTTTTGCAATTGTTCTTTTTTATACTGTTGCTTTTTATACAATGCATAAAAAACAAAGGCAATAATAATTAAAACAGCAGCTAAGATGATGATATATAATGTTCTGTTTTTTAGTTTGAGTTCTTGAGAAAGTAAGGTTTCTTTTTGTTGAGCAATCTCTTTTTCTTTTTTCTCTGTTTGATATTTGGTTTCTATTTCTGCAATTATCTTGGTGTTTTTTTCATTGAGAATAGAATCTTTTAAAGCAATATACTTTTGTAAATAATCATTTGATTTTTGATGTTTATTTTGACGAGCCAATGCTTTAGAAACTCCCATATAGCTCTCTTGTAATTTTAGCCTTAATTTATTAGCAGAAGAAATAACCATGGCTTTAGCATAATATTTTTCTGAGCTTTTAAACTCTTTTTTTGCAAAAAATAAATCTCCATAACCAATATAATTACTAGCAATTCCGTTAAAATCTTTGATTGATTTTCTTATGTTTATAGAGTTGTTTAAATAGTTTTCTGCAACAGTAAGTTCTCCTTTTTTTAGATAAGCAAGTCCAATATTAAAGAGCTGACTAGCTTCCATTTTTTTATCTTTTCTTTTTAGACTTATTTGTAGTCCTTTTTTATAAGAGACAATGGCTTCATCGTATTTTTTTTGATAATCTAAAATGGCGCCAACGTTGTTGTATCCATTTATAAGTCCATCATAATTGCCCAATTCTTCTTGAATGCTTAGGGCTTTTGTTAGGTAATAGGTAGTTTTGTCTAAGTTTTTTTGATAGTAAAAACAAATCCCAATATTGTTATAAGCTTGTGCAATTCCGTTTTTATTATTCAGTTTCTCTTCAGCTTTTAGTGCTTCAAATAATAATTCAATTGCTTTGTTATAGTTCGCTTTTCTTATGTATACGGTAGCAATATTATTTAAGATAATGGCATCGCCTCGAACACTTTTTAGCGATTTTGCAATTTTTAAAGCATGATTATAATGTGTCATGGCACTATCATACTTTGTTTTGCGTTCGAAATAATTTCCTAAAGTATTTAGGTTTAACATTTTTCCTTTAGGGAAATTAATTTGCTCTGCGAGTTTTATTCCGGCTAGCGAAAAACTTTTAGAGCTATCTAGATGTGTAACCATATAATGACCAGCAATTTTTTGTAATAAAATAACTTTGCTAGTATCATTTTTAGCAACTTTAAGTTCTGCTAAAGATTGATGGATGTTTTTAAGTGTTTCTTGTGCTGTAATATTAGAAAAGGGCAGAAGAAAAAAACCAAGAAGGGCAAGCGTTTTTTTTATCATAGTACTATTTATTAGCTAACAAATATTTGAAAATTTCGTTTAGCGTAAAGTTAACTGCAAGGATATCAGTTCTTAAAGTTACTAATTTTTGATTGATATTCTTTTCTTGCAGATAAACTTTAGCCAATTCTTTTTTATAATGTTCATTAATTATTTGCTCTTTAGCAATTTGATTGTAAAGAATTTTTAATTTTTCTTGATTGCTTCTTTTTATTTTTTTTAAATGATAATTAAAATAAAGGAGCAGAAAAAGAAGGGTGAGGGATACAAATAATAATGACATAAAATTGTTAATCTTCTAAATAGAAACCAGTGTTTTTATTGTTTAAAGAAATGTTTAGCATTCCAGATAAATACATGTCTCTAGATGCAATAAATTTCTTTTTATGATTGATAGAGAAAGAAACCTTTGTCGATTTGGTGGTCGATTTTAAAGACCAAAAATGATAGTCTTTCGTATTTAAATATGAACTTACAGTATAAGTGTCTGCATAGTTTTTTCCAGCAAAAGAATAAGTGATTTTTACTTTAGTTCCCTTAGACATTCGATCATTGTCTAAAACATTAACAACTACTTCTCCGTTTACAGAACTTACTTTTTTATCTAGATTAACATAGTTAAAAATATAGTTTTTTGTTTCAAAAACAGGAATTTTAGGGTTGATGCTTGTGGTTGTTTTTTTGTTGTTTTTTGGAGTGTATTTTACAATCGGAACAATAGCTACATTGCCATAGTTTCCATTTCTATTAATAAAGTTTTTATCAAAATCGGTACTACCACTAGTGCTACCATTTCTAAAAATTATTTCTCTAAAGTAGTAGTTGTTTCCTGATTTTTTTCCGTATTTATAATGCTTTTTAATCCAATTTCCTTTTTTATCATACTCATAAACATAATGAGAGCTTGAGTTAGGCTTGTCTTTGTATATAGCACTAATTAAATTGTCTTTTTTGTCGTAATGATAGCTTACATCATTGTTGCTGTATTTTGATTGAGAAGTATATCGAACTTTTTGATCATTTTTAAAATATGTAGTATAAGTACCAACCACATTGCCTGTTTTTGTACTATAGCTTTTTCTTACACTAGTTTTTTTATTGCCGTTGTAGCTATAAGTTTGTCTGGTAGTTAATTTACCTTTAGAGTCAAATTCTTCTGCTCTTGTTAATCTATTTTTAGTATCGTAATAATAGTTGTAAGCATATTTATTACCATTTTTAAAAACGGATTCTTTTTTGATGACATTGCCTTTTTTATCGTAATGAAAAACATAATTACTTGAATATGCTCCTCTTTTTGCACTAATATCTTCTGTATTGGTTAGCTGGTTTTTTGCATTGTAATGATATAAAGTTTCTGTAGTAGATGTACTTCCAGAGTAGGTGCTATTATACTGATAGTATTTATCAATTAATAAGCCGTCTTCATTGTAATTTTTTATAGTTACAGAAGATTTGATAAATCCACCACTTCTTTTGTGATACAAATAGTGATGTTCTATTGTTTTTGCAACTTTTTTATGAAGGTTTTGAGATTTTAAATTATAAGCATCTGTTTGGGAAAATCCAGTTGCAAATACTAATAATGTGATTGTTAAAGTAACTAATTTTTTCATGATGTTTGTTTTTAAGGTGATGAGAAGTTGGGTGTTGTATAAGATTGTTTTAAAGGAGATGGTTAGCCTTATGTACTAGTATGTAACTAACCATCTTTACCCCTAAAAACAATTCTTGTTTATTTTGAAAATTGTCCTAACCAACCGTTTCCGAGTGGTTCTACATTTACTTCATTAAAACTCCCGTCGTTATTTGGCGATACATTAAATGCGATATTGTCTCTACAACTGTCTTTAAATTTATAGTTGTTGGTTCCAATCAAAACAGGATTTTTAATGGTAATACATTCTTTTCCTTCTACGGCAACAGTAAGTACATTATTTGCTATAGTAAAAGTTGCTTTGGTACCATCAGTAAATGGGGATCCTGGTTGTGCGGTATGATAGGTCAATTCGTAAGTGCCATCTAAAGAACTTGGCACAGTAGCAGCTGTTTCTCCAGCAGTTAATGTATGTTCACAAACTGTTGCACATAATTCTGCTGCAGAATCATTGCTTTTAGTACATCCAATAAGGAAAATAATTGTTAATAATGTGAAGAAGTTTTGTTTTTGTAGTGTTTTCATTTTCAATGTTTTTAAGTGACATGTCAAAATTGTGTAGAAAATGAGCAAAAAAAAATACGACAGATGTCGTATTTTTAACCATTTGGTTTATAACAAAGTAATCAGGTGTTTTGCTTGTTCTAATTCATCTTCTGGAATAGGAATTCTAAATTCATCGTTGGTTGGTCCTTTTCTAGTCATCCATTGTACATCAAATTCTAAAAGTTGTAAGTTGCTTTTTGTTTCAATGATTTTCATGCTTTTTACGCCTTTGTTTGGTCCTTGTAACCAAACTGTATGTTTATTGATAATTAACTTGTCAAAAAAGATCTTAATTTCTGGTTGTTTTATCCCTTTTTTTAGATGTTTATAACTGAATTTTAATCGTAAAAAAGGAATTAAAAATGCTAATGGAGCTGCAAAAACTAATGCCATTAAAAAACTTGTATCTCTAAAAATCATCAAACCTAGAGTTCCTAAAATTAGAATTCCAATTCCGAAATAGATTGAATCTTCTTTTTTGTTTTCTTTTTCAATTGTTACAAATTCATCCCACTGTTTAGAAGAATATTTCCAATGTGCTAAAGGCGTTTTCATTTGATATAAGATAAAAACTTATCTGTAGAAGAACCAATGTAATAATTGATAGCTTCTAATACACCATTATAATATTTAGATTCTTCAAACTCAATATGCTGTAGTTTTTTAATTTCTTGAGTAGGTACATTAAAGACTTTATAGTTATTTCCAATGTTTTCTCCATGCATATCTACCACAGCTCTTTTTACAGCTTTGTATTTTTTATTTGGTAAAACATGCTGAATTTCAATATTCTTTTTTGAAGGGACAGCTGTTAACCAAGCTTGGTATTTTAATCCGGTTTTAAATCCAAAATCAAAAGAAGTCGTTACAAACTGATGTTTGTCAAAACCTAACTTGCTTTTGGTTTGAATGCTGGTAGATCCAATTCGTAAATTTGGTTTGGCAACAATTTTTGCAACTCCTCCAAAGAGTTTTCCAATTGCTCTACTTCCTTGCGATTCTCCATCTTCTGCAAAAGGAATCATAATATTGATTCGAGCAACTATGACACCATCTAATTTTTTAGAAGTATTTAATGTTCGATTAAATTTTCCATATTGTTTCCCTATAAAAGTAACATTAGATGGATGTGTTGAGATAAATCCTTTATAGTTTTCTTTAGGTTCTCCTCCAGTAAATACTTTTTGATTTTTGTAATACGAATGATCTTTAAAATCTTTACCTGTTACAACTTGATATCCTTTACTTTTTAATTGCTGAACAAAGTTAGCATAAGCTTTGTCTGTTAACTTTTGTAAATTTTCTGGATTTATGTTACCAAGTCCTAAAAATAAAGCAGCTTTTGCATCGCCAATATAGCTTTGTCCACCAATTTGTCGCCCTCCACGTTTTATTTTAGATTTGGCATAAATGTATTGATAGTTAACGCTGAACTGCTCAATAAATATTTTTTTCTCAGCCTTGTTAAACTTTTTTTTGCCATAACCACCAAATTTAAGTTTGCTCTTTTTTACAGTTTGTGCTGTACTATTTATACTAAAAGTTAGACCAAGACTAAGTAAGACTGCCGTAATAATTTTAATTCTCATGATATTTTGAAATTTTTTCTTCAAAATTCATAGAATAATTGAATCATTACAATACGTCAAATAGCGTATTTTTAAAACTCAATAAAAGGAAACTTTTTTTGTAGCGCTGTAGTTTTTGATACTAAGCTTTTTAAAAATTGTTGATGCTGTTCTGAATTAGGATTAAAAGGTTTGTGATTGTATCCATTCTGAATGCTTGCTACTTCTTTCATTGTAAGATGTGCGTTTTCAGTTATCCAAACAGTTGCAAATTTTTCCCAAATATAATTGATGGCAGTTTGATTAGGATGTATCATATCTTCTGCATAAAAACGATAATCACGTAGTTCGTCCATCATAATTTCATAGCTAGGAAAATAGTGATTGTTTTTTTTAGGGTCTACTACTTGATGAATTGCGGCTATGAGATGAGCCTTGCTTTGTTGGTTTTCTATAAAGCCATCTTTTAAATGTCTAACAGGAGAAACTGTAAAAATAATGGTTGCTTTTGGGTTTACAGATCTGATAAGTGCAATTATTGCGTCTAAACTTTCTGCGATTTCATTAACAGATAAAAGTTCTTTTAAAAACTTTTTTTGAGGTATTTTATGGCAATTAGCAACAATCGTATCGGTTTCTATAAAACGATAAACCCAAGCAGTTCCTAAAGTAATAGCAATGTGAGTTGCTGTGTGTAATTGTGCTAAAGTAAGAGAAAGTTGAGTATTTAAATTAGCAAGCAATTGCTCTTTGTTTGTGTTGCTTAAGTTAGAGTGTGCATCAAAAGAATGCCAACGCTCATTGGTATTAAAAATAGTATCTTCTGTATACTCTTTTTTGTTGATTGCATTGGTAATTAATTGTTCAATAGCTTTTGGATGAAATAAAATTCCAAATGGATTTTGAACAGTTCTAAACTTAAAGAAATTTAGTTTTTTACCAATATTTTCAGAAAAACAAGAACCTATTAATAAGAGTTTAGAATCATAATCAATGGGATGGTATTTTTCTTTAGATAATGAAATGTGTGTTTGTAGGTTCATAGTTTTATAATCTGAGTATAAAGATATAAAAACAAGAAAGGCTCAAAGTAAAACTCTGAACCTTTTCTAATTTATTTCGACTTTAAGTCTTTTAACTTCCTGTTTTAACCGATATAGTTTTTTGCCTTTTCTAAAGCCTCTTTAATTCCGCCAGGATTTTTACCTCCAGCTGTGGCAAAAAATGGTTGTCCACCACCACCACCTTGAATGTATTTTCCAAGTTCTCTAACGATAGTACCAGCATGTAAATTTTTAACTTCAACAATTTCTTTAGAAACATAACAAGTTAAAATAGCTTTTCCTTTGTTTTCTGCTCCAAACAATAAGAACAAGTTTTGATGTTCTTTCCCTAATTCAAAAGCTAAGTTTTTAATTCCACCAGCATCTAAATCAACTTTAGTAGCTAAAAACTGTACACCATTTACTTCTTGTAACTGATTTCTAATAGCGCCACTTAAATTCTTAGCCTTGTCTTTTAATAATTGCTCAATTTCTTTCTTTAAACTTGCATTTTCTTCTTGTAAACTAGCAATTGATTTTACAGGATCTTTGCTGTTCTTTAAAAGTTGTTTTATCGAGCTGTATTCTTTGTCAATAGCTTCAAAATACATGCCAACTGATACATTTGTAATGGCTTCAATTCTTCTAATTCCAGCTGCAACAGCTCCTTCAGATTTGATTTTAAAATACCAAATATCGCTAGTGTTTTGTACATGAGTTCCTCCACACAATTCCATAGATTTACCAAAGCGAATGGCTCTAACAGTATCTCCGTATTTTTCTCCAAATAATGCCATTGCACCTTCGTCAATTGCTTGTTGCATCGGAATACTACGTTGTTCTTCTAGTGGTAAGTTTTCTCTAATACGCGCATTTACAAAGTCTTCTATTTCTTGTAATTGATCTGCATCAACTTTAGAAAAGTGAGAGAAGTCGAAACGCAAATGTTTTGGACTCACCAAAGAACCTTTTTGCTCTACATGTGTTCCTAAAATAGTTCTTAAAGCTTGATGTAATAAGTGTGTTGCAGTATGATTACTTGCAGACAAGCTTCTAGCTTCTTCACTTACTACGGCTTTAAATGTTTCGTTAATATGTTTTGGAAGTGTTTTTGTAAAGTGAATGATTACATTGTTTTCCTTTTTGGTATCAATAATATAAATCACATCACCGTGTACATCTTCTAAAAAGCCTTTGTCTCCAACTTGTCCACCTCCTTCAGGATAAAATGGTGTTTGATTAAAAGCTAATTGATATAAGTCACCATCTTTTTTAGTGGTTACTTTTCTATAACGGGTAATATGTACATCTGCTGATAAATCATCATATCCCACAAACCCTTTGCTTTCATCAGTTGCTAAAACTGTCCAGTCACTAGTTTCTGAGGCAGAAGCAGAACGAGAACGTTCTTTTTGTTTTGCCATTTCAGCAGCAAACTCATTTTCATCAATTGTAAAGCCTTTTTCTCTAGCAATTAACTGAGTTAAGTCTAATGGAAAACCATAGGTGTCGTACAATTCAAAAGCTTTTACACCAGATATTACAGTGCTATTTGTGTTGGCTATCACTTTATCTAATAATAACAACCCTTGATCTAAAGTTCTTAAGAAAGATTGCTCTTCTTCTTTAATAACATTGTAAACCAATCCAACCTGACTTCTAATTTCAGGAAAAGCATCGCCCATTTGGTGACTTAATGTATCTGCTAATTTGTAAATAAAAGGTTCTTTCTGATCTAAAAAAGTAAACCCATAACGAATGGCTCTTCTTAAAATACGTCGAATCACATATCCTGCACCGGTATTGCTTGGTAATTGCCCATCAGCAATAGAAAAAGCAACAGCTCTCACATGATCAACGATTACTCTAATGGCAATATCAGTTTTTTCATCTTTGCCATAGTTTGCATTGGTAATGGTTTCTACTTCTCTAATTAAAGGCGTAAAAACATCAGTGTCGTAGTTAGATTTTACATCTTGTAAAACCATACACAAACGCTCAAATCCCATTCCAGTGTCAATATGTTTCGATGGTAATTCTTCTAAAGTTCCATTTGCTTTACGGTTGTATTGCATAAAAACCAAGTTCCAAATTTCAACCACTTGAGGATGATCTTCATTTACCAAGGTTTTTCCATCTACTTTCGCTTTTTCTTCTTCTGATCTAATATCTACATGAATTTCAGAACACGGACCACAAGGACCTTGTTCTCCCATTTCCCAGAAGTTGTCTTTTTTATTCCCCATAAGAATACGATCTTCTGGAATAATTTCTTTCCAAAAATCGTATGCTTCTTGATCTAATGATAGGTTGTCTTTATCGTCGCTTCCTTCAAAAACAGTTACATATAAAATGTCTTTTGGAATTTTATATACTTCAGTAAGTAATTCCCAAGCCCAAGCAATGGCTTCCTTTTTAAAATAATCACCAAAACTCCAGTTTCCTAACATTTCAAACATGGTGTGATGGTAAGTGTCATATCCAACTTCTTCTAAATCGTTGTGTTTTCCAGAAACACGTAAACACTTTTGAGAATCAGAAATACGATTGTTTTTTGGAACACTGTTTCCTAAGAAAAACTCTTTGAATGGCGCCATTCCAGAATTAGTAAACATTAGGGTTGGATCGTTCTTTAAAACCATAGGTGCAGAAGGCACAATATCGTGTTGCTTTTGGTTAAAGAAGTTTAAAAAAGTAGCTCTTATGTCTTGTGATTTCATGAATATGAATTTCTATATCTTATTTTATTTTGTAACATTTTACAATATTCATCTACTGATAGAATGAAGATTTTTAAAATGCATTTTTTGTACAATTTTAATGTTTTGATAAACTACTAAAAATAAGAGTTGTAAAACATTTTGTAAATTTGTCTGTTCTTATTTTAAGAAGACAAAAATAGTACATTTCAAATTATGGCAAAGGTAAAATATTATTACGACGCAGAGACACTATCTTATAGAAAGATTGAACGTAAGAAGAAAGATGTTTTTAGAAAAACAATTTTTGGTGTTTTAGCCGTTATATTGGTTGCTTTCTTTGGATTTGTTGGATTTAGTCAGTTTTTAATGTCACCAAATGAGAAAGCACAGAAAAGAGAATATGACAATTTAAAATTGCACTATGAATTATTAAGTAAGAGGATAGAAGAGAGTAGTCAGGTACTTAAAGAGATTCAAGAAAGAGACAATACCATTTATAGAGTTTATTTTGAGGCAAATCCGATTCCAGAAGAACAACGAAAAGCAGGATTTGGTGGAGTAAATAGGTATAAATATTTAGAGGGATTTGATAATTCTGCCATGATTAAAAAGGCAACTAAAGATTTAGATATTTTATCTAAACAGATGGTGGTGCAATCTAAATCATTGGATGAAATTGTACGATTGGCAAAAGACAAAGAAGAAATGTTGGCGTCAATTCCGGCAATCCAGCCAGTAGCAAATAAAAACTTAAAAAGAATGGCTTCTGGTTATGGATATAGAGTACATCCTATTTATAAAACCAGAAAATATCACTGGGGAATGGATTTCTCTGCACCAAAAGGAACACCTGTATATGCTACAGGAAATGGAAAAGTAATCAAAGCAGTAAGAACCAGAAAAGGATTGGGTAATTACGTAAAAATAAGTCATGGTTACGGCTATGTTACTGTTTATGGACATATGGACAGATATGTAGTACGTAAAAATCAAAAAGTAAAAAGAGGAGATTTAATAGGTTATGTAGGGACTTCTGGAACATCTACCGCACCACATTTACATTATGAAGTGCATAAGAATAACAGAAAGGTAAATCCGGTATACTATTATTTCAACGATCTTACTCCAGAAGAATATGACAGAATGCTAGAACTAGCATCATTAGAAAATCAATCCTTAGATTAATGCACATAGATTTACCAGAAAAAAGGTATTATAAAATTGGAGAAGTAGCTAAAGCGTTTGATGTAAATGTTTCGCTAATTCGGTTTTGGGAAAAAGAGTTTGAGATTATCAAGCCTAAAAAAAATGCGAAAGGAAATCGTTTGTTTACCAAAGAAGATATTTCAAATTTTAAGCTGATTTATAACTTGGTAAAAGAACGTGGTTTTACCTTAGATGGAGCAAAGCAAAAATTAAAGAAAAACCCAGATAGTACTATAAATACGCATGAAATTATTAGCCGATTGGAATCGGTGAAAGCAGAATTAATTAAAATAAAAAATCAATTATAAAATTTAAAGAAGTTAGATTATGAAAAAATGGTTACCACTAATAATTATTGGAGTATTAGTTTTTTTATTAGTAAGATGGGGAATCGGAATGAACAACACAATGGTAGATATGAAAGGTCAAGCAGAAAAATCTTGGGCTAATGTTGAGAGTTCTTACCAACGTAGAAATGATTTGATTGGGAATTTGGTGAAAACGGTACAAGGTGCTGCAGATTTTGAGAAGACAACTTTAACAGAGGTTATCAATGCAAGAGCTAAGGCTACATCTACAACAATTGATGCAGGAAATTTAACCCCACAAAGTATGGCTGCTTTTCAGCAAGCGCAATCAGGATTAACATCTGCTTTGTCAAAGTTAATGGTGGTAGTTGAGCGTTATCCTAATTTAAAAGCCAATCAGAACTTTTTACAGTTACAAAATCAAATCGAAGGAACAGAGAATCGAATTAATGTAGAGAGAAATCGTTTTAATACTGCTGCTGGAGACTATAATATTTATATTCAAAAAATACCAAGAAGTTTTATTGCTGGTTGGGTAGGTTTTGAAAAAATGGCTTTGTATAAATCTGATAAAGGATCTGATAAAGCACCAGATGTAAATTTTGACTTTAATAAGAAAAACTAATGCCTAAAGCCAATCAATTTTTATCTGAACAAGATGAGTTAGAAATTATAGAAGCAATTCAACAAGCCGAATTGAACACTTCTGGAGAGATTCGAATTCATATAGAAGATAGTGCTCAAAAAGATGCTTATGAAAGAGCATTAGAGGTGTTCAATACATTAAAGATGTACAATACACAGCAGCGAAATGGAGTGTTGCTTTATATTGCTACTCAAGACCATAAGTTTGTGATTTGTGGAGACGAAGGAATTAACAATGCCGTAGCAGATGATTTTTGGGATTGCACAAGAGATGTGATTGCGACTCATTTTAAACAACAAGAATTTAAAGAAGGTATAATTGCTGGAATCTTAAATGCAGGAGAGCAGTTAAAACAGTTTTTTCCTTGGCAAACTGATGATACAAATGAATTGTCTAACGAAATTTCTAAAGGCTAATGCGTTTTAAAAATCAATTTAAAATAGTTGTTTTACTAATAAGCTTGTTTGTTGTAAACACAATTGCAGCTCAATATACAATTCCAGATAAGCCAAAATTTATACCTCCAGTTGTAGATGATATCAACTTATTAAATAAGAATCAATACAAGAGACTGTATGATAAATTAGTAAGGTATAATGATTCCACATCAACAGAAATATTTATTGCCATTATTGCTTCTACAAAGGGAGAAGATATAGGTTTTTTGGCTGCAAATTGGGGTCAAAAATGGGAGATTGGTCAAAAAGGAAAAGATAATGGTGTTTTTATTTTAGTAGCTAAGAATGATCGTAAAATGAGTATTCAAACAGGGTATGGAGTTGAACACTTACTAACAGATTATTTAGCAACAGAAATTAGAACTCAAATAATTAATCCTGAATTTAGGAAGGGAAATTTTTATTCTGGATTAGACAAAGGAACTGATGCAATTTTTAAAGCCTTAAATGGAGAGTTTAAAAACAATCAAAAGAAGAAAAGAAAGAAAAGTTCTTTGGGTGTTTTTAAAATTTTACCAATTATATTATTCATCATTATTTTTATTGCACTATCCAATAAAGGTAGAGGTGGTAGAGGTGGTGGTAGACGTAGAAGAGGTCTCTCTGTTTTAGATGCAATTATCTTAAGCAATGCCGGTAGAGGTTTTGGAGGAAGTAGCGGATTTGGCGGATCATCTGGAGGCTTCGGTGGAGGTGGTTTCGGTGGCTTCGGAGGCGGAGGAGGCTTCGGAGGAGGCGGATCATCTGGTGGTTGGTAAACAAAGTTTCTTATGAAAAAAATACCTTTTTATTTTTTAAGTTTTCTCTTTATTTCTTGTAGTAATTTTGGGCAACTTACATTAGTTTCTAATTTATCTACATCCTTAAAAGAAGTTTCTGGGAATGAAACAATACAAGGTTCTGAGCTAATTTGGATGCATAACGACTCAGGAAATAAACCCCAATTGTTTGGCGTTAATCAGCAAGGAACAATCGAAAAAGTGCTAAAGATAAATGCAAAGAATCACGATTGGGAAGATATTACTTCTGATGAGTTTGGGAATTTATATATTGGCAATTTTGGAAATAATAAGCTTAAAAGAAAAAAACTAAGTATTCTTAAAATCAACAATAATTCTTTACGTACAGAAAAGGAAGTTGAGGTAGAAAAAATTAAATTTGAATACCCAAAAGTGCATAAACAATCATCTTTTGATGCAGAAGCTTTTTTCTATTATAAAAATCATTTTTACATTTTTACAAAAAGTAGAAAAAAGAAAAAACTAGGGAAAACATTTTTATTTAAAGTAGCGAATACATCAGGAAAACAAGTAGCAACCTTAGTATCTGAATTTTCGTTTTGTAATGATATAGATTGTAGAATTACAGCCGCAGATATTTCATTAGATGGTACAAAAGTGGCATTGCTCAACCATAAAGCAGTTTTTATTTTAAGCAATTTTACTAAAGATGATTTCTTTTCCGGTACCGTAAAAGAATATGCATTAGAACATACTTCTCAAAAAGAAGGAATCTGTTTTAAAGATGACAATACCTTATGGATTACCGATGAATATTCTATGTATACAAAAGGAAATTTGTATACTTTTAAAATTGATTAGTAATTGTTATAAACAAAAAACAATAACATTCCCCATCCAACTGTTAGTAGCAAACCACCTAAAGGTGTAATTGGTCCTAAAAAACGCATCTTTTTATTCTTTGCTGAAGAAATAACAAGTCCGTAAATTGAGAAAGAAAAAAGAAGAACTCCAGCTATAAAACAATAAACAATATAGTTTTCTATAGCTTGATTAAATTCTAATTGAAAACCTAATAACAATAAAACAATTGCATGATACATCTGGTACTTTACACCCGTTTCAAAACTCTTTTGTTGTTCGTTATTTAGTATTTTTTTTAAAGCGTGTGCTCCAAAAGCTCCAAAAATAATTGCTAGCATTCCAAATGTAGCTCCAAATAATAAGGCAATTTGACTCATATATAATTAAAAATTAAATCCTAAAGAGAAGGAAATTCTTGCATCTTCTTTCCCTTTAAAAATACCAAGGTTTGCTGCAATCATATCAGCTCCATTAACAAAAATTCCACCACCAAAAGAAGAGTGCCATGTGTTAGAAGTATCATTTTCTAACCAAACTCTACCGTAATCAAAACCGCTATACAGTCCAATATGTAAAGGCAATAAACTTGTTTTTACTTTACGTAAGTTTAATCGGATATCAGAATTTTGGTAGAATGCATTTTTACCTGTAAAACGTTGATTTCTATAACCTCTTAAACCATCACTTGCACCCAAGGTCGCTCCTTGATAAAACTCAAAACCGTTCCCGAAGTTTAAGTGACTTTTAAATTTTGTTGCCAAGACTAATTGACCACTCGGAATCAATTTATAATCGAAACTTAAAGACGGAATAAGGTAACTAAAACTATTATTGGTAGTTGTGTTTGCTCTGTATCCAATTGTGATGTCAGCTTTCATTCCCATTGTAGGAAAAGCTTTGTTATCTTGGTTTTCGAAATTGTAGTGAGCTTCTGTTCCCCAAAAAGTATTTTTGGTAGCAAAGTTTGTAGAACCGATATATCTCCCAGCAATATTTTCTACATCGTTTATTTCATAAATAAGTCCGACTCTAAAATTACCTCCTAATTCTCCTCTCCAAATTAGGTGAGAAGAAAGACTGGTTTTTCTAATTTTTACACGATTAAAATCCTCATCAAAAGCATTTTCATCAATATAATTTGGATTGACTGTATTGTTTCCTAATCCAAAGAAATTAACACTGTAATTTGGACTGGTAAAAGCTGCGTTTAAGCCTAAATTCCAATTGCCAATCACATTGGCAAATTCACTATTAATGTCAATGTCAAATCCATCAGTTGCAAAATAATAGGCAGTAGATACTACAAGTTTAGATGTAAAAGGGTTTCGTTCAAAACCAAAACTGGTAAAGGTTCCTGCAAGTCCAATTTTTAAACCGTCATCAGGATTGGCGCCAATTGTAGGAATTGCAGTTATGGCATTGTGCTTTAATTTTTTATAATCGTATACATTAGTGGTGTAAACGTCAGATAATTTTTTAATTCCTTTGTTAGTTTTAAAAGTATTCTTTTTTGATTTGTAATCGTACATGGTTACTTTTTTACCATTAGTAATATCAAAAGTATCATTGTTTTGTCCTCCAATTAATCGAACTTTAATAGGGTTTGAGTGTTTCCCATATACTTTAAAAACATCTTCGTCATCTAATCCATAAATCCAAATCTCTTTGGTTAAGTTTTTATGGTATCTTTTTTTGTGAAAGAGCTCTCCTTTTTCTCCTTTTTTAATTCTATAAGCTCTAACTTCAGTAACTCCATCTCCAATACGTTCAACTTCAAATAAGTCATCTTTGTTTGTTCCTTTGATAACCGAGAACTTATTGATGAACCTATAATATTCATCAGAAATCTTTTGAAGATTTTTTAATCTACCTTTCAATTTGTTTTTGATATCGATAATGGTGTTGTCACTAACTTCAGCAGGGAAATTTTGAAAAGCATCCTCAATCACATTATCAGTAATCTGTTGTTGAATATGATTTACTTGATTGTCCCAAATTTCTTTATTTGCTTGGTTGATTAAAGCCATGTCTAGAGGATATGGTTCTAAGTTAAACCATTTTGTATTGCCCATTTCTGCATCGTAAGATTGCATCAAACGTAATGCAGGAATAGTTTTGGTAACAAAGTTTAATAATGCACCATCTGCCATAATAGAAAACACTTGATCTCTATCTCTTGGAATCGGTTTGTATGTTGTTGTTTTTCCTTCTTTAAAAGCTGCCCAGCGCCATTGATCTTCATGTCTGTCCCAGTCACCAATTAGCATATCGAACAAACGAGCTCTTATATATGCAGCTTCATCTACTTTAGAATTTGAATTTTTTGTAAGCTTTTTAAGTACGTCATTTGTACTTATTACTTTGTTAGAAAAACCAAAATTATATTTATCACCATGACCAGAAGCGGCTCGTTCTTCTATCATATACAATTCGTCTCCAAACTCGTTATTAAAATGTTGTAATGCTTTTTGTTTTGGCACATAAAAAAGTTGAGGTTTGGTATGTAAAACACCAATTGCTTTTGCCAAAGGTGCCACCACAAAAGGAGCATAAGGATGCGCTCCAGTAAACGCATCTAATAATAAACCTTCAGAATAAGTTCCATCAAATTGTCCTTCAATATATTGAGTTTTAAAAGCAACAGCTTGTAAATATTGTAATGCATTTTTACGCAAAGCTCTCATTACAAATTCTCGCCCTTCTTTATCAACCAAACGCAAGGATTTAGATTGATTTCCTCCTCCTTTTCTTACTGGTGTTAAACCACCAAAAAGTGTATCTAAGTCTACATTTTTAGCACTTACTTTTGTACCGTAATATTTACGATATCTTTCTCCCCAAAAATAGCGATATACCTTTCCTTTGGTGATTTCTTCTTGAGTATAAATTGAGGCTTTTGTATAAGCATCAAACTGATTTTTATATTCAATTTGTTTTGGCTTTTTGGTAGGAGTTAATACTTGAGTTTGATAAATGATTTCGTTCTCTTTTGAAGCAATAAAACGAACATTTGAAGAACCGTCTTTATATACATCTAATCTAGCGTATCCTGGAACACCAGCAGAAAATAACCCGCCATTTACATTTCTTGTTGGATTTACTTTTGAGCCAGATCCGCTAATAATTTGAGGTAAATTATCTTGAATAATGTACTGTAAACTATGTTCGTGACCAGCTACAAAAATCACCTTGTCATTTTCTTGAGAAAGGGTTACAATTCTCTTTTTAAACTCTAAATATCTTTTGTTTTGAAGATCAGTGTTACTAACACCACTTGTTTTTCGTATGAGATTGATTAGTGTTGCAAGACCTGGTAATGGAATATTAGCATCTATAGGAAATAGTTGTTGATGCAAAGAAAACTGACCACCATGAGGTCCGTTAGTATACATTGGGTGATGCATGGCAACAATCGTTGTTTTTCCTCTTGCTTTTTTAATTTGACTTTTAAACTCATCAAAAAAGCGAACTCTGGTTTTTATTTCACAGTTGTCATTAATTGTTGGGTGTTTGTCCCAATTTGTTAAATACCACTCACTATCAACAATCAAAAGTACAATGTCATCAGAAATAGTAACCTTGTCAATTGGGCAACCGTCTTTAGGTAAAAAAGAACCTTTACCAAGTATTTTGGTGATGTATTTTTCTTGTCTTTCTAAACCTTTTAATCCATTAGAATACCAATCGTGATTTCCAGGGATAAAAATAGATTTTCCTTTAAAGTTTTTGGTAATATCGGTTTGTATGTTTAATTGATGTTCTGCAAAAGCTCTTTGTTTATGTCCTTTTTTAGGCATTCCTGCAGGATAAATATTATCACCTAAAAATAGCAACGTGCTGTTTTTTGAAGCATTGTTTAATTCATTTCTGAGTCTTTTTAAAGTGATGGTTTCACTTCCGATTGGCGAATTTCCTCCATCTCCAAGTAAATAAAAAGAATGTGCAATTTCTTTATTTGGAGCTGCGTTAATAAGTTTTTTATTGTTTTTGTATTGTGGTTTATAGGTAGCACAATTACTTAAAAAAACAAGGGATATGATAATGGTAAAATACTTTGGGCACTTCATCTAATTTTCTTTACATTAGTATAAAAATAATTCTTTTATGGAAACCTTGTTACTTAAAACTGAAAAATATGTTTTTTCTCTGTTAACCAAAGAGTTAAATACAGACTATTTATACCATAATTTAAGTCATACTCAACGAGTGGTAAATGCCACAAAAGAATTAATTGCCGGAGAGGAAATTTCTGAGGTAGATGCGAATGTTTTATTACTAGCAGCTTGGTTTCATGATGTAGGTTATATCAAAGGATCTGAGAATCACGAAGAGGCTAGTGTACGTATTGTTAGAAACTTTTTAGAAGAATATAATATTGACGATTCTATCATTAACGAAGTCTCTAGATTAATTAGAGCTACCAAAATGGGCTACGAACCTGAAGATATTTTAGAAAAAATTATTAGGGATGCAGATTGTTCTCATTTAGGTAAAAAAGGGTTTTCTGATATTAGTGATTTGTTAAAAGAAGAAGTGAATTTGGTACAAAACAAAGACTATTCAGATTCTGAATGGATTCAAGAAAATATTCACTTTTTAGCCAATAAACACAATTATCATACAAGTTATGCACAAGAAAATTGGCAACAAGTAAAAGATAAAAACCTTGCTCAGTTATTTAAACTTCAAAAAAAGGTAAAGCAAGAAGAACGTAAGGCATCTGCTAAAAAAGAAGAACTGAAACTCAAAAAACAAAAAGCTAAAACTCCAGAGCGTGGTATAGAAACTATGTTTAGAGTGACTTTAAGAAATCATATTACTTTGAGTGATATTGCAGATACAAAAGCAAATATTTTACTTTCTGTAAATGCCATTATCATCTCATTAGCATTGTCTAATTTATTACCTAAATTAGATAATCCATCAAACCAATATCTTATTATTCCTGCAATTATTTTTATACTGTTTACTGTAATTACAATCATTTTATCTGTAATTGCTACTAGACCAAATGTAACCGAAGGAAAATTTTCTAAAAAAGATGTAGAGAATAAAAAGGTTAACTTATTATTTTTTGGAAACTTTCATAAAATGACACTTCCAGAATTTGAGTGGGCTATGGGCGAATTGATGAAAGACAAAGATTATTTGTACAACTCAATGACCAAAGATTTGTATTTCTTAGGAAAAGTACTAAACAGAAAATACAAGTTACTCCGTTTAACTTATATGGTGTTTATGATAGGAATTATCGTTTCTGTGATAGCCTTCGGAATTGCATTTAAATCACAAGGAGCATAAAACTCTATTTATTTAAAATTAAGCTTTTAATTCCTCAATTAAATCTTTAAAAGAAATCGATTTTTCTTCGTTAAAATCTTTGTTAAAAAGGACTTCAACACGCAACGCTTTTAACCCGGAAACGCCTTGTAAATCTTCAATCTCTAACTTTTCTACTTTGCCCAATTGCTTTTTAGACTGTAAGAATTTGATGTATTTTAAATATTCAATAGCATCACTATCTTGAGAATATACAATGGCAATCTTACCAGGAACGGTTAAACGTTCGTTGGTTCCTTTTATATTGGCTTTGTCTATTCGCTTTTTAATAATTTCGTATCTGATATTATATGCGCCATCAACATCAAATTGCTTTTCATCCATTCTAAATTTAATAGCCAATGGATTGCTGTGAACTAAGATAAGAGAAGCGACTCTTAACTCGTGATTCATTTCAGATTTAGCTTTAAAAGCAACATTTTCCATTTCATACATCATTTGCAATTGCCACAATCTTAAATTGTATAAAAACAGTTTGTCAAAAGAGTTGTTTTTTACTAAAGATTCTCCAATGTACATATTGTATTCTACACCGTCTGTTTTATAGCGTTCAAAATAATGAGGAAACATTGCTTGTGCTTCTTCTTGTTTTTGGTCTAAAAACTTAGCTAGTTTATCATTTAATAAAGTAACACTGTCTTCATAATCTTTACGTTTGTCATAAATTACATGAAGCTTTGCATCAATTTTGTTCATATATACAGCAACGTGATCTGCTAAATTGCTATTGATTTTTTTAATATGATTAAAAACAGGGTAAATTTCTCGTTTTAAAAAGTCGATGATTGCAATCTCATCTCCAGCTCTTAATCCTTTAGAAACACTAGTTGAATATTCGTTGATTCTAAAAATTAACTCATCATAAATTGGTAGCTTTTCTGCTAAACGAGCTTTGTTTAATATATTAATTGCAAGCTTTAATTGTGCTGTTAAATCTTCTTTAATAGCAATGTTTCTGGCAACAGAAGAACCTTTAATGTCACTTTGGCCAAACAAAGGATAAACATCATTAAACACAATTTCATCCAAGGTAGGTTTTTCTACTTTTTCTGCAAGTTGATTTTGGTAGCTTTCAGCAGCTTCTACAAAACGCCATTTTACAGAAGGGTGAATAGAAGTGTAATGTTCTTGAATGGTTGCTTCAATAACATTTAAATGCTCCTCAGAAAAACGATTAATCGCTGCTTTAAAAACAGGAATTATATCTTTTAATTTATTCTGATTGATAGAGTTTAATTCTAAACTTCTTGGAGAAGCAATTTCTAAAACCGCAATATCATTATCATTACTTGCTTTAATCGGAATTAAAATAATGCTTTTAATATTTTTCTCTTTTAACTTCTTATAAAGTTGATTTTGGTTGGTGTTTCTACCATATTTTTCAACATCAGAAATTGCAAAAGGTTCTTGTTTTGTGAAGATGGTTTTTAACGTGTGATTACAGAAAAAACTTTCACAACAAACCGTATCTTCTTTACCAACAATTAAACTTTCAGATTTTCTTGATTTTAATGTTTTTTGATTGTTAGGAGAAATGTCAAAAACAGAAAAACCTAATTGTAAATCTTTGATATTGTAAAAATTACGGATGTTGTTTTGTAGATCTTCCATTAAGTTGTCATCACTACGCAATAAGTTTGTTCTAATATTAGAAATGGTTTCATCTGTAGTAACATCAAAAAGATTTATAATTCCGAATCCTTTATACACATAAGTATTTGGTGGGAATTTTTCTTTCCAAACATCAATATTGTCAAAATTATCTAATAATAATTTGATGTCTTCTTCTGTAATTTTAGGCGCATCTTTGGTTGGAGTAATCTCTCCAAAATCGCCATTAAAAGCAGCTCTATAATGTTTTATAGAGTTTGTTGTCTTATCTGGAATATCAAAGAAAAAAGGTCGTTTTAAATCAATAGGATAATTATAAACGGCACCTAAAATCATTGTACAACCATAGATATACAAGAGGTCATTTTCGAAATTACGAGGTTTTACAACATAATCTTCTCCTGCATTGTTTAAAATATTTTCAAAACGTGTCGTAAACTTAAACGAGTCAAAAGTAAAAGGAACAGTAGCAGCCTTTATTTCATTTAACAACAAAGGTTCAGGAAATAAAGGCTCTAATAAGAATCCAATTTCTTCTTCTAACTCATCAAAAATGGCATAATCAGTAAAACCATCAATCAGCTCTGGGTGCTTTTCTATTTTAGCTACCATTTCTTTGGCAGACTTATAAAAAGGATGCTTTTCAAAATCTTTCTCTGTATATTTTTTATACATCGAAAAAACCTTTTCGAAGCTTATTTTAAGTTGCAATGGCAACTCAATTGGGTGCTGACTTTCTGGTTTTAATGTTTTCATAAGGCATTCTTATTAATACTACAAAGGTACGAATTGTATATTTATAGACGTTTAATTAGAATAATCTTGCAATAAAAACCTACTTTTTTAAAAGTCGAAGTCAAAGTCGCTTACTTTTCCTTTCTTTCCTAAGCTATTAAACTTCCAGCTAAAGCTTAACATAAAATATTGTTGTAAAACGGTACTTTGAGCATCTTCTATATAGTTGCTATTTGAAACCCTTCTTACATTGGTGTTTTGGTTTAATAAGTCATAGGCTTTTAAACTAATAGTTCCTTTGTCTTTTAAAACAGAATATGCTACTGTAGAGTTCCAAAACCAAGATCCTTTTTGGAAACCGCTTACAACATCTGGATTGTAACTATATCGAATATCATTTCTCCATTCTAGTTTTTTAGAAGACAATGTTTTGGTGTTGAATCCTAAATTATGTCTCACAAAATTTTGTGTGCTAAAATTATTCGTGTCAAAAGTAGTTTGTGAGAGAGAAATAGAGTAATAAGGTGTAAATTTAATCACTTTTCTCCAGTCAAAAGTTAATCGAACATTTGGAGTAAACGATTTAGAAAGAGAACTGTATTTTACGCCGTTATTATAATTAATGTTTTTTCTTATTGAAGAATATCCTCCCAAACGCAATCTTAAAGAGCGAATAGAATCTAATTTTATTTTTTTGCTATAACTACCACTTAAATAGATATTGTAATTACCATTTACGTTTTCATAGGTGGTGTTTCTAACAAACGTAACAGGATCAATAATACTTTTTGTTACAATTTGATCTTCTGGTTTTCTAAATTGTGTGTATAAATAGAAACCTGTTCCTTTTTGAAAATTGTATTTGTTATAACTTACAGAGAACGAATGGTTTTTTGTTGGTTTTAATCCAGTATTACCTGTAATAATGTTTAATGGATTGGTTTCATCTACAAAAGGCTGAATCTGACTCACAGAAGGAGTACTATTAGATAATCTATAACTGGTGTAAATAGAAGCTTTAGAGTCAAATCTATAATGGAAATTGGCATTAGCTTCAAAGGCTTCAAAGTCTCTTGTTAAGTTTAAATTAGGTCTTAATTTGTCGTTACTTCCTATAGTTCTAATAGCGTAACCACCTCTTAATCTAAATGACCCTTTTTTAGTATTGTAGGAAAACTGAACAGAAGGTGTTTTCTTAGTGTTTTTATAGGTGAAATTAGAGCTTAATAAGGTATTAAAGGTCGTATAAGCTTGCGTGTTGTTGTCAAAATCATAGGTGCTTTTAATATTTTCTCTGGTATTATTAGAGTAGTTATAATCAAAATTTAAGAACATTTTTTTAGCAACTAGTGGCAATCTATAAGAAAAACTTGTTTCTAAGTTTCTAAATTCAGCATCTGTGTCAATGTATTGATTTCTTTTTTCTGTGGATGTATTTACTACTTCAATCTCAGAAATATTATAATTATCTCCAGTATTTTTATCTATCTGATTGGTAATTATTGTTTTTAAATAAGCACCACGATTTCCTAGTTTTTTAGTTAAAGAGATCGTATTTTTAAAATTATTGTTTTTAGAATCTACGATAGATTTACTATCTGATCTATTCTTTAAAACATTGTTTTCGTCAAAGGTTTCTGACATATTTGTATTTACTCCCTTTCTATTATTAAAAGTAAACGAAGGTCTTATGTTTATTAAGAAAGTTGAGTCTACTTTAATGTCAATTTCTGTGTTAAAATTATGATTGTTGTATTCGTTGTCTTGTTTGCCCTTGGTTTTTGAAAAATAACTGCTAGTTGGTAAAAAGTTTTCTCTATTGCTAGAAGATTCGTTCATAGAATTACTTCCTGAATAAAAATAATCTGCATTTACATCTACTTTTTTTCCAAATACATCAGCATAGGTAAATCCACCGTTTTTAGATTTGATGATTCCTTGACCGCCACCAAAAGATCTGCTTCCAATACTAAAAGCACCACCTTCACTAATCATAATACTACCACCACTTCCAAACATTTTTTGAATTTCTCCAAAACTAAAACCTGGTGAGTTGATATCGTTTCCTCCTAACAAAACACTAAATCGAGTATCGTTATCAAAGCGGTTAACGAGAGCGGCATATTCATAATGCTTATCGGTACCGCCACCAGCTGCTAAACGTCCAAACCAACCTTTATTGTTTTCTTTTTTAATGGTTAGGTTAATGGTCTTGTTATTTTTATCTCCTTTTTGTCCTGTAAAGGCTTCTGATTTGGTTTTGGTATCAGAAATCTGAACCTTTTCTATAATTTCTTTGGTTAAATTTTTAGTAACAATGCTAGGGTCATTTCCAAAAAACGGTTTTCCGTTTACTAAAATCTTATTTACGGGTTTTCCGTTTACAGTAATTTTTCCTTGGTCGTCTACTTCAACTCCAGGTAGCTTTTTTAATAAATCTTCTACAGAAGCATCTTTTTTAGTTTTAAAAGACTTTACATTAAACTCTAAAGTGTCTTTTTTTACCGTAATTGGCGCTCTAGATTTAATCACTACTTCGTCCAGTACATTTTCTTCAGGTTTCATTAAAATTTCTCCTAAATCAATTGATTTATTTGAGATGGTAATTTTTTTAGAGTAGGTTTTTAATCCGATAAAAGAAACATATAAGCGGAGTTCTTTTTCGTAAGTTTTACCTTCTAAAGAAAAGAAACCTTTGTCATTAGAAATGGTGTATGAAACTACAGAGCTATCTTTCATTTTTTCTAAATGAATGGTTGCAGACTCTAATAAAGACTTGTCTTTTTCGTCTTTAACAATTCCAGAAATTTTGTAAGATGATGTTTGAGAGTAAATACTAGAAACACATAGCATTGCTATTAAGCATAGGAGCTTTTTCATAGTTTTTAATTTTTGAATTAGTTTAGTTTTTGTCAAAATGATAAGCGAATATAAATGGGTTCATTATTAGCAAAAAACGAATTGTAATCAATTAACATTTTTTTGTAATGAACTGTTAAAATCGTGTTATCATAAAGACGAATTAATTTTGGATGTGTCTCAAAAAACATGCCTAAAAGAATTAAAAAAATATTTGTAGCTTTAATCAAAAATAAATCATGAAAAAAGTAAACTACCTTTCGTTATTGTGTTTATTGCTTGTAACACAGCTACTTTTCGCCCAAAAAATTACTTCAGCTAAAGTGATATATGCTATTCAAAAAGTATTGCCACCAGATTATATGGAGAAAACAGATAAGATATTTGATCCAGATTCAAGAGAGTTTTTAGTGAATACCTATCATATGACTTCTAAAGTAAACGGAATTTTAATATTTAAAAATAATAAGGCGTTGTATCAAGTATCAGAAAAAGATATTGATAAGCAAAAGGAATTAAGAAGAACTCAAAAAGGAGTTAATTTTTCTTTATCCTTAGGAGGTTCAGAAAATGTGTATTATACTGATTTAGTAAAAAACGAATTGTTTTACAAAGGGAAAACAATGAGCATGGAAGACCAACTTGTTTATTATAAAAAAGCCAAGTGGGAATTATTAGATGAAAAGAAAACGATATTAGGATATGTTTGTAAAAAAGCCAAACTCATTACAAAGAAAGAGAAAAAAAAAGAGGTGTTTGCTTGGTATACAGAAGCTATTCCTGTTTCAGTTGGACCTAAAAATTATCTTGGTTTACCAGGTTTGATTTTAGAGGTTGCTCATGGAAATGATACTTTTATAGCTACCAGTATAGATGTCAATCCTAAAAAGTTAAAAATTAAAAAACCTACGGCAAAATTAATAACAACTTTAGAGAAAAAGCTGAAAGCATATGAAAAATTAATGGATGAAAATGAGTAAGATTTAATTAACAAGACATCACTTTACTAATAAAACCCTACTATAAATTAATAGTATTACTAAAAAAATAAAATCATGAAAAGAATCAGCCTAACGTTATTTGTATGTTTATTGTGTTGTTCACAATTCTTTTATGCACAAAAAGTTACTTCTGCAAGAGTAACCTATACTGTAGAAATGCCTTTACCACCAGGTTATCTTAAAAAAGTGAATGATAATTTTGGCATTAGCGAAGATGTAAGAGAAACTTTGGTTAATATGCATTATTTAAATAAACCAGTAACAGCAGTATTAGTGTTTAAAAATAAGGAGTCTTTTTACTCGATATCTGAAAAAGATAAGCAAGAAATTATGGATAATAGAGGAACAAGAGGCGTAAATATGTCTTTTATTTTTGCGGGCTCTAGTAATCCTTATTATATCAACTTAAGTAGCAAAGAACAATTTTATAAAGCGAAAAATTTAGCGATGCAAGAAGAGTTGGTGTATTTTAAAAAACCAACTTGGACATTAGTAGAAGGAACCACCAAAATTTTAGGTTATACTTGTAAGAAAGCCATTAAAGTTAAGCAAAGTAGCAAGGGTAAAAAAGAAACCATACTTTGGTATACAGAAGAAATTCCGGTTAAATTTGGACCAAAAGATTTTTACAATCTACCAGGACTTGTGTTAAAGGTTGAAGAAGGCAACAATTCTTTTGTGGCAACCAAAGTAGAAATTAATCCTAAAAAAATAAAAATAGCCAAACCAACAGCAACATTAAAAACCACTTTAGAAGAAAAGATGAAAGGTTTTAGAAAGCTAATGGATGAAGGTAATTAAATTTATTTCTGCCTAAAATAAATGATAATAGGGACACCATTAAAATTGTAATGCTCGCGCAACTGATTTTCTACATAACGTCTGTAAGGATCTTTTACATATTGCGGTAAGTTCGCAAAGAATGCAAATTGCGGTGTTGGAGTTGGCAACTGCATACAGTATTTAATTTTTACAAACTTTCCTTTGGTAGCAGGCGGTGGATTGTTTTTTACAATCTCTAACATAGTTTCGTTAAGCTTGCTAGTCGGAATTCTATTTTTTCTGTTTTCAAAAACTTGTACAGCAGTTTCTATAGCTTTAAAAATACGTTGCTTAGTTAAAACAGAAACAAAAATAATTGGCACATCTGTAAAAGGAGCAATCTGTTTTCTAACCGCTGCTTCATAATCACGCATGGTATTTGTTTCTTTGTCTACCAAATCCCATTTATTGATTAAAATAACAACGCCTTTTTTGTTTTTTTCTGCCAACCAAAAAATATTTTGATCTTGATTTTCAAATCCTCTAGTTGCATCTACCATTAAAATAATTACATCAGAATATTCAATGGTTCTTACAGCTCTCATTACAGAATAGAACTCTAAATCTTCTTTTACTTTAGATTTTTTTCTAATTCCGGCAGTATCAACTAAGTTAAAATCAAATCCAAAACGATTGTATTTTGTATCAATAGAATCTCTTGTAGTACCAGCAATATTGGTTACAATATTTCTGTCTTCACCAATTAAAGCATTGATAAAAGAAGATTTTCCTGCATTAGGTCTACCAACAACAGCAAATCTTGGCAATTCTTCTTTTTCTAAATCTACTTCTTCTGGTTCTGGCATTTTTTCTGTTAATGCATCTAAAAGTTCTCCTGTTCCACTACCATTAATAGAAGAGATGGTATGGTAATCACCTAAACCTAAATTGTAAAACTCTACAGCATCAGCAGCACGCATGGCATTGTCTACTTTGTTTACTACGATAAACAAAGGCTTTTTTACTTTACGCATTAATTTAGCAACTTCAGAATCCATTGGAGTGATTCCTTGTTCAACATCCACTACAAAAACAATAATATCGGCTTCATCCAAAGCCAATTGCACTTGCTTTCTGATCTCATCTTCAAAAATATCATCAGAACCAACCACATAACCACCTGTATCAATTACAGAAAATTCTTTTCCATTCCAGTCAGATTTTCCATAATGTCTATCTCTTGTAACTCCACTTACAGAGTCTACAATGGCTTCTCTTCGCTGAACCAAACGATTAAATAAGGTTGATTTCCCAACATTTGGTCTTCCTACAATGGCTACAATACTATTCATCTCCAGAAAAATTTTTGCAAAGATACTAATAAGAGAATGATTTTTGTTTAAATTTAAAAACTTAAAATTTTAAATGGTTTTAAATCAATTATTTCTAAGATGATAAAAGAAAAAACAAACAGTCCAATTCACTTAAGACCAAGATTTAGTATTGACTTAGAAGTGAGCCATGAGTTGATGATAAATAAGTTTAAAAATGTATTAAAAGATAGTGGTTGTGTGTTTCCAAGTAAGTTTGTAGATGGGCATATTATTATTGATGTACCTAAAAAAGACGAACACTTTTGGTCGCCACAATTAAATATAGAAATTGTTGAGGTAGCAGAAAATACAAGTATTCTAAAAGGTTTGTTTGGACCCAAACCACAAGTTTGGACCTTGTTTATGTTTATCCACTTTGTGGTAGGATTGGCTTTTATGATATTTGGAGTAATGTTGTATGTAAAATGGAGCTTGGATGAAAGCTTTGTATTGCCATTAATGATGGTAATTTTTTTACCATTACTCTGGATTTTACTCTACTTTTTAGGAAGAATAGGAAAAAGTACTGGCCACAATCAAATGGATGATTTACACGATTTAATGACCAATATTATAGAAAACTAACTATTCTTGATAGCCAAATCTTCTCAATTGGTTTTTATCGTTTCTCCAATTTTTGTTGACCTTTACAAAAAGTTCTAAAAATACTTTTTTACCAAAGAAATACTCCAAGTCTTTTCTAGCTTCAGAGCCTACACGTTTTATAGCAGAACCTTTATGACCAATAATAATTCCTTTTTGAGTGTCGCGCTCTACCATAATTACCGATCTGATCTTAATAATAGCATCCTCTTCAATAAAACTCTCTGTAATAACTTCTACAGCATAAGGAATCTCTTTTTTATAATGCTGTAAAATCTTTTCTCTAATTTTTTCATTAACAAAGAAACGCTCAGGCTTATCTGTTAATTGATCTTTAGGATAAAAAGGAGGAGATTCAGGTAGTAACTCAATAATTTTATAAAATACATTCTGTACATTAAAATTTTCTAAAGCAGAAATGATGTACACAAAAGCATTAGGAACTTTTTCTTTCCAGTAATTAAGTTTTTCTGCTACTTCATCTTGATTAGAAGTATCAATCTTATTGACGAGTAAGATGACAGGGATTTTACTATTTACAATCTTTTTAAAGAAAGATTCGCTTTTCAATTCTTTTTCGCCAATTTCTACCATATAAATTAACACATCTGCATCTTCAAAGGCAGATTTTACAAAATCCATCATAGATTCTTGTAATTGGTAGGCAGGTTTAATAATTCCTGGTGTATCAGAAAAAATAATTTGGTAATCTTCGTCGTTTACAATCCCCAAAATTCGATGTCTGGTGGTTTGTGCTTTAGAAGTAATGATGGAAAGTTTTTCTCCAACAAGTGCGTTCATTAATGTGGATTTTCCCACATTAGGATTTCCGATGATGTTTACAAAACCTGCTTTATGTGTCATGTGGCAAAGATAGGTTGTTTTTTATTGAAACAGCTTTTAAAAGTTAGCTTATTGTAGTTGAGTTGATTATATTTTTTTTAAAAGAAAAATGCAGTTTTGTTTGGTTTTAAAGAGAAAAGGGTTGTATATTTGCAGTCCAAATCGCGGGATAGAGCAGTAGGTAGCTCGTCGGGCTCATAACCCGAAGGTCACTGGTTCGAGTCCAGTTCCCGCTACTAGTAACAGCAAGGCTTCACAGAAATGTGAAGCCTTGTTTATTTTCTTACCTAAAACATACCTAAAACATTTTTAATAAATTAAGGTATAAGTTAATTGTTTTAAAAAAAGTTGATGTTTTGATATATCCCTCATTTTGTTTGTCTGTTTTAGATTGTACACTTCTTAAAAAATCATGAATAAACTTTTTAGCATAAGTTTTTTAAGAGTTTAAGTTAAAGAATTGTTTTTAGATAAACTTTGGATTAATTTTAATCTAAAATTGATTTGTTTCTCTACTTTAGAAAGATTTTAATTTTGTGTCCTGCATGAGATTTGCTTATCACTTTTAGATAGGTTAGTATAATGAATCCTTTTAATTGAGGTTTTTAAGAAGTAATTTGATTTGGTTTAATTGTTTGATACAGAATTCTTTGTTGATCATAATCTCAATATCATTTTCTAAAGCGATTATTTTTTTTGATTTTTCATTTAAAAAATATTCGCAGATATACTTTAATCTTAATAAGGTTTCTTTATCGGATACCTTTCTAATACTGTCCATTGCTAATATAAACATGTCATTGGCTAACTGTAGAGGAATTCTTCTAAGAAACCCTGGAGGAGTTGAGGAGATATCTAGTTTAGTTTTTTTTAAGTAAAGATCTAAATGATAGTGATAGTTTTTAGTTTTTAGTTCATGATATGTCATAATGATGCGTTTGTTTAGCTTTGAGGATAATGTTAATTGTTTATGGTTTTGTCTTTAAGGTTTTTTACAAATAGTATAAAAGCATCAAGGTCATTTTTATTTGTTGCAATTCCAACAGAGACTCTAGTTGCTCCTCTTAATTTTTGTAGATAGTCAATCATATCCATATAATCACCTGTTTTACGAGTTGTAAAGTAGCTAGTTATTTCATCGGTAGTTAAGCAATTATTAGTTTCATCCAGTCCAGGATTGCAAAAGCAGCCAGAACGTATAGAAATTCTTTTTTTGTTGGTCAATTCCTCTATTTTTTCAAAAGGGATATTGGATCCGTTTGGATTAAGGAAAGACATAATAATAGTCCCTCCTGTGTTTTTTCGATTTTTATTTCCAAAAATGATTAGTTGATTGTTTTTATTACTGTGTTTAAGTTTTTTTAACCTGTTATATAGATAATTCGTTAATGATTGAATTCGTTCATTAATTAGTTTCATTCCGATTGATTGTATATAGTCTAGGCCAATTGTAATTGCAGGTATATTTAAGTAATTGATTGTGCCATTTTCAAATCGTTCGTGGTTATTGCTTAAAAAATGAAATGAAGCTTTGGTTGAAGCCAAGCTTACGGTTCCACCAGCAAACCAACGTTTTTGTAGCTTTGAAAAAGAAGACTTATGTACAAGTAAACAACCGAGTCCAGTAGGATATCCAAATATTTTGTAAAATGATATAGAGACAAAATTTGGGGAATACTTACGTAAATCTAATTTAGAGGTTGGGACAAAAGCAGCTGCATCTAATAAAACATCCCATCCATTATCTTGAGCTCTTTTTATCCATTTTAAGTCATGTTTGATACCAGATACATTGGATTGAGCAGGGTAAGCAAATAGTTTGTTTTCTCCGTGATGCTTTTTTAGTTTTTTAGAAAGTTCTTCTTTGTTTATGGAAAGATTTTCAAAATTAATAGGGGTGTATTCATGTTCGCAATTTAAGTTATTACAGTATTCTCTGATTCCATTAACAGAATTATGATTGTCTGTTAATAATAAAAAGTATCCTTTTTTATTAAAAGGGTAGCATTCACCTACAATTTTAAGTGCTCCAGTAGCATTGGGAGTGAAAATACAGTAGTAGTCATCCGCATTAAAAAAGTCTAAAACTTTCTGACGAGCTTCTTCTACTAGTTGAGTGGAGAATTTTGAAGTTGGGTTTGTTGAATGTGGATTCCCAAAAATGTTTTCGTTAAGTTGGTTAAAGTGTTTTTTTAATTGAGATTTTGAGTATAGATTTCCGCCAGTATAATCTAAATAGATATGTTCAGATTTGTCAAGTTGGTAATATTCATTCTTTCTTAAAGAGTTAAAAAACGTTTCGTGAGTTATTTTTTTTTTGAACATAAAATGCAGAATTATTTTTCATCAAAAGTAGAAAGATGTTATGTGTGGTTTTATGATAGTTGGTTTGAAATGTGTTAAATGTTGTGTGATAATTGAAAAATAGTACGTTTTTATTTAAAACATAGAGTCAAAGTATATTTAAGAAGGAGAGAGGGAGATTGCTTAGTATTGGGGTGAAAATTATGAAGTCGAGCAATCCTTTTCTCCTCTCTCGATTTATAAGTTAAATTTATTGAATGGGGTTTTGATTCTAAATTAAAGGGGGTGAAACAAGAAGGGAGGGCGAAGCTAAACTAAAAAAACTTACCTTAATTTAAGTTTTAGTGGTTATGGGGGAAGTGCTTCGCTCCCTTCCATTGCATAGAACTGGAAAGACAAATTTCCAAATGTTTTTTATATAATTTTACTGTTTTAACTTTAATTAAGTTTGATTTTTATATATGTAAACTTGTTTGTTGAAATAAATAACTGTTTGCGATGTGGAAAATTTGAGATAAAGTTATTGCATTCATGTTATTTGGGGTAATTTTATAAGAAAGTAAAAAGTTAAAATTGAATTATTGTCTTGTAAGTTTATTTTATTTTATTAGCTTAGGCGTAGTGTTTTTTGATAGATAATAACTATTCCCTCCACTTCATATTATTTCCTCCAATACATATTTATTGTGTAACTATTTTTAGTCATTGAAAATGAATTTAAATGATAAATTGGAGACCATTATTGTTTTAATATTCTTGTTAGCACTAATACAAGGTATTATAGTTGGTTTGATTTTAATAATTAAGAGTAAAATAAAGAAACCCACTTTACTATTAGGTTTTTTTATTTTAACAGGCACTTTAGAACTTATTACCTCAATATTGATAGAGTTAGGTACAATAAAAGAAAACCCTTGGTTGTTATATTTACCCGTAGAATTTATCTATTTACCTGCACCGTTACTTTTTTTATACATAAAAAAAGTAACTAGTGGAATTATAGCAAAGAAAGAATATTTGTATGCATTAACTCCTGGGGTATTAGAGTTTGTTGTTTTTTTTATATTTTTTCTTTTACCTGTGGAAATTAAAACAGATCCAGAAGTAGAAATTTTTGTAATTGTTGATAGAATTATAACTATCACAGCTCCTTTTTACATATTCTATTATCTATTTCTCATTATTAAATATATAAAGAAAAATAAAATTAAAGTTTTAAACTATTATTCTAATATAGATGGAAAGGTTCTCTTATGGGCAAAAAGAGCAGTTTATTTTTTAATATCATTTTACTTTTTTACAATAGTTACCTCATTTTATAATATAATTATTGGTTTAGAAGATTTTGTAAAACAATCTTTTGTTTTGGTTCTTGCAATTTTAAATATAGGTTTTGTTTATTGGGTAGGAATACATGGACTTTCTCAATCTGTAATTTTTAGTTTGAAGGATGTAGAATTAATAAAAAATGTTTTAAACTCGAAAGAGGAAATTTTATTATCATCAGGGATGAAATTTAATGAAGAGTTTGAAAAAGTGGTAGAAATAATAAGAGTTAAAGAGTTATTTAAAGCCTCAATTACCCTACCTGATTTAGCAAAAAAAATAGGATTCTCTCCAAGAAAGTTATCTGAAATAATTCGAATACAAACTAATCAAAATTTTAGTCAATTTATAAATCATTTTAGAATAGAAGAGGTTAAACGTCTTCTGAAGGAAAGAGAGTATGAAGATATTAACTTGTTAGAAATAGCTTATGAAGTAGGTTTTAATTCAAAAACTTCTTTTTTTAGTGTGTTTAAGAAAAATACAGGTATGACTCCTAATGATTTTAAAAAAAATAGAGTTGATAGATACTAGTAGAACTTAATTTGGAATAAATGGATTTAACTAAATTTAACCATGTTATTATTTTGCTGGATTTTTTAGCTTTAGTTCAGGGAATAATAATAGGTGTTATTTTACTTTTTAGGAGTAAAGAGAAAAAACCTACATTACTTTTAGGTTTTTATATTATTACTTTTAGTTTAAATTTAACAAATAGTATACTTGAAGATTTAGAGGTTTTTGAACAAAACCCTCAATTTATGTTCCTCCCAATTGATTTTACTTATTTATCAACTCCTTTACTATTTTTATATGTAAAAAAAATAACGAAAGGAATAATAACAAGAAAAGAATATTTTTTGTCTTTAACACCAGGAGTAATAGAGTTTATAATTTTTTCTGTTATTTTCTTTCTTCCTTTAAATGTTAAAGTCGATATAGATAATGCAGATAATATAATTGGACTAATAATTTCTGGAACATATATATTTACGGCACCAGTTTATATTGTTTATTACTTAATTTTGATTTTGAAATATGTAAAACGCAATAAAATTAAAGTTTTAAATTATTTTTCAAACATAGATGGAAAATTACTGAGATGGGCAAAAGGAACTGTTTATTTTTTATTACTGCATTATTTTTTAATTGTTTTATTAGTAATTTTAACAATAATGATAGAGCAGTTAAAAGAAGCTCGACTATTTTTTGACTTATTTAGTACTTTATTAAATATGGGGTTTATCTACTGGTTAGGAATATGTGGACTGACACAGTCAACAATTTTTAATATAAAAAAGGATACGGGTTTGATAAATAGTATTTTAAATGACGGAAAAGATGTTTTGTTTTTACCTGAAGAAGAAATTAGTAGAGAATTTAAAAAGATAGTAAAAAAAGTGGATGAAGACGAATTGTACAAAAACCCTATTACTCTTTCAGCTCTAGCTAAAGAAGTTAGAATGCCATCAAGGACAGTATCTTCATTAATACATGCAAATACAAATCAGAATTTCAGTCAATTCATAAATTATTATAGAGTAGAGGAGGTTAAGCGTATGTTGAAAGATAAAGAATATGATAAGCTAGATTTGTTGGCCTTAGCTTATGAGGTTGGCTTTAGTTCAAAAGCTTCATTTTTTAGCGTATTTAAGAAAAATACGGGGATGACCCCAAATAGTTTTAGAAACAATATATGGGGTAATTGAACCTCCAATTCTATATTTTAAAAACCAGAACCAGGAGATTCTGGGCTTCTAGCTTGAGCTTTTTTAGGATGTAATATTATATAAGTCCCAATAGCCGTTAATGCAGCATACTTACTAAATGTACTTATTTTTTTTAAAGCTTCATTTCGAGATATTTTATTGTGGTAATTTTGTTTTTTTTTCATGGTAAGATGATTAATTAAAGGATTATTTTTTTAGTAATTTTACCTTTATTGGTTAATATGTGTATAATATAAATACCTGTTTTTATATTGGGTAAAATAATATCGTTTGAAGAACTTCCTATAAATGAGTTTTCAATTACTTCAACTCCTAATAAATTGAGGAGAGTTACTTTAACTTTTCCATATTGTTTTAGCCCCATGACTCGTAAAACATTTTTACTTGATTTGAAGATTTTAATTTTATTAGTTGATGAGTTTACTTCTTCATTATTTAAAACATTTGACCTTTTAGTATGTAAATAAAAGCGACCAATTCCTTTTAATTCCTTTTTAAGAGTAATTTGATATGAGGTTTTATTTATTTTGTTCAAGGTTTTTAATTCTTTATCTTCTATATATATATCTATATTTTCAGGTAGATTAAATGAGGTAGCATCAATTTTTATTGGTAAACCTTTAGGAGCTCTAATAGAAAGTGGGACAATCAGGTTTTCGTATTCATAATCAGGTAAACATTGTAGTGTAAAGTCAAGGCCTTGACTTTGAGTAACTAGGTGTGTGTCGATTGAAAAATTGGGTATACCATTTCTGTAAGTACCAGCATCATAACCAACATCAAGTCCAGTAGTGGTATTTTTTAAATACCTAATTTCTGTTGTCTTTTTTTTGTAGTTTTTGTTAGAGCTAGATAGGGTCAGAATTATTTTTTTTACTTGATTTAAAGCTTTAGGTAAGTTGTTGGTAGTTTTTAGATGGCTTTGTAATGATTTTGAAAAAGTAAAAGTTTCATTTTTGCTTTTAGATTTCACTAAAAAGGATTGATTAGGAGATATGAAATATGAATTGCTTACATGATTAACAATGTCATATGTGTTTCCATTCCAGATATATAGTGCTGCAAAATTAGGATCAAGAGAATTAATATTTTCAGATAAAATATTAACATTTTCAGCACTAGCATTGGCAGGTAAATATGAAGTGTAAGGGTTGCCAATAGCATTCCAGTTGTGTTCTCCATTAAGAGTTGTTAGATTTAGAGTCACATCAGAAGTAGTCATTGGGCCTGTAAAAGTGCACATTCCAGGAGATATTCGGTTGATACTGTATCCTTTTCCAAGAAAGAAATCACCTAAAGTTTCTTGATTTGAGAATGTAGGTGATGAATTGTGGTAAGTCCATCTTAGCCCTGGGTCTTTACTATTGTTATAGTAAGCTACTGCATAATTCCCTGTTGTAGTGCTAGTATTGATTTTGTTTTGAGGATCGTTTACAAAATTCGAAATACTTTGTCCAGAAATAGGGGGAGAAATTAAATGCCAAATAGAACTATCCTTTATGTAATGTTTATAAGTAATGTTTCCTGAAATGTTTCCGGTAACTATTAGTGATCCTATTGAGTTTTCATCAGAAAGGATAGTGAGAGATTCATTATTTAATATTGAGCCATTAACAGTTAATGAAGCTCCTGGTTTGATGATTATCTTTTTTATTTCTACTGAGGATGTTGTAATGGGAGAATTTTGTGCAGGGGGAATTATAATAGATGATTTATTTGTTGGAACAGAGTTGTCTGACCAATTTGAAGAGTCATTCCAGTTAGTATTTGAGCTACCAGTCCATGTATTCGGAGGGGAAATAGTTAATGAATAATCCTCAATTTGACCTGTTACTATTGAACATGAGTTGTTAATAGGGTAAGAATCAGCCATAATCCTCATTCTTAATGGTGTGTTATAAACAATACCTTCTGAAGGAATTGAAATTGAGCTTGTAAAAGTATCTGTATTAGGAGTTCCTTGAGCGGTTGACTCTATGACGTCTGTAAAAACTCCATCGTTATTAAAGTCTATGTATACCCTATAACTTAGATCTTGTCCAGGAGAATTTGAATCAGTAATAGAAACAGGATATGTTTCTCCGGCAATGACATTAAATATAGTATTCGTAAAATCTTGATAAACGCCACCACCTCCGCTGGAGTTTGATTCCTCGTTAAAAGTAACATTTGATATTTGCCTGTACCAGACAGTGCTTCCACTAGGTGTACAAATTATTTGATCGGGGTCAAAAAATAAAACATCACTATAGTAGACAATCCCATCTGCAACCAACTTAGTCCTATATTGGTAATTTTGTCCCCCTACAACATTGATCATTTCTTCGATTTCATATTCAGAAGTTGAAGGATATAATGTAGGGTCAAATGCAATTACATTGTCAAAATTACCATTACCATATTCCAATTCTAGTACGTCTATGGCTACTGTTTTTGGAAAAACTTTCCCTCTTAATTTCCACTCATTGTTTCCTAAATTTAATGCAGATAGTCCTTCGATTCTGGGAATATTCTCAGATACAATTTTGATGGTATAGTCTTCTACCTGTCCGGTATGAACTGTACAAGAATTATTAATCGAAAAAGTATCTCCCATAACCCGCATTCTTAAGGGGGTATTATATACCACACCTTCTGACGGAATAGCAATGGTACTTGTAAAGGTATCTGTCATTGGTATCCCTTCTGTAGCAAGTTCCCCTATACCCGTAAAATCTCCGTCATTATTAAAATCTATATAAACTTTGTAATGCAGGTTCTCTCCGGGAGAATGTGAATCAGTAACAGAAATAGGGTATGATTCCCCTGCTTCTACCTTATAGATTACATTTGTAAAATCCTGATAAACATCACCTCCACTGCTGGAATTAGATTCTTCATTAAAAGTAACATTTGTGATTTGTCTATACCAAAGGGTGTTTCCTGTTGGTGTACAAATTATTTGATCTGGAGTGAAAGATGAAATATTGCTATAATATTTTATCCCGTCTGCTTCCAGTTTAACCCTGTACTGATAATTTTGCCCTGCAATTACATTGATTGTTTTTTTGATCTCATACTCAGAAGTAGAAGAGTAGGATGACGGATCAAATGTTACTACATTATTAAAGTTGCCACTACCATACTCTAATTCCAATGCATCTATATTCACTGTTTTAGGAAAGATTTGGCCTCTTAATGTCCATTGATTATTTCCTAAATTTAATGCCGGGAGTTCTTCAGCTCTTGGGATGTTTTTCGATATAATTCTTATGGTATAATCTTCTGCTTCTCCTGTTCCTATATCGCACGGAGATTGAATGTCAAAAGAACTTCCTACAACACGCATTCTTAAATCCGTGTTATACGAAATGTCACTCACAGGAATGGTTATGGAGCCAGTAAAAGTGTCGGTTTTGGGTTCAGCTTTTACTAATACTTCGTGGTAATCAGCAAAATCCCCATCATCATTAAAATCTATATATACACTATAAAAAAGATCTTGACCCGGAGAATTGGAATCGGTAATAGAAATAGGATATGATTTTCCGGCTTCTACTTCGTATACCAAGTTTGTAAAATCTTGATAACCTGTACCTCCATTTGAGTTGTTGGATTCTCCGTTAAAGGTAACATTACTTATTTTTCGATACCATACATCATTAGCTGTTGGAATACAATGTTTTTGTTCTCCTGCAAATAAGACGACATTGCTATAATATGTTTTCCCTTTTGATTTGATTTTTACTCTGAATTGATACACCTTATCAACATCCGTTTGAATAACTCCTGACTCAATTTCAAATTGAGATGTTGTAGGGTATGATAGGGGGTCAAAGGGAATCTCATTATTAAAATTATCGATACCATATTGTAAAGAGATTTCTTCTAACTGTTGATTTTCAGGAAAAATCAGACCTTTCAATTTCCATTGATTCTCACCAAAATTTTGAGCAACTAACCCTTCCGATGTGGGAATTGTATATGGAGTTAATTCAAGAGTTTGTTTATTCCCATAATGAATTCCATTCTCATCACGTATGTAAGGTCTGTAATAGTAAGATGTGTTGTACTCTAGGTTATTAACTGATAAAGTATAATTATCGTTATTGGTAAGTGTAGAGGGGTTTATTGCTATTGAAGAATTATCTACCGTTAAATCACCATTAAATTTTGAGTAGACAAAACCTGAACCACTAATGTTTTGAGCTCCGGAAAATGTTGCTTGTAAAGCAACACTATTTTCTGAGTTTATGGTATGTGAGCTAGAAAAAATAATTTTTGGAGGAAGCACTTTAACATAAGAATCAAGCGTCTGACGTACCCATCCAGTAGTTTGACAAGAACTAGGCGGTGAACTGGAGTTTAATGTGACAACTCTCATTCGTAAAAGTTTATCCGTTACAGCAGAATTGGGAACCATAAAGTTATCTGTAAAAGAATTTACTTTTCCATTAGAATCTCCAATTTCTTCTCCTGCATCATCAAAATCTCCGTCATTATTAAAGTCTATCCAAGTTTTGATATATAAAACATATGAAGTCTCATGGTTGTCTTTTATAGAAAGTGTAATTTCTTCTCCTAGGTTTATCTCGAATACTTTATCTAGTTCTTTATAAGACTCGCCAATAGTGTGTGCAGTATATGAATCAGCCCCTAATGCAATAACATGTAATCTAAAATACCAAGGAATCAACAGAGACGGATCAAATAAAGAACTTTCATTACAGTTTGCTTCATCTGGCATTGGGTCTACAAGAATAAATTGATCTTTACTTTTAGAGTCTGTACTATTAGATTTGCTTTTTGCGTTGGAATTAGTTGCTGTTAGGGTTACTTTATAATACCCTGGAGTATTTAATTTTATAGAAGGAGAAGTTTCATTGGTTACGGTAATTACTTCTGTTCCATTTTCTAATTTCCATTCTAAATCAGTTGCATTGGAAGAGAGGTCAATTAAAGTTATTGATTCTCCAGATATAATCCTCTTTTTACTGTTTCCATGTATTGCAAAATCTATAATAGGTTTATCTTCTTTTTCTCTTAGAACAGATTGTAAACTTGAAGACCAGACACCTCTTCCATATTTTGTTACATAAAGTCTGGCATCGCCATCAGCATAATAGGCTATACGCATATCTCTATGCTGTTGTAGAGGTAATCCCTTATTAAATTCAACCCACTCGGTTAAATGTTCATCAATATAGTAGACAGTAGTAGCTGTCATTACATAAATCCCTTCAAGTGTATTTTTATCTATAAGAACCCTAGAGGGATTAGTTTCTGGAAAATTTCCTCTTTTGATCCAGGTTTTTCCTTTATCTTTTGAGATATAGACTCCAATATTAGTAGCTAAAACAATAATATTTTCATTGTATTGATGAGATGCGACTCTGTATCTGGAAGCTTTTGGAGCATTGGTTAGTTCTGTCCAGACTGGTGTTGAAGCAATTAGATTTTCCGTCATAAACAATTTACGTCCAACCTCATCTCCATAAAAGCCTAGTGATTGTTTAGCTCTGGATTGCTCAAAGGTTGCTGGTTTAGGGATAGTAACTTCTGGTGGAGTTATGTCATCCCAACCCTCATGAGAAGAGGTCCAACCATTTCCCCCTTCGTTTGCTACATGTTCTCCTTTAAAACCATGAACATCCCATGCATCAACTCCTTCAGGAGATCGTAGAAAACGATATATATAACGTTGAGATTTAGGAGGGACTTCTTCTCTGTGATATCCAAATATTCTATTAGGGTTAAAATGATCAGTTTCAATATGATCATATAAATGGTAGCTTGTACCATTTTTATCCTTAACACCAAGCCCACCTGTAATAAACCTAGTATCATTGTTAGGTTTTATTCTTCCTCTATATACATCTGAAGAAGCAACATGAGAATCTCTTCCGTTTCTAACAAAAACCTGACCAATATCTTGTCCTCCTGTTATAAACACTCCTTTATTCATAAGGCTAACGTCCATTTCACTTCCCTCTGTTAGACAGATATCCCCATTTTTAGGAATAACCTTGGAGTCCATATATGCTCGCTCAGATAAACCAGATGCAGCAACTGTAGCTTCAGAAGGAAATAAATCATCTTCTTTTATTGCCCATATACCTCCATCATTACACCAATAGATAGTATCTTTTGAAATGTTGGTTGTTACGTATCGGTTGTCAGCCCAATTACTTCCTCCATAACTAGGCCTCCACCCCCATAGTACTCCACCATTTTTACTTCCCCAAAATTTTACAGTAAACATCAATAGCCAATCAGGGTTATTTGGGCTTATATAAAAATCACTAATCCATTGTGCAGATGTAGTTGGGTTTAGGCTTCCGTAGAAATCATATAATTCTGCATAACCATCAGCATTGTCTGCAATTTGTAAAGGAATTGTTCCATTGGGGTATGTATATGTTGGGTGTTTTACTTCCGTAAAATTAAAATGGGTTTCCCCATTAGCAGGGTTTGAAGTGTAATTAGATTTCCAAAGACCAGTATATAGGGTGGGTTGACCTGCACCACTTTTAACTCCATAAGCATAAATTGTTGGTTTTCCTTGTGTAGGTTTATGTAATCCCATATAAAAGCGATGAATATCGCTTATAGTTGTAGTAATTTGTTGTTCTATAAAGCTTTCGCCTTGATCTTTTGAAAAGTGAAAAACAGGAGTCCCTCCATCGTCATTGGCAACAATAATTAAATCCCAATTATCAGTTAGGTTAATGTCTGTATAAGTTCCACTTATTTTTTGTTCCCAGGTCAATCCAGAATTTGTAGAGAGGTAAATTCCACTTGTTGTTGCAGTAATTACTTTCGTTTCATCTGAGGGAAATGAATGTATATCGTAAATCTCTCCATCAATGCCAGAACTTCTATCTTCCCATGAGTTTCCTCCGTCAGAAGAATACCAAATTTTTTTATCTTCAGCAGCTCCTAAATAAAAAATAGAAGGGTTTGCAGGGCTGATTTCTAAACATGAAGTATTGTTTGTAGGAAAATAATCTGTTTCTGGAGTCCAGTTTTTACCATAGTTTGCAGTTTTCCATAACCCCCCATTTCTGGTACATGCATACATGGTAGCAGGATCTGTAGGATGCATTTCTATATATTGGACAGCACCGTTTCCGGTTGCAGACCATTGAACTTCAGGGTTCCCAAATGGACCTATATTTGTCCATTGTCCTTTGCTATTTGGATTTGGAGTTTCGCGACTTAAATTTACAGGTATGTTTATATTAATTTTAGCCTTGTTTTTTAAGTTATTAGGTTTAGCCTCTCTAAAAGAGATTAGTTTTCTGTAGTTATCATACTCGGAAATATAATACCCATATTGGTCGACATTTTTAGTGATTATTTTTTTTATTTTTTTGAATTCATATAGTGTTTTTTGATCAAGTTTATTTGTCGAATAATAGGCGTTAAATGCAGCAATAACATCATTAACTTTAATTTTATCTTTTATAAGCATTTCTTTCCATACTTGATGTTTGTATGCGTTTTTTCCTAAGAAAACAAGCCTTTTATTTTTTTTACATGAATTAAAAACATGAAGTATTATTAATATTAATATTAGTGTTTTTTTCATCTTATTATATTTTACATCGTAATATCACTGAAACCACTCTCATGTTTCAATACTCAATAATACAACCCTGTAATCTTTAGAAGGTTGTAATGAACGGTTAATATGTATGAAAATAATATATGTGAACAAATAATATAAAAAATAGAACTAAAATTTAATTTCAATTTTTTTGGCATTTAGAAAGGTTTGTTGGCTCTGGGAGCCTTTTGTTTTAGAGGGGTGTGTTTTTTTTTGGACAAGTCATGTATGAAATTGTACTGCAGTTTAAATTGAAATATATTACTTCATGAATGATAAACATTTGCAAAGTCCTGTTTTCTGTAGGTTGCTTTTTGGTGTGAGTATTGAAAATGCAAACTAATTACACTGAAAGAACCAAGGATTTAGCAGGGTTAGAGGTTTATCTTAGCTGGAAACTAATGGTGTGGAAAATAAATATGTAAACAACTATGGAAGTAATTGATTTAGAGAAGGTAGTGTTTTTTTTTGAAGCTTTTTTGATATTGATAAGCGTTTTAGCGGGTTATGCTTTTTTGCATTTTGGAGCTAAAAAAAATGAGCAACTGATGCTGATAGGTATTGGTTTGTTGACTTATAAAGCGAGTACTTTGCTTGTTTCTCTAGGGTTTTTTGATTTCTTTAAAGGGGGGCAGCATGAGTTGCATTTGGCAAACTTTACATATTTGACTTTTCCTTTGTTTTTTTTGCAGTTAAAAAGAAGGGTGGTTGTTAGGAGGTATGATTTTTTAATTGTTTTAACTGGGGTGTGTGGGTATTTTGTGCAAACTTATTTTGTTTGGACTCCGTTTTCAATTAGATTATTTAATAATGTTTTTTTTGTAGGCGGTAATTTATTGGTTCTTATATTGCTAATAGGAGGGTTGTGCTTTTGTTTTTTTAGATATCATAAAGAGAATAAAGGGGGGTATTCTAGGTCGGGAGTTGATCAAATGAAGTTGGTGAGAAGGATAATTTTTTTAATGATTAGCTATATTGTTCTATGTTTTGCTGTGGAGTTTTTTGAAGGGGGTAATGAAGTTGCCTTTTTTGTATTGGTTTTTGATTTGTTCTTTGTGTTTTCTGTAATTCATTATGGGTATTACTGTAAGGGTAAACTTGGCTTTTTAAGAAAAAATGACGAGTATTCATCCGAAAGTTTAAGGGAGATGGAGTTTATTGCTTTAAGAGTGGAGAGTTATATGGGGGATACCGAAGCTTTTTTAGAAAAGAACTATTCAGTCTCTGATCTTTCTAATGCTCTAGGGGTAACTGCTCATAAGTTGTCAGCTGTGTTAAATAGGGTTATGAATAGAAATTTCAATTCTTATGTAAACATGTTGAGAGTTGAGAGAGCAAAAAGTTATATAAGGAGTGAGGAGTTTTTTAATTTTACTGTGGATGCTATTGGGGCCGAGGTGGGGTTTCGATCGAAAAGTGTGTTTTATGCAGCTTTTAAGAAGGAGGTTGGTGTTACTCCTTTGCAATATAGAAGAAGTATGGTGGTTTCGAATAATGAAGAGGTGATGTAGTTTTTCTTTGTGTGATTATTTTAATAATCTGGTTGTTTTTTAAAAATCTAAACTAGGTTGATGGGTTTTTTTGTAGTTGTTTTTTTAGTTCTACAGAAATTTGTTTCTCAGGAATTTAAGAAATATAATAAATGATGAGATTGAAACTTCCCTTTTTGGCTAGATTATTTACGGTTGCTTTGTTTTTTTTAGAGCCTATTCAAACCGACAATTTAAGTGATAATATGATTTTGATGGATACCGATAGAGATGGTGTTATTGATGCAATAGATATTGATGATGACAACGATGGTATATTAGATGTAGTAGAAGATGCTGCTTTAACAAGAGTAGAAGATTTAAGAGGGCAAGAGATTACTATTTTTGTTTCTGGTAAGGGATATGGATCTCCTCCAGGTACAGATCATTTTGGGATTTTTGAACCTTTAAAAATTCCATTATCATATAATAGCGGAGATGATTTGGTGTTTCGTGTTACTGGTGTAAACAGAAGTACAGGTAATAGGTATAGTGGACTCACATTGGTGAAAGAGGTGTTTGTTAAGTTGGAAAATGATGGTGTTAATGGTATTAAATTTATCCATACTTTTTCAAGAATACATCACTATGGTTACACTTGGAATTTAGATGTTATTCCAAGTGCTACAGATGATAGTCATTGGGGATACGGAGTAAAGGAGGTTCGATTAAAAGGAGCAACTATTATATCTGAATTTTTAGGTAGTAAAGGTAAAACATGGAAAAATATAGATTTGGATATTGATAAGGATGGAATTCATAACCGTTTGGATTTAGATAGTGATAACGATGGAATTCCTGACAATGTAGAAGCTCAATTTACTAAGGGGTACATAACACCTTCGGGAACAGATTCAGACAATAATGGGTTAGATGATGCTTACGAGTCATCTCCTGGTTCGGGAGAAGGATTGACGCCTGTAGACACAGATGATTTGACATTTAACGACGCTCCGGATTATTTGGATTTGGACTCAGATGGAGATCGTATTGATGATATTGCTGAGTCAGGAAGTGGTTTGACAGATGCTAATGGTGATGGAAGAACCGATGGGGCCATAGGAAATAATGGATTGGATAATGCCATGGAGTCCGTAGATTCGTATGCCGATGTTAATGGAAATATTAATATCCCTAAAAGTTATTTTACAGATATAGATGGTGATGTGAATCGAAGAGGGGGAGATGTTGATTATAGAGATATAGCAAGTGGAACTGATAAAGATAGAGATGGTGTTCCAGATGTAGCGGATATTGATGATGACAATGATGGTATTTTAGATACAGTCGAAGGAAATACCGATTTTGATGGAGATGGATTAATAAACCGTTTGGATTTAGATAGTGATAACGATGGAATTCCGGATAATATAGAAGCCCAAAGCACTACGGGATATAAAGCGCTTAATCCCGATGATCTGGCAGCTTATGCTATAAGCAACGGAGTAAATTCAGCCTATTTAGGAGGTTTAACTCCTATTAATACTGAAACAATAGGACAAGCAGATTACCTGGATTTAGATGCAGATGGAGATGGAATTTACGATATCGCCGAGTCGGGAAGTAACTTAACCGATGCAAACAATGATGGAAAGACGGAAGGTACAACCGGAATCAATGGATTGGATAACTCCATGGAGTCTGCTGATTCGTATGCTGATTTGAATGGAAATATCAATATACCAAAAAGTTATTTTACAGATACAGACGGTGATGTAGATATTACAGGAGGTGATGTTGATTATAGAGAAGGAAGGATCATTTCAGGGTATTGGGATAAAGAAGGAAACGTTTCACTTCTAAATACGGATGGTGATGCTGATAATGGAGATGGAGTGAATGATGGCGGAATAGAAGTGGATGGTCTTAGTATGGTTCAAGGTCAGGGAGCCAAATACATCTTTGATGCTCCAATGGTATCCAATGAACAATTATCTATAAAAACCTATGTCTATAATGTTAATCGTTCTTTTGTTAGTTTAGAAGTTCATTTGTACAATAGTACAGATGGAACATTCTTAGCAAGTACTGCAAATAAAGCTTTAAATAACGGAGATGTTTTTGAGTTTACATTAAGCTATACAGCAGCCGCTACTGATGCCGGAGATCAATTGGAATTAATTTTCAAAAGAACAGATAATGGGCATATTGTTAGAGATTTTAGAATAGATAATGTACGTTTAAATGGAAAATATCTTTCTACAGATTTGGATAAAGATGGAGACGGTGTGGTAGACGCAACGGATTTAGACGATGACAATGATGGTATTTTAGATACAGTTGAAGGAAATGTCGATTTTGATGGAGATGGAATTGTGAATCGTTTGGATTTAGACTCTGATAATGATGGAATTCCAGACAATGTAGAAGCGCAAAGTACTAAGGGGTATACAGTGCCAAATGCAGATAACACTTTAACTTATATTACAAATAATGGGGTTAATTCCGCTTACTCAGGAGGTTTAACTCCTGTCAATACAGACAGAATTGGAGAAGGAGATTATTTAGATTTGGACGCCGATGGAGATGGTATTTATGATATAATAGAGTCCGGAAGTAACTTGACTGATGCTAATAATGATGGAAAGACTGACGGAAGGATTGGAAGGAATGGATTAGATAATACGATGGAATCGGCCGATTCGTATACCGATGTTAATGGAATCATCAATACTCCCAAAACAAATTTAACAGATACAGACGATGATGTAGACATCATTGGAGGCGATGTTGATTATAGAGAAGGAAGAATCATTTCAGGGTATTGGGATAAAGAAGGAAATGTATTACTTTCAAATATTGGTGGAGATGCTGATAATGGAGATGGAGTGAATGATGGTGGGATAAATGTAGATGGCCTTAGTGGGACTCAAGGACTGGGGGCTAAATACATTTTTGATACTCCAATGATTTCAGGAGAACAATTATCTATAAAAACCTATGTGTATAATGCGAATGCTTCTTACGTTAGTTTAAAAGTTCATTTATACAATAGCACTGACGGAACATTTTTAGCAAGTACTGTAAATAAAGCTTTAAATAACGGAAATGTTTTTGAGTTTACATTGGACTATACAGCCACTGCAACTGATGCCGGAGATAGATTAGAATTAATTTTCAAAAGAACAGACAATGGGCATATTGTTAGAGATTTTAGAATAGATAATGTACGTTTAAATGGAAAATACCTTTCCACAGATATAGATAAAGATGGAGATGGTGTGCAAGATGCAGCAGATTTAGATGATGACAATGATGGTATTTTGGATACCGTAGAAGGAAGTATTGATTTTGATGGAGATGGAATTGTGAATCGTTTGGATTTGGATTCAGATAATGATGGAATTCCAGACAATGTAGAAGCGCAAAGTACTACGGGGTATACAGCGCCTATTGCGGATAACACTTCAGTTTATACTACAAATAGTGGAGTAAACTCAGCTTATTCAGGGGGATTGACACCTGTAAATACAGATAGCTCAGGAGAAGCAGATTACTTGAATTTAGATTCCGATGGAGATGGAACTTATGATATTGCAGAGTCAGGAAGTAGTTTAACCGATGCTAATAATGATGGAAAGACTGACGGAACGATTGGAAGTAATGGATTGGATAATACGATGGAAACGGCCGACACCTATACCGATGTGAATGGAAATATTAATACACCGAAAACAGATTTAACGGATACAGATGGAGATGTATTGTTTGGCGGAGATGTTGACTATAGAGATATAACAGCAACAGGAACTCCAATGATTACTCAAATCTATCAATCCGGAAGTGATCAATGGATAGAAATTACCAATATTCATTCAAGTAATGCCATAGAGGCAGGGTTTATTAAGGTTTTATTGTATGAAGATAAAAGTGGAGAGCAAACAGGAGTAATACCTACAGCTAGCTATACCCATAATACCTCCCTCCTATCAGGTAAATCATTATTGATTAAAAAATCTGGGGCTACCTTAACGAATATACATTCCGGGGCATCTGAAGTAACTAATAATGTTGCAACATTTACAGGTGCTAATGATATTATTACTTTATCTACTACTACTAACACCACAGCCTGGGCAAATAGATATGAGGTAGTAGAAAACATTAAAAACACTAGTTCCAAAATTCGTATAGATGAAATTATAGTCCCAAATAAAAATTATACAGAAGCAGAATGGGTAACCTATGTTGATGACGCTTTAAGTTCTGATTCAGGAGAGCGTCATGAACATGCTCCGCTTATTTCAGATATTGAATCTACAGGAAATGATTTTAATATTTTTCTTGGATTTCATCAGACTGGACCTACTATAACAGGCAATGGATCTAATTGGACTAATGGGAAAGTTGATCGTTCCAGACATGTAATCATAAACCATGATAAGAACTATGGTAGTTCACAAAATTTAAAGGCTCGAAAATTGACAGTAAATGTAGGTAAAACTTTAACAATGAATGGAGGTTCACTTATTGTAATAGATAATGTTGTATTAAATGGGACAATTAATTTAAAAAGAAGTTCTCAGTTAATTCAAGTCCTTCCAGCTTCACCATCAGATAGAAAGATACGAGGTACAGGTATTTTTTTAATAGGGGGTAAGGGTACATCAGCAAGTAAGTATAGTTTTAATTACTGGAGTTCTCCAGTAACAGATGCTTATACTTTTGTTAGTAGTTCACCTGCACGAAATTATTATTCAATCAAAGGAGCAATGAGGGAAAAGGATCCATCAAATATTATGGGTAAGGTTATTAATTTTACAGATGCAAATGATGGAGATCTAACGGATCCAATAACTATTTCTCGACGTTGGTTGTATCTGTTTAAAGCTGGGGACTGGTCATTTAGTAGAGAAACAGCCTCTATAGGTTTGGGAAGAGGGTATTCGATGAAAGGTCCAGGTCGTATTCAATCATATACTTTTCGAGGAGCTCCAAATAATGGAGAAATAAATATTGGAGGGGTAACAATGGGCAAGCATGAGTTGGTAGGCAATCCTTATCCTTCAGCTATTGATGCGGTAAAGTTTATAAATGATAATTCTTCAGTGATTGATGGTACTTTATATTTTTGGGAACATTCGAATAATCTTTTAGGGCATAATAAAGGAGGGTATCAAGGAGGGTATGCTGTTAGAAATTTAACAATGGGGTTGGCAGCCACAGCAGCCACAGCAGCTTCAGGAGGTTTAGGAGGAGCGAGTAAGATTCCAGGTAGATATATTCCAGTAGGTCAAGGTTTTTTTGTTTATGGAAAAGCAAGTGGAAGTGTTAAGTTTTTAAATAGTCAGCGTACTTATCAAGTAGAGGGCAGTAATAATTCTGTTTTTTTCAAAAACAAACAGCAAAGTTCTTCAGGTATACCGATAGTTAAGTTAGGATTAGATTATTTGAATTCGGAAGGAGAGAGTTTACATAGGCAGATAGGAATTTCTTTTAAAGAAGGAAATACAAGGCTGTTTGAGAGTGGGTATGATAGTGAGATTTTTGATTTAAATACCAATGATAGCGATATGTATTGGAATTTTGGAGGAGAGAAGAATTATGTGATTGCAGGAGTAGAAGAATTAAAAAAGGATACAGAGGTGCCATTAGTAATTCAAATAAAATCATCTAATCCAGTATACATCATGTTGGATGAAGTTAAAGATACAGATAAGGAAGTTTATCTTTATGATAAGGTGTTAGGAACAAGAGAATTATTAAGTAAAGATTCTAGAATTAAATTGTCTTTATCTCCAGGAGTGTATAAAGATCGTTTTTATTTAGCTTTTCAATCAGGATTAGTATTAAATGTGGATGACATAGTTCCGTCAAGAGGATCGATTACAGTTTATTATGATGGTAGTTCACAAGAATTAAAACTGCATAACCCTTATTCAGAAAAGATAAATAATGTAAGTGTATTTGATTTACTAGGAAGAAGGTTGAGATATTGGAGTTTAAGGAGTGAAAGGTTAATATACAATTGGAACCTTAACTCTGTAAATATCAGTTCAGGAATGTATTTAATTAAGGTAGAGACAGAGAAAGGTGTTTTGAATAAGAAAATTCTAATAAAATAAATCCAATCAAAATGAGTGAAGTATATAAAAAGATGTACAAAACTACAACGATACTATTAGGTGCTTGTTTTATTTTTGTGTTAGGAGCTTGTAATTCTAAAGAAGAAGTAATAGAGAATATTGTATTAGAGTCAGTTAAAGATAGCCTATTTAATATAGATGTTCTCAAAAAAGTGAATGAGTATAAGCAGAAGGATTTGGCTAAATATCATGAAAATTTCACGAAATTTAAAGATAGTATTGTAAAAGAATATAGTTTGAAAAGTGATAGCTTAATTAAGCAAGCAATAACTAAAGCCATTGGTATTTACAAGAAGAGAAACTCTAAAATACATCATGAAAAAATAATACTATTAAGGGATAGTATAACGAAAGAGTATAAATTAAAAAAGAAATTTTTTTTGAATGAAGCTATCAATTCTTATAAGAAAAAAATTCAACAAGATTATAATTCTAAGTTATTGGCTTTAAAGGATAGTATAATCCTGGATAATCAAAGAAAAACAAAGAAAAAATTACCCTCTAAATTCATAGAGAGAAAAAGAGAATTAGATAATAATATTAATAGAAAAAAAATCTTAACTCCGAATGTTTATAAAAATAGTTTGTCTTTAGGGCTTTCTTTGGATGTAAATGATAATTTAAGAAATAACAATCATAAAAATTTAACTTTAGAGGTAGAAAAGCTTTATAGAAAAATTTACTTTAGAGGAGAGCTAGGTTATTTAAAGACTGTGAAAAATTATTCATATACTAACATTTCTTTTGCTACTGGATTTCATTTTTCTCTTTTAAATATTGGAGAAGAATTTTATATAGGATTAAGAGGAGGGGGACTTTATAGAAGAGAAAAACTATTTCATACAATTGGAAGTGAATTAGGGTTAAGTATGAAAATAAATAATAGACTTTTTATTGGATTAAGAACAACATGGGATTATCGTGCAGATTTAAAGATTTGGAATGACCCAAAATATGTGAATAGTAACTTTTTAAAATTTGGTTGGATTTTGTAAAAAAGAAAAATCAGAAGAGTAAAATAAGTAATAACCATTATAATAGATATATCTATATTAAATGTTGAATACTAATATAATCACATACCTTACAATATAATATGTTTTATAACTAAACAGTTACTCCCAAGCAAATGCATATTTGTAGTTATTTTCATAATTAAGTATGGATTTTGTAAAACAAAACAAGTGTTGTTTGATTTTTATGTCTTTTTGTAAAATGTTGATTGATATTTGGTATAACTAAAATCCTATTATTAAGTATATATTAAGTACCCCTATGTCTTGTTTTGAGATTGAATAGTGTTTTTCTTTTCAAAAGGGTATTTTTTATTTAGTTGTTTTTAGGTGTATAAAAATATTAATATGCTAATAAAAATGAAAGCCTTTGGAGTGATTAAGGCATTGTGTGTTGTTCTATTTTTTTCTACAAGTATTAAATTAAAAGATGTTGGAGGTAGTTTTAAATTTTCAGAGAATTTAAATTATACATATACTATTGATACTGATATTGATGGTGTTCCAGATGTAGCAGATTTAGATGATGACAATGATGGTATTTTGGATGCAGTTGAAGGGAATGCTGATTTTGATGGAGATGGATTAGTAAACCGATTGGATTTAGACTCTGATAATGACGGTATTCCTGATAATGTAGAAGCGCAAAGTACTACTGGGTATATAGCGTTTAATACTGATAATCTAGAGGCTTACACTTCAAACAATGGGGTGAATTCAGCCTATTTAGGTGGTTTAACACCGGTAAATACAGATGCTTCTGGAGAAGCAGATTATCTGGATTTAGATTCAGATGGGGATGGTACTTATGATATTGTCGAATCTGGAAGTAATTTAAATGATGTTGATAATGATGGAAAGACAGATGGTGCAATTGGTGTCAATGGATTGGATAATTCAATAGAGTCTGCTGATTCATATGTCGATTTTAATGGGAATATTGATATTCCAGAAGATGACTTAACAGATTCGGATCAAGATATATATTTGGGGGGAGATTTAGATTATAGAGATATTACACTAACTGGTACTCCAATGATCACTCAGGTGTTTCATTTTGGAAATGAACGATGGATAGAAATTACAAATATTCATAAAACTTATTCTGTAGAAGGAGGTGTTGTTAAAATATTGTACTATAAAGATGCAAATGGAGATCAAACAGGAGTTATTCCTACTGCAGCTTGGTCAGTTCCTTTGATTTACACCTTGGCTCCAGGTGAATCTATTTTATTGAAAAAAAATAAGCTTGTGATTACTAATGAATTTTCTGGTGCTCAAATTGTAGATTTTTCTTCAGTTCCTAGCTCAATTGATGTTGCTGATTTTGAAGGAGGAGATGATATTATTATTTTATCAAGAACCATAGATAATACTGCATGGAGCAATCGGTATGAGCTTGTAAAGGGAATAGTAAATAACACATCAAAAGTTAGAAAAACATATACTCAATCAAGTACTTATAAACCCAATGAATGGATGACTTATGTTGATGATGCTTTGGATCCTGATTTAGGTGAACGTCATATGCATGCACCTGTTATTTCAGAAACTATTAGTACTACTTCCCTAATTAATGCTAGATTAGGTATTCATTATTTAGGACCTACCACTTTTACTGACTCAGGATGGGATAAAGGAGAGCCTGATCAGAGTAGAGATGTAGTTATTGACGCTGATTTAACTTCAAGCATAGGACTTAAAGCTTTCAATATAATTATTAATGCAGGAAAAAAAGTAACTATTTCTAATAGTTTGTTTTTGGTGAATGCAGATATAATTATGAATGGAACGGTTAATTTGAAAGGTACAGCTCAGTTAATTCAAGTCCCTCCAGCTTCACCATCAGATAGAAAGATACGAGGTACAGGTATTTTTTTAATAGGGGGTAAGGGTACATCAGCAAGTAAGTATAGTTTTAATTACTGGAGTTCTCCAGTAACAGATGCTTATACTTTTGTTAGTAGTTCACCTGCACGAAATTATTATTCAATCAAAGGAGCAATGAGGGAAAAGGATCCATCAAATATTATGGGTAAGGTTATTAATTTTACAGATGCAAATGATGGAGATCTAACGGATCCAATAACTATTTCTCGACGTTGGTTGTATCTGTTTAAAGCTGGGGACTGGTCATTTAGTAGAGAAACAGCCTCTATAGGTTTGGGAAGAGGGTATTCGATGAAAGGTCCAGGTCGTATTCAATCATATACTTTTCGAGGAGCTCCAAATAATGGAGAAATAAATATTGGAGGGGTAACAATGGGCAAGCATGAGTTGGTAGGCAATCCTTATCCTTCAGCTATTGATGCGGTAAAGTTTATAAATGATAATTCTTCAGTGATTGATGGTACTTTATATTTTTGGGAACATTCGAATAATCTTTTAGGGCATAATAAAGGAGGGTATCAAGGAGGGTATGCTGTTAGAAATTTAACAATGGGGTTGGCAGCCACAGCAGCCACAGCAGCTTCAGGAGGTTTAGGAGGAGCGAGTAAGATTCCAGGTAGATATATTCCAGTAGGTCAAGGTTTTTTTGTTTATGGAAAAGCAAGTGGAAGTGTTAAGTTTTTAAATAGTCAGCGTACTTATCAAGTAGAGGGCAGTAATAATTCTGTTTTTTTCAAAAACAAACAGCAAAGTTCTTCAGGTATACCGATAGTTAAGTTAGGATTAGATTATTTGAATTCGGAAGGAGAGAGTTTACATAGGCAGATAGGAATTTCTTTTAAAGAAGGAAATACAAGGCTGTTTGAGAGTGGGTATGATAGTGAGATTTTTGATTTAAATACCAATGATAGCGATATGTATTGGAATTTTGGAGGAGAGAAGAATTATGTGATTGCAGGAGTAGAAGAATTAAAAAAGGATACAGAGGTGCCATTAGTAATTCAAATAAAATCATCTAATCCAGTATACATCATGTTGGATGAAGTTAAAGATACAGATAAGGAAGTTTATCTTTATGATAAGGTGTTAGGAACAAGAGAATTATTAAGTAAAGATTCTAGAATTAAATTGTCTTTATCTCCAGGAGTGTATAAAGATCGTTTTTATTTAGCTTTTCAATCAGGATTAGTATTAAATGTGGATGACATAGTTCCGTCAAGAGGATCGATTACAGTTTATTATGATGGTAGTTCACAAGAATTAAAACTGCATAACCCTTATTCAGAAAAGATAAATAATGTAAGTGTATTTGATTTACTAGGAAGAAGGTTGAGATATTGGAGTTTAAGGAGTGAAAGGTTAATATACAATTGGAACCTTAACTCTGTAAATATCAGTTCAGGAATGTATTTAATTAAGGTAGAGACAGAGAAAGGTGTTTTGAATAAGAAAATTCTAATAAAATAAATCCAATCAAAATGAGTGAAGTATATAAAAAGATGTACAAAACTACAACGATACTATTAGGTGCTTGTTTTATTTTTGTGTTAGGAGTTTCTTTTGAGTAGATGATTTTTATAAATAAAGAAGAAGAGTTTACTTTATAACTTATTGGTTTAGAAATTAAATGATTGAACACTTAATCTCCTTTTAATTAAGGTTTTTTCAGGTTATATATAGAGTTTTGTTGTATGTATAATTAGTTAATAGTATTGATATGGAAAATCTTTTTCATAATAGAGAGCCTTTTATATATCATCAGTATTTTTTAAATGCTATTTTAATAGATAACGGAATTGATATTGTCAATTTCGAATCAATAGATGAATTTTAGTTTTTGTTTTAAGAAAATTTAAGTTGTTTTTAATTTAGAGAGAAGGAGTATAGTTGTAAGTTTGTTTTCGAACTTTTTTATTTATACTACCCTCTCTTTTTCATTTAAAATCAAGTTTGTTTTACCTAGTTAAATTAATTTTTACAATCTTGTATTTTACTTTTTTACTATATCTATAAATACTTTATCGAAGTAAATATAGTGTGATGACAGTGGTATAGATTTCTTTTGTTTTTGTATATCCTGTAATTTTTAGATTGTTCCTGAGTTCAGTAAATCTTTATTTTAGTTTGATTATTTAATTACTGTACATTATACAGGTGTAATTCATAGGTTTTATTTGGTGTTTATTATGACTTTTGCTTCAGAATAAATACTAAATACAGTTATGATATTTCAAGGACCACCAACACCTCCTCCACCTATGCCTCCTGGTTTACCAATAGATGCAACTGAGTTTATGGTGCTTGTGACTTTGTTAGGAGCGATATATGGGGTTCATAAGATAAATGTATATGGTGGACAGAAGGATGAGAGGTTTAATAAAATTTCCTTTGATAAAGAAAAAGATGACTTTTTGAAAATTTTTAAGAGTTTTAAAAAAGTTTGTTCTAATATATTTTTTGAAAGGTATAAATATAATAGGGGAAAGAAAGAGGGAGCTTCTAAATAGGGGTAGGAGTTTATAGTTTGTTTTTAATTTGGATTAGGGGCTAGATTAACTCAAGCTATTTACTCCTTTTTAGTTAAGTAGGAGGAGATGTTTTGTTAGTTCTAAATCTTTCAAAACAAGTCATTAGAGGTTTAAGACTTTTCTCTTCCTACTTTCTATCTAGCACTTTTTACTTTTTGTTATAGCATTAACTAATATTTTTAAAATGGAATTTATATTCTTAATTGCTTTTTTTATAGTTATAGTTGTTCTTTTGGAATTGTATAGTCGTAGAGGGTATAAGGATTTGATAAAAAAGCAAGGTAAGGAGTGCTTTATGTGTGGATCCTCAACATCAAGAAGAGTAAAAAGAACTAAACTTTATAAATTAATACCTATTTTTACTAGAAAGTTTTGGTGTTCTTCTTGTAAAAGTAGTTATACTATTATATTTTACTTAAGAAGGTGTAAATTACTTAAGAAAATTAGGTATAAATAATCCAGTAAAAACAGGTGTTAATTTATTATTTCCAAGAGAGTGAAAAATCTTCATCTTTAAATAAATTACCTAGTCCACTAAATTGTTTAAGTCTTAAGACTTCATCATTTTCCATACCTAATTCATTCATTATTTTTTTAGTTGACCATCCATTTTCTGTTAAGGTTTTAACTACCTCACTCATTTGTTGAATTTGATGTTTTCCTCTGGCTCTGTTATGGCGTATTGTTGCAACAATGCCTTCTTCATTACTTATATTTAATACAACTACTGGAATTTTGTTTTTTAGACGTTCTTTAAGTATTTTTTCCCTTTTTATTATTTTAAAGCGGTGATATCCATCTAAAAGTAAGTACTGTTTATCTTTTTCAGGAAGGACTACTAAAGGAGATGTAATTCCATGATATAGTAAAGAACGAGTTAATATTTTTTTTTCTGGAGTAGCCATTTTATTAGGATTGTAATTATTAGATTTTATTTTGCTAATGGGGATCCATAGTATTGAAGAAATAGGTTCTTTATATTGATCTAGAACTTCATTAATTTTTTTTGTTAACTGTTCAGTTTTATCAGGTGAAATTTTAGCTTCTTTGATGATTTCTATTATTTCTTTTTTGAAAGTATAATTCATGATTTTTTTTGATATAGGTTTTTGTAAGTGTTTTTTGTTTGGCAAAATCCTAAACTTCTGCACCACCAATCATTTTTAATAATGCATTTACATATTCTTCGCCAAGAAGGTATTTTACCAGTATTTTCTAGTTTTAAATTAGCTTCATCTGGAACTAACTCAAGTGGGTATCCATTTTGATCCCACCATTCTAAAAATTTGATTATTTTTTTAGAATAATGTTTTCTTGTAATCTCTGGCATTGAGTTTAAAAGTATTCCTGTGTATTTTTTCCATGTTATTCCTTCAGGAAGAATAACTTTTCTTCTTCCTAGGAGAGCAGTACTGCTATAGATAGATCCGAAATTAACACCGCTTACTCTTTTAATTAAACGATCCCAAGTTTCTGGTTCTATTGAATGAAAATATTGAAGTCCTTGTCTTTGGTCATCTCCATAAGGTTGACATACTCTCATTTGATGAATAGACATTCCTATTAGATAAAAATAGTCGTAAAGTTTATTGTACGGTATTTTTCTTTTTCCAACATATCGCCAAATATCCTCTGTTCTCCAATCGTAAATTGGGTATGTGAAAATTAATTTATTTGAAGCTTTGCTCATCCAGTTTATGCCTTTCCAGCCATTTCTAGTGACGGAAAAAAATCTATTTAAACTTTCGTCAGCACGAATTCCAAGTAAACATGTGCATAATTCTTTTCCTGCAAACCAATTCCCCCACTTATAAACAAATTCTTCGAATTCCATACCGAAACGAAAGAAAGGGTATTGTTCAATATTTGAAATAACATTTATGTTTTTTGGCATTGACCTAATCCATAGATTTGATTGTTCTGGGTCCCAACATCTCCAATGAGGTTGAAAAACACTAACAGAGTTTCTTAAGTTTAACGGCAAACAAATCCAATGTAATTTTATTTCATCTGAATCAAGAGTGACTTCTTCAATATGTTGAATTGTTTTTTTATATTGTCCTTCTAAATCGATAAATAGTACATTTAAAGGAAGTTTGTTTTGTTTTCTTGCTTCCTCTAGCGCTAGATGAAGCATAACTGTACTGTCTTTTCCTCCACTAAAAGCTACATATGTTTTAGGAAATATTTCAAAGGTTTTTTTTATTCTTTTTCTTGTAGATGTGAGTACTTCTTCTTCTAAATATTGCTTTGGCATAGTTTCTTTTTTTTTAATCTAGTCAATTCAATGTTGATAGATAGTAAAAGTGGTTAATTGTGTTGTGTTTAACTAATGAAAGAAAGGGAATGAAGTGTGTATTTTTAAAATTAATACATAGTTGCTTGGTTATACGATGTTTTATTGAGGGGATTGGTTGAATGGGGGTTTTCTTCCGAATTGTTGAGTTGAATTTTTTGATTGCTATTTGTATGTTTTTTTAATAACTGAACAACTAAGTAGGCTATTAAGGGAGGTTAGTTTTTTTTGTTTGGTAAGTTTGTTTCTTCTTCGTTTTTTATATAGAAAAATGATAGGTAGAAACAATTAAATATTTGTAACGAAAAACTTAAGTAAACAATGAAAAGAAATGTAAAAGTAATGCTGCTAATTTTGATTATATCTTATGCGATTGTAGGATGTTCTAATAAAAATCCTGTTGAAAGCTATGATGTTTTGATTCAAGGGAAGTGGGCTTTGAAAGCTCAGTATTCTAGAGGTGGGGCGAATGAGAATATTAGTTTATGTGTACAGAAAAGTACTATTACTTTTAAAAACAATAATACTTTAGATTTTAATCATTTTGAAGAAAACGTCCATAATGTTTGTGTTTCAGCAGAAAGTATGAAAAATGTTGATTATAAGATAGTTGGAGATGTTTTAGAGATAACTCATAAGATAACTAATAATGGACAGGTTGAAATTGAAGTGACTAAAATGAATGTTAAGTTTTCCAACAACTATAGTAAATTAGAACTTTATGAGATAACTCATAATGGAACAAATGCAGCTATACCTTCTAAAGATGTTTGGGAAAAAGTAAGATAATTTATCGGTAAAAATTATAACAGTGCATTTATCATGAATCCTTTTATTAAACTGTATGTTAAAATGTTCTTTTTTGCAGGTTTTTGGTATGGACTCTTGACGTTAGTTTTGATTTTATTTTTAATAATGGATTAATTCTTAGTGATATACTTTTGTCCTTTTTTTTATTTGGTCTTTCTATATCCTTTATTTTAATTTCACAGATATGGATTAAAAAAATTAAATCCTTATGAGGTGGTAGATGAAAATTTGTGGGTTAGGCAGGTTATAACATTCAGATCTTCTCTGAACTTGTATGATTTGTCTAAAAAGCTTAAAGCGGTAGCTTTTATAAGAGAAATGAAGGTTGTAGATGCTGAAGATTCAATTTTAATTAAAACTAATATGAGTTCTAAATATTGCAGAAATATAATAAAGGTTCTTTTGAAAGAAGAGTATGATTCTGAATTTTTATATCAAATATCTAGTGAACCTACGCTTAAATTATCATTTATAGATTATAGGAAAACCTTAAGGGATATAAAAGCTATTGAAGGGGTTGTTAAGGGCTTAGATTAATGTTTTTTAATCAACTTTTTTATTTCGAATTATTTATTTAATAGTTTCGTTTTTTGAAAGATGTTTTCAGTGTGTTTTGACTCAGTTAGTTTGTTTTTTTAAATGTCATACTAATTAACCTTGTTGCTTTGTTTAATACAGTCTTTATTTAATGATTTTTGTCAGAAATTTTAAATAGATTAGAATACATGGAATTTATCTTTCAACCCTGGGCATGGTATATTGCAGGCCCGATGATAGCATTAGTCTTGTTTTTGTTAAATTATTTTGGACATGGTTTTGGAGTCTCATCTAATTTAGAGACTTTTTGTACCCTTGCTGGAGCAGGAAAAGTGTCGAATTACTTTAAAAAAGATTGGAAAAAGCAAACATGGAGTTTGTTATTTGTGTCAGGTATTATAATAGGGGGGTATTTATCTTCAACTTTTTTAATGTCTACTGAGGTTGTAATAATTAACCCAGAAGTGGTTTCAGAATTAGCAGATTTAGGGTTTGCAGATGCTGGTCAAACCTATGTTCCGACTGAAATATTTGCAACTGAAAATATTTTTTCACTTAAAGGATTTATTGTTTTAGTGGGGGCAGGTATGATGATTGGGTTTGGAGCTCGTTATGCAGGAGGTTGTACTTCAGGGCATGCAATTACAGGTTTAAGTAGTTTGCAATTACCTTCCTTATTAGCAGTGGTTGGTTTTTTTGCTGGAGGTTTAATTATGACTTGGTTTTTTATTCCTTTAATATTTTAATTTATGAAAAATATAAAATTTTTAATTATCGGAGTATTTTTCGGAATAATTTTAAGTAAATCAGAAGTAGCTTCTTGGTATAGAATTTATGAAATGTTTAAATTCAAATCATTTCATATGTTCGGAATTATTGGAAGTGCAATTGTTATTTCTATGCTTTTTATGCAGTTGTTTAAAAATGGAAAAATTAGAAATTATCTTGGTCAAAAGATCATAATTAAAGTGAAGAAAAAAGGAGTGATTAGAGCTTTGTTTGGTGGAACAATCTTTGGACTGGGCTGGGCATTAGTTGGAGCTTGTCCAGGACCTATGTTTGTATTAGTTGGTCATGGTGTCTTTAGTATTCTTTTTGTTATTTCAGGTGCAGTGTTAGGGGCATTTCTTTTCGGTTTATTTAGTGAAAAACTATTAAGATAAGAGAATTTTAATTTAATTTTTTGATTTTGACTTCTCTTTGAGGTTGAGTGGTGTCGAATTTGTTTTAAAATCTAATATTCGTACTAACTTCCTTTGTGGTTAACCTTCTTATTGCTAGAGTGCAAGTAAATTTGATATAGAATTTAGAAAAAGAATTTTATATGATCTTAAACAGGGAATATTTTAAGGAGTTTGATGTGATAGAGCTGGATACTCTTTTAAAGAAAGAAGAAAAGGGGGTTAAAAAATTGAAATCTGGTTTGAAAATTATTAATGTAGTTTTTATGGTTTTTTCTTTTTTTCTTTTCATTAATTTTATTTTAGAATTAGCTTGGATTGGAATCTACTCTTCTTTTATTTTATTGATGATATGTCTTTTTCTTAGAATAGGTTTTTTAAGAGAATTAATTTTTAAAGAAAAGAATATTAATCTTATAAGCAGTGAGATTTATCATAGATTGAAATTGTGATTTTTTATTTTTAATTTAACTCATTATATTTTTGACTTATTATTGAGTGTAATTTTTTTGAATTTAGAGGTACTCGAACTTTCAAATTATATTTCTCGTACTGTTGTTGATATTTTTTAGCTTGTTTTTCTTTTCCTAAAATATTATATGTTTTTATTATGCTACTTAAAGCAATTCCTATGTATGGATGGTTATTGTCTAATTGAGTTTTAAAAATATTTAAAGCCTTTTTTTCATATGTCAGAGTATTTTGGTACTCTTTTTTTTCAAAATACAAATTGCCCAAGTTTATATAAACCTCCCCATATCTATAATTTTCAGTATAGTATTTTTTATAGATACCTATAGCCATGTCAAAACATATTTTGGCTTGATTGAATTCTTTTAGTTTATAATATAAGACTCCTAAACTATTATAAAGAGCTCCAATTTTAGGATGATCTTGACCATAATTTAATAGATATATTTCTAGTGCTTTTTTATAACCTAATAATGCCAAGCCATTTTTCTTTAATTCACTATCAGTAATGGCAATGTTCTTTAATTTGTCAGCAAATTTTACATGATTTTCTCCAAATATTTTCTTTGTGATTACTGCAGACTTAAGAAACAGTTCTTTTGCTTTGTGAAAATTTCCAATTTCAAAATGAGAATTTGCTAGATTATTATAGTTTTCAGCAACTAAAGGGTGAGATTCAGAAATTGTTTGTAATAGAACAGATAAATTTTTAGTGTAAAATTTAATATTTTCATTGTAATAACCATTATTACTTTCTATCACCTTGATATTTGATGAGTTTATAGTGACGTTAGGATGGTCAAATCCTAATATTTTTTTATCTATTTCTAATGCTTTTTTTAGATAAAAAAGTGCTTTGTCAGTTTTACCTAATTTTGAATAAACAATACCAATATTAGTATAAGAAGTAGAAGCCCTTATCGAGTTTACTCCATAACTTGTTTTATCAATATTTAATGCTTTGTTATGGTAAAAAAGGGCATTTTCATAATCTGCTAATTCTTCATAGATGTTACCTAAATATGAATATGTTTTGGCTATATTAGGATTTTGCACTCCGAAAATTTCTTTTTCAATTTTTAAAGCTTTTTCCAAGTACTGAATTCCAGTTTCAAATTTTCCTAAATCACCATATACTTGTCCCAAACTTTTGTACACTGAAGCGATTTTATCATGTTTAAGTCCTATAATAGGTTTATAAAGTTTTAATGCTTTTTTATAATAATCAATGGAATTTTTATACTTTCCTAAAGTATATTCACTTGTTCCTAAGTTGATATAACTCCCGGCTATTTCTGAAGTATATTTTTCAGAATGTTTGTTCAAAATATCTAATCCTTTTTGATGGTAGTTTTTAGAAATCGTATATTTCCCTAATTCTCCATAACTTATACCTAAGCCTTCATAAAGTAACGCATAATTATAAGGATCAGTCTTGTCTTTATTATTATTACAAATTTCTATAGCTTTATTATAATACCAAATTGCTTCCTCATATTTTCCAAGATAATTTAATGCGACAGCAATGTTTCCATAACTTTCAATTATTGGTAAACTTTTTAGACCATAATTTTTTGTGTCAATTTCAAGTGCTTTTTTATAATACCAGATAGCCTGTTCTTGTTCCTGTTTTTTACCAAAAATATTTCCTAAGCCTAAATAAATAGCAGATAGTTTTTTGTAGCTAGTACTATGATTCTTTTTAAAAATACCTTCAGCTTTTTTATATTTTAATAACGCTTCATCATATGCACTTTTATCATATAAAGCATTTGCTGAATTTAAATATATAATAGCTACATTATTACTTTCTAATCCTTGATTTTTCTTTATTATTTCTAGTGCTTTTTCAAAATGTAACAAGGCATTATCATATTCTCCATACTTATTAAGTTGAACGCCTTTTTTTATTAAGTTATCAGCTTTTATGTTTTCTAAGGCTATTGAAATATTCTCTTTAAAGAGAAAGAGTGAGATAATAAAAAGAAAAGTGATAGAAGAAATGAATATAGTTTTTCTCTTCTTAACTCTTTTTCTAAATGGTTTAATGTATTGATGTTTGTGTTTTCTAAGTGGTCTCTCAGGAAAGTCAATTAATAAAGCAAATAAATCGAGTGCAAAGATATTATCTTTGTCTACTTTCATTTTTACTGATCTGATTATAGTATTATAAGTGTTTATGTTTTCTCTAATTAGCTTTGGAGTAACTTCTTCAATTTTTCTAACATCAAAATAATTACACAGTATTCCTTGATCCAATATGTTTAACTGTGACTGTGTAGCTTTTAAACAGGCATCTCTAATTTCAGCAATTGTAGGATATTCCCCTTTAATATTTAAGAGGTTTCTATTTCCATTTTTATAAAAATCGATGACGTTTTTTCTGTATTCGCTACTTGTCATTATTAAGTTACATCTGCTGTTTAGAATTGATTGATTCTATCAAATATAATCAAATACAATCATAAGTAATCATTCAAATCATTTCCTTTTTTTCTTTGATTTCTTATTCATGTTTGCATTGTTATTCAGATATATAATAATGTTTAATTAATTGATTTCAAGCGCGCTAAGAAGTTATAAAATTTCAAAGATGAATTTAATAATAAATGAAATTAAAACAATGATTCTAAACGGGGGCGGAACTTATCAAGGTATAAGAATTCCAGCACCTCAAAGACATGGAACGATGACACAATGTTCAACGTATGCTCAAATTACAGCTAACAAAATTTATAGAGATAATATAGAGATTTTGAATAGCTAGATCGGTAAATCAATATGTAAAATCTATCCTCTGGCGGAACAAGACCTTCAGGGGTTTTAAAAAACACGTACAAACATGAATATTTTAAAATATCTATCAAATATTCCTAAAAAATTAAATCCTTTTAAAAAGAAAGAAGAAACTGTTTTAACAGTTCTTAAAGCTTATCTCAATATAGCTGTAGGGGAAATTTACTCTTGTGCTAAAGGATTTAGGAAAATAACCGGTTTACCTTCTATTAAAAAGGTAGGGATAATTAATTTGGAAAATGAACTTTCAATCATGAATGAAGGTTGTTTTAATATGGAAAAAGAATTGACTTTACTCCATTCGGAACATAGAAACTTGCAAGAAGAGCTTCATAAAGATGAATATAAATACTATGACTTAGTAACACTCAAAACCAAAGAAGAAATGCGTAATACTATTAAAGAAAGAACGTATATACCTAAATTGGAATTTGAAGAAACCAACACTAGTAAAGTGATTGAATTAATAGAAGATGATATAAAAGTTGGGCTTAAGACAAGTGTTCCTTTTAGGTGTAAACCAAAAGAAATGGAACTTGTAAATAAACTCGGAAATGAGTTAAATAGATTGATTGTTAAAGAAGCTGGAGCGAAACAAAGACAGCTTAAAAGAGGTAAAATAAAATCTTTAAAAAAAGCGAAAACAGGATATGAACCTATAGAGCCAAAGCAGAAAAATATTTTGGTGTATGCAAGTTTGCTTTTAATTCTTTTTATCAAAGTATCCATTATTTGCGGTTTGGTAAGTGAAGGAGTTATTGTAAAGAATATTGCGTTTAATAATCTAAATTATACTATTGAGGAAAGCTATCTGTTTGCTAGCATTCTTTTAGTGATTACGTTTGTGATTAGTAGATATAGGTTCAACAGTGCAGAAAGGCTGCTTAGGACTGTACGTGAGCAATGGTGGGTAACTGGAGCTTTTACATTTCTTTTTTTATTGCAGCTGATAAGTGCTGGAATACTTTCTAACTATAATTTTCAAAGACATAGCCAGTTAGAGCTTGTGAAATCTGAACGAATGCAATTGGCAATCAAGCAGGGAGAGTTAGTTGATTTTGAAGAAGATGAAGATAGAGAGGAAATCGTGGAACTACAACAGGAAATTGATGTTTTAAAAAGTAATATCAATGTTCGATTAGAAATGCTTGATAGTCCTCCTGTGTGGACAATCTATACAGGTTATGTCGTAGTAGGAATTATGTCAGTTCTTACACTCTTTTTTACCATTTTCGCTAAAGTTTTGGGAGAAGTGTATGCGAAAGCATATAAACTTGAAAGAAGTATTAGAAAGAAGCGTAGATGTATTGCTAAAATTGAGCCGTTATATGACTATCAAGTACATAAGTTACTTACTGCTTATGACCTTAGACATCAGCTTGTATTCTATGTAAGCAAAAAGCATGTACTGGAGATGATGATTGCTCAGGAAAGCAGTCTAAAATCAAATGAATATTACAAGGCATATAGTATCCAATAATTTTTAAATATATAGAGATAATGAAAAAAATCATATTCATAGTATCAATGTTTATGTTACCGATAAATAAGGGGGTAGCACAGAACCAGGTGAAAGTTTTTATTAATATCGACAAGAGCTTATCTATGCCCTCAAATTCTGTTAAGCAGGATAAGTACCTTACTAAGCTCGTTAAGGAGCACACAAAGGATAAGAAGATAGTTGTTTTCGAGATTCGTTTCATAAATAGTAATACGAGTTCGGCTAGTAATTCTAAAATTATCATCTACAAAGAGCCTGTTTATAAAAGCTCTGAGGATGATGAATTACAAAGAGTTTTGCATCTGAACAAGATTAAAAGAAAGCGAAATACTGTAGCAAAGCATATTATTAAGTTTATAAACCTATATAAGGCAGAAGCTAAGTTTACGAACATTATAAGCTCTTTAATTCCAATTTCTAAATTGAAATCCAGAGATGTTTTTGTCTATTACTTGACAGATGGAGTGGAAAGTAGTCGAGAGTTTCGAATGTTAGATTTATACCCTTTCAAAACAGCTAAAAAAGCGATTGAATTGGCGAGAAAAGATGTAAAGAAATTACATGCGCTTTATAGCCTTCCTGAAAAGCTTAAAGAAATTAAAAAAGTACAATTTATTCTTCCGATGCAGATGGATAAGAAAGTAAAAGGAAGTGCTTTTATAGAAGTATATTTTAGAGAGGTTTTTAAATCTTTTGGTGTTATGAATGTTCAATTTCAAACCTTGTAATTATGAAAGGAGAAAGTTTAATTATGATTTCCGAAGATAACTTTTTTGAACTATTAGAAAGAACTATTAATCATTTAGAAAAGTTACAAGGAAAGAAACACAAAGAAGTTTGGGTAGATTCAGATGAGGCTAAAAAACTTCTTGGGATCAAGTCTGATACAACGCTTTTAAATCTTCGTTCTCAGGGACTTATAGAGTACAGTCAACCCAGTAGAAAGGTTATTTTGTATAAACGTGATTCTATACTTGCTTATCTTGAAAAACATAGTCATAAAACTTTTTAGAGATGAGAAACTTACAAGAAATCACAAAAAAAGCTTTTACTATGGGCTATCGTTTTGGTACTATTAGTAATAATAACAGAGAAGTTTTTGGAAATCTTATCGATGAAATTTTACACTATTGTTCTACTCAAGAAGTTGTAGATGCTTTTCGATTAGGAGAGCAGCATGGAATACAGGATTTGAAGCTTATTATAGGTGGCGTTAAAAAAGGACTTAAAGAAATTGATCGAGCACAACGAGAAGTTGAATCATTAATTGATCAGGAAGAGAAGTTGAAACAAAAACCAAATCTTCAGCAGATGATTGACAATATGCCTTCCACTGGAAATGATAGAAAGGGAGTAGAAATAGATATGGACATCTAAGATGTTTACATTGTGGAAAGAAGGGAGGTTCTTTTACCCTTCTTTTTAGAATAATCAAAAAAAATTCACCAATATTCAAATGCATGATAGGGTACCTCCCTCTCATAACAAAATTCGTATGTCAAAATTTCAAGACTTTTTAAGGCAACAAGGAGGCTTAAATGGTACCGAAGAAGATAAGGATAAACTTTTCAAGATGTATCGCAAAGAGTATATGCGGGAAAGACATCAACAGCGCAAACAACATCAAAAATTAGTGCAATTATGGTTTGAGAAATCGGAATATTCCATTGTTTTGGAAGAAGCGAAAAAGTTAAACTTAAAGGTAACAGATTTTATCAAACAGATTCTTAAGGCACAGCGCAATCAAAGCTATGTTTTGCCTGATGAGAAAGTAATCTACGATCTCATTGTAAGCTTTACAAGAATCGGAACTTTAATCAATCAAGTAGCATACAAGGTTAATTCTAAACGATACGCAGATTCCAGTGATATAAAGGTTGTTCAGGAGTTATTTGTAAAATTGGAAAATGCTACAATAGCTCACTTTCGTCCTCTACATTTAGAGGATTATATCCGAGGAGAGGTAAAGAAAAATTCAAGGTTTTTAGACCATCTTCAACGTATTATTGATGATTTTAAGCATCTTGGATATGCCAATAATTAAACAGATACCATTTAAAGGGAGGTTTGAGATTCTTATAGATTACATTTTAAAAGGGGCATCTAAGGATGAGGATTTTACCATTTTTCGAAATACTAAATCTGAAGGAGTAGATAGAGATACTGTTGTTACATCTTTTATTGAAAATGATAAATATCGAAAAAGAGTACGTACTCGCTGTCAGCACATTGTTCTTTCTTGGCATTATAATTCAAACCCAAGTTCAGAAGCTCTTTGGAAATTGACTAATGAGTTTTTAAGACTGCGTGGTATGGATTCCTGTGTTGTATTCGGGAAATATCATTCAGATTCAAAATCTAAATGTGGACATATCCATCTTGCAGTAAGTCAAAATTTGTATTTACAAGATAAATCTGTACGAATTTCTAAAAAGGAGTTGATTGATCAGAATATTGCTTTGGAAAAGATGCAACAGCGAGAGTTTCCAGAACTGAATGACAGTCTTGTTTTTATAAAGCCTAGAGCCAAAGAACAAGAGCCATATAAGAAAACCAATAAGAAGCATCGAGTAAACAAACTCATTGATATTTTGAACGGTTTAGCTGACACAGCAAAATCTCTAAAGCATCTACACGAGCTAATCGACCAGCACTCCGACCTAGAGGCTTACTCTAGGGGTAATACTCGGTATTACGGGGTTTGGTTTGGGAAAGAAAAATACCGTATCAAAAAGTTTATTTCTCCAGAACGTTATTCAGCGTTGGAACGTCTAGAGCTGATGCGAGAAGTGATGGAAAGAAGCGAACGAGAGTACGGGCAAGAAAATTCATTAACACGTTAAAAAACAAACAAAAATGATATACGATTATATATTTAAAAATAACAGAAACAAAAACACTCAATTCGGGGATGCCAAACCGATGGATTGGTGGAGAAAGCGACATTATTTTAGTCGTAATACTAAAAATGGCTACTGTATTGATGGTAAACAGTTTTTAAAAGAAAAACATTTATTTACTCATTGTGTATATGTTGCACCAACCGAAAGTGGTAAGAGTACAACTATTGTAAATCATGTCGTAAACATTAAAAAAAGGGATGAATATAGCCTCTTTTTTTTTGGATGTTTCTGGTGAGCTTGAGATGATGACAAGTAAACATCTCAAGGAAGTTGGATATACTGTATCTCGCCTTGATTTCTCAAACCCAAATGAGAGTGATACATACAACCCATTAAAGCGAGCAACACAATCAGATAATGGAATACAGGAACTGGCGGAATTGCTTGTTTGTCCTGAGTCCAAAGGAACAAAAAATTTCTGGGAACAATCAGCGATTTCACTCATTGAAACATTGCTTATGGGATTGCTTTCAAAGACCCAAAAGGATGAAAGTAAAAAGAATCTTTTAGGATTGTATAATCTAATAAATCTCATAGCAGTAAAACCCAATGAAGCCATAGAATTTTTGGAGCAAAATTTAGATGAAGAGCACTATATGGATTTTGCTTCTTTTATGGGGTTAGAACCCAAATTAAAATCCAATATTCTAGCCAGTGCAAAAGCTCCACTTAGTAAGCTTAAGAGTAGAACAATTCAAAAATTAACATCAACCGATACAATAGATTTGTCATCGCTTAGAACTCAAAAGAGAGCGTTATTTCTAAGGTTAGAGGAGGGCAAGGAAAGGTACTATCGCTTCTTGCTTTCAATCTTTATTACGCAGCTTTCAGAAATGGCTTTAAAAATGCCAATTGAAGGTCAGAAATACAATTCTATTATGATGTTTTGGGATGAGTTTCCAAGCTTTACAGTACCTCAATTTCCACAGTGGGTTTCGGTACTAAGAAAGCGTAGAGTTGCTCTTTTTATCTATGTTCAAGAGCTATCTCAGATAGAGGAGAACTATGGCAAGAATGGATTAAAAACCATCCTTGGAAATATGTTGAATCAAGTGTATTTCGGGAAATTAAGTAGAGAAGAATGTGAGCGTATAGAAAAGATCTTAGGTACGAGAACGGAAGAAATAAATGGAGTTCTACGGCCTATGCCAGCTATGAGAGCAGACGAGATTATGGGGCTTAAAAAACTTCACTGTTTATATGTGAATGGAACAGATTTTACCGTGCTTAAAATTTTGCCATGGTATAACTCTGTGAGAATGCGTAAGAAAGTAGTTGAATTAAAAAAATAAGAAATTATGGAATTAGAAATCTTAAAACACAGTTTTATAAATTTTATAGGAAATTTGGTAACGTTCTTTTTATTAGCAGTGGTGATTGTCTGGATCATATGCGTTTGTTTTAACATCAAAAACGAGGTGTTACCTTTCGGTTGGATTCCTAAGCTTTTTAAAGGGATAGAGAAAGCTTTAAAGCCAGTATTGTCATGGTTATTAGAAAAACTACAATTACTGTTTAAAATTATTTTTAAACTACTTGTTTTCGCTTTAGAAAGGTTGGTGATTTTTGTAGCAGATGTATTTAGGAAGCTTTTCGATTTAATAAAAGACCCAGAAGATTAAATAGCCTCAGTAAGAAAAAAGGCCTGCAGATTGCAGGCTTTTTTTGTTGACTTCAACTTTTTTTAAAAGTTGATATAAATTTTAGCCGAAAAAATACTCTTTGTGAATGTACACAATGTGTGTGTTTTCGACTTCCTTTTTCGAGGGAGTTAAGAGGGAGTGGAACTCCTTCTTACAAGATGCCTGTTAGATATTTATCTGTAGCTTTACTACTGTTAAATTCAACAGGCTATCTTGCATAGCCTGTTTACAGGTTATCGTTCCGAGTACAATTGAATTAAGTATTTTGGAGTCAATTTTACGTGCCAATTTTCTAATTTGTAAAACCTAAGGAGTCTTTTGTATATCCAAGTCGAAATTGTCAAGTAATGGGTTTATCATTTAACTTAGCAAGTATACACTTAGTTGAAAGTCTGCGAAGATTTTCAGAAGTAGGCGAAAACAAGCAATTACTTATAGCTATTGTTGGCAATATTTATTAACCTTCGTATTCATTCAACCACTTATCTTCGTCATACTCTAATTCAGATTCAACGTATTCTCGGAATTTATGTAGAGCAAATTCGATTATTTTTGATGGTTTTAATGTTCCGTCTTTATTTCTATCAAATCCTTTTTCGATTATTCTTGTAAAACTATTAGAAAAAGATATTTCTTCAATTGAATTGTATTCAATCTTAACTTTATTTTCTTCTTTATCAACAACGTAGTTTATGATTATTTTGTCCTCGTTGTTATTCTCAATTATATTTTCAATTTCAGGTAGCAGGATAGTTATCGATTTTGCTAATTCCTTAACTTCTTCTAATTTATTTTTACTTTTTAAAAATGCCTTAAAGATTTTAAGTTCGTTTAAACCTTCTTCCATATAAGCAATATTATCAATAAAATCAGAAGCATTTCCATAAGGTCTATGAAATGGGTATTCTTGAGCAATATTCAATTGAGTTTCTATAACAAATTCTGAAGGATTAGTCATTTTTGCAATCTTATTGGCATGGTCTATTATTTCTTCAATATCAAAGAAACTATATGATAAGTACTTTTTAGTTTCTTTAAATATTTCACTCGTTACTCCATAGGTTTTAGAAACAATAAAATCATCAAAGTCTGAATCTATTTTTGCTAATTCAATGGAATAAGGTGAGACATTTGAAATATGAAGCCCATCAATATTTTTAGAAATTCTTGGATTGAAAGAAGAATATAATATTGACGATTTTATAGCTTTAATTGTTGATCTATCGATGTTATTTGCAATAAGTAAATTTTCTATGAAAGATAACAGCCTATCTCTCTGAATTATTACGCTTTCTTTAGTTTCAGAATTTGAATTCCAATAAGTACTGAAATGCTTGTCTATTAGTTGAATCAATCTATCATCGCCAATTATCCTTATCTGTTTATCAAGATTATTTTTTCTTAAAGTATTTATTACAGTTTCTTGTGCTCCGCTAACAATTTTTCCAGTTGTCATAACCCAAACTTCATTTATGAAAAGCTGTCGCATATTAAAAAGGTCTTCATAGGGAACATCAAAAGCTTGTTGTACTTGATTAACGATTGTCATTAGTCCTGTATTTGTAGAGGCATTTCCAGTTAAATTACCTGATTTTGCAACAACAGCTAAAAATCTTTGTTCACTCAGTTTATCATATTCAAAGCAGATTATGTCTTTTCCTTTTTCGTTAGTTCCGTGATATTCAATTGGTGCGATGTATTCCATTTTACTCAAAAGCGGAATTATCAAATCTTGTCTAAACTCTTTTTCAGTTAGATTTTTTAAAATTTCCTTTTTTTCGTTTGGGTTCATTTCTTTTTTAGGTTGATTGTAATTATTGCTAACGGTCTAGTATAAGAATAGTAGCGGATTTTGAAACACTAACTTTTCGGATTTGTACAGATCTTTTTTAAATTTACTTACTATAGTTTTAGTGATTAAACCACTATTGTTTTATACATTTTTAGCCGCTGGTATTTTCTGATGTTCCACTTTCTTCTCCACTTTCTTCTCCATTTTCAGATGCTATAGATTCATTGATTGAACTTAACATTGTTTCGATTCTTGATTTTTCATCATCTGAAAAGTCGCTACTGAATTCTGTCTCATCAAATTCATTGTTATTTAATAGATTTTTAATCATTTCGACATACGAAAAATCTTCTTGAATAGTAGAAGTTGACATTTTAACAACTATCTCATCTTGGTCGTCTTTTGAAAAATATAGTTTCATTTATTCTGTAAAATGTTTAAGGTTGTATTTTTTTACTCGTTTTTTAATTGAAGGTTTACCACCATCAGTAATTTCTGCAATGAAATCAAGTACGTTTTTATTATCTATTTGACCTTCTAATCGACTGGACACAATACTTATTTTATTATCTATATTCTGACATAAAACAATGTTTTGAGCATCTGCTAACATTGGAATTGTGGCATTATGAGATACTAAAATAACTTGCTTTTTGGGCTTAATCTTTTTTATCGCTTTTACTAGCCCTTTATTAATGTAATTTGTAGCTAAATTATCTTCTGGCTGGTCGATTATAATTGGTGCGATATCTCCATCGTAACCTAAAATGATATCGAGGATTACAGACGTTTTCCAACCAGCACTTAAATTATCGAAATCTCTTCCATCTGCCGTTTCAATTTTATATTTTTTCTTGTTCAAGTCTTCAAATTTTTTATTAACCTTAATTTCAAAATCATCATAACTGTAAACTTTAGGCGACTGTTGCTTGAAATTTTCAAAAAATAAGTTTTCAGGTGTTAATTGTGTAAAGTCAATAACTTTTTTATCAGTTTTTAAATAAAAATTAATCACATCGAGAAATTTTTCTTTGGTTAAACTAAAATCATTTTGGATATATAGTTTGTGTCCCATAGATTCGATTACTTCTGAATCGCAGCGAATTGCATATTCAGAAATTTTCTCAATAATACTCTTGAATTGTGAATAGGCTTTAGAGTAATTTTTAATACTTGAAATTAGTGTGTCAAAATGTTGTTTTTTAGACTGTTCTTCTTCGTTTGATGCTTTTAAATGCTCGTCATATGCTGATTTAGATAGTTGAATTAATTTTCTTGTTTTGTTTTCGAATTTAGAAATATTGAAAGCCTTTTCAAGCTCTTCTTTTAGATTAGCAACCAAATCTTCATTATGCTCAATAAATGGATTAGTGATTAAAAGGGTTTCAATCTCGTCCAAGATTGATATGTGTTGTTTATACTGATGTTGCGGATATTCAGTTTTGTCTATTATTTCTTGTGAAGGTAAAAGATTCGATATGATATTTTTTTGAACATCTTGTTTGTTAACTAATCTTGAAAGGATTGGTATTTTTTTTAAATTTTTATCTTCGTCTTCAATTATTTTAACGTATTTGACTAAATCTTTTAAGTCTAACTTTAATTTTAAAAGACCTGCATCTACTTTTTCACGTATCGTATAATCACCAGGGAATACTTTTTTAATTATATCAATGTTGCCAAGATTGTCGTCCGTAGTCTCGTTGACAATACTCATAATATAGTTTTGAGATATATAATGAGGATGCAAACCTGAAGGGTTTTCAATAATTATTTTTTCCACCTCAAAATGTCCATAATTACTTTTTGAAAAGTCATTATAGATTTTGTTATTTATGGAATCTACCAATAGGGTTTTTCCACTTGAAGAACCTCCAATTACCACATTCAATCCTGATGTTAATTCGACATCTATTTCAATATTTGGTTTGGAAAGTTTTATTGCTCTTATGTTTTCTGACCAGTTCTTTGGTTTTTGTTCTGAATAGGCTAATCTTGATGATTCTGAAAGTGACAATCTTAAACCGTTAAAGGTCGGAAGTGAAAACATCCAAGTTGGTACGAAAGGTTTAGCCTGTGAGGATTTTGCGTTTGGATATTGAATTGGGTTATAATTATCCGTACAAGTCATTAAATTTACAAACTCATTAATACCAAGTTTTTTAAAATAGTCTTGTGTTTTTTCCAATCCAGAATTTCCTCTTGCAGTAAATCCATCAAATTGGTTATAATAAATGCTTCTTTCCATCGTACTGTCAAATCTAACACCATTTGGAATTGATTTGTCAAATGTAGAATGCGATTGCCCTCCATGTGGTAAAAGCAAAAACTCATACAAATCAAAGGTGTTTATAACAGTTTCTATTGATGGAATATTCTCATCGTCTTTTTGAACAACTTTGTTTGGGTATAGCTTATCTAATTTGCTGTTCAATTCATCAATGATTTCACCGGTAATCTCATTTAAATTGAAATAAATATGGCAGTGATAAGGTGGACAGGTGCTATAATTTTTTATATGAAGCTCAACTCCAACCAATATATTTATCCCTAAATCTTTTGCTTTGAGATATACCGTTTTGTTAATGGTGTTGTGGTCGGTAATTGAAATTAAAAATGTAGAATTATTAGTATATTTATTGATATTGTCCACTAACAATTGTATGTCGTAATTTGGGTTCAGATTGTTTGGGTTATCAGAAGTATGGATATGTAGGTCAAGAAATACTGGATTCATTCGATTTTCATTAGTTTAGTCTTGCTTGTGGCTAACTTCTCGCTAGATGAAGGGTGTTTATTTCATTAATGTTATAATGTTGCTACGCCCATGTAAAATAAGCTTTTAATATGTTGTTTAAATAAAATTCTTATCCAAGATCTTGTTGAAAATTAACTGTTTTATATTTTCAATTTATTTGGAGTGATTTTTTTTAAATTATTACTTATTTTAGAATGTAACGAGTAATGTGCTATTTTTTTCTGACAAGATAAGGAAATTTTTAAAGGGTGTCAATAGGGATTTTCTCATTTTACAATGTATCTGAAGAAAAGTATATTATAAAGACCATTGAAGTTATTTTAGAAAGGGTTTGGATTTCCTGAACCTTGACAGGTTATACTACATGTTCTTGAAGGTTCATTTTTATTTAGATTAGTACAAAAACTATTGTTGGCTGCTGTTGTTGTACCATCGTATACTTTTTTACATCTTGCTTTTCTGTATTCTTTACCGTATGCGGTATACGTACCTCCAATAGGTGCTATCATTTTGTTGTATACATCTTCAGCATTGGCAACACCACTCACAAGAATAAAGGCAAATGGATTTGTTTCATCTAGGTCATTTTTCATGAAATTTGGATTGAAATTATTACACCTAGCAGTGCAGCCTGAGTAATTACGATCATTTACCCATTTATATGCTGTACAGGCTTGTCTTGAAGCAGGCCTAGTGTTGGCATTACACTTTTCTGAAGTAGCGTTGTTGTTAGCTTCGTCCTTACATGTAACTGACCGATATTGTGTTCCAGAGTAAGTGCTACATGTGCCCCAGCCAGAAGCTGCTATTTTCCAATCAAATGTACAGCTTGAAGAGTACTCGTAAGTCACAGAATTATCGTTGTATACTTCACATTTTGAATCATAAGAAGTGCAACTTGCTACATCTTGACTTCCGCAGTTTTTATAACAAATTCCTGTTTTAGAGCCACTTGTTCCTGCTGTAGAACAACCTTGAGGAACACTTCTGTGTGATTCTCCTGATTTTGCCCAATAGTTATAATCAGAACAACTTCGTGAAGTAGTGGTGCAGGTATCATCAGTTCTACCATCCTGTAAGAATGGAGGTCGGTTTTCAGTATCACTTTCGCTACAATCTCTTGTAGTATACGTTCCTGAATACCTATACTCGGTATGATTACAGGTGTATCCATAAGAATTTGGATTGTAACTAGCATTTACAACTCGTTGTTCTGAAGATGCTACAGGAGAGAACCCATATACAGGTCTCCATCTATAGTCACAACCATTAAAACATCCTCTTTTACTACACCAATATTTACGCCATTTACCATCTCTATCTGGACGATACATTTCGGCTTTATGATTATGCCCATTAGAAGGCCCACAATTATCACGTTGATTATTTCCGTCTCCTATAGTATTGCTTTTACCTCTGTAGAGGTAATTAGTAGAACCATCTAATACATTCCAAGAACCACTACCATTTAAATTCGAAGAACTCCAGTCAAAAGCAGTACCATCTATCCATATTTTAGTATTTGCTAATCGTTTTCCTGTAAATCCTGATTTCACTCTACATCGTCGCCCATAAACAGGCGTGATTACACATTGTTGATCACAACCTTTTATGCCACCACCAAAAACACTATTTACATTATCTCTAAGTCCTTCTTCACAAGCTGTAACGCCTAATCGGTTTTTTTGAGCTAAAAAGGCATCTAGTTCAGCCCTTGTTTTATTAGGAACAAATAGTTTTTTGTTACTAGTATTGGTTAGTTTTAAATTTTTTCCTCTATCACTGTCATGAACTCTTTTTACTGCATCTTCTCCACTTATTCCAAGATATCTGCAAATGAAGTTGTTGTTTACATTACATAAATTATTCAAAGCTGAGTTGTCACTTACACTTTGAGCCATAACAACTACTCCTAAACCTAAACAAGTTATAGGTAGTAGTAGCAAAAATGTTCTTTTTAAGATAGATTTTAATTGAGGGCGGAGTTTCATGAGAAAAAGACTATATGTACACACTTTATCTTATCTATATAAAAAGACAAATGAATTTTTATTTTTTCATAAAAAAGAAGCTCTTTGTGAAAAAGAGCTTCTTGATAAAACATATATTTAATTACAATCTTGTAATAAAGACTTATTGGTAATACGTCCATAATCCATATATTGACGGACCAATGTTTTCATTTCAGTTACTGAAGTTTTTGATTTCACTATGTTTAAAGCCTGTATAGCGGCATAAACATACAGTTCATTTAAACTTCTAGAGTCCTGTTCGCGTGCAATTATTTCTGAAAATGTTACGGTAAAACCACTATAAAACCATGAATCTCCTGTTGTTCCATTTAAAGCTAGCCAAGCATCTGCACTTCCAATATTGGGGTCATTATCATCATACCCTGCAGCTTGAAGTTCATCGTAAGCAAACCCATAAACTTCTTTTAATTTTGGACGAGTGATTTGATCGGCTGTTTGTGTAAAGGTTGTGTCATCATTAAGATTGGTGAAGCTAAAACTGGTACGATGTAATATTGCAGGATCTGTAGTAGTGGCATCAGTATAGTCAAATACAGTATTTCCATCATCATTTTTTGTAAGAGAAAATTCCATTCGAGTAATTATATCTAAAAAATTCCCTCCAGGATGTGGATAAGAAGTGTTGCCATCAATAAGTGCTTTTACATCTTCAAAAGTACGATCGGTAAGCTTTCCATTGTGATCTAAAGCATATTCTATAATGTTTTCAGTATTAGGGTCATTATCCGCTACATCAACTTTAGCAAAACCAGCTTTACAATGAGTGGCTTTGATTACAATATCCTCTAATCTATCATTTTTATCAATAATAGTAAGATTGATGTTTTGCTGTGCATCATTTTCACCAGTTGCAGAAGCTGTTATGGTAATTGCATTTGGAGCGTTTTCAAAATCAAAAACAATCCCTGATTTTACCTTGATTTTATTATTGGTAATTTCAAAGTAATTTTGAGAATCAGTATCTAAACTATAGCTTACTCCAGAAATATTGTTTACGTTATTAATTGTTGCAATAGTTTCTTGATTTGTAGTTTCGTTTTCTTCAAAAGAAATCGTTCCATCTGTAATGGTAATTTCTAATCCAAGAATTGTCTTTGTACTTGACTTAGAAGCTGTAGCTCCATCATTGTCGGTTACTGTTCCTGTAATTGTGTAGTTTCCCGCAGCTAAAGAGTTTTGACTCGTCCAATTAGTGCCTGAAACTTCAAGTGACTCAATACTCGTATCCCCATTTTTAATGATTATTTCTTTTAAAGAAATTGTTCCATCACTATCTGTTCCAATTAAATTTCCAGATAATGTCTTGTTAGTGTTAACAGTAACACTTAGTGTAACTGTTGGTGATTGATTGAATTCTTTAATAGGGTCTGGTGTGCACCCAATAAAAATAATAAGTACGAATATAAAGCTCGTATTCCATACGCTCTTTATGGTATTTAAATTGTGTTTCATAAAATAAAATATTTTTTTGTTTAAAACTGTTGTTATACTTGGGTGTCATAATGCAAGCATTATGTGAAATGGTCATGTTTGTAATTAAATATGTTTTGTGAAAGAGCTGTTTATTTCTTCATTTGAAGAAATAAAGAACATCAGGATTAGTGAAAGAAATCACTAACTAAAAACACAATACCATAAGCGTTGCTTAAAAGCAAGGTGAAAATTATTTCTCTTTGAAGAATTCATGTCTTTCTTCGAAAAGGGTTACTTATGGTATTGTGTAGTTTTAGTATATCTAATAGATTTTTAAAAGCAAGTTTTATATATGTTATTTATTTTGGATTGATTTAGCACCTAATTTTGTAAGTATGTTAAACCAGAAATTAATTGATACTGTATTACTATTTTAAGATCAAAAGAAGCGGTAGAGTTTGATTTCTACCGCTTTTAAAAGTTTATTTATAAACTTGTTTCTTGCATTTTTCTGAACAATAAGCAGAAAATAAAGAACCTTGATAAGTTCTTCCGCACCAATTACATTTACATGTCATAATAATGAAATTTGTTTATTTAACCTACACTCATTTTTTAATTGGTTTTTCGGTATCCTCCAATATAATAACAGTTGTTAGTCTCAGGTTTATATTTATTGTTTTAAGTTTAAAAATTTTATATATAAAACATTAATACTATTTTAATATATCTTGTTATTCGCTAAAGTAATGTATAGGGATGGTGAATTCAATAGAAAACATGTATGATATTATTAGTATTTGTATAGACTTCGAAAAACAGAACTACTGTTGACTTATTGAATAGAGGTGTTAGGTATTAGATGTTGTCTTCATGATATTTTTCAATTATGATTATTCTCTAATCTAATATGTTTAATACTAGGAAAACAAGTTCGAAAAAAGATAGAGTAAATAATAGTATTTTAGATAGTTTATGTTGAATAACCATTGCGATAGTTGAGTACATTAAAATGCTTGCTATACCTATGGAATAATCAATTATTTGTGATGTGCTATAATAAATGTCTACAAAATGAAGTGTAATTTTAGAAATATTATATAACATGGTTATGCTTACAAAAGCTAGCAGAAGTAAATTTGTATTTTTTGAGTTGATATTGTGTTTTTCTTTATTCAAACGATTAATCAATTTTTTTCCGCAACTAACACAAAATTTTCCATTGTTAGAACTGTAGGTGTTACATTGGGTACATTTCATTTTTCCATTTTTTTTTGAGTTTGGTATATGTTACTGTATTAAGTTGTTTTCTTGTTGTGGGAGAATTTCCTCTATTTTTTGTTTCAGTGTTTTATAGGTTCTGTAATGCCTTAAATCGTTAAAATGCGTACCATCTATTGTTGCTTCATGGTCTTGTCCGATTAAGTTTTTATTATTGATGTAAAAAATGTTTTTCTTTGTTTCTCTTGTTTTTTTATAGATGTCTTTTAGAGCTTTATTTTGTTCGTTTATAAATGATATTGTGCCAAAAATATTTTTGTTATCTTTTTTAAAGAAGGCAGTGTCTCTTATGATACTTTCTATAAGTACGATTGGGATTGTATTGTTAATTGAGTTTATGTATTCAATAGTTTCAGGAATGTTGTTGCGAATAACATTACTGGATGAATTGGGGGTGCAGTCTAAAACAATAATTGAAGGTTTTGCTGTCATAATGTATTTAGCAATTTCTTTTTCAAATCTTCCATGTCCACTAAATCCTAAATTGATAACTTCTTTATTGAAGTGTCTTTCTAAAAGAGCAGCATATGTTAGTCCAGGGCGTGAAGCAGATGCTCCTTGTGTGATAGATGTGCCATAAAAAATTATTGGATGCGTAGTGTTGATTATTTTTTGAGCAGGTTTACGAATAGAGGCGTTTTTATTAATTCCAATTTCAAGTAGGTCAACCCCATTGTATAAGGGAAGGTTTAATAGGTATTCTCGATTCATTATTGTATCCATATCTTGAATTATAGTGGTTTCATTGAAAGTGTCAGTTGGTTTTGCAGCTCCTACAAATTGCCATTTGTTATCATTGTATGTATATAGATCTAATCCTTTTGCTGCAATAGGTGTCATGTTTGAAGGAGTGTTATTATGTTTTAATTTCCAACGGATTTTTATTGTGGAAGAGTTTGAGGAAAATCGAATGGAAATTCCTGCAGAGTTTTTTGAAAGGTTCCAAACGGGTTTTCTTACTTTATTTTTTGAGTTTAAAGGAAGTCTGTTGTAACTTTCTGTATTAGGGAGTTGGCCGATAATTTTAAATTTAGAGGCCTCATAATAAACAGTTGTAGAATTTTTGTTTTTTAATTTTGCTTCTTGTGTTGTTATTATTTCTTTAGGAAAGATCTTTAATTTGATATTAGAATAAAATAGGTATCCAATAAACAATGTTGCGGATAAAAAGATAATGTTTAATATTATTGAAATTTTTATTGCTATTTTATTCATAACTTGCTTTTAGATTTCAGCTTTATTTATAATTGGATTTTAAGTCCATTACAGATGGGATGATAGGTGCGATAAAATGAACTACTTTAAATAGTTGCTGGGAGTTTTTTTTGTAAAGGTAGTAGGATGAGTTGGGTGATTCAGCGTTAAACTTGTATGGTATTACCGGTATTTGTACGGATTAAAAAAACAGTACTATTGTAAATTTAATTAACAGAAGTTAGGGTGTTGAATTAGGGGGTATTATTAAAATTAGAGTCGCTAATTTATATTGGAAGATAATTTTTAAGTTATATTATTATATCTAATTCATTTCTAGATAATAAGCAGTTTCTTCAAAAGCAAACCAAGCCATAAAGTTTTTTAAATCACCTTTGATTGTTAAAGGTAATCCTGTAGAATCTTCATAATCATGTCTAAGGTCTTCAATTTGATTATAGTATTTATTGTAGAATTTATGTGTGTCGGAGTAATAGATGAGGGAGTTTATCATACCAGAAGCACAACCATTAGATAGTAAGTCGTTAAAGAATGTTTTTATATCATTCTGATAATAACTTAGGGCTTCTTTGGCTACATAAGCTTTTATAGATGTTGGGTTGCTAGAGATGATTTTTTGAAGTTGTTTAATGAAACTGTTATTTTGTGATGCATTCATAATAAAAAGAATTAAGGTTAAATACATTCATTAACAAACCCTGAGGGCTTAAAAGTCAAAAGGACACTCTTTGAAAAAGAGGCAAACATTTGAACTTTTAAAAGCAGTAGGGGGTAGCTTTGAAATGTATGCACCGATTCTTTATTCTGAAATCAGAAAGTAACCTTCAAAAAACTAACAAAATAAAATTTACTCTTTTTTTAAATGGGTGTTATATTTTGAGTTCTTTCTAATTATCAAATACCATGATTGAGTATCCCTAACACAACAAGTATAACAGAATGGACCAATAAAGAGTTATTGGAGTTCCAAGAAATATTACATCGTGAAGTTTCTTCAGATATTTGTTTAGAAGAGACGGAAGATATTTTAACCAGGTTATATAATTGCTTTATGATGCTAGTCAATTAATAATTTATAAAATGGATAAAGCTATGGTATAATGTAAGAGATTTATATCAGTATCATCTTATGAAATACGTTGCTTATATTCGAAAATCTACAGAGGGTAAAAATCGTCAAGTTCAATCTATTCCCAAACAGTATGAATGGGTTAAAAAAGAAGCAGAGAGAAGAGGGGTAAAAATATCTCTTTTTTTCGAAGATAGTAAATCAGGACACAAATTAGGAAGAGAAGGGTTTGAGAAAATGGTTAAAGCTGTAGAAGAATCTAAAGTTCCTATTGGAATTATTACATGGAAAATTTCTCGTTTATCTAGAAACCCTATTGATGAAGGTATTATTAAATATGCTTTTATGAGAGGTAAAATAAGACATATTATCTCCAGAGATAGAGAATATAAAGAGGGAGAAAGTCAGATAATTATGGGAGTAGATTTTGGGCAAGCTACTCAATATTCAATCAATCTTTCAAAAGACGTTAAAGATGGTCTTCATAAAAAAATAGAAAAAGGGTATATGCCTAACAGAGCTCCTTATGGATATTTGAATGATAAATATGGGGAGAAAGGAAGACGTAAAATTTTCCCTGACCCTGTTTATTTTAAGCTGATTCAACGTTTTTTGAAAGAGTATCTAAAAGGAATTTATAGTGTTCCTGAGCTTCAAAAAATGATGACGAATGATTGGGGGATAAAAAGTAAAGGAGGGAAGCCATTTGCGTTAGGAACGCTCTATAAACTTCTTGAAAATCGTTTTTACTGTGGAGAATTCGTTTATAATGGAAAAATAAGACAAGGAAAGCATAAGCCTATGATAAGTGTAGTTGAGTTTGAACGAATTCAAGTATTATTAGGAAAACCATTGAAAACATCCGTTAATAAATATAAAAACCATTATTCTGGATGTATTACTTGTGGAGATTGTCAAAGTACTATAACAGGTTATAGTAAGGTTAAAAAAACAAAGGTAAAAGGGGAAACGGTATATCATTATTTAAAGTGTACGCGTTCAAAAAAGAATCCATGTAATGAAAAAAATATAGGGAGAAAGTATATAGATAATCAATTCATAGAACTTTTAAATTCTATTGAATTATCAAAAGAAATTACTTCTTTTTTGATTAAGGCTTTTTGTAAAAAGAATAAACAAGAAAAAAAAGAAATAGAATATAAAAAAAGACAATTGCGAAAAAAGCATACAGAGTTAGAAACCGAATTAGAAACTCTGGCTAAAAAATTATCAAAAGGAATTATTAAAGATGATTTATTTGTAACAATGAATCGTAGAATTGAAAAAGAACAATCTGACTTAAGAAAACAAGTAGTTGATTTGGATTCAGGAGATAATTTTCAAAAAATCAATACGTTTTTTTTGTTTTTAAAGAGAGCAAAAGAAAAATTTATAAATGGTACACTTCATGAAAAAAAGAAAGTGTTAACAACGATTGGATCGAACTTTGTTTTAAAAGAAGGAAAGCTTTTTGTAGACTTACATAAACCGTTTGTCGTTCTTCAGAAACACCGAAAACATTTCAGAATTAGAAATGAGCAAATCGAACTAGATAATAACCGTTATGAGAAAGGCTTAAAAGCTGATCTTAGTAATGAATTTGAAACATGGTGCTGTGTCATTGAAAGATTACGAACTTCTATATTGAATTGTGACCTAATTATTTCATGAAGAGAATTGATTTATAGCTTAATATTTGAAATCTACCAAAAGAAAATAAATTCTGTTTATATTTTAATTTATGGTATAGATGAGGTATTACTTTTTAATTATAATTTATATATGACTACATTTTACGGAGGGACAGATTTCAATACTTTGTATTTTAATTTTATTAATGGGGATACATTTGGAAAAATATTTATGATGAAAAGTTATGAAACAGAATCTGTTCATTGGGGAAAAGGAGCTGTTCTTAATCTATATCAAGCAACACCTTTTTTATTAAATATAATATTTGAATGGTCTTTTGAAAACCCAAAAGGATTTATTGGAGATGTAGAGACATTTTATAAGTTGATTCATGAAAATGGTAAAAGAGAAATAAAAAAGATTATTCAGAATAGTCATCATAGTTTTAAAACCAAAACGAAACGTATGCTTTCATTACGTAATATATTAAGAAAGCAAAAGTCATTTAGAAAGAAGAAAGTGAAAAAGGTTACTGTCTAGCTGTGAAAAAGAACCAAAAAGACAACCTTTTTGGTTCTTTTTTTAATGAAGATTATAAATCTCCATTATCAGCAAAACTATAATAATCATCTTCGGTGATGATAAGATGATCTAATACTTTTAAATCTAGTACTTCTGCTGAACGGATAATCTTATCAGTAAGGCTTTTATCTGTAGTTGAAGGCTTCAGTTTATTTGACGGATGGTTATGGAATAGTAAAAGGCCAACAGCGTTTGTAAGCAATGCTCCTTGCATAAGTATTCTAATATCTACTAAGGTTCCTGTAATACCTCCAACGCTTAGTAAGTGATAACCAATAATACAGTTAGAGTTATCTAAGTATAAAGTATACATATGTTCTCTATAACATATTTGTTCTATTGGGAAGATTTTACGAATACATTCATTAGCAGATTGTGAACTTATAATCTTATGAAAGATAAATTGATTCTTTCGTTTGTAAGAAAGTTGTACTTCTCCAAATGAAAACTTAGTAAGTTCTTGATTTTTCATGGTCTTAATATTTTAAAAATTATAAGCGCCTTTCTATATCGAAGAAAAAATATTCACAAAAAGCAATTGGAATAATTTTATGCCGAGAAATATTTTTTTGAATTTTTTTTGAAGATTACTTTTGCTACGTAATTAGAAAAAATAGCCTGATAAAATCTAATGAAACGTATAGGTTTTTAGTGTTCAGAAAAAGTTACATAAATTGATGTTTTATATCAAGAAAAAAATGAATTACCTCCAATTAAGTAAGAAATTATCCTAATATTTAAATGTCATTAAGGTATTTGAGCTAAATAAAACTTGTTTATAGCTCAATATTGATGTATATTTGAGCTATAAATAATGCTAATATAGCTCATGGCTTACAGAAACTGGAATTGGAATCAAAAAAAATGGCCTCAATTTACCTTTGATGTTAATACATTAAAGACTCTAGAAATAGAGTTCTTAAAGAATACAGGTACGGTTGTAGGAATATTAAAGCATGTAAAAGATGATGAAAAAGAAGATTTCTTGGTAGAGGTTTTAAGTAACGAAGCTATGAATACTTCAGAGATAGAGGGTGAATATCTTAATCGAGATAGCGTTCAGTCCTCTATTAAACAGAATTTGGGACTTACTACCGAAAAGAGAAAAGTTCCACCGGCTGAGTATGGTATCTCTGAAATGATGGTGGATTTATATCTTAACTACGAAAAACCTCTTAATCACGAACAACTTTTCGAATGGCACAAAATGATTACTAATGGTAGAAGAGATTTATTAGATATAGGTAAATATAGAACGCATAAAGAGCCTATGCAAGTAGTTTCGGGAAGAATGGATAGGCCTACAGTACACTTTGAAGCTCCACCTTCTGAAACTATACAAGAAGAAATGGAGCAGTTTATTAACTGGTTTCAGCAACATCATTTTGATGAAAAAGAAACTCTTATGCCTTTAGCTAAAGCTGGAATAGCTCATTTGTATTTTGTATGTATACACCCTTTTGAAGATGGAAATGGAAGAGTAGGGAGAGCTATAGCTGAAAAGTCTTTGGCGATAAGTACAGGAAGACCTGCTTTAATGTCTCTTTCTCAAACTATTCAAGATGCAAAAAAGTATTATTATGATGCTTTGGAAAAAAACAATAAAGATTTAGATATTACCGATTGGCTAGTATATTTCGGTGAAACTATCATACAAGCTCAAGAGAATACGATGCAACAACTAGATTTTCTTATCAATAAAACGAAGTTTTATGACACTCATAAAATGGAATTAAATGAGCGACAGCTGAAAGTAGTACAACGACTTTTTCAAGCGGGACATACTGGCTTTATAGGAGGACTAAGTGCTGAAAATTACGTGCGAATTGCTAAAACTTCCGCTTCAACAGCTACAAGAGATTTAAAAGACTTGGTAGATAAAAAAGTTCTTCTAAAAACTGGTACTCTAAAAAGTACTCGTTACTTTTTAAATATTAAGCAGAACAAGAGTTAATATAAAAACTCTGACAATTAATTTTAGTAAAAAATTTAATTGTTTATTATAAGTGAGATATGTCAGTTATAGTTGGTGTTAATAAGGGAGTATCTTAATAGATGAACGTTGCACCTATGTTTTGTCGGTAAAATAAAAAAAGGTTTTCACTTTTTTGTAGAGAAGTAGATTTGAATCGCTGATCTAGTATAGTAGGGTTATAAAAAAGAAAAGCTATTGAAGCACTAAAGGTTCAGAACGCGATTGTATCAAGAAATTAGAATTGTATTAAAATAAACACAACTGATCCAGATTAAATAATGTAAATGTTTTAATAGAGTGAGTTAGGAGTTTAAAACCATGTCTAAAGCATCATCAGCTTCTTTATGAATAAAATTTGCTTGATAACCTATGGTAGTTTTTAAACTACTATGTCTGTATAGTTTTTGAAGCATTAATGGATTAATGCGATCTCCTGCAATATTACCAAAAGTATGTCGAGCAATATGATTAGATAGATTTTTTTGAATAGCACATGTTTTTGCAATTCTCTTCAAATACTTATTAAATAATTTAGTGGCATTACGAGTCTTTATGAAAATATCTTCTTTACTTTTTTGATTGGCTTTCTTTAGGAAGGGGAAAACATAATCAGTACTTGTTTCTTTATTAACCTCATAACGTTTCAAAATAGTAATTGCTTTTTCGGGAACTTTTAAGCTAACAGGTTTTTCATTTTTATTCATTTCGTAATATAATCTTCCATCAATGAAATTAAACCATTTTAATTCTAATACATCGGAAATACGTACTCCTGCAAAGTAATATGAAAAAAGAAAGATGTTTTTTGTATGCCAAATAGAAGTATTAGGTTCTAATTGAAGGTTTTCAATTTTTTCAACTTCTTGTTTGGTTAAGCCAATTTTATAGCCAGATTTAATTCGAATTTTTTCATTTTCTCCAGCAAAAGGATAATTTTTATTATCTATGATCCCTTCTTTTATTGCAAGGTTGTAAAGGGTGCGAATAAAGATCAATTGATTAGTTATAGTTCTAGTTTTATGTCCTAAATAACATGTGCAAAACGTTTTATATTTATTGATAAAGGTTGTATTTATTTCTTGAAAAGGTAGGTTTGTGTTTTTAGAAAAAGTTTTTATTTCATGATTAATAGAACTTTCATATTTACGTCCTTGAGAAACTCGTTTTTTACGATTTATTTTTATTTGTTCAATAATTAATAACTGAGGAGAATTAGGATTATGGTTAATAAATTCTTGAATGTTATGAAGTATAGATAATTCAGATTTGACAACAGAGAATGTACCTTTGGTATATTTATCTTTAATTCTTTCAGACGCTAGTTGGAAGAAGGATATATTTGATCCTTTACTTTTAACTTTAGCTTTTATTTGTAAAGAAGTGAAGTTTTCATTACTTGTTTCAGCTTCTAATAGAGTGGCTTGAGCTTGACTTAGTTTTTTTAAAAGAAGGTTATTTAGGCGAGTAGAGTTTGGGTGAGATTTCTTAATTCTGTTAGATTTTTCATCCCAATCATTCTCAAAAATGTACTTTCCAGTAAAAATGTATTTAGTTTTTCTATTTTTAGTTATTCTTAGAGCTAAAGGATGTGATCCGTCACTTTTTTTATCATGTTTCCAAAGTATTATTTTTACTGATCCCATAGTTTTTTTAGATATAAAGATAAGAGATTTTAATAGTTTTACCTAAAACATACCTAAAACAAATGGTGTTTTTATATGGTTTTATATGGTTTTTTTTGAATTTCAAAATAATGTAAAACGTTGTTAATCAGTTATTTTAGTGTTTATTGGTGTTTGGAATCTGAAGCTCATAACCCGAAGGTCACAGGTTCGAGTCCTGTTCCCGCTACAACGAAGCTCCTTGAGAAATCAAGGAGCTTTTCTTTTGGAATCAATTGATACTTGTATCTTTTTTGAGGTCAAAAGATGCAAGGCAATCAGAGCTTATTTGTATAGCAACCTCTATTCAAGACCAACGAGCACAGCGATTTAATCCTGTTTCCGATACAACAAAACCTCTTGATTTCTCAAGAGCTTTTTATGCTTGAATGCGAACTTGTTTTAAACATTTAAATTTTTTTAACTATTTATGAGTAGTAATTTTTTGTAACTTTGCCCCAAGATGAAGAAAATAATTCACAAAATACTTGCATTTTTTATGGCATTGACAGTTCTTATGTCAACATTGTCATTCACGGTAAGCATGCATTATTGTCAAGGTGAATTAGTAGATACAGCAGTTTTCCAAAAAGCTCATGATTGTGGAATGGAAATGAGTGATAAGGATAATTGTTGTGATGATAAAGAAATAAAAATAGAAGGACAAGACGAGTTAAAACTACCTGTCGCAGATTTAAACTTAGATCAACAGGTTTTTGTAATTTCTTTTTTACATTCTTATATTAAATTATTTGAAGCTTCTAAAGAAAGAAAAGAAAGCTTTTCTAATTATCCTCCTCCACTTATTGTCAAGCAAATATTTAAGCTAGACGAAACCTATCTAATTTGATTTTTAAATAGTTTGTTCACCTAAAGAATTTCTTTAGGGTGATTTGTGTTATCTGGTATTTACTTAAATGCCAAATGTTAAACTATTTAATTATCAATATTATGCTGAATAAAAGCATCAAATTTTTAATAGAAAATAAACTTGTAGCTGTATTATTATTGCTACTCTTTTTAGGGTGGGGAATTGTTAATGCTCCGTTTAATTGGAAAACAGGATTCTTGCCAAATGATCCAGTGGCGGTTGATGCCATTCCAGATATTGGAGAAAATCAACAAATTGTTTTCACAAAGTGGGATGGGAGGTCACCACAAGATATTGAAGATCAAATTACCTATCCACTCACAACTTCACTCTTAGGAATTCCAGGAGTTAAAACAGTGCGTAGTTCTTCTATGTTTGGGTTTTCAAGTATTTACATCATATTTGAAGAAGATGTCGAATTTTACTGGAGCAGAAGTAGAATTTTAGAAAAGTTAAACTCTTTACCAAGTAATTTATTACCTGAAGGTGTGAGTCCAACATTGGGGCCAGATGCTACAGGGTTAGGACAAATTTTTTGGTATACATTAGAAGGAAGAGATGAAGAAGGAAATGTAACTGGTGGTTGGGATTTACATGAATTACGAAGTATTCAAGATTATTATGTAAAGTATGCTCTTTCTTCTGCAAATGGTGTTTCTGAAGTTGCTTCTATTGGAGGTTATGTCCAAGAATATCAAATTGACATTAATCCAGAATTGATGAAGCAATATAATATTGGTTTGCATCACGTGGTAAAAGCAGTAAAACAAAGCAATAAAGATATTGGAGCTCAAACTTTAGAAATCAATCAAGTTGAATACTTAGTTCGTGGACTTGGTTATATTAAATCAATCAAAGATATTGAAGATGCCGTTGTTAGTTCAGAAGAATTTACTTCTATCAAAATAAAAGATATTGCAAACGTCTCATTAGGTCCAGCTGCTAGAAGAGGAATACTTGATAAAGAAGGTGCAGAAGTTGTAGGAGGTGTTGTTGTTGCCAGACATGGCGCAAATCCTTTAGAAGTGATTAATAATGTTAAAGAGAAACTTAAAGAACTAAGTGCAGGATTACCGAGTAAAACATTAAAAGATGGTCGAATATCACAAATAACTGTAGTTCCATTTTATGATAGAACTGATTTAATCAAAGAAACTTTAGGTACATTAAACGAGGCACTTACTTTAGAAGTTCTTATTACCATTTTAGTCATCATAATTATGGTATTTAATTTGAGGGCTTCGGTTTTAATTTCTGGGTTATTACCTGTAGCTGTACTTATGGTATTTATCGCTATGAAAGCATTTGGAGTAGATGCTAATATTGTTGCACTATCAGGAATTGCTATTGCCATAGGTACAATGGTAGATGTTGGAGTCATTTTATCAGAAAATATCATTCGACATTTTCAAGACAACAAAGGTAGATTGTCAGCAAATGTAGTTGTTTACAATGCAACATCAGAAGTATCAGGTGCTATACTCACAGCGGTTTTAACAACTATCATTAGTTTCATTCCTGTTTTTACTATGATTGGTGCAGAAGGAAAATTATTTAGACCTTTAGCTTTTACAAAAACGTTTGCATTAATTGCTTCTATAATAGTAGCTCTATTTATTATTCCGCCATTTGCAGCCTATCTATTTAAAAACAGAGTCCCAAAAAAATGGTATGGATATATAAATATTTTAGTTTTACTTCTTTTAGGAGTCTCTACCATTGTATTAGGGTATTGGATAGGATTTGTGTTTATTGCTTTTTCAATAAGTCAATTATTAAAAAATAGAAGTTACTTAACTGAACAAAAATCTAATTGGCTTAATGTAATAATAGTTGCGAGTACTATTCTTTTCTTACTTGCTGAATATTGGCAACCTCTTGGAGTTGATCGTAGCTTTTTTATAAATCTTCTTTTTGTGACCATCATTAGTTTAGGGTTGCTAAGTGTTTTTACTCTCTTTAGAAAATTCTACTCTAAGATATTATTATGGGCACTAAACAATAAGTTGGCATTCTTAGCTATCCCAACCACTATTGTTGTTTTTGGTTTTTTTATTATGAAAAATACGGGCAAAGAGTTTATGCCTTCATTAAATGAAGGGTCTTTTTTATTAATGCCAACTTCCATGCCGCATTCTGGAATAGTAGAAAATAAGAGGGTTTTACAACAACTAGATATGGCTGTAGCAAGTATTCCAGAAATTCAAACTGTTGTAGGAAAAGCAGGGAGAACGGAGTCAGCTTTAGATCCAGCACCACTATCTATGTATGAAAATGTAATTCTGTACAAGCCAGAGTATATGTTGAATGAGAATGGAGAACGTCAACGATATAAAATTAATGAAGAAGGTCTGTTTGAGTTAAAGAATGGTAAACATATTGCAAACCCTAATAATAGTAAAAATGCAGCTTTTAGCAAGGTTAGCAGCTTACAACTTATTCCAGATAATGATGGTGAGTTTTATAGAAATTGGAGGCCTGAGATTAAAAATCCAGATGATATTTGGAAAGAAATTGTTAGAGTAACAAAATTGCCTGGTGTAACATCTGCCCCTAAACTACAGCCAATTGAGACTAGGCTTGTAATGTTACAAACAGGTATGAGAGCTCCGATGGGGGTAAAAGTAAAAGGGCAAGATTTAAAAGAAATTGAAACTTTTGGAATTCAATTAGAAAACCTGTTAAAGCAAGTTGAAGGAGTGAAAACTGAAGCTGTGTTTGCAGATAGAATTGTTGGAAAACCTTATTTACTAATAGACATTGATAGAGCCAAGATTGGTAGGTATGGCATTTCGATTCAACAAGTACAAGATGTTTTAAAAGTAGCGTTAGGGGGAATGGTTTTAACACAGACAGTAGAAGGTAGAGAACGTTATGGTGTCCGAGTTAGATATCCTAGAGAACTTAGGGATAACCCAACAGACTTAAGTAACATATATATTCCTGTGGAAAAAGGAATTCCAATACCTCTAAAAGAGTTAGTTGAAATTCGTTATGAACAAGGTCCTCAGGTAATAAAAAGTGAAGATACATTTTTAGTTGGCTATGTATTGTTTGATAAACTAGATGGGTTTGCAGAAGTATCTGTAGTTGAAAATGCTCAAAAATTAATTGAAGATAAAATAGAGACAGGTGAGTTGATTGTCCCAAAAGGAATTAGTTATCAATTTACTGGAACTTATGAAAACCAAATTAGAGCAGAAAAAACGCTAAGTATTGTAGTTCCTCTAGCTTTATTAATCATTTTCTTGATTTTATATTTTCAATTTAAATCTGTAGCTACTTCTTTAATGGTTTTTACAGGTATTGCTGTAGCATTTGCTGGAGGTTTTGTTATGATTTGGCTTTATGGTCAAGATTGGTTCTTTAATTTCAATTTCTTTGGAGAAAACCTTCGTGATTTATTCCAAATGCATCCTATTAATTTAAGTGTCGCTGTTTGGGTAGGTTTCATTGCCTTATTTGGTATTGCTACTGATGATGGCGTAGTAATGGCTACTTATTTAACCCAAGTATTTGAAAGAAATCAACCTAAAGATAAAAAGAGTGTAAGAGCATCAGTATTAGAAGCAGGAGAAAAGCGAATCCGTCCTTGTTTGATGACTACAGCTACCACCATCTTAGCGTTGCTACCTGTTTTAACATCTACAGGAAGAGGAAGCGATATCATGATTCCAATGGCAATCCCAAGTTTTGGAGGAATGCTGATTGCTTTAATTACACTATTTGTTGTTCCAGTTTTATATAGTTGGAGAGCAGAAAGACAACTTAAAAAAACAATAAAATGAGAAAAATAATCATACATGTTATTCTTTTGATAAGCACTTTTTCTTATGGACAAAGACTTGAAAACCTAATTAAGATTGGGTTGGAGAATAATCCAGAGATTCAAAAATTCGAAACAGCTTATAGAGGAGTTTTAGAAAAGAAAAATGAAGTTGATGCTATTCCTAATACCCAATTTGGTTTTGGTTACTTTGCTAGTGAGCCAGAAACCAGAACAGGGGCTCAACGATTCAAACTTTCTGTAAAGCAAATGATTCCTTGGTTTGGTTCTATTACAGCTAGACAGAACTATATAGGCTCCATGGCAGAGACTAAGTTTGAGGATATAGCAATCGCTAAAAGAAGGCTTATAGCCTCTCTATCACAAACGTATTATAACCTTTTTACAATTAGGGAAAAGCAGAATGTTCTTAAAAAGAATATTGCTTTATTGAAGACCTATGAAAAGATGGCATTAACCTCTATTGAAACAGGAAAAGCAACTGCAGTAGATGTTTTAAAATTACAAATAAGACAAAATGATTTAGAGCAATTGATAGAAGTGTTGAATCATCAATTCTTATCAGAGCAGACTAAAATGAACACTTTACTAAATAGAAAAAAAGGCATTAAAATAGAAGTGTTAGAGTCTTTAGTAATACCTAATTCTTTTGATGTAATAAAAGCTGATAACTTATCTCTACATCCAGAACTTTTAAAATATGATAAGTTATATCAATCGGTTGAAAAATCAGAATTACTCAATCAAAAAGAACAACAACCTTTGCTTGGTTTTGGGTTGGATTATATAGCAGTTTCTGAACGACCTAACATGAGTTTTTCTGATAATGGAAAAGATATTGTTATGCCAATGGTTTCTTTATCTATTCCCATTTTTAGCAAAAAGTATTCTTCAAAAACAAAACAAAATAAGTTGAAACAAGAAGAGCTTTTGTTTGATAAACAAATCCGTAAAAATAAATTAACATCAATGCTAGATGCTACAATTAACGAAAGAATAGCAGCTAAAATAAGTTTTGATACTCATGCAAAAAACCTAGAGAAGGCAAATAATGCAGAGCAAATACTTCTAAAATCTTATGAGTCTGGAACGATCAATTTTAACGATGTTTTAGACATACAAGAACTAAAATTGAAGTTTCAAATGAAGCAAATAGAAGCTATTAAAAGTTTTTATATACAAAGTACAATCATTAACTATCTAAGTAATTAAACAATGAAGCACGCATATAACATTACAGGAATGACCTGCGGAAGCTGTAAAGCCTCTGTAGAAAAACATTTATTAGCATTAAAAAATGTAACTAGTGTAATAGTCGATTTAGATAAAGGAGAAGTTGAGGTTGAGATGAATATGCATATGTCAACAGAAATACTTCAAAAAGCACTTCCAGAAAAATATACTATTACTGAAAAAGCAAAAGAGAAGAAAGTCACAGAATTTAGTACTACAGATTTTATAATTGAAGAGCCTAAATCGAAGTTTCAACAGTTAAAACCTCTTTTTCTGATTATCTTCTATATTACCACAGCAAGCATATTGCTACATTATAAAAATTGGAGTTGGGGTGACTTCATGTTTGACTTTATGGGGCTTTTTTATATCGTTTTTAGTTTTTTTAAAATGCTAGATTTAAAAGGGTTTCCAGATTCTTTTAAAATGTATGACCCACTAGCTAAAAAGATTCCTTTCTATGCAAAAATGTATCCTTTTATAGAAACTGCACTAGGGTTAATGTTCTTGATGCGATACGAAACAACCTTGGCTTTATGGATTACTTTGGTCGTTTTAGGAATTACTACCATTGGAGTTATAAAAACGCTATTAGATAAAAAATCTATTAGATGTGCTTGTTTAGGAACAGCATTAAAACTCCCTATGACAGAAGCTACTTTTATTGAAAATGCCATTATGATTGTAATGGCCATATTAATGTTAACATAATAGAATTTAGAAAAATGAAAAAATATAGTATATATCTTGGACTATTAGCTATTGGTCTTTTATTAGGTTGGGTATTGTTTGGCAGTAATAGTTCAAAAGCAAAAGCGCATGATCATTCTAAAGAGATAACATCAAACCAAATGTGGACCTGCTCTATGCATCCCCAAATCATGCAACCAGAAGCTGGCGATTGTCCAATTTGCGGTATGGATTTAATTCCAGCAGAGGCTGGAGCTGATGGGTTGGCTGCAAATGAATTTAAACTTTCTGAGAATGCTATGAAATTAGCAAATATTCATACAGTAGTAATTAACGATGAAAATAAATCTGACAACTCAATTGCATTGTCTGGTAAGATAGTAGAGAATGAAAAGAAAAATGCTGTTCAAGTAACTTATTTCTCTGGTAGAATAGAAAAATTATTTATCAATTTTACGGGAGAGAGAATTAGAAAAGGGCAACAATTAGCTCTTATTTATTCTCCAGAATTGTTTTCTACTCAGCAAGAATTATTAACAACATTAAAGTTAAAAAAATCCCAACCTCAACTGTATAAGGCTGTTAGAAATAAGTTGAAGCTTTGGAAGTTATCAGAAGCTCAGATTAATAGAATAGAATCTACAGGGAAGGTGATCGAAAATTTTATTGTATACGCTACTGTGTCAGGAACTGTTACAGAAAAGATGGTAGATGTAGGTCAAACTGTTAAGCAAGGACAGGGCTTATTTAAAATAGCAAACTTACAATCAGTATGGGGAGAATTTGATGTATATGAAAAACAAGTTGAGTTGGTTAAAATTGGGCAAGACATTGATGTGAGTACTAATGCTCAACCAGATAAAACAATTTCGTCTAAGGTCTCGTTTATAGACCCAATATTAAATACAAAGACTAGAACAGTTACTTTAAGAGTTAATCTAAATAACCCAAAGAGTGAATTAAAACCTGGAATGTTTGTCAAAGGAAAGTTAGAAGCAATAAATAGAAGCAGTTCTGTTTTAGTTCCAGCTTCGGCAGTATTATGGACAGGAAAACGTTCAGTCGTTTATGTGAAAACAAAGCAGGATAAAGCTGTGTTTGAAATGAAAGAGGTGAAAATTGGTTCTAAAATAGGAGAATCTTATCAAGTTCTAGAGGGATTAAAAGGTGGTGAAGAAGTTGTTGCTAACGGTGCTTTTACTGTAGATGCAGCTGCACAGTTACAAGGAAAGAAATCTATGATGAACAAAAATGGTGGGGTAATAACTACTGGGCATGAAGCTCATCTAGGTATGAATAGTAAAAACATGACAATGATTAATAAAAGGGTTAAAGTAGATTCAAAATTCCAAGAACAGCTAAGAAAAGTTTTTGATGAATACATTGTTTTAAAAGATGCTCTAATAAAAGGTGATACCCAAAAATCAATTCAAGCATCGTCTATGATGTTAAAGAGTTTAACTAAAGTTGATATGAAACTACTTAAAGGTAATTCCCATAATGTATGGATGGAATTATCTAAAAAATTAAAGACATATACCCAATCATTAAGCGATTCAAAAGATTTAAAAGCTCAAAGGGGATATTTTAAACCCCTTTCTTCAAACCTAATTGTTGCAATTGAAAAATTTGGAATTAATAAGGAAGTCTATAGTCAATTTTGTCCAATGGCAGATAATAATTCAGGAGGACACTGGCTTAGTTTAGAAGATAAAGTATTAAATCCGTATTTCGGAGATGCTATGTTAAAATGTGGAGAAATAACAAAAACAATCAAATAATAATTTAAATTTTTATCAAATGAAAAAAGTAATTTTAAGCATAGCAGTACTTGCTGCTATAAGTTTTACAAGTTGTAAAAGTGAAACTAAAAACAATGAAAAGAAACCAGAAGCAGTAGAGGTAAAAAAAGATATTGCTTATACTGATGTAAGTTTTGGAGTAAGAGGTAATTGTGGAATGTGTAAAAATACCATTGAAAAAGCTGTTAACGGTTTAGAAGGTATATCTAAGGCTAACTGGGATAGGCAAAGAAAAAAGATTGATGTTTCTTTTGATGCATCAAAAACTAATCTAGATGAAATTCATAAGGCTATTGCCAATTCTGGTTATGATACAGATAAATTAAACGGTAGTATTGATGCTTATAATAATTTACCTGGTTGTTGTAAATATGACCATTCAATGAAAATGAGTTTGAAAGGCGAAATGAAAGATAAAAATCATTCAATGCACTAGTTATTAACCTTATAATTCAAAGGGTAAGGTTTGAATCCTGTTCCCGCTACGAAGAAGCTCCTTGAGAAATCAAGGAGCTTTTCTTTTGGAATTAGTTGTTGTTTATATCAAAATTCAAACACAAAATAAAAGAATAATTTGCTCAGTAAATGAGTTTCGTTGGGCTGTTTTTTTTAGGCCCATTAAGAAATGAAATGTAGTAATGAATACTGATTTCACTACTAGGAAAGACAAGGCTTCACAAAAATATGAAGCTTTTTTATTTTCTTTCCTAGAAATGTACCTATAACAAATTCGTAATTTTAAGAGTAATGTGAGCTTTTACTTCTTTTGATTTGTAATAAACAAACTATGCTTATTTGCTTATTCAGTGGTAATTAAGAATAAGATATAATTTAATTTTCGATGCTGATTATTAACAATTAAATTAGAATTTACATCCTAACTTTTTTACAAATACAATAACCATTAATAAATGTTGAGAATATTAAAAAGAATTAATAATAGTACTAAAATATAATTAATATGATGGTGGTAAAAATGATAGGAAATAATAATAATAGTTGATTTTTAAGGAAATAAGTAAAAGATGGGGTAACTGTATATTTATAGGGTTAAAAACAATTAAAAGAGTGGTGGGGATTTAATGTTAACAATAATTTACATGTAAAAGTACAATTTTAGTTGTTTTTTTAAAATTAATAAACATTTTTAAATCACTGAAAAACAGTTAGATATGAAAACATAGGTGAAAATACCTGTTTTACATGTAAAAATAAGGCTTTTGATTTTTATTTTTGATGTAAAATCATTTTGGGGGAAGTGATTAAAATAGTTTTACATAATTTAAATCTAAGATAAAGATTAGATTTAAATACACAGTTACTTCCTTTTGTTTTGTATTTCAAATGATTTTAAGTTATATGTAGTTGTTTTAGGTACTTTATGAGAAAGATAAGTTTGAATCATGAAAGTAAGTTGTTGTTTTTTATGACTTTCTTTTTTTTAATTTTGGTACAGCCATTTTCATTTGATAATCTAATATTGGTTTTTAAACTTCTTTATGGGGTGTTATATTCATTAGGAGTTAGTATTTCTTTCCTTTTAGTTGCAAAAATTTTAAAAGAGATAAATTTAGTTGGGGATTTTATCTTTGCTGTTGGTCAGATAATTGTTACCAATATTGTAATATTTCTTATTGATGTTATTCTAAAATACTATTTTGACAATGAAGATAAGAGTTTATCTGATAAAGTAATGACAATTATGCATTTTCAAAACTCAATTATAAGGGTTGCGATATTGGTTGTTTTTTACCGATTTTTAGTTTTAATTTTAAAATCTATTTATTTTGAAGATAAAAAAAATAAGTTAAATTTTATTGAAAAGAATAATAAGGGATTAAATGATCAAAATGATATTCAAGAAGTTTTAATGGGGGGTGGGGATGATAATATTTTGGGTGTTTTTAGGGAGGAAAAACAAAATAACGAAGTATTAGATGTTGAAGATAGTGGAGAAAATCTAACTAATATTGATAATGTGCATCCATCCAAATATGAAGAGGTGACGATAACTGGTTTAAATAAAGGAGAGGTGGTTCACTTTAGTGCAAATAATTTTTTTTACGCTAAATCAGAAGGCCATTATATAAAAATATTTTATTTATCTAGTTTAACAAATGATAAAAATAAAGTTGTAAAATCGATTCTTATTAGGAGTTCCATGACCTTATTGCAAAATAAGGTTTTCTTTAAGTTTGATTATATTTTTAGAGTCCATAGGAGTTATTTCGTTAACTTAAACTACGTTAAATCTTTAAAAAATTATGCTTACAGGCAGGGAGGGGTTTTAAAACTAATGATAGTTGAAATGTCTATACCTGTAGGTAGAGTTGGTATAAGTAAAGTAAATGAATATTTTGAAAAGTCTTCAAAATCTAATGTGACTATTTATTAGTCTATAAAAAAAGGCTAAATAACTAATCACTCTGTTTAACTGATAAGTGTAGTAAGCTTGTTATTTAGAATTTTAATAGGATAAAGATAATTAATTTTTAATAAATATTTGTTATTGATTAGTAATTCTACTGGTGTAATTCTTTTTTTAGAGATTTCTCTCAGAGAAACCTTCAAATAACTCCAATTCTATTTTCTATATTTTCTTGAGAGATATAAAGTGTCATAAGATTTTTTATATCAAGCTGTTTTGTTATCCCTTGATGTCAATCAAATTCTTTGCTCTTATCAATAGATAAAATTTTCACATGCCTAGAATCTTTAGTTGTCTTTCCCTTTTAGTTTTTTTTTAAGCATGATATAAAAGTGGTTTTATTTGTAAGTGTTAATAATGTTGATTTATGGTCTTTGCCTATTATTAACTCTACTTCTAAATCTTTTTTCTTTTTTCTATCGCAGCTGGAGATGTGATTTAGATTTTGTTTAGTATATCCTCCTCGAGTATCTTTATATATTTCCTTGTTTATGTCTTTGTTTTTCATGTGTTATTATTTTTATAAATATTTGTAATCGCGGTTTTCTTTGGTGTTAGTACGCTTGTCTTTCTATGTCAGACAAGTAGAGTTTCATTAAATATTTAAGATGTATACTAAGTAACGTTGATTTTGTTATCAAGGTTTTGTCATGAAAATAGCTTTATTCATAAAAATTAATATTAGTGATAAGTATTTTAAAGTACTCTAAAACAGAAGTTTGTGTTTAATTTAGGGTATATTTTTTCATTTAAAATTTTTCGATTCTATTGCTGTCTAATTTTGTGTTGTTAAACAAATAATAAAATACGTAATGGATAGAAAGTTACTTTTTTCAGTTCTTTTATTGATTGGTTTTGGTAAAGTTTTTTCTCAAGTTGGAATTGGGACAACTAATCCAAATAAGTCAGCACAATTAGAATTGTTAGCTTCGGATAGAGGGTTGTTAATACCTCGTGTGCAATTAAATAGTAAAACAGATAAAACAACTATAAAAAATGGTAACATTGAAAGTTTACTTGTTTATAATACAAGTAAACTTTCAGGAATTGATAGAGGTTATTATTATTGGAAGTCTGGGAAATGGGAAAGAATAATTAATGAGACCTATCTTCAGAATTTAATTTCTTCAGGTGTGTTGATTGGTCCAGAAGGACCTCAAGGTCTTAAAGGAGAACAAGGAGTTCAAGGAGAGCAAGGAGTTCAAGGAGTTCAAGGGATTCAAGGTATACAAGGAAAAGATGGAAAAGATGGGACATCAGTTCAGATAACAGGTTCAGTATCTGATG
>CANMHT010000011.1 GCA_947497755.1 uncultured Polaribacter sp. | reverse complement strand
AACGCAGCGTTAGCGGAGTTAAATAATATACAAGCTGAAGCGTTAAACAATTAAACGCAGCGTTAGCGGAGTTAAATAATATATAAGCCGAAGCGTTAACAAATAAACGTAGCGTTAGCGACAAATAAAATACTAAAAAGAGTTTATCAATTTTGATAAGCTCTTTTTTTGTAGATTGCTACATCTTTTGAAATAGAATTAAAAACAACATCCTATGAAGGCAATAAAACTTTTATTTATTATCTGTGTAAGCTTATCTTTTGCACAATGTAAAACAATTAAATTAACAGAAAATGCTCCTTTTACAGTTACTGGAGGAACGTATCATAGTTGGGTTGGTGGGCAACCAGGTGTTAAAGGAATAAATGTAATTATTGGTATAGAAAACGAAAAAGACGTTAGTTTTTCTCAGCTTTTTTTTATGAATAGAAAAGAAACCGTTTCTTTAGAAACTAAAAAAGGTAAAAAATATATAGTAGTAAATATGAATACTTCTTCTAATACTTTAGATGAAATTACAGTAAATAAACCAGAGAAAAAATCTAAAGAAAAAGCAAATAAATATCCATTTACATTACAAAATCACGAGGCTGTAATTAGCTATCAATACAAAGGAAAAACCTTTTATTATAAGGTGGCTAAATTAAAAAAGACCGAAACGATTTTTTATCCGTAATTAAGATTGAAAGACAATAAGAAGGCAACCAATTTTGGTTGCCTTTATTTTTTTGGCACGTAATTTGAAAATGTCTCTACATAACCATAAAATTACAGCTTATGAAATCAGTAAAATTACTTTTTATACTTTTTGTAACAGGAGCATTTTTTAATTCATGTACACTAGAAGAAATCATTTATGAGGTACCTTTAGAAGAAGTGGTGTCAGAATATGATTTATGGTATGTAGATTATCACAGAACAACAGGAACGGGCGATATTCCATTTTTATCTAAAGCATTTACAGTTTCATTTTTAAATGGTAATATGTATGCAAATAATAATATTGTAGATATAGGAAAAACAGGAAATGGTTTAGGAATTAAAGTAGGAAATTATGATACGTTTAATGGTTATTTAGAAACGTTTCACAACCAAGATGGAAGAAATGATTTTGATGTCACTGTACTTTCTGGAAATGAACTAAGAATACACGATAATTTTAACAATGTATCATACTATTTGATAGGATATAATAGAAACAATTTTGATTATGATAAACTGTTCTATGAAAACATAGAATATTTCTTACAAGAATATGTTGCTTGGGAAAAATCAAGTACTAGTTCTGTTGGAGCAGTAAATGCATTTGATGATGAGAACTTCTTGCAGTTTACCCCAGAAAATAACACAACTTTTTATTCTTCAAAAGATTCTTTTGGCACAGATATTGATGTTATAGATTGGAGTTTTGTAGGTAATTATCAAATCTTTGATGTACAAAATTATGATGACCTCAAGATTTTAACACTTAATTATGATAATGGAGACAATGAAGAGTTTGAGTTAAGCGTTACCAATGATAGTAAGATAAGTTTATACCACATAAGTTCAAAAACAACTTATCAGTTTGATGGAAAAGGGTTTATTAAATACCTTAAAGGAGGAAAATCAAAACCGAGTGTAAGGAACAGTGGTAGAAAACGTACTAAGATAACAAGAGAAACGAAAGTTAGAAAATATTTAAAATAAAGTTTGGTTAGTTGATTTTTAGTTGGTTGGTTAAGCAATCAACTAAAATAAACCGCTCTAGAGGTAGAGCGGTTTTTTTATGCTCTTAATTTTGATTTTAGTAGCAACTCAAGTATCTTTAACCAAAACAAAAAAATGAGCTTAACAGCATTTATTACCGGAGCTACTTCTGGTATTGGAAAAGCAACAGCAGTCTTATTTGCAAAGAATGGTATTCGATTGGTTTTATGTGGAAGAAGAAAAGATCGATTAGATCGACTTCAAAAAGAACTTGGTGAGCTAACAGAACTAACTACACTAGCATTTGATGTTCGTAATAAAGAAGATGTTTTTAAAGCCATCGCTACATTGCCAGATAATTTTCAAACGATTGATATTTTAATTAACAATGCAGGGAATGCTCATGGTTTAAGTACCATCCAAGATGGAGATATAGATGATTGGGATGCCATGTTAGATATCAATGTAAAAGGCTTATTGTATGTATCAAAAGCAATCATTCCTATAATGACGAAAAGAAATAGTGGTTTTATTGTAAATATTGGCTCTATAGCAGGAAAAGAAGTATATCCTAACGGAAATGTATACTGTGCTTCTAAACATGCTGTAAACGCTTTAAACAAGTCAATGCGAATTGATTTAAACCAATACAATATTCGTGTATCTGCTATTCATCCTGGTGCTGTAGAAACCGAATTTTCTGATGTGCGTTTTAAAGGAGATACAGAAAGAGCAAAATCAGTATATGCTGGATACAAAGCTTTGCAAGCTGAAGATATTGCTGATATTATTTATTTTGTTGTGACAAGACCTTATCATGTAAATATAGAAGACTTAGTTGTATATCCTACAGCACAAGCAAGTGCTACTATTTTGAATAAAAATTAAAATGAAAAAGAACCGATATAGTAGAATAATTGCAGGTTGTATGTCTTGGGGAGATTGGGGGAAACAATTTTCTACACAAGAAATGACCACACAAATTCATACCAGCTTAGAGGTTGGGATTACTACTTTTGACCATGCTGACATTTATGGTGATTATACTACCGAAGCTCAATTTGGAAAAGCTTTTGCTAAAAGTGGTATTGTAAGAGAAGAAATTCAGCTTATTTCTAAATGTGGTATTCAATATATCGGAAAAACAAGAAGTAATCGCGTAAAGCATTATGATTATAGTAAAGATTATATTATTTGGAGTGTAGAAAACTCTTTAAGAAGTCTACAAACAGAATATTTAGATTTACTGTTACTTCATAGACCGAGCCCGTTAATGCATCCAGATGAAATTAATGAAGCGATATTAATTTTAAAAAATCAAGGAAAAATTTTAGATTTTGGAGTTTCTAATTTTACACCTTCACAAGTAGAGTTAATTTCTGGAAAAACACCAGTGAATGTTAATCAAATAGTATTTTCTTTAACAGAAAATACAGCTATGCACAACGGGAGTTTGGATCAAATGTTGTTAAAAAAAATAACACCAATGTGTTGGAACCCTTTAGGAACTTTCTTTAAAGAAACTACCCAACAAACCGATAGAATACAAAAAGTTTTAAATCAACTTACAACAAAGTATCAAGCTTCTGAAGATCAGTTATTATTAGCTTGGATATTAAAGCACCCAGCAAACCTTCATCCTGTTATTGGAACAACGAATACAACAAGGTTAAAAAAGGCTATAAATGCCTTAAAAATTGACTTAGAATTAGAAGATTGGTTTGAATTATTAGTAGCAAGTCAAGGTCATAAAGTTCCATAAAAATGATTAATAAGCGCCTTTTGATTAAAAACTTACTATCTCACAATGATGAGAATAGTTTTTATGATAAAAAGCAAAAATTATCCTTACATAGCAAAGAAGGAAAGGCTAAGTTTATTAAGCATATTTGTGCACTTTCAAATTCTAACCCAACAAATAACTCTTATATCTTAATTGGTATTGAAGACGAGGAAAATACAATTATAGGTGTCGACTTTTTTGATGATAGTAAAATTCAAAACTTAGTAAATGCTTATTTAATTAACCCTCCTAAAATTCAATATGAAAATGTAGCTTTTCCTAGTTTACCCAGACATAAAGTAGTAGGGTTGGTTACTATTTTTCCTAATGATAAGATTACTTCTTTGGTAAAAAAAACATGGAAGTATAAAGCCAATACTATCTTTTTTAGAAGAGGTAGTAATTCAATGCCAACTACCAATTTTGAACTTAAAAACACCAATCAAACATTGGTAGAAGCTATTGAAAAAAATGCTCGTAACAATATTGAATTAACCCTTAACGGAGTATTTGATTTTATAAAGAATCATAAGGAAACGTACCATCCGCAATACAAGGTTTTTAAAGAACAGTTTGTGTTGTGTTGGGCGGGGAAAAAGACCATTATTAACGAAGAAGAATATTTTTCTAGAGTTGATATAGAACTAATTAATGAACAAGTACGTTTGTTTTTTTCTGCTTTAGATGAAGTGCAAATAAGCTACAATTCGAATTCTTTTATTATTACTGAATATATTTTATTAGGAATTGATAAAAACGAGACGCATTATCCTTTAGAAAAAACAATAATTAACTTTAAAGATAACGGCAAACACGATATTATTAGAGAGTTTCTATTTGAGCCTCCTAAGTTTGATACTTTAGTAATTGATCATATTTATGCAAATAACAATAAAATTGTGGCTAAAATTGAAAATGATATTGCGCTTTCAGTTACAGAACACGAAGATGTTTTACGATTGCCAACCAATTATTTAATTTGTTATTTATATGGATTTTTAGATGCTCCCAATCAATTGCGTAAAGCAAAAAACTATATTAAAAATATAGAAGATAAAACCACATATATTAAATACAAAGAGGCAATGCGGGTTTTAAGAAAGGTAAAATATCAGTAATTTTTTTTGAAACTCTTTAGAAATAATCTCGTATTTAATAATAGAATCAAACGAATTAAATGTCTCAAGAGATTGTTGTACTAATTGAGCAAAGTAAAAAAGGAAATAAAAAAGCTCAAATGAAACTTTATAAGAGGTATTCTGAAGCAATGTTTTTTATTGCGTCTAGATATCTAAAAAATGAAGAAGAAGCCAAGGATGCAATGCAAGAAGGTTTTCTGAAAGCCTTCATAAAATTAGATACTTATATAGATAAAATAAGTTTTGGAGCTTGGTTAAAACGAATTGTTATTAATCAATGTATAGATGAATTAAAAAAGAAAAAACTTGAAACCATTCCTTTAGAAAAACACTCATTAGAAGTTGTTGATAATGATGACTGGAGTTTTGATATAGAAATAACTAAAGAAATGATTTTATCTGCAATTGAAAAACTAAATAACAAATACCAATTAGTTGTAAAATTATATTTGATAGAAGGGTATAATCATTTAGAAATCTCAGAAATTTTAAAAATACCAATTAAAACATCTAGAACACATTTAAGAAGGGGAAAATTGCATTTACAAGAACTTTTAAAAGAACAAAAATATGAAGCAAGATATTAGAGAACTTTTTAAAAATGAAGTGCTTCAAAAAAAGAAGTTACCAAATTTTCATGAAGATGAATTTTTAGAGAAATTAAAAAAACAGAGTAAAAAAGAAAAATCCAAATCTTCTTTTCGAATATTGAAAATTGCCGCTTCAATAACTTTAATTATTTCTGTCGGATATTATTTTTTAAAGTCAGAAGTTAAAACGGATTCTCAATCAACATTATTTGTACAAGTAAAAAAGATAGAAAAAGAGTATTTAAATCAAATTAATAAAGAATGGAAAAGCTTTGTAAAGCTTACAAAAGATAAAAATTTGATTCAGAAATATGAAGAAAAATTATTCAAGTTAAATCAAGATTATAAAGATATAACAAAGCAATTTGAGAAAGACGCCAATAATGTTTTTGTATTAGAAAATTTAATAAAAAATTTACAGAGAAGACTCCAATTACTTAAAGATATTCAAAATCATATAAAAGAATTAAACCAAGAAAAAACAAGTTATGAAACAATCTATTTATAGTATAGTATTCTTTTTAATAGTTAGTGTTACTTTTTCACAAACTAAAGAAGTAATGTTAAAAGAGAGTTTTAAAGTTGATGCAAATACTACTTTAAATTTAGATTTAGAAAATGTAGCAATTTTATTTGAAGAATCTTTTGATGGGAAAATTCATTTTGATTACTCAATGACCTTTGGAAGGTATTCAAAGAGGAAAAGAGAAATGATAAAAAAACAAGCTAAAGTAAAAGTTGTAAAAAAGAACGATTTAATTACACTAAATGTAAAGAACTCTATGTTTTTAGAAGCTAATTACCAAAGTTTTATTAGTATAGATTCTCTTATCTTTTCTGTAGATGGTTTTGTAAAGTCATTTAAAGCAAACAAAAATCAATATAAAACGAAGGATTCACTTGTAAATGAAATAAAATTTAGTGAAGGTAATAATTTTAGAAATTTTCTAAAGAGAAATAAAAATAAATATAAAAAGAACACATCTTTCAAAAACAAAAAAGTGATTAAGAAAGTATTTATAATTAAAGTGCCCCAAAGTGTAACTATTAGGTTGAAAGCATTACACTCTAATTTAGTCTTTAATTACAATATTCACAAACCAATTGTTGCTCACACATTTAAAGGGCATTTAAAGTTCAAGAAAATTGAGTCAGTAGAAAATGAGTTTTTTATTACTAATGGTGTCTTTGAAGCTGAAGAAATTACTGGAGGAAGTTATAATTTTAAAGATGTTTCTAAAACTTTAATAGGATCTGTTAGTAACTCAAAAATATCAACTGAAACTTCTAAAATTGAAGTAGGAGAAATAAGTAAAAATGTAAAAATAAAAGACTTTAATAGCAAGTTCAATTTCTATAATTTTTCTAAAAGCTTTAAATCCTTTAATCTTAAAGGCGATTATTCAAAATTACATTTTTTTAAAAATACTGATGTATACTCTTTAACGGCCAATGGAAATACGACAGCATTTAATATTAACAAACAAAAATTTAGTTTTGAACCTAGGAAAAAAGGTTTAGATAGGTTTATTATGCTTGAGATGAAAGCACCAAAAAATAAGCAGTCTTATGGGCATATAAATCTCAATATAACTCATGGGATTATTGAGATAATTTCTAATGAAAAAGAGTGATAATAAAAAGCCAGTTCAATTGAACTGGCTTTTTATTATCTATGTAATTCTAAAATTTTATAAATCAAATTTAATTCCTTGTGCTAAAGGCAACTCATCAGAATAGTTTACTGTATTTGTCTGACGACGCATATAAACTTTCCAAGCATCAGAACCAGACTCACGTCCACCACCAGTTTCTTTTTCACCTCCAAATGCACCTCCAATTTCTGCACCAGAAGTACCAATATTTACATTTGCAATACCACAATCAGAACCTGCAAATGATAAGAATCTTTCTGCTTCTTTCATTTCACTAGTCATAATAGAAGATGATAAACCTTGAGCAACACCATTTTGCAATTCAATAGCATTTTCAACGTCTCCAGAATACTTCATTAAATATAAAATAGGAGCAAAAGTTTCGTGTTGTACAATTTCATAATGGTTTTCAGCTTCAATAATAGCTGGTTTAACATAGCATCCACTTTCATAACCTTCACCTGCTAAAATACCACCTTCTACTAATACGTTACCACCTTCAGTTTTAGCTTTTTCGATAGCTGCTAAATAAGTGTTTACTGCATCTTTATCAATTAATGGTCCAACATGGTTATTTTCATCTAATGGATTACCAATTTTAATTTGTCCATAAGCACCAACGATTGCATCTCTAACAGTATTATAAACAGATTCATGAATAATTAAACGACGTGTAGAGGTACAACGTTGTCCACAAGTACCAACCGCTCCAAATACAGCTCCAGGAACAACCACTTTTAAGTCAGCAGTTGGAGTAATAATAATAGCATTGTTTCCTCCTAATTCTAATAAAGATTTACCAAAACGCTCAGCAACTTTAGCTCCAACAATGCGTCCCATTCTTGTAGAACCAGTAGCAGAAACTAAAGGAATTCGCGTATCAGAAGTAATGTATTCTCCTACTTTATAATCTCCATTAACAATACAAGAAATACCTTCTGGCATATCGTTTGCTTTTAATACATCTGCAATGATATTTTGACAAGCAACACTACATAAAGGTGCTTTTTCTGAAGCTTTCCAAACGCAAGTATCTCCACAAATCCAAGCTAAAGCAGTATTCCAAGACCAAACAGCAACAGGGAAGTTGAATGCAGAAATGATTCCAACTACTCCAATTGGATGCCATTGTTCACGCATTACGTGACCAGGTCTTTCAGAAGGAATTACTTGTCCGTTTAATTGACGTGATAATCCAACAGCAAAATCACAGATATCAATCATTTCTTGAACTTCACCTAACCCTTCTTGGTAAGATTTTCCCATTTCATAAGAAACTAATTTACCCAATGGCTCTTTTAGTTCTCTTAATTTATTTCCGAATTGACGAACAATTTCTCCACGTTGAGGTGCTGGAACACTTCTCCAAAACTTAAAAGCTTCAGTAGCTGACTCCATTACCTTTTCATAATCTTCTTTGGTAGAAGCTTTTACTTTACCTATTAATTTTCCATCAACAGGAGAATAACTTTCAATAATTTCTCCATTTGAAAAGTTTACAGAACCTGTAGAAGTTCCGTTATTTATTTCTTGTAAGCCTAAGGTTGTTAAGGCTTCTTTAATACCAAAATCTGTCATTTTTGTTTTGAAATTTAGTTGTTAAAACTGAGTCTCAAAACTACAAATAATTTGTTAGTAAAAATTAAACAAAACAAATAATATTGTTTGAAATTAAACAAAAATTATAAAATCCACTCTTCTGGTAATGGTTTTAATTCTAGTTCTTTTTCTTCAGATTTTACCTCAATTTCAAAGATGGGAATTTTGGGTAACGAAAGATTTATATTTTTTTTCTTTCGAATCCTTTTAATTACCTCATCAATGGTTTTTCTTTCACTAAGAATAAGGTTGTTCATAATAAGATTGGATTCTTTTTTAAAATCAAAACAGTCTACAAAATAAGTAGGTTCATCATTTTGATAAATAATCCATTGGCCAGATTTCTTTTTCGGAATCTCCAAAATATCCTTGGTCCCGGTTAGGGTCCTGTACGTAGTAAGTTTATATTTCATCGCAAGTTTTATAGTTAGGGGTTAACGACAAATTTAATAATTTTTTGATAATTCAAAATTAACGTAAAGCTAACACAGTATCAAAAATAATACCAAATTACCTTTAGAAATTAGTTTACAGGTACCACTTTTTCTTCAAAAACATCTTTATCATCATTGTCTTTACCTTTCCAAAATTTAAAAACATAGTCCTTCTGTTGCAGTACTTTAATCGGAATTTTTAATTCTTTCTGAAAAGATCCTTCAGTACATGTTTGATCTAAATTTTCGATAGCTCTAATAGCTATAATTCTGGTAGTATCTTGAAATTGATAGTATAAACTATGAAAATGGTGACACCCATTAGGTAACGTGTATTTTACAGAAATAGTATCAACATTGTTAAAAGTAAAACTTTGTGGTACTGTAGACTCATCTATTGTTAATAGTTTTAATCTGTAATTGTTATTATCTAGTGTACATGAAGCACCAATGATTAAGAAAAAGAGTAAATAAGATAAATTTTTCATGATTATTAGAATTTAAAATTGGTATTTAAATCCGGTATATAAACCTAATGTATAAGGCTTAAATCCGAATGAATTATTAGAAAATGTATTTAATTGTATCTTAAACATTGGATTAATGTTTAATAAAAGGTTTTTGTTTATTGAGTAATCGAAATCCAACCCAAAATTGCTACTAAAGTTTAATGAATTGAGGTTTTTCGACTTTCCTAAGGTTTGTGAAATTGTAGCAGAAGAAACAGAAACTGTATTTTTATTTAAGAATAAAGAACTGAATCCAGTAACAAAATTCATTTTAAGGTTTGAATTTGAGATAAAGGTATATTTTACTTCAACAGGAATTTCTATATAGCTATATTTCTGAGTAAGTGTTGCCTTGTCTGTAACTAAGCTTACACCATGAAACATTAAATCATTAGTTGCTTGTTCTGAAGAGACCACCGAAAAATCTAATGAAGAATCTTGGTATTCTAGATTCGAAAAACTATTATCCAAAATATTAGATACAATACTTAAATTTTTGTTTTGATAGGATAAGTTTTGAACTTGAATTCCAGATTGTACCGACCATTTGCTATTAATTTGATATGCAACTTTTACTCCATAAGAAATATTATTATTTCCAACTGAAGCACTTGATTTTAAACTCTCATCCAATGCAGAGGTATTGGAAAAAGAGTTGCTATTTACAAAGGCTAACACTGGAGTAACAGACCACTTTTTAGTCAATTTTTCTTTTGTTAGAATGCTGTCTTTGCGAGTTGCATTTTCATTAGATTTTAGTTCAGAAAAAATAGATTTCTTTTCCTGCTTGGTGGTTTCTTGATTCTCTTTTTGAACAACTTCATTATTAGCCAAGATGTTTTTCTTGGGTTGAATAGTATTATAGTTTTTTTGAGAAGAAATACTGTCCTTTTTTTGTAGGTTTTCTTCAATTATTGGAGTTGTTTGCTGTTCTTTTTTCTCTGCGATTATAATTTCTTTTTTAGGCTCAATCTTTTGAAGTAATTCATTTTGTGGAGTAAGTATTTTGGGTTGAGTAATTATAATAGGATTCATGTCTTTTTGAATCTGTATTGGAACAATGTCCTTTTTTAGGAAAAAAGGATAGATAAACAAGCCAAAAACAAGCAAGGCAGCAACACCACCAGAATACCACCAAATTGGTACAACTCTACGCTTTTTTTGCTGTAACTTTTCTTCAATTACATTCCAGTTTTTTGCTTTGGGTTTTGCTGTAAAGCTACCTAGCTTTTCTTGAAATAATTGTTCTATGTTTTTATGATCATTCATCTACATTGTTTCTTTTTGTTGATGCTTATTGAGTTCTTTTTTTAAAATTTGTTTTGCTCTGGATAAATTAGATTTAGAGGTTCCAATAGAAATATGTAATAACTCAGCGATTTCTTTATGAGAATAATTATCTAGTACATACAGGTTAAAAACCAAGCGATACTTATTGGGTAATTGCTGTATTAATGCTAATAAAAAATCAATACTTACCTCTGTAGTATTTAAATCTAATTCTTCTTCATTTTCATCTGGTTGTACTTCTACTTTTGTAACTTCTAAAAAATGATTATCTCTATATTTTTGTATGGCAGTATTAATCGCAATACGCTTAATCCATCCTTCGAAAGAGCCTTTGTGTTGATATTGCTCTATTCGTTTAAAAACCGTAATAAAACTATCCTGCAAAACATCTTCTGCATCCTCATAATTTTTGCAGTATTTTAAACACAAACCAAAAACTTTATCAGCATATAATTGATAAATTTTAGATTGTGATTTGCCATTACCTCGGCAACATTCTTGTATTAATTTGTTTAGTTTAATGTTTAAAAGTTTTAATTAAAAATAAACTAATATTTTAATAAAGGTGTTCCGTTTTCACAGACAATAGTTTTAGGTTGCGGCGCTAAGCTACAGTCTGAAACAATGCCCCATTTAGTGTTGTATAGTTTTTCTGCTTTGGTATAATTATTAATTTTGGTTAAAAAATCTACGGTATTTATCTTTTTAGAATAAGCAATATACCCTTTTGGACCTCCACAAGCTTTGGATCCATAAGCTGTATATGTCCAATCATTTTTATCGGTACAAGAAATGCTGTTTGCTAAGGTTTCTATTTCATTAAATAGGTTTAATAAGTGTTGGTGTTCTCTTTCTTGTTCTGTAAGTGCTCTTTTTACAACCAATGTTGTTTCAGAAAGAGAAATTAAAGACCAGTTAAAATCACCAGGAAAATCAGTAACATCTACTTTAATCAACTTCTCTTGTAATGTCCAACTTCCTTTATTGTCAAAAAAAGACAATGGAGGCGTACCACACCAACCAGAAGTTCGCTCTGTAAAAACACCATTTTTGGCAAAAGAAATACCATATTTATTTTTGTCTAATACCTTAGCTCTATTAAAAATAATAGTATCATTTTTATAAACAGGTTTTACCCAGTTACCAAGTAATAAGTTGTTGGAGTCAATTTCTAATTCATCGTTTTGCTGGCAAGCACAAATTGAAAATACAAGACCGATAAAAAAGAAAAGACTTTTAAAATTTGAATTTTTCATCTATTTAAAAATTTAGTTCTCATAAAGATTTTTTTGTTTTACAATACTTATAAGTAAGGTTTGTATAAGAAATAACCTTGGTTCTTTTTTAGAAGATGCAGAAAAACTAAAAAGGTTGCGTTAAATAGTTTTATTTTTGTGAAAATTATGAAAGAATCCATTTTTAATATACAATCAGAAGACAGGTTTAGAGAGTGTGCTTTAACAGTTTTCAACCATCAGTTTAAAAACAACAAGGTATATAGATCTTTTTGTGATTTATTGTATATACATCCTAGCGACGTGACTAAGGTTGATGAGATTCCATTTTTACCTATTCAGTTTTTTAAGTCGAAAAAGATTGTATCCTCATTAGAAGAAGTTCAAGAGATTTTTACAAGCTCTGGAACTACAGGAAGTATCACTAGTAAGCATTATGTAACAGATATTTCTGTATATGAACAGAGTTACTTAAAAGGCTTTGAACATTTTTATGGAAATATAGAAGATTATACAATCTTAGCACTATTGCCTAATTACTTAGAAAGGAAAGGCTCTTCCTTGGTATACATGGTTCATGATTTGATTCAAAAATCAGTACAACCAGAAAGCGGGTTTTACCTTCATAATTTAGAAGAATTAGCACAAACATTACAAGAATTAGATCAAAAAGGGAAAAAGGTTTTACTAATTGGTGTTTCATTTGCTTTGCTAGATTTGATAGAGCAATTCAAATTTGAATTAAAAAATACAGTGGTAATGGAAACTGGAGGTATGAAAGGAAGAAGAAAAGAACTGATTAGAGAAGAACTACACAGTATATTAAAACAAGGGTTTGGTACGGCTAATATTCATTCAGAATACGGAATGACAGAACTTTTAAGTCAGGGGTATTCTAAAGGAAATGGTATTTTTGATTGCCCTCCTTGGATGAAAATCTTTACTCGAGATACTGAAGATGCACTTACAATTCTTAAATCAGGAAAATCAGGAGGAATTAATATAATAGACTTAGCAAATTATAATTCTTGTTCTTTTATTGCTACACAAGATTTAGGAAAAGTTCATTCTAATGGAAGTTTTGAAATTATTGGTCGTTTTGACCATTCAGATATTAGAGGATGTAATCTTATGGTGTTGTAGTTTTCTTTTTTACAACTCGTCATTAAAATCTTACGGTTCGGTGAACTAATTTCTTACAAAAGACACTGTTCTGCTACTTTTATCATATCAAAATCAAACAGTAATGATAGAAGTAACTAATTTGTCAAAATCATTTAACGAATTACAAGCCGTAAAAAACCTTAGCTTCTCTATTAAAAAAGGTGAAGTTTTTGGATTACTTGGTCCCAATGGAGCTGGGAAATCTACAACCATTAATATGATGAGCACTATTTTGTCTAGTGATACAGGAAGTATACAAATTGATGGAAACGATATTAAAACTGCTACAAATATTTGCAAAAAACTTATTGGTGTAGTGCCGCAAGAAATCTCTTTATATGATGAATTTACAGCATATGAAAATCTTCTTTTTTGGGGACAACTATACGGAGTTCCAGCGAAAGAGTTAAAAAATAAAATAGAAAATGTTTTAGAATTGATTGGTTTGTCTGAAAGGAAAAATGACTTGATAAAAACCTATTCTGGAGGAATGAAACGTAGAATTAATATTGCTTCTGCTATATTACATCAACCTAAAGTACTGTTTATGGATGAACCTACAGTTGGAGTGGATCCTCAAAGTAGAAATCGAATTTTTGAAGTAGTGGAAACACTAAACCAACAAGGAATGACCATTGTTTATACTACACATTATATGGAAGAGGTAGAGCGATTGTGTAATCGAATAGCAATTATTGATGGTGGTAATATTATCGCACAAGGGACACTGGCAGAATTACAAAAAGAAAGTAGTGTAAAAGAAACCGTCACGATTCAGTTTCAATCGATAAGTGCGAATCAGCTAACCGCTTTACAAAAAAGATTTAGAATAGTTGTACAAGATACGTTAAGCTTAACTATTGCATGTGATATTAATAAAGAACTCGCTGCAATTATTAGCTTTTGTAATGCAGAACAACTTCAAATAGAAGATTTAACATTAAACAAAGTAAACTTAGAAGGCATTTTTCTAAGCTTAACAGGAAAACAATTAAGAGACTAGCCTTAAAACAACAATCATGATACTTACCATCTTTAAAAAAGACATAAAATTATTTTTTGCCGATAAAAAAGGTGCATTACTAAGCATTGCGCTACCCATCTTTTTAATTTCATTATTTACTTTTGCCTTTGGCGGCATGGGAAAACGCAGCGGGCCAAGAATTGTAAAACTTTTAGTAGTAGATAAAGACCAGACAAAAGACTCAAAATCTGTTTTTCTTCAATTAGAGAAATTAAAAGGTATACAAACCATTGCTTTAGAAGCAGATAAAGCGATTGACTTGGTGAAAAAAGGAAAATACATCGCTTCATTTATTATAGAAAAAGGATTTCAAGAAGCAGTAAATACTGGTACTAAGTTACCAGTAGAGTTGAAATATGATGCTACAAGAGAAATAGAAGTAGGCATTTTGAAATCTACATTAATGCAAAATTTAATGAGTACTGTTGGTAAAAAAATGGTACAAACTAAAATGCAAGCATCTATGGATGTTAATTTTCCAGAGATGCCTCAAGCAATTCGTAAAAAAGCATTGAATTTGATAAATAGGAATAAACAAAATTCAGGTGTTCAAATACAAATGACTTCAGTAGTTAAAGAAAAAACAAACAAAGCTAATATTGCATTGATACAATCTGTAGCAGGTACGGCAATTATGATGTTATTATTTAGTATTGCTGGTATAGGAGGAGGTTTGCTAGAAGAGAAGGAAGCAGGAACATTAAAGCGTTTATTGTATTCTCCAGTAAAAGCAATAGATGTTTTGTTTGGGAAAATGTTAGCGGCATTGCTAATTTCTATACTTCAACTTGGTATTATGTTTGTCTTTTCTTGGTTAGTATTTGGTTTGCCAATATTTAAAGACATAACATCGTTACTATTAATGGTTATTGCTACCGCTTTTGCAGTATCTAGTTTTGGAATATTTTTAGTGTCTATTGCAAAATCACGTCAACAATTACAAGGATATAGTACCATAATAATTATGTTAATGTCTGCGCTTGGAGGAAGTATGATTCCGTTGTTTATTATGCCAGAAATTATGCAGAAAATTGCTGTATTTAGTGTAAACTATTGGGGAATTCAAGGTTTCTATGATATCTTCTGGAGAAACTTATCTTTAGTAGAAATGTTACCAAAAATAGGAATATTAATAGCAATTGGTTTTGTAATGACAGTTATGTCTGTTAAGCTGTTTCAAAGAAATCTCTTAAAGATGATATAAGCTTTTTTAAAGTGACTTTGTAATGTTGTGATTATCTGCTCGACTATAAATCAAAACTATTCAAAATGAAACAATTAATTACTATTTTATTTATTGGATTTGCAACGACAGTTTTCTCTCAACAGATAGATTACAATACAAAGAAAGGATATGTTGCAGAGGGTTATGATGTGGTGTCTTACTTTACAAATAAGAAGCCTGTAAAAGGAAAAAGCAAGTTTCAAACAACGGTTGATGGTGCAAAATTTAAATTCTCATCAGCAAAAAACTTAGAATTATTTAAAGAAAACCCAAGTAAATATATTCCACAATATGGAGGATACTGTGCTTATGCAGTAGCTGCCAAAAAAACAAAAATGTATATTGATGCAGAAGCTTATGAAGTAAGAGACGGAAAATTGTATTTGTTTTATAGTTCATGGCTAAGTAATAAATTAGAAGATTGGAAAGAAGGAGATACCAAAAAGTTACAAGCTAAAGGAGATAAAAACTGGGAAGTTTTAAAACACAAGAAAAACTAAGATGAAAAAATTACTGATTGCTTTTTTATTAGTCTCTTCTACTGTTTTTTCTCAACAAGATTACAATCTTAAAAGAGGATATGTAGCGAATGGTTACGATGTAGTAGCTTATTTTGCTAATAAAGCTGAAAAAGGAAAAAAGAAATACACAACTACTTATGATGGTGTTAAGTTTCAGTTTTCATCAGCAAAGAATTTAGCGGCATTTAAAGAAAGTCCAACAAAGTATGTTCCTCAATATGGAGGTTATTGTGCTTATGCGATAGGAAAGAATGGAGAAAAAGTGTCTATCAATCCGAAAACCTTTGAGATAAGAGATGATAAATTATACTTGTTTTACAATGCTTGGGGTACAAATACATTAAAACTCTGGGTAGATGAAGGTGCAGAATCACTCAAAAAACAAGCAGATATCAATTGGAAAAAACTTAAAAAATAATAGCATAAAAAAAAGTCAGCAATTTGCTGACTTTTTTTATGAATGTTTTGTACTTAATTAAGCTTCAACTTTTAATAAAAAATAACTTTTTTTACCGCGTTGTAGAAGTACATATGTATTTGCTATTAAATCTGTAGTAGAAATTGTATAGTCTTCTTTTACTTTTTCTTTGTTTACAGAAATTGCATTTTCTTTTAAGGCTCTACGAGCATCAGAATTCGATTTTAAGAAGTTTGTCTTTGCAGATAAAGCACCAATCATATCTAGTCCATTATCAATATCCTCTTTACTAACTGAAGCTTGAGGAACTCCTTCAAAAACATCTAAAAATGTTTGTTCGTCAAGTTGTTTGATATCTTCAGAAGTAGATTTTCCAAATAAAATATTTGAAGCAGCTATTGCTTTTTCATAAGCTTCTCTACCATGAGTCATTACAGTAACTTCTTCTCCAATCTTTTTCTGTAACAAACGCATATGAGGCGCTTCTTTATGTTCTTTAATTAAGTTTTCAATTTCTTCTTGAGATAAGAAAGTAAAAATTTTGATGTATTTTTCAGAATCTTCATCAGAAGAATTTAACCAATATTGGTAAAACTTATAAGGAGAAGTTCTGTTAGCATCTAGCCATACATTACCACCTTCAGTTTTTCCAAATTTAGTTCCATCGGCTTTGGTAACTAAAGGAACTGTTATTGCATAGGCTTTTCCTTGTGCTTTTCTTCTGATTAATTCTGTACCAGTGGTTATATTTCCCCACTGATCAGAACCTCCCATTTGTAATCTACAGTTTTTCTCTTTGTATAAATGATAGAAGTCATATCCTTGAAATAACTGATAGGTAAACTCGGTAAAGCTCATTCCTTCTGCAAATTCTCCATTAAGCCTTTTCTTTACAGAATCTTTGGCCATCATATAATTTACAGTAATGTGTTTTCCTGTATCTCTAACAAAATCGATTAGAGAAATGTCTTTCATCCAATCGTAATTATTTACCAACTCTGCTGGGTTTTCAGAAGAGTTTTTGTCAAAATCTAAGAAACGTTCTAACTGACTTTTAACTCCTGCAATATTTTTAGCTAAGGTAGCTTCATCTAATAAATTTCTTTCTGCAGATTTACCAGATGGATCACCAACCATTCCAGTTGCACCACCAACTAAAGCAATTGATGTATGACCTGCACGCTGAAAATGCATTAAGATTATAATTTGTACCAAGCTACCAATATGTAACGAATCTGCTGTAGGATCAAACCCAATATAACCAGCTGTTTTATTTTTTAATAAATAGTCTTCAGTATCTGGCATTATATCGTGTAATAGTCCACGCCAACGTAATTCTTCTACAAAATTTGTCATCATTTTTAATTTATGAGAAGGCAAAGATACTTTTATCCTATAAAAAAAACTACTTTAGCAACTAGGATTTTTAGAATTATACAGATGATTTTAGTAACCGGAGGAACAGGATTGGTTGGAGCTCACTTATTGGCTACACTTACATCAAAAAATAAACAGGTAAAAGCGATTTATAGAACTGAAAAATCGTTGCAAACTGTAAAAAAAATATTCTCATATTATACAGAAGATGTAGCAACTTTATTCTCTAAAATTATATGGGTACAAGCTGATATTACAGAGGTTCCTTCTTTAGAAAAAGCATTTGAAGAGGTAACGATTGTGTATCATGCAGCTGCTTTGGTCTCTTTTGATCCTAAAGATTATAGAAAAATGAGGCAGGTAAATATTGATGGTACTGCTAATATTGTCAATTTTTGTATTTCTAATGCCATTCAAAAACTGTGCTTTGTAAGTTCTATTGCTGCGATTGGAGATGGTGTAAATAATCAAATAGCAACCGAAGAAAACGAATGGAATGCTGAAGGAGAACACAACGGATATGCGATTACCAAACGTGGAGCAGAAATGGAAGTTTGGAGAGCAAGCCAAGAAGGTGTAGAGGTTGTTATTGTAAATCCGGGAGTTATTTTAGGAGCTGGTTTTTGGAACACAAATACAGGATTGTTTTTTACCAAAGTAGCCAAAGGATTAAAATATTACACAACAGGTATTACGGGTTATGTTGGTGTAGCAGATGTAGTAAAAGCAATGATTTTACTTACAGAAAGTAGTGTAAAAAATGAACGATTTATTTTAGTGTCAGAAAATAAAAGCTTTAAAGAGATTTTTACAACAGTTGCTTTAAGTTTAGGAAAGACTCCACCATCGGTCAATGTCTCAAAAAGTGTGATTTCCTTTTTAAGAAGGTTGGATGGAATAATTACGTTCTTAACTCGAAAAAAAAGGTTGTTAAACAAGAACACAGCAAACTCATTATTTAATGAGACCCATTATTCTTCAGAAAAAATTAGAAACAGTATCGATTTTAAATTCACTTCAATAGATAAAGTGATAAAAGAAATAAGCAATAAATATCAGGAAGAACATTAATCTCTTCTTTCAACAGCTTTTTTCTCTTCAATTATTTTTTCGAGACTGTCTTTTTTTTGTTTTAGTTTTTCGCCTACTTCTTTAAAAATCAAATCGTACTCTTCTAATTTAGAAGTATAATAAAAGTTGCTTATATAGAATCGAGTGCTATCAATTTTATACTTATTGTAAACAAGAGGCATATAGTTTACTTTTTTCTCATTACGAATATTTTTCTCATGAAATGCATTTTTAGCAATGTACAAATCTGTTAGTAGCAACACCATAGTGTCCTTTGGAATAAGGTTTTTAGGCTTTTCTAATATTGTTCTACTTGTACAAGAAACGAACAATGCTAATGCTATGATTGCAACAACTTTTTTCATGCTATCGATTAAAAAGTAAACGTTCTCCTTTTATGGTTTCATTAAAGTAACCATTGTCAAAGATTAAATTTCCATTTATAAATGTGTGAGTAATACTACTAGAAAATGCTGTTCCTTCAAAAGGTGACCAACCACATTTATATAAAACATTTTCTTTAGAAACAGTATATGATTTGTTTGGATCTACAATCACTAAATCGGCAAAATAACCTTCTCTAATAAACCCTCTTTTTTCTATTTTAAAAATTTTAGCAGGGTTATGACACATTTTTTCAACGGCTTTTTCAATAGAAATAGTACCATCTTTTACCTTTTCTAAAATAGCATTTAAAGCATGTTGTACTAAAGGACCTCCACTAGGCGCTTTTGTATATACATTGTCTTTTTCTTCTATTGTATGAGGCGCATGATCTGTAGCAATAATATCTAATCTGTCATCTAATAAAGCTTTCCATAAACCAGCTCTGTCACTAGCTTTTTTTACAGCAGGATTCCATTTTATATGAGTTCCCTTTTTAGCGTAATCTTCATCAGAAAACCATAAATGATGTACACAAACTTCTGCAGTAATTTGTTTTTCTTCTAAAGGAATATCATTTCTAAATAAGTGGGTTTCTTTTTCTGTAGATAAATGAAAAACATGTAAACGTGCTCCTGTTTTTTTAGCAAGTTCAATTGCTTTAGAAGACGATAAATAACAAGCTTCTTCACTTCTAATAACAGGATGAAGCTCAATTGGAATGTCGTCTCCGTATATTTCTTTATAATGCGCTGTATTTTTTCTAATCGTAGCTTCGTCTTCGCAATGAACTGAAATGAGCATTTTGGTAGACGAAAATATTTTTTCTAATACTTCTTCATTGTCAACAAGCATATTTCCTGTTGATGAACCTAAAAATAATTTGATTCCAGCGACATTTTTAGGATTGGTTTTTAATAACTCTTCTAAATTGTTATTGGTGCCTCCAAACATAAAAGAATAGTTGGCATAAGAGGTTTTTGAAGCAATTTCAAATTTATCTTCTAACAATTCTTGTGTTGTCGCTTGCGGTACTGTATTTGGCATTTCTATAAAAGAAGTAATTCCACCAGCAACCGCCGCTTTACTTTCTGTAGCAATGTTAGCTTTATGTGTTAACCCAGGTTCGCGAAAATGTACTTGATCATCAATAACTCCAGGAATTAAGTACGAGCCTTTAGCATCAATAATCTTAGTGTTTTCTGTAGGGTTAATTTTTTCTGAAACCTGCTTAATAATATTGTTTTCTATTAAGACATCTCCAGTAAAAACTGCGTTTTCGTTAACAATTTGGGCGTTTTGTATTAGTGTTGTGTTCATTTTATTTTAAACCTTTAAGGCGTAGTTTTATCACTCCAAAGAGCGCTTCATAAATGATAGAGCCACTCATTTTTGATTCTCCAAGAGCTCTGTCTGTAAAAATAACAGAAACTTCTTTTATATTGAATTTATGTTTCCATGCTTTAAATTTCATTTCAATTTGGAAAGCATATCCTACAAATTTAATTTTATCTAAGTTAATAACCTCTAAAACTTTTCTTTTATAACAAACAAAACCTGCTGTGGTATCATATACGCGAATACCTGTGATAATACGTACATATCTAGAAGCAAAATAAGAAAGTAACAACCTCTTTATGTCCCAATTTACAACATTTACTCTGTTTTTTACATACCTAGAACCTACAGAAACATCAGCACCTTCAGTAGCACAAGCATTGTACAGTCTAATTAAATCTTTTGGGTTGTGAGAAAAGTCGGCATCCATTTCAATAATGTATTCGTAATTTTTACGGATTGCCCACTTAAAACCATGAATATATGCTGTACCAATTCCATTTTTCTCAGTTCTATTTTCAATAAATAATTTATTAGGGAATTCTGAGATTAAGCCAGTAACAATATCAGAAGTACCATCTGGCGAGTTGTCATCAACAATTAAAATATCGAAAGGTTTTTCTTGACTAAAAACAGCGCGAATGATAGCTTCAATATTTTCCTTTTCGTTATAAGTTGGTATAATTACCAGAGTGTCTGACATATTTTTTTAAAATGGATAAAATAAAGTGTAGCAAATATACGCTAATTTATCACTAATTTTGTGTTATAATTTTCATAAAACAAATTAATGCAAGCGCTAGATAGAATAGCTTTTTCTAATAATTGGTTAACACTTCTTTTTGTGTTTGTATTAGTGTTGATTGTGTTCTTAAAAGCGATTGATCAACAAAAATTAGTTGGATATTCAAAAGCACTATTTTTAAAAGGGTTTGTTGCTAAGAAAATAGAAGAAAAAGAATCTTTTTTTAATGCATTTAATTTGGTGTTACTTCTTTTCTCTTCTATTGTTTATGCCATTTTAATTAGTTTTTTTGCAGCTTATTTTTTGAACTATGTTTTGAGTTTTGTCCTATTCATTAGCATTTATAGCTTTGTTTTAGCATATCTACTAATCTTTATTTTATTAGATAAAATCATAGCAAGTTTATTTGAAATACAACATGAAGTTAGCTATCTGTTTTCTTCTAAAACAACTTATTTTTATAGTATCGCTTTGTTGCTATTTCCCTTGTTAATAGTTACTTGTTATAGTGAAATGAGCACTTTTATTTTGTTTTGTTTTTTTATTGGGTTCTTTTTGTTGTCTGCGCTATTGTTGTTTCTGAATAACAAAAACTTGATTATTAACAAGTTGTTTTATTTTATTTTGTACCTTTGCGCACTTCAAGTAGCACCGTTATTAATCATATATAAAATAACAGCATAAAAAAAAGTAGATTTATGAAAGTGAAAACGATTTTGGTTTCTCAACCAGCGCCTAAAACAGAAACTTCGCCATACTTTGATTTATCCGAAAAACAAAAAGTAAAAATTGACTTTAGATCATTTATACATGTAGAAGGAGTAGAAGTAAAAGAAGTAAGAGCCCAAAAGATAGATTTAAACAATTTTACTGCAATCATTTTAACCAGTAGAAATGCTGTAGATAACTTTTTTAGAATCGCAGAAGAAATGCGATTTAAAGTGCCTGATAGTTTAAAGTATTTTTGTCAGTCTGAAGCGGTTGCTTACTATTTGCAAAAGTATGTAGTATATAGAAAACGTAAAATATATGTAGGTACTAGAACTTTTCCAGAGCTTTGTAAGTTGATTAAAAAGCATAAAGATGAAAAATTCTTATTGCCTTCTTCTGATAAATTAAAGCCGTTAATTCCGAATGAATTAGAAAAATTAGGGGTTAATTGGAAACAAGCAATATTATATAAGACTGTTGTAAGCGATTTGTCTGATTTAGAAAATGTTTTCTACGATATTTTAGTATTCTTTAGCCCGTCTGGAATCGATTCTTTATTTAAGAATTTCCCAGAGTTTAAACAAAACAATACACGTATTGCAGTGTTTGGTAACTCTACAGTAAAAGCGGCAACAGAAGCTGGTTTAAAGTGTAATATTACTGCACCAACACCAGAAACACCTTCTATGACAATGGCTTTAGAAAAGTATATAAAAGAGGTGAATAAAAAATAGTTTCTGACTCCTTGATAATTATCAATCAAAGCTATGGAAGAAGTAAAAGCAACCGAAAAGCAAACAATTGTAAATCAGCAAAAAAGTGAATCTAATGGTGTAGGAACTGCTGGTTTTGTATTGTCTTTGATTGCATTGGTTTTTGGTTGGATTCCTTTTTTAGGATGGATTTTATGGCTTGTTGGGTTTGTTTTATCTCTAGTTGGAATCTTTAAAAAACCAAGAGGACTTGCCATTGCAGGACTCGTAATTTCTTTGATAGGAATTATAATATTAATTTTTATTGTTGCTGGATTGGTAATGTTAGGTGGAGCAGCCTCAATTTAAAAAACAAAAACATAAAAAAATCCGAGCAAATTTGCTCGGATTTTTTTATGCAAATAAAGTAGCAAAAGCCTCTTCTACTTTTCCTACTAATATGAGTTGAATTGAGTGATTTTTTGAAGTGATTTTATTGTATTTAGAAGCAACAAACTTTTTGTATCCAAGTTTTTCTGCCTCTAAGATACGTTGATCAATTTTAGAAACAGGTCTAATTTCTCCAGCCAAACCAATTTCTGCGGCAAAACAGACGTGAGGAGAAATGGCAATATCTTCATTTGAAGAAAGTATAGCAGCAACAACCGCTAGGTCTATTGCAGGATCATCAACATTTATTCCGCCAGTAATATTTAAAAAAACATCTTTAGCACCTAATTTAAAGCCTGCTCTTTTTTCTAAAACAGCTAAAATCATGTGTAGTCGTTTTAGATTATAACCTGTTGTAGATCGTTGAGGAGTTCCGTAAACTGCGGTAGAAACTAATGCTTGAATTTCGATCATTAAAGGTCTTACACCTTCTAAAGTAGAAGCAATAGCAGTACCACTTAAATCAGCATCTTTTTTAGAAATTAATATTTCTGAAGGATTCGAAACTTCTCGTAATCCACCAGAAAGCATTTCGTAAATTCCTAGTTCTGATGTAGATCCAAATCGGTTTTTTTGAGCTCTAAGAATTCTATAAGTATGGTTTCTATCGCCTTCAAATTGTAAAACAACATCTACCATATGTTCTAAAATTTTAGGACCCGCAATTTGTCCTTCTTTGTTTATATGTCCAATTAATAAAACAGGAGTAGAAGTTTCTTTAGCAAATTTAATAAGCTCTGCAGTGGTTTCTCTAATTTGAGAAATACTTCCTGGCGAAGCTTCTATAGAATTGGTGTGTAAAGTCTGAATAGAATCTATAATTAAAAATTCAGGATCAACTTCTTCAATATTTTTAAAGATTTGTTGGGTATTTGTTTCGGTTAAAATCAAACAATTTGAAGCTGTCGTATCAATTCTTTCAGCTCTCATTTTTATTTGAGACTGACTTTCTTCTCCAGAAACATAAAGTACTTTTTGGCTAATTGATAAGGCAACTTGTAGTAATAAAGTAGATTTACCAATACCTGGCTCACCTCCTAAAAGTGTTACAGAACCTTTAACTAGACCACCACCAAGAACAGTATCTAACTCGTTGTTATTTGTGTTAATTCGCTCTTCTGGATTTAACTGAATCTCTTCAATTCGAAGAGGTTTAGGCTTTCGATTGGTTTTACTAGATTGCTGCCAATTTCTTTTTTCTTCTTTTTGAATGACTTCTTCTACAATAGTATTCCATTCATTACAAGTACTACATTGTCCCGTCCATTTTGGAGTTTGAGCACCACAGTTTTGACAAAAAAAAGAAGTTTTGACTTTAGCCATTTAAAATATGTAAGAAGTTCTTCTTACAAAGAAAAGAAATTTACTTGTTTTTATTATAGATAGGTAATAATAAAAAAGAAAGACCACCAAAAACAATAACCATAGCAGTTTGTGCCGTCCACATAATCCATCCAAATGCTTTACTAGGATCTTCTGCAATTCCAAATAACAAGAAAGCTCCTGTTACTGCAACTGGATATAATCCTATTCCTCCATTGGTTGCTGCAATGGCAAATCCGCCAGCAATAAAACCAATTAATACTGCACCGAAAGGAACTTGAAGGCCTTCAATTGCAGGGATAGTTGCCCAAAACATAGCTACATACATTGTCCAAATAAACACCGTATGAAAAATAAAAGCCCAGCGTTTTTTCATTTTGAAAATACTCATTACCCCTTCAATTAAACCAGTAATAAATGTTTTAATTTTTAAACCAAATCCTGAGGTAGATTTTTTAATATATCTGGTAAAGAAGAAAAAACCAATAAGTAATGCAACAAGGCCAATGCCTATTTTTACTGGATTAAAGTTTTTGATTAGTAAATCAAAAATAAAATCAAATTGTACAAAAAGAGTAATAGCTACAATTAAAAGCATCATTACTAAGTCTGCAATACGCTCTGCTACTATGGTCCCAAAACCTTTTTCAAAAGGAATATCTTCATAATTAGTCATTACTGCAGCTCTAGAAGCTTCTCCTGCACGTGGTATTGTTAGATTAACTAAATAAGCCACAAGAACAGCCATAGTGCTATTTGCAAATGAAGGCTTAAAACCTAATGGCTCTAGCATAAACTTCCAACGATAAGCTCTAGACAAATGACTTAATGCTCCAAAACATAGACCTAATAAAATCCACCAATAATTAGCATTTTTAAAGTATCCAATAAACTCATCGGTATCTATATCATATAAAGAATACCAGACTAAAAAACCTCCAAGAGCTAGAGGTAGTATTATTTTTAGGGATTTTTTTATAGTAGTGTTCAAATCTAGTGAAGTGTATTGGTTGCTTCGTTAGGAAACACAAGAGAAGGTTTAAATTCCTTTGCGATTTCTAAATCCATAAAAGCATAAGCAATTAAAATAAGTACATCTCCAACGGCAACTCTACGAGCAGCGGCTCCATTTAAAGTAATTTCACCACTTCCTCTTTTTCCGGGAATTACATAGGTTTCTAATCTTTCGCCATTGTTATTATTAACAATCTGTACTTTTTCACCTTCGATAATATTAGCAGCTTCCATCAAATCTAAATCGATAGTTATGCTTCCAATATAATTTAAATCTGCACCGGTTACTTTAACCCTGTGAATTTTAGACTTTACTACTTGTACTAACATGCCGCAAAAATAAAACTTTTAAATGTATTTTTAGTTAAAAAAAGTAAAAAGGATGGTTACTCCTTTTTAGGGATTGAAATGTTGTCTATCAATCTAATATCACCTGCATTAACTGCAATAAAAGCTCTTAATTTTTTAGTTGATTTTAGAGAGCTTACTTCTTGTAAACTTTGTTCTTCTGCAATGGTAAAATACTCCAAATCTAGTAGTTCATTTTTGTCGAATTGCTTGTTGACAAAAGTGTAAATTTCTACTAAGTTTTGTGTTTTAGATAAAAGAGAAGAAGTTTTTAAAACTTGATAAATTAATGGCGCAGCATTGCGTTGCTGCTCAGACAAACGCATATTCCTAGAACTCATAGCCAATCCGTCTTTCTCTCTAAAAATTGGACAACCAATAATATTTACAGGAAGATTTTCTTTTTCAACTAATTTTTTTACAATTTGTAATTGTTGAAAATCTTTTTCTCCAAAATAAGCATTATTAGGTGTAACAATTTCAAAAAAAGTTTGAACAATGGTAGCAACACCATCAAAATGACCCTCTCTAAATTTTCCTTCCATTTGATGTTCAATTCCATCAAAAGAATAAGCTTTGGAAGCAACATTATTTATATACATTTCCTTTACAGAAGGAATAAAAACAACATCACAACCAGTATTTTTTAAGAGGTTTAGGTCGTTTTCTATTGTTTTTGGGTATTTTTTTAAATCTTCTGGGTTGTTAAACTGCGTTGGATTTACAAAAATACTTGCTATAGTGATATCATTATTTTTCTTCGATTCTTCGATTAAAGAAAGGTGACCTTTATGCAAAGCACCCATGGTTGGTACAAAACCAATTTGCTTGTTTTCTTGCTTAAATAAAGAAATACAATCTGTTAAGGCATTCTTGTTTTCGAAAATTTGCATAAAGATTAATCTGTAAAATGTGTGCAAACTTACCATTTTAACATGGAATTAGCATAAAAATGTGTATTTTTGCACGTCTTATAAAAGGAATTGATTCAATGAAAGATAAGAGAATACTGTACGTTTCGTCAGAAGTAGTACCATATTTGCCAGAAACAGAGATGGCATCTACCGCATTTAATGCCGCAAGAAAAGCACATTCTAAAGGAGTACAAACCCGAATTTTTATGCCAAGATTTGGTGTAATCAATGAAAGGAGACATCAGTTACATGAGGTTATTAGGCTTTCTGGAATGAATTTGATAATTAATGACATGGATATGCCTTTGATTATTAAAGTTGCTTCAATTCCAAAAGAAAGAATGCAAGTATATTTTATCGATAATGATGAGTATTTTAAAAGAAAGGCCATTTTTACAGATGAAGACGACCAGTTGTTTGAGGATAATGATGAAAGAGCCATCTTTTTTGCAAAAGGAGTAATTGAAACCGTTAAAAAATTAAATTGGGCGCCAGATATTATCCATATTCATGGATGGATGGCCTCTTTATTACCATTATATTTGAGAGAGTTCTATAAAGAAGAGCCATTGTTTGCAGAAAGTAAAATAGTTACTTCTGTTTATAATAATGACTTTGAAGGAACGTTGAATAATACATTAGCAGAAAAAGTTAAGTTCGATAAAATCGATGACAATAAAACTGCAACAATCATTACACCTAACCACACTAACATTTTAAAAAGCGCCATCGAAAATTCTGATGCCGTAATTAAAGGAAGCGAAAGTATTTCTGATGAATTGGATTCATTTATACAAGAAAAAGAAAAGCCTGTATTAGAGTATCAAACAGAAGAAACATTAACAGAAGCTTATTTAGAATTTTATGCTAACGAAGTTTTAGCAGAATAACCCTTATTTTAAAAAGAAAAAATGATAAAAAAAAGTGCATATTTAAGTGTAATTATTTTATTTGTTATTACAGTAATATCGTGTGAAAAAGATTTTACAGACATTGCTTCAAACGTAATAAAAAACACCAAGTTTGATACAAAAGACACTATTATGGAAGTTGTTGTAACAAACAAGGCTATTACAAGTGTTAGAGCAGATGGATTAACTATTGGAGGAGCCTTAGGTCAATACTTATTAGGAGTTTATAACAATCCAAATTATGAGAAAATAGAAGCATCTATGATTTCTCAAATTATACTGGATACAGAAATAAAGACTAAAGACAAAGCAGAGAGAATATATGGTGCAGATACAACAATTGTTACTACAATTGATACGGTATTTTTAAAATTACCATATCAAGCAACATTAAAATCAGGTACTACTTCTGAGTATACACTAGATTCAATTATAGGAGATCAATCTAAACCTTTTAATGTAAATATCTACAGGACGGATACTTATATGAATCGTTTAGATCCTAATGATCCATCTAAATCAAAAAACTATCCATCTAATTATACGTATCAGAAATTATCAGGAGAATTGAATAGTACTCTTAACTATCAATTTACTCCTAAAGCAATAGATACTGCTTTAATTTATAAAAGAAGATTAAGCAATGGGAATGTGTATAAAACAGACACAATTAAGTTAACAAACAATAACCCTTTTGCAAGAATTGCCTTAGATAAATCGAAGTTTAAAGATATTTTTATTGACAAATTTGATACTTCAGATTTTGAGTCTCAAGAAGCTCTTAATGAGTATTTTAAAGGACTGTTAATTGAAGCGTCAGGAAATGAAGGATCATTAATATCATTCTTGTTAAATAATACAAATAAAGAATTAAAACCATCAATTGAATTACGTTATACTAGAACTGTGGTTAAAGGAGGTACAACAGTTTTAGACACTATTGAGAAAACAAATAGGTTTTTACTGTCTAATTTTAGTACAAGTACTTATAAAATGACAGAGAAAGTATATCCAGCTAATAAAAATGTAATTGTACAAGGTACTGCAGGTAACATGGGAACAATTGAGTTATTAAGTACTGCACAATTAAATCTTTTAAAGAAAAAGAATTGGTTAATTAATGATGCTACATTGACTTTTTATGTAGATCAAGATATTGTAAAGTATGATACAATTGCTACTCCGTTTAGGTTACTTTTGTTTAAAGATGGAGTTACAAAAGCTCACGTAAAAGATTTAACTACAGAAGGAAGTATTATCTTTGGCGGTAATCTAGTGTTAACAAACAAAAAGCCAGATTACTATGCTTTTAAAATAACAGATTATATTTCTGATTTTGTAAAAGGAACTTCTGATTATAACCCTGTTTTAGGATTAAGAGTGTTTAATAATCCTACAGATATACCACAAAACCCAATAGATACTTTGGTTAAAAATTATAGTTGGAGTCCTAAAGCTGTTACCTTATTAAATCATGATAAGGCAGCGAATGGAGAAAGAAGAGCGAGATTAAAAATATCATATTCAATAAAAAAATAGAGTATTGCTATGTGTGGAATTACAGGTTACATAGGTTATAGAGAAGCATATCCAATTGTTGTAAAAGGATTGCAAAGATTAGAGTATAGAGGTTATGATAGTGCTGGTATCATGATGTATGATGATGGAAATATCCGTGTGTCAAAAACCAAAGGAAAGGTTTCTGATTTAGAGGTTATTACCAACAGTAATGAAGATAGTAAAAAAGGAAATATAGGTATAGGTCATACACGTTGGGCTACTCACGGTGTGCCAAATGATGTAAATTCACATCCTCATACCTCAATGTCTGGAAATTTGGTAATTGTTCATAACGGAATTATCGAAAACTATGATACGATTAAAAAAGAACTTGTTTCTAGAGGTTATACTTTTGAGAGTGATACTGATACGGAAGTATTAGTAAACTTAATAGAAGAGGTAAAAAAACAAGAAGGATGTAAGCTAGGAAAGGCTGTGCAACTTGCCCTTACCCAAGTAATTGGAGCATATGCAATCGCTGTTTTTGATAAGACTAAAACGAACGAAATTGTTGTAGCTCGTTTAGGTAGTCCAATTGCCTTAGGAATAGGAAAAGACAATAAAGAATTCTTTGTAGCTTCTGATGCCTCACCTTTTATTGAATACACAAAAGAAGCTGTGTATTTAGAGGATGAGGAAATGGCAATTATCAAGTTAGGTAAAGGAATAAAAGTACGTAAGATTAATGACGATTCTTTAGTAGACACTAAAACTCAAGAACTTCAGATGAGTTTAGAGCAAATTGAAAAGGGAGGTTATGATCATTTTATGTTAAAAGAGATTCATGAGCAACCAAAAGCAATTTTAGATACTTATAGAGGTAGAATGCTTGCTGATAAAGGCATTATCAGAATGGCAGGAATTGATGATAATCTAAAAAAGTTCACCAATGCAGACAGAATTATAATTGTTGCTTGTGGAACTTCATGGCATGCTGGTTTGGTAGCCGAATATTTATTCGAAGATATTGCTAGAATTCCTGTAGAAGTAGAATATGCATCAGAGTTTAGATATAGAAACCCAATTATTACAGATAAAGATGTAGTTATTGCAATTTCTCAATCTGGTGAGACTGCAGATACCTTAGCTGCTATAAAATTAGCAAAATCTAAAGGAGCTTTTGTTTTTGGTGTTTGTAATGTTGTTGGATCTTCTATTGCAAGAGAAACACATGCAGGAGCTTATACACATGCTGGTCCAGAAATTGGAGTAGCATCAACAAAAGCATTTACGACCCAAATTACTGTGTTGTCGTTAATGGCATTAAAATTAGGGAAAGAAAAAGGTAAAATATCAACGCCACTTTTCCATACATATTTACAAACATTACAGTTAATACCTAATAAGGTAGAAGAGTTATTAAAAATTGATGATCAAGTTAAATACATTGCTTCTGTTTATAAAGATGCAACAAACTGTTTGTATTTAGGGAGAGGATTTAATTTCCCTGTAGCTTTAGAAGGAGCCTTAAAGTTAAAAGAGATTTCTTATATCCATGCAGAAGGATATCCTGCAGCAGAGATGAAACATGGACCTATTGCTTTAATTGATGAGAATATGCCAATTTTTGTAATTGCAACTAATAAAGGGCACTACGAAAAAGTAGTAAGTAATATTCAAGAGATAAAATCTAGAGCAGGGAAAATTATTGCTGTAGTAACAGAAGGAGATGAAACAGTTAAGGAAATTGCAGATCATGTAATCGAAATTCCAGATACTGAAGAAGCATTTACACCATTGTTAACTACAATTCCGTTACAATTATTATCTTACCATATTGCAGTAATGTTAGGTAAGAATGTAGATCAACCAAGAAACTTGGCAAAGTCTGTAACAGTAGAATAAACACAAATCTATATAAAAAAAGCCCTGTTAAAAACAGGGCTTTTTTTTATGCTTTATCATGAACTTTGGTGGGAATTCCATTATTCCATAAAGTTAAAATATCTGTAGCAACAGATGCTCCACTACCAGCTGCAATAGCAAACTGACTTCTAAGCCCAGCAATTGTACCACATACATACAATCCTTTTTGAATCAAAAAATCATCATTTTCTAATTGTATTCTGTCTTTTGCTGGGTTTGCTTTTTTATGTGGAATCACAAATTCTTCCAATCCTTTTATGGTAAAAGGTTTGGCGTAATTTAGTGCTATCACAACGATGTTAGCCGTGTAGCTAGATTTATTGGTAGTAATTATATAGTTATCTTTTTCTAAAACAATCTCTAACACTTTTTCGTTGTGTATTTGTGTTACATGTGAGTATTGTTTGGATAAATGTTCTTTACTGTTTATAAGAATATCACTTCCTAAAGTCCCTGGATTAAGTCCAAGCACATTATTAAACAAGGCATTTTGTAAATGAGAAGTCTTTTGGTGGGCAATAATTCCGATTTTTTTATCAAGCGCAAAAGCTTTTTCTTTAGCAGAACCTAAAACGAAAGCACATTGCATACCAGCAACGCCTCCACCAATAATTAGTGCATTAAAATGAGTAGTCATTAAAATAATTCTTTAATGTTAGCAGCAAAAAGTTTTACCGCAATTGCTAAAAGAATTACTCCAAAAACTTTTCTAATAATATTAATTCCGTTTGGCCCAATAAACTTTTCAATTTTAGAAGATGTTTTTAATACGATATAGATAAAAATCACATTTAATAAGACGGCTACAATAATATTTTCTATGTTAAATTCAGCTCTTAAAGAAAGCAGTGTAGTTAAGCTTCCTGGACCTGCAATTAAAGGAAATGCTAAAGGAAAAACAGAGGCTGTGATAGCAGAGCTTTCATCTTCTTTGTATAATGTAATTCCTAAAATCATTTCTAAAGCTATAAAAAAGAGTATAAAGGCTCCCGCAACGGCAAAAGAGTTTACATCAACACCAATAAAAGAGAGTAAACTTTTACCTAAGAAAAGAAAAAGAATCATAATTATTCCAGCAATTAATGAAGCTTTTTCAGATTGAATATGCCCTACCTTTTTTCTTAAATCGATAACAATAGGAATGTTTCCAATAATGTCTATTACAGCAAATAAAACCATAAACGCCGTAAATATTTCTTTAATATTAAAATTCATTTTGGTTGATTTTAGAAATACAAACTTACTTAAGTTAGTTGAAATTAAAATGAAAACTAACAAAATAAATGTATTTTTGCCGAATGTTTCAACTAGGAAAAACAATTGTATCTGAAAATGTTATAGACAAAGAATTTGTTTGTAATATTTCTGCTTGTAAAGGAGCTTGCTGTATTGATGGTGACGCTGGAGCACCGCTTGAGAAAAACGAAACAGAGATTCTTGATAAAATTTACGATAAAGTAAAACCTTTTTTACGTAAAGAAGGTGTTGAAGTGATTGAAAAAGAAGGTACTTGGATAACCAGTGATTTTGGAGAATTAGAAACTCCATTAATTAATGATGCCGATTGTGCTTATGTTATTTTTGATGAAAATAATACCGCTTTGTGTGCTATTGAAGAAGCGTACAATCAGGGAATTATTGATTGGAAAAAACCTATTTCTTGTCATTTGTATCCTGTTAGAATTAAAGATTATAGTGAGTTTTCTGCAGTAAATTACCATAAATGGGAAATTTGCGATGATGCTTGTTCTTTAGGAAAAGAATTGCAAGTGCCCGTTTATAAATTTGTAAAACAAGCTTTGATTAGAAAATTTGGAGAAGATTGGTATGCTGAGCTAGAAAAAGTAGCAGAGAAACATTTAAAAAACTAAAATTTGTACATTTACAAAAAACAATCAATCATGAAAAAAGTATTCTTTCTATTATGTATCTCATTTGTATTATACTCTTGTGATAGTTTAAATGAGTTATTAGAATTAAACGTAAACAATGATTTAACAGAAAATATAGATGTTTCTGTACAACAAACAAACGGAACTGCCGAGGCTTTTGATCTATCAGAAACAACAGACTTAAATTCTGGTGATCTAGCAGAATATAAAGGAAAAATAAAAGCAATTAAAATTAATAAGTTTACTTATAAGTTTAAAAGTTTTACAGGAAATGCAGCAGGTACAATTCCTACAGGAACATTAAAATTTGATGATGTTGTGGTAGATATTATGAAAAACTTTAATGTTTCTCAAGCAGCAACTGCCGGAACCATCTTTGAAATAGATGATGCTAGCATCTTAAGTAAAATAGAACAAGCCTTTTTAAATAACAATACAGCAACGATAAAGTTATTTGGAAATGTGCTTTCTGATGCAGGAAATATGAACTTTACAGTAGAAGTGTTTATGAATTTAACTGCGACGATTAAAGACTAATAAAACACATAAAATATTTAAAAAAAGGCTTCAACATGTTGAAGCCTTTTTTGTGGAATAAAGTCAAGAGAACTTTTTTAAATTAGAATTTTTAAAAACAAAATAAGACTTGTTTGACAAACCCAATAAAATCAAGGGGTTGTAAAAAAATAAAGAATATAAAATACTGTCAATCAATGTTTTGTGTGAATTTGATTTTTGGGTAAAGAATATAAAAATGTGAACGTTTTGTTAAAAACTTTGAACTTTTGTGGATAAGTATGACTTCATTTTTAAGACAAAAATTCTGATCTTTGTTAACGTCTTTTTTCGACAACACAACACAATTACAAACAACTAATTTTTCATTTAAAGAATGTCTGCTATAGAACCAATTTTACAGCCTAACGATAATCGATTTGTAATCTTTCCAATTCAACATGATGACTTATGGGATTGGTATAAAAAACAACAAGCTTGTTTTTGGACAGCTGAAGAAATCGATTTGCATTCAGATTTAACAGATTGGAACGATAAATTAACCGATGATGAACGTTATTTTATCAAACATATTTTAGCATTCTTTGCTGCTTCAGACGGAATTGTAAATGAAAATCTTGCTGAGAACTTTGTAAATGAAGTACAATATTCAGAAGCAAAATTTTTCTACGGATTCCAAATAATGATGGAGAATATTCATTCAGAAACGTATTCATTATTAATAGATACTTATGTTAAAGATGAAGTAGAAAAAGATAGGTTGTTTAGAGCAATTGAGGTTTTTCCTGCAATTAAAAAGAAAGCAGAATGGGCTTTAAAATGGATTGAGTCAGATTCTTTTGCTGAGCGTTTAATTGCTTTTGCTGCTGTAGAAGGAATTTTCTTCTCTGGAGCTTTCTGTTCTATCTTTTGGTTAAAGAAAAGAGGTTTATTACCTGGATTAACATTCTCTAACGAGTTAATTTCTAGAGATGAAGGAATGCACTGTGATTTTGCTGTACACTTACACAACAAACACATTGTAAACAAAGTACCAAAAGAAAGAATAAAAGAAATTATTGTAGATGCATTAGATATTGAACGTGAGTTTATTACAGAATCATTACCAGTAAGTTTAATTGGAATGAACGCTAAATTAATGACACAATATTTAGAATTTGTTACAGACAGACTTTTATTAGAGTTTGGGTGTGATAAAGTATACGATGCAACCAATCCATTTGACTTTATGGAAATGATTTCTTTAGAAGGGAAAACCAACTTCTTCGAAAAAAGAGTTTCAGAATATCAAAAAGCCGGAGTAAAATCTGGAGGTACAGGAAGTATTAGTTTTGACGCCGATTTTTAATCAGTAACAAAACAGTTAAATATCCTGATGTTTCGCGCATCAAAAAGAATTTTTTGACCCCTAAAAAACCTAGGAATAAATCCAATGGTATTTTATACTTAGTCACCAACTAAGAATCAACAACACAAAAAAAATATCGGTAAAACGATATTGTAACATTAAGAGAGTAGCCAAAAAGTGGATGTTTTGGCGTATATAACAACCAAATAAAATCGTATATAATTATGTATGTAGTAAAAAGAGACGGCAAGAAAGAGCCAGTAATGTTTGACAAGATTACGGCTAGAGTAAAAAAAATGTGTTATGGTTTAAACAAGATTGTAGATCCTGTAAAAGTAGCCATGAGAGTTATTGAAGGTTTATATGACGGTGTTAGTACATCAGAATTAGACAACTTAGCAGCAGAAACTGCAGCAACAATGACTACAGCGCATCCAGACTATGCAAAATTAGCAGCAAGAATTGCCGTATCTAACTTACATAAAAATACTAAAAAGTCATTCTCAGAAACAATGACAGATTTGTATCAATATGTGAATCCACGTACAGATAAAAAAGCACCACTATTAGCAGATGATGTTTACAAGATTATTCAAGAGAATGCAGAAAAATTAGATTCCACTATTATTTATAATAGAGATTTTAACTACGATTATTTTGGTTTTAAAACTTTAGAACGTTCCTACTTATTAAAATTAAACGGAAACATAGCAGAGCGTCCACAGCATATGTTAATGCGTGTTTCTATCGGTATCCATAAAGAAGATATTGATGAAGCAATTGCTACATACGAATTAATGAGTAAAAAATATTTTACACATGCTACTCCAACCTTATTTAATGCAGGTACACCAAAACCTCAAATGTCTTCTTGTTTCTTATTACAAATGCAAGATGATAGTATTGATGGAATTTATGATACATTAAAACAAACAGCTAAAATCTCTCAGTCTGCTGGAGGTATTGGATTGTCTTTACACAATGTAAGAGCAACAGGTTCTTATATTAGAGGAACAAATGGTACATCTAACGGAATTGTACCAATGTTAAAAGTTTTTAATGATACTGCTCGTTATGTAGACCAAGGTGGAGGAAAACGTAAAGGTTCTTTTGCCATGTATTTAGAACCTTGGCATGCTGATATTTTCGATTTCTTAGACTTGAAAAAGAATCACGGAAAAGAAGAAATGCGTGCAAGAGACTTGTTTTATGCAATGTGGATTCCAGATTTATTCATGAAACGTGTACAAGAAGATGGAGAATGGACTTTAATGTGTCCAAATGAGTGTCCGCATTTATTTGATACTTATGGAGATGAGTTCGAAAAACTATACGAAGGATACGAAAAAGTAGGAAAAGGAAGAAAAACAATCAAAGCACGTGAACTTTGGGAGAAAATCTTAGAATCTCAAATTGAGACTGGTACTCCTTACATGTTATATAAAGATGCTGTAAACCGTAAAACAAACCACAAAAAATTAGGAACTATTCGCTCTTCTAATTTATGTACAGAAATTATGGAATATACAGCGCAAGATGAAGTAGCTGTATGTAACTTAGCTTCTATTGCATTACCGATGTTTATTACAGAAAAAGAAAATGGAGAGAAATTCTTTAATCACAAAAAATTATTTGATGTAACCAAAAAGGTAACTCGTAATTTAGATACAGTAATAGATATGAATTACTATCCTGTAAAAGAGGCAGAAAATTCTAACTTCCGTCATAGACCTGTTGGTTTAGGAATTCAAGGATTGGCAGATACTTTTATTGGATTACGTTTGCCATTTACGTCAGAAGAGGCAAAGAAATTAAACCAAGATATTTTTGAAACGATGTATTTTGCTGCGGTTACTTCTTCTATGGAAATTGCCAAAGCAAAAGGAGCTTATTCTACATTTAAAGGTTCTCCAATGTCAGAAGGAGAATTCCAGTTTAATATGTGGGGAATTAAAGATGATGAATTAAGTGGTAATTGGGATTGGGCTAAATTGCGTAAGAATGTAATAAAACACGGAGTAAGAAACTCTTTATTAGTTGCGCCAATGCCAACAGCTTCTACCTCTCAAATTTTAGGAAATAACGAAGCTTTTGAACCATATACTTCTAATATTTATACACGTAGAGTTTTATCTGGTGAGTTTATTGTAGTGAATAAACATTTATTAGAAGACTTGGTAGAGTTAGGGTTATGGAATAATGATATGAAAGAAGATATTATGAGAGCTAATGGTTCTATTCAACATATTGATGAGATTCCAGCAAACTTAAAAGAATTGTATAAGACCGTTTGGGAAATGAGTATGAAAGATATTATTGATATGGCACGCCATAGAGGATATTTTATTGATCAATCTCAATCGTTAAACTTATTTATGCAAGATCCAGATTTTGGAAAATTAACTTCGATGCATTTCTACGGATGGAAATCTGGATTAAAAACAGGAATGTATTACTTAAGAACAAAATCTGCAGTAAACGCAATTCAGTTTACCTTATCAAAAGAGAAAAAAGAAGACGACAAACCAATGTCTCCAGAAGAGTTTAAAGCAATGGTAGATGCATCTAGAGATGCAGGACCAGATGATTGCTTAATGTGTGGATCTTAATCAAATCTACATTTGTCTAACCAGACATTAATTAAATTAAAAGGAAAAAAGAGAGGCAAAATCGCTTCTCTTTTTTGTATTTTAGAAAAATGAAAAAAATAAAAATAGGATTCTTACTTTTTGCCGTTTTGTTTGGCTGTAAAGAGGGTTCTTCTCAAAAAAATGCGAAGCAAAAAACAAAATTATCGATTCAAAAGAAGATTGACTTTTCTCCATATACATTTAAAACAACAACAAAAACCTCAGAAAAGTTGGTGTTGGAAAAAGGAAAAAAATACCTGCTGGATTTTTGGTACTTAGAATGTGCACCTTGTATAAAAGATCATAAAAAGTTGGCTAAGAAAATAACAGATTTTCGTAAAAATAATATCGAATTAATAGGTTTTTCGATAGATAGAAATACAACTAAATGGAGGGCATATTTAAAAGAACATAAGTATTTTTGGAAAAATTATAATCAATTCAAAGAAAAACCAAACCTTAAGAAAGATTTAAAGATTTCTTTTTTTCCGAGGTATTATTTAATTGATGGAAAAGGAAACATAGAATTTGAAGAAAATCAATTATCAAAGGTTTTAGAACATATAAAGAAGAATAAATGAACTGGGAACAATTACTATCGTTAAAACGATTTGGAGATACCAAAAAAAGACACAGAGCAGAACAAGACGAAACTCGTTTGGGTTTTGAAGTAGATTTTGATAGAATCATTTTTTCGTCGGCGTTTAGAAGTTTACAAGATAAAACACAAGTAATTCCATTGTCAGAAACCGACTTTGTTCATACGCGTTTAACACACAGTTTAGAAGTATCTGTTGTTGGGAGAAGTATTGGAAGACGTGTAGGAAAAGAATTACTAAATCGTCATCCTCACTTGGTAGATTTAGGATACACATTTAATGATTTTGGAGCAATTGTAGCTGCTGCTTCAGTTACACATGATATTGGGAACCCACCCTTTGGTCATTCAGGAGAAAAAGCTATTGGAGAGTATTTTAAAACGGGTAACGGACTCAAATTTAAAGAGCAATTAACAACCAAAGAATATCAAGATTTAATAGATTTCGAAGGAAATGCAAATGGATTTAAAATTTTAACCGAAAATAGAGAAGGAATTTCTGGGGGCTTGCGATTGTCTTATGCAACTTTAGGTGCGTTTTTAAAATATCCGAAAGAATCGTTACCTAAAAAACCAACAAAACATATTGTAGACAAAAAATATGGTTTTTTTCAATCAGAAAAAGAAGCCTTTTTAGATTTAGTAAATGACTTAGGCTTAAAGGCTAAATCAGATTCAAATATTTCTTATTACCGTCATCCTTTGGCATACTTAGTAGAAGCTGCAGACGATATTTGTTATACAATTATTGATTTTGAAGATGGAATCAATCTTGGGTTGATTGAAGAGGATTTTGCTTTAGAATATTTAATAAAACTAGTAAAAGATAGTATTGATACTAAAAAATACCATTCTTTAGAACATACTAAAGACAGAGTTAGTTATTTAAGAGCTTTGGCAATAAATACTTTGATTAATGAGGCTGTTACAATTTTCTTAGAGAATGAAGATGCCATTTTAAGAGGAGAATTTGACAAATCTTTGCTAGATAAATGTAAGTATGAAGCACAGATTAACGACATTATAAAAATCAGTCTAGATAAGATCTATAAAAGCAACGATGTAATAGAAAAAGAAGTTGCAGGTTATAAGATTATTGCAGACTTATTAGAAGTATTTGTTAATGCTTTAAATAATACATTTAATAACGAAGCATCTAACTATGATCAACTAGTATTAAATCTACTACCAAACGAATATAAAAGTAGTTCTGATAGTATATATGAGAGAATTATGCAGGTGTGTAGTTATGTGTCTAAAATGTCTGATAGTTATGCAATTAGATTGCATAAAAAAATAAATGGAAACCTTATATAAAAGGTTTTTGCTAACTTTGGGGTTGCCCTTTTAATTATTTAAACGTAAACAATGAAGAAAAAAATACTATTTACAGTTGCTTTAGCAATAGCTGTTGGGTTGATTTATAAGTATTCAATCAATGATGCAAAAAAAGAGAAAACACTGCAAGAAAAACATGCAGAATTCTTAAAAAATCACCCTTATAACAAAACGTTACTTTTAACTAAAAAAGAAAGAAGAGCAAGAGGAATATCTCCAAACAAGTATTTTGAACAAGAGTATTTACTAGAGATAAATCCACAAACTGGGAGAACACATCCAGAGAATGTTTTTAGATTACAAAAAGAACTAAATGACCAAAGAAAATTACAAAGAGTGCCAGGTGATGCAACTGATAATAAATGGGTAGAGAGAGGTCCAAATAATGTTGGTGGTAGAACAAAAGTAATATTATTTGACCCAAATGATGCGACTAATAAAAGGGTTTTCGCAGGTGGAGCTACAGGAGGATTATGGGTAAATAATGATATTACAAATGCAAGCTCATCTTGGACAAGAGTAGGGGTAAATGAGAATTTATCTGTAAACTGTATGACTGTAGACCCTAATAATTCTCAAATAATGTATATTGGAACAGGGGAATCTCAAGCAAATCCTACAGGAACAGGTAATGGGGTTTGGAAATCTACTGACGGAGGAACTTCTTGGGTAAATGTGTATAATGACAATTTAAATTCAGATATTCAAGAAAGACTATTTTATATTAATGAAATAAAAGCTTGGAATAATCCAACAACTAATAAAACTGAAATATTTTTAGGAATAGCTGGGGCGCATGGAGGTAACAGTCAGTTTCCTGGAGCAAAAAAAACTGGGTTATATAAATCTACAAACGATGGAGCTAATTGGAATAAAGTAAATTTACCTCTTATTCCAGGAAGAGAAACTTCTACCTATAGTTCTCAGTACGAACCTAATGATATAGAAATAAGTAGTGATAATACAATTTGGATAGGAACAGAAAGAAATATCTATGGTTATGGTGGAGGAACAATTTTAAAATCTACTAATGGAGTTAGTTTTTCTGTAGCTCATACAATAGCTAATGGTAGAAGGACTGAAATAGCCATATCAAAAACAGATAAAGATAAAATTTATGTACTTTGTGATATTCCGAGTGCTCCAAAAATGGAAGTAACTACTGATGGTTTTACTTCTGTAGTAAATATAACAACTCCTAGTGATGCTGATTCAGGCATTCCTAATAGTGATTTTACTAGAGGACAAGCATTCTATGATTTAGTGCTTGAAGTAGACCCTACAGATGACAAAATTATTTATGTTGGAGGAATTGATTTGTTTAGATCTACAGATAGTGGTAGTTCGTGGAAACAAATATCCAAATGGTCAAATAATAATGCGTTACTTTTTTTGACAGTTCCATTGGTACATGCTGACCAACATTCATGGGCTTTTCATCCAACTGATTCTGATAAAGCAGTTATAGGTAATGATGGTGGAGTGTATTACGCTAGTTCATTATCTGGAGCAGAAACTACAGGAACGGCTATAGAAGCTAGAAATAAAGATTATAATGTAACACAATTTTATCACGGAGAGATAGGACAAAGTACAACAGATAAACTATTGATTTCTGGAGCGCAAGATAATGGTACCCAGCTTATCAATGGAGCAAGTGTTGGAGTTAACTCAACAGTTAGAGTATATGGTGGAGACGGTGCATATTCTTTTATAGATAAAGATGGTGAATATATGATAGCATCTTATGTTTATAATACTAAAGCAAGACTGAACTTACCTTCTAATGGATCAGGTGTTGATTTAGACAATGACTCAGATACAGGAATGTTTATTAATCCTGGAGATTTAGATGATAATTTAGATATACTTTATTCTAATGCAAGTCATAAAAATGGAACTTTTGATAGTATTGTTAGATATTCAGGAATTAAGCCAGGTGAAACATTAATTAAAAAAAGAATAGGGAACTCTTTGTTAACTTCTTCTGCTTCAGTGTTAAAAGTGTCTCCTTTTACAACAGGTTCTACTAAGTTATTTGTTGGGACAACTGGAGGAAGACTATTAAAAATATTAAATGCTAACACAAATACTCCTACATGGAGCGCTATCGATGATGGTTTAAGCTTTTCTGGAAGTATTTCTGATATTGCTTTTGGAGCAAATGAGGATGAAATAATGGTAACTTTTCATAATTATGGAGTTGTAAGTATTTGGTATACTGAAAACGGAGGAACTTCGTGGGCTAATAAGGAAGGAGATTTCCCAGATATTCCTGTAAAAGCAATAATGATGAATCCTCTAAATAATGACGAAGTTATTATAGGAACAGAGTTAGGAGTTTGGAGAACTAGTAATTTTAAAGATGCTTCACCAAAATGGGTACAATCACAAAATGGAATGTCTAATGTAAAAGTAACTTCTTTTAGTTTGAGATCAGCTGATAATACTGTCATGGCTACAACTTATGGAAGAGGAATGTTTACTGGACAATTTTCTACAGGTGTAGCATCTGTAGGTGATGTAGCAAAAGGAAATAAAGTATTCACCATGTATCCAACGGTTTCTAATGGAGAGTTTACAATATTTGCTAAAAATACATTAGGAAAAGCTAAATTACATTTGTTTGATATAAACGGAAAACAAGTATTTACAAAAGAATTGGATTTTACTCAACAAGAGAAACTACCAGTATCTGTAAATTTAAATGCTGGAGTGTATATTGTTAACTTAATTGATTCGAATAATAAAAGAGCTACAGGAAAAGTGATTATTAAATAATTACTAAAACAATAAAATTAAAAGAGCTGTGATTTCACAGCTCTTTTTTTATTGCATTTCCTTAATCTGTTTAAGAATAGCTTCAGCATTGATATTGCTAATTGTTTGAAGCTCTTCTACGGTTCCTTGGTGAATAAATTCATCAGGAATTCCCATTACAGAAATTGTATTTGTATAAGTATGTTTGGCAGCAAATGCTAAAATAGAACTACCTAAACCACCGTTAATAGTACCATCTTCTACGGTAATTATTTTTTGATAAGAACTAAAAACACGATGTAATAAGTTTTCATCTAAAGGTTTTAAAAACCGCATATCATAATGAGATACTTTTTCATTTTCTATGGCTTTCGAAACATTTTTAGAAATACTTCCTATTGATAAAACAGCAATATTTTCTCCTTTTTTTAGACAAATAGCTTCTCCAATTGATACTTTCTCAAAAGGTTGTTGCCAATCAATTATTACTCCTTTTCCTCTTGGGTATCTTATTGCAATTGGTTGTTGTAAACCTAATTGAGCGGTATAAAGAATGTTTCTTAATTCTACCTCATTTCTTGGTGCATGAATAATCATATTTGGAATACAATTCAAATAAGCCAAATCAAATACTCCATGATGTGTTGCTCCATCTTCTCCAACTAATCCTGCTCTATCTAAACAAAAGATTACAGGTAAATTTTGTAAAGCAACATCATGTATTACTTGGTCATATGCGCGTTGTAAAAAAGTAGAATAAATATTACAAAACGGAATCAAACCTTGAGTTGCCATTCCGGCAGCTAAGGTGACCGCATGTTGTTCTGCAATACCAACATCAAAGGTTCTTTCAGGGAATTTATCTAACATAAACTTTAAAGAACTTCCTGTTAACATAGCAGGTGTTATTCCCACAATTTGATTGTTTTTAGAAGCTAACTCTACTAGGGTTTTACCAAAAACATCTTGATATTTTAAAGGCTCTATTTTTTTCTCTTTAGGGATTAATTCTCCCGTTTTTTTATCAAACTTTCCAGGAGCGTGATAAGTTACTTGATTTTCTTCTGCTTGTTGCAAGCCTTTACCTTTGGTAGTTACAATGTGTAGAAATTTAGGTCCTTTTATATCTTTTAATCTGTTTAATTCAGAAAACAAATCATCAAAATTATGACCATCTATTGGTCCAGAATAATTAAAGTTTAAAGCTTTGATAATATTGTTTTGAACCGCCAGCCTTTTGTCTTTTTTAACTTTGGTTAAATACTCTTTTAATGCACCAACGGCTGGATCTATTCCAATAGCATTGTCATTTAAAATAACAAGAATATTTGCATCGGTTACACCTGCATGATTCAAAGCTTCAAATGCCATTCCGCTTGCAATAGAAGCATCTCCAATAACTGCAATATGTTGTTTTTCGGTATCTCCTTTTAATTTAGATGCAATTGCCATTCCAAGTACAGCAGATATTGATGTAGAAGAATGTCCTACACCAAAAGCATCGTATTCACTTTCACTTCGTTTAGGAAAACCAGAGATTCCATTCAAGCGTCTATTGGTATCAAATATATTTTTACGTTCTGTAAGAATTTTATGACCATATGCTTGATGGCCAACATCCCAAACTAGTAAGTCTTTTGGTGTATCAAAAATATAATGCAAAGCAATGGTCAATTCAACAACACCTAAACTAGCACCCAAATGACCTTCTTTAGTGGATACAATATCAATAATAAACTCACGTAAGTTTTTAGCTAACCTAGGTAATTGAGACGGATTTAATTTTCTTAAATCTTCTGGATTATAGATAGTATCTAATAAATTTATTGACATAAAGCAAAAGTACGAGTTTTACAACTCATATGCTTTTTGTATTATTGAAAAAATATTTTTGAATGATTAATCCTTTTGATGACGTTTATTTTATGAGAAAAGCCTTAGATGAAGCCAATGCTGCTTTTGATAAAGGAGAAGTGCCAGTAGGCGCAATAATTACTTATAAAGATCAGATTATTGCTAGGGCTCATAACTTAACAGAGACACTAAACGATGTAACTGCACATGCAGAAATGCAAGCGTATACTGCAGCTGCTGATTTTTTGGGAGGAAAATATTTAAAAGACTGTACATTGTATGTGACATTAGAGCCTTGTCAAATGTGTGCAGGAGCAAGTTATTGGACACAGATTGGAAAAATCGTGTACGGTGCCTCAGAACCTGAAAGAGGTTTTGTTAAATTGAATACCAAACTACATCCAAAAACAACAGTAATTGGCGGAATTTTAGAAAATGAATGCAGTTTGCTGTTAAAGCGATTCTTTATAGAAAAAAGAAATCTTAATTAGTTGTTACTTTTATATTGTCTATTCTAAAAGTAGTAGTAATTCCTCCATCACTACCAACATATTGAAAAGCAATATGTATTTTTCCTGTTAAACAAGAAAGATTAATATTTCCTGAATTGGTAAAATTACTTCCATAACCTGAACTAGGACCTTCTGATAAAACAGCATCTAAAAGAGTCCAAGTTGCTGTAGAAACATCTCCAGAAAAGTTGGAAGAAACAAAAACATTCATCACTTTACCATTATCATAACCAGTGTTTGTATCAAAAGTGAGTATTTCATTTTCTGAATTATCTAAGTCAATTGAAGGTGAAACTAGCCATACTTCTAACGGACTTTCTCCACTATTATAAGCAGATAAATCCATAAACCTGTTTCCTCCAGAAGACTTTGAAGTGTATTTTGTGCTATTTCCATTTTTATTAATATTGCTCCATCCCGCTTTTAACAATGCTGTATTAGATTTGATGTTTTCAAAATCTTCATTGAACAATACTTTTTTTCCGATGGTATTTACAGTACCACAATCTAAAAATTGAGGATCGCACCTTTCAGCAATATCAAATTGAATATAAGAAGGCGTATTTATAATAGCTACCAAAAATTTTGCAGTATAATCTTTAGATAAAATAGCATTTACTATGCCCTTTTTTGATGGTATTATGGTAGACTTAAAACTAGAAAAAGTACTGGTTTGTAATCGAATGGTTTGTTGAGTTTCACAATCAAATAAATACCTAAATCCGTCAAATTCATCGTTGGGTTCGCCAGAAAAAGTTTTTCCGATTTCTGTTTTTTCAAATTGAGCATTTTCAAATTGGATAAATGTGTTTATATGTTCTTCACTTAGATTAGATAAGTTAACAATAGTAGGAGTAATTCTATGTATTTCTGAAGATCGATAAAAATGATTTTTTAGTTGTGTTGATGGAATATGACTTACATTAATTCTATCTAAAATTCCTAAGGTGTATTTTCCAAGAACTGCATCTGTTGGATCAATAGTAGATTGACCGTCATTGTAGGAGACACTTAAACCATCAAGCTTTATAAAAATTTTTTGGCCAACAGAAAAATCAGCACTTAGATCAGGTTTGTTGATAAGTATTTCTATGCCAGCTTTTGGACTGATAATAGAGTCTTGTACAACTAGTTTTTTATAAAAATTACCAGCAGCATCGTTAGAGACTACATAAGCCTTGATAAACGTTGGTGATTTTTCATTAATAGGAAAAGTATAAAGTGTTTTTTGATCAGAATTAAATGCTTGCTGTAAGGCTGCTTTTACTTTTAATAAAGAGGAGTTGGTTATGATGTTTGGCTCTGTGATTGTAATAGTAGGAAGTTCATAAGAATCTCTTTTTACACATGAGTAACAAATGAATAGAATTAATAGTTTTGTGATTGTTTTCATAGCGTTTGTTTTTAAAATTTTACATGAAGGTTGATAAAAAAAGAAGTGCCTCTACCATACCAATATTTTCCACCAAAAATGGGAGTCTTTAATGCTTTATCATCTCTTAATTCTCGAAAATTAGCATTTCTACTTTGCTCAAATCCACCAGTTTTAAATTGTGTGTTAAATAAGTTATTGATATTGGCAAAAAGACTCACATAATAGTGATGTATTTTCCAAGATTTACCACCAACCATATTGATGGTATTATAGGCTTTAAATCGTTCTTGTTCGAGTAGTTTTTTAGATAAAAGAGGATCGTAATCATTAAATGGAATTCCGTTGTCATTATTAAAATTACTGGTTCTTGTTATGGGAGCTACATCAATATAAATACCATCAAAAAAGTTAATGCTTGTTCCAAACCACCAATAATTAGGGGCTCTATATTCGAAACCAAAAGAATATGCTATTTGAGGTCCAGCAGCAACTTTATAATTTTTTAAGTTGGTTTTTCTTGATTGGAATTGAAATTCTCGATCTTCAGAGTTTAAAGACAAAATAGGATTGTTATCATAAATGTATTGTCCAAAATTCCCAGCACTTTTTAAGGTAAATGTTGGACTAATTTTTGCTTCTAACCCTAACTCAAAACCTATATGCTTTTGACTAATGTTTGTTAGTATTTCTTGTACAAAGGCAGTATGTTCAGAACCACTACCGCCAATACCATCAGCGTAGTAAAATGAAACTTCAGTAGCATTCTTGATTTTTGCAAAGTAAGCAGTGCTTTTGAATTGTAGAAATGCACCTCTATAGATATAGCTGATATCTGTTAAAAATTGTTCTTCTGCTACTAAATTATCTACAATCTGATTCTGTATTCTAGGATTAGAAAAACTGTTTTTTAATGTCGGTGCTTTTGTAATGTATCCAATATTTGTATCTATCAAATGTCTACCAGTAAACTTAATAGTGACACCTGCTTTTACTCCGTAATTTTTAAATAATTTACTGTCAGATTTTCCATAAGAATCATTATTGTTTCTAAACTTTCCGTTTTTATATAGTCCTTCTCTTTGATATTTTGTTTTTGAAGTACTAATTGCAGTATAAAGATCTATATTTTTTAGTTTTAATTGACCTTGAAGAAACCCATGAAATGCAGTAGCATTTAAAAGGTAATGATGTTTGAATTTATCTCCTTCTGTAACATTTCTAAACGGATGTAAAGCATCATTTTGTTTTAAATCGTTTGTGTTGGCAAAGGGATCAACATCTAAATATTTAGAAGCGCCAAATAAATCTATGACCTTCGCAAAATTTGATGAGTTAAAATTTTTGTATTCTAGTTTTGCATTCAAAGAGAGCTTACTCGAAATCTGACTTTCTATAAGGGTATTTACAGTAATTTGTTTGTTGTCATTTCTATCTTCATACAATACGTAAGCGGCATATCTATTGTTAAAAATAGTTGAATTAGCACGATAGAATGCATTCCAATTTAGTTGTCCGTTAGATAAGAAATCTTGTTGAACTTCATATACATTACTTGCGTTGTTTTTTAATGCATAACTTGGTAGTTTTTGATAATAAGTTGGATCTGGATTTGTACCACCTAAACTTATAACTGTTGGAATATTATTAATATTTCCATCAATTTTACTTCCATTATAATCGATTCTACTATTTGCAATTTCTCCAAATTGATATGCGATATTGGTGTTTATTGAGGTCTCTTTACTAAGATTCCAATAATGATTTAGCATAAGTATGGGTTCTATAATTCTTTTTTCTCTTGAGTTTCTAATTTTTCCGTTTTGAAAACCCCAATAAGAATTGTATTTGGTTCCTTTTAGATTAAATACTTCTTGTGTATTTGCAGATGATTTACCTCTTATATTGGGAGCATAAATTGCAGAAATATTAACGCTGCTATTAGAAGTAAGTTTTTTTTCCAGAGAAAGTAATAAAGAAGCTGCATCATAAGATGTTCCTTGATTGTAACCTTCATCTCCAATCCTTTTACTAGCACTAATACCAAAAGACCAATTGTTTTTTAAGATTCCTGAGTTATAAGTAGCCATAACTCTATGTCTATAACTTCTATTAGATGAAGCATAAGAAAGCCTAGTTCCTGGTCCCATTTCAGAAGCTCTGATATTTATATTAGTAACACCTAATAATCCCCCAAAACTATTGGCTGAAGGAGAGAGACCAGCATTAAATTCTTGATTTCTTGTTGCGTCATTTAAACCGCCCCAATTACTCCATGATGGTCTTCCTGAAATCATTTTATTCATGGAAATACCGTTAATTAAAACAGTTGCGTTTTCTGAGTTTAATCCTCGAATTCTAAAAAAGGAGGAGCTAAAATCATAAGCAGCAGCTTTTAAGTAAGGATCTTTAGTTGCTTGTAGTAATCCAGTAATTGTATCAGCAGAACTGTCATCTTCGTTTAGTTCTTCATCTGTTAGAGTAATGGTACCTAAACTTGTGGTAATAGGAGCTTCTTTATATAGAAAAATACGTCCCAAATCTATTGTACTGTCAGATACTAAAAGCGGAAACCGTTGAGATTCGTATCCTAAGAGACGAATAGTTAAAACATAATTTCCTTTAGGTAAATTACGAATAACAAAAACCCCATTTTCACTAGTGTAAAAAATGGGGCTCATTTTGGTGTTAATGGTGAGAATAACTTTATTTAGAGGGAGTTCGGAGTCGCTGTCTATGACGACTCCTTTTACAATGTTCTGAGCAAACAAATGCATGTGCATAATACTCAAGAACAAGAGTATAATTGTCCTTTTCATAAGCTAAATTTTTTGTTGAAGTTACTATTTTTTTTTTTTTTAAACAACAGTAAATCAGTGAAATAAGTAGGTGTTAAATCTTTTGATTTGACATATCTTTGTAAGAAGTTTGTTAAGTAATAAACATGAATTTTAACCCAATGAAAAAACAACTTTTATTAGTACTGCTTTTAGTAAATATAGCTTATTCTTTTTCTCAAGAGAATGGAAAAAAATACCAAATAAGAACTTTGGCTTTTTACAATCTAGAAAATTTATTTGATACGATTAATAATCCAAATAAAAATGATGAAGCCAGTCCAATAATGAAACTAAAAACAAATAAATCTAAAGTTTATTGGGACAAAATAGATAAGTTAGGTGCTGTTATTTCTCAAATAGGTTTAGAAAAAGCAGGAACAGCTCCAGCACTTATTGGTGTTTGTGAAATAGAAAATAAAAATGTGTTAGTAGATTTAGTAAAATCTAAGCATCTCAAGAAAATGAATTATGAAATTATTCATTACGAATCTCCAGATAAAAGAGGAATTGATGTTGCATTACTTTATCAGAAAAAATACTTTACTCCTGTAAATCACCAGTCATTTACACCAAAAATTTTTAAAGATGGAGCAAGAGTGTTTACAAGAGATCAACTACTTGTTTCTGGACATTTAGGAGATGAGTTGATTCATGTTATTGTAAATCATTGGCCATCAAGAAGAGGTGGAGAAGCAAAGAGTAGCCCGTTGCGTGAAAAAGCCGCTTATCAAAACTTAAAGATTATAGAAAAACTTAAAGATAAAAACCGAAAAGCTAAGATTGTTATTATGGGAGACTTTAATGACAATCCAACCAATGCGAGCTTTAAAAAAGTACTAAAAACCAAAAGTGAAAAGAAAAAGATAAAAAAGAAAAGTATTTATAACCCTTATGAGCAGTTGTTTAAAAAAGGACAAGGGACATTAACTTACAGAGATAAGATTTACTTATTTGATCAGATTATGCTTAGTTATCCTTTAGTAAATAAAGGAAAAAAAGATTTTTCTAGCTATAAACTATTTAAAGCAAAAATCTTTAATAAGTCTTTTTTAACGACTCAAAAAGGACGCTATAAAGGATATCCATATAGAAGTTTTGCTGGAGGTAATTACCTTGGAGGATATAGTGATCATTATCCTGTATATATTTATTTGATTAAAGAGGAATAATTTTTTACTTCATTTTTGGTTGCTGTTGTGTAACACAATGCGTCATTCCGCCATTGGCATAAGCATTTCTAAAATCGATACCAACAACAGTTCTGTTGGGATACAAACTTTGTAATTTTTGCAAAGCAACATTATCATTTGGATCGTTATAAGTTGGCACAATAACTTTGGTATTTGCAATGTAATAGTTGCAATAGGATCCTTTATATCCTAAGTCTCTTCCATAAGTAGTTACTACATTGTTTTGAGTTAATGGAAGCTTTAAAAAGTTATATGGTACATTGTCTTTGTTTTTTGCTGCAAATAGCTTGTCAATATCAGATTGTTGTACATCGAATTCTAATAAATCACTTGCTTCCATAGTTACAATTGTGGTTGAATTACCAAACCTTGCAAAACCATCAATATGTTGGTCGGTAATTTCAAGACCTGCCTGCCCATCCAGCCAAACAAAATTAGTAACGCCTAAGTATTTTGTAAAAATAGCTTCTGCTTCACTTTGAGTCATGCCTGGATTTCTATTTGCATTTAAAATAGAACTTTTACAGGCCATTAAAGTTCCATGACCATCAAGTTCTACACTACCGCCTTCATTAATCATTATCGAAGTTAAATCAATCACAGGAATATTTTGATCTTGCCCTATTTTAGTAGGTATTTCATTACAATTGGTAAAGTCTGCTTTGTTTCCCCAACCATTAAACCCCCAATTTTGAATTACGAGATCTCCATTTTTATCGTGCACGTAAATAGGACCATTATCTCTTATCCAAAAATCATCTGTTGGATATAGTTTAAATTCTACCTTATTTAAATCTACAGATTGAGCATTGAGTAAGCTAATAATTCTGTTTTTCTCTGTTTCGTTATAGGCAATAATATGCACTTTTTCACTTGAGCTTAACTCTTTTGTTAGGATAACCCAAGTAGGATCTAGATAATCTCTAAATGCAGTTCCGTATTGATAATGATGTGGCCATTGAAGCCAAGTAGCATCATGAGGTTCGCTTTCTTCTGGAAAAGTATATAGGATTTCTATTTGATTATCTGGTTCTTGAAAGGTTTCTTTTTGGTTACTACAAGAATTGATAACTAAAGAAATTATAAATAGTACTAGTATGTTCATTACTTTTTTCACTTACAAATGTTAGGTTAAATTATGAATAGTTTTTAGAAATTAAATGAGCGCTTTTGTGCTTTTATTCTTAAGTCTATCAGTGCACCAATTCCAATAAATGATAATGCTATTGAAATTACAATTATTTTTTGACTTATAGAAACTCCATTTGTAACCCCAAAACCTATAGAAAAAGGCAAGAAAAATATTGAGGTTAAAAAAGTATAATGATTACGAGGAACAAAGTGTAATTTATTTTTCAAATATTTTATAAAAAGTACAAGCTTTTGCTTGAATATATCATTGCTAAATGACGGGATTTTTTCAAGTTCTAAATAGTTGATATAGCTTTCAATACCTTCTTTTTGTTCTGGACTTAAATCTCTTTCTTTTAGTTTATTTAATACATCAATAAACTTTTCAAAAGTTTTAATTTCAGATTTCTTATTTGTTTTTGAAAGTTGTTTTTTTAGAAAAATGATGGTTGTTTTTATACTTGTTGTTTCTGTAATAGAACCCGAATCAACTAACTCGTTTAATTTTACATCTAATGCACTCGCAATTCTTTTAATGGTTTCTCCAGTTGGGATTGACTCATTATTTTCTATTCTTTGAATAGTTCTCAAACTTACCTTAGCTTCATCTGCTAAATATTCTTGAGACATTCCTCTTAATCTCCTTAAATCTTTTAATTTTTTTGCTAAACTTGTTGCTTCCATTTTTAATCGTATTTATTGTTTTAGCAAATGTATATTGAAACCATTATGAGTAATTGCGTCATGATAACGTCATCTTTACGTCAATGTTTTTTTACAGTTTTAATCCCAAATAACAGGTCTTTTTATTCCTGCAGTTCTTAAATAGTCTAACATTTGTCCTGTATGTACTGCTTCATGATAAGCAATTCGATTTAGATAATCTCCTAATTTTTTACTTTGTCCAACTTCTTTTCTTTCAATTCTTATACTTTCTAAATCTGTTTCTTCTAATTCTTTGATCATATCTAAAAAAGCTGCCCTATAACTTTCAGCAAAATTAAGTTCTTCTTTTAGGTTAATATATTCTAAGTCTTCCCAAGGAGATTTGTAATCACCTAAGTTTCCTCTGTTGTTAATTATTGTATGAAAAAGATGTTCGCCTTCTAATACATGTCTAATCATTTCAATAATAGTAAAAGCACTTTCGTCTGGTTTCCAGTGTAAGTATTCATCCGGAATTCCACTCCACAACTTTATACTTCGTCTTCTAATTTCAGAAAAATTTAATAGGATAATGGCTATTGAATTCATTGTTCTTTTTTGTAACGTAATGTAATGATTATGCTATTAAAAATTTCAATTCCTCACTAGTTTTGCTGGGTACAAACTCTATGATTTCATAAGTTGCTAACTCTTCTTTTTTAAAAGGATCTTTTAAAATGATTTCTTCTAGTTGCGCTTTGTTTTGAATATTAGATAATATAATACCTCCTGTTCTTGGCACTTTTCTGCCCGAAGCTATAAAATGACCTAATTGATATTGTTCGTTTAAAAAATCAATATGTTGATTTAAAAATGAATCTACCGTTTTTAAATCGGTTTTGTAAGTAATATTTATGATAAACATTGGTTGAATTTTATAATTGACTACAAAATGTATTTACATGTTGTTTTAGTGTTCTTTTTAATTCTTGTAATTCTTTTATCTTTTGATCGATTTCAGATATTTTCTGATTGACAAATTGTTTTTGGAAATCTAAATCAAAATTGTTTGTTTCCATTTTATCAAGAACAAACTTGCATTCTTTCAAGCTCATTCCAAACTTTTTCATCATTAAAATCAACTTAATTTTTTCAATATTCTCTTCACCATATTCTTTATAGTTATTGAATTCATATGGTCTGGTTACGTTTTTTATAATTTCCATTCGCTCATACAAACGTATTGTGTCTCTTGTAACACCTGTAGCTTTTGCTAATGTTCCTATTTTCATAAAATGTTAAAATTATGTTAAGGCTTAAAAATAATTTGACTATAGACCAATGTCTATGGTTTACTTTTGCAAAGTAATAATAAATATTAAAAGTGATGAAACCCATACAAGCAATATTGTTTTTTATTTCTGTTCCATTATTCCTAAATGCGCAGCAAATAGATACAGAAAACTCAAAAGTGACTTTTGCGGTTAGAAATATGAAAATTAGAACAGTAAAAGGAACATTTACCGGAATGAAAGGCAAGATAAATTTTGATGAAAACAACTTATCTAACTCTAAATTTTCTATTTGCATTGATACAAAAACCATAAATACAAAAAGTAAAAAACGAGACAAACACCTAAAAAATAAAGATTTTTTTGAGGTAGAAAAATACCCAACTATATGCTTTGTTTCAGAAACAATAGAAAAAAATAAAGGAAATTATTTAGTTAAAGGTAAACTGACAATGCACGGAATTACAAAAACGATAACTATACCATTAAACTATAAAGACAATGTGTTTTTGGGTGAATTTGAGTTAGATAGAAGAGATTACGAAATTGGAGCAAAAGGAGGGTTTATGGTAGGGAAAACAATAAAAATATCGATTCATTGTAAGTTAAAACAAGCGTAAATTAAATTTGAAAAAAATGAAAACAATTAAAATTTTATATTGGATTTCTATATCCTTATTTGGGTTAAGTATATTGAGCGGAGCAGGGTTGTATTTTTTTAATTATCAACATGCATTTCAAGAATTTTCTGGACTAGGTTTTCCAACGTGGTTAATTTATCCTTTAGCAGTTGCAAAAATATTGGGTATTTTACTTCTTTTTCAAAGGAAAAACAATACTCTAAAGGAATGGGCATTTGCTGGATTTTTCTTTAATCTTTTATTGGCTTTTGGTGCTCATTTAATGATAAATGATGGCGAAGCATTTGGACCTGTTTTAGTGATGCTATTTATGTTTGCTAGTTATTATTTTGATAAAAGAATAAACAATGCACAAGAACACTAATCAGCAAATATTCCAATTAAGCTTCTTTAAAGTAAAAGAAGAGAATAGCATTAAATTTAAAGAGTATAGAGAATTATATATTAAAAAACGAAGTACTTATACAAACTCCGAAGTGAAGTTATTTGAGTCCTTTTTTTCATTTCCTAAAAAAAACTCTAAAGATGTGTTTATTGAATTAACTTCTTGGGAATCTTTAGAAGAAATTGAAAAAGTAACAGAACAATTGTTGCAAACAAACGAAGCAAAACAATATGTAAAAATGTTTAGTTTGCAAGAAAGCTTTAGAATGAAAACTCAAGATGATGTCATTTTTAATATGGAAGAACTATTGAAAAGAGGTCAAGCTGTAGAGTTTGCTGTAAGACAAATTAAACCATCAAAAAGAAAAGTTTACCCTAAATGGAGAAAGAGGTTTTTAGGAAATATAATAACTAAAAAAGGATACGTACTTGATCAAGAATTCCATTGTATTGATGAGGATTTAGACATTTTATTATTTGTATGGGATTCGGTAAAACATTTTGAGCAAGCAGGGAAAGAAGTAAAACGATCTCCAAAAGTATTATTACAACTTATTGGTTATTTTTCATTAATAAAAAATAGAGTATTTCATGTTGGTCAGATGTTGATTGAATAAGCAAATACTCTATCTTTTTATACGAATAAACTTGGGTTTATTGAGGTTATTATTTAATATCCTTTAGCATAAGTTGAATACTTGTATAACCATTCCAAGTGTTTTCATCTAAAGCGTAAGCCACATCAATGTCGTTATGAATTATTGGTAGTTTATCTCCTAGGCCAAAACCAATTGCATTGTATGTTTTTTTATCCGCTCCGTAAATTAAATGTAACTTTAAATGGCTTTTATCAGCTCCTACTTGTTTGCCATAACCATTATCTCTTACCGCAGAAGAACTAAAAACAGGCCTCATATTTTGAGGGCCAAATGGTGCCATTTGTTGTACAATTCTATAGAACTTAGGAGTAATTTCTGATAAGTCAAGCTCAGTATCAATAAGTATTTCAGGTGTTTTCAATTCTTCTGGTAAAGAATTAGCAACAACTTCTTCAAACTTTTGTTTAAAAGCTTGATAATTTTCTGGAGCTAAAGTCAAACCAGCTGCATATTTATGTCCACCAAATTGCTCAATAAACTCAGCACATTGTTCTAAAGCATTGTATACATCAAAGCCTTTTACAGAACGCGCAGATGCAGCAAGTTTATCACCACTTTTTGTAAAAACCAAGGTTGGCCTGTAATAGGTTTCAATCAATCGAGAAGCCACAATACCAATAACACCTTTATGCCAGTCTTCAGCAAAAACAACCGAAGTAGCATTTTTTTGTTCTTTATTTTCTGTAATTTGTTGTAATGCTTCATCGGTAATTTGTTTGTCGAGCTCTTTTCTATCAGAATTAAAAGTTTCTATGGCAGCTGCAGATGTTATTGCAGAGTCAAAATCCATTTCAGTTAGTAACTCAACAGCATAATTACCATGTTTCATTCTACCAGCGGCATTAATTCTTGGAGCAATGATAAAAACAACATCAGTAATGGTTAACGTTTTTTTGTTTAGTTGATGAATGATGGCTTTAAAACCATTTCTTGGCGCAGTATTAATTACTTGTAATCCTAAGTAAGCCAATACTCTATTCTCTCCAGTCATTGGTACAATATCAGCACCAATTGCAGTAGCCACTAAATCTAAATAAGGGATTAAATCATTGTTCGTTTCTCCTTTATTACTTCCTAAAGCTTGAATCAATTTAAAACCAACTCCACAGCCACATAATTCATCATAAGGATAGTTGCAATCTTCTCTCTTTGGATTTAAAACAGCAATTGCTTTGGGAATTTCAGCACCAGGTTTATGATGATCACAAATAATAAAATCGATACCTTGTTCAGTAGCATAAGCAACTTTTTCAATGGCTTTAATTCCACAATCTAAGGCAATAATTAAGCTAAAATCATTGTCTTTAGCAAAATCAATTCCTTGGTAAGAGACACCATAGCCTTCTTCATATCTATCTGGAATATAAGTGGCAACATTTGGATAATAGGTTTTTAGATAAGAAGAAACCAAAGAAACAGCTGTGGTTCCATCAACATCATAGTCGCCATAAACTAATATGTTTTCATTGGCTGATATGGCTTTTTCAATTCTTTCTATAGCAATAGACATGTCTTTCATTAAAAACGGATCATGTAAATCTGTTAAAGAAGGACGAAAGAATTTCTTAGCTTCATCAAAAGAAGAAATACCACGTTGCAATAAAATTTTTGCAATGGTTTTATCTACTGATAAATCATTGGCTAATTGTATAATTTTTTCTTTTTCGGGTGTTGTTTTATAGGTCCAACGCATAGCAATTTTTTTGAGTTATTTTTTTAATGCAAGTGAATTTCTGTTGTCACTTCTGCAAACTGTCTAAACATTTCCATAACTCCACAATATTTGTCTATAGATAAATTTACTGCTTTGGTAATTTTATCTTCTTTTAAGTCACTTCCGTAAAAGTGATAATCAACTTTTACTTTGTTGTAAAATTTTGGATGTTCTGTAGTTAATTCTCCTGTTACTACAATATTAAAATCTTCTACTTCAGCTCTCATTTTAGTTAATAAAGAGTCAACATCTAAACCAGAGCAACCAGCTAAAGAAGATAACATTAATGCTTTTGGTCCAAATCCTTTTACCTCTCCATTATCTGCAGAAGCATCGTACATTGTTAAATGATGTCCGCTAGGATTGTCAGATTCGAATTGCATATTTTTTTTCCAATGTGTAGTAACTGTATTTGTAGCCATTTTATCTTGTTTTTTGAATAGGATTATTTTCTATATACCTGTCGGAAAATACAGGTGAAACTTAACACAAAGTTAGTGTTTTTAGAAAGAAACAAGCTTGGAGTTGACTATTGAGCCACCATAAAACTCTTAATTAACTGATCTAGTTGTTTTTTTGTGTGATTAGCATTGAGTACAACTCTGTTTATTTTCTGAGGAGTTGCAGGATAAAAAAAGCTAGTAATCACAATGTTTTTTTTCAATAAATCATCTGCAATTTTATCGTCACTTAAAAAGAACACAGGATAGTTATTGGTAATATGTATGTCTTTTACAGTTGCAAGTTTTGCATAAACATAAGTAATAACTTTTTGTAATTTTTCTCTTTGAGATTGATAGATTTCTTGTGCATTAATAAAGGTTTCTAAGAAGCTAGGACACATTCCGGCTGCACCAATAAATAAAGGTTTTTCTTTTACCTTTTTGATAAAATTTGTGTTTCCGGCAATGATTCCACCATTTACACCAAAAGCTTTTCCTAAAGACGAAACGATGATAATTTTTACGTTTTTTTGGCTGCTAATTTGCTGTGAAATACCATTTCCGTTTTTTCCTAAAACGCCTAAACTATGAGATTCGTCTATTAAAAGATAAACGGTATTGCTTTTCGGAATCTGAGTTAAAAAATCAAAAGAATAAGGAGTGGTTTCTAATGCGGCAATAGCATCAGAAATAATACAAATATTAGTGTTTTCTATACTGACCAACTCTTTGTTTAAATGTCTGTTTTCATAAACATTTGTTGCCTTATTAGGCAATATAGATGGATGTATTTTTGGCATGGCATAAAACCTATCGGCAATATCTTGTAAGGTATTTAAAGCCAATTGGCTTGCTAAGGTTCCAGAAGAAACCGTTAAAGCACTTTCTGTATGTAGAAAATTGCGAATAAACGTTTCTCCTTTTTTATAGATTTCTAGTTTTAAATTAGCATTTGGAGAACTACCATAGGATATCCCCCATTTTTTTATACTATCAAAAACTATTTCTTGGAATTCGGGTAGCATAGAAACTCCGAGATACGAAGTACCACTAAAGAATAAATGTTCTTTATTATCTAGAAGAGCAGTTGTATTTGGTGTTGTGCTTAATTGCATGTTTATAACAGCGAAACTCCAGTTCCGTTTTCTTTGGCGTAAGCAATTACTCCGTTTTCAATAGTAATTCCATTAGCAATATCTTCTTTAAGAAGTAAACCTCCGTCCATATCTACATAATCTAATAAAGGAAGTAAATGTGCAATTGCAGAAATCCCAACGGTAGATTCTGTCATACAACCAACCATGGTTTTTAATCCTAAAGACTTTGCTTTTTCTAACATTCTTTTTCCAGGAGTTAATCCGCCACATTTAGATAGCTTTACATTAACACCATGAAACAAACCAACACATTTTTCTACATCGCTTTCTATAATACAGCTTTCGTCGGCAACAATTGGTAATGCAGAATTTTTAAAGACATGTTTAGCTCCTTCAATATCATTTGCAGGTAAAGGTTGTTCTAAAAACTCAACACCCAGCTCTTTGAGTTTAAAAGAATTTTCTACAGCTTCTTCAGCAGTCCAACCACAATTAGCATCAATTCTAAAAACAGCATCGGTGTGTTTTCTTAGTTCAGTAACAATTTCAATATCGTTTTTTGTCCCTAATTTAATTTTGTAAATAGGCCAAGGCAATTCTTTCATTTTGGCAACCATTTTTTCAACGGAATCAATTCCAATGGTATAATCTGTCATAGGATTTTTATCAATATCTAACTGCCAATGTTCGTATAATTTTTGACCATTTCGTTTAGCATATAAATCACTATAAGCAATATCTACTGCGCATAAAGCAAACATATTTTCTTCAAATAAAGGGCGTAGTTTTTGCCAAAATACTTCTGGAGGTTCATTAGAAAGCGCACAAATAGCTTCTTCGTTTTTTAGAATAATTTCCTGTAAATTATCCATAGTAATATTATAATATGGATTTGTGGTAGTTTCTCCGAAACCACTAAACTCACCATCATTAAGCTCTACCACTAAAGAAGGTTGGATGTCTCTTGATTCTCTAGAGATTGTAAAAGTGTGCTTTAAAACTAAGTTATAAGGATGTAAACGTAATTTCATTGATTTTTGGTTAGATATGAAATGATAAATTTATAAAATTAGATATATTTGAAGGAATAAAAAATATAAAAGATATGCCATTAGTAACACCACTTTCTGCGGATCATGATTTAGAAACAAAAGAACTAGCAGAATTTTTTAATGAAACCTTAGGTTTTTGTCCAAATTCAGTATTAACAATGCAGCGTAGACCTGCAATTTCTAAAGCTTTTATCAATTTAAATAAAGCTGTAATGGCAAATGAAGGGCGTGTAACTTCTGCATTAAAAAGAATGATTGCTTGGGTTTCTAGTAATGCAACTGGTTGTAGATATTGTCAAGCACATGCAATTAGAGCTGCCGAAAGATACGGAGCTGAGCAAGAACAATTAGATAATATTTGGGAGTATAGAACACATCCTGCTTTTTCTGATGCAGAACGTGCAGCTTTGGATTTCTCTTTAGCAGCAACTATGGTTCCAAATGCAGTTGATGAAGCCATAAAAACAGAATTATACAAACATTGGGACGAAGGAGAAATTGTAGAAATGTTAGGTGTTATTTCTCTATTTGGTTATTTAAATAGATGGAATGATTCTATGGGAACATCCATTGAAGATGGAGCAGTAGAATCTGGAGAGCAATATTTAGGAAAACACGGTTGGGAAAAAGGAAAACATCAATAAAAAAGAAAAAGAAAAGCCTCACATTTGTGAGGCTTTTTTTAGTGATTATTTTTTAGACAAAATAGTTCGAATGTCTTTAGCAACATTCTTTATAGTGTTTTGCGCTGTTTTAATTTCTGAGCGAATTAAGTTTTGATCAGCAACCATATCTGTAGTTGTTTCTAACGCTTTGATATACCAATCTTCCCAAGCATCAATAATATCGATTTGTATTTTTAATGCTTCACCTTTTTGAATCGCTATTTTACCTTGTTTTAATTCTTCATTTAATCTAGCTACCGCTGCTTTTTCAATAGAGTTGATAATGTTTTTAGCAGTATTTTCATCAGCATTTAGTAATTCCAATCCAGAGATTAAAGCGGCTGTACCAACATTTTTTAAAGTAGATTTTGATACCTTATCCAAACGATCATTGTCTGTATGGTAAAACTGATCGGTAAAATGCCAAAATAATACACTCGGAATATTACCTCTTAAAAAAGGAACATGATCACTACCACCTTCAAATGGATTGGTTTCTACAACCCAATTTGCACGTTTTCCTTGTGCTTTAAAACGATCTATTACAAAATCGTTTAAATAATGTGGTTTCATATCTTTTGCAGCTAATTTTCTTCCACCCCATTCTGTGTGTTTGTCATTACCACGTGTCCATATAGCGCTAGGGTCTGGCATTTTTTCAATTAAAAAAGTTCCACCAGTTATGGCTGTGTTTTCCCCAACCATATCTAAAGAGATTCCCCATTTAATATCTTTTTTTCTAATGCTATCTTCTTGTACATATCTACGTGTAGAAACAATTTCGTCTCCCCATAAATAGGTTAAGGTTCTTTTGGGTTTTATTTTTCCTTCTTTAACCAGTTTTGCTGTAAGAGATGCCATTTCTAAAGCAACCCCAACTCCTGTTGCATTGTCATTAGCTCCTGGTTCTTGTACATGAGCACTAAAAACCAAACGTTCTTTTGGTTTTTCACTCCCTTTTACATCAGCAATAATTGTCAATTCTTCTGAAGGATAAATTTTTGTTTTTACTTTTACATTCAAGCTTACTTTTCCTTTAGTTAAAGCAGTTTTTAATCGTTCTTTTGCAGCATAAGAAAGTGCAATTCCCCAAGACTTATTTATTGTATCTAGTTGTACAAATCGAAACTGTATAGAAGTAGTATTTTTTTCTGGTTGTAAATATTTTGGGTTGTTGTAAGTGATTACTCCAACAGCACCTCCTTTTGCAACAGCAGTTTTAAAAATTCTTGCAGGATGTGTTTCAGCAAAAACAATTTTACCTTTTACATTGGTTGTATTTAATTTTTTTAAGTCTTTGATATAAACAACTTCTGCGGTTACACCGTTTTCTGGAGTGCTATAAGAATTTAATGCAATCATATTTCTATTAGTAACATGCATTAACAAAGGTTCTTTTTCTCTATTAATGGTTACCATAGCATCTACAGCCTCCCAAGTTGGTTTTTTAAGAGGTCTTTTTTCAATTCTATAGGTTAATACGTCTTTTTCTGTTGCATTTTCTTCTAAGACATAACCATCTTTTTCTAACTGTTCTGCAATTTTATAGATACTTTTATTAAAGCCAGTGTTACCAACTACTCGCCAGTATTTTTCTACAAAAGAAGTGGTGTTGTAAGACAGGTCTCCAGTAAATTCTTTGTTGATAACATCTGCATACTCAGAAGGTTGTAATTCTTGTTTTTGCTGACAAGAAAAAATGAAAGCACTAAAAAATAGAAGTGTAAATAATTTTTTTAACATAGTGGTGTAAGATTTTAACTGTAAACTTACAATTTTGAAGTAAAAATTTAAACTATAAAAAAGTTAAAATCATTTTTTTAATACAATCAAAATAGTACTTTAGTAAAAAGAAAAAAGCCTTTCCTCTGCCAAGAAAAGACTTTAAAAACTTAAAATAAAATTAATTGTTCCCCCGATCATTAATTCTATGTTATTCTGTGCCGCAAATTAAATTAGAAATTTTAGATTAGTGATTGTAAAAAATGCAAAAGGGTAAAGTAAATTTTGCGTTTTTTAAAAATTGATAAGGCTAAAAAGTTTATCAGGAGCAATATGAGTGTTGAAAGAGAAAAAATCTTTGCCTTAATTAAGGAAAGATTACCCCAAAATGTTTCGTTTATTGAAGAGGTAGCTGATGTTTTAGATATAAGCTATGACGCCATGTACAGAAGAATTAATGGTAAAACTCTGCTGTCTTTTGATGAAGCTATAAAATTGGCAAAGCATTACAGAATTTCTATTAATAGTATTTATAGTTTTGAGCAAGGAGATAATGTTATTGTACTTAAAAAGAAAAATAGTAACACTATAACTGGAGTAACTACATTTTTTCAAGAAGTAGTAAAATCTATTAAAACGTTTAATTTAGAAGAAGATTCTGAGTTGTTTTATGCTGCTAAAGACATTCCTATTTATTATCTACCAGAAGAGAGCTTGTATACGAAGTTTAAATTATATGTAGTTTCTCAAGGGTTTTTATCAGAAAAAGAAAGAATACGTTTTAAAGATTTTAACGTACCTGTTTCTCTGTTGCAATCCGCTAAAGATTTTACAAAGATTTATCAGAATATTCGAATTACAGAAATTTGGAATGATACTACTATTAATAGTGCCTTATATCAGATCTATTATTTTTACGAAACAAAACTAATTAGTAAAGAAGAAGCGAATTTGTTGTGTTTAGAGTTAGAGAAAATTGTGCAGCAAATAGAGAAAAAATCAACTGATGATACCTTAAGTGAATTGGGTAATAAGAAGTATGATTTATATTATAACAAATCCATTACCTTAAACAATACATCGTTTTTTAAAAGAGATAAAATAAAGATCTTAATTATTCCTTATACACATTTGTCTTATATTAGAATTGACGACAAAGATTCTTGTGAAGAATATGAGCAATATTTTAAACAACAGGTTTTGATGTCTAAGAAAATTTCTGGGAAGAGTGAAGTAGTAAGAGAGTTGTTTTTTACTTCTGTTTATGAAAAAATAAACCAATTAAAACAGCAAATAGAAGTAAAGAGCTTGATTTCTTTTATGTAAGAACTGCAGCTATTTTTTCTTTCAATATAGGGAGTACTTCTTTTTCGAACCACGGATTTTTTGTAAGCCAGAACCGGTTTCTTGGTGATGGATGTGGTAAGACAAAATAACGAGGCAAATATTCTGGGTAATTATCCACAGTTTCAGTAAGTGTTCTTTTTGCAGTGTCTTTTAAATAGTAATTTTGCGCATACATACCAATTAAGATGATCAGTTCTATATTTGGCATTTGATCAAATAGTAATTGATGCCATAGTGGTGCACATTCTTTACGAGGCGGTTTATCTCCAGAAGTACCTTTTCCAGGATAACAAAATCCCATTGGTACAATGGCAAACTTTTCCGTGTCATAAAAATCTTCATCAGAAACATTGAGCCATTTACGTAATTGTTTTCCGCTAGCATCGTCCCACGGAATTCCAGATTTGTGCACTTTTGTACCTGGAGCTTGTCCTATAATTACAATTTTAGCATTTGGACTTCCAGAAACAACCGGATTTGCCCCCAAATCTAAATGAGGTTCACAAATAGTACATTGTTTTATTTCTGATAAAAGGTTTTGCATTTTTTAAAGATAAAAATTTTAGATAAACACGAATTGACACTAATTTTCTTTAAATTAGTATTATGAAAAAATTGCTATTTATTCTCATTTTCTTTGTTTCGACATCTATTTCTTCTCAAAAAGGATACTGGCTATGTAAAGAATATAAAGTTATTGATTCTTCCAAAGGTCACGGTTCAAGTAACATTGGGTTAATTATCGATTTTACCAACTCTAAGCTAAGACATTTATTAAAAGATACAGTTATAGATGTTAAGATAAATAAGATTAAAAAAACAATAAGCAATAAAAATGAAATGGATACAATAAAATATTCATTTAGAAAATCATTAATTGAGTTTAAAGATGGTAATACGGTGAATGTTTTTTATCCTTTTGAGTTTAAAAAAGAATTCAATTTCTCTAAAGAAAAAATAGAAAACCTTTTGACAAATAATCAATTGATTATGAAAAAAGATACTGTTAACTTTCAATTTAAAAATAAAAAAAACGTGCTTTCTTCTGAATTTCGAAGACTTAATTATTTTTGGAGAGGTAAGCTATATAAAGGTTTATGGTGTATAGAAAAAATAAATAAAAATATTTTTATAGGGATAACTGATGATGATTTGGGAATTAAAATGAACATTTATAGAGTCGTTACTTTGAATAAAGATGTTATTGAATTAGCAGCAGTAAAAAAATATTTAGAAACATCAAAGGATACTCTCAGTTTGAAAATATATAAATAATTATTTCTTACCTTCAACCACAACTACAATCTCACCTTTTGGAGGTTTACTGGTATAATGTACCAGTACTTCGGTTGCTGTTCCTCTAATGGTTTCTTCAAACATTTTTGTCAGTTCTCTAGACACAGAAACTTGTCTATCTGCGCCAAAATACTCCACAAAATTTCCTAAGGTTTTTACCAATTTATGTGGTGATTCATAAAAAATCATAGTTCTACTTTCTTCAGCAAGCAATTGTAAACGAGTTTGACGCCCTTTTTTTACAGGTAAAAAACCTTCAAAAACAAACTTATCATTTGGCAATCCAGAGTTTACCAAAGCAGGGACAAAAGCTGTAGCTCCAGGTAAACATTCTACAGCAATATTATTAGCAACACAGGCTCTTGTTACTAGAAAACCAGGATCAGAAATGGCTGGTGTGCCTGCATCAGAAATGACAGCACAGGTTTCTCCTGCTTGAATCCTTTTTACTATTCCCTCAACAGATTTATGTTCGTTATGCATATGATGACTATGCATTGGCGTTTCAATTTCAAAATGTTTTAGCAGTTTTCCACTAGTTCTAGTATCTTCTGCTAGAATAAAATCGACCTCTTTTAAAACACGTATTGCTCTTAATGTAATGTCTTCTAAATTACCAATTGGTGTTGGAACTAAATATAATTTTGACATACTAAATCGGTTCAAAAGTTTCTACAGTTACATCTGCCATAACCTCTCCAGTATGCTTAATGTTTAAAGGTTCAAATAACAACACATGCACCTCTTCTTTAGCAATAGGTTTGTGTTCTACACCTTTCGGAATAATATAGATTTCACCTTCATTTAATGTTATTGTTTTGTCTCTAAATTCTAATTGAAGAGAACCTTTAATAATCATAAATAGCTCATCTTCATGCTCGTGTGCATGCCAGATAAATTCACCTTTTAATTTTGCTAATAGAATTTGTTGTCCGTTCAATTCACCAATTTTTTTTGGTGTCCAGTGTTCAGAAAATAAATTGAACTTTTCTTTAATATTGATTACGCTCATAGTACAAAAATACATGAATTTTATCATTTAGAAATTGATTCAAAATTAATGAGGCAATAGATGAATTATTAAAGAGATTCAACAAAGAAAGCTTAAGATTTGACTTGAATATTCCTTTTGTATAAAAAGTAGTTTTTCAGCTTTATTTGTGTAATTTTGCAGGATTATTTAAAGCAACAATAATGTATAGAAGTCATTCTTGTGGTGAATTAAGAGCATCACACATCAATACAGAAGTAACCTTAGCAGGTTGGGTACAAAAATCTAGAGATAAAGGATTTATGATTTGGGTAGATTTACGTGATCGTTACGGAATTACACAGTTAATTTTTGACGAAGAACGTACACCTGCAACAATGATGGAAAAAGCAAAATCTTTAGGAAGAGAATTTGTAGTTCAAGTTACAGGAACTGTTATTGAACGTGAGTCTAAAAATGATAAAATTCCAACTGGAGCTATTGAAGTATTAGTTTCTAAGTTAGAAATTTTGAATGAAGCAAAGTTACCACCATTTACTATTGAAGATGAAACAGATGGAGGAGAAGATATCCGAATGAAGTATCGTTATTTAGACATTCGTCGTAATCCAGTAAAAAACAGTTTAATGTTTCGTCATAAGGTTTCGATGGAGGTTCGTAAATACTTATCAGATAAAGGTTTTATCGATGTAGAAACACCTTATTTAATTAAATCGACTCCAGAAGGAGCTCGTGATTTTGTGGTGCCAAGTAGAATGAATGAAGGAGAGTTTTATGCGTTGCCACAAAGTCCACAGACATTTAAACAACTGTTAATGGTTGGTGGAATAGACAAGTATTTTCAGATTGTAAAATGTTTTAGAGACGAAGATTTACGTGCAGATAGACAACCTGAGTTTACACAAATAGACTGTGAAATGTCTTTTGTAGAGCAAGAAGATATTCTAAATATTTTTGAAGGAATGACCCGCCATTTATTAAAAGAAATTAATGGGGTTGAGGTAGCAGAATTCCCTAGAATAGCCTTTGATGACGCCATGCGTTTGTATGGAAATGATAAGCCAGACATTCGTTTCGGAATGGAGTTTGGAGAATTGAATGATGTTGCACAACACAAAGATTTTAAAGTATTCAATTCTGCTGAATTGGTAGTAGGTATCGCTGTGCCAGGAGGAGCTTCTTATACTCGTAAAGAAATAGATAAACTTATAGATTGGGTAAAAAGACCACAGGTTGGTGCTTTAGGAATGGTCTATGTAAAATGTAACGAAGATGGTACATTTAAATCTTCTGTAGATAAGTTTTACGACCAAGAAGATTTGGCTAATTGGGCAGAGAAAACAGGAGCTAAAGCTGGTGATTTAATTTGTGTATTGTCTGGGGATACTAATAAAGTAAGAGCGCAATTATCTGCATTACGTATGGAAATGGCAGAACGTTTAGGTTTGCGTAAACCAGATGAGTTTGCACCACTTTGGGTAGTAGATTTCCCATTATTAGAATTAGACGAAGAAACAGGACATTACCATGCAATGCATCACCCGTTTACATCACCAAAACCAGGACAATTAGAATTGTTAGAGACAAATCCTGGAGATGTAAAAGCAAATGCTTATGATTTAGTATTGAACGGAAACGAAATTGGTGGAGGTTCTATTAGAATTCACGATAAAGAAACGCAAGCAATCATGTTTAAGCATTTAGGTTTTACAGAAGAAGAGGCAAAAGCGCAGTTTGGATTCTTAATGGATGCCTTTGAATATGGAGCGCCACCACATGGAGGTTTGGCCTTTGGATTGGATAGATTGGTGGCTATTTTAGGTGGTCAAGAAACCATTCGAGATTTCATTGCTTTCCCAAAAAACAATTCTGGAAGAGATGTAATGATTGATGCACCAGCCGCAATTGATCAAGAACAATTAAAAGAACTGAGTATTCAATTAGATATTCAGTCATAAAAAATAGAATCCCGCAATAGCGGGATTTTTTAATACCAATTATTATGATAGTAAAACTAGCAGAAGGAACGATTAAAACAAAGTTTGGAACATTCACAGAACATTTGTTTTATGATGGACAAAAAGAAAGTCATGCTTTGGTTATGGGAAATATCGAAGATGAAGAAGAGGTGTTATGTAGAGTACATTCGTTATGTATTTTCGGTCATCATTTTAACAGTATCGAATGTGATTGTAGAGAGCAAATGGAGATTTCTCAACAACTAATTGAAAAAGCAGGAAAAGGTCTTGTTATTTGGTTAAATCAAGAAGGAAAAGGAAATGGACATTTTGCTTTAATGAAAAGTATTGCACATAAAAACAAAGGAGTAGCCCAAGCAGAAGCATATGAAGCTGTAGGTTTTAAAAAAGATGCAAGAGATTTTACTGTAGCTGCAGAAATTTTGAACGAGTTAAAAGTAAAGTCGGTACGGATGCTTACTAATAACCCTAAAAAAGTAGCAACACTTACAGAACATGGAATAGAGGTGGTCGGAATTCAGAAAACCGAGTTATAAGAAATCTAATTTCTCTATTAAGCATAAAAAATAAAACCACATTTAATGTGGTTTTATTTTTTGCCTAAAGTTTATTTCAAATAAGGAAAATTTCTAACAATTTTTCTATTTACATGATCTATAATTGTAACTGTATTTCTTGATTTCCAATTAACTTCAACAGTTTTAGAAAGACTAAATATTGTACTTTGATCTTCCTTGTTTATAATATTACATGTTACAAAAATGTCTTTTGTTTTATTTTCTATACCTAGACCTAGATTTATACCAGCTTTGTTAAGTATGTTTTCTCCAATTTCTATTCCAGCAGAAGTAAGATCAGACATATATCTTTGCTTTTGAACATTACTTAAAACAACTGCATCTACATTTAAAATTTCTGCTAATTTAGAAGGGTTGGTATTTGCTATTTCTGAGATAGAAATCCCATGATTTCTAAGGATAGAATTGGTAGCTTCTTTAGATAAAATTTCTACTCCGATGTTTTTATTTTTTCTTTGAGCATCTTTTTTTAATAATTGATTAATTAAAGAGGTTTGAAAAAGAATGCTTTCTTCTTCTTGAATTTGTTTGATTCTATCTTGAGAAATATGTATAGGTAAATTACCAGTAGTAACAACAATAAATGGAAGTACTGCAATTTTAGAATGGTTCGAAGTTTTTTCTGAAAAATTCTTATGAACATAAGCACTTTTACAACTAAACAAAATTAAGCTTAAAAAAAGGCAAGTAAGTGTAGTTTTAAATAATTTCATATGATTTTGAGATTTTAGATTACTGATTGCATTTTCCAAATAGCATGCCATAATTTTTTGATTTTTATTGAGTAAAACTTAATATTTTGTGTATTAGGTGATTAGTGGTGCTAAAAATAAAGCTTGTTTATAAATACATACAGATAGGTTTTTGTTATTTTTACTTTATGAAAAACACATTTATTTTAATTGCATTGTTATTTTCAATGCAAGCTATTAGTCAGCAACTTAGCGGGAAGCAATTATTAGAGAAGGCCATTCAATTCCATGATCCAAACGGAAATTGGGAAAAGTTTAAAGGTGTTTTCCAAGTAACCATGGAAACTCCAAGTAGGCCTAAAAGAGTAAGTGATATTAAAATTGATTTACCCAATGAGTACTTTTCTGTAAAAGCAAATTCTGGAACTAATACAACAATGTACATTGTTGATAAGGACTCAGTATCGATTCTTTTTAATGGAGACAGAAACCTATCTGAAGAAGTATTAAAGAAAAACAGATTGAGTAAACGAAGAGCAAAAATGTATCAAGATTATTATACGTATTTGTATGGATTGCCGATGAAATTAAATGATCCTGGAACTATTATTGCTGAAAAAACGTTAAAAAAAACCTTTAAAGGAAAAGAATATATTGTGTTAAAAGCTACTTATGAAAAAGAAGTAGGAAAAGATACATGGTACTTTTATTTTGATACTAAGACTTATGCAATGGAAGTGTATCAGTTTTTTCATGACGAGTCTAAAAATGACGGAGAATATATTTTATTAAGTGAATTAGAAACGGTAAACGGAATTAAAATGCCAAAAACCAGAGCTTGGTATATGAATAAAGATGATAAATATTTAGGAACTGATATCTTATCAAAAGAGTAGTTTTACATTAAAAAAATGCTAACAACAAAAGACATCTTTACTAAAATTCATCTTTGGAGATACAAACATATCTCTGAGCGTCAGTTTGTATATGTATTAAGTATACTGGTCGGTTTTTTAGCAGGTTTAGGAACCTTATTGCTAAAAAACATGACTTTTTTTATTGAGTCAATTTTAGATAGTAGCTTTATCAAAGGGTTTAAAAGTTCATTGTTTTTTATTTTTCCAATTATTGGTTTGATTTTGGTCTATTACCTAAAAGTAAAACTGATAAAGAAGCCTATTGGACATGGTATTTCTACCACTTTATATTCTATTTCTAAGAAAAGCGGAATTATAGAAAAGTATAAAATGTATGCTTCGTTAATTACCGCACCAATCACTGTTGGTTTTGGAGGTTCTGCAGGATTGCAAGGACCAGCGGTAAGTACTGGAGCAGCCTTAGGTTCTTATGTGTCACAACTGTTTAGAATGAACACCAAAACAAGAATGCTGTTAATTGGTTGTGCAACAGCTGGAGCCATGTCTTCTATGTTCCAAGCACCAGTAGCAGCCATTATTTTTGCAGTAGAAATTTTTAGCTTAGATCTTGCATTTGCTTCTTTAGTTCCATTACTATTGGCTTCTGTTTCTGCCGTAATTACTTCGTATTTTTTCTTAGGACAAGACGTGTTGTTTGGTTTTAAACTACAAGATGCTTTTGAAATTAAAGACATTTTGCTGTATGCTTTTCTGGGAATAGGTACTGGTATTGCTTCGGTATATTTTTCTAAAATGTATTTTGCAATTACCCGTTTTTTTACGCGATTTTCTAACAATTTAAAACGATTAATTGTTGGTGCTTTAGCAATTGGTATTATGCTATTTTTAATTCCGCCTTTATACGGAGAAGGATATGGATTGATTAATAATTTATTGGATGGAAATAGCCAAGCAGCCTTGGTAGATCTTCCTTATAATATTGATGTAAACAATGTTTGGATGGTGGTATCTATGTTGCTAATCATTACAATTTTTAAAGCCATTGCAATGACCACTACTTTTGCTGCAGGAGGAGTTGGTGGAATATTCATTCCAACCTTAGTAATGGGTTCTGCAATTGGGAACGTCTTTGCTAAAATTGTGAATCAATTTGGGTTTAGTGTTTCAGAATCTAATTTTACTTTGATAGGAATGACAGGTTTAATGGCAGGAGTGTTGCATGCTCCTTTAACGGCTATTTTCTTAATTGCAGAAATTACTGGTGGCTATGATTTGTTTGTGCCATTAATGTTGGTAGCAGCCATTTCTTATGCATTTACAAAGTATTTTATTTCCAATTCTATTTATACAGTAGAACTGGCTAAAAGAGGTGAACTTATAACACACAATAAAGATAAAAATGCTTTGATGATGATGAAAATTGATCAGGTATTAGAGACCAATTTTATTGTGTTGCAAAACGAAATGACGTTAGGAGAAATGTTAAAACACGGAGTGGCAAAATCAAGCAGAAATATTTTCCCTGTATTAGATAAAGACAAACAGTTTTTAGGAACGGTACTATTAGATGATGTACGTTCTATTATGTTTGATCAAAGTTTGTATGAGAGTACCACCGTTTCTCTTTTTATGAAACCTGCTCCTGAAGTAATTTTTTACAACGATTCTATGGAAGTAATCATGAATAAGTTTAAAGGTACCGGTGCTTGGAATTTACCTGTTATAAAAAACGGAACTTATATTGGATTTATTTCTAAATCTAAACTCTTAACAGCTTATCGAAATAAGTTGATAGAAGTAACTTCTTAATTCATAGTTCTATATTTTACAGGACTCATTCCGGTTTGTTTTTTAAATAATTTGCTAAAATGTTGTGGATATTCGAAGCCTAAATCATAAGCAATTTGACTAACAGAATTTGTGCTGCCGAGTAATTGGTTTTTAGCTTTATTGGTAATGAAATAATAGATGTGATCTTTGGCATTTTTACCTGTTTCTTTTTTTAGTAAATCACTTAAATAATTAGGAGACATCCCTAGTTGTTCTCCACAATATTTTACAGAAGGAATACCTAATTCGCTAGGTTTATCAGATTGATAATAATTTTTTAAAAAAGACTCGAATTTACTTACCAAATCTTGATTGTGATTGGTTCTAATATAAAATTGCCTGTCGTAATAACGATTGCAATAATCTAGTAATAACTCAAGAGACGAGGTGATTAACTTCTGACTGTGTTTATCTATATTCTGACTAAATTCTATTTCAATTTTTCTAATAATATCTGTTAAAATACTTTTTTCATCTTCAGAAAGATGTAGTGCTTCATTTACTTCGTAAGAAAAATAAGAATAACTGTCAATGTTTTTTCCTAGTTCAGAAGTTCGAATCAAATCAGGATGAAAAAATAAAACCCAGCCTTTGGCATCTGCTTCAATCTCTTTTGATGATTCTGAAATCAACTGATTTGGCTTGGTAAAAATCATGACACCATCATCAAAATCATACGAGTTTCTACCATAACCTAAAGAACCGCTAACACCGTCTTTTAAAGAAACCATATAAAAACCCATAGTAATCCTCAAATCTTCATAATCTGTATTTAATAGGTCTTTTACATCAACAATAGAAATTAAGGGATGTTTTGGAGAAGGAAGTCCTAACATAGCATGTCCTTCTGAGATGGTATTGATGTGAATAATTTTATCCAATGGAATAGGTTTGAGTATTAGACAATTGATTAATTTCTTTATTATGTAATATCTTTTCTGATGAATGTTGAAAAAGACTATGAATCATTGCTTTACCAATATTGGTAGTGGTTGTTACATTTTTTGATAGTTTTATTAAGGGGAAAAAAGGAGTCAATATAAAATAAATATAACGGTACCAATTGGTTCTAGATTTGATGCCTTTTTCTGGAATAATCATTCCAGGTCTAAAAGCATAAGCATCAGAAAATCCTTTTTTAAAAATATAATTTTCAGTTTTTCCCTTAATTCTTGCCCACATTATTTTGCCTTTTTCAGAACTATCTGTTCCAGTGCCAGAAACATAATTAAAAACCATCGAAGGATTTTTTTTATACAAGATGTCAGCAAAATTTTTGGTAATATTAAACGTAATTTCCGTGTATTTTTCTTCATTAAGTCCAACTGCAGAAATCCCCATACAATAAAAACAGGCATCGTAGTTTTCTAATTGCTGTTCTATAGTATTTAATTGAGAGAAATCGGTCAATAATAGTTCTTTCAACTTAGGATGTTTTATTTGTAAAGAGCGCCTATTAATTATATGCACAGATGTAATTTTAGGATCTTCTAAACATTCTATTAAAACGCCTTTTCCTACCATTCCTGTAGTTCCGGTAATAAGTACTTTTTTCATTCTGCATATTTTCTAAGACTAAAAATAGATAATCAAAATTAAATGTAAAGCAATATGTTAATTCTTTATTGCTGTGCTTTTTGCATATTGTGAATTTGCTTTAACACGGTTTTCTTAGGTGTAAAAGGAATGGCTTTCATCATTAACTTTTGGCTAAAGGTTAATCCAGAAATAACATCTATTTTTCCATCTAGCATTCCATTATACCCATCATTTGCAACAGAAAAAGCGCTAACAGTTTTGTCAAATAAATTGGTTTTATCCATTCCAGAAGTTTTTGCAAACTCTGTTTCTGTAGCACCTGGCATTAGGTTGGTTACAGTAATATTAGTATCACTTAATTCTTCTGAAATTGCATTGCTAAAAAAGGTAACATACGCTTTTGTTGCAAAATACACAGCTTGTAAAGGTCCTGGCATAAAACTAGCTGTAGAAGACACATTTAAGACTTTACCACTATTTCTTTTTACAAAATCTGGTAAAAACAATCTCGTTAATGTAGTGAGTGCAATAACATTAAGTTGAATCATTGCAATATCTTGTTCTAAAGCTCTTTCATGAAATTTACCTCTTCCTCCAAAACCAGCATTGTTAATTAGGTAGTTAATTTGAATGCCTTCATTACTAAGTTCCTCATAAATTTCTTTAGGTGCATTTGGTTGGGTTAAATCTTTTACAATGATTTTAACATTAATATTATGGGTGTTTTCTAGCTCTTGTTGAAGTTTTTTTAATTTTTCTACTCTTCTTGCTACAATAACTACATCGCCACCATAAGATGCATGTATTTTTGCAAATTCTTTTCCTAAACCACTACTTGCTCCAGTAATTAATGCTACATTTTTCATTTTTTGTCTCTTTTAAGATTATAGGACAAAAGTATGTTGGAACAAGCGTAAAAAAGTATACCGATTACAGAATTACCAATATATTTTACTGTTGTTTAATGATTTTTAGCATTTTATCAGGAAAATCTGTAAAACCACCATCGGCATTTGCTTTGTATAAAATAGTTGTTACTTTTTCTTTAAAAGAACTAAACTCACCCAAAACATCAGCTCTAAAAGTATATGGATGTACTTTTAAGTTTAATTTATGAGCATCTGCAACCAAGCTTGTAAAAGTAAATTGATCTCCTTCTTTTTTGCCGAGAAGCTGTTTGTACCATGGACCAATTCCATCTGCATAAGTTGCATAATGTGCCAACTTTTTTGTTTGTGGTTGGTACTGTATTAGCTGTACTAAAAATAAAGCTGAATTCAATTCTTTTCGAATGCGTTCTAGTTCTTTTTCATCAAAACATTGTAATATACAATTGTCTTTCTTTGAAGTATAACCATAGTCAGTTAAAACCTTTAATACAATTTTAGAAATATCCTCCCCTTCTTTTAAATGAAATGCAGGTTTCTTAATTTCTGGATAAATGCCAATGTTCTTCCCTGTACTTTTATTTAACCCCTGAATTAATTCAATTTCTTGTTGTAAAGAATGCAGTTTAAACGAGCTTGTTGTTGCAGGAAATCGGTTTGGATAATGTTGTTTGGCAGAAAGACGATTAAACCGTTCGGTAACATTTAAGGTTTGTAATTCTTTAAAAGTAAAATCAATAACATAATGCTTTCCATCATTTCTACTTCTGTTTGGAAATTTACTTTCTACATCTGTTACTTCATTTAAAAGAATGTCATGAATTACTATTGGTACATTGTCTTTACTTAATACAATATCTTGTTCTATATAATTTGGATGCATTGCATAGGCCATCGCTTTAGCTTCCATGGTGTGTTCTGGTAAATATCCAGAAGCGCCTCTGTGTGCTACTACAATTTTTGTTGCTTTTTTATTGATTTGTTTTGGTGTTGATTGTTGACAAGAACTAATCAAGCAAAGAAGAATTAATACCAAAAGATTTCTCATAGAAATAAAATTAAAAAGTAACGATTCTGAAAGTTAGCAAAACACTAACACCAAGCGATTAAAGGTAAAGTTTTTTGTAGAATAGTGTTTGTTTTTAAAGATAACTTAAAATGAAATTACTGTTAATACTTACTTTTGATAGCGTTGTTTTGTATCTGATTGTTTAAGTTTTTCAATTCTATGTGTATTGATTGTAGTAACTTTTTAAGTGTTTTTCTTTTTGTTTCACAAACATGCTTTTTTAGGTCTTCACTTGTTGTGTATAAAAGAGATTGACAATAATTAATTCTATATTCTAATGGTAATTTAGAGATACAATCTTTATACAAACCATCTAAAGAGATTAAGTCTTTTCTACTGTTTAAAAATTTTAAATGTTTCAAAAGATTAAAAATCATTTTCTGTTTTTTTTAAACAGAAATATCAAAGTTTATTCCATGCATAAAGTAAATTGACAATAGCTAACTATAATATGTAAATAGCTAAATAATTCTAAGTTACTCGGTAAGTTGTGGCATTATAAGTGATGGTATTGGTTTATTAGTAATTACATAATGAATTTAAATGCCTCTCAAAAAAGAATTTTCAATAGAAATAGTTGATATAAATGACGTTAGCTTTGTTAAAAATCAAAAATTACATAGAGATAGTTGTTTTGAATTTTTATTATTTAAAACAGGTAAAGATGGAAGTCAAATAATAGATTTTAAAGAATATGTAAATACTTCGCAGAGTATTTTTATTATTGCTCCAGGTCAAGCACATCAGTTGTATTGCTCTTTAGAAGAAACGGGGATAATAATTCGCGTTTCAAAAGAGTTTTTAGAGTATAGTGTAATACCTTTTCAGGTAAATTGGTTTTTTAAATTACACATGAATCCAAAACTAACATTGGATAATTTACAATTTAAAAAACTATGTTCTCGCTTTAAAAAGATAAAAGAGATTTGCTGTGAAGACGTAACAAGATTTAAGCTCCAAAAGCTTCAAAAGATTTTTGGTTTAATTCTTTTTGAAATTTTAGAGTTTTTACCAGATGAGTTAGATTTTGATTTTGTAGATACTAGTGTTTCTTATGAGTTTATTTCTTTAGTTGTAGATAATGTAAAGGAAATTAGATCGGTAAAGAAGTATGCTTTGTCTCTTAATACATCAACCAATAAATTAGAAAAAGAAGTAAAGAAACATTTTGGAAGAAGTCCAATTAATATCATAAATGAATTATTAATTATAGAAATAAAAAGAATCTATTTGGTAGAAAAATTATCTCATAAAGAAATTGCTTTTCTTTTAAAATTTGATTCCCAAAGCTCTTATAGTAGATTTGTCAAAGCACAAACAAAAATGACCCCTACAGAATTAAAGATAAACCTTAAGAAAAACTTTAATGCTTAAAAGGTGTAACTTTTTAGTAAATTTGTGCCTTAAATTATCAGTATGAAAACACTTTTAAAAATACTATTTATCATATTTATTGTTTGGATGTGCGCAGGGATTTACCTATTACAAACAGAACACCCAAAAGCACAAATAGTAATGGGATTAGGTGTTTTTTATACTTCATTTATATTGATGCCAATTTTTATTTACTACAGATATAAAGATGGTAAATACAAAAAGTACCAACTGAATGATGAGAAAATTAAAAACATGTTAAAAGATAATGACCTATAAAGGCTTTTTTTCAAAATAAGCCAATACAGGAAAATGATCTGAATAACCGCCTTTGTACCATTTGTGAATAAAAGTTCTATACGGACTTCCTTTAAGTTTCCCATGATGGATTTTTAACCAGTCTTTGTTAAAAATTTCGGCCTTTTTAAATTGCAAGTCGCCCTTATTATTTTGTAATAAGTTTTTACTGATAATAATTTGATCAAATAAATTCCACCGTTTATCATGGCAAGTTGTACCACTTGTATTTGGATCAAATAGAGCTTCCATTGGATTGTAAAAATAGTCGCTCATCAAATAATCAATCACACTTTCATCATTTGGATTGTCGTTAAAATCACCTAAAATTAAAATTTTAGCATTTGCATCTTTAAGTATGATGTCTTTTATCACTTCTTGAACTCTAATAGCTGCTTCTATTCTTTTTTGATCGGTATTTTCGTTTCCAATTTTTCTTGATGGCCAATGTGTAACTATCAAAGAGATTTTTTCTCCTTTAAGTTTGCCATTCACCAATAAAATATCTCTAGTATAATCTCTAAATCCGTTGTTGTTTTCTACATATAGCGGATAGCTTGTAGAATCTAAAAATTCAAAAACCTGTTTGTTGTATAATAAAGCTGTATCTATACCGCGTTCATCAGGAGAATCGTAGTGTACAAAGTCGTAAGGATATCTGTTTAGTTTTGGTTGGTTGATCAAATCTTGTAAAACCTTTTTGTTTTCTACTTCTACCAAACCAACTAAAGCGGGTACTTCAGGTGAATACTCTGTACCTAATTGAGAAATAACATTGCTAATTTTCTCTAATTTATCTTGATAGCGTTCAAAACCCCAAGATCTTTTTCCGTCTGGAGTAAAATCATCATCCCATGTTTTTGGGTCGTCAATGGTATCAAATAAATTTTCAACATTGTAAAAGCCAACAGTATAAATATTTTTATTTTTTCTTGTAGAAAATGACGCCATAAATGCAAGTTTTTGAGTTCGAAAATACAAAAAGATATTAGCAAATAAACATTGAGATAACATTACTTTTTTTAGAGCTAATGCTAAAAAATAGCTTTTGTTTTCATTTTAATATCAATTCCATTTTCTGATTATTATATTCTTAGTTATTTATGTTTTTTAACAGTAAAGTATCAATATAAATTTGATGTTAACTTTTGCAGTTTTTCCCTTTATATAACCAAAAGAAAGCTTTTTGTTAATTCATAAAAAGTCAACATTTTTTTCTTGTTGAGGTATTTTTACAGTGTTAAAACAAACAACTATAAACAAGACCCAAAAACAAGTAAAAAAATGAAAAAGTTAATCGTATTATTTTTAGGATTCACACTAAGTACAACAGCAGTGTTTGCAAACAATGATGATTCAGTTGTTACTGCAAAAAGAGAACTAAGATTAGAAATTGTAAAGTTGTTAGGAAACAATGAGTTTCCGTTAACAGCTGCAGTTGCTAAAGCAGAAATTTCAATTTTATTAAACAGTAAAAATGAGATTGTAATTGTATCAGTAAAATCAGAAAACCAACTTTTAGAAGGTTATATTAAAAGAAAATTAAACTATAAAAAGGTAAAAGTAAACACACTTAAAAAGATGAAAGTTTACAGAATGCCTATCAAAATTATACCAGCATAAATTATAAGAGAGAACCAGAGAATTATTTGAATTGATTAATCGAGAACCTCCATCTATTAGATGGAGGTTTTTTTGTATGTAAACACCTAATTCTTTGTATCTTTGTCGCCTATGATAGATGCAAAAGAAGTTACTTCAGAAAAAGCCGTTTTAATTGGGGTCATTACCCAACATCAAGATGAGGTTCAATCTCAAGAATATTTAGATGAGTTAGAGTTTTTAACGCTAACTGCAGGAGGAAATGCTGTAAAAAGATTTACGCAAAAATTAGAAAGACCACACCCAAAAACTTTTATAGGCGCAGGAAAATTAGAAGATGTACGAGCGTATATAGAATCTCACAATATTGGTACTGCTATTTTTGATGATGAACTGTCTCCAGCTCAGTTAAGAAACATAGAAAAAGTTTTGGATTGTAAAATTTTAGATAGAACCAATTTAATTCTAGATATTTTTGCACAAAGAGCACAAACAAGCTCGGCAAAAACTCAAGTAGAATTGGCTCAGTGTCAATATATATTACCAAGATTAACAAGACTTTGGACACACTTAGATAAGCAAAAAGGTGGTATTGGAATGCGTGGTCCTGGAGAAACAGAAATTGAAACAGACAGACGTATTATTAGAGATAAAATTACCTTACTAAAAAAGAAACTTGTTACCATTGATAAACAAATGGCGGTACAACGTAAAAACCGTGGTAAAATGGTGCGTGTAGCTTTGGTGGGGTATACCAATGTAGGGAAATCTACTTTGATGAACCTTATTAGTAAAAGTGATGTATTTGCAGAAAATAAATTATTTGCAACCTTAGATACTACAGTAAGAAAAGTAGTGGTCAAAAACATTCCTTTTTTAATGACTGATACAGTTGGGTTTATTAGAAAATTACCAACACAATTGGTAGAATCATTTAAGTCTACTTTAGATGAGGTAAGAGAGGCCGACTTATTGCTGCATGTTGTTGATATTTCACATCCAAATTTTGAAGATCATATCGCTTCTGTAAATACAATTTTACAAGAAATAGAAAGTGCTAATAAGCCAACAATAATGGTCTTTAATAAGATTGATAGTTATACACACGAAACGATTGACGAGGACGATTTGGTAACCGAAAAAACCAAGGCGCATTATACCTTAGACGATTGGAAAAAAACCTGGATGAGTGATTTGGAAGCTACCAGTGTGTTTATGTCTGCTATCAACAAAGAGAATATAGAAGAGTTTAAAGAAAAAGTATATGATGAAGTGAAGAAAATTCACATTCAGCGTTTTCCTTACAACAACTTTTTATACGACGAATATACCGTAGAATAATTGTAGCTTGTTTTTAAAAATGGAGTAGAGAAAAACTAAGTTTATTGTTCGATGTCAAAATCATCAATAATACCCAGACGTTTTGCACGTCTTTCCCAGCTTTTTCTTGCCAATGCTTGTAAGTCTTCGATATTATCACTTTCGTCCATGATTTCTAAACCAAGTAAGGTTTCAATCATGTCTTCTTGAGTAACCAATCCGCTTACAGAACCATATTCATCAACAACCAAAGCAATATGTTCACGTTGCTCAATGAGTTGTTCAAACAAATCTGGAATTGGCAAACTTCTTTTGGTAATTAAGATATTTCTTTTGATTTCTTTCAGTTCTTGATTTCCATTTCCATTGATAATGGCTTCAAGTAATTGATCTTTTAAAAAATACCCAGTAATATTATCAGAGTTTCCTTCATACACAGGAATCCTAGAAAAACGTAAATTAGGATTTTCGTCAAAAAAAGCTTGTATAGTTTGAGATTCATCAGCAGATTTTAACACAGTTCTCGGTGTCATGATATCTTTTACTTGAACCTCTTTAAAGTTTAATAAGTTCTTAATTACTTTACTTTCAGATTCTTGAAAAACACCTTCTTGTTCTGCAATATCTGTCATTGCTGTAAAATCTTCTCTACTCAATACACTCTCATGTGCCCCTTTTCCAAATATTTTAGTAAAGAGTTGTAAAATCCACAAAATACCAGTCCATTTAAAAAAGAAAATCATAGCAGATAACATAATTGTAGAAAAACGAGCTAACTTTTTCCAGTGTGTTGCTCCAATCGTTTTTGGAATGATTTCTGAAACAACCAAAATGAGAATGGTCATGATAGCAGAAACAATTCCCACAATGTTTATTCCAAAAACATCTACTTTATAAGGCAATTGCTCTGCTTGTACTCCAACTAAAATCGCTCCAACGGTATGTGCAATTGTATTTAAAGTTAAGATGGCAATTAAAGGTTTGTCAACATCATTTTTTAGCTCTTCTAGCTGATGTGCGTATGATTTATTTTCTTTCTTTTGAACACCAATAAAAGTTGGAGTTACGCTAAGCAATACTGCTTCAAGTATTGAGCACAAAAATGAAAATAAGATAGAGATTGAAGCAAATAAAAGTAAAAGTCCCATAGTCTGTTTTAGTAGGGTAAAGATACTAAAAAAAGAAAACCGTAAATAGATTACTACTTACGGTTTTCTTTTAAATGTTTTTTTATTAAAAAATGTAGTTTACACCCAATCCAAATACTTCTTTAAACTGTATTTTACTAGAAGCATTATCATCTATAATAGTATGTAGATTTAAATTGGTAGATAAATACTTGTTAATCTGCATTACAAAACTTAATTGGTAGTCAATATCAATGTTTTGTGGATTGTCTAAGTAATTAGCATATACATTTAAAATGTTTTCCATAGTTACATTTTCCATAATGGTTGCTTTGTAATTTAAAGAACCATTAAAACCAAACTCGTAACGTGTGTTTTTTCCTGGATCTGTTCCGTATTGTCCAGAAAACTCATCAGAAACCATCGTAATTTTTGAGGTTATTGGCGCTAAGTTAATTTTAAAATTATCTGATTTTTTCCAGAATAAACCAGGTCCAAAGCTTAAATAACCTGGCGCTAAAAATGCAGAGGTTTTTACTTTTGGAGTTTTGCTATAATCGTATCCGTTAGTAAACTGTGTTTTAAAGTTTAAAAACATAGAATAAGACCAGTTTCCTTTAGCTTTTAATCCTACAAGTGAGTTGAATTCAAAACGGTCGTCTGTTTTTCTTGTTCCGTTACCTTTTACATTGTTTAATCCGTAAGCAAGAATTAACTTATTATCCCAATTTAGATTGTCTTTGGTATAATTAAAATCGTAGTTGATTCCTAAATTTCCTGCAACGGTGTTGTCTCCTCCAGCAATCCAATTAGAAAAAGAAGATTGATTTAGTAAAAAAGAAATGGTTCCTTTTTTCTTCCAGTTGGATGGATTTTCTGTGGTTTGTTCTTGGGCAATTATTGTTGTTGTAAACAATAGAATAAATGCAATACTTATTTTTTTGATCATGTTTTTTGTTTTTATGTATGTAAGACAGTAACTTTTATAAAAAGTCACAAATTATTTTCTGTGGAATGTGTATTTAACGCTTAGTCCAAAAATTTCTTTGAATTGAACTTTACTTGAAGCGTTATCATCAATTAATGTATGTAAAAGAATATCCATAGCAAGGTACTTATTTACGGGTACAGAGAATCGTATTTGATAATCAATATCTATATTTTGTGCGCGTTGTAAATAGTTAGAATATACTGCTAAGATGTTTTGCATAGTAACATCTTCTAAAATTTTAAATTTAAAGTATGCTGATAAGCTAAATCCAAGAGCTAGCTTGGTGTTTTTTCCTGGATCTACACCATATTTTCCTGAGAACTCATCAGAAACAAAGGTAAATCTGGCGGTTGCTGGTGCGATATTTATAGTAGCATTGTCTGATTTTTTCCATAACATCCCTGGTCCAAATGATAAATATGCAGGAGCAAAAAAGTCAGAAATAGCCACTTTAGGTGTTTTTTTATAGTCGTAACCTCTAGAGTACTGTGTTTTAAAGTTTAAAAAGAAAGAGAAAAACCAGTTCTTTTGGGTCTTTTTACCCAATAATGAGTTGTATTCAAAACGGTCACTTGTTTTTCTAAAACCTTCATCTTTAACATTACTTAAACCATAAACAGTAATAATCCTGTTGTCCCAGTTCCAGCTTCCGTTTTTGTAATTGAAATCATAATTGATTCCGAAGTTACCAGCAATGGTGTTATCACCCCCAGCTTTCCAGTTTGTAAAAGTAGATTGGTTGAATAAAAATGTAAACTGGCCATTTACTTTCCAGTTAGACTTTTTTACAAGCGTATCTTTCTTTTTTTCTTGGGAAAAAAGGGCTGAAGAAGATAGAACTAATAAAATAATAAAGGTTTTTTTCACAACAAGCCTAAAAATTTCGCAGCAAAAATACTGTGAATTAGAATATTAAAAAAATTATTTTTTTGCTTTATATAGCGGGACTGTAGAACAGGCCTCACCAAACATTACGGTTTTAGCAACCGTTTGTATTTTCTGAATTAGCAAGGTATAAGCTGTAGGAGGAATCGGCTTGTTTGTACACCCTTTGATAATTACAGGTTTCATTTCAAAATCTGTAAGATCTAATTGCTCAATAATTTCATTATAAATAACGGTTTCTAATAGTTCTAAATTACCTACTACTACTTTTTTTGCGTAGTTAGATAGATTTGAACTCACCAATAAATAAGCCCAAGAAGGAATTATAGCATCAGAAGAACAAGTTAAAGCCACATATGCATTTTGGTATTGCTCCCAATCGTGATTTTTTATATGTTCTCTAAAATCTTTTTCTTTTAAGATGAGTTCTTCAAATAGCCAATCTTTAATATCGATAACCACTCTTCTTCCAGAAGGATAATAATCTTCTAAATCAACAGTAATTAATTTGCTATTTGCAACTCTATTTATAATTTCTTCAGCCATTTATAAAAGCTTCAAATTTTATGTTAATTCTTTTATTTTATAAAAGCTTAAAGCATTCCTAATTCTAGTTTTGCTTCTTCGCTCATCATATCTTGAGTCCAAGTTGGGTCAAAAGTAATCTCTACTTCTGTACTACTAATTTCATCTAATGTAGTTACTTTGTCTTCTACTTCTTTAGGTAAAGACTCTGCAACAGGACAATTAGGAGAAGTCAATGTCATTAATATTTTGGCTTCATTGTTTTCATTTACAAATACGTCATAAATCAATCCTAATTCGTAAATATCTACTGGAATTTCTGGATCGTAAATGGTTTTAATAACCCCTACAATTTTATCTCCAATTACTTCTAATTCAGCGTCAGTCATCTTTCTGTTTTTTAGTATTAATAGTTGTTATTTTGCTTGCAATGCTATGGCATACATTTTTATTTGTTTTACCATAGAAACCAAGCCATTTGCTCTCGTTGGACTTAAATGCTCTTTCAATCCAATTTCATCTATAAAAGCTGTGTCTGCCGCCAAAATATCTTCTGATTTTTGCTCGGAAAAGACACGCAATAATAATGCCACAATTCCTTTCGTTAAAATGGCATCACTATCAGCAGTAAAAATTAATTTATCATTGTTTAATTCTGAATGCAACCATACTTTAGATTGACACCCTTTGATTAGATTTTCATCAACTTTGTACTCAGAATCTATAATAGCCAAAGATTTTCCTAAGTCGATAATATACTCATAACGCTCCATCCAATCATCGAACATAGAAAACTCATCAATAATTTCTTCTTGTATTTCTTTGATAGTCATTTTTTAAACTTATTTTTGCACAATCTAAACGATTGGGATTCTAAATGTGCAAAATTACGATAAAATTGCCATTTTACACCTATTTAGTTTAAATAGAAATAAGGTTTGTTTTTAACGATTATAAAGCAACTAACTATTTAAATATTAGTTGTTTCTGTTGAGTTAAAAATCTTTAGCTTTTTAAAGGATTTTAAAAATGTTTAGATACAATCAAAAATTAACAACATCTTTCTTTTTAAGAAAGTTAAAATTAGAATATGAGTAAATTATTAGCCGTTGGTACAGTAGCTTTTGATGCCATTGAAACACCATTTGGAAAAACAGATAAAATATTAGGAGGTTCTGGAACTTTTGTTGGATTAGCAGCATCTCAATTTGGAGTAGAAACAGGTGTAGTTTCTGTTGTTGGAGGAGATTTTCCACAGTCTTATATAGATATGATGAACTCTAAAGGAATCAATACTGATGGAGTTGAGATTATAAAAGAAGGAAAAACTTTTTTCTGGAGTGGTAAGTACCATAACGATATGAATTCTAGAGATACATTGGTAACTGAATTAAATGTATTAGAACATTTTTCTCCTGTAGTTCCAGAGAGTTTTAAAGATTCTGATATTGTAATGTTAGGAAATTTACATCCATTAACACAAGCGTCTGTTTTAGATCAAATGTCTAAAAAACCAAAATTAGTTGTTTTAGATACCATGAACTTTTGGATGGATATTGCTTTAAATGATTTACACGATGTGATTAAAAGAATTGATGTAATTACCATTAATGATGAAGAAGCTCGTCAGTTAAGTGGAGAGTACTCATTGGTAAATGCTGCAAAGAAGATTCATGAAATGGGACCAAAATATGTGGTGATTAAAAAAGGAGAACATGGAGCTTTGTTATTTAATGAAGGAAACATGTTTTATGCACCAGCATTACCTTTAGCAGAAGTTTTTGATCCAACAGGAGCAGGAGATACCTTTGCTGGTGGTTTCTGTGGATTCTTAGCAAAAACAGGAGATGTTTCTTTTGAAAATATGAAGAATGCAATTATTTATGGTTCTAATTTGGCCTCGTTTTGCGTAGAGAAGTTTGGAACACAACGAATGGAAGAGCTAAGCAAAGACGAAGTAACAGAGCGCTTACTAGCGTTTAAGCAACTAACACAATTTGATATTGAAATTTCATAAATAAAAATCCGCGCTTTTTGCTGCGGATTTTTTTATAATACAACACACACTAAACAACTGAAAACAAATGAGTGACGCTTTAAAACATGAATGTGGAATTGCTATGGTTCGATTATTAAAACCATTGCAGTATTACAAAGAAAAATATGGCACTGCTTTTTACGGAATTAACAAAATGTACTTGTTAATGGAAAAGCAACATAATCGTGGACAAGATGGAGCAGGTTTTGCAAGCATAAAATTTAATGTAAATCCAGGAACAAGATATATTAGTAGAGTACGTTCTAATAAATCGCAACCTATACAAGATATTTTTGGTCAGATAAATCAAAGATTAAACGGAGTTTTAGAAGAAAATCCAGATAAAATAAACGATGTAGCTTGGCAAGAAGAAAATATGCCTTATATCGGAAACTTATTTTTAGGTCACGTACGTTATGGTACTTTTGGTAGAAATAGTATTGAAAGTGTTCATCCTTTTTTACGTCAGTCTAACTGGAAACACCAAAACTTAATTGTTGCTGGTAATTTTAACATGACCAATTCTAAACAACTTTTAGAAGATTTGGTAGAATTAGGGCAGCACCCAAAAGAGTTTACAGATACGGTTACAGTAATGGAAAAAATTGGACATTTCTTAGAAGATGAAGTGTCTGAATTATACCTAAAAGCTAAAGAAGCTGGATACAATAAAAAAGATGCTTCTCCTTTTATAGAAGAACATTTAGACTTGCAAAATGTCTTAAAAAGATCTTCTAAAAACTGGGATGGCGGTTATGCAATGGCAGGTTTGGTTGGTCATGGAGATGCTTTTGTATTTAGAGACCCTTCTGGAATTAGACCTACTTATTATTACCAAGATGAAGAAGTGGTTGTAGTTGCTTCAGAAAGACCCGTAATTCAAACCGTTTTTAATGTTGATATTGAAAAGGTACAAGAGTTAGAAAGAGGTCATGCTTTAATTATAAAGAAAAATGGAGGAACAACTGTTGAGCAAATTTTAGAGCAAAAGCCTAAAAAAGCCTGTTCTTTTGAGCGTATCTATTTCTCTAGAGGAAGTGATGCTTCTATTTATGAAGAGCGTAAAAACTTAGGGAAATTGGTTTTTCCTCAGGTATTAAAGTCGATAAATAATGATATTACCCATTCGGTATTTTCTTACATTCCGAATACAGCAGAAACATCTTTTTACGGAATGACAGAAGCTGCAGAAGATATTTTAAATCAGCAAAAAACTGCAAAAATTTTAGCTGGAGGAAAAGCACTTTCTGCAGAACAAGTAACAGAAATTTTATCTGAAAGACCTCGTTTTGAAAAGATTGCTATTAAAGATGCAAAGCTTAGAACTTTTATTGCAGATGATAATAGTAGAGACGATTTGGTTGCGCACGTATATGATGTTACTTATGGTGTTGTAAAACCAACTGATAACCTAGTAATTATTGATGATAGTATTGTTAGAGGAACTACTCTAAAGAAAAGTATTATTAAAATTTTAGACAGATTACAACCTAAAAAAATCATTGTAGTTTCTTCTGCGCCACAAATTCGTTATCCAGATTGTTACGGAATTGATATGGCAAAGATTGGTGACTTTATTGCTTTTAAAGCTGCTTTAGAGTTGTTAAAAGACACTAATCAATATCATATTGTTGATGAAGTATATCAGAAATCAATAGCACAAAGAGGAAATCCTGATAGTGAAATTGTAAATTATGTAAAGGAAATTTATGCTCCTTTTACTGATGAAGAAATCTCAAATAAAACAGCAGAAATGCTTAAAACTTCTGAGATAAATGCAGAGGTAGAAGTGATTTATCAATCGGTAGAAAATTTACATAAAGCTTGTCCTGACAATTTAGGAGATTGGTACTTTACAGGAGATTATCCAACAGATGGAGGTCATAGAGTTGTAAACGAAGCCTTTATTAATTTTTACGAAGGAAACGATAAAAGAGCTTATTAAAAAAGAAAAAGCAGGTAGTAATTACCTGCTTTTATTTTAGAATTAATTATACCATTTGGTATATTTTATTATCTTTGGATAAATTTGTGATTGTTCTATGTCAAAATCAGAGAAGACTAAAGCTTATATAATAGAAACTGTAGCGCCCATTTTTAATAAAAATGGCTATGCTGCTATGAGCTTGTCAAAAATTACTGAGGCAACAGGTTTAACTAAAGGAGCCATTTACGGTAATTTTCAAAATAAAGAACAGTTGGCATTAGAAGCCTTTCAATTTTCTGTGAGAAGAGTATTGAGAGACTTAAATGCTCATGTAAACAAAGGAGTAACTCCTCTGCAGCAATTAAAAAATGTGGCTACATTTTATAACAATTATTATGAATATAATATTCATTTAGGAGGTTGTCCAATTTTAAATACAGGTGTAGATGCTAACAATCACAATCCGTTAATTATAGCAAAAGTAAGATCGTATAACGAAAGAATTTTAGATCGATTTATTAATTTAATTGAAAGTTGTAAAGCATCTAAAGAGATAAAAGAAACAACGAATAGCGAGTTGTATGCCAAACGTTTTTTCTATATGATAGAAGGCGCAATTTACATGTCTTCTGTTATGCAAGACAAAAAATACATGAAAGATTTAGCTGTTTTTATGCAAGAAATGATAGAAAAAGAACTAACATAAATACTATTTTTTTAATCAATAATATACCAATCGGTATAAAAAATTTAATTCCATGAGTTTACCAAAAATTTTAGAAAGCAAAACAAAGATTAGGTTCCAAGATTGTGATCCTTTTAATCATTTAAACAATGCCTCGTATTTTAATTATTTAATCAATGCGAGAGAAGATCAATTAATAGAAAATTACGATTTAGATATTTATAAACACGGGAGAACTACTGGTAAAAGCTGGGTAGTTGGCTCGCATCAAATAGCTTATATAAAGCCAGCAAACTTGATGGAGGTGGTAACAATAGATTCACAGTTGATAAAGTACAACGAGAAAAACTTATGGGTAGAAATTAGAATGTGGAATGCAGAAAAGACCAGCTTAAAAGCAGTGCTTTGGAGTACATTTACCCATTTTGATATTGCCAAACAACAATCTGCAAAACATTCTGATGAGTTTATGAATTTGTTTGACCAAGTTGTATTGCCATTAGAAGAACATAGTTTTGAAGAGCGAATGAAATCTTTACGATACCAAAAACAACAAGCTTAAACCAACTAAAAAAGCACCTCATTGAGGTGCTTTTTCGTTGTAACATTTAACGTAAATCACTTTTATTTTGCAGCTGCATATCTTTTAGCAACTTCATTCCAGTTAATTACATTAAAAAATGCGTTGATATAATCTGGTCTTCTGTTTTGGTAGTTTAAGTAATAAGCATGTTCCCAAACATCTAAACCTAAAATAGGAGTTCCTTCACAAGAAACACCTGGCATTAATGGGTTGTCTTGGTTTGGTGTAGAGCAAACTTCTACTTTACCACCTTTGTGTACACATAACCAAGCCCATCCAGAACCAAATTGTGTTGCTGCAGCATTAGAAAAAGCATCTTTAAAAGCTTCAACAGAACCAAATTCAGCTACGATAGCATCTTTTAATTCACCAGCTAATTCTCCTTTATCTGCAGGATTCATTACTGTCCAAAATAAAGAGTGGTTGTAAAAACCTCCACCATTATTTCTAACAGCCATATTGCTCATGTCTAAATTTCCTAAAATATCTTCAATTGATTTCCCTTCTAAATCAGTTCCTGCAATTGCTCCATTTAATTTTGTTGTATATCCATTGTGATGTTTGCTATGGTGAATTTCCATAGTTCTTGCATCAATATTTGGTTCTAACGCGTCGTAAGCGTACCCTAATTCTGGTAATTGAAAAGCCATAATTATGTGTTTTATTGATTAATTAATTCTGTGTTATCAGCTCATTTCTGATTTGCCTTGCACAAATTTAATAGAAATTATGTTGGCTAACAACATGCTTGTGTTTTGATTTTTTATATCGATATAAAGAAAAATTATAAACTAGTAATTTTCATCTTCAGGATAAAGCGCCATAAATTCTTCTGCCTTTTCTACCATTTTTGTGCTTCCGCAGAAAAAAGGAACTCTTTGATGCAGTTCTGTTGGCTCTAAATCTAAAATTCTTTTATAACCGTCACTTGCTTTTCCGCCAGCTTGTTCTGCTAAGAAAGCCATTGGATTACATTCGTATAGCAAGCGTAATTTTCCTTTGGGTCCAATAGTACTTGTTGGGTAAATATAAATACCGCCTTTAATCATATTTCTATGAAAGTCAGAAACTAAAGAACCAATATAACGAGAAGTATAAGGCCTGTCTTCTTTTTCTTCTTGACAGTATTTTAAATAATCTTTTACTCCTTGAGGGAAGTGTACATAATTTCCTTCGTTGATAGAGTAAATTTTTCCCTTTTCTGGATATTTAATATCTGGATGTGAAAGGTAAAAAGTTCCAATTGCTGGGTTCAAGGTAAAACCATGAACGCCATTTCCTGTTGTAAAAACAATCATGGTAGAAGTTCCGTAAACCACATAACCAGCAGCAACTTGTTCGCTACCTTTTTGTAAAAAATCTTCTTTTGTAACTGGTGTTCCAGAAGGAGAAACTCTTCTATAAATAGAGAAAATAGTACCAACAGAAACATTTACATCAATATTAGAAGAACCATCTAACGGATCCATTAATAAAATGTATTTGTTGTCATTTTCTTTGTTTTTTCCTTCAACAACTACAAAGTCGTCTTCTTCTTCGCTGGCAATTCCACAAACAATTTCTCTGTTAATAATCGTTTGTTTAAATAGATCATTTGCTAAAACGTCTAATTTTTGTTGGGCTTCACCTTGTACATTAATATCTCCTGCAGCACCTGTAATATCTACCAATCCAGCTTTTCTTATTTCGTGATTTACCACTTTTGCAGCCAAGCGAATTGAGTTAATTAGGCGAGAGAGCTCTCCAGAAGAATATTTAAAATGTTTCTGATTGTCAATTATAAACTCACCAAGAGTCATATGTTTTGTGTTCATAGACAAATAAATGTAAAAGTTGTACAAATATCGTTTAAATTTGTTGTACTTAAAGAATAATTATGAGTTTTATAGTTAGAAAGGGCCAAAAAGAAGACATGGCTGCTGTTTTAGAATTGATTGTAGAATTGGCGGTTTTTGAAAAACTACCTAATGAAGTAGAAATAACTGAAGAAGATTTACTTAGAGATGGTTTTTCTGAGCATCCAAAGTTTGATGTTTTTGTTGCAGAACAAAATGAGAATATTGTTGGAGCGGCATTGTTTTATGAACGATACTCTACTTGGAAAGGAAGAATTATTCACTTAGAAGATTTAATTGTTACTCAAGAAAAAAGAGGATTGGGAATTGGAATGGAACTTTATAAAGCTGTCTTAAAACACGGATATGATTTAGGCTGTAAAAGAATCACTTGGGATGTATTAAACTGGAATACTCCTGCCAAGGATTTTTACAAAAGCACTGGAGCTACTATTTTAGAAGATTGGCAAGTGGTTCATATGAGAGAAGATGCACTTCAACATTTTATTGAAGCAAAATAATGAGAATATTTAAGTTTGGTGGTGCTTCTGTTAAAGATGCTGCAGGTGTAAAGAATTTGGTGCGAGTATTGGAGCATGAAGGAACTTCTAATACTTTGGTGGTTGTTTCTGCAATGGGAAAAATGACCAATGCTTTTGAAAATGTGGTGAATGCTTATGCATCGCAAACAGAAAATATCGAAAGCCACTTAAATGTGATTGAAAATTACCATTTTGAGATTTTAAATGAGTTGTTTGATACTTCTGATGAAATTTTCAAAAAAGTACAAATTTTATTGTGGCAATTTCAAGAGTTTCTTATTAGAAATAACTCATCAGACTATAATTATATTTACGATCAAGTAGTGAGCTATGGTGAGTTATTATCTACTAATATTGTAAGTGCTTATTTAGAAAAAGTTGGCGTAGATAATGAATGGTTAGACATAAGAAACATTATCAAAACTGATGAAAATTATAGAAGAGCCAAGGTAAATTGGGAAACTACACTTAAGAATACAGCACAGATTGATACTCAAAAATTATATATAACTCAAGGTTTTATTGCTAGTGATGCTACAAATAATACCACAACTTTAGGTAGAGAAGGTTCTGATTATACTGCGGGAATTTTAGCCTATTGTTTAGAGGCAACAAGTGTAAGTATTTGGAAAGATGTTGAAGGAGTGTTGAATGCAGATCCAAGGGTTTTTGAACAGACAACCTTACTTGAAAAAATATCGTATCAAGAAGCAATTGAAATGGCATTTTATGGCGCTTCTGTAATTCACCCCAAAACCATTAAACCATTAGAAAACAAAAGGATTCCGTTATATGTACGTTCTTTTGAAAATTTAGAAAACAAAGGAACAGAAGTAAGTAAAGGTGTTGATTTACATCCAAAAACTAGCTGTTTTATTGTAAAGAAAAACCAAATATTGGTTTCAATTTCTACTAATGATTTCTCTTTTATGATAGAAGAAAATTTGAGTAAAATTTTTGAATTATTACATCAAAATAAACTCAAAGTAAACCTTATTCAGAATTCTGCGATCAGTTTTTCGGTGTGTTTAGAAGATAATTTCTTCCGATTTAACCAATTTTATGAAGCATTGCAACCAGATTTTAAAGTAAAGTATAATACAGAGGTAAGCTTGTATACGGTTAGGCATTTTGATAATGAGTCGGTTAAGTTAATTGAAGAGAAAGGGAAGCTTTTGTTAAAACAAAGTAGCAGAGAAACGATTCAATTGGTTATGGATGAAAAAAATAATTATGACAACTAACATTTTTACAGTAAGTTTGTGGTTACGTCAATTTTTAACGCATGAGTTTAGTTACTTCTAAAGAAATTGCAAATGTTTTGGGTATGTCCAAATATGGGTTCATCGGAACCTTTGTTGGATGGTTGTTAATGAAAATACTGAGTATTTCTACCATTAACAAAATATACAATAATCATAAGCATAAAAAAGATTTAGATTTCTTAAATGGAATTTTGGGGGAATTTCAGATTGAGTTTGAGATTCCAGAAGAAGATTTAAAAAGAATCCCAAAAGATGGTCCATTTATTACTGTTTCAAATCACCCTTTAGGTGGAATTGACGGAATTTTATTGTTAAAATTATTGATGGAGCAACGATCAGATTATAAGATTATTGCTAACTTTTTACTGCATAGAATAGAGCCGCTTAAGCCTTATGTAATGCCAGTAAATCCTTTTGAAAGCCATAAAGATGCAAAATCAAGTGTGGCTGGAATTAAAAATGCGTTGTTACATTTAAAAGAAGGAAATCCGCTAGGGATTTTCCCAGCAGGAGAAGTTTCTACCTATAGAGATGGAAAATTAATGGTTGATAAACCATGGGAAGAAGGTGCAGTTAGACTTATTAAAAAAGCAAAAGTACCTGTGATTCCTATTTATTTTCATGCTAAAAACAGTAGAATGTTCTATGTGTTGTCTAAGATTAGCGATACTTTTAGAACAGCAAAATTGCCATCAGAATTGCTTTCTCAAAAGAACAGAGTGATTAAAGTTAGAATAGGAAAACCGATTTCTGTAAAAGATCAAAATACCTACGAAGACATTCCATCTTTTTATGAGTTTATTCGAAAGAAAACTTATATGTTGGCCAATCCTTTTGAAAAAAAGGCACAGAAAATTTTATCTACTCAAAACTTAAAAATACCAAAAACACCAAAGAAAATTATTTCTCAAAAAAGTGTACGCTATTTTATTAAAGAGATTGAGAAGCTGAGAGATAATGACAAACGCTTGTTAGAAAGTAAGAATTACGAAGTGTTTTTTGCCTCTGCAAAAGAGATTCCGTACTTATTACAAGAAGTTGGACGATTAAGGGAAATTACTTTTAGAGATGTTGGAGAAGGAACCAATAAATCGATAGACTTAGATCGATTTGATAAGTACTACCACCATTTATTATTGTGGGATCGAGAAGCAAATATGCTTGTAGGTGCTTATAGAATGGGATTAGGAAAAGACATCTATAAGAAACATGGAATTGCTGGATTTTATATCCATACCTTATTCCGTTTTGAGCCAGAATTGTATTCTATGATGGAGAATACCATCGAAATGGGTAGGGCCTTTATTGTAAAAGAATATCAGCAAAAACCAATGCCGCTATTTTTATTATGGAAAGGTATTGTACATGTAACTTTACGTTATCCAGAGTATAAATATTTAATGGGTGGAGTAAGTATTAGTAATCAGTTTTCTGAGTTTTCAAAATCGTTAATGATTGAATTTATGAAGTCTCATTACTACGATCCTTATATTGCTCAATATATCTTTCCAAAGAAAGAATTTAAGGTAAAATTAAAAGACGATGATAAAGATTTTGTATTTGATGCTACCAAAGCAGATATGCAAAAGTTTGATAAGATTATTGACGAAATTGAACCAGGAGCTTTACGAATTCCAGTTTTAATTAAGAAATATGTAAAACAAAATGCACGTTTGGTTGCTTTTAATGTAGATCCTAAATTTAACAACGCAGTAGATGGTTTAATGTATATTAGAGTAGCAGACATACCAGATAGTACTGTAAAACCTGTTATGGAAGAATTCCAAGCAGAATTAGAACGAAAAGCAACCGAAGCACAAGAGATAAAAGAATAAAAAAAGCCAAACATTATGTTTGGCTTTTTTTTATATAAATAAGTGATTGTTAAAACCACGGTTTTTTATTGGTTTGGTAAGTGTAGATAAACTCGTCATCAGATTTGGTCAAATAGATGATTCCTTCAATGATTCCGATAACCCAAGGAATAAAAATAAGAAAAGCACCAATAACTAGACACATTGATAAGTATGAAAAGAAGGTTAATCCTAATAAAATAATACCTTCTCTTGTATATCCTAAAATAAATTTATGGATACCTAATTGACCCAATAAAATTCCTAAAATCCCAGCAACAATTCTTTTGCTACTTTCTTGTGGAACAGTGTTTCCGTTTTCATCTACTACTTGCATGGCTTTTTTTAATTAATTGACGCTATAAAGCTACAAAAAAGCCGCGTCTTTTGGTTCCCATAATTCAATTTTATTTCCGTCTAAATCAATGATCCAACCAAACTTACCATATTCATACTCTTCAATTTTGTCAATTACTGTAACACCTTCCTTTTTTAATTCTTCAAGTAATGCTACCAAGTTTTCTACTCTATAATTGAACATAAAATCTTTTTTAGAAGGCTCAAAATACTTGGTGTCTTTGGCAAAAGGACTCCATTGTGTGGAACTTTTAGTTCCTTGTTCATCTTTCCACCAAAAGGTACAACCCCAATCATCTGTGTTAAAACCTAAGTGGTTTTTATACCATTCTTTAGTAGCTTTTGGATCTTCAGTTTTAAAAAACAATCCGCCAATTCCAGTGACTCTTTTTTTCATGTTATTCTTTTTTTCGTTGTAAAATTAATGCAGCAATTAAAGATATGATAAATCCGATGAGTGTTACAAGTACCAACATAAATACTGCTGCAGAAGTACTTGTTAGTTTTATAATTTCATCTGCTCTTCCTTGTTTGATAAGGTTTTGCTCGTAGTTTGTGAAAAATGAAGGATCAATAAACTTGGTGTAAATAAAATCTGCTAGTGCAATTCCTAATCCAACTAAAATAGAAATAGAAACTCCTATAGCAATGGCTTTCCCAAAAGAAATGATTCCGTTGTTTACTTGATCTCTGTAATGTTTTATTCCGAAGAAAATAAAAGACAAGGAGATGAAAATAGAAAGATATCCTAAAATTTCATTGGTACGATAATCCAAATGTTTTACTCCAATAATTAGATGTAAAGTAAAGATGGCTAGCCCAGTGATAAAGCCATACAAACCATATTTTTTAATACTGCTTTTCATGTTGTTAATTTTTAATAATGATGCCTCAAAAGTAGGAGAAGCCTCTCAAAAATGACTCATACTTTAGTACCAAAGCGATGCTACTAAAGGATTAAATTAAATAATTTGAAGTGATTTTGCAATCTGAACCGCTTGTGTTCTTCTTTTGGCATTTAATTTTACTAATAGATTAGAAACATGTGTTTTTATGGTACTTTCTGATAAAAATAAAACCTCGGCAATTTCTTTATTAGACAAACCTTCAGAAATTTTTGTAAGTACTTCGTATTCTCGTTTGGTAATTTCTAGTTCTTTAATCTTTAAAGTATCTATAGTAGGTCTTACTTTAGCTGTTTTATGTAAGCTCTTTTTGTTGATGTAAATACCTACAAAGAAAAAGACAATAGCAATGATTCCAATAACAAATTCTACTCGAAAATCACTAGAAATAAAGGCGTATTTGCTAAACTGAAAGAATAAGAAAATTGCTAAAATCAATAAGCTAAAAACAAGTATTGTTTTTTTCATAGTGACAAGTTAGCAAAATTTTTGTTTGATTTTATCTACAATGGTTTGGGCTAACTTTTGCTTGCTTTCTATAGTCCAACCTGCCACATGTGGACTTAAGATTACATTTTCTGCTTCAATCAAATATTGAAAAGCTTCTGGCATTTCTTGGGCATTAGAAAACAAGTTTTCAAAAGATTTTTTTTCATATTCCAATACATCCAAACCAGCACCTAAAACCGTTCCTTTTTTAAGAGCTTTTACCAAATCTTTGGTAACAATAGATTTTCCTCTAGCGGTATTTAACAACCAAAAACTTTTTCGAAATTGATGAATAAAATCGCTATTAACCATATTAGTAGTTAAAGGAGTTTGCGGTGTATGTAAGCTTAGCACATCAGCTTTTTCTTGCAATTCTTGTAAAGAAACTTGGGTGCAATTTTCATCTCCAACATTGGGTTTTATATCGTAACAGATTACTTCTACATCAAAACCTTTGAGTTTTTTAGCAAAAGATTTCCCCATGTTTCCATAGCCAATTAAACCAACGGTTTTTCCATCCAACTCAATACCGCGGTTTTCTTCTCGTAGCCATTTGCCATTTCTAACTTCTTTATCTGCTTTTTGCAATTTGTTAAATAAAGAAAGTAACATTCCTAAAGTATGTTCTCCAACCGCATTCCTATTTCCTTCTGGAGCAGCAATTAAAGTAATGCCTTTTTTTGCTGCATATTCGCCATCAATATTTTCTACACCTGCACCTACACGACCAATAAATTTAAGCTGTGTAGCTTTGTCTAAAAAAGAAGCATCAATTGTAAATCTACTTCTTATAATGATACCATCATACAAGGCAATTTTGGCTTCAACTTCTTCTTTAGAAGAGGTATAATCTTCGTGATTGGTAAAACCTAAATCGTTTAACTGATTTAGTAATAAAGGATGATTTGTGTCTAAATGAAGAATTTTCATTTGGCTTTTTTTAAGTTAATGATACCCCAAAACATAAAAATTAATTCGAGAATTAATCCTGGTAAATATTGTAAAGAAAGACCATCAATAAAAGTACTTATGATTCTACCCAAAGCGAGCCCTCCCATAAAAATGATATTAGAAATTGTGGCACTTTTCCAATGATGTGGTTTTAAAATTCCGATAATCCAATAGGATGCTATGCAAAGATATAAGCCCATCATGGCTCGGAAAATATTTTTTAACTCCAGACTTTCAACATTAAAATCGAATACTAGAGGTAAAATTTTACTTGGATTAAAACCATAAATAAAAGCAACACAACTAACAATTAGTGCAGAGGTTGCTAAGTGTAATTTTTTACTAATATTGTTCACTTGAATTAGGGAAATCTTGGCTTTTTACATCTTTGTTGTATTGCTCAAAAGCATTGGTCATCTCTTGATACAAATCTAAATACCTACGTAAAAAACGTGGATTAAACTCGTGAGTCATTCCAAGCATATCATGAGTTACCAATACCTGACCATCAACACCACCACCAGCACCAATTCCAATCACAGGAATACTTAGTTTTTCGGCAACTTCTTGTGCTAATTTTGCAGGAACTTTTTCTAATACCAAAGCAAAACAACCTAACTGTTCAAGTAATAAAGCATCTTCAAGTAACTTTTTCGCTTCTTCCTCTTCTTTGGCACGTACAGTATAGGTTCCAAACTTATAAATAGATTGTGGAGTTAATCCTAAATGTCCCATTACAGGAATACCAGCAGTTAATATTCTAGAAATTGACTCAGAAATTTCACTTCCTCCTTCTAGTTTAACAGCATGACCACCCGATTCTTTCATAATTCTAATGGCAGAATCTAAGGCGTTTTTAGAGTTTCCTTGGTAAGTTCCGAAAGGTAAATCTACAACGACCAAACTTCTTTCTACAGCTCTAATCACACTACTAGCGTGATAAATCATTTCATTTAAGGTAATAGGTAAGGTCGTTTCATGGCCCGCCATTACATTAGAAGCAGAATCTCCTACTAAAATAACATCGATTCCAGCACCATCTACAATTTTGGCCATGGTATAATCATATGCGGTTAACATAGATATTTTTTCGTTGTTAGATTTCATCTCTACTAATGATTTAGTAGTAACTCGCTTGTATTGTTTCTTTGCTACAGACATATATTTGTTTTAAAAGCTGTGGTAAAAATACGGAAATATTCGGTTAGATACTCCTTTTTTTCTTGGGTGAGAAATACATCAGAATTACTGCTTAGTATTTATGTAGAAAAGTAGTTGTAGAAATCTATTAGCCTACTTGTTTTAAGACGATTAGACTAGTTAATCTTCTGTTAAGATTTTAAGAACCAGTTTTTTGAAATGGATGAAATGAATAGTTTTACCCAAACTAATCAAAACAACTCATGAAAAAAATTTTAGCACTTATCTTATTTTTTGGCATTTCTATTGCCTCTTTTGCACAAAATAAAGCTCAAGAAACAGCGGTAAAAACAACCATAGAAAACTTCTTTAAAGGTTTTCATAAAGGAGATACTTTATTGTTAAAAAAGACGATTAGAAAAGATTTAATTGCACAAACTACATTTACTACACCAAAAGGAGATCGTGTTTTAAGAAGTACTCCAAATGTTTATAAAACATTAATGGATTTTGCAAAAAAAGTAAAGCCAACAGATGATTATGATGAGAAAATATTATCGTACAAAATTTTGATTGATGGTAATTTGGCTTCTGTTTGGACACCTTATGAATTCTATAACAAAGGGAAATTTAGTCATTGTGGTGTGAACTCATTTCAACTGTTTAACAACAATGGTAATTGGGAGATAATTTATTTAATAGATACTAGAAGAAGAAATGGTTGTAAGGCAGCAAAATAATCTTTTCAATATGAAAAATATATTATTGTTCTTTTTGTTAATCACATCAGTAGGATTTGCTCAAAGTCCAAAAATTGTATTGCCAGAAATTTTTGAAGAATTTCCGAATGTGAGAGATTTTACAATGACAGAGGCACAAAACGAAATCTATTTTACGGTAGAAAGTTATAAGAAAGAATACTCTTTTATTGCTGTAATAAAAAAAGTAAAAGGTAAATGGACAACACCTAAAGTAGCTCCTTTTTCTGGAATGTATAAAGATTTAGAACCCTTTTTGTCTCCAGATGGATTACAATTATTTTTTGCTTCTAATAGGTTAAATAATTCATCTGGAGATATAAAGGGAGATATTGATATTTGGTATGTAACAAGAGCATCTTTAAACTCCAAATGGTCTCTACCAAAAAATATCGGACCAATTATAAATACCAATAAGAATGAATATTATCCTTCGGTAACAAATAAAGGTGATTTGTTTTTTACAGCAGAATATGATGATGCAAAAGGAAAGGAAGATATTTATGTAAGCAGATTTGTTGATGGAAAATACACCAAGCCTCAATCTCTTGGAACTGGAGTGAACTCAAAAAAGTATGAGTTTAATGCTTATGTTGCCCCAGACGAGTCTTTTATAATCTTTAGCTCTTATGGAAGAAAAGATGATACAGGAAGAGGCGATTTGTACATAAGTTATAAAGGTGAACAAAATATATGGCAGCCTGCAGTTAACTTAGGAGAAAGGATCAATTCTAAAGAGATAGACTATTGTCCTTTTGTAGATTTTAAAACAAAAACGTTATATTTTACGAGTGCTAAAAATACATTAGGGAAATCTTTTTCATCTAAAAAAAATATAGAAGAGTTAAAAGCTATTTTAAAAAAAGGAAAAAATGGTTTAACGAAAGTATACAAAATAAATTTCTCTGAATTTTTAAATAAAAAAAGAGATTAGATTACTTCTATAAAAATGAATATATTTGACATTCATTAATTCGAATGTCAAGTAACCAAACAAAACATACTTTAAATCCCAACAAATGGATAGATAATTATGCCGATTATCTGTTTAATTATGCTGTTACACGTGTAAGTAGTAGTGATATTGCTAAAGATTTAGTACAAGAAACTTTTTTTGCTGGCCTCAAATCTGCGAAGAATTTTGAAGGAAAAGCAGCAGAAAGAACATGGTTGGTTGCGATTTTAAAACGTAAAATAATTGATTATTACCGTAAAATAAATTCTAACAAAGGAAAAGCTGAAGTTAGAATGAATTTTCATGAGAACGGAGATAAAGAAGGAAGTTGGCTAGAAGAACGAGTTCCACAAACCTGGGATAACGATGCCGACAAGTTTATTGAGTCAGATGAATTGAAGTCTGCTATTGATAGTTGTATAGATAAATTGCCAGAAAAATATGCGATGGTTTTTAGAATGAAAACCATTCAAGAATTTGAAACAGAAGAAATTTGTAAGGAGCTAGATATTACTGCGTCAAACCTTTGGGTAATTATCCATAGAGCCAGAACTCAATTAAGAAGATGTATGGAAGATAACTGGTTTAATACATAAAAAAATGTTTAAAAAACTAAAAATAACTTGTGATGAAGCTACCACCATTTGTGATAAAAGTCAATATGGTGAAGCGACTTTGTTTGAAAAGATTCAGTTAAACTTTCATTTTTTGGTATGTAAAATTTGCTCAAGGTATACTAAGCAAAACAACCAAATGTCTAAGATTTATAAGATGAAAGCAAACGACTGTAAAGATAAAAAGCAGTGTATGTCATCAGAAGAAAAAGAACTGCTTAAGAAGCAACTACAAGAATTAGAAGCATAGTACAATGCACTTTTTACCAGAAAAGATAGATGATTATGTTGTGAAACATTCACAACAAGAACCTGCAATTTTACAAGAATTAACAAGAGAAACTTGGCAAAAAGTACTCAATCCACGTATGTTAAGTGGAGCCTTTCAAGGAAGAGTTTTGTCTATGATTTCTAAATTAATTCGCCCTAAAAATGTATTAGAAATAGGAACTTATACAGGGTATTCTGCACTTTCTATTGCAGAAGGATTGGCAGGAAACGGAGTGATTCATACTATAGACAAAAACGAAGAATTGTACAGCTTGCAGTCTAAGTATTTTGAAAAATCTGGTTATCAAGACCAAATACAACAATATGTTGGAAATGCTTTAGAGATTATTCCAACCATAGAAGACCGTTTTGATTTGGTATTTATAGATGCGGATAAATCCAATTACATTAACTACTTCAACTTAATTATTGATAAAATGAATCCAGGTGGAGTTATCTTGTCTGATAATGTACTTTGGAGTGGAAAAGTGGTAGAAAAATTAGATCCAAAAGATATAGACACAAAAGTCTTGTTAGAATACAACACTCTTTTAAACCAAGATGCTCGTATAGAAACCGTATTGTTACCAATTAGAGATGGCTTAACAGTAAGCCGCGTAAAATAATAATAGAATTGTAGAGTTGCTTAGAAACGTCTTTTAACAGGACCTGTAATTTCGTCGATATCTTCTTTTACCTTGTTAATTTCTGAGTTTACCTCTTTAGCAATATCAGTTTCGATTCCCTGTTTTTCGGCAGTTTCGTTAATCTCTCTTTTAATGTCGTTGGTAGCATCTTTTAATTGACGCATTCCTTTTCCTAAACCTCTAGCAATTTCTGGAATCTTATCTGCACCAAATAGCATCACAACAATCAACCCGATTACCATAAGTTCTGGACCACCAATAAATAAAAACTGTGTACTCATAATTGCAGCAAAGTTACGGATTTCTCCGATACATTATTAAAAATAATTGTATTTTGGGATTTATATTTTATCTCTTTTAAAATGATCTCTAAAAAATTGTTTTTGAGTGCAGTAATTGTTCTCGTATTTGCCAATTGTACTACTACAAAACTGACTAGAAATATTAACAAACAGCTCAAGACTTCTTTTTATAACAATCAGTTTACGGGTGTATATGTATACGATATTAAAGCAGATAAAGTGCTGTTTAATTACAACGGAGAAAAGTATTTTACACCTGCTAGTAATACCAAAATAGTAACGCTTTTTACAGGGTTAACATTATTGCCAGATAGTATTCCGGCATTTAAATATGCCATAAATAAAGATACGATTACGATTCAAGGAACTGGAGATCCTTCTTTTTTACACAACTATTTTAAAGACAGTACAGCGTTAAAAAAAGTAGCCAATTTTGCGAAAGTAAAACTGATTATAGACAATAGTACCGATAAGCGTTTTGGTCCTGGTTGGGCTTGGGAAGATTTTGATTCTTATTTTAGTGCAGAACGCAGTGCTTTTCCGATGTATGGAAATGTGGTAACCGTACAAAACGAAGATTCTATTTTGGTACAACCTAGTTATTACCAAGAAAAACTAAGAATTACCGATGATTTTTATGGTAGAAAAGAATTTAGCAATGAGTTTTACTTTAGAAAAGACAGAAAAAGAACCACAGAAATTCCGATGATGATTGATGCTACTTTGATTACAAATCTTTGGAATGCCATTGCACCTAATAAAGTAGTATTACAACAACCTACAGAAACAAAACCAACTCAAGTTGCGTATAGTATCCCTTCAGATAGTTTGTACAAACGTATGATGGAGGTAAGTGATAACTTTTTAGCAGAACAAATATTAGTACTAGCCTCTTCTACCTTATCAGATACATTGAGTTCTTCTAGAGTACGCAAATACATGTTGGCAAATGAACTAAAAGACCTTAGTCAGCCGCCACGTTGGGTAGATGGCTCTGGTTTAAGTAGGTACAATTTATTTTCTCCACAATCTTTTGTAGAGGTGTTGACTAAACTGTATCAAAAGATTCCGCAAGAAAGGCTGTTTCATTTATTTCCTGTAGGTGGAGAAAATGGTACTTTAAAAGATTGGTATGCGGGTAAAAACAAACCCTATGTATTTGCTAAAACAGGTACTGTTGGTAACAACCATAATGTAAGTGGTTATTTACTAACGAATAGTGGAAAAGTATTGGTGTTTAGTTTTATGAACAACCACTTTAAGAAAACAAATAGCCAAATAAAACAGCAAATGCAGCAGGTGTTTGAATGGTTACGAGATCGTTATTAGTTACGATATAAATAAAACAGCAAATTATGAAAAAGTGTAAAAAAGTATTTTTCTTATTAATGGTGTTGATTACTACAACAATCTTTGGACAGAAAGAAGAACGTTATCGAATGACAAAAAAACAAGCCAAAGAAATGGTGTATTTTAGTTTGTCTGATACAACATCGCATAATGTTATTGGGAAATATCCTATCCTTAAAGACAAAAGTAAAGCGATTGCCTTTGCAGAAAGTATTCTTTGGAGTATTTATGGGAAAAAGATTATTGAAAGACAAAAACCATATGATGTATTTTTAATTGATACTTATTGGTTGATAAAAGGAACAATGCCAAAAGGTATGAAAGGAGGAGTATTTACAATAATTATTGACTCAAAAAACTGTAAGATAATACGAATTACTCACGGAAAGTAAACGATATAAAAAATAAAATTGCTACTAACAACCATTCTTATAAATAGGTATTTATACCTGTTTACTCCAATAAGGATTTATACTACATTTAGCCTAGCTAATAATTAAGAAAAACTCAAGTTTTAAGCTTAAAAATTGTTAGATGAGGTGTGTTTTGTAAGTACTTTACTTATTTAATAGTTTAAAGAATATGAAAGTGCTTCATGTTTAGTTAAATGTTGTGTGTCAGACAAAATATAATCTGAATATAAATAAATGAGTGAACATAAAAAAATATTGTCTTGTTGGCATAAATTAGAACATTTCAGTCCTGCTGTCACACCGAAAGCTTCTGAAAAAAATGTTGAACTACTGACAAAAGAACCTTGGAAAATACCATTAAGGTCTAAAGATCCAAATAAAACTATCGAATATATAATTTACTTAGGGGTATTTGATTCTTCTGTTGTAAATGAATTTGTAAAAGAATATTTTAAAGACAAAAAAAGAGATGAGAATTTTAGAAATTCAAAAATTTGTTTTGCCTCAATAAGATTAGATATTGAAGGAAAATATATCAATGATTCTTTTGGAGTATCAACTTTACCTTGGGCTTTAAACCAATTGGAAAGAAATAAAATAAAAAACGATAATTGGGAGCTTTCATTTGAAATCATAAAGGATAACTTACTAGAATATTTAGAGCTAAATTTTAAAGAAACAATTATTAACTCAAATAAAGAAGTTATAAAGGTTTCAACTATTGTTAATACTAGCCAATTATTGAATTTTCAAAATAAAGTTGAAATACTTAGTAATTGGAGTATAAAACCAACTAAAGAAATATATGTAAAAAAGATTGAGAAATTTAAAACTAAAAAAGAAACTAAAGCTACAGCTGACATTCTTAATAGTTTTTATATAAAAGATCTAGAAAAAATAATATCTGGTTACAACAAAAAATCAGTTCCAGTAGCATTTAAACAGTATTTAGAAGGTAGTTTAAATAGACATTCAAATAGACTAGATATTTCTAAAAATATTGACACCTTAAAAAATAATTTATCTCCAAATAATTATCCTGATGGATGTTGGCCTTCTGATTATACCTTAAGTTTAATGCAACAATTTGCAGTAAATAATATTTTTAACAATTTAGCAGAAAGTAATCAAGAAGGAATGTTTTCAGTAAATGGACCTCCTGGAACAGGAAAAACGACTTTACTCAGAGATATTATAGCTCCTATAATTGTAAAAAGAGCAAAAGAACTTGCTAAATTTACTAATCCATCTGATGCTTTCAAAAAAGTAGGTTTAATAGAGATTAATGAAAATTATTCTCCATGGCTATATGAACCAGTACAATCAATAACAAACGGTGGAATCGTAATTGCTTCTTCAAATAACGGAGCAGTCGAAAACATATCTAAAGAACTACCATTAAAAAAGGAAGTTTCAAATCAATACAGGTCGAAAATATCCTATTTTAAAAATGTTGCAGAGGATTGTATTAATAAAGAAAATTGGGGAATTATATCAGCTGTTCTAGGTAACAAACAAAATAGAAATACTTTGGTAAGTAGTTTGTGGTTCAACAAAGATTTTAAAGATTTACAAAATACATTAAAAGAAAATAAATTACCTGACAATTCGGAATGGAAAAAAATAAAAGCAGAATTTGTAAATAAGTTAAATGAAATTTCAACAGAAAAGAAAAGACTAGAAACTTTTAAAAGGGATTATGAAATCTATTTAGAAACTGAAAAATCGTTATTTGAAATAACACAAGATATAGATAATACTAAAACCAAGTATGAAGCATCAAAAACGAAACACCAAAAACAAAATACCAAAGTACTAGGTTTGAATAACGATAAAAAAGGGATTCTTAATGAATTATCTGTTGTTAAAAGTAATAAGCCAAGTTTTTTCTCGTATTGGTTCAATAAAAATAAGCGGAATACTTATAAAAGAGCTTTAGAAATAGCTCAAAATGCTTACATCCGTATTTCAGAAAAATTAAATATTGAAAATTCTATTCTATCAAAAAATGAATCTGATTTTAATTACTTAAAATCCCTACTTCAAAAACAAGAAACTAAAAAAATAAACCTAACACAACAATTCGTTAAATTAAATCTTCAAACTGAAAGTGCTAGAAATGAGTTAAAAAGTAATTACGCAGATATTAATTATTGGAAAAATATAGAATCTAAAAAATCACAAGAGTCGTGTCCTTGGTATTCTGATAGTTTGAAAAAATTACAATCCGAATTGTTTATTATATCCTTGAAATTAAATGAAATTTTCATTTTAACTGCAAATGCAACTTCTAGTAGAATTTCAACAACACTTGCAGGTTTTTTTGAGTATTTGAAAGGAGATACTTCGGCTTCAAAAAAAGAAATAAAAGGAATGTGGAATACATTTTTTCTCGTAATTCCTGTTATTTCTTCAACTTTTGCTTCAATACAAACAATGTTTAAAGATTTAGATAAAGAAGATATTCCCTGGTTATTTATAGATGAAGCAGGACAAGCTATTCCTCAAGCCGCAGCAGGTTCAATATGGCGCTCAAAACGTGTTGGTGTAGTTGGCGACCCATTTCAAATAGAACCAGTCGTAACAATTCCAAACTCAATTACAGATAATATTAGCAACTATTTTGATTTAAATAGTAATCATATAAGTTCTGAGTTATCCGTTCAATCAATGGCAGATAGAATTAACTCATTAGGCTCATATTTAACTATTAACAGTAGAGAGGAGTGGATTGGAATTCCATTAAGAGTTCATAGAAGGTGTATCAATCCTATGTTTGAAATCTCAAATAACATTGCTTATGATAATACAATGTATTGTTCTACCGCAAATCCAAAAAATATTAATGTAAACTTCAAAACATCATTTATACACTGTAAAGGAGTTGTTGAAGGAAGACATTTTGTGCAAGAACATGCTGAAAAAATCAAAGAAATTTTAATTAATGAAATTAATTTCTCTAAAACACTACCCGATATTTTTGTTATTACACCTTTTAGTCAAATAAGCTATTTACTTAATCCTTTTCTTTTTAAGCATCTTATAAATGAAGTTAAAAAATACAAAGAAATCAATAGTGCTGAAATGAGAGAATGGTTAAAAAATCATGTTGGAACAGTTCATACTTTTCAGGGAAAACAAGCAGAAGGTGTGATTTTATGTTTAGGGTTAGACGAAACAACCCAAGGAGCAGCAAACTGGGCATCGCAAAAACCAAATTTATTAAATGTTGCGATAACCAGAGCTAAATACAGGTTTATAGCTATTGGAGATAAAGAAATATGGCTAAAACAAGCTTACTTTAATCAATTAAACAAACTTGGTGAAGAGGAGAAAATGCATAGTGAGGTATAATAGATATTTATTATACTGTTGTAGACAATTTAAGATGACTATTATGAAAAATGAAATCACAGTTTTATTAATGCTATTATCATTTTTTGGGTTTTCTCAAGAAAATCAAAAAATAGATAGTTTAACATTGGAGATCTCTAAATTATATAAAAAAATAGATGAATTAAAATCGGAAGTACAAACCAAAATTCTAACTAATGGTTATTATTTAACCGCCGAAAAGAAATATAGTTTTTCAGTTATAAAACTTAAAGATAGAAAGTATGGAAAAGTACTTGACACTATAAAAGAAGGTGACAGAATAAAAATAATTGACAGAGAAATCGGGTTTTATAAGGTAGAGTACAATGGAATAACTGGAGTAGTCAATGAGTCTGATTTAAAAATAGAGAGTTTATCGGCTGTTAAATTTTTGGAATATAAATACTCACGTGAGAAATATAAAAAAGCATCGTATTCAAAATCAATAAAAGTCAAAGGACATTATCGAACAACAAAATCAGGAAAAAGAGTTTACGTTAAGCCTCATACAAGAAAAAGAAGGAAAAATTAATAGCTATCTATAATACTGATAGTTTCGCCTGGCGGTCATACATAATAATACTACCAGCAACGGCAACATTTAGGCTCAGCTCAGATTTAAATTTTACCAAATGATGTGACTTTTCAATGGCGGTTTTAGACAAACCATGGTCTTCTGCACCTAATAAATACACACAACGTCTCGGGTGTGTAAAGGTTTCTAATTGTTTTGCTTCTTTAGTGAGTTCTACTCCAACCAACATGGCACCTTTGGGTAGGTTGTTAAAAAAATCATCAAAAGTATCGTAATGAAAATACGGCATTGCACCCACGGCTTTATGAGTGTCGCAAGCTTGTTTTGCATAGCGATTTCCAATAGTAAAAATAAAACTAGCTCCCATATTTTGTGCAGAACGCCATAAAACACCTAAATTTTCTGGCGTTTTTCCATTCTGAATCCCAATTCCGAAGTAGCCTTGTTCTAAATTGTTTACCATATTTTATTATTCATTAGATTCCTCCGCTACCGGTCGGAATGATAGCTGTTATTTTTTAATGAGCATTCGCTTAATTTCATTCAACTTCATCAAGGCTTCTATAGGCGTAAGCGTATCAATATTAGTGGTTAAAATCTCTTCTTTAATATCTTCTAATAAGGGGTCGTCTAACTGAAAAAAGCTCAATTGCATTTCTTCGTGTTGAACACTTTTTAGCGTGTCTTTTACCTCGTTATTGCTATGGTTTTTTTCGAGTTTTTCTAAGATTTTATTCGCTCTATGAATTACCATATTTGGCATTCCAGCTAATTTAGCTACATGAATACCAAAACTGTGGTTAGAACCACCAGCAACCAACTTACGTAAGAAAATAATAGTGTCTTTGAGTTCTTTTACAGAAACATTGTAGTTTTTGATGCGCTCAAAAGTTTCTGTCATGTCATTTAGTTCGTGGTAATGCGTAGCAAATAACGTTTTTGCTTTGGCAGGATGCTCGTGTAAAAATTCTGCAATAGCCCAAGCAATAGAGATACCATCGTAGGTAGAAGTTCCACGTCCAATTTCATCCAATAATACCAAACTACGTTCAGAAATATTGTTTAGAATAGAAGCGGTTTCGTTCATTTCTACCATAAAAGTAGATTCTCCCATAGAAATATTATCAGAAGCACCCACACGCGTAAAAATCTTATCTACAATTCCGATTCTTGCATTTTGAGCAGGTACATAACTTCCCATTTGTGCTAACAACACAATTAAAGCTGTTTGTCTTAAAATGGCCGACTTACCAGACATGTTTGGTCCGGTAATCATAATAATTTGTTGTTGATTTCTATTAAGTACTACATCGTTGGCAATATATTCTTCGCCAATTGGCAATTGCTTTTCAATTACAGGATGTCTACCATTTTTAATTTCTAAGTCGGTACTTTCATCCAATATTGGACGTACATAATTATTGTCAATGGCAGTTTTTGCAAAAGAAAGTAAGCAATCTAATTGCGCAATAGCATTGGCATTTTGTTGTACTTGTTGTACAAAATTGATGATGTATTGAATCAGTTTGGCAAAAATCTCTTGTTCTAACGACTGAATTTTTTCTTCTGCACCTAAAATTTTGGTTTCGTATTCTTTTAATTCTTCAGTAATATAACGTTCTGCATTTACCAAAGTTTGTTTACGAATCCATTCTTCTGGAACTTTGTCTTTGTGCGTATTTCTAACCTCAATATAATAACCAAACACGTTGTTAAAGGCAATCTTTAAACTGGTAATTCCAGTACGCTCAGTTTCTCGAGCCAACATATTGTCTAGATATTCTTTTCCAGAGTTGGCAATGGTACGTAAATCATCCAATTCTTGTGAAACACCATTGGCAATGGCATTTCCTTTGTTAATGTTTACAGGTGCATCATCAAATAAGGTATCTGTAATTTTAGCGATAAGCTCAGAACAATCGTTTAACTGTTTTCCAATATTTTTTACAGAGGCATTTTTACTTTTTTCGGCAGCAGCTTTAATCGGTAAAATGGCCTTTAAAGAGTTTCTTAAAAGCACAACTTCTCTTGGCGATGCTTTGCCTGTTGCCACTTTAGAAATGAGTCGCTCAATATCACTAATTTGCTGTAGTTGATAGCTTACTAATTCGAAAAAATCATCAGAATCAATAAGATATTTTACTGTTTCATGTCGCTGTTGTATTTCTTCTAATTTCTTTAATGGTAATGCCAACCAGCGTTTTAACAAACGACCTCCCATTGGCGAAATGGTCGCATCAATAATATCTAAAAGAGTGACAGAATTTACAGAAGTTCCATGGTACAATTCTAAATTACGAACAGTAAAACGATCCATCCAAACATAGTTGTCTTCTGCAATTCTAGAAATATTTTGAATATGAGATAATTGCTTGTGTTGTGTTTCAGATAAATAATGTAAAACAGCACCTGCAGCGGTGATTCCGTGTTCTAAATTTTCAATTCCGAAACCTTTTAAACTCTTTACATTAAAGTGATTTTGTAAAGATTCTTGGGCAAATTCAGGTTGAAAAACCCAATCATCTAAGTAAAAAGTATAAAAACGATCTGTAAACAGTTCTAAATACTGTTGTTTGTGTTTTTTCTCAACTAAAACCTCACTTGGATTAAAGTTTTGTAGCAATTTATCTATGTATTCTTCATTTCCTTGTGCTACTAAATATTCTCCAGTAGAAACATCTAAAAAAGAAATTCCGATTTGTTTTTTATCAAAATGAACCGAGGCTAAAAAGTTATTGGTTTTGGTTTGTAAGACCTCATCGTTTAGTGCAACTCCAGGTGTTACCAATTCTGTAACGCCACGTTTTACAATCTTTTTGGTCATTTTTGGATCTTCTAACTGATCACAAATGGCCACACGCATACCGGCTTTTACCAATTTAGGCAAATAGGTATTTAAAGAATGATGTGGAAAACCAGCTAGAGCGGTTTCATTTTCGCTTCCAGCACCACGTTTGGTTAAGATTATTCCCAAAACTTCAGCAGCTTTTTTGGCATCTTCACCAAAGGTTTCATAAAAATCACCGACTCTAAATAACAACATTGCATCTGGGTACTTTGCCTTGATTGCATTGTATTGTTTCATTAACGGAGTGACCTTTTTTGCGCTGCTTTTTGCCAAGAGATTTGGATTTTTTAGATTAGTTTTGCGAAGATAGAAAAAAGTTGTTAGTCGATTGGTATTGCTTGCTAGTTTTCAGCGAGTTTTTAACCTAGACTAAAAGCTAAAATTCAAGGGCTTAAAATGAGAAAATTAAAAAATAGCGAATTAGGTAGAATCACAGTAGATGCTTTTAAAAAAGTAGAAAAAACACCGCTAATTGTTGTGCTTGATAATATTAGAAGTTTAAACAATGTAGGTTCTGTTTTTAGAACAAGTGATGCCTTTTTAATTGAAAAGATTTATCTCTGTGGTATTACAGCTACACCACCAAATAAAGAAATTCATAAGACAGCATTAGGAGCGACAGAATCTGTAGATTGGGAATATGTAAAAGATACCTTGACTTTGGTAGAAAAATTACAGCAAGAAAATGTAAAAGTATTGTCTATTGAGCAAGCAGAGAATAGTACGATGCTAAATGATTTTGTGCCAGAAGACAATCAAAAGTATGCTGTTGTTATGGGAAATGAAGTAAAAGGAGTACAGCAAGAAGTGGTTTCTGCTTCTGATGTTTGTATTGAAATTCCGCAGTTAGGAACCAAACATTCGCTAAATATTTCTGTAAGTTGTGGAGTGGTTTTATGGGATTTGTTTAATAAACTAAAATAAAATCTTTGAATTTTAAACGGAATACAATACATTTATAGAGTATTGCATGTCCCCTACGCAGTATAAATTATGTGTTTAATTTAAAACTGTTATATGATGAAATTAAAAAAGTGTTTAAAAAGTATTGCATTTAAAATGCAGCCAGGAGGAGATGAAGAAAACCTAGTAGATAGTACTGGGGATGAAGGAGGAAACAATTCTGGCGAAGGAAATTAAGTTTAATTAAAAACTATTTTTGCCTTGATTATTCAATCAAGGCATTTTTATTTCATGAAAAAACTGCTACCATTTTTCTTGTTTTTATGTTCCATAAACCTGTTTGCACAAACAGAAAGCAAGCAAAAGCAAGATGCTATTCAAAAGTATTATAAGAGCACTAAAAAAGGAAAAGAGCATCTTGAAGATTTGTTGCGTGCAACTGAATTAGCTAATGAAATTCAGATAGATTCACTAATTATGCAAACCAATGTAAGGTATGGTTTGCAAAGCTATTATAAAAAAGATACTAAAGGGCTTGATATTGCTCAAAGAAATTTAAATGCTCTTTATTTAAAAAGCAAAGATTCTTTTGCTTTGGCAAAAGTGTATCATTACAAAGCACTCATACATTTGGTAAATGTAAAGCTAGATAGTTCTATTTATTATTACCATCAATCTAAAAATATTTCAATTTTAATCAAAGACTCTCTTGAAGTTGGACGTAGATTATTGAGTATGGCGAATACTCTGAAAGGAAGAAGAGATTATGTAGGGTCTGAAATAGCTGCGATTGAGGGAATAAGATTTTTGGAGCCAATTAAAGATACAAGATATTTAGAAAGTCTTTATGTGGCTGTTGGGCTTTCTTTAAACGGTACAGGAAAGTTTGAAGAAGCTAGAGAATATTTTAACAAAGCGTTAGAAGTAAATAAAAAGAATCCGAGTAAATCTAGAAGAGAATCGAGTGAGCTAAATATTTTAAATAATATTGGTATGAGCTATAATTTAGATAATAAATTTAAAGAAGCAGTACCTTATTTTTTAAAAGGATTGAGTTTTAAAGATATCAAACAAAATTATTCTTATGAATATCAAAGATTATTAGGAAACCTCTCTTATAGCTATTTGCATTTGGGTGAAAAAGAAAAGGCACTAAAAGGTTATTATGAAGTTTTAAAAACAAGAGAAAAAAAGAATGATATATATAGAATGGCAATATCTCATGATGCGATATCTCATTATTTTATATTAGAAAAAGAAACAAGAAAGGCATTGTATCATGCTAAAAAATCATTGGAGTATTCTATACAATCTGGAAATACGATTAGAAGATTAAACGCTTTGTCTAAACTATCTAGATTAGAAAAACCTAGCAACGCAAAAATATATTACGAAAAACATATTCAACTAAATGATAGTTTGATTGCGAATGAAAGAAAACTAAAAAATCAATTTGCTAGAGTTCGTTATGAAACTGGAAAAAAGGAAAAGGAGAACGCTATATTAATAGTAGACAATGCAAACAAAGAAATAGAGCTTGAAAAAGAGAAGCAGCAAAAAACAATTAGTTTTTTATTAGCTGTTGCTAGTTTATTGCTGTTGGGAATAAGTGTGTTAATCTTTAAAAACCGACAAAAGAAACAGGCTTTTGAAGCTCAATTACAAAAAGTAGAAGCTAGAGAAGAAGAGCGTCAGCAAATTGCAAAATCATTACACGATGAAGTAGCGGGAGATTTGCGTATGTTGCATCAGCAATTGTCTAATAACAATCAGCCAGAAATTGCAAAAAGCTTGCATGCAGTAAAAGAAAATGTTAGGAATTTATCGCATCAATTAAGTAGTATTCATTTCGAAGAAGTTTCATTTAAAGACCAAGTGATTAATTTAATAAGCGATTACTTTTCTTTAGAATGTAAAATAGCAATCTCAGGATTGAAAGAATACGATTGGAAAAAAATAAAGAATCCAATAAAAAGAACCTTATATTTGAGCATTAGAGAAAGCTTGCAAAATGCACAAAAATATGCTCAAGCTTCTCAAATAAAAATTGAGTTAGCTCAAGATAAAAACAAAGTCTATTTAACGGTTAAAGATAATGGACAAGGATTTGATTCCTCGAAAAAAGCGATGGGAATAGGCTTAAAAAATTTAAAAGAAAGAATAGAAGAATTGAATGGTAGTTTAGGAGTTGAAAGTACAAAGAACGAAGGAACTAACATTGTAATTGAAATACCATTGTATGTCTAATGCATTAAAAATATTGGTTGTAGATGATCATCAGTTAATTATTGATGGTATTGTTTCGTCATTAAACAAAGCTGGAGATTATGAGGTAGTTACCACTAGATGTTGTGATGATGCCTTGTTAAAACTAAAACAAGGTACTTTTGATATTCTTTTTACTGATTTAAGTTTTGATGTAGCAGTACAATCCAATCATATTGACGGAGGAGAAAGCTTGATAAAAGCAGTAAAAAAAGAAGGAATCCCTGTTAAAATTGGAGTAATTACAGGACATTCAGAAACCAATAGAATTTATAATGTTGTTTACAATTTAAAGCCATCTTCTTATTTATTAAAAAATAAATGTGATGCTACAGAGCTTCAATTTGCAATACAAAAGATGATGAATGATGAGGTGTATTATTCTCATGATGTACATCAGAAATTAATGCGAAGAGCTTGTATTGAAATTCAGATGGACGAAGTAGCAATTCAGATTTTAAAAGAATTACCCAAACAATCTAAAATTAGCAACCTTGTTGGTTTGATAAAAAAAGAGGATGGAACTCTTTTAAAACAACGTTCTATAGAAAACAAATTAGCGAATTTAAGAATTGATTTAAACGCTATAAACAATACAGATTTAATCCTTAAGGCAAAAGAATTAGGTATTATAGATTAGCTTTTGCGGAAACTTGCATTTTTACTTACGGTTTTACACATATATACAAGGAATCTTAATGATATCTTTGACATGTATAAAAAAGAAATTCCGATTAAAAGTGGGAATTTGCAGTTGTAGTTAGGGGAACAACTCGAAAAAGAAAATTGGAAAGGCTTTTGGTTGTAAAACCAGAAGCTTTTTTTACATCCCTATAATTAGTTTCGCTATCCAGAAATAGATCAAAATTCCAAAGATATCATTGCTTGTAGTTATAAATGGCCCTGTTGCAATGGCAGGGTCAATCCCCCGTTTGTTTAAGAAAAGCGGAATAAAAGTACCTATTAATCCTGCTACGATAATTACTACAATTAAGGAAACAGAAATGGCTAAAGATTTTTGCATTTCTCCATTATAAAGCCAAATAAAAAGGAATAGGAATACCGCTAAAATAAGTCCGTTTAAAGCTGCTAAAAGCATTTCTTTAATTAAACGATTGTTAATGCTACCTTTTACATCATCATTTGCCAAACCTTGTACGATAATTGCAGAAGATTGTACACCAACATTTCCTGCCATAGCGGCAATTAGTGGTGTAAAAAAGAACAATACCGCATTTTTTTTAAAAGAATCTTGAAAACCTTCCATAATTAAAAAGGCGCCAATACCACCAATAAGTCCTAAAAACAACCAAGGAATACGTGCTTTTGTTAAATGAAAAATACTGTCATCAGAATCTACATCTTGTGTAATACCGGCTGCTAACTGATAATCTTTTTCGGCTTCTTCTTTAATTACATCTACAATATCATCAATAGTAATTCTACCTAATAAGACCATATTTTCATTAACAACAGGAAGCGCTTCCAAATCGTATTTTGCCATTACTTTCGCAACTTCTTCTGCATCAGCATCAACAAAAACATAATCAACTTTCGGAATAAAGATTTCTGCTATTTTACTTTCATTTTTAGCAATTAAAAGATCTTTTAAAGAGAGTCTACCAATAAGTCGTTCTTGTTTATCTACTACATAAATAGAATGTACTCTGGTTACATTTTTTGCTTGCGCTCTAATTTTACGTAAGCAACCTGCAACGGTCCAAGTTTCATAAACCTTTACAAGTTCTTTTGCCATTAAACCTCCGGCAGAATCATCTTCGTAGTTTAATAATTCTTGGATATCAGCAACTAACTCATCATCTTCTATTTGAGCAATTACATTCTCTTTTCTGTCTTCTGGTAGCTCACCTAATAAATCTACGGCGTCATCTGTATCTAATTCGGCAACTTCTTCTGCAATTTCTTTAACAGATAAGTTTTCTAGGATTTTACTACTAACATCTTCATCTAATTCAGAAAGAATATCAGAAGTTGTTTCACTATCTAAAAGTTTAATTACGTAAATAGCTTCATCAAAAGAAATCTGATCTAAAACCTCAGCAATATCGGCATAGTGTACGCCATCAAATAGCTTAGACAAGGCTTTGTCATTGCCATTATCTACATATAATGCAACATTCTCTAAAAGCTCTTTCGTAATTTCAAATGCCATCGTTTGCTATTTTTGCGGTCAGATTAATAAATTCTTGAACAGATAATTGCTCTGGTCGTTTCGCAAAGATAGGGTCTTCTTTTAAAGATTCCGAAAGATTAAAGGATTTTAAACTACCACGTAGCATTTTTCTTCGTTGGTTAAAGCTCATTTTAACCACTCTAAAAAACAATTTTTCATCTACGGGTAAAGTGTAGTTTTCTTTTCTAATACAACGAATAACTCCAGAATCTACTTTTGGTGGTGGATTAAAAACTGTTGGTGGTACAGTAAATAAATACTCTACATCGTAAAAAGCTTGTGTAAGAACAGAAAGGATTCCGTAAGTTTTACTACCTTCTTTTTCTGCGATTCGTTGTGCAACCTCTTTCTGAAACATTCCAGAAAACTCTGGAACATAGTTTCTGTTTTCTATGGCTTTAAATACAATTTGACTCGAGATATTGTAAGGGAAATTACCAATAATAGCTACTTGCTCTTGGTTAAAAACGCTAGCAATATCTTGCTTTAAAAAATCACTCTCTAAGATTGAAAACTTTTCGCTTTTAGTATTTAGTTTAATATGTTCTACAGGAAAGGTTTCGTGTAAGTAAGCAACCGATTCTGTATCAATTTCCATCACGGTTACTTTGGGCTTTTTTGTTAGCAAATACTTGGTTAAAACGCCCATTCCTGGTCCAATTTCAAGAACATGATTATAACCATTTTCTGTTAAAGAATCGGCAATATCTCTGGCAATAGTTTCATCAGTTAAAAAATGCTGACCTAAATGTTTTTTTGCTTTTACAGACAAATCAATGTGTTTAAATACGTATAAATAACAAATGTACATTTATTTCGGCATAATAATTGTCAACACATTAGCTTTTAAAAAGAAACATTATGAAAAAGAGATATTTAACCATTTTATTATTTTTAATTATGCCTTTTTTTAGTTTTTCTCAAGATGGAAAATTAGAAGAGGCTAAACAGAGTTTAAATACAACAAAAACCAGTTCTTCTGGAGGGACAACTACAAAGTCTACCAAAACATCATCAAAGAAAGAAAAGAATAGTGATAGTTTCTCTTTAGGAGCAGAAATTGGTCGTCTTTTTTTGAAGTTTTTTTTATTTGTGACTTATGAAGTAATGATAGAATCTGAATTTGAATACGAAGGAAGAATGCGTAGTGCAGAAATTTCTGCCTATCCATATAAAAATGCCAACTACGGAAATTTTATTTATACCGATTCTACAAATTACTCAATAGCGAGATTAGATGTCTCAAACAATTTTGTTGTGGAAAACAAGAATTTATATGGGAATCATTTAAACCTAAATTTTCGTTTTTTTAAGCGTATGAGTGTTGAAGCTAGTTACTTGCAATTGTATGAAAAGCTAGGTAATAGAAGAGAATCATTTTCGTTATTTTCTGCAATGCTAAATTATCATAGAGTAAGAACACAAAAATTAGATCTTTGGTTTGGTGTTGGAGCAATGTATGTAGGTAAAGATGTAGAAAAAATGGGTTTTTCTTACGGTTTTGGAACCGAATGGTTTGTAACTAAACCTGTAAGTCTATTGTTTTCATATAATGCATCTAAAATTAATACTAGAAATGTAATTAAATCAAAAATCCAGATGAAATATTATATTAATAAATATCATATTTCATCTGGATATGAGCATTATACTTTGGGTGTTTCAAAAATAAATACCTTTTCAGTTGGAGTAGGTGTGTCCTTTTAATTTTTTACTTCATTAGAAAAAAATTCATTTACAATTTTTAATTCTGTTCTAAAAGCAAGCATTTTATCGGCAAACTTTCGCATACCATCTGTGCGTAATCTATCGGCATCTTCTTTGTAATAACTGTCTAAATCTTCTCTAGATTTTGCTCTGTATTGTACAGAATATGTGATTCCGCCCATTTCTTCTTCTACCAAAACTTGTGTTAGTTTGGCAGATACAAATTTACCTGTTGCTAATACTTCTGGAATATGATTATGAATCCATTGTAGCCAATCGTCATGAATGCTTTCGTCTATGCTTAATGTTACGTTGTATATATACATATTTAATTGATATTGTCTCCTCTTAATGTTCTATATTTTTTCCTAGCAGCTACTAAGTAGATACTCGAAGGATGTTCAAAAATAATCTTTTGATAGTATTCTGAAGCTTTTTGAGGGAGGTTTAATTTGTCTTTGTAAATTTCTGCAATTAAATAAATCGCATCGTCTACAAATATACTTTCTTTATCTAAGCTAATAATTTGATGTAAATTTTTGATAGCACTTTCATACTGCCCCGTTTTTACATATAAATTGGCTTGTTTGTACAAAGATTCATCTTCTATTTTTTGTCCTTTAAATTTGGTGATAATTTGTTGTAGCACTTCAATAGATTCTTGGTTTTTATTTTGAAAAGCCAATAAATCTGCTTTTGCATAAAGTGTTAATCCAGTTTCTAATGAATCTTTGGCTTGATTATCAGAAATGATTAAAAACAAATCCAAGGCATCGTTGGCAATTAACTGTGTAGTGGATGCTTTTAGTACTTTAAGTTGAGCAAAAGCCCATTTAAAATCGTTCTTAAAATAAGAAGTTTGTGCTACCTTAAATCTTGCTTTTTGTGCCAATGGATGATTCTTGATACTAGTTTGTACTTGAGAAAAGTAAATCAGCGCTTTGTTGTAATTTCCTATAAAAACATGAACATCTCCTAAGGCAATCTTTATTTCTGCTTTTTCAAATTTTGAACGAGATATTTGTAAGGCATGTTCTAATATTGCTACAGATTTTTGCGGTTCATTTTTAACAAAGGTTAAGTAGTTGGATTCTTCTAATTGAATTTTTAATGTATTAGATTTTTTTCCATAGGTAGCATACACATTCTTAAAGAGTGCATCAATATTTGGTTGATTGGTTGCAATGGCAATTTTTAGCAAATAAAGATCTGCGTTTATTTTTTGATCTATAAAAGGACTATTATCTATAATAAACTGAAAACAATTGGTAGCTGTTTTGTATTCTTTGCCATCAAAAGCACCATAGCCAAGTCTGATAATATTTCTGATATGATTTGGATTTCTTTTAAAAAGTGCTTTTTCTTGAATAAAGGCTTTGTTGTATTCTTTTTGTTGTACAAATAGCCAACTTAAAAGTTTGTTCCAAACATCTTTTGGATTGCTTACCGATTTTTTAATGAGGGCTTTTTTAAATGAAATATTATTCTCGTTGAGTTTGTCATCGGTAATATACTGACTTGTATAACGTTGAACAGTATTTAAATAATTCGCATTTTTATCTACCAAATCGATATACGAGATAAACATTTTCTCAAAGTTTCCTTGTTCTCCATAAATTTGCGCAAGCTGAAACTCATAGTTTACATTTGGATTGAGTTGCATCGACTTTTCATAAGCTGTAATGGCATAATCTAACAAGGCATTTTCTTTAAATAGGCGTCCAATATAGCCACCCATTCCAGGATTCTTTTGAATAGAATTAATCGCTTTGTCGTAATATAATGTAGCTGAATCTTTTTGTTGTTGTCGTTCAAAATTATATCCTAATTCAACTAATAAATAGCTATGAGTTGGATTTGTTTTTAGTTGTTTTTCTAAAAGTTTTTTTACAGTAGTGTATTCAGATAATTCTTGATAAGAATTAATTAATCGCTTTAAATAAGTAGTATTATACCTGTTTTTTTCAAAGAGCGCTTTGTAAATCGGAACCGCTTTTTCATAGGCGCCATCTCTATAATATCGCTCAGCTAACAAGTAGTCGTTTTGGGCAAATTGTACCTGAGAAACGAGTAGTAATAATATGATTATGGCTTTTTTCATGTCTTTCAAAGATAAGCACAAGAACGTTAAATTTTTATTAAATAAGAACTTTTCTCAAATCTCTTTGTAACATTTTGGCACGAAACTTGTCTATTAGATAAATGAACTAACAAAATTTATTATCATGACTGATTTAACTAAACAATACGAACAAGCAAAAAACAATTCTAAAAAGTATATGCAAAATGGACAAATCGGAGCCTACTTAAATGCATTATTAGAAATGAATAAATATAAAAGAATGATGGTTGCCGTAGTTGCAAACTAAAAAAGTAAGTTTCCTTTATCAAGAAACTTACTTTTAATTCTAATGTATTTTTAAGGATATCAAATCCTTTTCTTTTAATCTATCTTGTCAAAACCACAATAAGGAACTAACACTTCTGGAATCATAATTCCATCTTCTGTTTGATAATTCTCTAAAATTCCGGCCAAAACTCTAGGCAATGCAAGAGAGCTTCCATTTAAAGTGTGTGCTAATTGACTTTTCCCGTCTTTATTCTTAAAACGCAGTTTTAATCTGTTTGCTTGGAATGTTTCAAAGTTAGAAGCAGAACTAATTTCTAGCCATCTATCTTGTGCAGTAGAAAACACTTCAAAATCGAATGTTAAAGCAGAAGTAAATCCTGTATCACCACCACACAAACGTAAAATTCTATATGGTAACTTTAATTCTCTTAAGATTTCTTTGATATGTTCTACCATGCCATTCAGTGCATTATATGAGTTATCTGGATGCTCAATTCTAACAATTTCTACTTTGTCAAACTGATGCAATCTGTTTAATCCTCTTACATGTGCTCCATAAGAACCTGCTTCTCTTCTAAAACAAGGTGTATATCCTGTACAAGTAATTGGAAAATCATTTTCTGTAAGCAAGTTCCCTCTAAACATGTTTGTAATTGGTACTTCTGCAGTTGGAATTAAATACAAATCATCTCCAGTTACATGATACATTTGTCCTTCTTTATCCGGTAATTGACCAGTTCCGATTCCAGATGCTTCATTAATTAAATGTGGTACTTGATACTCTTTATATCCAGCAGCAATATTTTTATCTAAAAAATAATTAATTAATGCGCGCTGTAGTCTAGCTCCTTTTCCTTTATATACAGGAAAACCAGCACCAGTAACTTTAGTTCCTAATTCAAAATCGATAATATCGTATTTCTTTGCTAGCTCCCAATGAGGCAATGCATTTTCTCCTAAATTTGGTACGATTCCTTCTTTAAAGATTTCTTCATTGTCTTCTTCAGAGTTTCCTGCTTTTACAGAAGCATGAGGTACATTTGGTATTTGAAATAACAATTCTTGCAATTTAGAAGCAGCTGCATTTAGCTGTTCTGTCAATTCTTTAGATTGATCTTTTAATTGCGTAGTTTTTTCTTTTAATAAATTGGCTTTTTGTACTTCACCAGACTTAAAAAGCTGTCCAATTTCTTTGGATATTTTATTAGATTCTGCCAACACATTATCTAAAGAAGCTTGAGTAGCTCTTCTTGTTTCATCAGAAGTTAATACTTCTTCAATAATGGTTGCTGCATTTGCAAAATTACGTTTTGCTAATCCGTCTAAAACAGTTTGTTTGTTGTCTCTAATAAACTGAACTTGTAACATCTTTTTAAATTTTTAAGAACAGCAAAGATACAGTAACAACAACAATTTACCAATCCATATTACAGATTGTTTTCTAAGTATTTTTGAGCGTTTTCTTTGTCTATTTTTAATTGAGAAATTAATTTTTCTACCGAAGTAAATTTTTGTTCATCTCTTAAAAAGTACAAAAGTTCAATTGTTAAATGTTGGTTGTATAAATTGTCGTTAAAATCAAAAAAATGAACTTCAATGGTTTGGTGTTTTCCATCCACAGTAGGTCTAAAACCAATGTTCATCATTCCTAAAACTTCCATACCATTGATTACAGATTTTACAATATATACTCCAGTTTTTGGAATCAATTTGTAATCCTCTTCAATATGAATGTTTGCTGTAGGAAAGCCAATTTTACCACCCAACTGTTTCCCGTTTACCACTTTTCCGTTAAGCATAAAAGGATAGCCTAAATACTTATTAGCAGTTTTTATGTTTTTCTCAGAGAGCGCTCTTCTAATTTTAGTTGAGCTCACAGAAACATCGTTAATATCTTGGGCAGGAATTTCAATTACTTCAAAATCATACAGGTGGCTATATTCGGTTAACTGCTCAATATTTCCTTCTCTATTTTTGCCAAAATGATGGTCGTATCCAATAATTAATTTTGCAGTATTTAATTGATTAACCAACACATTTCTCACAAAATCCAAAGCTGTCATTTTAGAAAAATCAATGCTAAACGGATGTACAACCAAATAATCTAGTCCAGTTTTAGCTAATAAATTGGCTTTTTCTTCTATGGTGTTAATCAATTCAATAGAAGCTTCTTTTTGTAAGACCATTCTTGGATGTGGAAAGAAAGTAAGTAAGACCGATTTTAGTTGTTGTTGCTTAGCGGCAAAAACGACCTGTTCTAGTATTTTTTGATGTCCAATATGTACTCCATCAAAAGTACCAATGGTTACCACTGTTTTTTCAGAATAAGGATAATTAGAAAGCGAATGGATTATTTCCAATGAATAAAATATTTTTACAAAGGTACAACTTGGCGTATTTTAACAAAGCGATTTTTTAAATAACTCATAGATTTTATTAAAATATTGCTTTTTCAATAAACATTAAGCGCTAGTCTTCTTCAAATTTGTCAAAAAAAATTGTATTTTGCAGTTTAGATAACAAATATTTTACATTATGAAAAAACTATTACTAGTTGCATTTGCAATGTTTAGCAGCGTGATGATGTTTGCCCAGACAACTGTCTCAGGAACCGTTACCGATGCTAATGGTGAACCATTACCTGGTGCCAATATTAAAGTAGAAAGAAAATCAGTAGGTACAAATACAGATTTTGATGGTAAATTTATTTTAAAGGTTGCAGATACGCCCCCATTTAATATAGAAATTTCAACTTTAGGATATAAAACACTTAAAGTAGCTATTACTCAAAATAACCAAGTAGTTTCTGCTGTTTTAGAAGAAAATGCTACCTCTTTAGATGAGGTTGTTGTTTCTGCTTCTCGTACACCAGAGAGAATTATGGAGTCTCCAGTAACTGTTGAGAGAATGGATATTAGAGCTATTAGAAATACTTCTTCTCCGTCTTTTTACGATGGATTAGAGAATTTAAAAGGTGTAGATATTAATTCAAACAGTTTAACATTTAAGTCGGTAAATACTCGTGGATTTGCTACTTTTTCTAATGAGCGTTTCATGCAATTAGTAGATGGAATGGATAATTCTTCTCCAGCCTTAAACTTTGCTTTAGGAAACTTATTAGGAATGTCTGAATTGGACGTAAAAACGGTAGAGTTATTACCGGGAGCTTCTTCAGCTTTATATGGAGCAAATGCTTTTAACGGAATTATGTTTATGACGAGTAAAAGCCCGTTTGATGATCAAGGAATTAGTTATGTTTTAAAAACTGGAGTAACTTCTCAAGATGCTGCAGGAACTAACAATTATGTAGATACAAGTATTAGAATGGCATATGCTTTTAGCGATTATTTTGCAGCAAAAGCAACAATGTCTTACTTAAAAGGAACAGATTGGTATGCAGTAGATTATAGAGATGAAGCAAATCCTTCTTCTACAAGTCACGCAGGAAACCCAGCATATAATGGATTAAACGTTTATGGAGATGAAGTTGGAACTACATTACCAGGAGGAATTGGAAGAGTAACAAGAACAGGGTATACAGATGTAGATTTAATGGATAATGAAGCAAAAAGTGTTAAACTTGGAATCTCATTAAACTATAGACCTTTAGGAAACGATAGAATTGAAGTTATTTGGAATTCTAAGTTTGGAACTGGTAATACCATTTACCAAGGTCAAAACAGATACAATATTAAAAACTTCTACATGGCTCAACACAAGTTAGAAGTTAGAGGAAAAAATTTCTTTGTTAGGGGTTATACCACTACAGAAGATGCAGGAGATTCTTTTGATAGTCGTTTTGCTGCGATTAATATTAACAGACAATGGAAGTCAGATAAACAATGGTTTACTGAATATGGAGGAGCATTTGCAGGAATGGTACCAGGAGTAACACCAGGAAACCATGCAGCAGCAAGAGCTTTTGCTGATAGAGATAGATTAGTTCCTGGTTCACCAGGTTTTGAAGCAGCTAAAGCAAAAGTAATTTCTGACCCTAGTTTGTTAACAGGGGCGAAATTTCAAGATAATACAAAATTATACCATGCAGATGCTAATGTAAACTTAAGAGATTATATCGATTTTGCAGAAGTACAAGTTGGAGGTTCTTATAGAAAATATTCATTAAACTCTTTTGGAACTATCTTTACAGATTATGATGGAGCGATTAACTATAATGAGTATGGAGCTTATGTACAATTACAAAAGAAGTATTTAGAAGATCGTTTTAAAGTAACTGCTTCTGGTAGGTATGATAAAGCTCAAAACTTTAAAGGAAATGTATCTCCTAGATTATCTTTAGCATATGCTGCAGGAGAAGATAAGAACCATAACTTTAGAGCTTCTATCCAAACAGGATTTAGAAACCCAACGACTCAAGATCAATATATTGGTTTAGATTCTGGAAGCGGAATTTTAATTGGTACTGCTCCTGATAACTTAGCAAGATATAGATCTCAACCATTTAATTTAGGAATTGCTCCAGCTTTAGCAGGATATATTAATTCAGTTGGTGGTACTAGTATCGGTACAACTAAAGTGTTAACAGGTACACAAGCATATAATAATTCTTGGACAGCAAGTTCAGTTGGAGCGTTTAGTGCTGCTAGAGCAGCCGCAACTACTCCTGCAGAAGCTGCAGCCGCAGTAGCTTTGTTAAAAAAATCTAACATTGATTTAGTAAAACCTGAGCATGTTACTGCTTTTGAAGTAGGGTATCGTGGTTTAATTGAAGGTGTTACTATTGATTTAAATGTATACTACAATAAGTATAAGGATTTTATTGCTAGTGAAAATGCAGTAGCACCATTATATGGTAGTGTAGCTTTAAATGATGCAGTAGATTTAGCTCCAGTTACAGGTGGGGCACAAGGATTAACACCAATCGCATTAATTGCTCTTCAAAACGGAGATTTCAAAGGAATTGCTTTTGATTCGAATTCTGATGCAGATATTTCTTCGTATGGTCTTGGTTTAGGGGTATCTACGAAAGTATTGAATGGATTCAACTTAGGGTTTAACTATTCTTACGCTAAGTTTACCGAAAAAGGAGCAAGTAATCCTAACTTTGAGGCTGGATTTAACACACCAGAACATAAATTTAAAGTACAGTTTGGAAAGACTGATTTAGCAAAGAATTTAGGGTTTAATGTAAACTTTAGATGGCAAGATTCATTCTTATGGCAATCGTCTTTCTATGACGCAACGATTGATGCAAGATCGGTAATTGATGCTCAAGTAAATTATAGAATTCCTTCGTTTAAATCTATCGTAAAAATTGGTGGATCTAACTTAGGAGGTAAAGAATACTTTAGTGCTCCAGGAGTTGGTGCTGTAGGTTCTCAATACTATGTTTCTTGGACTATTAATCCATAATAAAATATAATGTAAAATGGAAAAGTCCTTTGAGTATCCAAAGGGCTTTTTTTATGCAGGTTGCTTTATAAAAATTGTAAGAAAACCCATAAAAAAAACCGCTTCGTTTTTCGAAGCGGTTTTTTAGTTTTATATAATTATTTGGATATTATCCTTTTAAACTTGCGCTTAAATATTCTCTATTCATACGCGCTATGTTTTCTAAAGAAATCCCTTTTGGACATTCAATTTCACAAGCTCCTGTATTTGTACAGTTTCCAAAACCTTCAGCATCCATTTGTGCAACCATGTTAAGCACTCTGTCTGTTGCTTCAACTTGTCCTTGAGGTAATAAAGCATATTGAGAAACTTTTGCTCCAACAAATAACATTGCCGATGAGTTTTTACAAGTAGCAACACAAGCACCACATCCGATACAAGTAGCAGCATCCATTGCTTTATCTGCTGCTTCTTTAGAAATAGGAATTGCATTTGCATCTTGAGTATTACCAGAAGTATTTACAGAAATATATCCTCCGGCTTGTTGTATTCTTTCAAAAGAAGTTCTATCAACTACTAAATCTTTAATTACCGGAAATGCTTTTGCTCTAAATGGCTCAATATAAATGGTGTCACCATCGTTAAACATACGCATGTGTAATTGACAAGTAGTTACACCTCTATCAGGTCCGTGAGCTTCTCCGTTGATATACATAGAACACATACCACAAATTCCTTCTCTACAGTCATGGTCAAATGCAACAGGCTCTTCTCCTTTAGCGATTAATTGTTCGTTCAATACATCCATCATTTCTAAGAATGACATGTGTTCTGAAATATCAGTCACTTTGTACTCAACCATTTGCCCTTTATCTTTGGCGCTTTTCTGTCTCCAGATTTTTAATGTTAAATTCATTTTTTTTAGTTTATTAGCCAAAAGCCAATAGCAAATTAGTTATTTGTCTATTGATTTAATAAAGGCGTTTAACATTTTACTTTCTTCGGTAATTAAACCTTGAATTTTATTAAAATTTTGAGTGGAGATAAAATCCAACTCTTTTGCTATAATTATTTGTGTTTCTAATTCTAAAAGTGACCCTCGAGCGTATTTTAGAAATTGAACATAACTTTTTGTGTAATTTCTTCCCCATCCTTCAGCAATATTTGAAGGGATTGATATAGAAGAACGTTTAATTTGGCTTGTTAAACCATACAATTCATCTTTTGGGAAATCTTTACATATTAAATAAATTTCTTTGACAATTCTGATTCCTTTTTGCCAAATTAATAAATCTTTATATGTAGAAATATCACTCATTTTTTGCCTTTTGGCTAAACGTCTAGTTTACTTATAAGATCGTTGTTTTAATTCAATATCGTTAAATTCTAATTCTTCTTTATGTAAAACTGCATCTGCAGGCTCACCTTTATATTCCCAAGCAGCAACAAAAGCAAACTCTTTATCATTACGTTTTGCTTCTCCTTTTTGTTCTCCATCTAATTCTACAGACTCTTCTCTAAAGTGTCCTCCACAAGATTCTTCTCTCATTAAAGCATCTTTAGCAAAAAGCTCTCCTAACTCTAAGAAATCAGCGACTCTACCAGCTTTTTCTAACTCAGGATTCATTTCATTTAAATCTCCAGGAACTTTTACATTTTTCCAGAAATCTTCACGTAATTCTTTAATTTCAGACATGGCTTCTTGTAATCCTTTTTCATTACGTGCCATTCCTACTTTATCCCACATAATTTTACCTAATTTTTTGTGGTAATAGTCTACAGAATGTTCTCCGTTGTTATTGATAAAGAAATCCAAACGATCTTTAACCGCTTTTTCAGCTTCGTCAAATTCTTTACTGTCTGTTGAGATTTTTCCTGTTCTAATATCTGCAGCTAAATAATCTCCAATAGTATATGGCAATACAAAATAACCATCAGCCAATCCTTGCATTAAAGCAGAAGCTCCTAATCTATTTGCTCCGTGATCAGAGAAATTAGCTTCTCCAATGGCATAACAACCAGGAATAGTAGTCATTAAATTATAATCAACCCAAACACCTCCCATTGTATAGTGTGTTGCAGGGTAAATCATCATTGGTGTTTCGTATGGATTCTCGTCAACGATTTTCTCATACATTTGGAATAAGTTTCCGTATTTAGCTTCTACAATCGCTTTTCCTAAATCGTATACTTCTTTAGCAGAAGGATTGTTGATATTCTTTAACTTGGCTTGTTCTTTACCATAACGCTCTATTGCAGATTTAAAATCTAAATAAACCGCTTCTCCAGTTGCATTTACTCCGTAACCAGCATCACAACGCTCTTTTGCAGCTCTAGATGCCACATCACGTGGTACTAAGTTACCAAATGCAGGATATCTTCTTTCTAAATAGTAATCTCTTTCTTCTTCAGATAAGTCAGTTGGTTTTTTACGACCTTCTCTAATGGCCAATACATCTTCCATGTTTTTTGGAACCCAAATTCTACCGTCGTTACGCAACGATTCTGACATCAATGTTAATTTAGATTGATAATCTCCAGAACGCGGAATACAAGTAGGGTGAATTTGTGTATAACAAGGGTTTGCAAAATAGGCTCCTTTTTTATGAATTTTCCATGCAGCAGTTGCATTAGAACCCATCGCGTTAGTAGACAAGAAATAAACATTTCCATATCCACCAGAAGCAATTACTACAGCATGAGCAGAATGACGCTCTATTTCTCCAGTAACTAAGTTACGAGCTATAATTCCACGTGCTTTTCCGTCAACAATAACTACATCTAACATTTCATGGCGATTAAACATTTCTATCTTACCACGAGCAATTTGACGGTTCATTGCAGAATATGCTCCTAACAATAACTGTTGTCCAGTTTGTCCTTTAGCATAAAAAGTTCTAGAAACTAAAACACCTCCAAAAGAACGATTGTCTAATAATCCACCATAATCACGAGCAAAAGGAACCCCTTGAGCAACACATTGATCGATGATGTTTGCAGAAACTTCTGCCAAACGATATACATTTGCTTCTCTTGAACGGTAATCTCCTCCTTTTACAGTATCGTAAAATAAACGGTAAAAAGAATCTCCATCACCTTGGTAATTTTTTGCAGCATTAATACCTCCTTGCGCAGCAATAGAGTGTGCTCTACGTGGCGAATCTTGGTATGCAAATGCTTTTACATTATATCCTAATTCAGCTAAAGTTGCAGAAGCAGAACCTCCGGACAAACCAGTTCCAACAACAATCACATCGATTAAACGTTTGTTTGCCGGATTTACTAAATCTATTTTGTTTTTATACGTTGTCCATTTATCTTTTAATGGACCTTTTGGAATTTTTGAATCTAAAGTTGCCATACGGTTTGTGTATTAGTGATTGAAATGATGAAAGATTGCGATAACTGCAAAACCTAACGGAATTAAGATTGCGTATAGCTTACCAAAAGTTTTCAATCCTTTAGTATATTTATTATTTGCACCAACAGATTGGAATGCAGAGTTAAATCCATGTAACAAGTGTAGGGCTAAGAAAACAAAACCAACTACATATAAACCAACTCTCCAAGGAGCAACGAATTTATGTTTTAATTCTTCAAAATATCTGAACTCACCATTGTGCATTCCAGACCAATCTCCCTGAATAAACTTTGTATTGATTTCTGGAAACCAAAAATCGATAAAGTGAATAACGATAAAAACCAAAATAAAACCACCACTCCAAATCATGTTTCTACTCATCCAAGTAGAGTTTGCAGCACCATTGTTTTTAGCGTATTTTACCGCTCTTGCATTGTTGTTTTTGATTTCTAAAATGAATCCCATAACAAAATGAAATACCACACCAAAAATTAAAATTGGTTGCATTACATACTGAATCAAAGGATTGGTTCCCATAAAATGAGAAAGTTCGTTAAAAGTTTTTCCATTATTTGGGAAAATTGACGTTACATTAATTACAAAGTGTTGTAATAAGAAAAACATCAAAAAGAAAGCTGAAAGTGCCATGGCAAACTTTCTAGCTATTGAAGAATTTATGATTCCGCTCATTTTTATGTTAGTTAAATAATTCCTACAAATTTACAGCTATTGAGTAGTTTACACAAACAAGTTTTTTGTTTTCTAAACTAATTTAGAATTCGTTTAAATAATTAAGGTGAATGTTGTTGAAATAAACTGAAGCTTTCTTTGTGTAGATATTTTTTTTAAGTTACTTCAATTTTATATCTTTACATCGCTAAAGAAAAAGAAATGGGAAAAAATTGCTAACATTTCCAATTTACATATTATATAATTTAAACTATCAAACAATGAGAAAATTGCTGTTGAGCATAATTGTTATGCTTTTTTGTGTGTATAGTTATGCACAAGAATTACCTAAAATTATTCCACCATCTCCAAATTCTGCTTCATTAGCTCAGTATGTTGAAATCCCAGTTTCACATTACAGTGGTGTTCCTAATATTAATATACCTTTATATAATATTTCATCAAAGGAAATTCAGGTACCAATTAGTCTTTCATATCATGCAAGAGGCATTAAAGTGGCAGAATTAGCATCAAGTTATGGTTTAGGTTGGTCTTTAAATGCAGGAGGAATAGTTACTAGACAAATTAGAGGAAATGCAGATGATTCAATTAAAGGGTATTTATATCAAAGCTTTTATGATACCTTTTTTACTTCAGCTCAAACAAGACAAAATGCTTATAGTGCTGATACAAATGGAGATTTTGACAGGATGCCTGATAAATTTATATTTAATTTTGGAGGTTATTCAGGGTCATTTATATTTGATAGAGATACAAATAAGCCAATCCTTGAGACTTTTGATGACTTAAAAATTGAGGCAATTGGTAGTGTGTCATCTAATATTGAAGGATTTGTAATAACGAATCCAAAAGGAACTAAATATTATTTTGGAAAATCAAGTAACGGAAGTGTAAGTGCTACAGATACTGACCATACAATAGCAAATTTTTCATATTCAAGCTCTGGGTTAACTCAAACATCAGGGGTGTCAAGTGGTAAGTTTACATCTTGGTATTTACTTGAAATAGTACCTCTTGTAGGGAGTAAGGTTGTTTTTTCATATGAAGCTGAAAATTCAGAAACATATAGGAAAATTGAAGAGTTTGCAGGGAAAGATAATAATTTTAGTAAAACTCTTTATTTTTCAAAAGTCAAAATTGAACAGAAGAAGATAAAAAAAATTGATTTTGATAAAGGTGAAATTAATTTTTATTATAACACTCAAAGAGATGATTTAGATGGTCATAATGGGGTAACTCCAAAAGCTTTAAGTAGTATTGAAGTATTGAATAACAATAGTGATAGAATAAAGAAATATAATTTTAATTATGTTTATACTACTTCTACTGAAAGTAATAATGTAATTTATTACTTAAATCAATTTGGGGCAAAGGCTAAGAAGAGACTGTTTCTAGATAGAATTACCCAAGAAGGAATAAATAATAATTTTTTACCTCCATATAAATTTACCTATAACCCAATTGTATTACCCAGTCGATTTTCAACTTCTCATGATAAATGGGGGTATTATAATGGAAAACAAAATGGAGATTTTGCTGTGTTCTTAGAAGATATTAATGAAATTTCAGGAAGTTCAATTGATACTTTAAAAGTTCAGGCAGGAATGTTAACAAAAATTGAGTATCCAACTGGAGGATCTTCTGAATATGAATATGAAAGTAATAGAGCTGTATTTCCTGAACACTTTAAAGGACATGTTGCTTTTACACAAAATAACCCTACTATAATTAAAAATGTGGTTATTGATAAAGATCCTACATTTTATAATTCACAAACTAAAACATATTCAATACCTTTTACTGTTGGAGATATAGTTATAGATAAACCAAATCAATTTGGAACTCTTTTAACGGGAGTTGAATTAGATTACCCAAACTGTACTAATATAGAATCAACAGATTGCCCATACTTAGTTAGGATTTATAACACAGATAATACCGTATATGCTATTTTACATAAAACATCTACATCAACAATTATTAAACCAGGAAATTACATTTTAAAAGTAATTTCTAATAATTTTAATGAAAATCCAAATGATTTTGAGAATGGTTTTGGTATATCTTTAAGATGGCAAGAATTAGTAGAAAATGAAACAAATCTTCTTTATACTGCTGGGAGTAGAATTAAAAGAACCCTACTTAAAGATGGTGAAGGAAATACTATTGAAAAAAATTATGAATATAATTTTCCACAAGGAGGAACTTCTGGAAAAGTTTTTTCTTTTCCTTCATATTATGGGTATAGTAACATTGTAACATCTGGAGGAGTAGAAGTAAAGTCTCTTCATCATGTAAACTTCAGACCAGCAAATACTTTAACGTTAGAACAAGGAAATCATGGTGGCTATTCTTATGTATCCGAATATTTTGGAAGTAAAAGCAATAATAGAGGAAAGAGAGAATATCAGTTTTCTACACCTTATGATTTAGGTGAATATTATAAACAAGCTTATCATTTACCAAATAGTAATGAAAGACTAAGAGGGAAGCCATTACAGATATTAGATTATAAAAATGTTAATGGAGTATATAAACTTGTAAGGAAGACACAGAATCATTATGAAAGTATCTTTTATAATTCATCTCTTTTTACAAATAAACAAGTAAAGTTAGCAGTATTTAATAATTCTAATCAATTTGCTTCTGGAAGTGCTAATCCTCTTACACTTCATAATCACTTTAAAGTATTTTATTTAGATTTTGGAGTAGTAAAATTAGAATCTACAGAAACTACAGAGTATTTAGAAAATGGAGAGGTATTTAAAAGTGAAGAATATTTTTATGACTTTAATAAAAACTATCAATTAAGTTCTTCAGAGTCTCGAAATAGTGAAAATAAGGTGATTAAGACAAAATATGTTTACCCAACTAGTGGTATTTTATTTAATAAGAACAGATTAATTCCACCTATCAATACTAAAACGTATAAAGATAATGTAAAGCTATCTGAACAAAATATAGTTTATAGTTCGTCTCATAATTCTGCAAATTTATTGTTACCAGAAAAAATTCAAACCTCCAAAGGTATAGGTGTTTTAGAAGACCGTGTAGTATTTCATTCTTATTATGCCAATGGAAATGTAAAAGAGGTTAGTAAAAAAGACGGCACTCG
>CANMHT010000010.1 GCA_947497755.1 uncultured Polaribacter sp. | reverse complement strand
GGCGCACAAGGACAAATAGAATATACCTACGATGCCAATGGAAATATGCTCACCGATCAAAACAAAGGGATTACTGGCATTAGTTATAACCATTTAAACTTACCAACTCAAGTAACTATTAACGGACAAACCATAAGTTATACTTATGATGCAGCAGGTACAAAGCTACGTAAAGTAGTAAATGGTACAACTACAGATTATGCTGGTAATTATATCTATAACAATAACAATCTCCAGTTTTTTAATACCCCAGAAGGTTATTTTAATGTAACTTCTACTAATGGTTTGGTACAAGGAGATTATGTATACCAATACAAAGATCATTTAGGTAATGTTAGATTGTCCTACTCAGATACCAATAATGATGGAGCTATTACTCCAGCTACAGAAATTATAGAAGAATCTAATTACTATCCTTTTGGGTTACAGCATAAGGGATATAATAACGTAATTAACGGAGTTCATCATCCTTATGGTTACAACGGAAAGGAAGAGCAAGAGGAACTTGGATTAAATTGGCATGACTTTGGAGCTAGAAATTATGATGCTACTTTAGGACGTTGGATGAATGTTGACCCCTTAGCAGAACAGATGCGAAGACACTCTCCATATAATTATGCATTTAACAATCCATTACGTTTTATTGATCCTGACGGAATGGCTCCTGAAGATATAGTCTTTTTTGATAGAAGTGGGAAAGAAGTTAATAGAATCAAGTCAGAGACAGTTCATGAAACATACGTTATGGATAAAAATGCCGATTCTCATGTTGTTGACAGTGAACACATGTCTAGTAAGACAGGCTGGGTCAAAGCTAAAATGCCGAACGTTATTCAGAAAAAAGGCAAAAGCGATACCACTGGTGATAAATATCAAGAGCATGATTATAAAATTGCAGCTGAAACACACCTTTTTAACGAAGCTAAGAATGATGGATCATTATCGTTGAGTACAGATGGCGGTAGAAGTATTCCTTCAGAATCGATTTCTAAAATCCCTGATTTAGATCCTACAACGGTTAAGGCAGTAGCAATGCAAGAATCAACCTTAGGTCAAGGAAGTAATAATCCTCCAACTGATATTATGCAATCAAACGTTACTGGAGATTGGGGAAGTGGCTTTAAAGCTAATTATGGACTTACTAAAGGAACTGAACCAAGTACAGGGCAATCTATTAGTGCTGGGATAAAAGTTTTAGCAACTAAGGGATTTAGAGGTGGAGTAACTTATGACACTAAAACAGGAGCGAGTACTTATACTTTCCAAGGATGGAATAGCGCAATAAAAAGCTATAACGGTGGTGGTACTGCTGGATATCAAGGAAGCGTTTTAAAAATGATTAATGATTCAAAACCTCGAACAAGTAATTAAAAGAACAATGAAGAGATTAACAATAATTTTAATCACGTTAAAAGGTATAGTATTTTCTATGCTATTGAGTTGCAATTCAAATACAGGTAAAACAGATAAGAATTTGTCTGAATCTCAATTTGAGAAAAAGGATAAGAGAGAAATGACTTCTCAATTTTGTATTACTACTCAGCCGGTTAATAAGGCAAGTAATTTGTATAAACCTCAAAACATTGAAGACACCTTTTTGTCTGATTCTGATTTCAAACAAATGTTAGGAGATATTGTTCGTAAAACGAAAAATGAAATTGATTCTACAGTTATTTATACAACTCATAAAGATTTTCAAAAAGAAATAATTGTGTCAAAAGAATGTATAAATGATAAAACATTTGGAGAAAAATTAATGGAAGAATATTTTGTTTCTGATTTCATATACGATCAAATTAATTTTATTAAATCTGAAAACAAGAAAATAATAAATTTTGGAGATGCTCTAATCTATGAATATGAAATTATTGGTGGTTCGGAATATAACCCTCATAATATAACTTTAGTTCTTAGAGAAGATGGGAATAATTATTCAGGAATATCTTTCTGTTCTGATGGTATGAGGTGGAAAAAAATTACAGAAGAAGATTATTTAATGTTGTTTGTTGAACGCGTTCGAATACATAAACAATATGAAATCCCAATGTTATATATGAAAAATAAGTTTATTCCCTTAGGGCACCATAAAATCCCTGAATTATGGAAAGAAGATTAGGTTTAGATAAAAATTAGCTAATTTTTATTCAAATATTAAACGCTCACTTTTTAAGTGAGCGTTTCTCTTTTATACTCATTTATTTCCCAAAAAATAAAAATCGGTTATAGTATCATTAACAACCAAGTAACCTAACCCCTCTTCTATGAGGACATGGTTCAAATAGTCTTAGGCACAAACCAGACTAAAAAACCCATCATCATGGGTTGTGCTGGTTTGTGCTACACCTTGGAAACTTGTGTGTAAGAATTGCTCTAGGCAATTCTACCTTGGTGATGGGCTTTTTGGTTGGAACTACTTTACACGCTATTACGCATTTAATATACTTAACCCAGCTATGAAAACCCCAAGCATTAAATTATATACATATACGCAAGGTGTTTTTGTTGTGCTCCAAGTTGTCATTCTTTTGGCAACTTTTTTATTTACAACAAAAACCTTTGCCCAAGAACAAGTTTTAGAAACTGAAACTCGACATGTGGAAACAAATAATATTTCTATTTTAGAATCTACCTTAGATACAGAAATTAAAGAAATATCAGAAACAGAAATTGGTGAATCAATTTCAAAAACTACAGAACCAGTTTTAACAAAGAAGCAACAAAAACAACTTAAAAAATTAGATAAACAGCTCAAAAAGGGAAAAATTACTCAAGAAGAGTACGACAAGAAAAAAGCTGAAATTACAGGGGTTCAACCTGAAGAACCAATTGAGCCTGAGCCAGAGTTAGCAGCTATGGCACGTAGTGCGAACATTGAACCTGAAGCTCAAACACTTGGTAAATATATTGCTCCACAAGTATCAACTACTAATGGTTCACTAGACTATGAATATCCTATAGTAGTCCCAGCAGGAAGAAATGGTCTAACACCAGAAATCTCTCTTAACTACAACAGTGGAAACAAATCGCACAGTTCACTTGTTGGTGCAGGATGGTCATTTAATATTCCATATATCCAAAGAATAAACAAAAAGGGAACAAATAATCTCTATACTGAAAACCATTTCACATCATCACTTGATGGAGAACTTATTGACCAAGGAAATGGAACATATGCTCCACGAACAGAAAATGGGAACTTTCTAAAATATGAATTCTCAAATGATATTTGGACAATTACTGATAAAGAAGGGGCAGTATACAAACTAGGAGAAACAACGCAGGCTCGGCAAGATAATCCAAACGACAGTTCAAAAATCTTTTCATGGGTGCTTGAATCAGTAACAGATACCAATGGAAATACTATTTCATATACCTACTTCAAAGACCAAGGTCAAATTTATCCTGATACCATTTCATACAACCAAGAAGGTCTCTATGAAGTTGTATTTAATAGAGTTGCTAAAACAACATCATCTACCTCATATGCTTCAGCATTTAAGGTGGCAACAGCTCATTATATTAATAATGTAGAAGTAAAAGCAGATGGACAAACTACAGCAGAATATGATATTACGATTACTGATAATTTGGTAAAAGATATTCAAGTAACTGGATACAATGGAACGAGTTCTTTTGAGTTACCTAAAACAGAATTAAGTTATGCCCATGAAGGTAATAGTGGTGGTTGGGATTTAACTAATTCTACACCTATTCCAGATGATGATTATGGGGGAGATGGAATAAGCTATATTGATGTAAATGGAGATGGTCTTGCTGATTCAGTTCGTGCATATAGAAAAGGTAATGGGAGCTCAAGAAACAAAACTTGGCTCAGTACAGGAGCTGGTTGGGTTCATAGTAATGAATATAGAATTCCAGAGGGTTTCTGGACTTATGATAATGATGAACATGATCCTCAAAACTTCAGGCTAGCAGATATTAATGGTGATGGGCTTGTTGATTTTATAGATTTAGATTCTGCTGGAGAGACAATTCATTTAAATACAGGATCTGGATGGGATTTAACAAACTCTACACCTATTCCAGATGATGATTATAAATATGGAATAAATTATCTCGATGTAAATGGAGATGGTCTTGCTGATTCAGTTCGTGCATATAGAAAAAATAATGGACATACAAGTAACAAGACCTGGCTCAGCACAGGAACTGGTTGGGTTCATAGTAATGAGTATAGAATTCCAGAGGATTTCTGGATTTATGATAAAGATGAACATGATCCTCAAAACTTCAGACTAGCAGATATTAATGGTGACGGGCTTGTTGATTTTATTGACATGACTCACTCTGGAGAAAAAATTCATTTGAATACAGGATCTGGATGGGATTTGATAAATTCCACACCAATTCCAGATGATTATGTTAAGATATCAAATACTTACATTGATATAAATGGAGATGGTCTCGCAGATTCAGTTCGTGCATATAGAAAGAGTAACGGAAAATCAAGGAACTCAACTCAACTTAATAAAGGAGATACCTGGATGCATAGTTCACAATACACGATACCAATTGGACTTTGGATTTATGATGATGATTATAAAAAACCTCAAAACTTTCAATTAGCAGATGTTAATGGTGATGGTCTATTAGATTTGATTGATTTTGAAGATGAAAAAATTTACTTGAATACTGGAAAAGAATTCTCAAACATAAAAACACTCAAAAACTCTCAAGGAGGAGAAACAGAATTTGCATACACCCATGCTCGTGTTCAAGATAATTCAAACCATGTTCACTTTCCAGTATCAGTTGTGGAATCAGTAACCACAGACGACAACAATGGAAATGTTGCAACAACAAACTACGAATACAAGGGAGCTGACTACTATTACAACACTCCACATGATAAACGTTTTGCTGGATTCTCTGAAGTTATCAAAACAGACGATGATGGAACAAAAACAACTACTAAATATCATCAAGCAAATGGAGAAACAGGAAATGAACCAAGTGACTCTTACGCTAAAATTGGAAAAGTTTACGAACAAACAGTAGAAGATGCTAGTGGAGACTTGTTTACAAAAACACGTACTAACTACACAGAAAATACACTAGGAAATGATGCATATAGTATTCAAGCAGCATCAGTATTAACACAGCAATTCGATGGAAATTCTTCATCAACTGATACCGCAGTTGAATATGAATATGATTCATATGGAAACGTAGAGAAACAAATTCAATACGGAGAAGTAAACGGAAGCTCTGATGGAACATTCTCTGACACAGGGTCAGATAAACGAACACTAGAATATTCATATACAAATAATCTAGCTGATTACATTGTAGGTCTACCAACAAACCAGACATTAAAAAATAACAGTAATGTAAAAGAAGCTGAAACAGATTACAGCTATGACGTTGATGGGAATCTATTAACAGAATCAAAATGGATTTCAGGCTCTGATTATTCAGATACTAGCTATACTTACAATAGTTTTGGACTACCTTTAACTGAAACAGATGCGCTAAGTAATACAACTACATATTCATACGATACACATAATATGTATCCAGCCTCACTTACAAATGCAAAAGGACATACCATAAACTATGAATATGATTATTCTTCAGGGAAACTTACCAAAGAAACTAATCCAAATGGAAAAGTAACTGACTACAGTTATGATGGATTAGATAGACTAACCAAGGTAGAGCAAACTATTGCTAATGGGGGAACTGAGAAAGTAAAAGAAATCGAATACAATACAAATGCTTCTCCACAGTTCATCAAAGAAACAATTCATCGAGACTCTGGAAATACACAAGACATCTTTACTTACACTGACGGACTAGGGCGAACTATTCAAACAAAATTAGAAATGGATTCTGGATGGTTAACACTTGATACCGTATATGATGAAATGGGGCGAGTAGCAAAACAATCTCTCCCTTACCAAACATCATCGAGTTCAGACTCAAGCCCAACTTCAAATTCTGATCTCTTAACTGAATTTACTTACGATACTCTTGGTCGCGTTCTTGAAACAGAAAATGTAAAAGGAACAACAGCGACAAATTATGATGGATTTGAAACAACCATTACTGATGCAGAAAACAATCAAAAAGATTTGATTACAGATAGCTTTGGAAACCTTGTTAACGTAAAAGAACACAATGATGGTTCAGTATATGAAACAGAATACAATTACAATGCTCAAAACTTACTTACACAAATAACTGATGCAGAAAACAATGTTAGAAACATCAGCTATGACGGATTAGGAAGACGAACTCAACTAGAAGATTTACATAGTTCAGGTGACTCTCAATTTGGAGTATGGAACTTTAACTATGATGACATTAATCTAACGTCACAAACTGATCCAAAAGGAACTACAACAAACTACACTTACGATCAGTTAAACCGAGTACTTACTGAAAACAACAGTAGTACAACAGGAGTAGATATTACTAATACTTATGATTCATGTACTAATGGTATTGGGCAAGTATGCTCAGTTACAACACCAGATGTTACAACAAACTATACCTATCTCAAACAAGGTCTTGTTGATACAGAATCAAAAATAATTGACGGGGTAACGTATACTACAAACACCGATTACGACAGACAAGGTTCTGTTACAAAAGTAATTCATCCAAATGCTTCGTTTACTGAATACAGCTACAATACACGAGGTCTAGCAGATGAAGTGAAATTTAATGGAACATCTCTGGTTACAGCAGAATATGGTGTACATGGGCGTCCAACGTCACTAACGCATAGTAATGGAGTAATCTCAACACTAACCTACGATGAAGATAATCTCTATGAACTCACAAACAAAACCACAGAACTTGGAGCAACAAAATTCCAAGACTTAAGTTACAGCTATGATAATGTTGGAAATATTACACAAATTGTAGATGCATCAAATACTGATACTGCAAAGACGCAATCATTCACCTATGATGATCTCTACCGATTAACAGAAACCAATGTTACAAACACTGCAAACACCGCAGATTACTCGCGAACATATACTTACTCTCTAATCGGAAACATTAACTCATTTAATGGAGTAAGTTATACGTATACTGATAGTGGATATTCAAACCCACATGCAGTAACTGGTATTGGAGGAACAAGTTATTCTTATGACAACAACGGAAACCTTACTAATGATGGAGTATGGACACACTCTTGGGATTATCGAAATAAATTAACATCATCGACTGATGGAACATCAACAATAAGCTACGAGTATGATCATAATAATGATAGAATTAAATTGGTAGAGGGAGGTGATACTACCATCTATCCAACATCAAACTATGAAGTTAAAAATGGAGAGATAAAAGTATCACTTAACCTTGCTGATACTTTAGTAGCTACAGATGATAACGGAACACTTAACCATGTTCATACTGATCATTTAGGAGGAACAAATATTACTACAGATACTACTGGAGTAATTACACAAACACTCGATTACTACCCATTTGGAGATACAAGGGTTGATGTGGGTGCAGATAACGAGACGAAGCAATATACAGGGTATACCAAAGATGCTTCGACAGGATTACATTATGCAGGAGCGAGGTATTATAAAAATAATATTGGACGATTTATCTCTCAAGATCCCGCATCTACCTTTGAATCCGAACGGTTTTTGACAGACCCACAGCAACTTAATACATACACTTATGCTCGAAATAACCCTATTGCTTATATAGATAATAATGGAGAAAATGCAGAAGCCGTTATTGATATAGATCAGTCTACAATTACAGTTAGAGCAAATATTAGTTTATGGGGAAAAAAAGGTAATAATGCTATAGCTCAAAGATTTGAAAATAACATAAAAAATACATGGAATGGTAATACCTACTATGACGCCATTTCAGATAAAACTTTTGATGTTGATTTTGATGTAGACGTTTCTTATACAGGAGTAGGAGATCCAACTCAAAGTAAATATTTTGATAGGAATGGTATAGACAATGCTATTAAGGCACAAAGTAAATGGTTTGGAACAACAAGTTCATATGTTTTAAGTGATGGCTATACTGGAGCATGGGATGTAAAAGCAAAGTATGATGAATCTCATCATGAATTTGGTCATTTAATAGGATTAATAGATAATTATTCTGAAGGAAGTCATTGGTTCTTTGGTAGACAGACAAAACCAGATGTCGGATGGGAGAATAATATTATGGCTGTTCATGGAGGTAATGTTGAACAAAAAAATATAAATGAAATATTAGATGGTGTTATGTCAGAATTTCATGAAAGAGGAGATCGGAAAATTAATTTACAAGTAGGAAAAACATTAAGAGAAAAAATAAAGAAAAGAACAACAAGTTCTTAATAAATATATGATTTCTAAAACAAAAACAATTTCTTTTATAATAATTATTTTATGGTCTGTATTAATAATGTTTCTTGCGGACTTTATAGGGTATAAGTATCTTCAAGTTACTTTTTTGAGTCAGTGGGGTTGGTCACAAGACAACACCTATTGGTTATTTATTGGGTATAGTATCTTATATTTTTCACCATTTATATTTTCTAAAAAAACAAGAAAGAAATGGAGGATTTTCTTAATCATATTTTTAATTAGCATGTTTGCTTTTATGTTTATGCTTTCTTTTAAATTTGATAATATTCCATGGTGTAGTGAGGGGTATAATCACCCTTGTGCTTTGTAGTGAAAATAGTAATGATGAAAATCAAACTAATCGAGCTAATCAAGTAAAAAAAATATAAGATTTTAAATCTTATATTTAGTAAATAAAAACCAGCATTTACTGAGCATATATATTATTGGTTATAAATAAAATTTATTAAAAAATATAATTATGTCAGATAAATATTTTTACACTTCAATTCTTATAATAGGTATACTGCTGACTTTGTTTGGTTCAAGAACATTCTTTAAAACTAAACATGCAGATAAGTCTAAGAATGGTTTAAAAGAAAAAAATAAAGAAAGTCACGTTTGGGGTATTAGAATAACAGCAACTGGATTTGCTCTCATAGTCATTTCGCTTTTTGAATTTCTAAGATAAACAAAAGAATGTTAGATAATATAATAGAAAAAATAGAACCGTATTGGCAGTATTTATTACTATCTGTAGGTATCGTATTCGTTATTTTTGGAGTTAAATTACTTTTTCAAAAAGGGTATGTTGAAAAGCAAAGAAAAGTTCTTTGGAAGTCAGAAAAAGATGATTTTTTATCAGAAGAGAGTTCTTATTATTACGATAAATATGTTAGAGGAATAAGATCCTTATTAGTTGGCTTAGTACTTATCATTTTTGGTATAGTTTCTTTATAAAACCCCGTGTGATATAACTTTTATTAACATTAGGAATATGAATGATTTTATAAAAATAATACAGCCATACTGGCAATACTTATCAATAGTAATAGGATTTATAACTACCTTTATAGGGTTTAAAATTGTTTTTAGTTCTAAGTTTCTTAAATCACTAATGAGTAAGGGAAGAATGTGGGAGCATAATGAAAAATCATTATTTAGTGAAAAACAAGCTAGAGACTATAATCGATTTAGAGGCCTAAGTGTAGCATTGGTTGGTATAATGTTTATCATTTTAGGCATTGCTGCTTTCTAAACATTTTACTTGTTTAATTTAATCAAAAATAAAAACCACCTCAAGGGTGGTTTTTTTGTATAAAATTATGTAAGCCAAATCTTTTTAGCTTTCTCAAAACCACACCAATTGTGGTCTTCATCAAATCCACGAGAAGCCAATTCATATCGAATAAACTTTTCTAGTGGAATTTTAGCATGAAGAATATAGCGTAATAGTTCTCCATCAAAAGAAGAAAATAAACCTCTGATTTCTTCCCAATGATATAAAGGATCATCATCTTTGGAAATTTCTCTAATATGTTCGTATTTCATATTAGAGTAATTTTTTCGTCTAACCCAAATACTATAAAAATTATACATGCCTTCAGGAGTATTAGCTTTTTGAATTACAAAATCACCTTTTCCTTGCTTTTGAAATAACTTATAAAAAACACCTTCATTTCTAGCTTCAAAGTTTTTCCATAATAAAGCATCAATTGCTTTTTGCTTTTCTAATCTAGAAAAACTATTAGGATTACTTCTTTGTTTTTTCATTACTAGTAGTTTTAGAAGTTGTTTTCTTTTCATTGGCTATTACTTTAGTAGCTAAAACCTTTTCAGGCTTTTTAGCTACTTCTTCACACCACTTTTGTGTGACATAGGAAATGATATACATATCATCTTCAATAAGGCTTAGTAATTCTTCATTTTCCTTTTCCATCAGGTCGTATTCTTTAGGAATACTTCCGCCAAAACGATACTTGATAATAGCGATAAGCTCTTTACGAGAAAAGAATTTTAATAATGAAGGAGTAATTTCATTTGTTTTTACAGCATCTTCGCTGGCTCTTTTCTTTAAAATTAATGAAAAGAGTTTAACTAATTGTTGTTTTTGAATTTCCATAATGTTCGGATTTTAATTTTAGAATTAGAAATGTGTTCAGTTTTAATAAGCTCATCTACTATTTTTTGAGCTTCTTTTTTATCTAAGTAATATGGCTTTGGATGAGTATATACCCAGTCAAAATTACCTAGGTCATCTGCTAAGAAGATTACGTATACTTCTATCATGATAGACTTAAGTATCTATAAAGAATATGTATTTCATCTTCTTTAAAAGTTCCGCTATCAATAAACTCCTGTAGTTTTTCCTTAGCTAAATCATAGCTTTCAAAAAAGCGTTTAGGTTGACTGGTAATCTGATAAACATCTTGTTGTTTAACCATGGTGTCATAAATACCATACACGCGTTTAATCTTTCCAGCTTTGATTTGCAATGAGCGATAATTCGAGTGGTCATATTCATCCCAAAATGCAATAGCTTTAGAAGCTAAATAATGCGTTTGAAGACCTAGCTGTTCTAAGGTTTTCATGACTTCAACAGGATGTAGTGCAGTACTTTGCTGAGTGTCTAATTTCCATCTTTGCATATAGAACTGTAATACATCAACATCAGAGAGGAATGTTAAGAGTTCTGAATTATCTTGTGAATCAATTTTCACATGTTCCTCTAAACTATCTCCATAAACATTTTGTAACATGGCAATGATCTCGTCTTTAGTGAAATAATCACCGAAAAAACTATCGAGTTCATGTACTTTTTCGTTCTGTAATTTCTCAAGTAACACATTCAAAAAATGCTGTATTACCTGATGAGTTGTAATATTCATTTGTGTAAAATTTAATGCGGTGAATCACCGCTGATTATTATTAAGTTTTGTCTAATGGATAGTTAGCAGTTAGTACCTCAATTTTACGAGGACGTGCTTTTCCGTTTTCTGATTTATGAGCAGAGAGTGGTTTTTCAAAAGTTTTGGTATTCCATCCAAACTCTTTGGTGTATTTTTCCAAAGCTTCATTTGGATAAGAGGACAACAGAAATTTTCCTTTGATAGTTGATAACACAGCTAATAGCTGCTCAAAATCATATTGGCTGAATCCAGAATAATGTCCCTGATTCGAGTTTGGGTACGGAGGATCTAAATAGAACATCACATCTTCTCCGTCTCTGTTTTGAATAATTTTCAAAGCATCCAAATGTTCAATTTGAACTTGTTCTAGTCTTTTTTGAATAGACTCATCAAATAGTAACTTCTTATTTCTAAATGCTTTGACACGTTTACTGTATTTGTCATATCCCCACGATCCAATCTGACATGAGAACCCCATATTCGTTCCTACATAAAATGCCCAAGCACGTTGAACTTTGTTAAACAAGTGTGGCAAACGATAAATAGCTAGAGCTACAGAATACGTTGCTCTTGAAAATAATGTACCTTCAATCTTTTCTTTGAGTTTAGAAAAATCAGATGACTTAACTACGTTATAGAAATTAACTACCATTGCATTAAGGTCATTGATAACTTCTGCTTGTGACGGTTCTTTTGCGAAAAAAATAGCACCGCCTCCAAAGTAAGGTTCAACATAGACTTTATGTTTGGGTAGTAAGGGTACTATTTCAGAGACAAGATTGATCTTGCCTCCATAATACGTAATGGGAGTTTTGGGCATAGCATAGGTAAAAAAATAAAGGATGAATAAGATTTAGAGCAGATGCTCCTCTGCAAAGGAGATATAATCCTCTGAGGTAATAATAATGTGGTCGAGTAATGTGAATCCTAGTTGATTGGCAAGTTCTTGAATCTTTCGGGTAATGGCTTTGTCACTTGGAGAAATAACCATTTTCCCTGACGGATGGTTATGACAAATAATAAGTGCTGATGCATTAGAAACTAAAGCAAGTTGAAAGATTTCTTTAATATTTACTTTCACAGCTTCTGTAGTTCCAGAGCCAAGCTCGGCAATACCAAGTACACTGTTAGAATTAGTTAATAAAATAACAAAGAACATTTCTTTTAAATCCCAACGTTTAGGATGTACTGTTTTTCTAAGAATTTTGCAGGCATCTTTTGCTTCACGAATACTAAACATGGAATCAAAAACAGGACGCTTATAATGGAGTTCAATTTCTGGTGTGCTTCCTGTGTAGGGAGCAGGTAATTTTGTTTTCATAATCAGGTGTATTTATTTCAAAGTTGTTTGCACCTAGTATGAAGCAAAAGCAAAATCATCCCTAGATAGGCGATTTAGTCAAATTGACAATCAGAAGAAAAGGGTCACCTATATCCACATCAAAAGACACGCTATCCTGTAGTGTATGCACTATCAACATCCATCCTATTTCGCCAAAGAAGATTTTAGACACAACAATAAAATATTTGGTATCCATCAAAAAGACCGCTTACATGGCATGTTATTACTCGGGAAATCAGGAAGCGGAAAGACCAACTTAATGAAAGTATTACTCTACCAAGATATTATATGTGGCAGAGGTGCCTGTTTAATGGATGTAAATGGGGATTTTATCCGTGAGATAATAGACCTCATTCCAGAGTATCGTAAGCAAGATATCGTGTATTTAGATGCGAGTAATCCAAAACTAACGTTAGGTTACAATCCACTTAAAAAAGTAAGCTATGCTAAAAGAGCTTTGATAGCATCAAGCATATTGGAGACCTTTCAAAAATTATGGGGAGGTCAGAGCTGGGGAATTAAGTTGGAATATATCTTAAGAAACTCACTACTCCTGCTCTTAGACCAAGAACAAGCAACACTAGATGATATTCCAAAAGTATTATTAGACAATCAATTTAGAGATAACTGCTTAGTAAGCTGTAAAAATCCACATGTCATTCGATTTTTTAAAGTGGAATATCCCAAATATTCAAAGACTGATATATTGCCCGTGCTTAACAAAGTGGGAAGTTTTTTATCTATTCCGATGCTAAGAAAAATACTCGTTAGCAATACCAATCAATTATCACTAGCGCAGTTAATGAATGAAAAGAAAATCTTTTTGGTAAATCTCTCTAAAGGAGGACTCTTAGGAAGTGATGGAGCACATTTGTTAGGTTCATTACTTATAACCGCAATGGCATCCGCAGGATTTAATCGAGTACATCTGTCACCACAAAACCGCCATCCATTTATCATTTATTTAGATGAATTTCAAAACTTCACGACAGGGAGTATTGCAGGAGCAATTAGTGAACTTCGCAAATTTGGTGTTTCTTTTGTATTAGCAAATCAGTACCTCTTTCAACTGAATCAAGATATTAAAAACGCTGTACTTGGAAATATTGGAACGCTTATTACTTTCAGACTTGGGCAACAGGATGCCAGATATTTTGCATCAGAATTTTATCCCACCTTCCAAACCAGTGACTTTACTTCATTAGCCCACTACCATATCTATTTACGCTTGCTTATCAATGGAAAAATATCTCCTGCTTTTTCAGCTAAGACCATAACTATACAGGAGCTTATGAATCACAAGAGCTATTTATTTTCTAGTTAGGTTAATCTAATTGGAAACACTATTCTATTAATTTTATTTACTATTATTTATGAGTTATATCCCAAAAACCAATGTACCCAACCATGTATTTGATATCCATTTAAAACAATTAGGACATGCAGAATTAAAAGTATTATTAGTCATTATTCGTCAGACTTTAGGTTGGGTAAATAAACAAACTAAAAAGGTAAAGGAATGGGATTGGATTTCTCAGCAGTTTTTCGTTAGAAAAACAGGACTCTCTGCTCGAGCAATTTCCAATGCCATTACATCTTTGTTACAAAAAGATTTAATTCTAATTAAAAACGAAACAGGGAAGCTCATGTATTCCAATAAGGAGAGACAGTTATCTCAAAAACTATTCTATAAATTCAAACAAAAAACTATTCCGTGTGAACTTAAAGGCATAAAACCTGTGAAGAAAGGTCACACTACAATAATTAAACATACAAATAAGTACAGTGAAGAAAAGTCACAGGGATTTAATAAACTAAGTTTTAAACATCTAAAAACGTAAAAAAACCGAGTTATAGACAACTTATCCAAAAAATATTGAGTGACCCAGAGAAAAAATTGTCAAATTGACAAATATGTACGTCTATGATGTGTTATGATATTAAACTATTATTCACTTATACAAGTATTGGAGCTTTTACATAAGAAGTCATCCCAGTACTTTTTTATTTATATGGAAATACAGAATTACTTAAAAACATTTAGAAAACGGACAGGAATTACACTTAGTGATATGAGTGAGATTATTGGTGTAGACACAGGGAATTTATCAAAAATAGAATCAGGACAACGAGAACCTAATTTAAAAGTGATATTAGGCTATTGTTCTATTTTAAAAATTCCAATTGAACGATTTTTTAAAAATCAGTACGCACAACTTATTAAAGAATGTTACGACAATGTATCTGAATTAAAAGACCGCATTTTAAATGCGATGGAAACACCAAATATTAGTCACAGAATTATTTTATTGGATGTAGTTATTGACCGTCTAGCAGATTTGAAAAAAGGGTATGAAAACTAAAAACGAGCTTGCTTTGGTACTATACCCAAGCATACAAGGAATGGGTTATTTGATTTGTGAATCTCCAAAAGAATTGGTGGACTATGGAATAGCAAAGATGCGTCCTTTAACCAATGATAAATATGTGAATCGCTTATTAAAGTTTATGAGAAACTATAAACCTTCACTTATCATTGTAAGAGGTTATGAATTTAAAGATTACCGTATCAGTAAACGAGTTAAAAAAATGATTGATGCGTTTGTGGCGGAAGCCAATAAGTATAATCTACCTGTTCGTAAATACTCTCGTACGCAAATCAAAGAAGTATTCAAACAGTTTGGAGCAGATACGAAATACACCATTTCAAAAACCATTAGTTCTTGGTATCCAGAACTTGCACCAAAACTACCAAGTATCAGAAAGAATTATGAGCCTGAACATTACAGAATGATGCTCTTTGATGTGTTTGCTTTGATGCTTACTGATCAATATTTGAAATAATACTTTCAATAAAAAAGAAACGCTCATCCTATAAGCGTTTTTATTATCAGCTATTTTTTAACTTAACTATGCACATTTATGATACAGAAATAAACCCCAATACGAATCTAAAATATATTTTCAATAACTATATTAAAGAATGTAGATATAGTAAGCAATTGCGACCTCAAACTCTTAAAAGTTATGAAGAGGTGTTTTCTACATTTCAAAAAATCATGCCTGAAATGGAAGAAGTAAACGACTTACACCCTTATATGATGCATGAATTTTATGAGCGATTAAGTATAAGAGAACGAAAAGTAGGTAAAGACAGAATTGCTATCGGAGTAAAAGTATCTACTATTAAAACCTATTACAATAAACTGATACCTTTTTTTAGATGGTTGGAATCAAAAAAATATATTGAGGAAGGTAAGCTAAGTAAAGAAATAGCTAACCCACCTACTCCTAAATATGATGATAGTAAGGCATTAGATTCAGTAGAAATATCTCAAATTGTAGCGAGTATAAGTTTATCTGCTACAGCAGACCAATTTAAGTTTCAAAGAGATATGGTTATAGTTAGCCTGCTACTCTATACAGGAATACGAAGAGGAGAGTTGCTTGGATTACGAATACAAGATGTTGATTTTATAAGTAAAACCATCCATATTAATGGAGAAACCTCTAAATCTAAAAAGAGCCGTAGTATTCCAATGCATTATACGCTTTTTACACATCTAAAAAACTATTTAAAACTTTTGGAGAAAAGAAAGCTAAGAACATCTGCACTTATCGTATCTACCCAAGGAGACAATCCTCTCTCTGTTCATGGACTTAAACATTGGGTTGCTAAGTACAGTAAATTATCAAGTGTAAAATTTCACTTGCATCAGTTCAGGCATACTTTTGCATGTAGTTTAGCAAAAAAGAATACAAGTATCACGTCTATTATGAGAGTCTTAGGGCATGGTTCCTTGCAAATGACAGAGCGTTATTTGCGTTCAATTCAATCTGAAAGTGCTCGTGATGGAATAGAAAAATTAGCATACTAATGATTGATTTGAATCTCTAGAATTGCTATACTTTTTATGTCGACCAATTAGTAATTAATGCATTCAAATATGAATGTTTAACAATTGGATATTTCTATTACACCCCTTAAAGGAGAATGATTTTGAATGGAGAGATGGGGTCGTGCAAAAAGGCATATCATTAACACTAAAATCCTCTAAAACCCTTATAAAATAACCTAATAGGGAATTAAAGGGTTACATCGGAACTGATAATGATGAGGTCCTAGGTTCAAGTCCTAGCGTGCGCACAAATTCCCCTTATAATTTAAGCTAAAAACTAAATTATAAGGTTAAAAAATGGTCATTACCGACCACATCTCTAATTGATGTGTCCACAGAATCCTTTAATGATAGTTGTAGAAATATCTGCTTAAGCGATATGAATATAAAACTATTATTGAAGGATTTTTGTCATTATGCAAAATACATGCGAGCTGTATCTCCAAATACTATTAACAGATATAGACAGCAAGTTTCCTATTTTGTAGAAGTCTCAAAAACTAGTGATATAAGCGTTATAAATAAAAAAATGGTGCATAGCTTCTTCTTGCATGGTAGGGTGGCTAAAAACTGGAGTACAGCGACCTACAGAACCTATTACATGACACTGATTGTTTTCTTTAGGTGGTGTGTGGAACATGAATATATGGAAGAGAATTTTGTAGAGTCTATGGTATTACCTAAACAAGAAAAAAGTTTACCAAAAGCGCTCAAGAAACAAGAAGCATTTAAGCTTCTGGAAGTGGTGTATAACTATCCATATACACATGGGTATCTAAGGTCTCGAAACCATGCTATATTTTCCATGTTCCTATACGCTGGACTTAGAAAAAATGAACTACTTAATTTAAAGTTAGCGGATGTAGATATAGAGAATTTCACAATTTTTGTTCGTAAGGGAAAAGGGAATAAAGACCGTATTATTCCAATGAGTCATACCTTAGCGCAAAGTTTAGACCGTTATCTTACAGAACGAAAAAAGCAAGGGAAAACCTGTCCTGAGTTTTTTACTTCTTCTAATCGAAATCAAGGATTTACTGTATCAGGTTTAAAAAGACTAACTACCCGGATACGAAGCGCTTCAGGGATTGATTTTACAATCCATAAACTCCGTCATACCTTTGCTACACTTATGGTAGAAGGTGGTTGTGATATTTATAGTTTATCTAAAATGATGGGGCATAGTGATATTAAAACTACTACCATATATCTTTCTGCAACAGCTGAACATTTGCGTTCGCAGGTGTATAAGCATCCGCTTAATAATGAAGTATTTGTTTAAGAAAAAAGAGCTAGCTCTAGCTAAACAGAGGCTCTTTCTTTTTCTCTTCTTTCGAGTAAGGACATTTTATATTCAAATTGAATCTTAGCAACCTCTAATTCAGTGCTAGCATAACTATATCTATCTAAATTATTAGAGTTAATTGATTTAATTAAATCGAATAAATCATGGTCACCAATGTAATAGGCATTTCTAATGCAAATTATCTGATCAATTTCAGAAAGTGTAGTTATTTTGGGCAAGAGTTCCTTAAGTTTTTTTCTACTACTTTTAATGTTTGTATTAGGTAAGGTTTGAAGATAAAGGTCGTAATCTAAATAAAAAAGTGCATTAATAATTAGATTTTCATATTTGCCATTGTTTAATAGCTTCATTAAAAAAGGAATAGACTCCTTAACCTTATTGTTCGTAAAAAAAATAATAGAGGCTCCTGTTAAATCAGAATAATCTTCTATTAATTTAAAAACTTTTTGAGTAAGAATGGAATTAGTTAGTCCAGCTCGTTCTAATATATGGATACGATAATCTTCATCTTTTAGTCCTTCAGCATAAATAGCTAACAAGGTGGTATAGTCTAAATCCAAAATGGAAGATTGAAAGATATTCATGCTTAATGCCCCATGGATTATAATAAACTTAGATGGAGTTATAGAACCTTGTTTCATTGCTAATAATAACCTTTCATTAAATATAGGCTCATTAGCATACAGTAACAATGTTATGGCTCGTATACTTGTATCATGACCTACATCGTGACCATTATCAGCAATAGTAATTAATTCTTCTAAAATCTCCTTTTTTAAATCTAAGTCTATATCATTTTGTATTGTGTGTAACATAAATACAGAATGATTTAAATAAAATTTACTTAGAGATGCATTAATAATTAATTGTTTTATTTTCTGATTTACTTCCAATGGAAGTAATTTAGAATTGATTGTATATAGTCCCCATTTTCTATCCAACATCTTATAGAGTCGCATATAATTTAGAATACTAGGGTTTTTATACATTTTAAAAAAGTATTCTATTATATCATTTGCATTACCTCTGTTTTCAATAAGGTTCGTCGCCAGAAGTCTAATTTCAAAAGAGTTATTCGACCCTCTTTTTAAAACAGAAGTTCCATAATAATAATCTCCAATAAAGGGAACTATTTCTTCCTTGGTATAACGTAATGGTAGTTTATTAGAGGCTAATTTTCTAATAAACCAATACAGATACTCATCCTCTTTTAATGAAGTAAGTAATTTAATTAATTCTGTAAAAGAAATTAAATTATTTAAAACAAGAAGGTCTAATAAAAATGTTCTGAGATTAGGGGCAGATGTATAGTTTGAATAGGAAAGCATTGTTTTAAGCATTCCAACTTGATATTTCAAAAAACTCTTAAATAAATAAAAAAACGAATATTTTTGATTAATAACTTGCTCATCTTTGATAAGCTCAATAATATTTGTTGTTAACCATTGTTTTTCTTTGTTTTTGATCCAATCAGGAATATTATTTTGTCCAACAAGCCTACAAACAATAGCTAAATATTCTAACGTATCATGATTAATTGTAAGCTTATTTGCTTTAATCTTGTGCATCTCTTCTGAAGAGATAAGATTTGGATCAATAAGCCCTAATAAATATTTATCAATATTTTCCCAAAACCCATATCTTGAAACATCATCTGGTGACAAAATCTTGTTCCTATACCTTTCATAATCTTTATAATTATGTATTTTAGGTTTGATATATCTTGCAGTAAAAAAGAATCGAAGTTCTACTTTTTCAAACCCAATATCAGAACCTGTTTGTTTCAATATGTTATGAAGAACAAATTGATTTAAAAGTTCAGTAAAATCAATATTTAGTTGAGAAAATTCTTGTGTGAGTGCCTTAACTATTTCTAATTTATCTTCAACCTCTTTATTATCACAATTGAATGTGAGGTGGTAGGCAATAAATGTAATGATATTTATCTGATTGTTCTTATTAAGGGAATCAAAATGATCTGATTCAGAACGTTTATGTTCATACTCTAAAACAAACTGATTCACTATAATTTCCTCCATAAGTTTTCCTTTGTTTATAAGGATGTTTTTTAAGAAAGAGATATCGGTAGTAGTTGTTTGCTTCTTTTTAAAATAATTTAAAAGTAAGGTTAGATATAATGGTATAGATAATTGACCACTAAGTTCATTGTTTAGTAACAGTTTAAAAGATGCGTCTTTATTCTTAGGCAATATTTTTCCAAATAATTGATGTATTTTTTGAGAACTTAATTTTTCAATAGAATACATTTTGGGATATATACCTCGGTTCTCAAAAGGTATTTCATGTCTACCTGTAGCAATGATTTGAACTTTATATTCTTTTTTTAGTTGCTGTATTTCAGATAGTAATACAGAGATGTCTCCAGTAAATTCATCAATACCGTCAATTAGTAAAATAATATTGAAATCATGGTTTTCTGGTTTTATTTGGTTAAAAAAATTACAATCTTCTTTAATCAATTCTAAAAGACTTTTATTCTTTGTGTATCCTTTTAGCTCAATATAGATTGGGATATCATTATTACTAAAATCATATTGATTGTTGGCTATTTTGTGATATGTAGATTGTAACAATGTGCTTTTACCATAACCAGCAGGAGCTTTAATAAAAATGTCATTTTGTTCTTGAATTAATGAAATTAAAGAGTATGAATTATCTGAAGTTGTATCATTATTTTGTTTAGAATACTCTTCGTCACCCTTTATTAAATTGATATCTACTAGGTCTTCAATTTTAATTTCAAAATCAACAATACCAATTCTAATGGTGCTGAATCTATTTGAAATGTCTTTTTTATCAAAAGTAATTTCGTTTGCAGGAAGATTTTGTTCAATTTCTGTTTCAGGTTGGTTACTTATATCATGACTTTCTTTTTCTTTATAAACAGCTTTGCCATCTTCATCGTATTTAATAAAAATATAATCTTCGTAATGAACTATTAAGTTAAAAATTAGGTTGATTCTTTTCTCATCAAAATTCCTTTTGGCGGTGTTTTTCTCATGAAAAAAATCCCAGTATCGTGATGCCGATAATCCATCTTTGGAAATAAACTTATGAATATCTTCTTTTATTATTGTATAAAAAGTATCCCTTTTTGATTTTCCTCTTGTATCAGCTATTTCAATTTTTTCTTCATCGTTTTTGTAAAAAGAACGATATGCTTTTTCCAGGGACACAAAAGTGTTTTCTCCATCTGTAACTGAGTAAAGTTTGAAATTAGATCTCATGGCATAAAGATATAAAAATGAGTGCTATATATCTATGAGTAAATACCTTTACATTATTATTTATATATGTCATAATTCATCTTGAATAACAATTAAACATTTTTGAGATGACAACACTATTACAGTATTTTATATTTGAAGCGGAATTCATTGGATTATGTAAACGCTTAACAAGATATTTAGAGGACAGAGGTTACTCTGTAGGTTTGAATGTAGGTGGTAATAATAAAGGATATAATTACCTAAATACTATAGAAACCATATTTCATCATAGATATATGGATGATCCTTTTATAGTTAATAAAACTCCAAATGAAAAATATGATTTCGGTGAAATTTTCGAGATGGAAGAAAAGAAACATTATCGAAGCACTACTATTCTTGAATGGGAATTCGTAGATGGGGGAAATAAACTTCATAAAGCTAAGGGACCTACTTTCGAGATTCGGCTTGAAGTAGAACAAAAAATAAACAATTTGGATTATAGTATAAGGCTGGTTTTGGATTCTGATAAAGGCAGTCAGATTATAGAACTTAGTTTTACAGAATGGCGAACGGTCTTAACTACCATTGTTTCCCATATAAAGGGAAAATTTGAATAACTAAAAAGCATCTTTTGATGCTTTTTTTACTTAAAAAAGGTTCATCACATTAAGTTTTTTGATCAAGCATAAAATACTTCTTTCTGTAAAAAAAGTAGGAATACACTACGGTTTGTAAATGAAAAACTATTGGTAAAAACGATTGATTTCCCGTCGACCAAAATTTGACCCATCGACCTCGCATCGACCACTTTTATTTGTCTTGTAATTCGGTGAAAGTCACTGATTAAGATAAAAGTTTAACTCTTAAATTCAATACAATGAAGTGTTTAAATAATGTAGAGCAAATCGCTCAAAACCTTTCCCAAGAAAAATTAGATAACAAGGTTTTACGAAAAATTAAAAACTTATTATCTAATAAGTATTTAGAAAAAGCCAAACAAAGACTTTCAGCTCTGGAAAGCGATAACTTATCAGAAAAGAACCTTCTTTTTTATTACTTCTTGCAAGCACGTTATTACGTAAAACTATATCGACAAGATAATGATGTAGAACATTTAGAATGGGCTAATGATTACATGGATGATGTATTCCATAAAGCCTATAAGTACAATATCAAAATACGTGACAATAGATATTACTACACACGTGCGTATGTAAAATTCCAATTATCAAAATTAGTTTGGGATGAAGATCGTAAACCATGGCTTTTATCTAAGGCAAAATCTATAACGGAAAAAGCACTAAGGTTTTATCCAAACAATCCAAGTTTTAACTGGTTACAAACACAATTTATAGTCTAGTACATCACAGACATTTCCCTTTTAGGGAGGTGTCTTTTCATATTTATTATAATTCTTAATCCGTTTATTATGAAAACCAAAGTAAACAACAAAGCTGTAGACAGCAACATTACCATCTTTAGATATAAGATGGATGAGTTAGAAGAAAAACTAACAGCAGAACATGAGGTTATTAAAAATGACTTAGCAATTCCATTAGGAAAGGACTTAGCAGCGATGAACAAGCCTGAGTCTGAATGTACCAAAGATGTGTATTCAGGTGTCATTAATGGAGCTTACGCCAAAATGATGCAAGGAGCTAAAAAAGAAGTCCAAAGCGAAATAGAATCCTATCATATTATTTCTGAGAAAGAGGAAGCTGATAAACAGTTGGAGGAGCTTTCGAAGGAACTCGAACTCAAAGAAACAGACCATCGTATTAAAAAACGTGAGCTGGATAAATGTGATAATTCACTTTTAAAGAAATCTAGTCGCTATGATACAACACGATTATTGTTAATGTTTCTTGTGTTGGTAGATATGTTGTTGTCTGGGGCTGCTCTACAGTCCATGGGGTATCCACTAATTGTTTCTTATGTTATTGGGCTCGCCATTGGTATTGGTATTTTCTTTTTGGCTGAAAATTTACCTGAAATCATCGCCAAAGGACAAACGCCAATGCAAAGACGCCTTATTACGCTAACCATTTTTAGTGGACTCTTTGCAATTTTCTATGTGTTAGGCATCTTTAGAAGTACTTCATTTTCTGGAGGAGAAGGATTTGGAGAGGGTATTCATCCACTGTATTTTGCTTCACTCAATATGTTTTTTGCCATTACTGCATCTCTTGTAGTCTATTTCAATGGTTTAAAAAAACATGAAAAGAAAATACTCGATCAATATAAACTAACCAAAGAAGCTGTTCAGAAGTTAGAAGCAGAAATCAAAGCACTTAAAGAGCAGATAAAAAAGGTGCGTAAAACGCAAGCAGAATCAGAATTGGCTCGCAGGCAAATCCAAATCTACGCACACGATATTCAAGAGTTAATTCAAAGGTTTTATGAAGAGTCTCAGAAGACTTTCTATAGTACAAACCTAATTCATAGAAGTGATGGCAAGACTCCAAAATTCTTTGAAGATGATATTCCGCAACTACCATCTTTTTACAAAGGCTTAGATATATAACCATTTAAAACCAACTACAATGAAAAAGTACATATATACTTTGGTGCTTGGGCTGATGTTATCAGCCTGCACCGCAGACAAAAAACAGACCATTATTTCCGTATTAGAAGATGTTACGGAAGCAGATTTTCTAGTAACACCACATATGAGTACCATACTTCCTCAATTCCATTTAGATAAAGATAAGTGGCAGGCAGTAGAGTTTCGTTATGGAAGTATTAGTAGCTTAATCCATAACAAACGTGTTTCGTATAAGCTCATGTCTGAAAATGCACTTTTTGCCAATGACATTGAGCGTAAAGCCAAAATAAAGCAGTTTAAGCAAGATGTTTCTGAAGCCCTAAAGAAGAATACGTATACAGAAGCACACCGCTATTCAGCTATTTGGACACCACTTATGGATGAAATTAGGGCGTTACAGAATATTCCAAAAAGTAACGCTACACTATATCTCTATTCCGATTTACAGGAGAATAATTCCAGTTGGTTTTCCATTCATAAATACAATGACCTTATGTTATTAGAACGTAATACCCAAAAGGTAGCAGAACGCTTTTTAAGCGAGACAGAAGGTATTAAAAAGGGAAACAAGAATATTACGGTGATTGTGGTCTATCAACCTCGAACTATGAAAGAAGACATAGCTTTTTCCAAGATGAAAAAGCTATACACTATTGTCTTTAAGGAACTTGGAATTTCCATTGCCTTTATTACAAAACTTCAATAGTCATCTGTAATGGGAAAACACAAAGGTCAGATACTATTCTCTAGCCTTGGGTACATCCTCAAGGCTATCTGGAAACTTTTACTGCTAGGGTTGTATGCTACAGCCAAAATCTTGGAAGCCCTAGCAGGATTCTGTAGTAAGCTACTTGATAAATTTTTGAAATAACCTTTTTAAAACAATTAGTAATGATAAAAAATATTGTAGATATATTCAGTGAAAGCCTATCAGGAGGACTTGATGGTATTCTGTCACTTTTTGATAAAGACCATAGCGTTAATGCCGAGTTTGGAAACCCCAACAAACTCATCTCCAGAAGAAACAAAGGTTGGTCTGTAGATGGGAAACGTTTTTTGGATTTAGAAACTTCTAGACGTAATTTCTGTGTGGTTGCAGGAAGTGGAAAAGGAAAAACCCAAGTGCATATTTTTCCAACGATATTAAATTCAGAATCCTCAATGGTGGTCAATGATAACTCTGGGGAATTAGCTACCACTATCCCTTATTTACAAAACATCGGAATTACACCACTAGTGATGAATCTAACCAAGAAAAGTGGTGTCTATTTGAACCCACTTGATAATTGTAAAGGTGATGTTTCAGCCATGCGAAAAATAGCCAAAACGCTCATGGGGAATGCTTCTAAGAATAATGACTTTTTTAGTTTATCAGGAGAAGATTGTCTTACACTTTTTATTCAATATGTACTGGAGTCAGAGCCTCGTATTCATGCCAACTTAGGGAATGTGTATAAGTTGATTTTAACCTATCAGGGAACACCAAAGGTTATTGAGAAATTACTAGCAGAGAAAGCTTCTGATGATGTTTGGACAAAGTTTAAAGCTTTAGCAGGGAACTCAGAGAAAACACTCAAGTCTATTACAGCTACAGCAATTTCCGCATTATCATGGTTAGGAGATAATCCAACATTGGCGGATATTACATCAATTACCAATATTTCATTTGAAGATTTTAGAGCTACACCTCATGTCCTTTTTATTCAATCTCCTGTGAGTGATGCCAAATTCTATGCACCTATGGTAGCACTGGTCTTTCAAAGTTTTTATCGTTTCGCCTTTTCCAAATTACCTTCAAAAGAAGATTTGGATATTATGATGGTGCTGGATGAATTTTCTAGCTTAATTAATGGGTTACCTGATTATAGTAATACCATTTCCAACAGCAGAAAGTTTAAAATTCCACAGTGCATTATCCTTCAAGATGAATCATTACTTAGTCCATATAAAGAGTTAAAAGATAATATTCTTCAGAACTGTTTTGTTAAGGTCTACTATGGAGGTCAAGACAAAAAAGCTTTTGAGTTGGAAAAGCTTTTAGGAAACTATACCTACACTGATAAAGACAATGGGCAGAAGAAACAGCGTCCACTGTTATATGCTTCTGAAATACGTGAACTCGATAATGAGATTATTGTGCTTCCTAATGGACAAAAGCCACTTAAACTTAGAGTAACCCCAGCGTATAAACAAAGGAAACTCCGTAAACGATTAGCTATGGAGGTTGATAATGAGATGCAAGATATAGCGGATTATACAATTCAATATATCGATTTAACCCCTTATTCAACTGTAAAAAATCAATAACCTATGAAACTCATTACACCAGAATTAGAAGCACGATTTACTGAAGTAGGCGACCAATCTGAAGCTAGAAATCCTTTGATTGTTGCCAAGTTTTTTGACCCTGTTGGTTCTGCAACATGGTATGCTACCGAATATAATCCTAACACCAAAATTTGTTATGGCTATGTAACAGGTTTAGCTTTTGACGAATGGGGAAGCTTTTCCATTGATGAGCTTGAATCTATTCAAAGACCTTTTGGATTAACTATAGAAAGAGATATTCATTTTGATGAAAAAATGTTTTACCAACAATTCCCTCAACAGTTAGAAAAAAGAACCTCCGAACTTAAAGAAATCAATTCAAAAAACCATCAAAACCAAGATTTAGAACGATGAACAAAACATTTCCATACACCTCTCTGCACGATTATTTAGAGACCAAGTTATCTCAGATTGATAATCCAATACACAGTCAAATCAAAGAAATAAAACGTGAGTATTGGAAACAATACTACACGTATTACAGACGACAAAAACGAAAAATTCGGAAAGAATACACCTTAGGATTTACGCCAGAATATTTAAAGCAGATTAAAGATAAAAAAGGGAAGCTTTCTGTATCTGAGTTTTTGTACAGAACTATTGAACAAGCGATTGGTAATAACCCATTACCAGTACAAGACACATCAGTATTAGGAAATATCGACAGACAACTGACGCATCTTATTGACTTGATGGAAGAATTATTAGCCTCTAACTCCAATGAGCTTAGCGAGCAAATCTTGGAACACATAGAAGTTTTAGAAGAGCAGTTTTCACAAACCTTTAAAAAAAACAGGTAATGATCATTAAAGAAAAATCTATCAAATCATATATCGCATTAGAAAATGTCTTACGTTATGTGCTTTCAAAACAAAACTCTGAAAAGAGTTTTGTGTTTAAGCGTTACATCAAAGGAGACCGAGTATTTGAAAAGCAACTAAATCAGATGCAAAACGATGTGGAAACAACATCCATGATTGCCGAACAACGTTTGCAGGAATTAAAACGTCAATACATCGTCAATGACAAACAACGACTCCATAAACGCAAAGGTGAAACTAAGTTCTACCATGCCATTTTAAGTTTTCATAAATCCGACAAGTTAACACAACAACAACTTTTAAAAGTAGCTAAAAAATACACTAAAGAACGTTTTCCTAACTCTATTGTCGTAGCAACCAATCATACTGATACCCAGCATCAACATCTGCATATAATCGGTTCAAATGTTGAGTACGGCATTCATACCACACGCTATTTAACCAAATCACAATTTAAAGATATTAAACAGGAAATGGAAAAGTGGCAAGACAAGGAACTTAGACTTATCCATAGCCGAGTAGAACATAGTAAAAAAAAGCAAAGTCACTTCTTAAAGATGCGGAATATCAAATCAATTTAAGAGGAAAACAAAGCGAAAAACAGCGGTTTAAAATGCTCTTAGAAAAAGTATACACAACAGCTAAATCTGAAAACCATTTTTACACGCTCCTTAAAAACGAAGGGGTAAACATTTATTTCAGAGGGAAGCAACCTGGTATTCAGGGTAAAAATAGAAAGTATCGCTTAAACACATTAGGCTTTTCCTTAGAGCGCTTACAGTTACTTTCTCTAAATAAGAATACAAGGACGCAGGAACTTGAACGTATCATCTCCAAAAGATTATCAGATAGAGAACAAAATAACGAATTAGAACTATAACCTTAAAACCATACTATTTATGAGAGCAAGAATTTCAAAAAAGAACGTCAACTATTTTTTAAGACAACAATACGGAATTGATTCCTCAAAACAACTCTTTGAGCTAACGAAGTATCATTCTAAATTCAAGAACAAAGTCGTGGCACACATGGTTAAAGAGTTTACAGGCTATGAAGTAAAAGCGAATCAATTGGTAACGTATAATCCATATACTAGTAAATACGAAGCACTAAATATTAAAGGATTTGATCATATCTTTTCGACAGAAGATTTATTCAAAGACCTTTCCATGCTTCATAAGAAACGAATGAATATGTTGGAACAAAGTAGAGAACGTATTCTAGAGATTTCTAAATCGGAAGAAAAGAAATATTCCAGAGATAGAGATTTGGAAGCCATATCTGAAAAACGTTTGAATGAATTACAAAGTGATAAAGAGCAGCAGGAATTAGAACCATAGTTGTTTAAATAAATCGCAATTAAAAACAAGACAGGAACTTTTATATTCCTGTCTTCTTTTTTTGTAGAAAGGGTAATGCAAAAGGGAATCCCTTTGCCAAGAATGCCTTTGATTGTTTCGCTAGAACAGTTCAAAGGCAATCTTGCCTAGCGATGTCTTAAAAGATTTTCGACTTAAGTTATCGCTAGCCATCTGTCCAAAAAGTTTAATGGTAGAACGACTTTGGACAGATATAAAATGTCCTCAAATGCTTAAATGGTAAAAGCAGATGAGGACATTTTTTTAAAGGACATTATTATTTTTCTTTTTTATATAAACTTATTCCGTCTCCGAGTAAAAAGCCTCTACTCGTGACACTAGAACTGTATACAATCTGAGCATGTTTTGTTGTCTTTTGGATAGGGTCTATAAACGAGAAATCAAAACATACTTTTTGGATAATAAGATTTCCAGTATCTCTATCTATTCCAACATGCATTACGGTGAAATAGTCTTTAATTTTATTAGCATTAAAATTGATATGCTTCCAATCAATGCCATATGCTTTACCTTTTTTAATCGCATCTTCAAAAGATTTTTTTAGGTTTTGTTCAAGCAAAGTTTGTATTTCTTTATCAGTTTTGTTTTTTAATTTTTTAAGCTTACGTTCAGGAAGTAAAAACTCTGTATCTTTTTTGCTCCATAAATATTTATAAAGTGATGTAGGGTCTTCACTTTTTAAAGCTTTAATTAAGGTTCTATGTATATCTCCAAGATAAATAAAAGAAGAAGTGTCTTTGTCTGAAGTATATTTGATTTCTTGTGCAGAGCATACAATGGAAATCATAAAGAAACCGATGTATAGGTATTTTTTCATTCTTAGGGTATTTACTTGAAACAATTAAAATCTTCTTTTTTGTAATTTTTTACTTTCTTATTTGTAATACGCCATCCATCATCATACAGTGCCATTTTTACTGAATAATTCACAATATCTCCATCTTTATATTTCTTAAATTTTCCGAAAACAGTAGTGTTCGTTCTTATGATATTAAAGTCCACTGTGGCATGCTTTTCTCCTTCACTGATTCTAATTCCTGTGATTTCATTAAACTCTCTCATATTAGAAGCCATCAAATATTTTTTCTTAGGATTATCTGCTAAGTATGCATTCCCTTTATCTGTTAGAAAGAGGTCATAAAAAGGTCCAACAGAATACGACTTTTGATGATATATTAAATCTTTACTTCTAATCTCTTTAAGAGAGTTGTTTATTTCATGGAGAGTAGCAGAATTTTTAAAATTTATTACTTCAACATTAGGGTAATCATAAAAAGCAGAGATTATTTCTTCAGCTTTGCTTCTATCTAATTTGTTACTAGAACATCCAATAACGAATAGAGATGCAATTAATATGGTTGCTGTTTTTTTCATAAGAGCATGATTTATAATTAATAATGGACAAACATAATAAAAATATGTTTATAAATGGTGTAACATATAAGGTGTAACGTAGAATTTCATAAAAAGCCACTTTTGTTTGATACATAATCAAATAGGAATGGCAAAGAAAACTACAAACAATAATAAGAAGTTGGATATGCGTATTATGCGTATTGCAGATAAATTGGAACGTATGCGAATTGAAAAAGGATTTACGTCTTATGAGAATTTTGCGATAGAATATGGCATTTCAAGAATGCAATATTGGCGTATGGAAAAAGGTACCAATTTTACATTTGAGAGCTTGCTTAAAATATTAGATGCTCATAAGATTACCTTAGGAGAATTTTTTAAAGATATAGAATAGTTATTATGGCATTTGTTTTTCAATACGGTTCAAATACATCTGAAAAGAGATTAAATTCAGAAAGTCGTTTAAATGGTACAGCTGTTAAAATTGGGATTGTCCAAACCGTCAATAAATTTGATTTTGATTTTACAATTTGGAGCAGGAATAATAAGTGTGCTGTGGCTGATATAAAGTCTGATGGGGAAATGACCATATGGGGAGTTTTATATCAGATTCCCGATGAAAGAGTATTCAGAGATAAGAAAAAAAAGGAAAAATGTTTAGATCAAATTGAAGGGGAAGGATATAATTATAAAAGAATTAAAATTGAAGTTTCTGATGTTGATGGTAAAAAAATAGATGAGAAAGTTTATACTTATGTGGCTAGGGATTCTAAAAGAAAAGATGATTTAAAAACAAGTGAGGAATATGTGAAACACATACTAGATGGTTTAAAAATCAATAAAGTTCCTGATGATTATATAAACTACGTAGTCAACCAAATAAAAAGGAACAACCCAGAAATCCTTTAAAAGAAAAGAACTTATATCTCAAGTTCTAATTTATGAGCTATTCGAGATGCTGTTTCTTGAAACGCTACCCATGCAAGTTCTGATTTAATATCGTCTTTGCGTCTGAATGTAAATGGGATTCCATAAGTATCTTCATAATCAAGAATGGCGTCATGTATCCATTCATAATGATTATCGAAAAATTCTTCCATGTCTTTATAAAAGATAAATGAACTTACCATTCCATAACTTCTATGGTAAGAAACAATATTATTGAAGCCTGTTTCAATTTCATCTTCATAATTAGATAGAATTTCATCAATTACTGCTTTTTCAATAGTATTTTCTGTTTCGGTTGAAATTTCTTGTAATGTATTTTTAAGTTCTAAATTAGTCATCGTATCATATATAGGTTAAGCGAATAATACGCTGATATGAAAACTCCAGTGACAAAGCTTTTTTGACAAGGAGGAATTTCGCAGAAAGCAAATCCTTGCGAAAAAGATGTACTGGAGTAATGTCCAAGTATTTATTTGATACCTGTATATTATAAGGAATAACTACTTATAAAACATTACTAGAATTGCAGAGAGAAAATTTTGAGTATAAAGGAGTTATTTTATGAGTTATGATAATGAAGATTGTTTATATAATGAATTAGGGTTATTTACGAATAGCATCGAGTTCCGCTAGTCTGGAATTCTTTTTTACTTCCTGTAATTTTTCAATACGGTCTTTTTCTATAATGGAGTCCAGCATTATATTAATTACAGACTTGTTATACTCCGACAAGTCTCCAATCATTTCCAATTTTTGAGCAACACTTCGGTCTTTAATTTCTGAGGTTGAAAGAAGTTCCACTATAGGAACACCAAGAGCTTTAGCAATACGCACCATTGAAGCTAAAGATGGATTAGAGCCACCACGTTCTAGGCGTGAATAAGTAGGCACCAACATATCAGATCCTTCTGCTACATCCTTCTGTGTCAGTCCTTTTTCCTTACGAATACGTTTAATGTTCTCTAACAATAGTGCTTGTGTTGCTTCCATACTACTCATTATTTAATTCCAAATGTAGGTCAAATAATTAATAACAGCAAATAACACAAAATATATTTTTATAAATAAACATATATGATTATATTTGAAAATATATTTTGTGTAATTTGTTTTTAAAAGATATGAGTCAATTAAATACATCAAACCCAAACCACTTTATTTTCGCAACAGACACTTTGGAATTTCATGTTCTGGGTGGTTTATCCACCTTTGGATTGGATAGATTACGAGTGACCATCAAAGCTAATCGGCTTGATGATGAATTTCATGCCTTGCGACATAACATAGATTTATACAATGCCAATGGCGTTGAAAAGTTTGTTCGCAAATTGGCTGAATTTTTAGAAATCGGAACTTCTATAATTAGACGAGCTTTACAAGAACTCATTTCTAAATTGGAACATTTCAGATTAGAAGTATTAAACCAAGTAGAAAACGAAGAAGCAGAAGAATATCTCCTCTCCAAAAAAGAGAGGCGTTCAGCAATGGATTTTCTTAAGTCTGAAAACCTTTTAGAAAAGACGAATAAGTATATAGGTAAGTCTGGTGTGATTGGAGAAGAGAACAACAGGTTGTTGATGTATCTTATTTTTACTAGTAGAAAAATGGAGAACCCTCTTCATTGTATTTCTTTTGGTTCTAGTGGTTCAGGTAAAACACACTTGCAAAGCTCTGTAGCGGAACTTATACCACAAGAAGACAGACTGAGTCTTACTTCGCTTTCTAGTAATTCATTCTATTATTTCAAAAAAGATGAATTGAAACATAAATTGGTTCTGATTGAAGATTTGGATGGTGCAGATGATGTGTTGTATCCATTAAGGGAATTACAAACCAAAAAGCGTATTACAAAATCTGTAGTACAAAAGGGAATTGGAGGACAAGGAAAAACCAAGAATTTGGTTGTTGAGGGTCCAGTATCCGTTGGTGGTTGTACGACTAAAGAAAGTATTTATGAGGATAATTCTAATCGTTCCTTTCTTCTTTATATTGATGAAAGCGAAGAGCAAGATGAACGTATTATGAATTACCAACGAAAGGTATCCGCAGGAAAGGTAAATATTGAAGATGAGCTGTGGGCGGAAGAACTCCTCCAAAATGTACAGCGATTATTAAAACCTGTACGAGTAATAAATCCATATGCAGAACATTTGGTACTGCCAAAATCAGTATTCAAACCAAGACGTACCAATGCTCATTATTTGCAATTCATTGAAGCTATTACATTCTATCATCAACACCAACGAGAATCGAAATTCGATATTCATACAGGGGAAGAATATATCGAAACGACGCTAGAAGATATCAAATACGCTAATGAACTATTGAAACCAATTCTACTGCGTAAGTCTGATAATTTGAATGGAGCAACACGCAATTATTTTGAAAGGCTAAAAATCTATTTAAAAAAGAAAGGAGATACCATTTTTACGAACAGGGAAATGCGTAAGGAATTTAGAATGGCGGAAAGCACCATGCGTAGGTATCAATTAAAACTCGAATCAGAAGGATATATCAAAAGACGAAAGGATATCCAAAGCGATTCTTTTGTATATGAAATTGTAGAGCAGGATGAGTTTGGAGAATTGGAAAACAGCATCAACAAAGCACTTAGTGTTTGTTTGGATAAATTTGTAAAAACGAGTTGATTTTTTGCTTGCGTATGAGTGAGACAATTTGCTTCACCGAGCTTCGGTGCGCCACAGGTTCGCCACTTAAAAAGTGGCGAGGTTAATGAAAAGAAAATCAAAGCATTGCGAATAGCTCGCCACAAAAAATGAAATATAAAAGCTAGCAGGTAAAACCTGCTATTAAAATAGAATAGCAATACGGATAGAAATGAAGAAATTACCATTGAAAAGCACAACATTTAATGAATTATTACTGTCATACAAAGACTGGTTAAAGGTATTAGGCTATGCTCCATCAACCGTATATAATCTACCAAACCACCTACGTGAATTTTTTCATTACTTGGAGTCTCAAGGACATGGAAGTATTTCTACCATTACCACACAAATCATAAAAGATTATTACAAGTATTTATCACAGCGAGGGAATCAAAGACGTGGTGGCAGTTTGAGCAAGTCCTTTTTAAACAAACACCAACAAGCCTTAAAGAAATTTCAAACCTATCTCAAAGAACATAATTCCAATATCAAGTTTAGGGTTCATCTCAAACAAGAAAGGGTAAATTACCAAGAGGGGAAAACAATCCTAACCCAAATTGAAATTAAGGAATTGTTTGATGCGTGTCAGTTTGCTCACATGACACCATACTTTCAAGCAAGAGACAAAACTATATTAGTATTACTATACAGTTGTGGATTGAGACGAAATGAAGCCATGCACATGGATACCGAAGATATCCTGTTTCAAAAAGGACGCATCTATGTTCGTAAAGGAAAGAATTATAAAGAGCGATTCGTTCCTATCAACAAGCATAATTTGGAAATACTTGAAGAGTATGTTTTTGAGCACCGCTCTGAATTTATTACCAAATATCAAACTGATGCTCTTTTACTTTCTTCTCATGGTAAACGCATGAATGACTTAACCATTGCACATCGATTAAAAGCGATTATAGAAGCTACAGAGAATGAAACTATCAAAGAAAAGAACATCACTATGCATACTTTACGTCATAGTATTGCAACTCATTTGATGCAAAACAAAGTACCTATCCAACTCATCAGTTCATTTCTCGGACACGCTTCGCTAGAGTCAACACAAATCTATACGCATTTGGCAGATCCTTATGCTCACAAACAAAAAGTATATGACTAATATTACATTTACCGATTACCTGAAAAGGGAAGCTTATTCCAAAACAACCATCAAAAGCTATGATGATGCCAAATCTAAATTTATCATTTGGTGCAAAAAGAAAGATTATCATTCAGAGAGTATCGACTACAAACAATGTCTAGAATACATTAAAAAACTTCAAGAAGTTAGAAAAGGAAAACGAGTCTCACAGTCTACGGTTAAGCATAAAGTTGGGGCATTAAAAATCTATTTCAATTATTTAGTAGATCAAAACTTTCGTTTTGATAATCCTTTTCAAAATATCAATATTCGAGGTGTTAAACGAACACTCAATCATAACTTGTTGGAGTTCGCAGAACTTGAAGATTTGTATTATAGCTATCCGACTCACAATATTGAATTTCCAAGTAGTCCATCGGTTGCCATTCGTAATAAGGTTATAACAGGTTTTATCGTCTATCAAGGGATGAATGCTACAGCATTAAAATCCCTAAAAGTAGACCACGTTCATGTTGAAAAAGGAGTGGTTTACATACCAGGTACTCGAAAGACTAATGGACGAACACTCGAACTTAAATCATGGCAAATACTCCCACTGGTGCAGTATTTGGAAAAACATAGAGAACTACTCCAAGAGGAGCTACAAAACTACTCACAGGCTTTATTTCCGCTTAATTCGGATAGATTTGACATCATTACTACACACATCTACAAAAGACTAAAACGTATCAATCACAAGGTGGTTTCTCCAAAACAAATCAGAGCTTCTGTGATTACCTATTGGCTATCTCAATACAATATCCGAGAAGTACAATACATGGCAGGGCATCGTTATATTTCTTCCACTGAACGCTACGTTCAGGATGACCTTGAAAACTTACAGGAGGTTATTGAGAGTTTGCATCCAATACATTGATTTTTATTTTATTGATAAGGGAAACCGTAAAAAACACCTCATTCATTTTTATTAAATTTGGTTTCTCAAGTTCACTTTTCCAATTATCTATACAAAATATGTTGATTGCTGATTATTCAATCCTTAAGTATAATTCAGTTATTACCATTGAAATTTATAGCGAGAAATAACTTATCCTAATTTTAAAATATATTTAGTAAAAAATAATATGAAAATATCCTTTGTTGAGTTACAAAATTTTAGAAAATTAAAATGTTGTCGAATAGACTTTTCCAATATGGAAACAATTTTTGTTGGAGCAAACAATAGTGGAAAAACATCTGCAATGGATGCACTCATACTTTTTTTAAAAGAAAAATCTAATTTTAAAACACAAGATTTTACATTATCAAATTGGAAAAATATAGATGAGATAGGGCAATCTTGGTTAAGTCGTAAAAAAGATGATGCTATTGATTACAAAATAAATGAGTGGAACAAACTATTGCCACAATTAGATGTTTGGCTAAACGTAGAAGAGAATGAAATACATTATGTAAATCACTTAATACCAACTCTCGATTGGAGTGGTGGAAATTTAGGGGTACGTCTTAAATTAGCCCCTGAGAACATTGAAGCTCTTCATGATGATTTTTGTGAAGCATATAATCGTTCTAAAACGATTAAGGGGAAATCTAAATTAAAACTATGGCCGTCACATATGTGGGAATTTTTAGAAAAAAGACTTCACAAGTATTTCTCCATAAGGGCATATATTCTAGACCCTACTCAAGTAAGTGAAGCTGATAATATTATCCCCCAAGAGTTACCCGAAGATAGTGAGCCTTTAGATATGGCTAATCCTTTTAAAGGCTTAGTACGAATTGACATAATTAATGCACAAAGAGGTTTTACTGATGCAAATGACGGTAACACCAACTCGATAACATTATCTTCTCAATTGAGAGAGTACTATTCAAAACATTTAGACCCATCAAAAGAACCAACTGAAAAGGATATTGATGCTTTGGAATCTATTGAAAAAGCTAAAGAAGCTTTTGATAAAAAACTTAATGAAAGCTTCGATCCTTCAATAAAAGAGTTGGAGACTTTAAATTATCCTGGTTTTGGAAATCCAAGTATTTCTTTATCTACTAAGGTTTCTACGATAGATGGATTAAACCATGATTCAGCTGTTCGATTTAAACCTAATGGAAAAACAGATTTAACACTACCTGAGAAATATAACGGATTAGGATACCAAAACCTTATTTCAATGGTTTTTAAATTAATTAGATTTAGAGATAGTTGGATGCAAATTGGGAAAAGTTTATCTGAGTTAACCTCTGAAGATAAGGAAGATATTTATGAGCCGTTACACTTGGTTTTGATAGAGGAGCCAGAAGCTCATTTGCATGCTCAAGCTCAGCAAGTATTTATAAAAAAGGCCTATGATATCTTAAGAGAGCATAAGGATTTAAAAGAGAAGAAACAGTTTCAAACTCAGCTAATAGTTAGTACACATTCTAATCATATAGCACATGAGGTTGAGTTTACTTCTTTGAGATATTTTAAGCGAAAATTAGATGTAAAGAAAAATGATATCCCAACATCCGTTGTAGTTAATTTATCTGAAACCTTTGGGAAAAATGATGATACCTCAAAATTTGCTGCTAGGTATTTAAAGACTACTCACTGTGATTTATTTTTTGCTGATGCTGTAATATTGGTTGAAGGTTCAGCCGAAAGAATGCTTGTTCCTCACTTCATAAGACAACATTTTCCAATACTTTCTTCTTCGTATGTTTCTATTCTTGAAATAGGCGGTAGTCATGCACATAGGTTAAAACCTTTGATAGATGATTTAGCATTAATTACTCTAATTATTACAGATTTAGATTCTGTGAAGCATATAGAAGGAAAAAAACCTAAGGCTATCTTTCCTGAATTGAAAAAAGGTTATAAAACAGGAAATACAACATTAGTGAGTTGGCATCCTAAAAAAGAAGGTTTAGACGAACTAGTTAATTTAAAGGAAGAGGAAAAAGTTTCGAGTAACTCCCTAATAAGAGTTGCATATCAAACAAAAGTTGAAATTAATGTATCTGATTCTGAAGAAAAAAAAGACATTTATCCTTATACATTTGAGGATTCATTAGGCTTCTCTAATTGGAATTATTTTAAGGCAAACACTGGAAATGGGTTTATAAAGAAATTAAATACTGAGTTTAATTCAGAAGCAGATATTAATATAATAGCTAATAACTTATTTGAATATTTAAAAGATAATAGTCGGATTAAGGCTCCTTTTGCTCTTGATTTACTATTTATGGAAGCACAAGAGAAATTAAAAGTCCCTGAGTATATAGATGATGGTTTAAAGTGGGTCGAAAATAAATTAACTACTAATAATTAATTTAATATGATAGTTGATAATAACATTGACAACCACGTAGATGATGAAATTTACGAATGTTTAAATTTAGATAAACCCAAAAGTTTTTTTCTATTCGCTGGTGCTGGGGCAGGTAAAACAAGAACTTTGGTAAATGTTCTTAATAGAGTAAAAGAGAACTATGGGAGAAAACTACATTTAGAAAATAAAAAAGTAGCAGTAATAACGTATACGAATAATGCTTGCGATGAGATTAGAAATCGCTTAGGTGACGATAATTTATTTAAAGTTTCTACTATTCATAGTTATGTTTGGGATTTAATAAGGCATTACAATACAGATATCAAAGAATGGCTCCGTGTCAAAATTGCAGAAGACTTAATTGAATTAAAAGAAAAACAAGCAAAAGGAAGAGCAGGTAAAGCTAGTGAAGAACGGGTAAGACAAATTGAGAAAAAGGCGCAAAAACTTGAAACTTTAGATGATATTAAAAAGTTTACTTACAATCCCAATGGAGATAATTATACCAGACAGTCTTTAAGTCATAGTCAGGTTATTGGAATTGGGGCAGATTTTCTAAAATCAAAACCGTTAATGCAAAAAATAATGGTCAGTAGTAATCCAATACTTCTAATTGACGAGAGTCAAGATACAATAAAAGAACTGATTGATGCTTTTTTTGAAGTACAGGAAAAACAAAAAAACGTTTTTTCTCTTGGTTTGATTGGGGATACTATGCAACGTATATATAGTAATGGAAAAGAAGGGTTAGGGAAAAATTTACCTAAAGATTGGCTTACCCCTTCAAAGAAAATGAATCATCGTTCTTCTAAGCGAGTGATTAAATTAATAAATAAAATTAGAAAAGAAGTTGATACACAAGAGCAAACACCTCGAACTGATAAAGGAGAAGGTTTTGTTAATTTGTTTTTAGTTTCTGATAAATCTACTGATAAGTTAATTATTGAGTCTCAGGTTGCTGAAAAAATGGCTAATATAACTGGAGATAACTTATGGTTCGGAGAAGAAGCTGATATTGAGACATTAGCTATTGAGCATCATATGATAGCTAGGAGAAATAACTTTCTTGAGTTATTTGAGCCTTTATATAAAGTTGAACGGTTAAAAACAGGTTTGCTAGATGGTACATTATCACAGTTAAGATTATTTACACAATATATTCTTCCTTTAATAGAGGCTAAAAGGGAAAATAACGAATTTAAAGTTTCTCAAATAGTTAGAAAAAGTTCCCCATTACTAAAAACGGAAGCTTTAAAAAAACATAAGAATCAAAGAGAAATTCTAAAAAAAGTAAGTACAGCAGTAAATGATTTATTTAAACTATGGGAGGATGATAAAGACCCTACTGTATTTGACGTATTGCTAAAAATAGATGAATTAAAACTATTTGTAATACCTGATTTATTACAATTATTGGTACAAGAAAGAAAACCTAATGGAGAAGAATTGGAAGAAGATAGTGATTCAGATAAGATTTTAGGGGCTTTAAGGATATCTTTTTTAAGTCCGTTTAGTCAAATCAAAGCTTATCAAGAATATGTTACTGGAAAATCAAAATTTGAAACTCATCAAGGAGTTAAAGGTTTAGAGTATCCTAGGGTTATGGTTATTATTGATGATGCTGAAGCAAGAGGGTTTATGTTTAGTTATGATAAACTTTTTGGAGTTAAAGAATTAACTCCAACAGATTTTAAGAATATGGAGTCAGGGAAAGAAACTGGAATTGATAGAACGCGAAGGCTATTTTATGTAGCTTGTAGTAGAGCAGAAGAGAGCTTGGCTGTTGTCATTTATACCGATTCTCCAAATCTAATTAAAGATGGAATGATAAAAAAAGGATGGTTCAAAGAATCTGAAATAGAGATGATTTTTTAAAGTTTAAGATTAAAATAAACTGTATAATCCTATTTCTTCTTTTCGTTAGAGGTTTGAAAAGTATTGAATACCGAATAAATTATTATTTGATTTCGAGACTCTTCATAAATAATTACAAAAGAGAATTGTTTTAAAGAAAGCTCTCGAAAGATGGGCTTTCTTTTTAATTCAAAAGCTGCTTCAGTATTTATTAGCGTCTGAAAATATTCATCAAGATAGTTCAAGAAATCAGCATCTAATCCAACCATTTTTTATTTTTAAAATTCTACCTTTGAATTTTACTTGAATAAGATAATATAGTTATATGTCAGAAAATATAGATGTGGTAAATAATTCGGTTAACGAAATAAAGAAATTGGTTGAAAAATATCAATTAAACCGTAATAACTACATTAAACCTACCTATAATGAAACTCAGCTAAGGACTGATTTTTTAGACCCTTTTTTTTCAATTCTAGGGTGGGATATTAATAACGCTAGTGGAAAGCCTACAAATGAAAGAGAGGTTCTTTTAGAAGAAGCTCTAAAAGAAAGTGCAAGTGAAAACACAAAGAAACCAGATTATACATTTCGATTATTTTCTGAAAGGAAGTTCTTTTTAGAAGCAAAAAAACCTAGCGTAAAAATAGAAACTGACCATGAGCCTGCTAAGCAAGTTAGGCGTTATGGGTTTACAGCAAAACTTAAGATTTCAATTCTTTCTAATTTTGAATATTTAGCTATTTATGACTGTTCCCAAAAAGTTGAAGAATCTGATCAAGTTCAAAAATCAAGGGTAAAACTATATCATTATTCAGAATATGTAGAAGCTTTCGAAGATATTTTAAAAGAATTAGGAAAAGAGTCTGTTTACAGCGGAGAGTTTGACGAGTATTGGAAAGAGATAGAAAATCAAATTAACTTATCGAGTGTTGATAATCTTTTTTTGAAACAAATTAATGATTGGCGTTTGATTCTAGGGAATGAGATTTTTTCTCACAACAATTCTTTATCTGAAATAGAATTAAATGATATTGTGCAAAGTTATATTAATAGCATTATATTTTTAAGGGTTTGTGAAGATAGAAATATTGAAACATATAAAACCTTATTGAATTTTGCTAATAATAAAGACTTTAAGGCTTTGATTGAAAAATTTACTGAGGCGGATAAAAAATTTAATGCAGGGCTTTTCAGTCAAAAATATACTGATGAAATTATAACTAATAGTAGTTCTGCTTTTTGGGATATTATTAACCACCTGTATTTTCCAGAAAGTACTTTTTCATTTTCAGTATTTGCATCAGATATTTTAGGAAATATATATGAAGTATTTCTAGCAGAGCAATTAAAAATAAACGATGGTGTAATTATTCTTGAGAAAAAACCAGAACATATTGATAGAGATATTGTGACAACACCAACTCATATAATTCAAGATATTCTGCGTCAAACTGTACAAAAACAGGTTGAAGGAAAAACTGATGAAGAAATTCTTAATTTGACTTTTGCAGATATAGCTTGTGGCTCAGGTGCATTCTTATTAGAAACGTATCAATTACTCCATGATATTCTAGTTGATTATTATCTAAATCAATCACCAGAAAATTTGATACAAGTAGGGGTAAATACATTCAAATTACCTTATGATATTAAAGTTGAACTATTGACGAAGTGTATTTATGGAGTTGATAGAGATTTTAATGCAGTACAAGCATGTAAATTTGGATTACTCCTTAAACTTCTTGAAGGGGAAGATAATGAATCTATTCCAACACCTGCATTACCTAATTTAGATGACAATATTAACTATGGGAATAGTTTAATTGCTCCTGAAAATACAAATTCTGAAAATAGAGAGGAGATAAATCCTTTTGATTTCAAAGGTGTTTTATTTGATGTGATAATTGGTAATCCTCCATATTTATCTACAGAACATATGAAACAATTAACTCCTTTTGAATTTCCAATTTACAAACGAAGTTTTAATTCTGCATATAAGCAGTTCGATAAATATTTTTTGTTTATTGAAAGGGCTGTTGAATTGTTAAAGCCAGAAGGGTATTTTGGATACATTGTTCCAAGTAAATTCACTAAAGTTGGTGCAGGTAAAAAGCTAAGAGAATTTTTGTCAGAAGGAAAATTAGTAAACCAAATAATTTCTTTTGGGGCAAATCAGATATTTGAAAATAGAACAACTTACACGTGCTTATTAATATTACAAAATATTAGTCAAGATAACTTGAGATATTTAGAAGTTGGCAATTTTAAAAAATGGAAAACAAGAACTGTTGATGAAGATGATTTTGATAATGTAGATTTTTCCGATTTAGATTCTGATGGTTGGTCACTAGTCCCTAGGGAATTACAACAGGTGCATGAAAAGATTACGGAACAATCAATGTCGTTATCTGATTTAATAGGTGGCGAGAATATATTCAATGGTATCCAAACAAGTGCAAATAAAATTTACATACATATAGCTACTGATGAAGACAATGACTTTTATTATTTCAATAAAGGTGGTAAAGATTGGAAAATTGAAAAAGAATTAACACGTCCTTATTTTAAAACTATAGGTGGAAATAATAGTTTGAATACTTATCGTCCATTTTTACCAAATTCTTTTGTTATTTACCCTTACGTAAAAGTTGAAGATAATATTGAGTTTGTAAATATTGAAACACTCGAATCTAACTACCCATTCGCTTTTGCTTATCTAAATTATTTTAAACCTATTTTAAGTAATCCAAGAAGAGATATAAAACCTACTCCAGGAACGGAAAATGAATGGTATAGATATGGTAGGCATCAAAGTTTAGATAAATGTGATGTTTCCGCAAAAATCATTGTAGGTGTACTTTCACAAGGAGATAAATATGCTATTGATTTTCATAGTACTTTAATATCTTCAGGAGGGACTGCTGGATATTGTATGATAACAATTCCAGAAGAGTCTAAATATTCAATATATTATATTCAAGCACTTCTTAATTCTAAATACTTGGAATGGTTTTCCGCCTTGAATGGGGAGGTTTTTAGAGGAGGATACATAGCTAGAGGAACAAAGGTTTTGAAAAAACTGCCAATTAGGATAATTAACTTTGACAATGAATTAGATAAAAATAAACATGACAATATTTCAAAAATTCAAGAATCATTGATTAAATTACAAGGGGAAATAGATAATGCTAGTGGAAACCTAAGAACGATACTTCGTTTGACAAGGGAGTTTAAAAGAATGAAACTAGAATTAGAAGAGATGTTGATAGGATTATATGGATTGGGAGACGATGACAAGAATATCCCATTAATAGCAAAATTATATGAAGCTAATTAATACAGTATCAAAAGAAAAATTACGAGGAGGTTTCTATACTCCTGAACCAATCGCTGCTTTTATTTTAAGGTGGGCTTTTAATGGTAATAAAGAGTTGGATATTTTAGAACCAAGCTGTGGAGATGGTGTGTTTTTAGAGGAAATTAAAAATGGAGGGTATGAGTATAATTCTGTTACAGCTATAGAATATGATATCGTAGAAGCTAAAAAAGCTAGAAAGGTACAATTAGATAAATCAAAAGTTGTTCATTCTGATTTTCATAAATTTTGTCTTAAAACCAAAAAGAAGTTTGATTTAATTGTTGGAAATCCACCTTATATTCGATATCAATATTTTGAAAAAGAGCAACAGGAATATGCTAATGAAATATTTAATAAAGCTGAGTTAAAGTATAATAAATTAACTAATGCTTGGGTTTCATTTGTTGTAGGATCTTCACTTCTTTTAAAAGAAGAGGGGAAGATTGGTTTTGTTTTACCTGCTGAAATTTTACAGGTTTCATATGCTCAGACACTTCGTGAATTTCTCGCTAAATTCTATAACAAGATTAATATTGTTTCTTTTGAAAAATTAGTATTCCCAGATATCCAACAAGAAGTTGTTCTTCTTTTATGTGAAAAAAACAAATCAGAAAAGCATTTAATTGAACATCTAGAATTAAGAGATGCAAATGCACTTGAAAATCTTGATGTTACGAGACTTAAAAGTCCAAAGAAGAAAATTGATTTCAAATCAAATAAATGGACTTTTTATTTTCTTAATCAGAAAGAAATTAATTTTTTAGAAAGATTACAAAATGAGAAAATAATTCCAAAACTTGGTGAGTTTGCTAAAGTTGAAGTCGGAATTACAACCGGAGCTAATCCTTTTTTCACAGTCCCTCTTTCTACTGTAGAAAAGTATAACTTAAAGAAATATGCTAAGCCAATGGTAGGTAGGAGTGTTCAGGTTTCAAGTGTTATTTTCAATAAGCGTGATTGGAACAAGAACCAGAAAACAGAAGCTCGCTCACACCTTTTAACTTTTCCTAAAATGTCTGAATTAAATGGATCTATTGGAGCTAGAAATTATATTGCTCTTGGAGAAGAAGAAAAAATAAACGAAGGATACAAATGTAGAATACGTGATGAATGGCAAATAATCCCTTCTCTTAGAATTTCTGATGCTTTATTTATTAGAAGAAATAATCTTTATCCAAGATTGATTATCAATAAAGCTAAAGCATATACAACTGATACAATGCATAGGGTAAGTGTAAAATCAGATGTTGATATTGAGGCTTTGACTGCTAGTTATTATAATTCACTTTCTCTAGCATTTGCTGAGATTTGTGGAAGGAGTCATGGAGGAGGTGTATTAGAACTTATGCCAAATGAAGTGGAAAATATATTGTTGCCATATAATTTAAATAATGCTTCTTTGTTACCTGATATTGATAAAATGATAAGAGATAAGAAGGATATTTCTGAGATACTAAAACTAACTAATAAAAGAATCTTAAAAGAGAATTTAGGATTTTCAGATGAAGATATTGAAATAGCAGATAGTATTAGAAAAAAATTATCAAGACGAAGGTTAAATAGAGGGAAATAGAATTAGAAATAATTGGGATGTCCAAAACTACATATTGAACCACTACCAAATTTACGAGTAATACATCGTAAAAAAGTGCAAAAGCCCTCAAAAAAGATGGGTAGTTATTATCCCTTTGGTTTGAAGCATAAAGGGTATAATGACGTAATAACTAGTGGTGGGAATTCTGTAGCTCAGAAATTTAAGTACAATGGTATAGAATTAGAAGAGAATACTGGTTTGTATGAGATGGATGTTAGAATGTATGATCCAACAATTGGTAGGTTTAATGGAATTGACCCAGTAACACATTTATCTCAAGGTACAAGTGTAGCATTTGATAATAATCCTATATATTGGGCTGATCCTAGTGGAGCTGATGCTATTTATAATGCTGGTATAGGAGAATATGTGATAAATGGCACAGTAGTATCTTTTGATGAAGCTCTTGCTTATGCTAAAGCTGGAGGAAATGCTGATGGGAATAATGATAATACTCCTGATGAAAAATGCTGTGATAATTATTTTGAATGGTTTCTTAACCAACTTAATAACCTAGATAATTCTTCTACTAATTTTAATGAATATCCTGATGGTAAACTAAGGTCATGGTTAGGGAATGTTAATTCTTTTTATGATTTTGAGATGTATTTGTATCGATTGGATTTGGTTAGTGCAGTTGCTTTTGGTACCATTAGAGCAGATGGGAAATATATACAAACAAACGGTAAAATTGGTAATTATTTTGATAGACCGTATAAATTTTTATCTAAGAATGCCAAACGATATTATAATTTCCACAAAAGATTAAATCTGGCAAAAAATAGTTTAGATTGGGTTGGTAAAAAAATGTTTTTTGGTCAAGTTGTATTCAGTTCTCTAGATTTTGTTGATAATATATCTCAAGGAAATAATGAAGCTGCTTTTGGAAATGTTATGGATGTAACAATGGCTAGAGTTGGTTTTATGGGACCCTGGGGCGCAGGAATCTCATTGACTTATTTTGGATTTCAATGGGCTATTGATAAAGGATATATATCAGGTAAAGGAAGTCCAGTTCAAAATTATAGAAACTCATGTTTTGTTGCTGGCACAATGATTTTGATGGAAGACGGGAGTGAGAAAAAAATTGAAGATATAAATGTTGGAGATAAAATTTTAAGTGTAGACATTAATACTATGAATATTGAGAGTGATAAAGTTGTAATCTTCCCTAAAAATATGGAGAAGTATAATAAAATTTATATGAAATATAGTAATGGAGAGGAGAATGTAGCTTCTCCTCATCATCCTTTTTATGTTAAGGGAAAGGGATGGGCAGTATATGATATTGAATTAGCTAAAAAGGATTTAACCTTTAAGGTTAAACAATTAGAATTAGGAGATATCGTATATTATTATGATAAAGGAATATTAAAAGAAACAAGAATCGTTAAATTAATAGATAAAAAAGAAGAAGCATTAATGTACAATATTAAATATGTAAAAAAGAATAATACTTTTTTTGCTAATGGGATTTTAGTACATAATCGTTTTAATAATTAATTATGATAAAAAAAATATTAAGAGCATATAGATATATATACTATAGAAAATACACATTATATATAAAAAAAATAGGTAATAAAAGTTTCCCTCACACTAGTGTATTATATGATATGATTACCATTTTTACCTTCTATTTAGTTTTACTTTTTTTAATGATTTTAGAGTTTTTAGATATTATTATTAATTTTAGTAAAATCAAGCCTCTAATGATTATTGTATTTGTCTTGGTTTATATTATTCATTATTTTTATTTTAATTATAAAAAGAAATATTTATTATTAGAAAACGAGTTTTTAAATGAAAATAGAAAAAACAGAATTATTAATGGATGGCTAGTAACAATATATTCTTTAGGTTCAATAATTTTTTGTTTTATTTATGTATTAACTAGGTAGTGACCCGATGGCCCTCCCTCCCCGCTCCCGCACGATTGTATCGTGTGGTGGTGTAATAGAAAGTAATAAATATAAATTATACGCCACAAGCAGCAATGTTTGTGGTTTGTTTTAGTTCATTGAAATTATGAAGTTATTTTAATGTAACTTCTACTAGTGGTTTGGTACAAGGAGATTATGTATACCAATACAAAGATCATTTAGAGGGCGGAGCGTAAAGAAAAGGTATAGTATACCTTTTTAGTGAACGAGCCAGGTGGCGCTTGGGAAGGTTTATACTACTCAGATACTAACAATGATGGAGCTATTACCCCAGCTACAGAAATTATAGAAGAAATCGACGAAGGAGGTTCGCCGAACACTAAACCCAATATTATTGGGTGAGGCAATCTAATTACTATCCATTTGGACTGAAACATGAGGGATATAATAACGTGGTTTCTTCAAGCGGAAATTCCTTAGCTCAGAAATATAAATTTAATGGAAAGGAGCTCAATGACGAACTTGGATTAGAATGGCATGATTTTGGCGCAAGAAATTATGACGCTAGTTTAGGTAGATGGATGAATTTAGACCCATTGTCGGAAAAATATTATACTACAACCCCATATGCTTATGCACTAAATAACCCATTATTTTACGTTGACCCAGACGGCAGAGAAAACATCCCTGCATTAATTTGGGCGGCTAGAAAAATGGCTAACAAAGGAATTCCATTTAGTACATGGTACGGAGACAAAGGTGGATGGACCTTCAATAAAGGAAAAGTACCTTCTGAAACGGTATGTTATGAAAGCTGTTGGATGGCTTACATGAATGGTGCAAATGATGATACCATGAAAACTCTAAAAACTGGATTTTCAACAAAAGGAGGAGGATTTAAAGGGCGTTCACATGATACGGGGGGAATGAATTGGTTTAAGGAAGGTGATGGTAGTGATAGACAATTTGTAAAAGATATAAGTAAAGGAGAATTAGGAGATATAGTTTTTATGGGTGAGGTTGGAGATATGGCTGGTCATGCTACCCTTCTTGCAAGTGAAATTACTCATGGTACAACCACAGTTAATGGAAAAGAGGTAAAAACAATGTCATTTTATGTTCTTACTACAGATTCTGACACAGATTCAGGGAATTATGGAGGAGAATTAATAACTTGGACTCAAAATGAAGACGGCAAATGGATTGGTAGTCACGGAGGATATGAATTCAAAGGTTTTGGACAAATGACAAATGTAGAAACTACTGATGAACAAAGAAAAGAAGCAAAAAAACTAATAGAAGATGTTAAAAAAGGAAATTAATAAGAAAATAAAATTTTTATTGTCCATAGTTTGTTTACTAATTGTACTGTCAGCAAACGCCCAGTCAAATGATTTATTAGAGTTTAATCAAGAAAAGGAAAAAGTGCTGAATGCTGTTATTAATAGCGTTCATTTTGATAGCATTTATTCGTTCAAACAAATCTATTTTAAATCAAATGAATTATTATCAAAGTCTTCTCCTCTTAAATTGAAGAGAAAAAAATGTAAAGTCAAAATATTAGATAATGAAGAATTAGGAGATAAAGCTTATGTAAATCTTGCTGATTATACTATAACAAAGAAAAATCCTAATTCTGTAAGAGTTCAGATATATTCTTCTTTGACAAGAAAAACACTTAATCTAAGATTGGATAAAAAGAAAAAAGGTTGGACTATAATAAACCATTTAATAATGGAAGACTAATAATGTATCCCGCTCCCGCACGATTGTATCGTGTGTGGTTGGTTAATTAAGAAGTAATAATTATAAATTATATGCTCTCATATTAAAAACTACTTTAAGAAATTGAAGTAGTTTTTTTATTTTTAAAGGAAAATTAGTTATGAGTAAGAATTATAAATTTTATAACCCTAAAGGGTTGTATTTTGTAAGTTTTGCAGAGGTAAACTGGTTAGATGTTTTTACAAGAAATGAGTATAAAGATATCGTATTAGATAGTTTAAGTTATTGTCAGAAAGAAAAGGGTATGGAAATAATTGCTTGGTGTATAATGACCAACCATATTCATATCATTTTTAGGAGTATTGGAGGAGAGAAGCCAGAATTATTACTTGGAGATTTTAAACGTTTTACAAGTAAAGCCATAGTAAGATCTATAAAAGATAATATAAAAGAAAGTCGAAAAGAATATTTACTTGAGCAGTTTCAAAGAGCAGCAGAAAAATCTTCGAATGTAAAAAACTACCAATTTTGGAGACATGATAATCATCCAATAGAATTATGGAGCAATAAAGTGATTAATGAAAAAATAAATTATATTCATAACAATCCAGTAGAGTCAGGTTTGGTATTTAAAGCAGAAGATTATGTGTATAGTAGTGCAATAGATTATTCTGGAGAGAGTGGTTTATTAGAAGATATTATTGTGTTTAACTTATATTAATAGTTTTCCACACGAAAGGATTCGTGCGGGAGCGGGGGGTAAAATATTTATTTCTTCACTTTCTAATACACTATTTCTATAATAGTATTACGATATTTAGGTTTAAAAACGATTAGGAAATTTTGTGATATGAAAAAGAACTTATTTTTAATATTAGTAGTTATTTTTATTTCTTGTGACTACATTAACAATTCAAAAGAGAAAGATTTTTTTTATAGTACTGTTAAACCAGAAATCTACAGTATCAATGATAAAAATGAAGTGATAGTTTATAATGTTTTAGATTCTACTAGAACTAAATTTAAGACTGATGAAAGTAACTTTTTTTACAAAAACGAAAGTAAAAATGAGTTGGTGATTAAAACCTCAAAAGACACTTTAAATTTGTCAAATCTCCATTTTAGAAAAGTTAATTTAGAACATCTAAAAAATACTAAATGGTTGTTGTATTTTGAGGAGAATAATCAAAAGATTGAACAAATACTTAGAATAGATGAAGAAGGAGGATTATTTCTTAGTCAAAAAAATAGTAACGAAATGCGTTTTCCGTATTACGGAATTCTTTTTGATAAGTTTTATTCATATAGGATGACTTCAATTGTTTTATTAATTAATCATACAGATATTACACTCGAAGTTTTAAACATAAATTATTTTAACAATCATATAGAAAAATACACTTTAAAAAAGATTGATTAGAAAAGAAAGATAGACTGTTTTAATCTGAGTAATGTTAATAGTTCTCCCAACACGAAAGTATTCGTGCGAGAGCTGAGAGATAGAAACTGAGTTAGAGGTAAATTTTTAGGTTAGGTTTTTTTATATGTTTGCACGGATTACAAATCCGAGCCATCGGGTATCTGATTATGATTTTATCAGTTTCATTCATTATTTATGGCTATAGAAAAATAAAGAAAATGGTAAATATGGAGATTAGAAAAATTAAGTTATTTGCGCTAATATTAGTTTTATTATATAGTTGCGATACTATGTTAAGGCAGTCAAGAAATGGAAATGTATATGTTTTTGATGAGAAAATAAATAACACAAGCATTGATTTAAATAGGTACTCTATTGTTGGAATTAGAATAGATATTGAAGAAAAAAATAAACTATTAGTAAAATATAAAGTGGGTTTTGAATCTTTTTTAAATATAGATTTTTTACTGGATAAAAATATTAATAGCTATGTTTCAATTGGAAAGATGATAATAAATCCGAAAACATCTAAAGAGTCAATTATTTATTTGAATTTTAAAAATAAAAATACGATTGAATTGTCCTACTATAAAGAAGAAATAAAGGTATCTTACCTATATCGGTTTTCTTATAAGGATAAAGTAGATTTAAAGACTCATAGAGATCCTTATTTTGCTGAGGATGGATATCGATTATTTAAAAACAATAGGAAATAATGTTTTATTAGATAGTATTGTTGGACTAACTTATACTAATAGTTTTTCCACACGAAAGGATTCGTGTGTGAGCGGGGTTCAATACTAAGTTTTCAAAAGAATTACATAAATTAATTGATGATAGCGAGGTGCTTCATGAAACAATTAATGGTTTATAAAATGGATATAATTAAAGAGGTAAAAAAGTTTGGTTACAAAGTAGATTTAGGGCTGTATCAACTACAAAATTATAGAAGTTATAAAGATATAGTTGATATTTTAATAAAATATTTAACTTATATTGATGATGAAGTTGAGAAAGAAGAGATTGTTAGAATTTTATCGAAAAAATTTGCTAAATCTGAATATTTCAATACTATTCTATTTAAAGAATTTTTTAAATCAGATAGTTTAAATTATAAATGGGCAATAGGTAATGCTTTCTGTTATGTACTTATAAAAAAAAATATCGATGAAGTTATAAAAATTATTTTAAATAAAGATAACTCTAAATCTAGAGAAATGTTTGTTATAGCTTTAAGTAAATTCAAAACTAGGGAAATAGAATGTTTATTTATAAAACTATTAAAGGATGATGATTTAACCTCTCATACATTAGAAGCGGTGAGAAAAATGAAATTTAAAGGAGCTTTACCTTATGTTAAAAGATATGCAGAAGATAAAAGGAAATTAATTAGGCGTGAAGCTTTAAAAACGTTAAAAGTTTTAACAGAGTTAGTTTAAAAAGAGAATTACCCGTTCCACGTGATTGTATCATATTTTAAAGAATAAATAATTAAAATGATGAAGAATAATATTTTATTATTATCCTGGTTGTCTTGCCCTGCTCCCGCATGAATCCTTTCACCCGCTCCCGCACGATTGTATCGTGTGGTTGGTTAATTAAGAAGTAATAATTATAAACTATATGCTCTCATATTAAAAACTACTTTAAGAAATTGAAGTAGTTTTATTTTATAGTAAGTAGTAAGCAAGCTTATACTCGATAGCACGAATTTTTAATCCGTGCAAAACGATAAGTTAATTAAAAATCATACTCAATATTCGTTATTTTTAATTGTAGCCAAGTCCATTCTTTGTTGTTGAGTTTCCAACTGGCGTTACATTCGGTAGGAATATACACTCCGTTTCTTTTTTCATTTTTTATGGCAGAAACTGTCCATTGAGTAGTTTGTAAATCCTTATTGTCTTTATAACGAAGAGCTACAAATTTCTGAAAGCTCCCATCTTCATTAAAATAAAAAGTACCTGTTCCTTTGGTATTGTTATATTCCATGGTTGCTTTGGCTGTAAAATCATCAATATGCTGCCAGCTGATATAAGAACTAATTGCCGCTGAAGGAAACCAAACAATTTCTGCTAAATAACGTTGTAATGTTGCCTGATTGATTTTTGCTGTATCGCTCACTTTTGCCAACGCAAAAAGCGAAAGCAATCGAATTAGTAAGCGACCTTTTCCATTTTTAAATTGATCTCTTCCTACAACATTTAGTAAAGAATTAAGCTGGATATTGGTTGTCCAATGAAATGCAGGAGATTGGGTTGTAAAATACTGTTCTGCTGTTCCAACATACCATGAAGTTTGTGTTGGTTGTAGTTTTAATCGCAATTCTTGAGTTAAGAAAACAGTAGCACAATCTTTTTTTCCAATAATTCCGCTATACTGCAACCATTTTTGAACGGCAATTGGTAATTCAGTAATTGAAGATGTACTAACAATACTGGGTTTTTCAACTGAGATCTTACTAAATAAAGCTTTTCTTTCTTGCTGTACTTTTTGTTTAAAGCGATAATTAGCAAAAGCAATACAAGAAACGAGTAAAAGTAATAGGTTTATTAAAGTGTTATATTTGGTTGTAGACCAATGATTAAAAATCAAAATCTGAGAAATAGTAATTGTAACAAGACTCCAAACCCACCAGTATTTTAACCGTTTGCTAAAATGAACCAATGTGACTCCAAAAAGTAAAAAAGCAACTAAAAAAAGTACTCCAGATAGTTTTGAAATAACTTGTTGGTCGGGAGTATTTACAATATTAAAAGCACTAAAGAAACCTAGTAAGTGAATACTTGTGTGAATTCCGATGAGTATGATAAATGCTGCTCGCATAATTCTAAAGACTTTTGAATAGTGAAACTATTTAATAATATCGTAAGTGTTAGTTACAAATTTTAATTTCTTAATAGAGTCATTTAAACAATCATAAAACCTAGTTCTTTTAATTTTTAAAGCTATAAAAGAGCCATCTTTTTTAACAATCCTAAAGTCACCAATACGAAAGTTAATTTTAAGCATGTCAAGTTTTATTCTGAGTTTTGATTTTTCCTCTACCGTTTTTTCTAGATTCTCATATTGCATATAATCTATTCTTTCAATAGCATTACCAAGAATTTTTACAATTGATTTTTTATCAATTATATAAAGGCAGTTTGTAGTTACTAAGATTTTTTTAAATCTATTTAATCGTATTAATAAGATCTCTAATTCATTATTATCAAATATGATGTTTTCATTATTTTTATAAGTTGAAGTGTCAAAAAAAAGTATGCCTTTACTTTTACGATAGTGTCTTACTTTTTGTAAGATTTGCTTTTTAATGTCTTCTTTTTTCTTCTTGATTTTCATTTTCATATCAAAGAATAACGATACTCAGTTACTCCAATAAAAATACGAAAAGAATGAAAAAAGAATACTGATAATTATCAACTAAATTTGAAATAATTAGTTGGCTAAAATCTAATTTTAGAAAGAAGTAGAGTAGTAGTTATTTATTTTAAAATAACATATCAGCTAAAACATTAAAATTAAAATTCTCTTTGATCATTTCTTTCCCAAGTGGAATCATACGATCTGAATTGTTTTTCAAATACCACTTTAAAATTCTATTGGCATCTTTATTGTCTTTTTGCATGATAAGGTTTTCAGAGTAATCAGCTAAAGAGGTATTTTCATGTTGTTTATCGATATAACCAAACCCTTTATAAATGCCATTTACAACCAAAACATAAGCCGTTTCATTTTGATGTCTTCCTTTTTCATTAATAATAAAACTTTCGGTAGCAAACTGTACAGATTGTAAGGCTTTTTTTACGCGACTATTATAACTGTCTATGGCTTCTTCCTCTCTACAAACTCCTTTACATTCTTTAATTTGATAGTGAAAACAACTGCTAACATTAGATTGTAAATGACAGTATTTAGGACATAATTCGAACTCTTTGCAAAGCTTTTCTATAAAAGTTCTCGCTTCTGACGCATTGTAAAACTTTGCAATGGGTTGCTGTACCAGTTTTATTTTATTTGTAGCAATATGAATAATTCCTCTTCTGTCTTGATAGCTAAACAAAGCAATACTTTCTCCAGTTCTTCGTTGTGCTCTGTTGTATTTTGGATATCTCTTTTTTATTTCTGATGATTCGTGTAATAAGGCCAACAATTCACTTCCCGTTTCTGTAAACGTAATATTAGCTGTTTCTAAACACATATTAATCTCTTTTTTAGACTTGTCGTAAATATGACTTAATACACGTTGTTTGATATTGTTTGCTTTTCCTACATAAATCACTTCATTCTCTTTATTTCTGAAGTAGTACACACCTTCTTTTTCAGGTAAACTTTCAATAACTTTTTTAGGAAGAAGTGGAGGTAAAGTGGCTTCTCTAGATTTAGGTTTTAAAGAAGAGTTAATAATATCTTCTCCTTTTTCTAACAGCATTTTAAATAAAATGACTGTAGCATCGGCATCTCCTTTTGCTCTATGTCGGTTAGAAATAGGAATATGCAATGAGCTACATAATTTTCCAAGGCTATAAGAAGCTAAACCAGGAATAATTTTTCTTGATAATCTGACAGTACATAATTTTTTTCGTTGAAAGTTAGCTCCGAGTGCTTTGAATTCTTTTTGAATAATATTGTAGTCAAAATTAACGCTATGCGCTACAAAAATGGTGTTTTCTGTAATCTCTAATACTTTTTTTGCAATCTCATAAAACTTAGGAGCATTTGCTACCATTCTATCATTAATTCCAGTAAGAGTGGTAATATAATACGGAATGGTGCACTCTGGATTTACAAGACTCGTAAATTCATCCACCACTTTTTCACCATCAAATACAAGGATAGAAATCTCTGTAATTTTATCACCTCCGGTAGTCTCAATATCAACAATAGAATACATCATGCAATTAGTTTTTCTAGCGCTTTTAATTCTACTCCTAATTGATTTAGCATTTGTGCAATACTGCTAATTTTTAATTCGTGTTCGTCGTATTCTTGTGTGTTGATACTACAAGTAAACTCCCAAATTTCGAGTACATTTTCTATTGGAACTTCGTATTCATTGTACAATTTATTATCAGAAACTAACCGAAGTGTTTTGTTTTCTTCAATTTGATTGTAAACTCTTTTATAAACCAATCCATCATTTTCTGTAAGGATGATATAGGTTCTTCCATCTTTAATATCTTGAATGTCATCTACAAATTTTGCAATTACATAAGAACCACTTTTTGTTGGTAACATAGAATCTCCTTTTATAGGAAAAGCTCTGTGTTTGCCTGTTGGTAAAAAAGGAAGTTTAATTTTACTTAAATCTTCAACATATTCAGGATCAGCATAACCGTGTAAATAACCTGCAGAAGCTTCTAGTGGAATTACTTCTATGAGGTCTTCATCCATTCCATCTACAGTTATAGGAAATAATACACGTTGGTTTCCAATATCAATAAATGACGATTCTTTAGATAAAGTAAGATTGTTTCGAATTAAAATATCAACAGGAAGTTTAAAATAGTCAGAAAACTTGATCAATGTTTCTATAGAAGGAGCAATTCTTCCAGACTCATAAGACATAAGTTTAGAGCGTGTAATGGCTATTTCTTCAGATAAAAGTTCTTGAGATAATCCTTTTAGATTTCTAAGATGTTTGAGATTGTTGGCTAAATTATTCATGATGTTTCAAAATTAAACAAATAATGTTTAAAAATGAAACTAAACTAAAAATTAAATATTTTAAGAATAAAATTATCCAATAACTGTACTCAATTTAAACATTGGTAAATACATAGAAATCAAAATAACAGCCACTATTCCTCCTAAAATTAGAATGATAAAAGGTTCTACTGTTGCACTAATCATTTTAGATTTATAATCAATTTCTTGATTGTATTGATCGGTTAAACGTTGAAAAATAGTCTCATTTTGATTGGTTTCTTCTGCAACTTTTACCAAAGAGATCATTTTAGAATCGAATACTTTATGAGGCTGTAAACTTTCATACAAGCTTTTTCCTATTAAAATATCCTCTTCTATTTGTACTAAGGCTTTTTGTAGAGGATAATAATCAATCATTTTTTTGGTAAGTTGAATTCCGTTTAACAAAGGTACTTTTGCATTGGTAAGTAAAGTAATTGCTTGTGTAAATTGAGCGATTTTTACCTTTCTTACAAATTCGCCAATAAATGGAATTCGAACAACAAAAGATGCTTTGAATTTTTTATACCAGATCTTCTTTTTGTTAAGTGTAATAACAATAAAAAGTGTTGCAATTAACACAAGTCCTACTAGGTAATAAGCTTGAAAAAAATCTGATAAAGAAAGAATCATTTTAGTAATCCAAGGTAGTTCTACTTTATGTTGTTTAAAAATATCTGCAAACATTGGTACTACAAATTTCAGCATAAAAAAGATGGCTAAAAATGCGGTAAACAATACTACAACAGGATAAGAAAGCGCACTGGTAATGGTTCTTTTTTGTTGGTTTTTACGTTTGTAAAATTCGCCCAACTCTTGTGAAATCTTTTGTAAAGTACCAGTTTCTTCACCAATTTTTAAAGAATAGTATTCGTACTCAGAAAAAACGGATTGATTCTTAATGGTTTCTGCAAAACTTTTCCCTTCAATCAATTCAGAAACCATGTTAGAAATTAAATTTTTATCTGCTTCTTTTTTTTGTTCATTTACCAATAAAACCAAAGCATCTTTTAAGGTAAGACCAGCTTCTAATAAGACCTTTAGTTCTATATAAAAAGCTTCTTTCTTCTTATCAGAAAAAGACGGTCCAAATAAGTTGACTTCTTTCTTTAAAAGGCTGTCAATATCAAAACTTTTTGAAGATTGTTTATTAGGTATGTTGTCTAATTTAAATGCCATAGTTTAATGATTCATATAATGTGCAGCGTCTTTAATTTTATAAATAAAGATGTTTTTTGTTGAGTAAGATTGATTGAATGTGAATTGCAAAGCATCAATCCAACCTGTTTTTACTTCTTTGGTATCTATTAAAAAGCGTTTGTCTACCAGTTTTAGCTGAAAAGTATCTTTTTTTCTAACAATATAATTGTCAGTAAATTCATAGTGAATGCTGTCTTTACCATGAGACAATTTTAACACATCATTTTTACTGTCGTAATAGGCATTGTAAGTGTTGATATCTTGTAATAAAGCACGCTCTAAAAACTGAATTTCTTGCTGATCGTTAAAGTTGGTTTGAATACTTGTAATTTGTTTTTGAACCAATCTTAAGGTTAAAAAAGTTAAAGAAACGACAATGCTTGTGATTACTAAAACCACTAACAATTCGCTTAAGGTAAATGCCTTTATTTTTCTAGTTTTCATGATAAATAATTGACTTTACAATTTTCTTTTGACTCTTTTTATGTGTGGCTTCCAATACCAAAAAATCTGTACCTTCTTTTTGTTCTTTGCTAATTGAAACGATCCAATTTCCTTCAGAAAAATTATCAGGAAGTCTCTTTTTTGTATACTGATTCGTATAAATATATTCCCTCATTTTTTGTTCAATATGATGAGTATTACTTTCGATACGCTGTTCTAAAATAGTATTGATAGAAAATATCGAAATACTAAAAACAATTACAATGATAGTTGTAGCAACAATAGTTTCTGTAATAGAAGAAGCTTTAATTTTTTTTAGTAAACCCATTTTGCAATATTTTTAGTAGCGTTAGAAAATGAGAGTCCGGCATATTGTGGAGCTAGTTGATTGGCAATAATAGTTCCGTTGTAAATATGATTGATATAGGTTCCTCCATATTGCTTTGTAATAAAGGAATCGGTATACACAGTACCAAATATTGTTCCTCTTAAATCGATGTTTTTTGTACAATATACTTCACCATTTATAACCGCTTTTTCATCGATAAGAATTTGGGTTGTATAGCTATAAGATGTATTGTTGCTAAAATAACCAATTGCACCTTTTACTTCAGAATTTTTCTCTATTCGTATTTGATTTTCTTTGATGGTTTTTTGTGAGTTATCAAATAGCATTAAAGCGCTAGGATAGCTAAGTTTTGTTTGCTGCTGAATAGTAATATTTTGAGAAGCAAAAGCTTGTAAATTCCCTTTAAAACCGGTTTGTATTTCAATCTTAGGAGCAATTAAGATGACATCTTCTAAATAAGAAGAAGCATGTACTCTAATTAGAGCATCAGATTCGATAATAATATTTCCAATAAGGTTGATGTCTACAATGTCTATAGTTCCATTTCTCTGATGTACTAATGTTTTTTTAGCAAATGAATTTTTTAATGTCCTTGCTTCATCAATGTCAAAATAAGCAATAGAATCGTTTGTATAAGTTTTTAAAAATGAGCGAATGTTTTGTTGATTAGTAATTGTAGGAAGTTGTGAATTACTTTGTTCAATAGAACCATAAATAAATTGATCTTTACGATAGGTATTTCCTGCAATATTTCCAGAATTCACTCCTCGCTTTGGCAATGCAACATTTCCTTTAATTGTAGTGTTTCCAACTAAAATTAATTGCTGGTTTTTATCTTTTAAATACAATGCTTTCCTTTTTGGAATGCTATTTCCTATCAAGGCTATTTGTTTAAACTCTTCTTTAGTCGTTTTTGTATTTACTTGTAATAGATTAAAAATTCCCCATTGTTTTTGTGTGATTGAGCTATTGGTTTTTGTTGAAAAAAGTTGAATATTTTCAGTAGGAGTTTTGGCTGTTTTTACATATTCAAATACTTGTTGGTTTTCGTAAATACTCTCAGAATAATTGGCATGTTTAAGCTCCATTTTTTGTTGAAAATAGAGGAGTGAAATAAAAGCAAATAACAAGATGATGATGATAACTGATACCACCAAAACCATTTGCAAGGCGCTTGCTTTTATTTTTTTTATCAATAACATTACTGAGTTAATTGAATGGTTTTTCTCTCTTTTTGATATTCAACAACAATCTTTTTTGTATTGGCACTAATTAAAGTAACATTTTTAAATGTTTGCCCAATTTTTACTACTTCTTGTTGATTTTGCACACTAATAATATACGAGGTTTTTTTACTGCCTTTAATACTTCCGTTATAAGTAATCATAGGAAAATTCACTACTTTTTTTGTTTTAGTAACTTTTGTTTTTTTTGTAGTAATAATTTTCCCTAAAAAAGGGTCTCTATAATTAGAAATGGTAATGCTATCCTTTGGTTGATTGTGATGAAGTATCACCGTAGAATTTGTGACAGGTAGTTTTGTTTCTGTATCTGTAGGATAAAACTTTTTGTAAAGATTATAGCCAATCAATCCCCAAATGGCAATGACAAGAGTTAAAAGGACGTATGTTTTTTGCTGCTTATTCATTAATCATATTATATATTTCATCAATAGAAGTTGTACCACTAGCAACTAAAGACAAAGCATTGTCTTTTAAAGTAGCTATTTGGTGTTTTTTTAAGTACTCTTCAATATCAATTTCTTTATTTTCAATGCTTTCTACCAATTCTTTACTAATTGGAATGATTTCGTAAATAGCTTTTCTGCCTTTGTAACCTGTATGATAACATTTTGGACAACCTGTAGCTTTATAATGCTTTTGTAAATTTATAGGAATCGTAAAACCTCTAGGAAAATCTTGCGAAGAAATTTCTGCTTCAGATTTACAATGTGAGCATAACTTTCGGACCAATCTTTGAGCAACACTAACATTTAAGGTACTGGCAATTAAAAAAGGTGGAATTCCCATGTCAATCAATCTAGAAACAGTAGCCCAAGCCGAATTGGTATGTATGGTAGATAATACAAGATGTCCAGTTAAAGCAGCTCTAATAGCCATATTTGCAGTATTGGCATCTCTAATTTCTCCAACCATGATAATGTCTGGATCTTGTCTTAAAAAAGTTCGTAAAGTACTAGAGAAATCCAATCCAATATCTTCTTTCAATTGTACTTGGTTTACTCCTTCTAAAGTATATTCTATCGGGTCTTCAATAGTTAAAATATTAGTGTCATTCGTGTTTAGAAGCTTTAAAGTAGCGTATAATGTTGTGGTTTTACCAGAACCAGTTGGACCAGAGATTAATACAATTCCGTTTGGTTTTTTTACAGATGATTTATAAACTTCTAATTCATGTTGACTAAAACCTAAGTCGTCTAAATTGACGACCAAACCATTTTTAGTAAGAATACGCAATACTATTTTTTCTCCATGTAAAGTAGGTAAACTAGAAACACGAATGTCAAAATCTTCCGTTTCAGTTGTAAGATTTATTCTTCCATCTTGTGGCAATCTTTTTTCAGAAATATCCAAGCTTGCCATAATTTTAATTCGGTTTACAATCTTAGGATAATCACTCAAAGAAATAATGTATTTTTCAATCAATTTACCATCAATTCTATAACGAACTCTACATTGCTTTTCAAAAGCTTCAAAATGAATATCACTACTACCAATTTCTTTGGCTTCATATAGTAGGTTCATTAGAAAGTCATCTGTAAAATGTAAGAATGTATGATTGTTATTTTCGGTATTATTCTTTCTATAGTTTTTAAGTAAAAAAGCATCAATATTTTTAGAGGATTCTTGTTGTAATTCAATAGGAATACCCAATACAATTTGTAACTCAGTGCTAAGAGCTTCAGTAGCTTTAGCATCAGTTAGAAGTCCTAAAATTGTATCCTTTTTAAAAACAGGAATTACTCTATACTGATATGCTATTTCAGCACTAATAGTTTGCTTTAAAGCGGTATCCAAATAAAAATCTTCTTCTAAAATCATTATACAGTATAAAGGTTAATAAAGTTGAATAATAAATTACTTCCTATAAAAGCTCCAAGAAATAATGCTTGTAATCCCGCTAAAGGAACCGTTTTATTTTTTAAGCTACTTTTTAAAAATGTAAAAAGTAAAAAAGAAAAGATTAATGAACTACTTAAAATCACTAAAAAAGTAGCGGTTGGAAAACTAACTGCTAAAATGAAAAAGAACAAAATATCTCCCAAACCAATGGCTTCTTGTAGCTTTACTTTTAAAACAAAACTGCTGTAAATGGCAAGTACAATGGTTAGTAATAAAATTAAACTAGTATTTACAATTAAGTTAAATAGATAACTGGTAATATATTGTTTCGTAAAATGCATATATCCACCCAAAATAATAAGGATAAAAAATAAATAGGCGCTTACTTTTCTTTCTTTAAAATCTTGATAGACAATAGAGAAAAGCAATCCTATAAATACAATATTAAGTGCAAGTTGCATGAAAGTTGACTAAAAATTAAAATTGGATAAAGTACTAGAAAAACAGCTATGTTAGTCTTTTACAAGCTCTTTTAAATTTTGATCTTGATCAATCTCCCAAACATTAAATTTTCCATCACCATTAAAATCTCTAATAGCAGTTGCTCGCGCTTTAAAAGTAGTGTTTGTGGCTTCTATAATTTCATAAATATAGTTGGCTTTTCCATTTTCATTGACCGTTTTTGGCGCAATAAAATCTACGGATTTCAAATCGTTAGAATACTTAGAATGCATGTAGAAATAGTTGCGTTGTAAACCGTGTAAAGAGTTTAATTGTGTTTGTGCTTCAATACTTTTTGCTTTGGCAATCATTGGTGTTAAATTAGGCAAAGCAATTAAGATAAGGATTCCAATAATTACTAAAACAACCAATAATTCTTGTAAGTTGAATGCATTCAATTTTTTTTGAAATCTTTTCATAGCTAATAGTTTAGAATTCGTACTACCAAATGTATAAAAAATCAAATAATTTTTTAACTTTATCCAAAAATAATTACTTGCTGATGAAAAAGAATATTTTATTGTTAATAGCAATAGGGCTATTACTTAGTTGTGAAGCTATTTTTGTAGAAGATATTTCTAATGATTCTGTTACAATTTTAGCTCCTAAAGAAAAAACCGCTGTACCAAAAGGCTCCATCAATTTTAATTGGAATTTAATAAATGATGCTGAAGTGTATCATTTACAAATTGCAACACCAACTTTTACTAGTGCTTCTCAGATTGTATTAGATACAATTATTTCAAAAAGATTTTATACTAAAAATTTAGAGATAGGTAATTATCAATGGAGAATTAAAGCCAAGAACTCTGAGTATGAAACAGATTACACAACTACTTCTTTTGAGGTAAATTAATATTAAAAATAAAATTGTGATAAAAAGATATCTTATTTCGTTCTTCTTTTTATTGTGCTTTTCGGTTGTAAAATCGCAAACAATAAGTGTTGAAGAACTCCATAAATTAAAAATTACACTTGATAGTTTAGAAACTAAAATACCAGCATTAACTAAAAAGGTAAATTCTAATATTAACAATGTTCAACTACCAACTTTTATTAGAACTATTGCAGATATAAATAAACTTAATGTTTCAATAGAACCAAATTTAAGAAGTGTTATGGTTACTCATAATTTTACTAATGTAACTATAAAAGACGCTCTTTTATTTAGTGCTAAAAAATTTAATCTAAACATTGGTGTTTTAGGCTCTATAATTACTATTTCTAAAATAAAAATTCCAGAGCCAAAGCCAAAAGAGTTATTAATAACATATAATAAAAATGCTAAAAAATTAATCTCCTTAGAATTAAAGGATGATTCTTTAGGGGCAGTTTTAAAAAAAATAACAGAATTAACAGGCAAGAATTTATTTTACCCGCCCAGCATTGCAGAAAAAAAGGTATCTATCTTTTTAAAAGATTTACCAGTAGTAACAGCATTGAATCTATTAGCTAAGATAAATAAGTTAAATATTACCAAATCAAAGAATGGTTTATATACGTTTTCTACTATAGAAGGAGAAACGATGTTTAATTCTAAAAATAGACGTTCGGTAAAAAGTAAAAACTTTTATTTTAAAGTAGTTGATACTATTAAAAGAATGATTGATGTAGACATTAATAAAGTTTCTATAGCAACAGTAGTTAATGAAATTGGATTAGACTTAAAAGTAAGTATGTTTACTACTGCTAAGTTACCTGAAACATTAACTACATCTTTTAAAGCAAATAACATACACTTTGATACCCTATTGAATTATATTTTTGAGACTACAACAAACTATTCTTATAAAAAAGAAAATGATATTTATTTTTTTGGTAAAAGCAATCAAGCTTCTGTAAGAAAAACAGTTGTTATTCCTTTAGTTCATAGAACTATTGAAATTATGGAAGAGAAAAAAAATGATATAAATAATAACCAATTTTCATATCAAAATAATTATAACAACCAAAATAGATTAACAGGTCGAAATTCAAGTCAGTATGCTTCAAATCAGTATTCTAGACAAAATTATAACAGTAGTAGAAATAGGCAAACGAATCAAAATAACTCTCAAACTGTAACAGAGAATTTATTAAACTTGATTCCAGAAGAGGTGAGAGATTCTTTACAGATAACAAGTGATATTGAACATAATAGTTTTATTGTAAGTGGCTCTTCTAAACGTATTGAGAGGTTTAGAAACTTTGTGAAGTTAATAGATAAGTCTGTTCCTGTAGTTACTATTGATGTAATGATTTTAGAAGTGAGCAATAGTGCTACTGTTTCAACAGGAATAACGCTAGGAATTGGAGACAAGCCTGCAACAACAAAAGGAGGCGTATATCCTAATACAAATTTAACACTTGGTGCAAATTCAATAAATAAAATTATTGGTGGACTTAATGGTTTCGGATCGCTTAACTTAGGTAAAGTTACCCCTAATTTTTATGCTAAGATTGAAGCGTTGGAAACAAATGGAGATTTGGACATTAAATCTACACCAAAATTAACGGCATTAAATGGACATGAGGCAAATCTTTCTAATGGAGAACGTTCTTATTATGTAGAAACAGTAACTGATATTATAGGTTCTCAAAACCCTCAAACAAGAGAAATAAAAAATTATATACCAGTAGATGCTAATCTGGCTATTAAAATTAGACCAATTATTTCTGGTGATGGACAAATTACTATGAGTATTAAGGTAATTCAGTCTACTTTTAATGGAAAAAAAATAGATAATGAAGCCCCACCTGGAATTAATTCTAGAGAGTTTACTTCAACTATCAGAGTAAAAGATCAAGATGTAGTAATTTTAGGAGGATTAGAAGAAAATCTTAAAAATGATTCAGGCTCAGGAGTTCCTTTTTTAGCTAGAATTCCGATTATAAAATACTTGTTTAGTAAAAGAACAAGAACGGCTTCTAAAACTAAACTATCTGTATTGATTAAACCAACAATTATTCAGTAAATGATACAGTTGCTAACATATGGAAATACGTTCTGTAGTATAGAACATAGTATTGATAAAAATGCTAAAGAACATTTTCTCGTTTTACAACTAAAAAAAACAAAAAAAGAATTAGTAATAGCAGATTCAAAAAGTTTTCAAAAACATGAGGAAGTTTTTACTCATTTACAATCTCAAAAACATGCTTTTTTAATTGTCAATAATCAACAAGTATTATTAAAAAAAGTAATTTCTGTAGATGAAAACAAAGAACTTGTTGTAAAAAAAGCTTTTCCAACCATAAAATTAGCTGATTTTTATTTTGAAGTAGTTACCACATTAGATCATAGCTTTGTAGCTGTATGTAGAAAAGAATATATAGATAATCTAATAAAAACCTATGAGTCTAAAGGGATATTTATTATTGACTTTTCACTACAAAATTTAATGGTTTGCTCATTACTCCCTTACATAAACAATGAAGAAATTTACACCTTAAATAATAAGCTTATTTGTAAGGGAGAGCAAGCTGTAGATATTGAAAAATCTGTGTTTAAAGAAGTTAATTACTCAATTAATGATTTAGAAATCCCGAATAAATACCTTGGTGCTTTAAGTGGAATTCTAGCTTATTTTTATAGAAATAATTCGAATATTTCAAACTTTAAGGAGAAAGGAAAGGAATTATTTGAGTATTATAAAAGGCATCGTTTTTTCTCTATTGGCTTAAAAGTAAGTTTAGGTATTCTGTTTGCCATTTTGTTGGTGAATTATTTAATATTTACCAATACACATACTAAAGGATCTGTTTTAAATGAAGAATTAGCAGAGAATAATGCCTATAAAAATAAACTAACTCAACTACAAAATAGAGTAGAGAAAAAATCTCAATTAACCAAAAGTCTAGCTTCATCTTCATCATTTCAAATTACTCGCTTTTTAAATGAATTAGGTAGATCGGTTCCCCCAAAAACAAGTTTAAAGGAACTTAGTTATCAGCCTTTAAATAAATCAATTAAGAAGAATAAGGATATAACTGTTTCAATGAATACTATTGTTGTTAAAGGAAATTCTAGAAATAGTAATTCTTTTACAAAATGGATTTCTTATTTAGAACAAAAAAAATGGGTGCAAAAGGTTGAAATTATTTCTTACGGAAAAGGGAAAAATACCTTTTCTTCTTCTTTTGAGTTTTTAATTTATATAAATAATTAAGATGGATATAAAACTTAAAAATAGAATCTTAATTTTTGGCTTTGTTCTTTCTTTGCTTTTAATATATAAGTTTGTACTAACTAGAACTTTTGAAGTTCAAAAAGATTTTGAAAAATTATCTAAAGAAAAATTGTTATTAGATAATGCATCACATAAAATTTTTAAATTAAATGAAGAAGAGAAGCAATTAGATGCTATTTTAAAGAAGAAAAACATTTCTGTTAAAAACACATTTCAACAAACATTGTTACAAAGCATAACCATATTTTCTGCAAAGAATAATTTAGAAATAGTGTCATTTAATAAACCTCATGAATATAAAACTGAAATTACAAAATTATTAACATATTCTTTTGAGGTGAAAGGGAATTATATTTCTTTGTTAAAGTTGATTAATTACCTAGAAGATTTACAGTTAGGTACACTAAAATCAATAACTTTTAACAAAAAGAAAAACTTTAGAACTAATAGAAATTATTTGACTTGTCAGATTTATTTACAAAGATTAGCAAACTAAATCAATTGTTCTAAAACAATAAAGCTCGTTTAAAAACGAGCTTTATTATTTCTAAGAAAAGAGAACACTTTTATACTTTTTCTCCTTTTTGAATTTTTTGAGCAATTGCTTGTACTTCATCGAGTACTCTTAATAAATTACCACTCCATAATTTTTCAATCTGCTTTTCGCTGTAACCACGTTTTACTAATTCAATAGTAACGTTTAGTGTTTCAGAGGCATCGTTCCATCCAGCTACACCGCCACCACCATCAAAATCAGAACTGATTCCAACATGGTTTATACCAATTTTTTTGACCATATAATCTATATGATCTACAAAATCAGCAACGTTTACAGGATCAAATTTATCAGCTTCTTTAGCCATTTTAGCTCGGGCTAATTTTCTTACTCTTATGTATTCGTTATAGTATTTATCTAATTGTTCTTTTGGTAACTTTCTTGCTTCAGATCTTGGCATCATTTTAAATCCTTGCTCTTTTGCAATTTCCTCCATATATTTTCTACTAGCTTTATTATAAGTTTCGTTTTTTTCAGTATTTACATAAGCATTAAAAGCAACAGTTTGTACAACTCCACCATTTTTTTTGATCCACATTAACTGCTCATCATCTAAATTTCTACTGTGATCACAAAGTCCTCTTGCTGATGAATGAGAAGCAATAATTGGAGCTTTACTTAACTCAACCATATCTTTTATAGATGATTTTGCAGGGTGAGAAACATCTATCATCATACCCCATTTATTCATTTCTTTGATGACTTCTTTCCCTAAATCACTTACACCACCATGCAGCCATTTGTTATCAGTTTCTCCAGTATTAGAGTCACATAATTGACTATGTCCATTATGAGATAGTGACATATATCTAGCCCCTAAATCATAAAATTCTTTTACTCTTTTAATATCAGTTCCAATAGGATATCCATTTTCAATTCCAATCATAGCCACTTTTTTACCAGAAGCATAGATTTTTCTTGCATCAGCAGAGTTTACCGCTAGTTCAATTTGATCTGGAGCAATTTCTTTGGTAAGTTTGTGAATGGCATTGAATTTAGAAATGGCATTTTTATATGCTTTGTCATATCCTTCTGGAGTCAATTCTCCTTGCCCAGTATATACAATAAACCAAGAAACGTCTAAACCTCCTTTTTTCATTTTTGGTAAGTTTACTTGATTGTCAAGTTCTTGTGTATAATTAATACTATCGGTAAAATTTCTAACATTGATATCGTTATGTGTGTCTAATACCATTACACGTTTATGAATCTCTTTTGCTTTGGCAATCAAATCTTCATTGCTTAGTTTTTCTGGTTTTTTTGTTTCTGTTTTACAGGAAGTAATTAATAAGAGCATTGCTGCTAATACCTTTAAATTTTTCATGAGAGTAAATTTTGGTTATTTGAATTGTGTAAATGTAAGTTATTTTAAGTTTAAAATAGTTGTAAACTAGTTAATTAGCTGTTAAAAAGCCAAGACTATAATTTAAACTTAGATTAAAAGTAGTGCTGTTTAAATCTCCACCTCTTGCTTTTACTTTTCCTAAAGAACTTCGTAAACTTAATTTATCATTTAGTTTTAGATTAACTCCAAAACTAGGCTTTACAATTAGACCTTGTCCTGTACTTATGCGTCCACCACCTGCAGCACCTGCTAATACTTGTCCAAATAGCTGAACTCTGTTATGAATAAATGCATTTGTTTGATATCCCATTCCAACAATTCCTTCTGCATAAGCTCCAGCATTTCCAAAGCTAGCAAAAGAAGTAGAACCAGCTAAATACATAGTTTTAGAAATGTATAAATTAACTTGTAAAGCAAATTGATGTAATTGCTGAGTAGGAAAAATTTCTCTTTGAGCTTGAGTATAGACTTCATCACCAACAATAAGCTCAATACCTTTGATCTTTGAAGAATTAAAATAATCTCCATTGCTATTTTTTATACCTTGATTGTTGGTATAATACTTCAAACCAAAACCATAAGTAGAAGAAGTATAATGTGAGTTAGGAGTAAGAATGTACCCTTTATTTACATAAAGAAAAGTATTGTTAAATAATTTATGCTCAAGGGCAATTTCTGGTTGAATTAAAAAACCTCCTTGTGTATCAACACCGCCACCGCCACCTGCACCAATTGCAAATTTGGTAGAAAAAAATGTTCTTTTTTTGTTGAAAGAGAAAAGATATCCTCCTCCAAGAAAAATATCCATATAACCAGCATCAATACCATGAAAAGCACCATCAGCTTTGAAGTATAGCATCCAGTTATTTTTTAAATAAGAAGTAAACTCTAATCCAGCTACTCTAATTGTAGTGTTCTTTGGATAAATGTTTCCTTCGGTATCTTGACTATTTCCTTTAATCACATAATTATTTTGATGTAACAAAAATGAATGTTTAGCTGTTACTTGATTCCAATCAGAGTTTTTCAATTCATTTATGGCGATTGTTTTCTCTTTTTCTTCAAAACTTGTGTGGTCAAAAGATAGAGGTATTTGAACACCAATTCTAAATTGTTGAGCGTTTATATTTCCTTTATCAAAAAAATTAATATGGCTATAACCAATTGTAGTTGAAAAGTGTTTAAAGTCATAGCCTAAATTAAAATGAGGAAGTAAAAAAGCACCACCACCATCAGGAGCTCCGGCACCACCACCTGCTCCTAAATGAATTCCAGTATCAATAAATAGCTTATTAAAAATATGTTTTTTAACACCAAGGTTTAATCCTAAAGTAAATAGACCTCCACGTTTACCATTCACAGTACCATAAAACCCTAAACCACTATAAACAGTATTGCTTAACCATAAATTGTAATGAACTCCCGTAAAACCCATATTGGCTTCAGGTTTTCCATTTTCATCCAAAGGCATTTTAATTGATAAATAATCTAAAGAGGCAAATCCATGTTGAGTTTGTTTTTTGGGAATTGTATTTTCTTGAGAAAAAACAGAGGAAGAAATAAGTAGGCAAATAAGCCAAAAAAAATGTTTATTCATTATGTTACTATTCAATTTTGGTTGGGTTTGCATAAATAGTCATTTTATTGGTTCTGCTAAAACCAATCAAGCAAATTCCGAATTCTTTTGCATAATCTATAGCCAAACTCGAGCAAGCAGAAACCGCGATAATAATTCCGATTTTAGCAATAAAAGCTTTAGATACGATTTCGTAAGAGACTCTACCACTAACCAACATGCAAAAAGAATTGTTTAAATCATTTTTGTTAATTAAATCTCCTATAACCTTATCTACGGCATTATGTCTACCAATATCTTCTTTAATAGTGAGTAATTGATAGTTTTTGTCAAAAATTGCTGCGGCATGACTTCCTCCAGTAGCTTTAAATACGTTTTGTAGAGAACTCATTCTAGAAGACATTTCTTGAATGTTTTGAATAGAGAAAAGCGTGTCATTTTTTAAAGACTTTCCTTTAAGTTCGATGTCTTCTAAGTTTTGTTTTCCGCAAATTCCACAAGAAGAAACCGATAAAAGTGTACGTTTATTGAGGTAACCTTTGCCCAGTTTATTTTTAGGAATGATTACATTAATGATAGAAAATCCATTTTCTTTTTCTTCAATAACTTTAAAATCTAATGCTTGTTTTTCTTTGTAAATATCTTCGGCATAAAGCAATCCTCTTATCAATTCAAAATCATTTCCAGGAGTACGCATCACAACTGTATAGGAAGTCGAATTGATATTAATTTGCAGTGCGGCTTCAACAACAATTCCATCAGAAACAATAGATTTTTCTCCATCAGAAATAAGTATTCCGTTGTATGTATAATGGGATTTATTTTTTAGACTAAACTCGCTCAAAATCTACAGCTACAACTTTATATTCTGGAGTTAAGGTTTCTTTATCACCAACACTACCAGTAATAATATTAATAAATACTTCTGGTTGATGGAAAGTAGTTCTTACCACTCCACGTTTTACATTTTTAGAATACTTAATTGGAATTTCTACACTTCCGCGATCAGAAAAAATACGAACAGTTTCATTGTCATTGATCCCTTTTTTGATGGCATCTTTAGGATGTACTTCTAGAACATCATCAGAAAGAATCTTTTGATTGTCTGTTCTACGAGTCATGGTACCAGAATTATAATGTTCTAACTCTCTTCCAGTAGTTAAAATAAATGGATATTGTTGACCATGAGCTACAATTTCAGGAGTTTCTTCAAAATCAAAATGATGAAAAGTTCCAATTCCTTTTTTAAAGGCTCCATCAACGTGAATCATTTTTGTATCTGTTCCATCTTCTTTTATTGGCCATTGCAATCCATTTTCACCCAATCGGTCCCAAGACAAACCTTTCATGAAAGGAATCACATCTGCAATTTCTTCAATAACATTTGCAGCATCATAATGCAAACCTGTTGGTTGTTGATAACCTAAACGATTCATAATATCAATAATAATCTGACCATCTGGTTTGGTATTACCAATTGGTTCGATTACTCTATTTACACGTTGCATTCTTCGTTCTCCATTGGTAAATGTTCCATTTTTTTCAAAATAAGACGATGCAGGTAAAACAACATCTGCCATTTCAGAAGTTGCAGTCATAAACAACTCTTGTACAACAATGAAGTCTAAATTTTCAAAGGCTTTGATACTATGATTAGTATTTGGATCTGTCATAATAGTATCTTCTCCCATTATATATAACGCTTTTAGCTTACCATCAATGGCAGCATCAAGCATTTGCGGAATCTTATAACCTTCTCTTTCTGGCATTTTTTCAATACCATATTTGTCTGCATAATATTGTTGAATTTCTGGTTTGTTTACATCCAAATACCCAGCTCCTTGGTGTGGTTGAACCCCCATATCTGCAGCACCTTGTACATTATTTTGACCACGTAAAGGGTTTAATCCAACTCCTTTTTTTCCAACATTCCCTGTCATCATGGCTAAATTAGCAAGTAACATTACTGTTTTACTTCCTTGGAAATGTTCAGTAACACCTAATCCATGAAATTCCATGGCTCGATCAGCAGTTGCATAAGCATGAGCGGCTTTTCTAACCAACTCTTTATCTACTCCAGTTAGAATAGAAAGTTCGTCCATATTTAGGTTTTCAACATGGTTTTTAAATTCAATATACTTTTCTGTATATGAATCAATAAAATGTTGATTAACTAGATTATCAGTAACAATATAATGTGCTAACATATTTAAAATAGCCACATTGGTTCCTGGTCTAATTTGTAAATGATAGCTAGCCAATTCTGCTAATTTTGTTTTGATAGGGTCTACTACAATAGAAGTAACTCCTTTCATAAACGCTTGCTTAATTTTAGCACCAGTTACTGGATGTCCTTTAATAGGGTTTGCTCCAAATAAGAATATAGCATCAGTTTGTTTTAGATCTTCTACAGAGTTTGTTGCAGCTCCAGTTCCGAACGCTTGTTGCATTCCGTAGGCAGTAGGAGCATGACAAACTCTAGCACAACCATCAATATTATTGGTTCCAACAGCAACACGAAGCATTTTTTGCATTAAATAATTTTCTTCGTTTGTTGCTCTTGAAGAAGAAATTCCGCCAATAGCATCAGGGCCATATTCATTTTTAATGGAAACTAATTTATTGGTAATATAGTCATAAGCTTCTTCCCAGCTAACCTCTTCAAATTTCCCATTCTTTTTGATCATTGGTTCACGTAAACGATCTGGATGATTGTAAAATTCAAAAGCAAATCTTCCTTTTAAACATGTATGTCCTTCATTTACTTCGGCTGTTTCAGGGGCTTGAATTCCCTTGATTTCTCCATCAATTACAGAAACATCTAATTGACAACCTACACCACAATAAGTACATGTAGTTCTTACTGTTTCGTCAGCAATTAATGTTTTTGTTTCATATTTATCTGTTAACGCTTCAGTAGGACAAGTTTGTACACAAGCACCACAAGAAACACAAGCAGATTCATCAAAAGAAGTATCAAATCCTTTAATAATATTGCTCGCAAAACCACGACCAGACATTCCTAAAATCATTTCACCTTGAATCTCTTCACAAGCTCTTACACAACGAAAACAATTGATACATTGTGATAAATCAGATTTGATATATGGATGTGCTCTATCTGGTTCTATATCTAAATGATTTTTACCTTCTGGATAACGAACATTTGGAATCCCAATTTGAGCAATAGTTTCTTGAAAAGGTGTTGCTTTTTTATCTTCTGCAGGAAAAACTTTGTCTGAAGGATAATCTGTAAGAACTAATTCGACAATATTTTTACGAAGGCGATGCATTTTTTCTGTATTGTGATAAATGTATAAACCTTCTCCAACTGGAGTATGACATGAAGCCATTGTTCTTGTTGGCCCATCTTTTTCTCTGGCTACTTCTACAGAACAAACTCTACATGAGCCAAAATTTTCTAAACGATCATCTTGACACATGGTTGGAATTGCATTTCTGTCATTTTCAATTCTTCTTACAAACTCTAAAATTGTTTCTCCAGAATTGAACTCGTATGCGGTATTGTTTATATAAGCTTTCATCTTTTTATTAGTTGTTTGTAAAATATTGATTTAATTCATCTTGAAAATATTGCATTGCATTTTTTACTGGCAAAGGAATTCCGCCACCTAATGCACATAAAGAACCTATTTCTAGGGTTTCTAATAAATCATCAAACAATTGTTTGTCTATTTTATAATTAGAGGTTTGAGCTTTTTGTAACATTTCCATTCCACGATAGGAACCAATTCTACAAGGGTAACATTTACCACAAGATTCGTCAGCAGTAAATTCCATTAAGTGTTCTAAAAATTTAATTATTGGAAAATCTGATGGAATAGAAACGATACTTGCATGACCTAATAAAAATCCATTATTTCCTAAAGATTCAAAATCTAATGTTAACTCAGGAATCTTATTTATAGGAACAATTCCTCCTAAAGGACCACCAATTTGGAATCCTTTTACTTCAGATTTAAATCCACCTCCAAACTCATCAAAAACAGTTTGTAATGATGTTCCCATTTCAATCTCATACATTCCAGGAGTATTAAAATAGCTATCTAAAGAAACTAATTTTGTTCCTGTAGAAGCTCCTTTACCTAAAGCAGCATAAGCGGAACCACCGTTTTGTAATATCCAATGAATGTTGGCAAATGTTTCTACATTGCTTAAAACAGTAGGTTTTCCATACAATCCGTATTGAGCAGGATAGGGAGGACGAACACGAACTTCTGGTCGTAAACCTTCAATAGAACTTAATAAAGCTGTTTCTTCCCCACAAACATAAGAACCTTGACCACGAATAATTTTAAATTTGAAACCTCCTATTAATTTTTTCTCTTTTAATTCTTCTATAGCTTCACCAACAATTTTTATAGAATCTGGGTATTCTCCTCTAATGTATAGAACTCCAGTATTTGCACCAACAGTTAATCCAGCCATATACATCCCAAATAAAACTTTATGTGCTTGATGTTCCATCAGGTACATATCAGAATATGCTCCAGGATCTCCTTCATCAGCATTACAAACAATATATTTTTGAGTATTTTGCTCTTTAATAACAGCATCTAATTTAAACCAAAAAGGAAAACCTGCACCACCACGACCTCTTAAGTTAGAGTTTTTTAATTCTTGAATAACTTTTTGTGAATCTTGTTTGTGTTCATTAGCTAAAGCAAAAAAATCAGTAACATCTTCAATTTTAGAGGTAAGAATTGGCGTTGTATTGGCCTCAACTCGATAATCATTAATTTGGTATTCTTTCTTATGAATGATATTTTCTAAAGCTTCAGCAGTATCAGCATTATAGGTTTTATCATCATACATAAAGGCATTATTAGAATGACATCTACCTACACAAGCAGCATGTCCAATCTCATCTGATTGGAAATGATTCTCTAAATTTTTATGAAGAGAACTTTGTGATTTAGCAACCATACAAGCAGTTCCAGAACATACATGTATTTTTTTATTTTTATTTTCTTCTCTAGTAAAATCATAAAAAGTACTACTTCCTAAAACTACAGAATCATCGATCATGAATCGTTTAGAAAGTTCTTGTAATTCTTCTTTTGAGTTCTCTTTTTGAGAAGCGATTGCTATATTTTCAAATAGGTTATCGTCTAATTCTTTTCTAGATGATAATGTTCTAATATTTTTATTTGCCATTGGTATACTTTAGTAAAGCATAAATTTAAAAAAATATTACAACTATAGATTGGAGAAAAGGAATTTCTATGTTCTTTTTTGTTAATTAGAATGAATAAAAAAAAGCCTTGAAATTTCAAGGCTTTTCAGCGTGTTTTATACCCCTAAAAATAAAACACACTGTTTGGGGGAAGATTATGATAAATCATAACCTAAATGATATTGCAAAGATATGTAAATAACTGATTAAAAAATCATTAGTTGTATTTTGAGCAGTTGTTAGTTGTTTTTTTACGTGAAAAATTGTTAAAAAACTTGTGAACAAATCAACACTTTTAAAGTGTCGTTGTTAACAGTGGTGAAAAACAAGTATTTAGAACCTCCATCTTTTATTTTTGTTTTTTTTCTTATTTGAGCTACAGTTTCTGGAAAATTTCTAGTGGTAATATTTGCTTTTTTATCTTTTAAAAAAACTAAAATTTCTTTCTTATTATAATTACAACTTTGTTCTAAAATAAAGCGTCTACCAGGAAAATTGATGAGCTCATCTGAAGTATATAAATGCGAATGTTGATGTAGTTTGCTTATTTTCAATTGTTTGCTTACTTCATGAAATCCACCGGATTTTAAAATGGCTGCATTAGGTTCGTAAATATACTGTTTTGGTTCTGAGTATGTTGATTTGGTTTTTGATGTATTTGTTTGAAAATTAAATAATTGATTGCTGTTTTTTGTGAGGTTGATTGTTTTTATATCAATATTTTGAGTATAATTTTTTTCTAATAAAAACAGTAATTCTTTTACTTCGTTTTGTACTGCTACAATATGAATCTCTTTAACAAATTTTAATTCGTCTATGGTTTTTGAAATGTCTAAAATTGGAGAATTCTTAATTAAGATGTTATTTGATTTTTCGAATAATAGTTCTAAATTTTCGGGAACATTTGGTAAACAGTCTTTTAAAAGAAAAACTTTTTTATTTGCGGTATCTCTTCGAGATGGGTCAATATAAATCCAATCAAATTTTTTGTCGGTATTTTTTAAAAACTCAATTCCATCTCCAGAATGACATTTAATATGCTCTTTTTTTAGTTGTTGATAATTGTTTTTAACAATTGTTGATAACTTTGTGTTTAATTCACAGTGAGTTACCTCTTTAAAGTTCTTAGAAAAGGCAAAGCAATCTACTCCAAAACCACCTGTAATATCAATTATAGAATCTCCAGAAATTAATGATGCTTTATAATATGCTGTTTCTTCTGAAGAGGTTTGTTCAATATGAACTTTTGAAGGAAAATAAACATTTTGGGTAGTAAACCATGAAGGAAGTTTTTTCTCACATTTTTTTTTTGCAACAATTTGAGTGGCTAATTCTTGAACAGTAACTGTATCAAAAGGGCTTCCTTTAAAAAGTAATTTAGAGATGTCAGTATTGAGATGCCCATCAATAAACTGTTGTATTTCTTTGCTTAAAATTGCTGAATTCAATTAAATATCTTTGGTTAAGGATTTTACAATTTTATTTTCAGACAAAAATTCTTTTAAAATCACTTTTAAAGCGGTGTACATTGGTACTGCAGTAATCATACCAACAACCCCAAATAATAAACCTCCAATAATGATAATTAAAAAGATTTCTAATGGATGTGATTTTGTGGTTTTTGAAAAAATAAAAGGCTGACTAAAAAAGTTGTCAATTAATTGAGCAATTAAGTATCCAATCATTACATACAATGTGGTTGGTAAAATTTCTGTTTGAAAATCCTGTCCCAAATTACTTGTCATAGATAATAAGAACATAATTACAGCTCCAATCATTGGACCTATGTATGGAATTAGGTTTAATAAAGCACATAAAAAAGCAATTACCACAGCATTGTCTATACCGAAAATAAGCAATGTAATTGTATACAGTACAAACAAAATAGTAATCTGCAATACCAATCCGATGAAATATCGAGATAATAAATCTTTTATAATTTCTGTAGATTTTGAGAATCGATTTTCGCTTTTTGCAGGAATAATTGTTAAAACAGCATTTTTTAAAAGCTTACTATCTTTCATAAAAAAGAAAGAAATAAAAAGTACAGAGAACAACCCAACACTTAAAGAGCCTAATGTACTCGCAACATAATTAAGCAAGTTTGGAATTGCTTGAAAACCAGATAAGAAGTCAACATTTTTTAACTCAGAAAGTAAGTTGATATTGTTAGCAGTAAAATAATCATTTACCTGATTGATTACACTTTGTAAGTTTTGCTGTAATTTATCTGTTTGTAATAAAGATAAGCTTTCTCCTTGCTTTACAATTAATGGAACAAACATTCTGATAATTCCAATAATTAATCCAACAAGAAGTATCATTACAGAAATTACAGACAAGGTATTTGGAAATTTTAAGCGTCTACGTAAAAGAAGAATCATTGGTCTAGCAATTAAAGAAACTACTCCAGCAATGATAATATAAACGATTACAGACTGAATAATATATAGGAAATAGAGCAGGAGTGAAATACCTAAAATAATCGCTAATGCTCTTAAAATTCCGTTAGAAATATCTTTTGAATTCATGTTTTAAATATAGGGATTAATTGTAAGCTTTTACATCTCCCATGCTTAATTTTCTTCCACTAGAAAAAGTATGCATTTTTGGAAGTAAAGTACCAGACTTTGTTGTAATCCAATCTTCCCAAGTGGCAGGCACTCGATTCATATTCATACTTGGTACATTCATCAAATATTTAATAGGTAAAAATTGATCGTCCACAATCCAAATATAAGAATCCCCAGGAGTTGTACCTCCTGTAGTGTATGTTACCTTTAAGGCTTCTTTTCCTTCAATTTCTACGATGTTTCTAATAATACCTGATTCAAAAAGTTTGTGCGGAGCAACTAACCAAAAACTATCGTTATTAAAAATATCTTCAGCTCTTTTAATTAATTTTTCTTTGTTTAGATTACTTTCTTTTCCGTTGATAAACAATGTACTTTTTTCTTTGTTATTTGGATGTAATTTCACCTTAATACTATCCCAAGAAACAGTTGCGATATGCGCAGTTTTATTCCATTTAAAAGATCTTCTTCCTCCAAAACTCCATTCTAAATAGTTCGTGTTTTTATAAGCTTCGTGTTTTACTCTTTTTAAAATGTTTTTAGCAAACTGATCAGCTTTAGGATTACGAGTTTTTACATTGCCCATTAAAATATCTAAGCTAAATAAAGTAATACAATGTTTGGTTGGAAGCTTAACTCCAGTTTCGGTTGTAGTCCAATCTTCCCAAGTAGCTTCAATACCTCCAATAGGAATAATACTTACCCACATTTTGTAACTCGTAGGTAAACCATTTTCGTCTAAAATCCATAAATAAGAATCACCAGGAGTAGAGCCACCAGAAGTATATGTTACTAGTAAAGCATCTTTATTCTCGTATTTAACAATACTTCTTTTAACGCCTTTGTCAAAAACTTTAAAAGGAGCGACTAACCAAAAACTATCATTATTAAAATACTCGGTTGCTTGTTTAATTAAAACACTATTATCAGTAGTATTTTTAGATGAGATTACCTTTGAGTTTTGAGTGTTTTTAGTATCTAAAAAAACAACATTGCCATCCCAAGAAACAGAAACAGTATTTGCTGCTTTATTCCATTTATAGTGATGAGAATTTCGAAAAGACCATTCCAGTAATTCAGTATTTTTAAATTGCTCGTAATTTAAAGCAGTTAGCATTTTTTGAGCTAATAAATCAGCGTTTGTTCCTTCTTTTCCTTCAGGTAAACTTTCGTTGTTCTTAAAATAAAAAATGGCAATAACTATTGCTAGTATTGCCAAAACTATTCCAAGTCCTTTTAAAAATTTTTTCATAGTTAGGTAGTTCATTAGTAGTTGTTCAGCTAATGTACCTTATTTTTGTGATAATATTCTAAAACATGAGTAGGAATTTCAAAATTGCTAGGTAAATCTTTGTCTGGAATCGGATATTCTGCAATCTGTTTTATGGGAACTAATCCGGCCCAAAATGGAGTATTGATATCTTCGGGCTCATCACTAACTCCAACATCTCTAATTTTAGCAGAGGCAGTTTCAATTTCCATGGCAACAACTAAAGTTCTGTCAAATTCTTGTTGATTCATTTCTCTAATATTTTCCCATCTTCCTGGCATCATATGATCCATAAAACATTTTAAAGCTGCAGTTTTCTCTTTTGGCTCTTCAACTTTTTTAGCAGTTCCAAAAATGGTAGCTGACCTATAATTTACTGAATGATGAAAACCAGATCTAGCCAATACCAATGCATCCAAATGCATAACAGTCATACTCATTTCTTTTACCTCTAAAAGAGAAGTTAGCATTCGATTAGCTTGTGATCCATGTAAGTAAATGGTGTTTTCATTTCTTCCATAAGCCATGGGAATTGCTATTGCTTTTCCTTGAAAAACATAACTAACATAACCAATAAAACCAGCATCTAGAATAGTATTGATTTGATCTACATCATAGTTGGCTCTATTGGCGCCTCTTTTTACTCTGTTTAATTTTGATTTTGGATACTCTTTCATAATTTATAAATAACGTTCATTAATTACTTCTAAGTGATGTATGTCATGACCTAAAATGGTAAATGCAGCAGCTCTTGCAGACATATCAGCTCCATTTGCATTTCCGATAAAAGCAAAGTTTTTGTCAGAAATACTTTTTAATAATGCAATAGAATTCTCTCTATTTATAGAAAACTCTTCTAGTAATTCATTTCGAGGTTTTTGATCAGCTCCGGAAGGCTTTATATAATCATCTTGTTCAAAACCTTCAATTTGGGTATTGTCATTTCTTGCAATTCTAAAACAGCGATACAGAAAAACTCTTTCGGTATCAATAAGATGTTGTATTACTTCTTTAATACTCCATTTTTCTGGTTGATATCTGTATAAAAGTTTCTCTTCTGGTAAGTTGTTAATAAATGCAATCATATGATTTTTACCAGTAATATATCCTTCAATTAAATCAAGTTTAGCATCAAGTTTGTCTATATATCTCGAGTAATATTCGTGATATTCATTCGATTGTACATCAGCTTTTTTCATGTTGTCATTGTTTTGTTTGTTCAAATGTAATACATTTATGGACTGTTGATTTCGTCCAGAATTAATTTTTTAAATAGTCCAGTTATGTTTCCGTATAAAACCACCATACAATTAGATAGAAATAGCAATCAAGCAATGTATATTCAATTGTCAAATCAATTAATTTCATTAATTAAGAAGAATAAATTGCCTCCAAATACCAAATTGCCAAGTAGTAGATTGTTGGCAGAGTTGTTAGCAATACACAGAAAAACGGTAGTTGCTAGCTACGAAGATTTGGTATTACAAGGATGGATAGAAACCATTCCACAAAAAGGAACTTTTGTACATCAGAATTTACCAGAATTGGATCAGCAAAACTTTTTAAAAGAAACAAAAGGATTTCAAAAAGAACAGGCAGGTTTTTCTTTTTATACGGATGCAACTTTAGAAGAAAAATTACTAAAAAAGAACCACCAATGGATGGCAATAAATGATGGGATTTCTGATGTAAGATTAACGCCATTAAATGAATTAGCAAGAACTTATCGTAGAATTGCTGGTAAAAAAAGTAGTATTGATGAGTTGAGTTATGGAACTACTTTAGGAAATGATTATTTAAGAACAGTTTTGGTGGACTATTTAAATAAAACTAGAGGTTTAAATATTACCAAAGAAAATGTGTTGATTACTAGAGGAAGCCAAATGGGAATTTACTTGTCTTCTCAATTATTGGTTAAAGAAAATGATATTGTGGTAGTTGGAGAAACCAATTATAGTGCTGCAAATACGACTTTTTTACATCATAACGCACAGTTAAAGTTTATTGAGGTAGATGCATGTGGAATCAATACGCAACAATTAGAAACTATATGCAAACAGCAATCAATAAAAGCCGTATATGTAACTTCACATCATCATCATCCAACCACAGTAACATTATCAGCAGAACGGAGAATTCACTTATTAAACTTAGCTAAGAAATACAATTTTGCAATTATAGAAGATGATTATGATTATGACTTTAACTATAGTCATTCGCCAATTTTACCATTAGCTAGTCATGATGTAAATAGCAATGTGATTTATATAGGTTCAGTTTGTAAAACGGTAGCACCAGTTTTTAGAATTGGTTACTTAATTGCTCCAAAAGATTTTGTAACTGCTGCTGCACATGAAAGAAGATATATAGATAGGCAAGGAGATGCATTGTTAGAACTTACTTTTGCGAGCTTTATTAAAAACGGAGACTTAGATAGACACATAAAAAAAGTATTAAAAATTTATAAGAATAGAAGAGCTATTTTTTGTGAGTTGTTACAAGAAAAATTAAGTGAATATTTAACTTTTGAAATACCGAAAGGCGGAATGGCAGTTTGGGTGCAATTGGATAAGCGATATTCTTGGAAAGAAGTTCAAAAACAGGCAGAGAATTATTACTTAGATATTGGCAGTTGGCAACGATACGATATGGCAAATAGTAAGCATAATGCGATAAGAATTGGCTTTGCTAGTTATAATGAAAAGGAGATTTTTGAGCTAATTACAAGATTAGAAGTAACTATGAAAGCTTGTGAGCAGGAAAAATCTGTTTAAATTTTTTCGGAATCTCTTTCTTTATCGTAAGCTGTAGCTCTGTAAATGGATGTATAAACTCTAAAGAATACGCATGTAGATACAATCCTTTTCCTTTGAGTATTAAATCAGGATTTCCATATTCTTTATCTCCTAATAATTGATTGCCAATAGACGACATATGTACTCGTAATTGGTGTTTTCTTCCTGTTTTGGGACTAAGTTTTACAAGGTTTAAATAAGAAAAACGTTTGGAAGTTACTGTAGCTAAAACTTGATAATTACTATGCGCATTTTTACAATCAACTTGCGTTGTAATATTTCCAGATGAATGCATTTTGCCAATACAAATTGCATAGTAAGTTTTTTGAATCTGTTTTTCTTCAAATAATTTACTCAATGCAATAATAGAAGAACTTGTTTTGCCAATAAGTAACACTCCAGAAGTAGGATAATCTAAACGATGAATTGGTTGTGGTTTTACTGCATCTTTTTGAGAACTTATAGTTAGGTTTTGAGCTAATGCATTGCGAATTGTTACAAATTTGTTTCCACTAACTAAGATACCTGCAGGTTTGTAAATAACAGCTAAATAATCATCTTCAAAAAGAATTTCAAGAGGAAGGTTTAATTCTTTTCTTGGATTCTTATTTTCTAATTGGTACAAAGAAATTTTCTCTCCACCATAAATAAACAAAGCAGTACTTGCCGGTTGATCATTTACCAAAATAAGTTGTTTTTTTATCGCTTTTTTTATGGCAGATTTTGTTGTCACTGTGTTAAAAATACCAACAGCATATTCTTGTAGCCTAATTTTAGTATCCATCTTAGGAACGCTATGTGTTTCTAGCAATTGCATTATTTTAAATAAACCATTTCCAAGGTTCTGTAAAGATTAATATTGATGAAATTAAAACTAAAACAGAAGCTAATATTCGTAATATTTTTTTGTTAGTAAAAATAAAAATGAAGATCAGACAGATACATTCAAAAATATACATGTAAAGGACAAAAAAGTAGTTGATGTACTGTAAGCCAAATAAGGCCTTTTTTTTCCCATTCAAAGTGTTGTATTCATTGTATAAATTAAAATTTATTTTAAGATAATAGAAATTGAAAATGCTTAAAACTATTATTAGTAGTATCGTTATTCTATTAAGAGTTTTCATTTTGAAAACAATTGATCTATATTTTTAAATGCTTTAAATTCTAGAGCATTTCCTTCTGGGTCATAGAAAAAGAGTGTTGCTTGTTCTCCCACTTTTCCTTTAAACCTGATATATGGTTCAATAACAAACTCAATGTTTTGTTCTTGTAAAGAATTGGCAAGTTGTTGCCAGTCATTCCATCTTAAAACAACTCCAAAATGAGGAACTGGAACATCATGTCCGTCTACTGGATTGCTTACTGCTTTGTTTGTTTCTAAACCACCTTTTTGATGGATTACCAATTGATGTCCAAAAAAATTAAAGTCTACCCAAGTATCAGAACTACGCCCTTCTTTACAATGCAATACATCTCTGTAAAATGTTCTACAAAGTTCTAAATTTGCTACAGGTATTGCTAAATGAAAAGGTTGGATTTGCTGCATGAATTATTTTAAAAAGACTCTAATAGTTCATATAAATGTTTTTCTTTTCATGGCATTGATTTTTAAAAACCAACGGCAGCATCATCTCCACGAGGATCTGCACCACCTTCTAATTTACCATTAGGTAATACTAAAATAGCATCCACTCTTCCAATGATTAATGAATTTCGTTCAAGTATTTTATAACCTAATTTGTTAAGATTTGCTTTGGTAATACTATCAAAACCTTTTGGTTCCATTCTTACATGATCTGGTTTCCATTGATGATGAAAACGAGCTTTATTTACAGATTCTTGCATTCCCATATCGTACTCAATAACATTTAAAATATTTTGAGCTACAGAAGTAATAATGGTAGAACCTCCAGGAGTTCCAACAACCATTCTTAATTTACCATCTTTTTCTACAATTGTAGGAGTCATAGAGCTTAGCATTCTTTTTTCTGGTGCAATGGCATTAGCTTCAGAACCAAGCAAGCCATAAACGTTTGGAACACCAGGTTTTGCACTAAAATCATCCATTTCATTATTTAAGAAGAAACCTGCACCCTTGACTAAAACCTTAGAACCATATCCTGTGTTTAAAGTTGTAGTTACAGATACCGCATTACCAAATTGGTCTACAATAGAGTAGTGGGTAGTTTGATCACTTTCTTTTCCTAAAATTTTTCCATGAGAAACCTCATCAGAGCTGGTTGCTTTGTCCCAAGAAAATGAAGCCATTCTTTTATTGATATATTTTTCAGCTAAAAGGCTATCTACAGGTACATCAACAAAATCAATATCACCTAAATAATGAGCTCTATCAGCATAAGATCTACGCTCAGCTTCAGTTAACAACTGAATGTATTTTGTAGAATTATGCTCTATTCCTGTTAAGTCATAAGGCTCAATTGATTTTAAAATTTGTGCAAGACAAATTCCTCCACTTGCAGGCAAAGTCATAGAAATAATTTTATGATTTTTATAGGTGAACTCAATTGGTTTACGCCAAATAGCTTTGTATTTTGCTAAGTCTTCTAAAGAAATAATTCCGCCTAATTCTTTTACATAATCTACAAAAAGCTGTGCGGTCTTCCCTTTGTAAAACCCATCTTGTCCATGGTCTCTAATGCGTTCTAATGTTTGTGCTAGCTCTTCTTGTTGTAAAAGATCTCCTTCTTTCCATTCTTTATCAAAAAGAATTTTATAATTGTTTGCTTTTTGAAATCTTTTACGGGTTCTATTAAAAGCATTTGCTTGCATTTTGGTTACTTTAAAACCGTTTCTAGCTAAGTCAATAGAAGGCTGAATAAGTTCTTTAAAAGGCAAGCTTCCAAATTTATTATATACTTCAAAAATACCTGCAATAGAACCAGGAACACCCACAGAATGTACACCAAAGCTACTTTTTCCGGGAATCACATTTCCGTCTTTGTCTAAGTACATATCTCTATTTGCAGTTAAAGGTGCTTTTTCTCTAAAGTCTAATGCACCAGTTTTACCATCATTAGATCGATAGACCATAAAACCACCACCGCCAATATTACCGGCAACAGGATATACTACTGCTAATGCTAATTGTGTAGCAACCATAGCATCGTAGGCATTACCACCTTTTTCTAAAATATCAGATCCTACTTTTGATGCTTCAACTCTGGCAGAAACAACCATGGCTTTTTCTGTAATTAAACCAGTGATTTTTTCTTTTTTAGGTTGATGGCAGCTTAACAAAAAGGCCATTGCTACTGTAATTGAAAGCAGTTTTTTCATCATGTAAGTTTTTTAGTTGAGTTCTTTTAATTTTTGGTTGGAAAAGATACATAAATCTTTGAAAAAGAGCAGAAAATCTTTTTCAAATTCTGTATGTAGTTGGATTAAATCATCGGTAGCTAAATGCATCATAGATTTTCCTTTGGTTCTTCTGTTCATTCCGTTTAACACTTGTTCAATACCTTCAATAAATTGATAGTTGTATAACCAGTCATACTGAATCATATAAGGTAAAAGATGTTGTGTTTTTTTAGGTAAAATATCAAAATGTTCTTGAAGTGTTTGATATACATAATCTACATAGTTTCTTAAAGGAACATCAGAGAATAAATGCCAGTTTTTAGCTAAAAAATGATCGTAAAAAATATCAATAATAACGCCTTTATAATGATTGTATCTAGGGTTTAGTCTTCGTTTACTTTGTCTAACAATAGGGTGGGCATCGGTAAAAGTGTCTATTTCTCTATGTAAAAAAATACCTTTTTGAATTTCTTCTGAATAATGACCAAATTTATTGCCAGTAATACCATCAGCAATAAAATTTCCAATAAGAATATTGGTGTTCTCTTTAGAAAGGTATAAGTGAGCTAAGAAATTCATTACGATAAATGTAAACAAAAAAGCATAATCATTTCATTATGATTCTTTGTTATTTTTAAAGCTTGGTATATCAAATCCACACTTTTATATTATTTGCTTCTTGTAATGAGTTCTGATAATTACAATTTAAATATCGAGATCCAACATTTATGAAAAAATCTAAAAGAGTAAAGTACTCTTTGTTTTCTTATTGTTATGGTATTTTAATACATAACTTCTTGTTTAGTTAAAAAGAAAAAGTACAAAAAAACATAATAACGAAAGAGTTAATTTACAATAAATCTTTTCCTTAATGAAATAGGTTTTCCTGAGTTGGTGAAGCCTTCAATTTCAATCTCATAACTTCCGTTGATATCTGAGGTATAAAAAGAGATTTCTTTGTTAATATTTAAGTTTGGTTCCCAGAATAATTGGGTTCTATAATCTGGTATGTGTTTGTTGTTCGTTTTTGAATAATCAGGAAAAAAATAGTCTTTATTCGCTAGGTAATTTTTTATATTAACACTAAGAAGATCTTTTGTTTTTGGAATATAATTCCCTTTATATGTTTTTATTGAAATGATACCTTTATATATTGCAGAGTTGAATTTAAAAAAGTTATAAGAAACGCTTAATTCTTCAACTAAATTCATGTCAATATCACTAAATTCGTTTGGGTTATTTACAATAAAACCATCAATTAATAATAATGGAGGTGAAGTATATAAAGAGCTATTAGCAACGTTTATATTGAAAGTAATATTACCTTTTGATTTAGAGCTCGAAACAAATGGAATAAGTTCTGTAATTGTTTCTCTTAAGGTTTTAAATCGTGTGTAATTATCTAATAAGAATTTTTTAAATGAGTAATTAGGTAAAGTATTTGATGCTTTTTCTGATGTAATTTTATCTTGTTTTAAATTTTTATAGGCATTTTCTATTTGCACATAAATACTTTTTTTATCAATTAAAGAATCTAATTTTTTATTTGTGTTTAATTTTTTAAAGTTTAAGTCATCAAAATTTAAGCTTTTTTCTTTGGCTAGAACAATATCATAATCTTTAATATCAGCCCCAATAAGCTGTAGGTAAACTTTTTCATTTTTTCTAAAATTATCTAGAATAAAATAAAAGAAACCATTTTTTTCTGTATTTGTAATCATAAAAAAACCATTTTTTTGAATTACAGATAAACTAATTTTAATGTTTTCAACAGGTTTATCTTCAGATTTTGGTATAATTTGTCCTTTTATAAGATCACCTCTTGCATCAGGTAGGTATATAATTTTATTATTTGAGGTGTTATTAGAATTATTGTTTTCTTGTAAGTATTGTACACTATTCTTTTTGTGAAAATAAAACTGATTGTCAATTTTTCTTACTGAAACAGAAAGATTATTAGAAGTAATATTTTTTTCGTTAAGGTTAATTTTAAAAGAAACTTTTTCTCTTTTTTTATATATTTTTTTATTTAAAACAATATTATCCTCTTTTGAGGAAGTAATAATAGGATGGTATTTTTGAGGTTTAAATGTATTTTTATTATTTGACTTTACTATTTTACTTTGAAACGGGTTTATTATATTTATGTCTGAAGAGCTATAAAGATTTTCATTTTTCATCCATTTGGTATATGCGATTATTTTATAGTTTCCAGACTTTAAACTATTCTTAATAAAGAAATCACTTTGTGCAGTTCCATCCTTTAATTTCATCTTTTGCAGAACAACCCTTTCTTTCTTATCATTTAAAATTTCAACATAAACAATTTTACTTAAACTACTGTGAAGGTTATTTAATCGATTTAAACAAGAAATTTTATACAATAATGTTTCACCTGTAAGTAAAAAGTTTGAATTTAAATGAATAAATATTTTTTCCTGATCAATTTTAAAATCATTAATAGATGTCTTTTTTTGACAAAACACTTTAAAAGAAAAAGTGATTAATAATAAAAGAAGTATTTTTTTCATACATAAATATTTTTAGTCAATCCAAAAGCTAGGTTTAATTTTTGAGCCATATTTTGTGCAGTCACCACAATCTTTTCTTACTAACCTATATGGATTAATATCTTGGTCAAGATCTAAACCATTTTGTCCATAATATAACCAATCTCCCGATTCTACAGCTTCTCTCAAAGGGTATCTTAATCCACCACCATCTTTTCTTGCTTTTATAAAGGGTATATAAAGATCACCACATGTTTCTGGGTAAATAAAGTTTTGAGGGTTATAATCAAAAAAGTCTGAATGATTAAAGAAGATTCTTTTTGTAGAAACAGAACTTACTTCAAAGTATCCAAAAACTCTTTTATCAGAAATAATATTTCCAGTTATAGCACCAGGTTGACTTTGAACAAAAAGACTCTGTGAAGTAGAATTTCTTAGTACTTTATTACTAAAAGAAAAAGCTTCTGGAGATTGTACATATTGTTTTATTAGTACACTATATCTATGAGAAATTTTAAAATCATCTTCCTTCAAATTAAATATTAAAAATTCAGTATTTTTTTTATCTGCAAAAGTTGATTCTTTAAGTATAATTTCTGAGGATTCATTTAGTCCATAACATATTTTACTAAACTCAGTATTAGGAACAATAACTAATTCAGGTAATTTTGTCATGTCAAACATTTCATCTCTCCAAAAAGGAGCAATGATTTTATAATTTTCTTCGTAACGGTATCTGTAATATTGAGCATTCTCATTATTACTACCATCACTCTTTACATAAATAGATAAAACCTCTTCATCAAATTTGTTTTTTTCTTTTTTGATTTCAATTTGATCAATAACATTATACCCGTAGATTTCTTCTTCAGTAGAAATATATTTACTCCCATCACTAGTAACTATTTCTAATGTATATTTACTCCCTTTTTTAGCTTTAAATATCTTATCGGATAGGTAAACTCCTTTTTCTTTTTCAGAAAAATTATAAATATTACTATTGTCTTCGGTAATTTTAATTTGAGCATTTGATTCTTTAATGATATTTGTAGAGTCTAGAGCAATAGATTTTGATAGCTTTATAACTTGATGTTTTAATTCATCGGTTAATAAGGCATCAACTACTAGAACTGATTCATTGACAACGATACTACTTAATTCAATTTGCTTTACACACCCAGAAGCAATAACAAAAAAAATAAAAAATATGGATAGCTTTTTCATAATGTTAAAATGTTAAGTTATAGGTTATTGTTGGGATGGGGTTAGGGAAAATGGAACTTTGAAAAGCTTTAATTTGGCCATCTTCAGTTGCAAAAAATATTGAGTAAGGATTACTTCTTCCAAATAAATTATATATAGAAATATTCCAAAAACTATGAGCGATTTTTTTTATTTTATGATTACCTTCAATGTTAATACCTAAATCAAACCTATAATAATTAGGAATTCTAAATTTATTTCTATCACTATAAGCAGCTATTTCATTTCCTTGGTAAAAATACTTACCAATAGGGTAGGTAATTGGTCTACCTGTTTGATAAGTAAAGTTAGCAGATAAACTATACCTTTTTGTAAGTTTATAATTAGTAATAATGCTTAAATCATGTGGTCTATCATAATTAGTAGGGAAATAATTTCCATTGTTAACTCTTTCTCCTGTAAACTTACTATCAAGTTTTAAGAGAGATCTAGAATAACTATAACTTAACCATCCACTAAAATCTCCAGAATTTTTACGAGCTAAAAACTCTATTCCATAAGACTTACCTACGCCTTGAAGTGTTTCTGTTTCAATATGATTATTTAAAACTAAACTAGCTCCAACTTTGTAATCTAAAATATTCTTATAATCTTTATAATACCCTTCTAAGCTTATTTCATAGTCGTTGCCATTAATATTTTTATAGATACCTAAAGAGGCTTGTAGAGCTTCCTGAGGTTTAATATTTAAATCAGATAATTTCCATTTATCTGTAGGCGATGCAGTAGTATTACTTAATAATCGATGTATAAATTGATAGGAATTATTAAAGCTTAATTTCATTGATAGTTCATCATTAAAAGAATATCTAGAAGAAAAACGTAAGCTTAATCCATTATAGGTTTTGTTTTTTCCATTACCAATAACTGTTGCTTCACTTTTTGGAGCATCATCTCTATAAATTCTCTCTGTAGAAGAGCCTAAAACAGAAAATACATTAAATCTAGCTCCAATGTTAAAAGATAGCTTATCATTAAGATTAATATTGTCAGAAATAAAAAGGGCGCTTTCCAGGGCTACTTCTTTTTCAGTTTTAAAAGTACTAATTACAGAGTTTGTCCCTTTTGGGCTAATATCACCAGGGTTAACATTATAAAGTTTAGATGAAATACCATAATCAAATTTATGGATATCGGAATGATTATATTTGACTAATGCTTTAAAATTGGTTTCATTAATACTATAATTTAACTTAAAGTTATTGTTAAGTTTTCCGTCAAAATCGATTTTAAATGAATAAGAACTATTTGATAATTGAAAACTAGCTTTATTCTTTTCATTAAACTTATGTTTCCATTCTACTGCAACAATTTTATTCGTATAAGTATTTGTAGTGTCAGAAGCAATACTGTATTTATCAGAGCTAAAATAGCTAGATAAGATCAAGTCATTTTTTTCATTTATATTATGGTTATACTTAGTAGTAATATCATAAAAAGAAGCACTACTATTATTCAAAGATTTATTATCAATTGCTCTTAAAATCCAGTTTGAATATGTACCTCTTGCTCCAATTATTAGTCCAGATTTTTTTTCGATAATGGGAATATCTACACTAACATTACTATTTATTACACCTATTGAAGCTTCTCCAGAAAATTTTTCGGTATTACTGTTCTTTGTTTCAAGATTAAAAACAGAAGAGATTCTACCTCCATGCTCGGCAGGAATAAAACCTTTATAGATATCTACATCTTTTGTAGTAAAAGGATTAACGGCAGAAAAGAGCCCTAAGAAATGAGTTGGACTATATAAAACACTTTTATCTAAGAGAAACAAGTTTTGATCAGTTTTACCTCCTCTAACATTGATCCCATCCGAACCTTCACCAGCTGTTTTTATACCAGGTAAAGCTGTAGCAACTTTTAAAATGTCTCTTTCTCCTAGTAATAATGGTATTGTTTTTATTTCTGATGGTTTAATATATGAAATACCAGTTACAGCTGTTTTAGTATTTCTTTTAGTATTACTTCCTATTACAACTTCATCTAAACTTTGAGAAAATTCTTCTAATTCAAAATTATACTTTCCATTATTGTACATGATAAAGTTAATTTTAGTCTTTTCAATTTCTGGTAAAAGAGGTTCAATTATATTAGATCCATAAGGTAATCTTAAAGTATAATATCCTTTTGAATCAGTAGTTGTATAAATGTTTTTGTCTCTTACTAAAAGTGTTAAATTACTTATTGGTTCTTTAGTACTTTTTTTTCTAGCAATACCCGATAGTGTATATATTCCTTTAGTATTAAAGTTCTCTTTACCAATCTTAACAATCTTTATTTCTTTATTTTTTAAAGACTCAGTGAAATCTATAAAAACAGGTTCACTTTTCTTAGTATCATGTGATTTAGGATTAATATTTTGTTTACGGTTGTATGTACTACTATGTATTCTATTATTCTTAGTAAGGATAATTTTTTGATCTTCAAATATATAGTAATTTAAAGCACTGTTTTTTAACAGGAAATCTATAACATTAGTTATATTAGTATTGTAAAAATTCTTTGTAATTAGTATAGAATCATTTTCAAACCATTGCTCCTGATATGAAAATGAAAAATTACTTTTTTCTTCGATTAATTTTATTGCGTTTAATTTTGTAATCCCTTTTAATTCAATAGTAATTGTTTTGTTATCTTTTTGAGAAAAACCAACAGAATGAATAAAGATTAAAACAATAAAACTTAGGTTTTTAATAAGTCTATTCACCGTTCAATTTTTTTAAAAGGTTAAGAATGAAAGAAAGACTAATGTTTTTATTCTTTCTTTTATTTATTTTGAAAAAATTATCTACTATTTTCTTTTGGTTAGGGAAAATTTTATAGAAATGTTTCTTTGTTTTTACTGAAAAAAACTTATTATTCTTTAGAATAAATAATTCTTCCTCATGAGTAAAATTTGAATAGATAAATTTTTTCTGTATTGTTTCCTTTTTAGAAAAATACTTTTTTACTAACGTTATGTTTTTAGTTTTATAAATTACTTCATAAAAACCTAAGTTGAAATTATAAAAAGATTTGTTTCTTATTTCAAAAAAAGAAGTTAATTCCTTGTTCAGAATTATGGGAAAAATTTCTGTCTCTGAACTTATTTTTAAAATTAGATTATCTTGATAAATATCGTATTTCATTAAAACATCATCGTAGATTTGATTATTGTACTTTAATTTTCCTTTAATAAACTTATTATCAAATAAAAAATGATGATTATTGTTTAGCGTACGGTATTTTTCATAATAGATTTCTCCTTGATCTATATGAAGATTTCTTTGTCCAATAATACTATCAAACCATATATTTTGGATTTTTTTTGCTTGATTATTGAGTGATGGTTTTGTTTGGCAATAACCAAAAACACTCAAGAAAAGCATTGCTAGGGGTAAGAGTTTTTTTTGTCGCAATTTGTTAAAATTTCCGAAAGATACTTTTTATTATCAATTAACCAAAAAAAAATAATGTCTTTTTAATCAGATAGTTTAGTCTATTAAATCACTAGGTTTTATAGATTATTCTTAGTTTGTTGCATAAAAAAAGCACCGTGTTAATACGGTGCTTTTTATAATATTTTCTTTTAGGTTTTCAGACTTTCGTCTTTCATCTAAGAATTAACTATTCAACATTACTGGCATTACCAACATGGTTACTTGTTCTCCTTCGTCAGTTCCATCAATTGGAGTTAAAATTCCAGCTCTATTTGGTAACGACATTTCAATCAATACATCGTTTGCAGAAAGGTTATTTAACATTTCACTTAAGAAACGAGAGTTAAATCCAATTTGCATATCGTCGTGTTATGATAACAACTCGACACTCATTTGATTCGTAAGTTGTTAGTAAAGCTCTTAATAACAGAAATGATTTAATTAAAAAGAAGCATTTCCAATTGTTCTACATGTTGTTCATTTTTTCAAGTCAGATAATTTCTTAGATATAATAGTAAGCCTAATAGCAAATGCAATAATTAATAGTATAACACCAAAAGTGTTTCTAATAAATAACCAAACATCACCATAAATGCTATTCTTTAAATTATCTCTAACAGATATTTCTTTATTTATTCTTTTAATATCATTCTCTATTCTTCCGGGAGTGTAAGTGCCTTCTAGATAGTGGAGATTAATTTTTCTATAAACCTTTAGTGTATCATAATCATTCTTAATAGATTCTTTTAGTAAAGGAATTATCTCACTCTTTATCCAATTACAAATACTATCAGTTTCCGCTTGAATCTTTAGAAATTCATCAGTAGGTATCCAATCACCTTTTGAGAATTTTCTACAATTACTTTCCATTTCAGCAAATTTTAAAAGATTATCTACCTGATTTCTAACAAACTTGCTTTGAAATTCTAATTCGTTTCTTTTAAATTTATCATCATTCTCAATAACTAATGTAATAACTCCCATAAAACCAGCAATTACCCAAGTATATTCCATTCTAACCCATGTTTTCTCTTCCTCTTTAGAGTATTTTACTAATAGAATTCTTAATATCTGCCAAAGTATTAAGACAGCTAAGATTGCATAAATAGGATTTCTTATTAATTCTTCTAGCATTAATTTATTTTAGAGCTTCTTTTACCTTTTAAACTAAATTTAGGATTCAATTTATCAAACAACCTTTCTTCAAGTTCCTTCCTACCTAACTTAACTACGATGTAAGATATTGTTAAGCTACTTTCAAGCCTTTCATTTAATAATGATTCGATATGTTCAGAAAAACCTTTTCTAGATGAAGGTTTCTCATAATCAGATAAATGTGAATAATAGTGGTTGCCAATGTTTCTTCTAACCGTATGATTCTTAGTATTGAGAATATCAGTCATTCTACCTCTTAAACTTCCTGTTTCTCCTACATAGCAAATATGCCCGTTCTCACGAAAAATATATACAGCTGATTCGTTAGGAAAGTCTTTAGCCCATTTTCTTGTCAAAATGATTTTATGCTCTTTTGCTTCTTGCAATAACTGTTTTTCCAAGTGTAATAAATATTCATCTATTCTAAATTCCATCATAACGTAAAAGCGTTGCAATTTTTTCAACTATTTTTTCTTCAATTGTTAGAATAAAGGTTCGCATTCTATCAATCAAATTACCTATTATTTCAGTACTAACTACGATTTCTTCACCCTCCTTTGTTAAACCATTCCTATGAACTAAATCATGCCTTTTCAGAACATCTTTATATATTTCTCCAATTTCAGGAACAGTTATTTCAAATGTGTCTCTCAGCATATTATTTACAATAGGGAGATTATGAAAAATAGTATCAAATATTGTCTTCTTTACGTTTTCATTTAATTTCTCTTTTTCTCTAAAAATCTCGCTTAGTTCTATTTTTCGTTGCTTAAATTCTGGGTGACTTTGAACAAAGTTTTTGAAGAATACTTCGTAATCAGATGTTAAATTGATAAACGTTTCTGAGAAATAAGTTTCCATTGTCCCTATAACTCCAATGAATATTTGTCGATTTAGGATTCTCCGCATTTCATCATCTAAACCTTGGATATCTACATTATTTAATCCTCTTAAGTTGTTGATTTCATTAAGAAACTTTTCGATATTGTTCTTGTCTTCAACAATTGCGTCGAATTGTTCATCATAATCATATTGGGAATCTAATTCCCATGGTTCAAGAATGACTGTTGTACCATTATTTTCAAGCCTATTTATTTTCTGTAAAATATCTGGCGAAGAATTTTCTAAGTCAAAATTGATAATGTAATTGTAGATAAGCCCCTCTTTACTTTCGTTTGTATCTATCTCCCAAGATAATTGGGAAATTTCGTCCCAATCCAATTCGAGGGCTCTAGCTAGAAGATGCTCATTTTCTTGATTTTCGATTAACCAATTCTTAATTGCTCCCATTTTTTTGTCTTATATGAATTGAAATAATGAAATTACAGAGTTAAGAGTAATTAAATTTAGTCTGTTTGAGGAATTGGAAATTCTAAATCTGGTTTACCAATTATTAGAGCATACAACACGCTGTGAGTTACTTTATCTAGACAAAGTGTTTTTTCTGCAATTGTATCATGAATTGCACTTGTGGGATTTGCAACTAAGTCTAGTTTATTAGCCATTAATGCAATGTTCTGACCTATATGACCTGCTTCGATTAAAACGACCCTATATGCACCTGCATCAGAATACTTCCACATTGTTCTTTCAAAGTGTGCGACTAATAAAATAATAGCCGCTCCATTATCAGCCCAGTGTTGATTACCTAAAATTTCTCCAGGGGTTGGTAAATCATAATCATTAACAAGAGCTAAAGAGTTATCTAATCCAGAATATTTATAAATCCCTTTTTTTAAATCTTTCACTCTTTGAACATAGACATAGGCTTCATAAGGGTTTCTTGCCCCTCCAGACGGTGTCATTTTAAAGGGAATATCACATATTTTAGAGTTTTTACCTATGCCTAAAATACCCATTCCAGAGAATAAACATTTGGCTAAATCACTCTGAGAAATATCTTCTTTCAATAAACTTCTATGTGTTCTTCTTTTTCTCATTAATTTTAATGGAGAAATAGTCAAATCTGGCCAAGGTAACTCAATGACCTCATCATAGTTTGTATTCTCAGACCAAAGTTTAGGAGAAGGATCTTTCAATGCTCGGGCTTCTTGTAAGGCTATAGCTTCTTCTACTGAAAAAAATCGTCCATCTTTTATACCAAAATGAAAAATACCACTTGTAGGTCCCCATTCCCAATCTCTCTCATACTCACTATCTACTTTTTCTATTTCTGTTCCTTCTATTAATAAGGCTCCAGCTTTAATTAAAGATGTTATGGCTTTCACCAGAGATTTTGGCTCGTAATCATTGAATTCTTGTAATAAATTTTGAAAACTTAAAGGTTTATTTATACTATGAATAATATTTAAATGCTCATATGAACAACGATTAAACTGTTTTCCAATAAAATTGAATAATAGAATTCCTTCATTATCAAATAACACGACTAAAGCATTAGCTCTTCTAAGAAGAGCTGTACTTAAATTATCAGTAACCATTTAGTATTGGAATATTATTTTTTGTCTCTTATAAAAGGACCATCTCCAGGCCATAGCATTACGTTCTCGGGCTCAACAGCTTTGTTATACCTTAAAGCTCCATAAGACAGACTTATTACCCCTTGGTCAACTTTTTTCATAGCTTCTTGAATTTTTAATTTTTCTTTACCAGAAGCACTTTCAGATAATTCAGTTAATAACTGCTGAACTTCACTCAAAACTTTATCGCCGATAGCATATCTCTCTACTGTGGTGTTTTTTAAGTAGTCTTCAAAATCCGATTCGTTTTCTAAACGAGGTTTTGAGTTATGAAATTTCATAAGCTCTTTTAAGTACTCTTCTTTGGTGTATCTTTTTTCTTGGCTCATAATTACAATTGTTTTAATATCCGTGTAAGTTAAATATAATTATTTGAAAAACGAAACAAAAAAGCAATATATTTATGTGTAAATAATTGTAAATAAGTGGATTATATAGGAGGATGTAAGTCTATTGCAGATTGTAATTCCCTTAAGTCTTTAATAATAAATTTTTCAGTTGTAGAAATATATCTATGAACACTTAAGTATTGAGCTTTTCTTAAATCAAATTCTTTTACTCAAATTGAAATTACTGAATTTCGGATTTGACTTAATGCTACAAAATATTTGTTTTGTTCTCTTAATTTTTCGGTTAGTCTTTGTAGAGTATTTTGCTGAGAATGAACATCTCCATTTGTTAGAATTAGAGAGTTAGATTTATGATAGTTTTTTAGCTTCTTTCTTTCGTTTAGCAAGTAGTCAGAGATGAGAAGTATCTGTTTTATTTTTAGACTAACTACCCTTTCATCTGTTCTTTTATCACCTCTTAAATAAATCTTGTAATTAGTTAAATCTATGTCTTCAACAAGAATTTTCTTAGCCTCACTACTTTTTATTCCTTGAAAAATATAGAACCCCAATAGCATTTTATCTCTTTTTCAAATAATGTGTTCTGCTTGAAAGAATCGTAGATTCCATCTAATTCTTCTTTACTTAATAAATTGGTTTTAATTATTGATTCTTGAACTTGATTGATGTACAGAAATTCAAATGGATTAGTTTTTCTGCATAGCCTGTAATAAAGTTTTAAAGGTTGAAGCTCTCTATTTAGTGTCCTAGAATTTGATGTTTTCTTTTTTAACTGTTTTAAATATTCAAAAGCTAGCTTCTTGTTATTTGTGTACTTTGAGTTTTTAGGTTGTTTGCACCAGTTTTCATAATGTTCTAATCTTCTTATATAGCTTTCAATAGAACTACTTGCATACCCTTTCTTCTCTAATATTGATTTAAACTTTTTCTTATAGAATATCATTATGCGATATATGAGTATAGATTTGAGTAGTCTCAATACTGTTATGACCTAAAAATGTTGCTATGTCATAAATACTCATCCCATTATTGAGTAGATGAGTAGCAATTGAATGTCTTAATAAGTGTAATCCTATATTCCTTTTGATTTTTGCTTTTTCTCCAAGAAACTTTAATCTGTTTAATAAACTTTGACTTTCTAGTTTCTCTCCTCGATATGATATGAATAAAGTTTTTCTTCTTTTTGTAGATGATTTACTGATAAATTGCCTTCTTCCTTTGATTAAGTATTCGTCTAGATACTTTTTACTCTTTTCTGTAAACGGAACATATCGTTGTTTTCCAAATTTCCCCTCTCTTACAAATAAGATTCTTTTGTTTAAATCTATATCGGTAGTAAGCACATTGATTCCTTCATTTCTTCTTAAACCACAACTGTAATACAAGACTAACATTGCTCTATCTTGCATTCCCAATTTTGTATTATCGGCAACTTCAAAAAGTGATTTTATTTCTGAAACGAGTAGGGGAGTTTTTTGTTCTCTTATTTCCTTTAGATATTTAATATGACTTATCGGGAGTATTCTATTTTGAATATTAAATAAAAATTTATTGAAGTGTTTAAGTGCATATATGTAATTATTGACTTGTACATTACCTCTCTTCTTATTGGTTCTCTTACTTATGTCATTTACTAGATGAGAAATGAAATCATCTATATCATTGGAGCTAATCTTAGAGAGACTTTTGTTTTTACTTTCAGTTATGTAAGAAAGAAATATTTTAATCAGATTTGGAAGTTCATAGCTTAAGTGTAGGGTATAATAATCCTTTGAGAATTGACTTTTCTTTAATTTCTAATAATTCTATCTTCTTTCTTTTGACCCATTTTAAAGCGGCTATACTATCATACATATGACCTGAGAGATATGGCTTCTTTTTATCTGTATTTATACGTTCATCATCAAGTCCTTTTTTATATCGATAATTGAAATTACCTTCATCATCAATAGGGTCATCAAGTATTTTGCAATTAGTTCTTGAGAATCCTTTAAGTCAACAAAAACATTGTTTAGTAAGTATAAATCCTCTTTAGAACAATTTTTAGCTATTGTTTCATATACATTATAAGAATGTCCTGTTGAATTTACAATTTCTTTTAAAGTAGTTACTAAATCAAATTCTTTCTTACTCACCCTCAAATATAACAATCAAAAAAACTATTTCAATATTGTAGAATAGTAAAATACTTTATTTAACATTCAAATGTTTTGGTGTAGAAACAATAACAGTGTTTTTCAAATCTAATTTCTCTCACATTCTCTTCACCAATCCCATATCAATATCTAAATAAACAAGAAACTTTCAGAGAGTTAAGTATAATTACTTATTTAAAATCTATTTGATTATATTTGATAAAAAAAGTATATGAAACAAACATCCTTTTAACTTTTATGGCAAAAATTGTATCAGACCAACATATTACTGGTGAAAAAGGAGTTACTAATTTTCAACTATTTTGCTTGAATCATAATCCTACTCTTTTGTTTAGAGAAGAGCAAAAGTATGACTATGGAATCGATGGAGAAGTTGAATTAACAAGAATTACTGAAAATGGTAAAAAAGAAGCAACAGGAGAAATAATAAAAGTTCAATTAAAATCTACAAAAGAAAAAAGTTATATCTCAAATGAAACAGAAAAATCATTTGATTTTATTGCAAAAACGAATGATATAAAATATTGGAATAATCATAAATTACCTGTTGTAATTATTGTATACTTTGAAAAAGAAAATTTATTATTTGCTAAGAAAGTAGATAAAAAAAGGGTTTTAAAAAAACGTACTACACATAAAATAACTTTTGACAAGTCTTTAAATTTACTAGAAAAAAAATCTTCTTTTGAAAAAGTAACAGAAGTTGATTTTTATACTAGAGTGGATTTCGGTATAGCAGAAAATCTATATTTTAATATTTTTAAAATTTCACTTCCTCCTTATATAAAGGAGTTCAATAGTTCATATAAAGATGTAAAGAAAATATATGATATAATACATGAAAATGAATTTTATCCAATACCAGAATTTAGTTTAGAATCTTCTGAATTATATTCGTTAGAAGATTTAAATAATTATAATATAGAATTTAGAAAAAGTATTTTAAAAAATTTAGAAGTAAAAAAGCATAAGAGAACAGACTTTATAAAAAAAGGGCAAGTTGGAAAAAATATTATTGTAAAGTTAGTGAATAAACATATTAAAAGCTTTTTATATAAAAAAGGAATTAAATATAACAAGACGTATAATAGGTTTTATTTTTCAAGTCGTAGTTATGATGAACCAATTGATGCTAAAATAAAGGAAAACTCTAAAAGAGAGGTATATAGATATGCTAAGTCTAAAAGTAGAACAGGTAGGTATGATAAAAGAGCATTAATATCTAAATATACTTATTATGAAAAATCAAGTTTTTTTAGGCATTTAGCTTTTCAATTATCTTACGAATGGATTGACGAAGAATTATTTTTAATATTAGACCCCAAATATTTTTTTACTGAAGATGGAAATACACCATTAACAGATAAAGCAAGAATTACAAGATTAACAAATCGCTTAAAGCAATCTGAAAGAAATCCGCAATATTTAAACCATATATACTTTATTAGGAATTATTTAGATATATCTAATGTTGCATTATTTATTGAAAATAACATTGACAAACTAGAAATATTGAGTTTTGTAAGTAAGAGAGTGAATTTCGGTATTAGAGAAGTTAAGAGTAGTATAAAAGTAAAAGAAATAAAGAATGTTAATCAAACCTCACTTTTCTAATTTATGAAAATAGAACTACTAAACGAGCCTTTATTAGAGTTTGCAGATGATTTTTTATGTGATGATCCAAAAAAAGGAATATCTACTACAGGATTTTATTCTTTAAGTAATAAAACACATCGTTCTGAGATACACTATTCAGTTATAGGGACAAAAAAAGAGATTGCTCTTTATAAGGAAATGATCGAAAGGTTTTCGGAAAAAATAGAATCAGGAAGTACTTTTAAATTAAAGAATAAAGGAAGTAATAATTTCGAAGGAGAGACGCTTTTTGAAAGTTTTGAAGATGAAAATGATATTTTATTTGAAGGAATAAATAAAAAACTTAATCCAGATTTTCCTGGATTCAATTCTGAAAGTTGTTTTAAATGTGAATTTTTAAATAACCCTGATAATGATTTGATTATTAAAGAGTCGAAGCTTCAAGAGATTTTGACTAAAGAAAAAACTACAGAGATAAAAATTTTAAAGACTGTAGAATTGTTTAAAAATGCATATAATGAAATTATTGAAAACAATATATCTGTTATTCCTGATATTATTGTTATAGTTATTAGTAATGAAATTTTTGATAAGCTATCTACTATAAGAGTAGGTAATACATGGTTGAATTTTAGACGATTTTTGAAAGCTGAAATACTTTCGTTAAATAAAAATATTCCTGTACAGTTAATTTTAGAAGATACAATAACTGAAAAAAAGAAGAGCATTCAAGATACTTCAATGATTGCATGGAATTATTGTGTAGCCCAATACTATAAAACTGCTAATTGTACTCCATGGACAATAAAAGATATTGATGCAGATACTTGTTATTTGGGAATTAGTTTTCATAAAGTTAATGAGATTGAAGATAATAGTTTAAGGTCTAGTATTGCACAAGCTTTTAATAAGGATGGTAAGGGATTGGTTTTTACTGGAAAACAATTTGAATGGAATAAAAGTAAAACAAAAGTAATAACCCCTCATTTACATAAAGAATATGCTAGAGAGTTAATACAAAATGTACTTAGTCAGTATATAAAAATAAACAAGCATACTCCAAAGAGAGTAGTTGTTCATAAGACAAGTGAGTTTTGGGATTCTTATATAAACCCTGAGTATGATGAGGTAGGTGGTATAATAGAAGGAATTGAGAGTATATTAGGAGATAATGCTGATTTTGATTTAGTTTATATTAGACCTACAAAATTTAGAGTTTTAAGGTCAGGTGATTATCCAGTACTAAGAGGTACTTATGTTGAGCTTAATGAAGACAAAGCTATTTTATACACTTCAGGTTATATTCCATATTTTAATACTTATCCTGGACCATTTATTCCTTCTCCTATAAGAGTTGAAAATATTGGAGAAACCCCTATTAAAGAAATATGCAAAGAAATATTTGCTTTGACGAAAATGAATTTTAATAATGCTGATTATTATGATAGCTTCCCAATAACCCTTCAATTCTCCCAAAAAGTTGGAGAAATAATTCAATACTTACCAACTGACATTGAAAATCCACCTAATAGATATTTTTATTATATGTAAACAAAAAACCACAATCAAATGATTGTGGTTTTTAAATATCTATAAATCTAAGATTCTAATAATCTAGTTTAACTATTCAACATTACAGGCATTACCAACATGGTTACTTGTTCACCTTCGTCAGTTCCGTCAATAGGCGTTAAGATTCCAGCTCTATTTGGTAAAGACATTTCAATCAATACATCGTTAGCATTTAAGTTGTTTAGCATCTCGCTTAAGAAACGAGAATTGAATCCAATTTGCATATCGTCACCTTGGTAATCACAAGACAAACGCTCATCGGCTTTGTTAGAATAATCTAAATCTTCAGCAGAAATATTTAATTCAGTTCCAGCCATTTTTAATCTGATTTGATGTGTTGTTTTACTAGAGAAAATAGACACACGTTTTACAGAGTTTAAAAAAGAAGCTCTATCTACAGTTAATTTATTTGGGTTTTCTTTCGGAATTACCGCTTCATAGTTTGGATATTTACCATCAATCAATCTACAAACCAACACAAAATTGTCAAAAGTAAATTTAGCATTAGAATTATTATATTCAATAGTAACTTCACTATCAGAACCGTTTAAAATTCCTTTTAATAAATTCAACGGTTTCTTTGGCATGATAAATTCAGCACTTTCATTGGCGGTTACATCGGTACGTGCATATTTTACCAATTTATGAGCATCAGTAGCAACAAAGGTTAAACTCTCTGTGTTGAATTGAAAAAATACACCACTCATAACTGGACGTAAATCATCATTACCAGCAGCAAAAATAGTTTTAGAAATTGCAGTTGCTAAAATATTAGCAGGAATTACTGTGCTACTTGGTGCAGCTAAAGAAACGGCTTTTGGAAATTCTTCACCTCCAAAAAATGCCATATCGTATTTTCCTTGATCAGAACTAATTTCTATCGTGCTATCACCTTCAGTTTTAAAAGTTAATGGCTGATCAGGAAACGTTTTTAATGTATCTAACAATAAACGAGCAGAAACAGCAATAGAACCAGTAGAATCTGATTCAACTTCTACCTCAGCACTCATGGTTGTTTCTAAATCAGATGCAGAAACTTTTAATTTATTTTCAGACAATTCAAATAAGAAATTATCTAAAATAGGTAATGTATTGTTGCTATTTATCACACCTCCAAGTACTTGAAGCTGTTTTAATAATTGTGAACTAGATACTATAAATTTCATTGACGTGTTTTTTGTTAGATATAGACCTACAAATATATTCTAAATAAGTGATTTTAAAAATATATTTATCAACAGTTTTTAACTAAATTGTTAGATTATGATAAAACGTTATAATTATGTTAATACCGAATACGAAAATTACACAGCCAATCATTTAAATGCTATATTTGTTTGTGACAATATGCAACTTTTTGTTGCTCAGAACCAAGTCGAAAGGATTATTATTAGGTTTCGACTGTGTTCTAAACTAACATAGATTTTTAATGTATGAATAAAAGAATACTTTTCCTGTTTTCGTTCTTACTGTTGTTTTCTAAAATAGAAGCACAACAACCTCAAAAATTAAATTCAAATCAGATTTACGAAAAATTACAAAAGCTTAACTTCCTGGGAACAGCTTTGTATATCGCTGCGCATCCTGATGATGAAAATACCCGATTGATTTCTTATTTGGCAAATCATGTAAAGGCAAGAACAGCCTATTTATCATTGACTAGAGGAGATGGAGGTCAGAATTTAATTGGACCTGAGATTAGAGAATTATTAGGGTTAATTAGAACTCAAGAATTATTGGCAGCAAGAAATGTAGATGGAGGAGAACAATTTTTTACAAGAGCAAATGATTTTGGATATTCAAAACATCCTAAAGAAACGTTGGCTTTTTGGAACAAAGAAAAGGTATTGTCTGATGTGGTTTGGGCAATAAGACGTTTTAAGCCAGATATTATCATCAATCGTTTTAATCATAGAACACCAGGAACTACACACGGACATCATACCACTTCTGCGATGTTAGGTGTAGAAGCTTTTGATTTAGCTGCTAATAAAACAAAATATCCAGAACAATTAAAGCATACAAAAACCTGGCAACCTCAACGTTTATTTTTTAATACTTCGTCTTGGTTTTATAGATCTCAAGAAGAATTTAAAAAAGCAACAGAAGGTAAACTAAGTGCTGTAGATATTGGAGTGTATTACCCTTTAAAAGGACTATCTAATAACGAAGTTGCAGCCATCGCAAGCAGTCAACATTTATGTCAAGGATTTGGTAGATTAACTGTTAGAGGAAGTCGTACTGAATATCTAGAGTTTTTAAAAGGAACTAAACCAAAAGATAAAGATGATTTATTTTCTGGTATCAATACTACTTGGAATCGTATCACTGGAGGAGGAGAAATTGGAGACATTTTATACGAAGTAGAGAAAAATTTTGACTTTACAAATCCAGCTAAACATTTACCTGCATTGTTAAAAGCACATGATAAAATTTCGCTATTAAAAGATGATTACTGGAGAGCAATTAAGTTGAAACAAATTAAAGAAATAATTTATGCTGCTGCAGGTTTGTATTTAGAAGTTACAGCAACGAATGCATCAAGTACACCAAATGGAAAAGTAAAATTAAGATTAGAAGTATTAAATAGAAGTACTATTACTACCTATTTAGATTCTTATAGTATTTTAGGAAATGGTATTCGTATTCTAAAGCCTAAAGAACAACAATTAGAAAATAATAAAAGAGTTAATTTTATTGATGAGGTACAATTAGAAAATAAGGCATATTCAGATCCGTATTGGCTACAAAAAGATTGGTCTTTGGGAATGTATACTGTTCAAGATCAATTGAAGATAGGGAATCCTACTTCAGAAAGACCATTGCAAGTTGAGTTTCATTTAAACATGTGGGAACACGATATTTCTTTTACCAAAGATGTTGTGTACAGATATGCAAAAAGAGATAAAGGAGAGTTGTATGAGCCTTTTGAAGTATTGCCAGAAGTTACTACAAAACTAAATAATAAAGTGCTTATTTTTTCGGAGAATAAAGCTCAAAAAGTGCAAGTACAAGTTAGAGCAGGAAAAAATAATGTTTCTGGAAAAGTGCGTTTAGAGATTCCAGAAAATTGGAAAGTTTCTCCAAAAGAAATTCCGTTTAGTATTGCACAAAAAGGAGACAATGTTATGGTAGATTTTATGGTACATCCTCCAGTAAATCAATCAGAAGGAATTATAAAAAGTATTGCTGTAGTAAATAATAAAGCGTATAAAAAAGAACTGATTGAAATTAATTATAGTCATATTCCAAAACAGTCGGTGTTATTAGATTCCAAAGCAAAAATAGTTCGATTAAATATTGAAAAGAGTGGAAATTATATTGGATATATTGCTGGAGCTGGAGATAAAATACCTGAAAGTTTACAACAAATAGGATACAATGTGTTAACAATTGATCCTAATGAGATTGACAGTGAAAACTTACATAAGTTTGATGCAGTTGTAGTTGGAATTAGAGCTTATAATACTGTAGATGCTTTAAAGTTTAAGCAACGTTATCTGTTAGATTATGTAAAAAAAGGAGGAAATATGATTGTGCAATACAACACGAGTGGAAGAAGAGGAGTAGATGTTGGTGCACCTTTTAAACTAAACATCTCTAGAGATAGAGTGACAGATGAAAATGCTAAAGTAACTGTTTTAGCAAAAAATCATTCATTGTTAAACTTTCCAAACAAAATAGAAGCTACAGATTTTGATGGCTGGGTACAAGAGCGAGGATTGTATTTTCCTAACCAATGGGGAAAAGAGTTTGTACCAATTTTATCTATGAATGATGAAGGGGAAACGGCTAAAAATGGGAGTTTATTAGTTGCTAAATATGGAGAAGGTTATTATATATACACAGGATTAAGCTTTTTTAGAGAGTTGCCAGCAGGAGTTTCTGGAGCTTATAAGTTGTTTGCAAATATGTTGTCTATAGGAAAAGAAACAATCAAAGTTCAGCAAGAAATTAAAGAATAATAAAAGTTCGCGTAAAATCATTCTATGATTTTACTATCGAGAGCTAACTCTCGATATATTTTTTTAAGAAAAAATACGCGAACTACACGTAAATAGAAACAGATGGAAACTCAAAAACGTCCTTGGAAAAAAATATATAGTTTGGTGCTAATCATGAATGTGATTTATATCATTCTGTTTTACTTTATTACAAATCATTTTTCAATTTAAGCATTTACTATGGAGTTATTAGATTGGATTGTACTTTCAGCTACCTTATCATTTATTGTAATTTTTGGAGCTTATAAAACAAGAAAAAGTACCAGTGTACAAGATTATATTAAAGGAGGAAATGATACCAAATGGTGGACTATCGGTTTATCTGTAATGGCAACTCAGGCAAGTGCTATTACTTTTTTATCTACTCCAGGACAAGCATTTCATAGCGGAATGGGTTTTGTGCAATTCTATTTTGGATTGCCCATTGCAATGGTTATTATTTGTTTGGTATTTATTCCGATTTACCACAAGCTTAAAGTTTATACAGCTTACGAATATCTAGAAGGTCGTTTCGATTTAAAAACAAGAACTCTAGCTGCATTTTTGTTTTTAATTCAGCGTGGTTTAGCTGCCGGAATTACCATTTTTGCTCCTGCAATTATTTTATCTGCTGTTTTAGGTTGGGATTTGGTTACGTTAAATATAATTATAGGAATTTTAGTAATTATTTATACAGTTAGTGGTGGTACTAAAGCAGTAAACGTGACTCAAAAACAACAAATGGTAATCATATTTTTTGGAATGCTAGTAGCGTTTTTTATGATTATCAATAAACTTCCACAAGACATTACATTTACGAAAGCTTTAGATATTGCGGGAGCAAGTGGAAAAATGGAAGTATTAGATTTTTCTTTCGATTTAAGCAATCGTTATACAGTATGGACAGGATTTTTAGGAGGAACATTTTTAATGTTGTCATATTTTGGAACTGATCAAAGTCAGGTGCAACGCTATTTATCTGGTAAATCTGTTAGAGAAAGTCAATTAGGATTGTTGTTTAATGGACTTTTAAAAGTGCCAATGCAGTTTTTTATTTTATTGGTTGGAGTTATGGTATTTGTATTCTATCAATTCAATACAGCTCCATTAAATTTTAATCCAACAACTAGTGAAGCGGTTGCAAACTCTAAGTATGCAAATGAATATGCAGCATTAGAAAAAAAGCATTTAGCAATTGAAAAAGATAAAAAAGAAATTTTTTTTGATGGTTTTCAAATAGAAGAAAAAGCACAAGTTATTGCATTGAATAAGAGAGATTCTGTTGTAAAAGCATCAGCTAAAGAGATTATTAAAAAAGTAAGTGAACAATCTGAAAAAAAAATAGAGTCTAATGATAAGGATTATGTGTTTATCCACTTTATTTTAAACAATTTGCCACGAGGGTTAATAGGGTTGTTATTAGCAGTAATCTTATCAGCAGCAATGTCATCTACTGCATCAGAATTAAATGCTTTAGCATCAACTACAGCGATAGATTTGTATAAGAGAAACGTAAAAGAAGAAAAATCAGAAGCACATTATGTAAAAGCATCTAAGTGGTTTACATTGGGTTGGGGAATATTGGCGATTTTAGTTGCCTGTTTTGCAAACCTTTTTGATAACTTGATTCAAGTCGTAAATATTATTGGTTCTATATTTTATGGGAATGTGTTAGGAATATTTTTACTTGCCTTCTTTGTAAAGTTTGTAAAAGGAAATGCTGTGTTTATAAGCGCTTTTATTACTCAAGTTCTAATTATTATGGTGTACTTTTTAGATTGGCTGCCTTATTTATGGCTCAATTTATTAGGATGTGTTTTAGTAATGACAATTGCAATTTTTATACAGTTAAGCAATAGAGCGCAGGCAGAGTAGTTATAAAGCTTTTTCAAAAATTCGATACTTTTTATAAATCGTATAATTCATACGTTCGTAAGTAGCACGCATTTTTACGTTTTCTTCCATGGTAACATGGCTGTCCATTACGGTTAAACCTCCATTTCTGGCTGATTCAAAAAGAGAAACAGTCATTAAAGCATCTAAACCTGCATTTCTGTATTCCTGTTTTACACAACCCAAAAGCATGTCTAATTGTGTGGCAGTTTTTAAAGCTTTAATTAAGTGTAAGAAACCAAAAGGTAATAAGCGTCCATTGGCTTTTCTAAATCCTGCGGTGATGTTTGGCATGGCAACTAAAAACGCAACAACAGTATCATTTTTGTCTTTTACTAATTTGATATAACTTGGATTTAATAAGGGTAAAAATCGATTCGAAAACTCCTTAGCTTCAATATCATCTAAAGGAGCAAACCCATAAATATCTGTATAAGTTTGATTGATTAAATCGAAAACGGTTTTTACATAAGGTTTTATTTCTTTTGATTTTGAAAATTCTACAATTTTAAAACCTCTGCTTTTAGCACGTTCAGCAATTTTAATATAAATTTCTGGAGTTTCATTTTCTAATTGAACACGGTATTGGTAGAGGTCTAGTTTCTTTTTATAATCATTTCTTTCTGTATGAGAAATCATGTATTTAAAACTACAATTGGTTACCATAACTGTCATCGGGTCTTCATATCCTTCTAATAAAAAACCTTGTGGATCTTTATCAGAAAAGCCCAATGGGCCAACAATATTTTCCATATGATTCTCTTTACCCCAATTTTCTATAGCTTTTATCAATTTATCAAAAACAGCATCATCATCAAAACATTCTAAATAGCAAAAGCGCACATTTTTTTCATTATGACCTTGGTTGTAAACATGATTAATAATTCCCATAATTCTACCCACAGCTTTTCCATCTTTGTAAGCCAAATACATAATGGTGTCACACTTTTTAAATAAATGATTCTTTCTTTTGTCAAACACTTTAAACTCATCAGTAATCAATGGTGGTAACCATTCTTTGTGATTTTTGTGAATTTTATAAGGTAATTTTACAAAGGTTTTTAGCTCTTTGTAGTGTTTAACTTCTTTTAATTGAATCATAAATTAGGGGTTCTTTTTTATTGGGTAATTATAAATAAAGGAAGCTAAATATACTATAAAAGGAGCAAATAGTAATCCGAAGATAGCATCCACAGCATAATGCGCTTTGATATAAACCGTAGATAAGGTTAGAATAATGGCTATTGGAAAACAAATTTTGAAGAAAAGAGGTAAACTTTTTTTGGCTAAAATTAAAATAACAAAAGTGATTCCAACATGTGAACTAGGGAAAGCTCCAGTTGGTTGCTCAGCACTAGCTTGTATTGCGTGCATAATATCTTTAAAAATATAACCATTAGTTGGTACTGCTCTTTCTGGTAAATCAAAATAAAACTGAGGTCCAGCTGAAGGAAAAATGGCAAAAATGAAATAGAAGAACAGTAAGGTAAACGTTACTTTAAAAGTATTCTCTAAAAACAGGGTTTTTCGTTTAAAATACATTGCAAAAACAAAACTTAATGTAATGAGATAGAGTGTGAAATACCCAAAGTACATTAACTCAGAAAACCAAGCACTTGGAATAAGTTTAGAAAATTCTAAACTTGGTTGAAATCCAAATAACCATTGGTCAAATTTGATGAAAATAGGATCTAAATTATTGAAAAACAGTTTGTTATAATGTACTGTTTCTGTGTAAAAATATCCAGCAAACAACACGGGGTAAATATTTCTAAAGAAGTTAAAAACTGCAGACTTTAAAAAGGTGTTTAGATAAATAATTGTCAAGCTAATTGCAAAAATTACGCCTCTTGTAATGAATAATTCTAGTGCATTTTCTGTCTGATTCCACGAGCAGAGAAGTAAAATACTGGTGATAAAAATGAACCCAAAAAAGAGAACATCTATTTTAATAAACTTGTTCATCTAATTGCTAAAAGTAGTAGTTAATTCCATTTTTCTAATAGTTTATTGTATTGCCCTTTAGAAATAAAAATTCGATGTAATGGCGCATTTAATTCTTGTTTTATAAGATATTTGTTCTCATAATCTAAATTGACTATTTCTTTAGAGTTTAAGTCCATATCTATATAAAAACGTGTATCCTTATCTATTAATTTCATACAATAAGCAAGTTTGTTTCTCTGGAAAATTTTTCAGTTTTGGATGTTTAAATGTAGCTTTTTTTTGCATTCCAATTTTTTGCATTACTTTTTGAGAACTTACATTTTGAATGGTACATGTTGCAATTACTGTATCTAAGTTAAATTGATTAAAAGCTAAGTCTAAACATTTTTTAGCACCTTCTGTTGCATAACCTTTCTTCCAAGCAGACTTTTTCAATCTCCAACCAATATCAACATTGGGCGTAAAATCAGATTCAAAATCTTGGTATTTTAATCCAATGAAGCCAATAAATTCACCTGTTTCTTTTAAATCAGTTGCAAAATAAGTATAACCAAAGCTTGTATAATGTTTCTGTAATCTAATCATAAAGTCCTTACTTTCCTCAATATTTAAGGTATTGGGAAAATGTTCCATAACACTTATATCGGCATTTAATTGAGCAAACGAATTCAAATCATCTAATGACCAATTTCTAAAACCTAATCTTTCTGTAGTAAATAAATATTCTTTATTCATTGTCTGGTAGCGCTTCAAATTCTTTTCGTTTTGTGTCGAACCATTGTTGCATTGCTTCAGGGTTTTGCATTAATTCTTGCATTTTTTGCATTGCTTTAAGATGAGGAGTATCTTGTTGTTGAAACATTTCCATTCCGTGTTTTTTACTCAAAGCAGCAATTTCTTCAAAGCTAGAAGCTGTAAAAGATGTATGGCAAGCACCACCTAATTGTAGACAAGTCATAGTTTTCATATATTCATTTTTTGTCATAATTAATCAATATGTGTTGCTGAAAAATGGATGTTAGCAATAACATTACGATGAGATTTCATCAGTAAAAAATATTGATTAGCTATTAAAAGTAAATAAAATGCTCGACTTAGCCTTCTGAATTTCTTTTTTAAGCTGATTTTCTCACTTTATGTAGTCGTAAAGAAACAGTTAAACTAATAATAACAAAAGCGGTAAAAGCATAAAATCCAAATAAAACACTTGAGTTGTTTGTAGTTAAAATGCTAACAGAATCATATACATTTTCTAACTGACTCAACTGATCACTAATGATTCCTTCAAAACCAATAAATGCCATGATAATTGCAATAACAAACACATCTGCCATAGACCATTTTCCTGTTTTGAAAATGAAAAACTGAATCAATTTATTTTCTTTTAATTTCTGACTAATCAAATATAAAATTGAAGAAACAAGCTTGGTAATTGGAAAGAGTACACTAAACAAGAAGATTAAGATTCCTACAGCAATAATATCATAACTATGTTGAGCAAGCATGAGCGTTACAACTTCATAAATACTTTTACTTTGATAAAACAAAACCTGATTGTTAAAGCTCATTGATTCGTTTAAAAATGAAAAACTAATTTCAGAAATTCGTGCATCAATTTCTATCATAGGTAAGGTGACACCTAAGAATAATAGCACAAAACTGAAGCATATTCCGAATACATAATCCATTTTATAAATGTCTTTAAAGAAGAAAAACAACACCACAAAACATGCAAAAATGCCTAAAAGAAGCACCTTGAAAATTTGACTATCATTGTTAAGCTCAATGGTTTTTTGTTCAATGATTTTAACAGTGTCAGCTCTTTCATTTCCTTCGTATTTTTTTATGATGGCATTCACGGCAGTATAATCTGTTTTAGCAAAAGTTCCTTCGGTATATTCTTTTAATAGAACCACAATAAATTTGGTTAAGCCTTCTTTATTGTTTTTTAAATCTAAAAAGGTCATTACTTTATCAGTAAGCATCGGGATATCTTCTCTAATTCCATCAAAAGCAGATGAGTATAGTGAGTTGGTTAAAGAACCAAATAGATTTTTTGAGTTTTTCTTTTGAAGGCTTTTTTCGTAATCATCAATCAATGTTTTTAGTAAAGCAGCTACATTTTTTTTAAGATCTTCTTTATTGGTTGGTTCACTAGTAAAATTTTGTAGTTTGCTTGCAATGATTTCTGCTAACATCTTTTCCCAGTGATCTACATTTAAAAGTCCGTATTCTACACTAGAAAGTTCAATTATATCAGCTTTGTATTGCTGTTGTATTTTTTCGTTTTCTGAAATTTTAAATGCTGAAAATGCAGAAGCTATAAAAAGAACCCCTAAAATAATAGACTGAAAAGACTTCATATTTACTTGATTAATGTTACTTGCTAGTTTATCAACGATTGTGATGCATAATTGTTACAAATCTAAAATTTTAAGTATTCCATATTATAAAATAATAACATTTACTTAAAGCTACAGATTGTATCTTTGCCAAAATTTTATCTAAAATAATGAAAAAATATATTGCTGAATTTATAGGAACTTTTGCCTTGATTTTTTGTGGTACTGGTGCTATGACAATCAATGAAATAACAGGTGGAGATATAACACACGTAGGAGTGGCAATAACTTGGGGACTTATTGTGATGGCAATGATTTATGCTTTTGGAGAAATTTCTGGAGCGCATTTTAACCCAGCAGTGACTATTGCCTTTGCTTATGCTAAAAAGTTTGCTTGGAAAGAAGTGCCTAAATTTATTAGTGCTCAAGTTTTGGGAGCTTTATCTGCGAGTTTAGTATTATGGTTTTTATTTCCTGAATCTGAATTTTATGGAGCAACGATTCCGAGTTTAGATATGTGGCGTGCATTTGTGTTAGAATTATTATTGAGCTTCTTTTTAATGTTGGTAATTATTAATGTATCTACAGGAAGTAAAGAAGTTGGAACTATGGCAGGAATAGCAATTGGAGGTGTGGTGTTATTAGAAGCAATGTTTGCTGGTCCAATGACTAAGGCTTCTATGAATCCAGCGCGTTCGATTGCGCCAGCAGTTGTTTCTGGGCATTACGAACATTTATGGTTATACATTGCAGCACCAATATTAGGAGCATTATTAGCTGTACTTTCTTGTAAATGGGTAAAAGAAGAGAATTGTTGTGACGAAACTTGTTAAAGAATAATTCGATTTAAGAATACTTTCTTTTTCTTAAGTAGTTAAAAACAACTCCGAAAATTGCCAATAAAATAAGAGGAAGAGCAATATTAAATAACTGCCAAAACGTACGTTCTTGATACGCTTTTTGCTTGTCTAAAAAGTTAATTTTTAATGATTTGTTTCTAAGGTTAATCAAACCAGAATCATCAAGGAGATAATCAACAGTATTCACTAAAAAATCTTTATTTCCAAAGTTTTCTTGTGTCCATTTATCTCTTGCTAAATCAAAAGGTTGCCCTTTTAAAATTTGATTTCTACCAATATCACCATCAGCAATAACAACCATTTTATTAGGAGCACTTTGTGCTTTGTAAATTGATGTATTAAAAGGTTTTATTCTGTCTTTGTATGCCGATTTAAATTCACCTTCAAGTAAAACAGCTGTTAATTGATTACCACTTCTAAATTGCTGTTGATCTGGAGTATCTGCAATGCTTTTTAAGTCGACAATATTTGGAGTTCCCATTTTAGCAGATAATAATGAAGTAGCTAATAGAGGTGTCTTTTTAATAGTGTTGTTTTTTAAAGTGTCTATTTGTGTTGTAAACTGTAAACGAACAGGTAAAATATTTTTAGTAATTGGATGATTGGCATTTCCATTTACTAAAGGATGAAATAACCAAGGTAAGTTCTGAAACTGTGTTTGATTTCCTACATTTCCTGTGGCAAGTGGAATCTTGGCAGCATACATATCTTTTACAAGGCTAGTATTTACTCTAACTCCGTAAGCAAATAATAAATCTGTTAAATTTAAATCTCTAGGATAGGTAAGCATTTTTCCTGTTTGTAATAAACTATCTTGATCTGCTTGAACATTGTCTATCATCCACAATGTTTTTCCTCCGTTAGTAATAAACTGATCGAGTGTTAGTTTTTCATTGTCAGAAAACTTAATAGTTGGTTTGGCAATAATTGCTAAGTCGAAATTAGTTAAATCTTTTACTGTTTTTTGCGGATTGGTAAGTACAGAGTCTAAAGTAAATTTTGCCAAGCTATATTTTCCTGTTAACTCATTTAAAAAACTATATAATTCGATGTCTTGTAACTGACCATTTCCTGCAATTACAGCAATTTTTTGTTTAGATTTTCTCGTACTATTTTTAATGGCAGTTGCAAAAGAATATTCCAAACTTTCGATAGCGAATTGTAGCTGTTCATCTTGCGAAGAAGCATTAGAATTAGGTAATAAATTAACCAATTCAACTTTATTTCTATAAATAACTTCTGCCCAAGGAAAAATAATTGCTTCAGATAACTTTCCGTTTTCTTCTACGGTTAGTTTACTTGGAATCATCCCTTTTTTAATAAGTGATTCTCTAAATGTATCTGGATTGATAAACTGAATTTTAAGCTTGGAATTTACGGCTCTTAATTCTTCCAAAAATTGCTTGGTTTCTAATTGTAAGCGTTTAAACTCCGCTGGAAATTCTCCTTTTAAATATACTTTAATCGCTAAAGGGAATTTAACATCAGCAACAACATCTATAGATGCTTCTTTTAAGGTGTAACGTTTGTCGTGAGTTAAATCAAAACGTTGATAAAACTGATTTCCTAAAAAGTTTATCAATAATAAACCAAGAATTAGTTTGATATATAATGCTGTATTTTTAGGCATTGCGTAACTGATTTTTGGTTGCTAATAAAAAGAAGACTGTTACAGAGACAAAGTAAATAATATCTCTAGTATCAATAACACCTCTACTAATACTTTTAAAATGTTCATTGATCCCAAATAATTGTACTGTATAGCTGTCAGAAAATAAGCTAGCAATAGCATCAAACCCATAAAATAAAAAGAAGGTAATAAAGACGCCTAAAATAAATGCCACAATTTGATTTTTAGAAAAAGTAGAGGTAAATAAGCCTACCGAAGTATAAGTTGCTGCTAAAAAAAGCAACCCAATATAAGACCCAACTGTACTTCCAATATCTAAATTACCAACTGGGTTTCCTAACTGTAAAATAGTATACGCATAGGTTAAAGTTGGTGCTAAAGCAACAAAGATCAATACTAAAGATGCTGTAAATTTCCCTAAAACAATTTGCCAATTTGTAATTGGTTTAGTTTTTAATGTTTCTATGGTTCCACTATGCAATTCATCAGCAAAACTTTTCATGGTAATTGCTGGAATCAAAAAAAGAAGAATCCAAGGAGCAAGTAAAAAGAAGCTATTTAAATCTGCATAACCAGCATTTAAAATGTTCAAATCGTCTTTAAAAACCCATAAAAACAATCCATTTACCAATAAGAATACGCCAATAACCAAATAGGCAATAGGTGAAGCAAAAAAGGAATTGAATTCTTTTTTTAGTATTGGAAGCATTTTTGTTCTTCTATTTTAGGGTTAATTTTTACGTGTATAAATCTTGATGATGTCAAAAGTAACAAAAGAATTTTTTTACTTTTAGATTTTTCATTTTAATTTTTTGGAATTAAAAACTCAATCTATAAATACGATTATCTGCTACTTTTTCATCTTTCTTTTCAGTATACAACTCAAATTGATGTTTTTCTAATAACGCTATGGATGGAGTATTATTATAGTGAGTAAAAGCTTCTATGGTAGTTAGATTTAGTTCGTTTTTACCAAAATCTAAAACAGTTTCTAGAGATTCACTCATAAAACCTTCTCCATGATAGTCTGGATCTAACTCGTAACCAATTTCTGCGTAATTATTTTCTAAATCGATATTGTGAAAAACAATGCTACCAATTAATTGATTGTAATCCGTAGAAATTATAGCCCAAAAAATTCGACGTTGCTTTTCAAATTCATCATAACAAGTTTGGATAAACCCTTCTGCTTGATTTAAGTTTTTAGGAGTTTCTCGTTCAATAAGTTTATTAATTTCTTTGTTAGAGCGCAATCTAAAAATGGCCTTTTTATCAGCAAAATTTAATTGGCGTAAGATCAATCTTTCTGTAGTGAATTCAGGAAATAAATGAAATGAAAATTGTTGCATTAGGGTTTTGTATTAATCTAGAATAATGGTTTTATCTACACTCCAAGCTTCTGGTTTTTGGTTAAAAAGGACTTTGGTTTTTGCCCAAACATTTTTAAACAAATCAGACTTTCTATAATTTTCTAAATCTTCTTCAGTTTCCCAATAGCTATAGGTAAAGAAAATTGTTGGATTGTTTTTATCTCTATATAACTCTAAAAGGTGGCAACCTTTTGAGTTTCTAATATGTTCTTTTTTTTCGTCAAAATTGGATAAAAAAGTAGCGATGTGTTCTTCTTTAAATCCCATTTTTACTATTCGTACAAACATTTTATAAGCTTAATAAAATTCTACAGTAATATTATCTCTATAGCTCAGCCCCAAAAGAGTGGTTGCTCCTCCAACAGTTTTTAAATTACTTCTGTAAATAGCAATTTCTAAAAAACCTGCTGAGTTAAAAATAGCCAGTTTGTTTCCATCATAAAGCTTACGATCTTCTTCAATTTCGTAATTGATAATGTCGTTATATTTTTGCTGAATCTTATGAAAGGTATAACGTCTGGCTTTTATTGTAAAGTTTCTTCCTTTTCCAATATCATTAAACAACTTTTTGCTGATGTTACTAATGACATTTCCGTAATTGTCTATATAAATAACGCTTCCTAAAATACGTGTTTGCGTGGTGTCAATTTTAGGTTGAATTTCAGTCATTTGTTTGTAAGATTGTATTTCTCTACCAATCACTCCCAAACTTCCGCCTCTGGCAATAAAACAAGCAACTTGCACAAAAACATCTAATACAGGGAAACTACTTTCTACACGATCATGAATATTAATTTCTACAATTTGTGTAGGATTAATTTCAGAAGCAATCATAGAGATTAAACCATTGTCAGGACAAATAAAATAATGATTGTCTAATAACATAGCAATGTGTTTGTTTTCTGGACTCAGTTCAGAATCAACACCGACAATATGTATACTTTTTTCAGGAAAACTTTTGTAAGAGTTCTTTAATATATAACCAGTTTCTGTAATATTAAAAGGAGAAATTTCATGAGTAATATCTACAATACGAGCATCTGGTAACTCAGAGTAAATAGCTCCTTTAACAGCACCTACAAAATGATCTTTAGTTCCAAAATCTGTTGTTAAAGTAATTAAAGACATGTATAAGTTTCCTGTTAATTAGTTGTTTAAAAAAAGTTGAAATTTTTACACAAAGCTAATCAATTCTAAAATTTTATACGTAATTTTCTTGTAGAAATACTAGATAGATTTTATCTGGTAATTTTTTTTAAAAGTAAAATAAAAGAAGCATAAGTTAACCTATTAAAATAGAATCATTTGACAGAAAGAATCATTGAACTTACAGAAATAAATCCGAAAGATTTTTTTGGTACTCAAAACAGTACCATTGCTCAACTAAAAAAATACTTCCCTAAAATTAAAATTGTTGCTAGAGGAAATAACCTTAAAATTTATGGAGAATCTGAACTTTTAGATGAATTTGAAAAACGTTTAGAAATGCTTATTAAATACTTTAATAAGTACAATAAACTAGATGAAAATAGTATTGAGCGTATATTAACTTCAACAGGAAAGGAAGATAAAATAGATACCAATGCAAAAGATATTTTGGTACACGGTGTTAGTGGTAAATTGATAAAAGCACAAACCGAAAACCAACGTAAAATGGTAGCCAAAATGCTAAAGAATGATATGTTGTTTGCTGTTGGTCCAGCAGGAACAGGTAAAACGTATACAGCAGTAGCCTTGGCAGTTAAAGCATTAAAAGAAAAAGAAGTTAGAAGAATTATCTTAACCAGACCAGCGGTAGAATCTGGAGAGAATCTTGGTTTTTTACCAGGAGATTTAAAAGAAAAATTAGATCCTTATATGCAACCATTATACGATGCTTTAAGAGATATGATTCCGCATGAAAAATTAGAAGCTTATATAGAAAAAGGAACCATTCAAATTGCTCCTTTGGCATTTATGAGAGGAAGAACTTTAGACAATGCATTTGTAATTTTAGACGAAGCACAGAATACAACCCATAGTCAAATGAAAATGTTTTTGACTAGAATGGGGAAGCATGCTAAATTTATTATTACTGGAGATCCAGGACAAATAGACTTACCTAGAAAACAAGTATCAGGTTTAAAAGAATCTTTATTGGCACTTAAAGATATTGAAGGAATTGCGCAAATTTATTTAGATGATAAAGATGTGATTCGTCATAGATTGGTAAAACGTATTATTACTGCGTATAAAAGTATAGAAACAGAATGATAAAAATAGAAAAAGAAAAAATTGGACTCCAAGAGTATTTTTATATTGGATACTTGTATCTAATCATTTTAGGAATTGTAAGTGATGCTATTTTTTATGGAATTTTTGGAGTTTCTTATCTTAATTATACCACAATTTTAGACGCATTAATTTCTCCAGTAAGTTTGTTAACGAACAACTGGAAGTTATCTCTGTTTTTAGGATTTATGTTTTGGTTAATGTATTTATATTTTACACGATGGATGTTTAAGTTTTACCAATATTTAAGAGTAAAGAAATGGTATCAAAAAATTTACAACATCGAAAAGTGGGATAAAAGATACGAAGAGATGAAAAAGAAAAAGAACTTGATTCCAGGAATGATGTTTATGTTCTTTTTACTTTTTGTTTCGATGAGAACCGGAATGGGAGTGGGAATGAGTCAAAAATATGCCAGCGAAGATGCTGTGCCAAATTATACCTTAATTTTTAAAGACAATACCAAACTCGATGTAAGAAAAATAGGGCAGAATAGTGCGTATTTCTTTTATTTTATTCCAGGAGAAAGGGTAATCACTGCCACACCGATTGCAGATAATTTAAAACAGATAAAACGTTTAAAAAAGATAGCCGATTAATCTATCTAAAAGTTTACTTTTGCAGTCAACAACAATACAACTAAAATGAATACAATTAACGAGACTAATTTTCAGTTTCCGAAACAAAAATCGGTATACAAAGGAAAAGTACGTGAAGTCTATAATATAGATAATGAGGTGTTAGTAATGATTGCTTCTGATAGGCTTTCTGCTTTTGATGTTATTTTACCACGTCAAATCCCGTTTAAAGGGCAAATCTTAAATCAGATTGCAACAAAAATGATGAATGATACAGCAGATATTGTTCCGAATTGGTTGCTTGCTAATCCAGACGAAAATGTAGCGATCGGACATTTGTGTGAGCCGTTTAAAGTAGAAATGGTAATTCGTGGTTATTTATCTGGTCATGCAGCAAGAGAATACAAAGTTGGTAAAAGAACTTTATGTGGTGTAGCTATGCCAGAAGGAATGAAAGAGAATGATAAATTTCCTGTACCAATTATCACACCTTCTACAAAAGCGGATAATGGAGAACACGATGAGGATATTTCTAGAGAAGAGATTTTAGCAAAAGGAATTGTCTCTGAAGAAGATTATATCGTTTTAGAAAACTATACCAAAGCTTTATTTCAACGAGGAACTGAAATAGCAGCAAAAAGAGGATTGATTTTAGTAGATACTAAATACGAGTTTGGAAAAACAAAAGAAGGAAAGATTGTATTGATTGATGAAATTCATACACCAGATTCTTCTCGTTATTTCTATGCTGAAGGATATAATGAGCGTCAAGAAAAAGGAGAAGCTCAAAAACAATTGTCTAAAGAATTTGTACGTCAATGGTTAATTGAAAATGGTTTTCAAGGTAAAGATGGACAACAAATTCCAGAAATGTCTGATGAAAAAATAGAAGAAATTTCTAATAGATATATTGAACTATACGAACAAATTACAGGAGAGACTTTTGTAAAAGCAGAAACTGAAAATGTGTTGAATCGTGTAGAGAAAAATGTAAAAGAATATTTAAAGAACGAATAATTTAATGATTAAAAGATATGGTATTATCTTTTAAGTTTTAATAAATAGAATTATGATTATAGAACCTAGAACAAGAGGATTTATTTGCTTAACATCGCACCCAATAGGATGTGCTCAAAATGTTAAGAATCAAATTGCATATGTACAGTCAAAAGGAAAAATTGAAGGAGCAAAAAAAGTATTGGTAATCGGAGCTTCTACAGGTTTTGGTTTGGCTTCTAGAATTACAAGTGCGTTTGGATCTGATGCTGCAACAATTGGAGTATTCTTTGATAAACCAGCAAGTGAAGGAAGACCAGCATCACCAGGATTTTACAATACAGCAGCTTTTGAACAAGAAGCTCATGCAGCAGGTTTATATGCCAAAAGTATAAATGGAGATGCTTTTTCTAACGAAATAAAAGACCAAGTAATTAATTTAATTAAAGAAGATTTAGGTCAGGTAGATTTAGTAATCTATAGTTTAGCATCGCCAGTAAGAACTCATCCAGAAACAGGAAAAAGGTTTAAATCTGTTTTAAAACCAATTGGAGAAGTGTTTTCTAATAAAACAGTAGATTTCCATACAGGAAAAGTATCTGAGATTTCTATCAATCCGGCAGAAGGAGAAGATGTAGAAAATACAGTAACAGTAATGGGAGGAGAAGATTGGAAAATGTGGATGGATGCTTTAAAAAATGCTAATGTTTTAGCTAATGGAGCTACTACTGTTGCTTATTCTTATATTGGACCAGAAGTTACAAAACCAGTTTATAGAAATGGTACTATCGGTGCTGCAAAAGATCATTTAGAAGCTACAGCTTTTAGTATTTCAGAAGATTTAAAATCTATAGAAGGAAATGCTTATGTTTCTGTAAATAAAGCTTTGGTAACTCAAGCTAGTTCTGCTATTCCTGTAATTCCATTATATATTTCATTATTGTATAAAACAATGAAAGCTAAAGGAATTCATGAAGGGTGTATAGAACAAATTCAACGTTTATACAGCGAACGTTTGTTTGGTGGTGATTTAGACTTAGATGATAAAGGTAGAATTCGTATTGACGATTGGGAAATGCGTGATGACGTACAAGAAGAAATCGCTAAACTATGGCAAGAAGCAACTACAGAAAACTTATCTGAAATTGGAGATTTAAAAGGATATAGTGATGATTTTTACAATCTTTTCGGATTTAAAGTTGAAGGTGTAGATTATGAAGCTGATGTTAATGAAATGGTAACTTTACCTAGCGAACAATAAAAAACAACTCAATTTGTTTTGCAAACCTCACAATACTATTGTGAGGTTTCTTTTTTAAAACTACTTTAGATGCATGAAAGCGGTTACAGTTAAAAAAATAAAAGATGAATTAGCACATCGTTCTGCTAATGAATTGATGGAATTGTGTTTGCAATTGTCTAAGTTTAAAAAAGAAAATAAAGAATTGTTAACCTACCTTTTGTTCGAAGCTCATGATGAAGATGCTTATATAGAAAGTGTAAAAGCAGAAATTGACACATTGTTTGAACAAATAAACACTAAGAGTTACTTCTATATTAGAAAAAGCGTTCGTAAAATATTAACACTAACAAAAAAGTTTATTCGATATTCTAAAAAGAAAGAAACAGAGGTAGAATTATTACTTCATTTTTGTTATAAGCTACGCAATTTTACACCGTCTATTAAAAGGAGTCCACGTTTAATGAATACCTATGAAAGACAAATTTTATTGATAAAAAAAGGAATTGCTACTTTGCATGAAGATTTGCAATATGATTATCAATTAGAATTAGAAGCTTTAATTAATGAATGAGTTTTGTATATTGTAGCTCTAAACCAAAAAAATAACATATAATGAAAGCAAAAATCTCTCAACTATCCATTGTTTTTTTTGTAATGAGTTTGTTTTTAGTAACAACTACATCAGCACAAGAAAAAACAGAAAAGTCAGCTAAAAAAGAGTTCAAAGTATCAGCCAAAGTGCTAAAAAAATATGTAGGTACTTATAATTTTGATCAAGGAATTTCTGCTGATATTTCTTATAAAGATGGAAAAATTTATGGAACACAAGTTGGATCTGGACAACCACCAATGCATTTATTTGCAGTATCTAAAACAAAATTTGAATTAAGAGAGATGGGAGCAGAGATAGAGTTTAGCTTTAATGATAAAGGAGAAGTTACTGGACTCACCTTTTTTCAACAAGGACAAGAAATGTTTGGAAGTAAAGAATAAAGACTAAAATAAATATTTAATTAAAATACGAATACTTACAAAGGCAATCAATATAGCGGTTGCCTTTTTTAATTGAATAGGATTTAAAAATGTATTACTCATCCTACTTCCAATTTGCCCACCAATCAAAACCGTTACTAATAAAACTGAGGTAAGATTCCTGTCAATTGTAAAATTGGGATTTGTATACTGACCAATTAAACCAGAAATTGAATTCACCAAAATAAAAAAACTCGCTGTAGCTGCAATTCTTTTAGAAGTATCCCAATTAGATAAATGTAATAATGGAGCTAGAAAAATTCCACCTCCAATACCTACCAGGCCAGAAATAAAACCGATGATTCCTCCATAGCTTCCGTTTTTTAGAAAACTAGTAGTTTTATGTTGATTTTGATGAGCCTTTAAACGTTTTGATAACCACATACTTATTGCGGCAAAAAGCAGCGTAATCCCTAATAAAATAAAAAAGAAAGTCTGACTAATTTTTAAGTACCCTCCAATAAATGCCATCGGAATACTAAATAGTACTAAAGGAATTACCTTTTTCCACTCATATTCTTTTCTACTGATAAATAAAATAACATTACTAGAAACAACAACAATATTGCAAAGTAATGCTGTAGATCTTATTTGAGTAAAAGCAAGTCCAGTTATTGATAAAACAGCTAAATAACTAGATCCACCGCCAAATCCAACCGAAGAATATAAAATAGCAATCAAAAAAAACAGGCTAATAATTAACCATTGGTTTTGTAAAATGTTTAAAAGAATGCTTATTTCCATGAATAACAAATATAAGTCATATTGTGTATTATAGATAGAAAGTTGACTGAATACTTGAAAAAAAAGTTGTTTTTAAAAAGTGGAATTTTCAATTCATTTTTAGTAGCTTAGTGCACCTAATTTATTAAAAATAGCAATGAGCAATTATCATATCAAACATTTAGAAGAGTATTATCAAGTATATCGTAAATCGGTTAGAAACCCAGAAATGTTTTGGGAAGAAATTGCAGAAGAACATTTTTTATGGAGAAAAAAATGGGATACTATTTTAAAATGGGATTTTAAGAAACCAGAAGTCACTTGGTTTGAAGGTGCTAAACTAAATATTACAGAAAATTGTTTAGATAGACATTTAGCAACTAGAGGAGATAAAACGGCTATTATTTTTGAACCTAATAATCCAAATGACCCAGCTGAACACATTTCTTACAGACAGTTGTATGAAAGAGTGAATCAATTTGCAAATGTTTTAAAAGATAAAGGCGTTAAAAAAGGAGATCGTGTGTGTATTTATGTACCCATGATTCCAGAATTGGCAATAGCAACCTTAGCATGTGCTAGAATTGGAGCGATTCACTCTGTTGTATTTGCAGGGTTTTCTTCAACAGCATTAGCAACAAGAATCAATGATTGTGATTGTAAAATGCTAATTACCGCTGACGGTTCTTATAGAGGAGCAAAAACAATTGATTTAAAAGGAATAGTAGATGAAGCCTTAGAAAGTTGTCCCGGTATAGAAAATGTATTGGTTGCCAAACGAATCAATTCTGATGTTGCGATGAAAGCAGGAAGAGATTTTTGGTTACAACCTTTATTAGAAAAAGCTTCTAAAGAAGGAAAAGCCGAGATAATGGATGCTGAAGTTCCTTTATTTATTTTATATACTTCTGGTTCTACAGGAAGTCCAAAAGGTATGGTACATACTTCTGCAGGTTATATGGTTTATACTGCTTATACTTTTAAAAATGTTTTTCAGTACAAAGAAAATGATGTGTATTGGTGTACAGCTGATATCGGTTGGATTACTGGACATAGTTATATTGTTTATGGACCATTAGCAAACGGAGCTACCACTTTAATGTTTGAAGGTGTTCCTAGTTATCCTGATTTTGGAAGGTTTTGGGAAATTGTAGAGAAACATAAAGTAAATCAGTTTTATACAGCACCAACTGCCATTAGAGCTTTAGCAAAACAAGGAACAGAGCTAGTAGAAAAATACAACTTATCCTCATTAAAAGTATTGGGTTCTGTAGGAGAACCAATTAATGAAGAAGCATGGCATTGGTACAACGATAATATTGGTAAAAAGAAAAGCCCAATTGTAGATACTTGGTGGCAAACAGAAACAGGTGGAATAATGATTACTCCAATTCCGTATGTAACGCCAACAAAGCCTACTTATGCAACATTACCATTTATAGGAATACAGCCTGCTTTAATGAATGAAAATGGAGAAGAGCTTAAAGGAAATCAAGTTGAAGGAAGATTGTGTATTAAATTTCCTTGGCCTTCAATGGCAAGAACTATTTGGGGAAATCATCAACGTTATAAAGACACGTATTTTTCTGCTTTTGAAAATAAATATTTTACAGGTGATGGGGCTTTAAGAGATGAGGTTGGTTATTATAGAATTACAGGTAGAGTAGATGATGTAATTATTGTATCTGGTCACAATTTAGGAACGGCACCTATTGAAGATGCTATCAATGAACATCCTGCGGTTGCTGAATCTGCGATTGTTGGTTTTCCACACGATATTAAAGGAAATGCTTTGTATGGCTATGTAATCTTGAAAGATAGTGGAGAAGGTAGAGATCATGATAATTTACGCAAAGAAATCAACCAAATTATTACAGAACATATTGGTCCAATAGCGAAGCTAGGTAAAATTCAATTTACTCCTGGATTGCCAAAAACTCGTTCAGGGAAAATTATGCGTAGAATTTTACGTAAGATAGCTCATAATGATACCAGTAATTTAGGTGATATTTCTACGTTACTAAATCCAGATGTGGTACAAGAAATTATTGATACGAAGTTATAATGTAACAATTTGACAATGTAATAATGTAGTAATGTATCAATGATGTAGTAATGAGAAATTGTGTAATTGGATTTTTCTATTGAAATAACAATCTTTTTATAAATAGTTAAAGATTGCGGCACCAAAGTATACATACAAAGAGCACAAAATCAATTCTCCTATAAAGACGCCTAATAACACATTTTTAAAAGGTGTTTTTAAAATCCCTGTTACATAACAGATAATATCTGTTGGAACAAAAGGAAAAATTGACCATCCTGCAATAAATAATGTTGATTTTGGATTTTCTAACTTCTTTTTTAATACAGGAATCTTTTTGGGAAACTTTTTTTCTAAATAACAGCTAAAGCCTAATAGGTCTGAAAAATAATACAAAGAAGTAGCTGAAAAAAGGACGCCAATAATAGAAATTGCAAGTACTAAAAATAATTGATCTGGAAATAAGAGTCCACCACCAATAACAAAAGGGGTACTCGGAATTAAGAAAAAACCTCTTACTAAGGTTAAAACAATGTATGCTAATAACATTTCACTCTGAAAATTCTTGATAAAATTTACCAAGTAATCAGCAGTAAAAATTTCAGGTTTTACAAAATAAGCAGCTACCAAACTTAAAAGTAAGAGAATCCAAGTGGCATAAATAATTGTTTTTCCTTTTTGTAGCATGTTCAATTCGTATAATCTATTAGTTATGACGATTTGATGTGAAAAAGGTAACATTAAAACTTAAAAAAAGTGATTTTTATAAGTTTTTCATTTAAATAATAGTAATTGTATAATGTCCTTTTATAAAAAAAAGGACCTATTTTAAATAAATCCTTTTTCTTTTGCTGTACAAATCAATTCTCTATCATCTGGACTGTTAATTCCGAAAATATGTTTTAAATGTCTTTTTCGTTTGTCAATCGCGGTAGGAGATAGTGGTATTACCTTTGGCAACTCTTTCATTCTCGTTCCAATAGATAATTCATACAAAATTTTTCGATCAAGATCATCTAATAAATAATCACTAGAAATCTGATTCTTTAGCATTTTCATTACCGTTTTGCTATAATAAAATGATCCAGCAATTAAGGTGTCAATGGCAGCTACGAGTTCTTTTGGTGTTATATCGTTTTTGATTAAAAAACCTTCAGGATTAATATTCTTAAAAATGCTATGCATTCTATAATTGTCATTGAATGCGGTAGAAACAATAATTTTAGCTTGCGGAATTAGACTATTTATTTTTAATCCTAAATCTTCTCCTGAAAGAATTTTTCCATCTTTAGAAGGCGGTAAACTAATATCTAAAAAGATAATGTCAAAAACAGTAGTACTTTCTGCACTTTGTTTGATATGATAATACGCCATATCGCAATCATGTGCGACTTCAATATCAAAAGAAATCAACTCATTTTCTCTGCTTATTTTTTGAAAAGCACTTTTGTAGGCCTCAGCAATTATTGGATGATCATCAATAATTAAAGCATTGTATCGTTTGGTCATAATTAAGCTTCTATTACTGGTATTTTTATAGCAATACTAGTTACTTTTTTTACTTCTGATGAAATCTGCATAGTTCCATGTAATTTTTGAACTCTAGATTTCATGTTTTTAATTCCGATTCCTTTTTTAGCTTTTTTTATGTCAAATCCAACACCGTCATCTTGAATATGCAATTCTAATTTTCCTTTTTCAAAAGAAAAGTCTAAGATAACATTTTTTGCTTTTGCATACTTAACAATATTCTGTAAAGATTCTTGTACAATTCTATATACATTCACTTTTATTACTTGGCTAATGTTTTTCCAACTAATTGCTTCTGCAAAAGCAACCTTATATTCAAAGTTACCTGTAGTACTTGTTGTTTTTAATAATTGTTCAATCAAAGTAGTAAAATTCACCTGATCACTATTAAAATTGGTATTTAATTTATGAGATACATCTCTAATTTCTTTTTCTATTTCTTGTAGTTCTTCTAAGAATGCTTCGTGTTGTTCTTGGGTTTCTTTAGAACTTTCTAAATCTAAAAAACCAAGTCCAACTCGTGTCCCAAAAAGCCTTCCTAAAACACCATCGTGTAGTTCTTCTGAGATTCTATTGCGTTCTTGTACACGTTCTTCTTCTATAATTGCCTGTTGTTTTAAGGTTAATAGATACACTTGTTCATTCGCTTCTTGTTGCTCATATTCTAAGGCTAATTTTTCGTTTTTAGATTTTTGTACTCTTAAAAAATAAGCCAAAGCTAAAATTAGAATCAACCCTACACTAGTAATAGAAATAATAATTGTTTGTTGTGACAAACGTTTGGTTTCTTCAATATATTCATCAGTTTCAAAAGCAATCTTGGTAAATTTCTCTTGAACTTTACGTTCGGTAGTATTTAAGCTATCATTAAATTGAATATAACGTTCTAAATACTGCTTGGATTTTTTAGGTTCTAAATCTGCGAGTTTTTTTAGGGTTGTTAAATAATTACTACCGTTTTTTATTTTATGAGCAATAATATTAGCTTCTTTGATATATTTAATTGCATTTATTGTATCCCTAATGTATTTATAATAATCAGAGATTTTAATCTTACTAACCATAATTGAAGCTTTTTCCCCTACACTATCACGTATATGAAGTGCTTTGTACAATTCTTTTTTAACATTAGTGGTGTCATTTAAAAAAAGTTTACAATGGGCTCTATTACTTAATATTCGAGCAATAGTAATTATATTTTTTTCTTCTTTTAAATCTTTGTTGAAATATTCTAAAGCTTTTGAATAGTTGCCTTTTTTAAAATATGAGGTACCCATATTGTTGAAGCTATTTAAATAACTCTTACTTTTATTTTTATTGGCAATTTTACTAAAGTAATTTAAAGCAATATTGTGATAGTAAATTGCTTTATCATATTCCTTAATATCGTTTTGTAATGTGGCAAGATTATTATAGGCGATATATAAATATCTGTTGTTTTTTAATTTTTTAAATTTTTCTATTGCTTTAATATTTAATACTTCACTACCTGAATAATCTCTATAACGTCCTTTAATAAAAGCCATTGCATATAACATTCGTGCTGTTTCATATTCTCTATTTATTTTACTGAAATATTTATATGCTTTTTCATAATTATAGTAGGCTTTATTATAAACTTCAAGATTATTATAATAATCAGCATAGCTCCAATGAGTATCAGCAATGGTAAAGCTGTCTTTTAATTGATAGGCTAGTTTTTGAGTTTGGCTATTAATTTTTTGAAACAATAAAGCATCTTTTAATTCATAATAGCGATATGCAACAATACTTAAATTTTTAGCTTTTGTGTTGTTATTTTTTTGAGAATTCAATTCTTTATAAGCTTTTTCTAAAAATTGCTTTTTCTTATTTAAAGAAATGGATTTATTTCTGGAAGATTTTATCCAAACAGATATACTGTCTATAGTAGTTTGCTGCGTTGTTATTGTATTGGTTTTATTTGTACAACTTATAATGGTCGTAATAAGTATAAAAAAGAATAAAGTTTGGTTGTATTGATTTGTTATTTTCAACGGGTTTGTTTTAGGTAAAAACAAATCTAAAAAAAAAGTCTTTAACAATTCGTTAAAGACTTTTAGATTTATATAATTAAGAAATGTTTATTAATTTCCTTTTCCAGAACCATTTCCTCCAGAATTATCTGGGTCTGTTGCATCATCACTCGCTTCATTACCACCACCGGTATTTCCATCATCATTAGGTAGAGTATTAGTATCAGTATTGTCTGGGTTTGTAATATTCTCTATTGGTGGATTTTGCATTTCCATATCTTCAGTTATTAAATCTGTACATGAGATTGTAACCATTGAAAATAAAGCGATCATTAAAATTGTTTTTATAGTTTTCATAATATAATTTTTTAAAAATTTGACATTAGTCTTCTTTGCCGTTAATACAGCGGTTGATTATCTGAAAGGAATTTGTAGGAGTTTACATTGTGATCAAGAATGAGAACTCACCTTTGTTCATTTCAATTTTCTGCCTCTAGAATGCAGGTAAAAAGAATCTCGATATTTCGTCAAATTGAAACGAGCTTTGGCTACTGTGGGCAATGTAACTTGGGCTTGCTTCTCGAAATTCTGTAAGGTTCAATAATTGGAATCGTTTGCAATTTTTGATTTACTTATTCCAAATGTATAGCTCTTTCGTAGCTTGTAAAACTGGCTTTTAGTAAACGTAGCTTGTCATTGAGTAAACGACCATTTCTGGTTAGGATAGTATTTTAAGAAATTGAAATTGTTATCTTATTTCTTGCAAAATAAGTCAAGCAAACAATAAAGGTTCAATTCTTAATTACTAGTTATTTAACTGGAAAGTTTGTGTCTAATAGAGTAGACGAGTTTATTTTTTTCATAGCATCATATTTTTACTTAATATACTAAATTCAAATGACATAGGCAAGAAAAACCGTTCTTTTTTATGTCTTTTTTACAACAATTCATTGTTTTATTTGAATAAAACACAACAAATAAATTGTACAATTCAATAGGGCTCTTTTTCATAATTATCTAACGCAAAGCTCATGCCAAAATAATTGTTGTATTGAGCGAAAGTTTAGACAAACCTATTTTAAGTATATAAACACGATAAAAAAAAGGCATCATTATTAATGATGCCTTTACTATATTATATAATACCGTCTTTCAACTGACATCTTTACTCATTATTCCAATTTCTATCACTAAACAATCTAATTGCTTGTCGATAGTTTTAAAAGTGTATCCATTTTTCATAGATGATTATTTTTTTTAATTCTTTGTTATATGTGATGTAATAACTTTTATTGTTATTGCGGTGCAAAGATGAATCTTTTTTTGATAAAAACAAATTATTCTTAAAGATAAATTATTGGTAATCAGTTAATTGTGTTGTTTTTAAGCATGAAGATTCCTGTCCGAAAATTTTCAGATAATTGCAATATTGGCAATAGTATGTATTTCAATTGCTTAACGCTCAATAGTGATCCTATATGTATTTATTTAACTCTTCATTATATTTTAAAAAAATCTAAAAAAAAACGCCCAACTTAGTTGGACGCTTAAATATTTTGGTGTTTTTGTGTGTATTTATACTAACATTTTGTTTAAAAATATTCAAATAGCGTCCTTTTGCACAGAAAAATTTCTGGCATTCCACATAAATGTGGTCGACTAACCGATTGGTTTTTTGATGGTATGTCTGCTATTTTATTCATAATTCGGGGCAAATATATAGATTTTGTATGCTTAAAAGTTTTAAAAAGTGAAAAAGTGTGGATTTGACACACCAAAAGTGTGTGAAATACACACCTGAGTTTGATAAAAGGTCAATATTTTTGATGTATCAAGAAATTATTCTTGCTAAGAGTTATATTGAAGTTGACAAATAGTATTGGGAAATTTATCTAAGAAAAAGAAATGATTGGAGACTCTGAAGATTAAATATATAATGACTTATCAACTTTACTTCAATATATATTATATATACATTTAATCTTCAGTACTCCTTTTTAATATGATCAAGCTAATTTACTTTCTACTCATTCTCTTCTTAAGTTATTACTATTTATTTTTTTATTAAAAAGTTTGTAAGTAGCTATTACTTTTACCGACTCTTGTTTCAAATTTTGAAACAATGAGAAAAACTTTTTTAATCGTATTGGCAAGTATTAGCCTAATTGCTTGTAAAGAAACAACATCAAAAAAGAAAACAACGGATCCTTTTCCAGAACATTTATCTAGAGTTTTTGAGATGCATGGTGGAATTGACAAATGGAAAGAGTTACGTCAACTTTCTTTTGATGTTAAAAATGAGAGGCATCAAGTAGACTTACATTCTAGAAAGTCTTTAATTTCTGCAGATACATATTCGGTAGGATTTGATGGTAAAAACGCTTGGATGCAACAAAAAGAAGAAGGAGCTTTTAAAAGCAATAAAGATTTTTATTATAACTTGTATTTTTATTTTTATGCAATGCCTTTTGTATTGGCAGATGATGGAATTATCTACGAGCAGGCAAAACCATTAGTTTTTGAAAATAAAGAATATCCAGGTTTTAAAATTTCTTATAAAGCAAATGTAGGAGCTTCTCCAGATGATAACTATTATATGTATTACAATCCAGAATCTTATCAAATGGAGTGGTTGGCATATTCGGTAACTTATTTTTCTAAAAAGCCTAGCGATAAAACAAACTTAATAAGATATAATGAATGGAGTAAGGTAGGAGGCTTCTTATTACCAAAATCAATTACTTGGTATAAAAAGGATAAAAATAATGTGCCTTTAACTCCGGCTAGAGCAGCGACAGTTTTTTCAAATAGAACTGTAAGCAAAACTGCATTAGATGAGCAAATGTTTCATCAACCTAAAGAATAGATTTTATCATAAATAAAATCATAGTAATGATTCATATTTGGCACCATAAAATTTCCATGTTTTGTGGTGTCTTTTAATATAGAAATATCAAAAAGTTGTAAATCATCTACTTCTCCAGGCTGCATTGTAAGTTCATTTAGCTTTTTGTGAAGCTTGCAAAGAAAGATATGTTTAAACTCGTTGTCAATAATCCCGTTTGAATGTACAATTTCATCTTTTCGAAAGCCAATTTTAACAAGATCTTTAGCCGTAATATCTACACCAATTTCTTCTTTAGTTTCTCTAATAGCTGCTAATTCAACAGATTCACCAGCACTAATATGCCCTGCAACAGAAACATCCCATCGATTTGGAAATACTTTTTTTACAGCAGCTCTTTGTTGAAGAAGTATCTTTTGATCATCCGTATAAAACCAAACATGAATTGTTTGATGATACAAACCTTTTAAATGAGCTTCTGATTTTAAACAGGTTTTACCCGTTAGTTTTCCTTCAGCATTTAAAATGTCAATGATTTCGTCCATAATTATACTAAAGACTTAATACAATGATACAATTTGATAAAATCATCTTTTGTATTGTAGTAATGACAAGAGATTCGAATATAATTTCCTCTAAAAGAAACAAAAATCTGCTGCTTTTGTAATTCAGATTTAAGAGCTTCGAGATCTATAGTTTCTGGGAGAAGAATTCCAAATAAATGATGAGTTCTATAATCTGGCTCTTCAATTTGACAACCTAATTCTTTTAAAAGTACAACAGCTTCGCTACTAATTTCTTTACAATACGATTGTATATTAATAGGATTCCAAGCATTGATTTGTGTCAATGCAGCAATTTGCATTTGTACATAAATAAAACTTCCATGTTCTCCAACCGAATATCTATTAGCAAGTGGTTTGTATTCACTTTGATAAGAAGTAAGCTGTGCAAAATTTTCGCTATGCATTCGATTTGCCCAATTTTCTTCAATAGGAATTCCATCATCAAAAACAGAACTAAAATAGGCATAACCGCATCCATAAGGACCAAATAACCATTTGTAACCAGCACAAATTAATGCGTCTGGTTTGATTTCTTTTACAGAAAAAGGTAAAGCTCCCACAGATTGACTACCATCAATAATTAATAAAGCATTGTACTGCTTAGTTTTTTGTCTGATAGCTTTAAGGTCAAATAATGTACCGTCTGTCCAATGTATATTGCCCATTGCCACCAACGCTGTTTTTTGATTTATGGCATTTAAGATGTCTATATTCCATTGCTTACCAATATTAGTTTGAATTTTTGGGCGTTTTACAAAACGAATAATAGCATTAAATTGATCAGCCAATTTTTTCCATGCGTAATAATTACTAGGAAACTCACCTTCTATTAATAAGATTTCATCACCTTCAGCTAGTTTAATGTTATTTGCAACAGTTGCCATTCCGTAAGAAACAGAAGGAATAGTTGCTATTCTATGATAATCATCAGCATCAATTAATTGAGCAAAAAGCTTTTTCAATGTAATAACTGGATCAAAATAATCTGGAATTGTTATTTGGTAAGGTGTACTTTTTTTTAATACCGCATCAATTCCCGCCTTTTCAATTGCTTTAAAAGACGGAGATTGTGCAGCTATATTTAAATAGGTAATATCTTCTGGTAAACTAAATAAATGTTTTTGATGCTGTGATTTCATAATTAATCAAAATAAGAGAACGTTTCTCCGTTTTTAATTTTTAATAATGATTCATAAATCATCTTGATTACATTTTCAACATCATCTCTATGTACCATTTCTACTGTTGTATGCATATATCTTAATGGAAGAGAAATTAATGCAGAAGCCACTCCACCATTACTATAAGCAAATGCATCTGTATCTGTACCTGTAGCTCTAGATAATGCAGAACGCTGAAAAGGAATTTTGTGTTCCTCAGCAGTTTCAGTAATTAAATCACGTAATTTTTGTTGTACCGCAGGAGCATATGCAATTACCGGGCCTTTCCCCATTTCTAAATGACCTTCTTTTTTCTTGTCAATCATTGGAGTAGTGGTATCATGAGTAACATCAGTAACAATTGCAACATTAGGTTTAATGCGTTCAGTAATCATTTCAGCTCCACGTAAACCAATTTCTTCTTGAACAGAATTGGTAACATACAAACCAAAAGGGAGTTCTTTTTTGTTTTCCTTTAAAAGCCTTGCAACTTCAGCAATCATAAATCCACCCATCCTATTATCCAAAGCTCTACAAACAAACTTATCTTTGTTTAAAATATGAAACTCATCAGGGTAAGTAATTACACATCCAACATGAACTCCTAGTTTTTCAACTTCTTCTTTGTTAGTACAACCAACATCAATAAAGATATTGTCTAATTTTGGTGGTTCTTCTTTACCTTTTAATCTTGTATGTATAGCTGGCCAACCAAACACTCCTTTAACGATTCCTTTTTTAGTGTGAATGTTTACAATTTTACTTGGAGCAATTTGATGATCGCTTCCTCCATTTCTTATTACATAAATTAAACCGTTGTCAGAAATATAATTTACATACCAAGATATTTCATCTGCATGTCCTTCAATAACAACTTTAAATTCTGCATCTGGATTAATAACTCCAACTGCTGTTCCATAAGTATCTGTTATAAATTCATCCACATATGGTTTTAGATAATCCATCCATATTTTTTGCCCTTCCCATTCATATCCTGTAGGAGCAGCATTGTTTAAATACTTTTCTAAGAAGTCAATCGACTTTTTATTTAATATTGATTTTTTTGCCATTATAATTTTCTCTTTTGTGTAAAAATAATAGGATTTTAATTTATTTAGGCATAAAACAAAAGAAACTTAATAAGGATAAATATTTTTTATTTCTATTAACAATATAGAATCTTCTCCTGTTGGTTTTTGTAATATATTTGTAAGCTAAATACAGTTTTAAATTTTGAAGTATTTCTTATACATATATATGGTGTTGTTTTCTTCTTTTCTTTTTGGTCAAGAAAAAGATACAATTCCACTAACAGAAAAATATTTGTTGGTTAGAATTGGTGATACACTTCATATAGATTTAGATGAAGTAAAGTTATTACCTAAAACAAAGTTTAAATCTAGAGGAGATGTTAACTACTATTATTGGTTAAGAAAGAAAGTTTTTAAAGTATATCCGTATGCAACTTTAGCGGCTAAAAGATTAGATACTCTAAATAGTAGACTTAATAGAATTAAATCTAAGCGTAAAAAGAGAAAGTATATTAAAATTGTACAAAGATATCTAGAAGGAGAATTTACTGAGCAGCTAAAAAAGTTAACAAGAACAGAAGGAAGAATACTGATTAAGTTAATTCATAGGCAAACTGGAAAGACTACTTTTGAACAAATTAGAACTTTAAGAAGTGGTTGGAGGGCATTTTGGTACAATACTACAGCCAATCTTTTTAAACTTTCATTAAAAACACCATACAATCCAGAGCATGTAAATGAAGATTTTCTAGTTGAAGATATATTACAGAGAGCTTTTGTACAAGAAAGATTGGTAGAGCAAAAACCTAAACTTAAGATAGACTTAGATAAAATGTATGCTGAAAACAAAGGATATGTTGATGTAGAAGAGTATAAAAAGATGTTTGCAAAGCTTAATAAAAAGAAGAAAAGAAAAAGGTCTTCTAATTAATTTCATTTTTTTTAGTGTTGTATGTAGTTGGTTTGTATGTGGTTAAGAAAAACTTTAAAAAAAAGATAGAT
>CANMHT010000009.1 GCA_947497755.1 uncultured Polaribacter sp. | reverse complement strand
AAACAACCGTAGAAGTTTGATCAAAAACCTGTCTTGGTGCAGTTGGTGATGCTTTATATGATTTTACATTCAACGCACTTACTGAAAATGTTTCTGCATCAACACCATCAGCTTTTATGACATATGTTTGAGCTCCTGCAGATGAATTATTAATATACATAAGATTCGCGTCATCAAAATCATTTGACATGATGTTACTTACAATTAAATTTGTATTTCCTGTATATGATTTAAATCCTGATCCTCCTGAATCATTGGCGCCTAAACCAGCATAATTACTTGTACCTAAGGCATGTGTTGTAAAACTTATATTTGCTCCATAAGAAGTCCCTGCACTGTTAGTTGCAAATGCTCTAACATGTATAGTAGTATTTGATGGTAAAGAAGCTACTGTTGCGGAAAAAGAACCTGTTCCTGTTCCATTGGTAACTTTTGTATTTGCAGTAGTTGGATTGGCTGATGTTCCCCAAACAATTCCTCTTTCGGTTACACTTGCTCCGCCATTAGATGTTACATCTCCTCCTAAATCTGCTGAAACTGTAGTTACAAAACTTGATGATGTAGTTGTTACGGTTGGGGTCGTTGCTGAACTAATAACAACATTTCCTCCACCTGCCAAATCATTGTTATTATATGTTGCACTATTATTAGAACTCCAATTTGCGAGTGTATGTATACGAGTTAACCATTCATTTTTAGTTGTATCTGTTACAGGTCCTGTATATTGCCAATTATCAATTTCTTGAGCATTTAAACCTCCTATAGAAAAAGCGGTTGCTGTCGTTTTATTTGACTGGGTACCATCTAAAGCCATTAAGCCTGGTGGAACATGAGAATCTGAACTATTACTCAATAATGCTACTCCTGAGTCTTGCCATCCATCAGAATTAGCATCAGTTCTAGAAGCATTATAGTAAGTACTAAAAGCATAAATATATGTTTTATTACTTGTTATTACTCCATCTGTTGTTTGAAATATCAATAATTGATCTCCAGAGGTACTTAATGTTAATTCATTAGAAGTTTCAACTATTCCACTTAACTCATAATATTCAAGTGTTCCTAACGAAGTATTTTCTAAAACATGTTTTGTTCCTGTTGGATTATCAATACGAATTATAGTTCCAGCACTTAAACCACTTGCTCCTACTGTAAATCGTAATCCACTTTCTGAAGAACTTCCAAAATTAGATCCTATAGCATTCCAACTTCCATCTGATATATATATAACTTGACCAGCAGAAATATCTTCTAAAACTAAAAATGCTGTTTCGTCAACACCTCCATCAGAATTATATTGCAGAACTACAATATCGTTTGCAGACATGTTTGGAGCAGGAACTGCAACTAATGTTGTAAACGTTAATACAGCTCCATAACTAGTTCCTTGACTATTGGTTGCATACGCTCTATATGAATATTGTGTTGTTGCATTTAAACCAGTAATATTTTCAGTAAAAGTTCCGGTTCCGGTTCCATCAGCTACTTTAACAACTCCTGTTCCTCCAATTTCTGGAGTATTGTTAGTGGATGTTATAGCATAAACAACTCCTCTTTCTGTAATGCTAGCTCCTCCATTAGCAGTAGCATTACCGGCTAAAGTCACAGTGGTACTTGCTACTGAATTTGCTGGAGTGGTAGTAACAACTGGAGAAGAAACAGGCGGTGTATAATCTACATCAAACTTTTGTACTCTATGGTTGTTTCTATCTACAACATAAACATCTCCTTGTAAATCAAAAGTAATATCAACGGCTCCTCCATTTGAAGCAAATTGTCCATTTCCAGAACCTAAAGTTCCAAATTGAGTTTGGTAAACTCCAGAGCTATTAAATATCTGAACTCGTTCGTTATTTCTATCGGCTACCCAAATATCTCCATTAGGATGTACTTCTACAGCATCTGGAAAAGAAAATTCTCCATTTCCAGTTCCACTGCTTCCGAACTGAGATACATAAACTCCAGAACTGTTAAATTTTTGAATTCTATGGTTATTTCTATCTGCAATATAAGCAGCGCCACTTGTATCAAAAGAAATATCTACTGCTCCTCCATTTGAAGCAAATTGTCCATTTCCATTACCTAAACTTCCAAATTTGGCTTTATAAACTCCTGCACTTGTAAATATTTGAACACGTTCATTATTTCTATCCGTAACCCAAATATCTCCATTTGTAGGATTAATAGCAATCCCTTCTGGTTGTTCAAATTGCCCATTCCCTATTCCATTTGTTCCAAATTTCATTAAAAATGTACCGTCATTAGAAAACTTTTGTACTCTATGATTTCCTCTATCAACAATCCAAATATTCCCAGCATTATCAATTACCAAATTCTCTGCTGCGTTCGTAGAAAATTGTCCATCTCCAGAGCCTTGTGATCCAAAATGACTTTGATATACATGTGAACTATTAAATTTTTGAACACGGTGGTTGTTTTTATCAATAACAAAAATATTTCCTGAATTATCAACATCTACAGAAGAAGGAGCAGTGAATTGTCCTGTTGCAGTTCCATTTCCTCCAAATTGAGAGATATAATTAGGAGTAGGAGCTGGTACCGAAACTGTAAAAGCAGTTGTTGAAGGCCCAAACTCTGTTACATCGTGAAACTCCCAATTATTAAAATCCATTATACTTGCTAATAACGATGCTTTATCCCCAGAATGACTTTCTGTTGCTTTATAACGAGCATTATCTACTTCAGCATTTACATTTGGAGATGTACCATTTGGATATAAACCAAAAAAACCTCCAACTTTATTTGTTTTTCCTGTTGGTAATTGACATTTTGAAGTTGATGTTGTAGAAGTATTCCAAGCATCTCCAGATGTACCACCATCACCTCTGTTTGCATTGATACCAGATATTATATTTTTAGTTCCTCCTACATATTGATAAATAAATAATTGATCTCCTGCCGAACCTAACATATTTTGCCCTGTATAAGGTAAATACGTACCAACACTTATGAGAGTTGCTAAATTACTACCCGAAGTAAAACTTATCCCCATAGGAAATACATCAGGATTGATATGACATTCTTCTCCCGCTGAGATATCAGATGTTGCTGTAAAAAACAATGTAGATTCATCTGTTCCAAAATCTGAGCCTGTCCATTTTTCATCTGTAATATAAAATGTAGTACCTGAAGCTACATTTGTTAAAAACACAAAGGAAAATTGTTCTGAATCCATACTGATACGAGTGAACACAATATCTCCATCTGTTAAGGTTGTTTGAGTAAAAGTATTTAAGCTTATAAAAAAAGCGACTAAGAATAGTTTTATTCTTAATAGTTTAGAATAGTAATTTTGTTTCATTGAGTAGTAATTTTGTTTTTAGGAGCTTATTAATAGAGTTTAAGTATCACGAAAATAGAAAAAACGAAAAAAAACATTCCCATACTTTTGGGTAGGATTAAAAAAAACAGGTGTAATTACCTGTTTTTCAAACTTGTTTTTAAAAACTTTTATCATAATTAACATTTCAAAATGTGCTTAACTAAAAAATCCCTCACAATTGTGAGGGATTTTTTAGTTTATGTTTTATTCTTAAAATCGATACCTCACCAACATTTCAAGCGAGCCATTGTTGTTTATTTGGTTGATCTTTGATGTTGTAAAATCATAAGCTGCACCAAAACGTAGGTCATCCATGATGTTAAACAGTGTAAATACCTATTTATTCCAATGAAAAAACCGACACATCTCTGTATCGGTTTTAGTTTTATTGTCTTTTTGATAAATGGAATTTTATCCTCCAAAGTCATCAAATCTAATATTCTCATCTGGAATTCCGAAGTCTTCTCCCATTTTTTGAACAGCATTGTTCATTAAAGGAGGACCACAGAAATACAATTCGATATCTTCTGGAGCGTCGTGTAAACTTAAGTAATTATCGATTACACAGTTGTGGATAAATCCAACAAATCCATCTCCTTCTCCGTCAATTCCGTCTTTTACTTTCCAGTTATCTTCTTCTAAAGGCTCAGATAAGGCTAAGAAAAATCTAAAGTTAGGAAATTCTTTTTCTAACTGATAGAAGTGATCTAAGTAGAATAACTCACGCTTAGAACGTCCACCGTACCAATAAGTAACTTTTCTACCCGTTTTTAACGTTTTGAATAAGTGGTATAAGTGAGAACGCATCGGTGCCATTCCTGCTCCTCCACCAACATATAACATTTCTGCATCAGATTCGTTGATAAAGAATTCTCCATAAGGACCAGAGATTGTTACTTTATCTCCTTTCTTTCTTGAGAAAATATAAGAAGAAGCAACTCCTGGATTTACATCCATCCATCCATTCTTTGCTCTATCCCATGGTGGCGTAGCAATACGAACGTTTAACATAATCTCACGTCCTTCTGCTGGATAAGAAGCCATAGAATATGCTCTTTCTACAATCTCATCATTTTTCATCACTAAAGGCCACAATCCAAATTTATCCCATTCTGCTTGGAATTTATCTGGAGTTTCGTGCTCTTCTGGGTGTGCTGTAATATCAATATCAGAATACTTGATTTCACACTCTGGAATTTCAATCTGGATATATCCTCCAGCTTTGTAATCCATATCTTCAGGAATCTCAACTACAAACTCTTTAATAAAAGAAGCTACGTTGTAATTACGTACAACAACTGCTTCCCATTTCTTAATTCCGAAAATTTCTTCTGGAATCGAAATATCCATATCTTGTTTTACTTTAACCTGACATGCTAAACGAACTCCATGTGCCAATTCTTTACGTGTAAAGTGAGGTGTTTCTGTTGGTAAAGCTTCACCTCCACCAGAATTTACGTGACACTCACATTGGATACAAGTACCTCCACCACCACAAGCAGATGGTAAAAATATTTTTTCGTTTCCTAAAGTAGATAATAAAGTTCCTCCAGAACCTACTTCAATAGTTTTCTCTCCGTTAATGGTAATTTTTACAGGACCAGATGGAGATAATTTTTGTTTTACAAATAATAACAATGCAACTAATAACAAAGTTATTACTAAGAATGCAGCTACTGTAGCTACAATGGTTCCTAATGTACTTGTTGCTAATATCATTATTCTTGTATTTCTTTAGTGTTATTTGCTAATTCTTTTTTGTCTTCCTTAGCTTTTTCTTCTTTAATCACTTTTACAGCTTCTGTTTTTGGAGCTTCTTTTGCTTCTTCATCACCTCCAGTTAACATCCCTCCAAAACTCATAAATCCAATCGCCATTAAACCAGTTACAATAAATGTAATTCCTAATCCTCTTAATGGACCTGGCACATTTGAATATCTGATTTTTTCACGAATGGCTGCAATGGTTAAAATTGCTAAGAACCATCCAATTCCAGATCCTACACCATACGTAGCTGCTAAACCTAAAGTTGCGATTTCACGAGATTGCATAAATAATGAACCTCCTAAAATTGCACAGTTTACAGCAATTAACGGTAAGAAAATCCCTAATGAATTGTATAATGATGGTGAGAATTTTTCTACAATAATCTCTACCAATTGTACCATAGTCGCAATGGTTGCAATAAACAAGATAAATGATAAGAAACTTAAATCGTAATCTGCATACTCAGGTCCTAACCAAGCTAAAGCTCCTTCTTGTAAAATATATTGATCTAATAACCAGTTTAAAGGTACTGTAACTGTTAATACAAAGATTACAGCTGCTCCCATACCAACAGAAGTTGATACTTTTTTAGATATCGCTAAGTAAGAACACATTCCTAAGAACGTAGCGAATACCATGTTGTCTATAAAAATAGATTTGAAAAATAATTCTAAATGTTCCATAATCTTCTAGTTCTCTTCAATTAATGCTTTGTTTCTACTACGTTGTACCCAAATAATGATTCCAACTACAATTAAAGCCATTGGTGCTAATAACATAAATCCGTTATTTTCGTATCCAGTTGCGTACAATCCTGTTTTTTCAATAGGATCTCCTAATACTTTAAATCCTAATAAAGTTCCAGATCCTAATAATTCTCTGAAGAACCCAACAATAATTAAGATAATTCCGTATCCTAAGGCATTTCCTATTCCATCTAAGAAAGATCTCCAAGGACCATTACCTAAAGCAAAGGCTTCAAAACGTCCCATAATAATACAGTTGGTAATAATTAAACCGATAAAGGCTCCTAAAGTCTTACTCAATTCGTAAGCAAAAGCTTTTAGTACTTGATCTACGATAATTACTAATGTTGCTACTACGATTAACTGTACAATAATTCTAATTTTAGAAGGGATGATATTTCTCAATAAAGAGATTACTACGTTTCCTACTCCTAATACGAACAATACAGAAATAGACATTACTATTGATGCCTTTAACTCTGCTGTAATTGCCAATGCAGAACAAATACCTAATACTTGAATAGTAATTGGGTTATTATCTGCAAATGGATCTTTGATTAATGCTGCGTCTTTTTTTGATAAAAGTCCCATATTAATTATTTTTTAAAGTGTTAAAGTAAGATACATATTGTCTCAATTCAGATTTAATCATTGCTGAAACTCCATCACCAGTAATTGTTGCTCCGGCAATAGCATCTACTTCATTATCTGTTTTATTTTTATTCAATGGATCGTTGTTCGATTTAGAAATCGCAATTCCTTTAAACACTCCATCGCTCTTTAAATGCTCTCCAATAAAGTCATCCATAAAGAAACGTTGTTTAATATTAGATCCTAAACCAGCTGTTTCACCTGCATGATCAAAATAAGCACCTTGTACTACCATGTTTTCATCCATAGCAATGTATCCCCAAACAGCATCCCAAAGTCCTTTACCTCTAATTGGCGCGATGTAAAATTTCTTTCCATCTTTTTCTCCAATAAACAAAGGCAATCTTCTTTGATTTCCACTTTTTGCAGAAGTTTGCTCTTTCTTAACATCAATTAAATATGCTTTAGCATCTTCTGTTACTTTATCTCCTTGAATTACTAATTGCTTTGTAATGTATTTAGAAAACTCTTCTCCTACTTTGTCTTTAGAAACAAAGATGGCACTCGTTTCGTCGTTTTCATTAACACCCATTGCATATAGGATGTTTTGTTGTTTCTCAATACGTTTATTTTCATCAATCAATGGTTTAGAAGCCGAAGCAATAAATGCTAATAAAGCTCCTACAACAACTACCATTGCTGTGGCAAATAATACTGTATATATATTACTATCTGTTTTCTTAGACATAACTATGCAGTTTTAACTTTTAAACGTTTCTTTCTTCTTTTTACATTTCCTTGTACCACATAATGGTCAATTGTTGGTGCACACACATTCATTAATAAAATGGCTAACATTACACCTTCTGGATATGCTGGGTTAAATACACGTATCATAATTGAAAGGAATCCAATTAAGAATCCGTAAATCCACTTTCCTTTATTTGTTTGAGAAGCAGTTACAGGATCTGTTGCCATGTATACTGCACCAAATGCAAAACCTCCAATTAATAAGTGATGCCAAAATGGCGTGTTCATTAATGCGTAAAACTTACTACTCTCTGTAATAATTCCCGCATCTGCAACTTGATTGAAAATTAACCCCATTACTAAAGCACCAATTGTAGCACTTAACATAATTCTCCAACTTCCAATCTTTGTAAAGATTAAGAATAATGCTCCTAATAAGATTAATAAGGTCGATGTCTCTCCAACCGATCCAGGAACAAATCCATAGAACATATCAGAAACTCCGTAATCAAATTCTTTTCCTTGTGCTAAACTTCCTAAGATAGTTTCACCAGAAATAGCATCTGCAGTACCCGCTAATTCTCTAGCTTCAGAAACCCAAACTTTATCTCCAGACATCCATGTTGGATATGCAAAGAATAAGAAAGCTCTAATAGTTAATGCTGGATTTAAGATATTCATTCCTGTTCCTCCAAAAACTTCTTTTCCAATTACAACACCAAAAATTACTGCTACTGCTAACATCCATAACGGAATGTCAATTGGTACAATTAAAGGCACTAACATTCCTGTTACTAAATACCCTTCTTCTATTTCGTGTCCTTTGATAATACAAAAGATAAACTCTACTGCTAAACCTACTACATAAGAAACAATTACTAAAGGTAATATTTTAGCTGCTCCAATAAATAAGTTGTCTAAGTTCCAGAACTCTACACTAAAAAATGGCATTCCAGGAGTAAAGTTTCCATTTACTGCTATATTATGTTGGAAACCTGCGTTGAACATACCAAAGATTAAACATGGCACTAATGCCATAATTACAATATTCATGGTACGTTTTAAATCATCAGCTGCCTTTATATGAGTTCCTCCGTGAGTAGTCTCATTTGGCAAGTATAAGAAAGTATGAAAACCGTTAAATAGCGGAGCCATTTTAGTCCCTTCATATTTCTTTTTTAAATTATGTAAATTTTGTTTTAAGCCCATAATCTTATCCTAATTCTTCTCTCATTAAATCTAAACCTTCACGAATGATTTTCTGATGAGGTTGTTTTGATACACAAATAAATTCCGTTAAAGCAAAATCTTCTGGAGCTATTTCATAAGCGCCTAAAGCTTCCATTTCATCTAAATCTTTATACATACAAGCTTTTAATAGTTGCATTGGATAAATATCTAATGGAAATACTTCTTCATAAGCCCCAGTAACTACAAAAGCTCTATGTTCTCCATTAGTATTTGTAGTTAAATCGTATTTTTTCTTTGGGTTCATCCAAGAAAAAGTCAATGCTCTAGAAGTAGATATTTTATTAAATACTGGTTTATTCCACCCGAAGAATTCATAATCATCTCCTTCTGGAATTGCAGTAATTTGATTGTCATAAAACCCTAAGAATCCTTCTTGAGTAACTTGAGTTCCAGACAACACATTTCCACTAATGATTCTTGAATTATCAGCATTTAAATTTCCTGCTGCAGTTAATGATCCAATTGTTGCTCCAGGATAAGCTGTTACATATTTTGGTGCTGCAAACTGAGAACCTGTTAATGCTACTGTTCTTTTAGCATTGTATTTTCCAGTTAACAATAATTCTCCAATTACTACTAAGTCTTGTGCATTTACTACCCAAACTACTTCTCCTTTATTGATAGGATCTACACTTGCAATTTGTGTACTCACATTACCCACTGGATGTGGTCCAGATAAACGGTGCTGCTCTGCTCCTTTTACTTCTTTAAATGGAGATAATGTTGAATTTTTTGAAGTAGAAACATGTACTTTCCCTTCTGTCAACTTTCCTAATGCTGTAATTGCTTCTTGAATCTCTGCTTCTTTTCCTTTTAACGCATAATCTAAATCTGCAGCTAAAGGAGCACTATTGTACCCAGAAACAAAAATGGCTTTTGGCGCTTGATTAGGATTGGCAACAACATCATAAGGGCGTTGTTTTACAAAAGGCCAACATCCAGAAGACAGTAAGTGATTTTTCACCTCTTCTCCAGACATTTTCGATGCCTCTTTTTTACCAAAATCTGCAAACTGCTGACTTGCATCTGCTTCAATTCTAATTTCTAATACTTTTCTTCTTTCACCTCGAACGATCTCTACAACTTTACCACTAACTGGAGATGGAAATAAAATACGTTCATCACTTTTTGAATAAAAAAGTGTATCTCCCGCTTTTACTTCTGTACCAACTTTTGCTAAAACTTTAGGTATTATTCCGTGAAAATTCTCTGGCTGTATCGCATAAACACCACTAACTGAAGTCTCTGTAGTTGCTTGTTCTGCATCACCAACAAGTTTGATATCCAAACCTTTTTTTATACGGATGTCTTTTGACATAGTAAATATGACTTTAAATTTTCTTTAAAAAAACATGCAAATTTAAAAATTTTGAAAGTGTTCTTGTACCAAAATTACTTTTATCTTAGAGTGATGACTTTATTTATATTAATTCTAAATAAGTTAATTTCTCACTAAAACTAGAATTTAGTACGTTTGTAATAAAAAAGACATCATCATATTTAAACGATTACTCAGTATTTTTAAAATTAAGAACATATCATTTTTAGCTTTCTTACTAAGTTTCACCACATTATTTTCTCAAGAAAATATAAAAAGTGTACAATTAAGATCTTTTCAAAAAGATAATTACAGTGCTATTTTTCCATTAGGAAGCAGTTTTGAATTGTCTTTTGATGATTTAAATGCTACTGAAGATGAATTTTGGTATAAAATTGAACACATGACTTACGACTGGAAACCCAGCGCTATTTTTAGCAACGAATACATTGAAGGGTTTCAAGAAAATGTAATCACTTCCATAGAGCAATCGTTTAACACCTTACAAAATTACACACATTACAAGGTGCAATTCCCTAACAGAAACACAAGAATTCTTAAAAGCGGTAATTACTTACTAACTGTAAAAAATGCTGATAGTAAAGTACTTTTTACAAGAAAATTTGTTCTGTATGAAAACAGAGTTATTGTTGGTGTAAATGCAATTAGAGGAAGAAACACCCATACTAATGACCAAAAACAAACAGTTCAATTTACAGTTAACTACAATCCTAACAGTATTAGAAATCCTGGGGTAGAATTAAAAACTACCATACTTCAAAATGACATTTGGGAAACTGCAATTAGCGATTTAAAGCCTCAATTTTTTAGAGCCAATCAATTGGTATATAAATATCTTGAAAAATCGAGTTTTTGGGGCGGCAACGAGTATTTAAATTTTGACAACAAACAAATTAGAAATAGCACAATACAAATTGCTCATGTAGAAAAAAAAGACATATACAACAGCTACTTGTATCCGCAAGAAAGAAGAAGTTTTAAACCATACACTTATTTTCCAGATATAAATGGGCAATTTCTTATCAGAACTATAGAAGCAGAAAACAACGATACTGAAGCAGATTATTCTTTAATACATTTTACACTCAACACAAACAAAATAGCCAACAAAGCAGTATATGTTTTTGGGGCATTTAACAATTTTGAACTTTCTGATGAAAATAAAATGAGTTATAATAAAAATTCCAATTCATATGAAGCTTCTATATTACTAAAACAAGGGTTCTACAATTATACCTTTGTCACAAAAGAGAACAATAAACCCACCAACCTACACGAAATCAACGGATCACATTTTGAAACAGAAAACGAATACAAAGTAATCGTATATCAAAAAGCATTCGGAGAAAACTACTATAGAGCTATAGGAGTAGGTTCTAAAACCATCAATCCACAACAGTAAAAAGCCTTGTTTTTTCTCTATTAAATGAAAGTTCTTATATTTGGTTAACCAACAACTAAAAGACTTTATGGTTCAACTAGTAACAAACGGCATTAAAATTTCTGTAAAAACCAGATATAATGGCACTATTCAACAGGGTCAAAATGAATATAAAACGTTTAGTTACTATATCTCTATTGAAAACGAAACAGCAGATACAGTACAACTTTTAGAACGTTTTTGGGAAATAAACGACGCTTTAAATGATAAAGAATACGTAGAAGGCGAAGGTGTAGTTGGACAAAAACCAATCATAGCACCAAACGAATATTACACTTATAAATCTAACTGTTTTCTACTTGCCTCTACCGGATCGATGAAAGGTCGTTTTAAAATGATTAATAAAAACTCTAACGAATACTTCGAAGTTATAGTCCCAACTTTTCAACTGACAACTACACCTGTATTAAATTAAATGAAATTTAAGTTAAAAAAGAAAAGCAAGAAACTTGTAAAAGTAGCTGCTTCTGAATGTTTTAATTGTGGACATCCTTTTTTTGGGAAAGAGAAATTTTGTCCAGAATGTGGTCAAAAAAATAAAGATCCAAAAATTACTTTTGGTAATTTTTTACACGAAGTTTTTAACGGGTTTATCTCTTGGGATTCTAAATTTTGGACCACATTTATTCCACTTTTAACCAAACCAGGAAAAGTTTCTAAAGACTATATTGAAGGAAAACGTATACGTTACGCCAATCCTTTTCGCTTTTATTTAACCATTTCGGTTATCTTTTTTTTAATGATTGGAATTACCAAAAGCTATAACGAATTAGGTTATTTTAATGCAGCTGAAAAGCCTAGCATAAGCAATGAAGCGAATATTATTAACATTGATTCCATTGGAAAAAATGCAAAGATAGACTCTGTTAAGGTAGATGAAATACTCAAAAATCCAGGAGTAAATTTAGCATTGCAAGATTTAGATTCTACCCAAAAAACGAAATTACTAAAAGAAATCTCTACTATAAACAACGATTCCATTGCTCAGAAAATCAAAAAGGGAATCACAGAAAACAAGTTTTTACGCTTTAGAAAATTTAGCAAAGCACATCCAGAGATGTCAATTGATGCTGCATTAGATAGCTTGAATTACCCTAAAACATTTTTCAATCGTTTTTTATACGATAGAGTAGTTACTTTTAGAAGTTTTAAGAATGAAGATGATTTTAAAGAAATTGCCAACAAAGGAGTTTCTTACATTTCTATTTCTCTTTTTATTTTGCTTCCTATTTTTGCTTTCGCATTAAAGTTTTTCTATATCAGAAGAAAATTTACTTATGTTGAACATTTGGTATTTATTTTCCACACTCAAACGGTATTCTTTTTACTATTGATTATTTTTTTCCCGCTAAGTTACTATCAAGACATAGGCTTACTAGTTACTGTCTTTTTAATTCTATTTCTGATTTATCTATTCTTAGCCATGAAGCGCTTTTACAATCAAGGATTTTTCAAAACCTTTATAAAGTTTATCATTATAAATAATGTATACTTGTTTTTAAGCTCAATCGGAATTACAATTATTTTCTTAATCTCTTTTGCTATCTATTAAAGGAAAATAACTCATCTCTATAGAATCTCCTTCTTTTACAACAGAAGTAATACTTACCGTCTCTACATAAGAACGTTTCATTTTTATGGCATTTTCTGGCGTACCGACTTCTGAGTCATTATGAAACTTTAAAACCTCATCTTGCACAAACTCTTTTTGATTAATTAACCAATTCCGAAACCAATGTTTGCGCAATTCTTTTTCTGTTAGAGAATACAATTTTGAAGAAGACCATATTTTTGGTTCTTGTTTTAATTTTTTGAAGTGCTTTTTTACTCCATCCCAAACCAACTCATAAGTTTCTAAACCATTATTCCAATCTACCAAAACAATAGTAAAAGGTTCAATACCTATTAAATCAACCTTATTAATATAACTAGTAAAATCTTCAGCTATTAATATAGCTTTCACAATCACACCTCTACTCATTTTGTATTTCTCTGCTCTAACATGAGACTCAAAACCTCCATTAAGCAAACAAATCAGTCTATTTTTTTCACTCAAACCTATCCATGTTCCTCCAGCTAATACATCTTTAGGGTATTTTAAACGCACGCCATCTTCTAGATACTCTTTCAGCGCTAAAGTTGCTCTTGTTGGTTGTTCATCTCTATTAGATGTAAGAATAAAATTGTTATTTCCTAAAGGTAAATAGGTTACCGTGCACATATTCTATTGTTTTTTGATAAATAAGACACAAATCTGCCCTAATTATTATTAAAAATAAATGTAGCTTTGTACTTCAAAAATAAATCTAATTTAACAAACAATATACAAAAATGGGAAGAGGTTTTTTTAACGTTCCAGTTGCTGTAAACGAGCCAGTTAAAGGTTACGCACCAGGTTCTCCTGAAAGAGAAGAACTTTTAGCAACATATAAAGAAATGTTTAATAGTAATATTGATGTGCCAATGCACATTAATGGTGAAGAAGTAAGAACTGGAAATACCAGAAACATTACTCCTCCTCACGATCATAAACATGTTGTTGGACAATATCATACTGCAGAAAAATCGCATGTAGATGCTGCTATCTCAACAGCATTAGCTGCAAGAGAAGCTTGGTCTAGCGTTAGCTGGATGGAAAGAGCGTCAATCTTTTTAAAAGCTGCAGAATTATTAGCAGGTCCTTATAGAGCTAAAATGAATGCTGCAACTATGATTGCACAATCTAAAAATGTACACCAAGCAGAAATTGATGCTGCATGTGAAATGGTAGATTTCTTCCGTTTTAATGTACAATACATGACAGATATTTTTAAAGATCAACCAGAATCTGCTCCTGGAATTTGGAACAGAGTTGAGTACAGACCTTTAGAAGGATTTGTATATGCAATTACACCATTTAACTTTACTTCTATTGCAGCAAATTTACCTGCAGCAGCAGCATTAATGGGGAATGTAGTTGTTTGGAAACCATCTGATCACCAAGCATACTCTGCACAAGTAATTGTAGACTTATTTAAAGAAGCAGGTTTACCTGATGGAGTAATTAATGTTGTATATGGAGATCCAGTAATGATTACAGATACTGTACTTTCTTCACCTGATTTTTCTGGACTACACTTTACAGGTTCTACACATGTTTTCAAACATTTATGGAAACAAATTGGAACTAATATTGAAACTTATAAAACATACCCAAGAATTGTTGGAGAAACTGGAGGTAAAGATTTTATCTGGGCGCACAACTCAGCAAACCCTTTACAAGTTGCTACAGCAATTACAAGAGGTGCGTTTGAATATCAAGGACAAAAATGTTCTGCTGCATCTAGAGCTTACATTCCAGCTTCTATTTGGGCAGATGTTAAAAAGCATTTAGAAGCTCAAACTAGTGAGTTAAAAATGGGATCACCAGAAGATACTAGCAACTTTATTAATGCTGTAATTCACGAAGCTTCTTTTGACAAAATTGCAAGCTATATTGATGCTGCAAAAGCAGATGCAGATGCAGAAGTAATTATTGGAGGAAACCACGATAAATCTGTTGGATACTTTATTGAACCAACTGTAATTCTTGCAAAATCTCCTACATATGCTACAATGTGTACTGAGTTATTTGGACCTGTAATTACCATTTACATTTACGAAGATGAAGCTTGGGAAGACTCTTTAAAACTAGTAGATGAATCAACAGAATATGCATTAACTGGTGCTATTTTCTCTACAGACAGATATATTGTAGAAAAAGCTTCTAAAGCATTAGAAAATGCTGCTGGAAACTTCTACATCAATGACAAACCAACTGGAGCTGTAGTTGGACAACAACCATTTGGAGGAGCAAGAGCTTCTGGAACAAATGACAAAGCTGGTTCAGCTCAAAACTTATTACGTTGGACATCTGTACGATTAATCAAAGAAACTTTTGTAACTCCAACAGATTACAAATACCCTTTCTTAGGATAAGACATTAGAAATTAAGTCTAAAAAGCCTCTTCAAATTTGAAGAGGCTTTTTCTTTTAAATTTAAAATTAATCAAATTCTTTAAGTTCTCCTAATGCTGCGTACTGAGCATTCAATACTTTTTTACCAGTTTGATCTACCAACATAGCTAGAATTTTTATTTTTGATTTATCATGTATCTTTTTATCTTTTAAATCAATTTTAAACGTTTGTAGATGCACACCAACAGATGTATCAATATCATCTCCTAAAATATTGGTTGCAGAATATCTAAGCACATTATCATGTTCAAAATTAACAATAGGGTTTACTCCATTATAGTATTTTGTATAATTTGATTGCTTATAAACAACCTTATCCTCAAGCACAAATAAAACTATTTTTGCTCCCGAAACATTTCCTACAACACCCCAATTAACAACTACATCTAATAAATTTTCGTTTAACTGCAAAGAATTAATTCTCAACCCTAAGTTAGTAGTTCCTTGTGCATAACTAATTGCCTGATTAATATTATTGGGTTCTGGATAAGACCATTCAACCTCTCTATTTAAATATGCGGTTGGAAAACCATTAACAGCATAAGCAACTCTCATTGCCTTAGACCATTCATTTTCCATTGGATCTCCATTCTCAACATGAATCCCAACAGAAAAAACCTTATCTGATTGCTTCTTGACAAGTTCTATTGCCCAAGAAACCCTTGGACACCAGCCACACCATGTCCCTGTATAATCTTCAATTACTGATTTTTTTGTAAAATTTACCGGTAAGGAAACTTGAACAACCTCAACTTTAGCCTCATTACTTTCTATAGAGTTTAATAATGCTTTAACTTTATTTTCCCCTAGATTAGTTAGCAAATATTTATCCCCTTCAATCGCCTTACCATTAACATAAAAAGTAGCACTTTCTGTTTTATCAACATTCGTATTATTTTTTAATGTTGCATTTGCTGTAAAAACAACTAATCCTCCAATCTCGGTTGTTGTCACATTAGGAATCACCTCAATTGAAACCACCTCAGAAGTCAATTTTGGAGTTACAGTTAATGTAAGCACATTACTTTTTAACTCATTGTACTTAGCTTCTACCTTATAAGTCCCTGCATTATTTGAAGTAAAACTCTTACCTGAAATAGGAGTTCCATCTATCGAGATAATAGCATTAGATGTTACCTCTTCACTTAAATTTGTTTTAACAGTAAAAACTGCTACACCACCTTCTTCAAAACTAGTAACATCCGAGGTTAACACAATAGAGGTTACCTGCTCAACGCCTTCTTCTTTATCCGAAGTTGAACACCCTAAAATTGTCACTAAAAAAAACATGGATAATACTCTTAACACTCTTATTGTTTTCATATAATTATTTTTTTTATTATACATTAGCATTAAAATCAACAGCATAAACCACTGACTTACAACCTTAAAAAAAGGGCAACAATAAAATAGAGTGAAATGCTAACTTAATAAAAAAAATATGAAATCAAAAAAAAAACTTCTTCTACTCATCATATTTGTAGCAATACAAACTAATTTATTTTCTCAAAAGAAAATACCCAACTTAACTTTAACATCAATCTCAGGAGAACCAATCCAAATCGCCAATAAGCTTCCAAAAAACAAAATAATCATTTTAAGTTTTTGGGCAACCTGGTGTATTCCTTGTATAAATGAATTAGATGCAATTTCTGAAGTATATCCTGACTGGCAAGAAGAAACTAATGTTGAGTTAATTGCTATTTCCATTGATGATTCTAGAACTTTAAAAAGAGTAAAACCTATGGTAAACGGAAAGGGTTGGGATTACAAAATTTGGCTAGATAAAAACCAAGAGCTAAAAAGAGCTCTTAACATCTCCTTAGTTCCTTATACTCTTATTGTAAAAAATAATAAAATTTTACACAAATCTTCAGGCTACACACCTGGAGATGAAGATAAATTTTTAAGATTAGTGAAAAAAATATCCAAACAATAATAATGAAAAAAAATGTTCTATTATGTCTTACCCTCTTCTATTCGACACAAATTATCTGCCAAGAAAACCACTATATTTCTATAGGGTTTGAATCAAATTCACAATACTATTTAGATGATTCTAAAACTGGGAATTTTTTAGAAAAAAACAGATTCCGTTCTAATAATTATTTTAAGCTAGATTATCAATATAAAAAATTTTACTCTGGAATTCAGCTAGAAAGCTATGAACCAAATGCTTTACTAAATTATAGTCCAAATCTTGATAAAACGAATTTAGGAGTTTTTTTTCTTGGCTATAAAAATGATGTTTTTAACCTTAAACTTGGTCATTTTTACGAGCAATTTGGAAACGGATTAATTTTAAGAGCTTGGGAAGATCGTCAATTAGGTATAAATAGTGCTATTCTAGGAGCTAAAATGACTTATTCGCCAACCAAATACCTACAGTTCTCAACTTTATACGGAAAACAAAGAAAAGGTTTTCACACCTCCAATGGAAAAATCTTTGGATTTAACTCTGAGATTAATCTTACACAACTACTTCACTTAAAAAACTCATACTTAGATTTAGGTTTTAGCTACATTGGAAGAAATCAACAATCTACTTTCTCAAACCCAACATTTAAGAATTTAACCAATTCTTTTTCTACTAGATTAGATTTCTCTAAAGGAAATTTTTCTACAAACATAGAATACGTTTCGAAAAGTAAAGATGCCATCATTATTCAAAATCAAATTAAAAATACTAAAACCGGAAGTGCATTTTTAGCGAATTTTGGTTATTCAAAAAAAGGAATTGGCATAAACACCACATTCAGAAGAACTGAGAATATGAACTTTTATTCTGAAAGAGAAGCCACAGGGAATAACTTTAATCAATCTTTAATAAACTTTATACCTGCTCTAACCAAACAACATGATTACCTACTAACAAACATCTATGTTTACCAAGCTCAGCCACAAGTTTCTTTTCAAGACCCTTCTCTAATGAAATCTGGAGAAATTGGCGGTCAAATCGACTTGTTTTTCAACCTTAAAAGAAAAACAGCGTTTGGCGGGAAATATGGAACAAAAATAGCACTTAACTTTTCTCAATGGCACGGATTAAAAGGCTATTACAACTATACAAATTTTGAATATTCGACTAACTTTTTAAGCTTTGGACAAAGGTATTATACCGATTTTAACTTAGAAATTAGAAAAAAAATATCTCCTAAATGGAATTCGATTTTTTATTATGTAAATCAGTACTACAACAAAAGATACATTGAAGAAACTATTGGCTCAGTAAAGACTAACATTGTAGTTAGTGAAGCTACTTATAAATTTAATCACAGTAACTCAATACGAATCGAAGCCCAACATTTATGGACTAAAGATGATAAAAAAAACTGGTTCGGAGCTACAATAGAATACAATTTCAAATCTAACTTCTCCATATACTTAAACGACATATACAATTATGGTAATAACAACTATAACCAAAGAATTCATTATTACAATATTGGAGGAAATTACACATCAAGAACAACTAGAGTAAATTTAAATTATGGAAGACAACGTGGTGGTTTATTATGTGTTGGAGGTGTTTGTAGATACGTACCTGAAAGCACAGGTATTTCAGCCAACATCAACTTTTCTCTTTAAAAACTTAAAATCGTTGGTTTCTTTAGTTATGTAAAAACTTTGTTTGTAAATCCTAAGATTTATTTAACAGTATTGAGTTTCAAGATTTTGTATATTTAGCGTCATTTATACAAAACGTCAATCAAACTACTATACATTATGACAAAAAAAATTCTATTTGTTGCCTTAGCAATACTCCTATTTGCTTGTAACACAGAAAAAAAAGAAACAAAAACTTCCTTAAATGTTCCTTTTGAAAAATTTGAATTAGACAACGGACTACAAGTGGTAATGCATCTTGACAAATCTGACCCTGTTGTCGCTGTAGAATTAATGGTACACGTGGGTTCTGCAAGAGAAATTGAAGGACGCACAGGTTTTGCTCACTTATTTGAGCACTTATTATTTTTAGAATCTGAAAATCTTGGTAAAGGTGGATTGGATAAAATGAGTGCTAGAATTGGAGGTTCTGGTGCTAACGGTTCTACTTCAAGAGATAGAACAAACTACCTACAAACTGTACCAAATGATGCTTTAGAAAAAATGATTTGGGCAGAGGCTGATAAATTAGGATGGTTTATCAATACAGTAACAGAGCCAGTTTTAGCAAAAGAAAAGCAAGTTGTAAAAAACGAAAAAAGACAACGTGTTGACAATGCTCCTTACGGATTTAACCAACAGATAATTGATAGAAATTTATACCCAAAAGATCATCCTTACAATTGGCAAGTAATTGGTTCTTTAGAGCACTTACAAAATGCCACTTTAGCAGATGTAAAGAACTTCTTTAAAAAATGGTATGTACCAAACAATGCAACATTAGTATTATCTGGTGACTTTGATCCTAAACAAGCAAAAGAATGGATTCATAAATACTTTGATGAAATTCCTAAAGGTGAAGATATTGCCCCACTAGAAAAAAGACCTGGCGTAGTAAATAAAACTAAGTTTTTATATTTTGAAGATAACTTTGCTAGATTGCCAATGTTAACTTTAGCATGGCCAACTGTAGAATTATACCATAAAGACTCTTATGCTTTAGATATTTTAACACAATACTTATCTGAAGGAAAAAATGCACCATTAAATAAAGTATTAGTAGACGAATTAAAACTTACTTCTTTTGCTAGCATGTGGAACTGGTCTTCTGAATTAGCAGGACAAATGCAATTAGGAATTCGTGGTTTTAACAATGTTGATTTAAATAAAATTAATGACGGAATTCATACTGCTTTTCAAAATTTCGAAAAAAATGGTATTTCTGATAAAGACTTAAACAGGATTAAAGCAGGATTAGAAACTCAATTCTATAATAGCTTATCTAGTGTTTTAGGAAAAGGAACCAATCTTGCTTCTTATAACACCTACGCAGGAGATCCTGGGTTTATCAATAAAGAAATTGGATTAACGCTAGATATCACCAAAGAAGATGTGATGCGTGTGTATAACACCTATATAAAAGATAAAAACTTTATTGCTACTAGTTTTGTTCCTAAAGGAATGACTAAACTAGCTATTAAAGGCTCTAAAGAAGCTATCATAAAAGAAGAAAAAATTGTTCAGGGTGCAGAAGAAAAGTTTGACCCAAGTATTGCTGCAAAATACACGAAAACTCCATCAAAAATTAACCGTTCTGTAGAACCTGCATATGGTAAAGCACCTAGCTTAAACACTCCTAATGTTTGGAATACCAAATTGTCTAACGGAATAAAAGTTTACGGAATAAAAAACAACGAAGTTCCTTTAGTGCGTTTTAATTTAGTTATTGACGGAGGTCAATTACTAGAAAGCATGGATAAATTAGGGCTTGCTAATTTAACTGCCCGTTTAATGAACAGAGGAACCAAAAATAAAACGGTTGCTCAATTAGAAGAAGCAATTCAAGAATTAGGAGCATCAATTAGAGTTTCTGCTTCTAAAGAAAATATTAGAATTAGCGGAAATACACTTGCTAAAAACTACACTAAAACATTAGCTTTAGTAGAAGAAATGTTATTAGAACCTCGTTGGGATGCCGCAGAATTTGACTTAATTAAAAAATCTGTTGTAGGTAATTTACGTCAACAACAAGCTAATCCAAATGCAATAACTCAAAATGTTTATAACGAATTAATTTACGGAAAAGATAATATTAGATCTAAAAACACATTAGGAACCATTGCTTCTGTTGGGAAAATCACTTTAGAAGATGTAAAAACTTTTTACAAGAATAATATCTCTCCTTCTGTAGCTAAAATGCATATTGTAGGAGATATTACTGAAGCTGATGCTAAGAAGTCATTAGCCAATTTAACTTCTAAATGGGAAGCTAAAAAAGTAACGATTCCAGTTTATAAAACACCTAAGGCACCAAACAAGCCAACAGTCTATTTTTACGATGTACCTAAAGCAAAGCAATCTGTAATTAGTTTTGGGGCACCTGCTTTGGCTGTGACAGATAAAGATTATTATCCTGCTTCTGTAATGAATTATATTCTTGGTGGCGGTGGTTTTGCTTCTCAATTAACACAAGAGTTAAGAGAAGGAAAAGGATATACTTACGGTATTTTCTCACAATTCTCTGGATCTAAAGCTGTAGGACCATTTACAATCTTTAGTAGAGTAAGAACAAATGTTACTTTAGAATCTGCAGAATTGGTTAAAAAGATTATTACTGATTATCCTAAAAACTATTCAGCTAAAGATTTAGCTACTACAAAAGACTTTTTAATAAAAAGTAATGCTCGTAGATTTGAAACAATGGGAGCAAAATTAAACATGCTAGAAACAATGAGTAACTATGGTTTTAATGCTGATTACATTAAAGAAAGAGAAAAAATTGTAAATGAAATGACCATAGAAAAAGTGCAAGAATTAGCAAAAAAATACGTAAACCCTAATAAAATGATTTGGTTATTTGTTGGTGATGCAGAAACACAATTAGATCGTTTAAACGAGTTAGGTTTTGGTCAACCAGTATTACTAAATAAAACGAAAGAGAAAATCAAACTATAGCCCTATGAAATCATTTTATAAAACCCTTGTTACTTTTATTGTAACAACAACTCTAGTTTCTGCACAAGAAACTAGACTATTAAGACAACCAAGCATTAACGGAAACAATGTCGCTTTTGCTTATGGTTCTGATATCTGGACAACAGATTTAACCACAAACATTACAACTAGATTAACAAGTACTGCCGCAGTAGAAAGCACACCACATATTTCTCCAAATGGAAAATGGGTTGCTTTTACTTCTAACAGAGCTGGTTCTTCTGATGTATATATTGTTTCTATTAATGGCGGTGAAGCCAAAAGATTAACTTGGCATACAAGTTCTGATGCTGTAAGAGGCTGGACTAACGATGGAAAACATGTCTTATTTGCTTCTAATAGAGATACTGCTCCAAGTAGGTTCAATAGACTGTATACTGTTTCTGTTAAAGGTGGTCCAGTGACAAGATTATTTGAACAATGGGCTACAGCAGGTTCTTATTCTCCAAATGGAAAACAACTAGTCATTGACAAGATGAGACGTTGGGATGAAGAATGGAGAGATTACCGAGGAGGGCAAAATACTCCTTTAATTATTATCGATTTAAAAACATTAAACGAAACCTTATTACCAAACAACAAAACAACTGATAAATATCCTGTATGGAATAAAGATATGGTGTATTTTTTATCAGACAGAACTCATACTTCTAATATTTGGTCGTATAATACCAAGACTAAAGCTGTAAAACAAATCACTCGCTTTAAAGGAACGCCAGTTAAATACTTAAGCGGTTCTAAAAGCCAATTAATTTTTGAACAAAACGGATATTTACACACGTTGAATTTAAAGAACAACAAAACAAAACGTTTAAAAATAATCGTAAAAGGAGACTTTCCTTGGACGGCTACAAAGTGGACTAATGTTAATTCTAGAGTAGATTTTGCAAGTATTTCTCCAAATGGAAAAAGAGTGGTTATGGCTTCTCGTGGAGATATTTTTACAACTCCTGTAGAATTTGGTGATTCTAGAAATATTACAAAAAGTTCTGGCGTTGCTGATAGAGCTCCTATATGGTCTCCAAAAGGAAATCAAATTGCTTGGTTTTCTGATGCAAACGGAAAAGGATACGCCTTACATTTAACCAATCAAGATGGTACAGCTAAAACAGAAACAATCTCAATCGGAGTTTCTAAAATGGCTTGGGAACCAACTTGGTCTCCTGATGGGAAACACATCGCTTTTGTTGATGATGACACACGCATTAGAGTGGTAAACTTAAAAACCAAAAAAGTACAAACTATTGATCATGCTGGAAACAACTTAGAAAGAGGAAGAATGGGTATTACCTGGTCTCCAGATTCTAATTGGATTGCCTATGCTAAATCAGGAGCTAATAGCTTAAAGCAAATTAAGATTTGGTCTTTAGCAACCAACACCACTAGAGCTATTACTGATGCTTTTGCAGATTCTTTTTCTCCTGCTTGGGATTTAGACCATAAACACTTGTACTTTTTAGCAAGTACAGATGTTGCCTTACGTTCTGGTTGGGCAAATACAAGCTCAATGACAGCAAGACCAAATTATGCTGCTTATGTAGTAAATCTTGCTAAAAAAGATGATTCACCTTTTAAGTTAAAAAGCGATGAAGAAGTAGTTAAAAAAGAAAAAGCAAAAGACAAAAAAGCTAAATCTAAAAAAGCCTCTAAAAAGAAAGATGCTAAAAAGAAGCCTGCAAAGAAAGGAAAAAAAGTAGTCATTGATTTTGATGGCATTGCACGTAGAATAATTGCATTACCAATTCGAGGTAATTATAGATATACTGTTGCAGGACCTGCTGGAACAGTTTTTATCTCTAGCGGAAGTGCTATTCAAAAATTTACTCTAAAAACAGGAAAAGCAAAAGAGTTTGGAAAACGCCTAAGTATTTATAGCGTTTCTCCTAACGGAAAACATATGGTTGTTAGAGCTGGAAGAAGCTGGAAAGTTGTAAAAACCCCTGCTCCAAATGCCAAAAGAGCTAAAACATTAAAGTTAGACTTTAACATGAAACTAAATCGTTTAAAGGAATGGAAACAAATGTTTGAAGAAGCTTGGCGTTATGAACGCGATTATTTTTATGACCCAAATTTACATGGTAGAGATTGGAATAAAGTATACAAAAGATATGCTCCTTTAATTCCATTTGTAAAACATAGATCTGATTTAAATTATATTTTAGATCAAGTAAATGGTGAATTATCTGTTGGTCATAGTTTTGTTAGAGGTGGTGATTTTCCTAGAGTTGACCGAGCAACTGGCGGTTTGTTAGGTGCTGATTTTATTGCCAGACAAGGAAAATGGCAAATCAAACGTATTTATACTTCTGAAAGTTGGAATCCTGGATTGAATGGTCCATTAGATCAACCAGGAATGAATATTAAACAAGGATATTACTTAGTTGGAATTAACAATCAAGAGATTTCTACTACTGATAACATCTACAAATATTTAGACGGAACTGCAAATAAGCAAACCACTTTACACATCAATAGCAAACCAACTTTTGAAGGAGCTTGGAAAGAAATTGTAAAGCCAATTCGCAGCGAAAGCTCTTTACGTCAAAGAACTTGGGTAGAAGACAATAGAAGAAAAGTTGATGAGCTTTCTGGTGGAAGATTAGGATATATTTGGGTACCAAATACTGGTGGGCCAGGATTTGTATCGTTTAACAGATATTTCTTTGCACAACAAGATAAAGAAGGAGCAGTAATTGATGAACGATTTAATGGTGGTGGTTTATTAGATGATTATATGGTAGACTTAATGACTCGTAAACCAAGAGCAGCCCTAACTAACGAAGTTCCTAACGGAAAACCAATGCGATTACCAGCTGGTATTATGGGACCAAAAGTTTTATTAATTAACGAACTTGCTGGTTCTGGTGGAGATTTCTTCCCTTGGGTATTTAGACAACAGAATGCTGGTTTATTAATTGGTGCTACCACTTGGGGTGGGCTTGTAAAATCGTCTACACATTACAGATTAATTGATGGAGGTTCTTTAACAGCTCCTGACAATGCTGTTTTTGACCCAATTAATAACAAATGGATTGCAGAAAATTCTGGAGTTGCTCCAGATATTGCTGTAAGACAAAATGCAAAAGCTTTAGAAACTGGAAATGATCCTCAATTAGAAAGAGCAGTGAAAGAATTGTTAAAGCAATTAAAAAAGAAAAAAGAAATCACTCCTCCTCCATTTCCTAAGCCAACAAAAACAAATTAATATTCATAAATCCTCGTTTTGACATTTTCATTACGAGGATTTTTAATAAATAACGTAGATGAAAAAAATCGGTTTACTATTCTTTATTACAGTTTTATCGTTTTCTACAAAAAGCATAGCACAGTCTAATGAGTATTTATCAAAAGTAAAAACCTTAGACAGCACTATAAAAACATTGTATAATGTAATTTCTGGAGAAAAAGGTGAAGCAAGAAATTGGGAATTATTCAAATATTTATTTAAACCTGATGCCAAATTGATTCCCACAGGAACCAATAAAGATGGAGTACATATTGCCCGTTATATGACACCTCAAGATTACATTAATACTTCTGGAAAATGGTTAATTCAGAATGGATTTTTTGAAAAAGAAATTGCTCGTTCTGTAGATAAATTTGGAAATATTGCTCAAGTATTTACAACTTATGAAGCATATAAAACTAAAGCAGATAAGAAGCCTTTTATGACTGGAATTAACAGTATACAATTGTTATATGACAACAATCGCTGGTGGATTATTAATATTTATTGGCAACAAGCAAGTAAGAAACACCCAATTCCAAAAGAGTATTTACCAAATAATTAGAACCGACATAAATTGTTGGTTTTTTTATAGATAAAGTTAGCTCTTAATTAGTCAATACATCAGCCGTTATCTTTTTAACTGGAATGGTCGTAAATTCCTTATGATTACCTCCATAGTCAGCCACAATAGATATCCTTGGATTGTCCATTCCGTTAATTAACTCTTGCACCTCATCACTTGGATTATATATCATTTGCACCATATACGTTAACTCAGCTGCACGTTGACTTCCTTCTTCTCCACTTTTTACTTCTTCTTGAAATTGCTTAGCTTTAATAAAGAAATCATTGGTATCTGGAATTTTATTTCTTGAGATGTTTAGTAAAGTTCCTTGATAACCTCTATGATTTAATCGTGCTCTCATAATTGCAACCTCTTCACTAAAACAAACACCTAATGAAAGTCCGTAATACTCAGCAAAAGTAATTGCAGTACTATTCTCAGTATAAGCACCAAAATGAGCGATAACAATTATCATATCGCCTTTAGAAAGTGGATTTCTTACAGTAGGAACATTATTTCCTCTCCACATCAAAACTTCTAATTTATTAATTTCTTTGGATGGGTAAAGATTTAATAAATAAACAGCCATAATAAGTAAAAAATTAAAGGTTGATTGTTTTAAATAACACTCAAATTTCAATAATTAATATGGCAAAAAACGTGGTAAAAATACCTGTTTATAAAAAAAGGGTAAACTTACTTAACTACAAACAGTAATCATTCTGAAGAATTTACTATCTATCCTTTAAACTTTAATGGTAAGTGTACTACTTTTTTGGTTTCAAAAAAATCTTCTTCAAAATAGTTTGGCAAATCATAAAGTGTAGCAGAAGTATAGGTTGCGAGTTCTTCTGATAAATCTCCTCCTTTAAGATACAAGATTCCATTTTTTAAATCGTGTTGTTGCTTTTTTGCAATTTTTCCCTTTACCCAACGTACAAAAGTTTCCATTTGAGCAACAGCTCTACTCACAATAAAGTCGTATTGCTCATTCACCTCTTCTACCCTTCCATGAGTTGTTCTTACATTAGTCAACCCTAATCCTTCAGCAACTTCATTTACTACTTTTATTTTCTTTCCAATAGAATCTACCAAATGAAAATCTGTTTCTGGAAATAAAATAGCCAATGGAATCCCCGGGAAACCTCCTCCGGTTCCCACATCCATTACTTTTGAACCTGGTTTAAACCTCATTACTTTTGCAATACCTAAAGAATGTAGTACATGACGCAAATACAACTCGTCAATATCTTTACGAGAAACTACATTAATTTTTAAGTTCCAATCTTGATATAAATCTTGCAATTTTGAAAACTGCTCTATCTGCGTTTCAGTTAAATCTGTAAAATATTTCTGAATAATTTCCATAAAAAAGTAATAAAAGGCAAAAATAGTTAAATGTTTACAAACAATTCGTAACAAAAACTGACGTTTATCATAAATACAAAAAACAAAAAGCATATTTTTGCCTTTTATTAAGAAACATATATGAAGACTATACAATTTTCTAGAGTTGACAAAGCCAAATTTTTTAGAACTTTAAACAAAAGAGTTAACACTTATTTTAAAGACAATAATATCAATAGAACTGGTAATTGGAAACTTTATAGTAAAGCTATAATTATGTTTACCTTATTTTTAGTCCCTTTTATTTTAGTACTAACAGTGAGCATGCCGCAATGGGCTATGATATTATTAATGGTAGTGACTGGTATTGGAATGGCTGGAGTTGGAATGAATGTAATGCACGATGCTAATCACGAGTCGTTTTCTAGAAGAAAATGGGTAAATAAATTAATGGGAAGTAGTATTTATATTTTAGCAGGAAATGTATACAATTGGAAAGTACAACACAATGTTTTACATCATACTTTTACCAATGTAAAACACCACGATGAAGATATTGATGCAGGTAGAATTATTCGTTTTTCTAAAAATTCTAAATGGTTTCCAATTCATAAATTTCAGAAGTATTATTCTATTTTCTTATACGGATTATTAACTATCAACTGGGCAATTACTACAGATGTAAAGCAAATGCATCGCTATTTAAAACGCAAATTGTCTTACGGTAAATTTCCGAACCCAAAAGTAGAATGGACCAAATTAATTATTTCTAAAATTGTATACTATTCTCTTTGGATTGCGCTACCAATTTTGGTTTTAGACATTGCTTGGTGGAAAGTTTTAGTGGGATTTTTCGTAATGCATTATACTGCTGGAATGATTTTGAGTTTGGTTTTTCAATTAGCACATATTGTTCCAAATACAGAGATGCCATTACCAGATAAAGATGGGAATTTAGAACATACTTGGGCAATACATCAATTGTATACAACTTCTAATTTTGCTCCTAGTAATTGGTTTATTAATTTTTATACCGGAGGATTAAATCATCAAGTAGAACATCATATTTTTCCACATATCTCTCATGTACATTATGATAAATTGGCTAAGATTGTAAAAGACACTGCAAAGGAATTTAATTTACCATACAACGAGTATAAAACTACAAGAAGAGCTATTATTGAGCACTTTAAACATCTTGGCAACTTAGGAAAACAACCAGAATTAGCATAACACAACAACTAAACCCACAAATGTCAAACCAATTATTATCAGACAGAATTAACAGCTTGCCAGTTTCGCAAACTTTGGCAATGGCTGCAAAAGCGAGAGAATTAAAAGCCGCTGGTAAAGATATTATCAGTTTAAGTCTAGGTGAACCAGATTTTAATACTCCAGATTTTATTAAAGAAGCTGCAATTGAAGCAATTAATCAAGATTACAATTCATACACACCAGTAGATGGTTATGTAGAATTAAAAGAAGCTATTTGCACAAAATTTAAACGCGATAATAATTTACATTATTCGCCAAATCAAATTGTTGTTTCTACAGGAGCAAAACAATCTATTGCAAACGTAGCACAGGTTTTATTAAACCCAGGAGATGAAGTTTTATTACCAGCTCCGTATTGGGTTAGCTATTCGGCAATTGCAACTTTATGTGAAGCAAAATTTGTAGAGATTCCATCTACCATTGATACGGATTTTAAAATTACTCCATCTCAATTAGAAGCAGCAATCACACCAAAAACCAAAATGATCTTTTTCAATTCGCCAAACAATCCAAGCGGAACTATTTATAGCGAAGAAGAATATAGAGCATTAGCTGCTGTGTTAGAAAAACATCCTCAGATATACATTTTATCTGATGAAATTTATGAGCATATCAATTATGGCGATAAACCATTTAGTTTTGCAGCAATTGAAAGCATGTACGATAGAACAATTACCGTTAATGGATTAGCAAAAGCCTTTGCCATGACAGGTTGGAGAATTGGATATATTGGTGCTCCAGCTTGGATTGCTAAAGCATGTACAAAAATGCAAGGACAAATTACCTCTGGTACAAACTGTATTGCACAAAGAGCTGCTATTACTGCAGTTTTAGCTCCAATTTCTAAAATTCAATACATGGTAGACGAATTTAAACAACGTAGAGATATGGTCTTGGACTTATTAGGTACTATTGATGGTTTTAAACTCAATATTCCTAATGGTGCTTTTTATGTTTTTCCTGACATTTCTGCCTTCTTTGGCAAAACAATTAAAGGAAGAAATATAGAAAACGCTAACGATTTCTCTATGCTTTTATTAGAAGAGGCAAATGTAGCTACAGTTACAGGAGAAGCTTTTGGAGCTCCAGATTGTATACGTTTATCTTATGCTGCATCTGTAAGTCAATTACAAGAAGCAATTAAAAGAATAAAAGAAGTATTAAGTTAATTGATACTTCCTCTAATAAATTAAAACCTCACTTTTTAGAAAGTGAGGTTTTTCATTTCTAAAAAAGGATAACTACCAAGGCAATGGCAAATAGAGAAACTTGTAAAACAGTTCCTGTTCGACTTTGAAGTTTGTCGTGACTGCTTAAAATTGAAGATTTGATACGAGATAAAGACTCTTTCTTCATATCGCTTATATTCTGTCTAATTTCTTGTTTATAGGCAGATGTTAAAATTCCTCTTTCAATGACTCGTGGATGTGCAGTTGATTTCATGTTTTTTTAGTTTTAAGTTATATAAGCTAGACGACAAGTAGAAAAAATTGTTACAGACATTTTAACGAAGTAGATAAACACAAACCCTTCCTTTTTACTTACATCATTAATAAAATAAGGCTGTATAAGCACAAAAAAATATTTTAAAAAATGAATCCTTTTAAGAGAATTTTAACTAAAAAAATAACATACTGAATATCAAATAAAAAAAGAAGTAATACACTTCAAAATCAGTTTACTTAAAATCAATTCTGTTTTTATATTCTATTATATTTGCTATTTTTAACCAGTAATTTTTAATCACTAGAACGAGTTTTAATGCTTACATCTCTACTACACACATTAAAATTTGATACTGCTATAATAAGCAGCTTTATGTATCAAAACTCTAGTGAATTAACTTCTTTTTATAGCGAAATTGATACTAGAAGCTTTTTATTAGGAATCTTTTTTGGTTTGATGATTGTAATGGCTATTTACAATTTACTATTGTATTTCTCTTTAAAAGATAGAGCTTATTTACTATATGTTGGTTCTACTGTTTTTGCAATATTAACCACAGTTGCCACTAACGGATTAGGAGAACAGTTTTTTTGGCCCAATTCTAAAGGGCTAGATGCCACTATTTACATCACTTTTGCTGGTGTATGTATGTTCTTTTCTAGTCGCTTTGCCGCTGTGTTTCTAAAACTCAAAAAATACAATAAGAAGCTAGATCAATTTATGTGGGGAATTGCTTATCTAAGCCTACTTTTATCTCTACTAAGCATGATTTTAACCATTGAACAAATAACAGTTTTTGGTAGATGGTTGGTACTTATTTCTTTTCCTTCATATATTATTGTTGCAATAGTTGTATATAGAAAAGGATTTACTCCTGCAAAATTTTACTTGATTGCTTGGGTTCCTTATGTATTAGGGCTTTTAACAAGAACATTTCACGGTGCAGGTTGGCTTCCTTCCAATCAATTAGTATTATCTTCTTTAGAGTTAGGAGGCGCTTTAGAAATTGTACTTCTTTCTTTTGCTTTGGCTTATAGAATAAAGAAAATGCAAGAAGAAAATACCTTGATAAGGATGCAACTTCAAAATTATATTTCTCAAGTAGTTCATTTGGAAGAAAAAATAGAATCAAACTCTCCTAAAGTTAATTTTGAAAATAAAATCGATACTATAATTAAGGAACATCAATTAACTGATAGAGAATCAGATATTCTGATACATATTGCTAATGGACTTAACAATCAGCAAATAGCCAAAGAATTATTTATCTCTATCAATACAGTAAAATATCATATGCGCAACCTGTACGAAAAACTAGATGTTAACAAACGTACAGAAATCACCTCTAAACTACTATTTAACAAATGATTAAAAAGCTTACGCTATTCTTAATTTTAATTTTTACAATTAACGGTTATTCTCAGAAAAAAATAGAATTTAAAGAAAAGAGCACATATAATCATTTAAAAGAGCTTACTATTCTTTCTGAAACTAATATTCCTTTATTTTTCAAAAAAATTGATAGTATTTCAAAATATATCCCAAATCAAGACAAACAATTGTTTGATATTGAATCGAACTATCTTAAAGGCTGTGCTTATAGAAACATTCGTGATTTTGAAAAGCTCACCTATCATTTTGAAAAAACAAAAGAGTTAGCTATCAAATATGGTTACAGACAATATTTAGCCGAAGTTCATAGGGAAATGGGTGATGAGTACATTGATAGTGACGATTATAAAAAAGCTATAGAAAACTATGAAGAAGCATCTAAAATATACAAAGAGTTTAATAACGAAGAAGGTGTAATTAAATGTATTTATGAGGGCTTTATAGAAAACCTTCAAGGCAAGTATCAAGAATCCAATCGCAAGTTAAAAAAACTACTTCCCACATTTAAAAAAATAAATCCGATTTATCTTGATGCTTTGAGTACTATTGCTCAAAATTACATGGAACTCAAAAATATTGATAGCGCTTTTGTATATGTAAATAAAATGCCATTAGATAGTGTGTTTGACATTAATAACTACAACTATCAAAACCATAAAGATTTTGTATATGTACGCTATTATATAGAGAAAGGTAATTCAAAAAAAGCATCTTACTACAATCAAAAAATTAATAAACTACGAAACCTAGTTGAAGAAGAAGAAACGAGCATTTACTATTTTCAAAATGAAATAGATATTGCCATTTTAAGCAAAAATAAAGCTAAAGAAAAAAATTATAGAGATTCTTTATCTATTGCCTATGAAGCAAGGTTAAAAACTCTTGAAAAAAGTAAAGTTTATAATACTGAAAAATTTATTGCATTAGAAAAAGATGTAAAAACAAAAGAAAGTAGCTTTTTTAAAACCAAGCTTTTTTTAATTAGTACCATTGTTCTATTTCTATTTACTATAATTCTTGGATATCGATTTAATCATAAAAAGAAACAAGAACAAGAAAAAGTGATTTCCAATATGCAATTAGAACTGCAAAAAATGATTGTTGATTTAGAAAAAAGCAATACAACAAAAACAGAAAATACAACTACTGATACACGTATTTTAGAGCTTACTAAAAAACACGAGCTTACAGATAGAGAAAGCGACATTTTGTTTCATATTATCAAAGGATACAATAATAAACAAATTGCTGATGAATTATTTATTTCTATCAATACAGTAAAATATCACACTAAAAATCTCTACGAAAAACTAGATGTAAAAAAACGAGCAGAGATTACTTCTAAAATTTTATTTGATAAATAACAATTTATTCCCACCCACCTCTCATTTGCCTTAAAACATAGTAAAAACAGCACTTAACTACCTAAAAGAATAGGTAAAACTACCCAAAAGGGTGGGCTAAAAAATGAATACAAAAGCTATTATTGCATAAATTTTTGCACCCTAACGTTAACATATATCACTCATCTTGATTTATAAAAAGATGATACAAAACCTGTTTTTTTATTATGAGAAAACCTCTATTAATATTCATTTATTTTTTTGTTCTTGCAAGCGGTAATATACTTGCTCAACAAGCTCCTGGGACAAATTCATGTTCTCTTACAGCTGCTAATTGTAATCCTGGTTTTACAGGACATCAAGCATTTTTTCAATTGGGAATTAAAAGAGTAGTTTTTGGTTCTATTGACAACTCTACAAGTGTTCCAGGGCAAGGAGATCCTACACTACATGATTTTACTTGTACCCAACAAACGACCATTACTGCGGGAGTGCCGCAATCGATTACAGTAACCAATTTTACGCAGAACCAGGAAGCTGTAAAAGTATACATTGACTATAACAATGATGGGGATTTTAATGATGCCGGAGAATTGGCTTTTAGTAGTGATAAAAGTGTATCTCATACGGGATCAATCACAGCTCCACTTACTGCTGTTAACAATACAGTCTTAAGAATGAGAGTTTTATCTGATTTTTTTGACAATGGAATAGCTAGTGCCTGTGAGAATATAGATTTTGGTCAAGTAGAAGAATATGGAGTTACCGTACTTGTTCCTGTAATTACATCTACAGTAACTAATCAAGCTGTGAATGACGATGCTACAATAGACCCTTTTTCTAGTGTTGTACTTACAATACTAGGAAACCCTAATGTAACAGCAAACATTACTTTAGATAATAATGCTAAAGGAACGCTTTCTGGTACTGACCTTGTAGGTTCAGGGCCCTACACAATAGCAAGCAAGTCTCTTGCTGACATGCAAGTAACCATTAGAGCTTTAACTTTTACACCAACTGAAAATCGTAGTTCAAACACAGAAACCACCACTTTTACCATCAGTATTAATGACGGAACCACTACTAGCAATGATTCTAAAACTTCTGTGATTTCCAGTGCGGTTGGGCCTACAATTACTGGAATAAGTATTCCCAACACACCTATGAAAGTAGGAGATATTGTTACGGCAACCATCACTGTAGATAGTGATACAGATAACTATACTTCAGGGTCTGGTGGAATTAACGGAACAATAGGAGGATTTTCAGTAGGAAACTTATCCAGAACCAATGCTACTACATATACAGCTACTTTTACAGTAACTGACGGAGGTACAGATATAGCAGCAGGAAGTGATATTCCTGTTAGTGTTACACTCACAGATTCAGGAGGAAAAGCTGGAAACACATTTGGCACAGCTATTAGTCAAAGTTCAGATGCTATTGATGCGAATAGACCGGAACTCAATTCTGTTGTTATTACGGATTCAGCATTAATATTTGGAGATATTACATCGGTAACTTTTACATTTTCAGAAGTAGTAACAGGATTTACGAATGCTGATATTACAATTCCTAATGGAACTTTAACAAATGTAAGTTCTGCGGATGGAGGTACTAGCTATACTGCTATATTTACACCTACTACAAACCTAGATGATTCAACGAATGTATTTACTATAGATAAATCCGGAGTAGCAGACAATGCCGGAAATTCAGGAGCTGGAACTACAGATTCAGGAAATTTTACAATTGATACACAAAAGCCTACAGTTACAATTACAAGCTCGGCAGATCCAACCAGTGGAGCATTTACTGCCACATTCACTTTTTCAGAAGATGTAACTGGATTTGTAGTTGGAGATATTACTGTAGGAAATGGAGCAGCGAGTAACTTTAATAGTACAAGCGCAAGTGTATATACAGCAACGATTACTCCTACAGCAGATGGAGCAGTAACGATTGATGTGGCTGCAGACAAAGCCATTGATACTGCAGGAAACGACAACACTGCAGCTACACAATTGAGTGTACAAAATGATGAAACAAAGCCAACGGTAACCATTACCAGTACAAATACTTCAGGAGTTGCCTTAGCAGAATTCCCTGTGACTTTCACCTTTAATGAAAGCATAACTGGATTTGTTGAAGGAGATATCACACTTTCAAACGGAACAGTAAAAGCCGGTACATTCTCAGGAACAGGAACAACATATACGGCTACTATTTCAGGAATCAATCATGGAACAGTTACTGTTGATGTAGCTTCTGATGTAGCCAATGATGCAGCAGGAAACGGAAATACAGCTGCAACTCAGTTCAGTATTGAAAATGATATTATTTCACCTTCATTAACCATTACAAGTAATGCTTCTAATCCACAAAGCGGTGCTTTTACAGCTACATTTACTTTTGATGAAGATGTAACAGGATTCGATATGTCAGATATTACAGTAGGTAACGGAGCTGCCAGTAATTTTCAAACCACAAGCGCTAAAGTATATACGGCAACAATTACACCTACTTCCGATGGAGTAGTTACCATTGATGTAACTTTTTCAATAGCTACAGACACTGCCGGAAACTTTAACAATGCAGCAACGCAATTAAGCGTAACCAATGATGAAACCAAACCTTCAATTGTAATTAGCACAAGTGCTACTAACCCAGTAAATGGAGCATTTACAGCTACTTTTACTTTTTCTGAAAATGTTACAGAATTTATTCAAAGTGACATTACGGTTGGAAATGGAACTGCAAGTAATTTTAATGCTACAAGCGCAAAAATTTATACAGCAACTATTACTCCTAATAATAACGGAAGTGTGAATGTAAATATCGCTGAAAATGTTGCCAAAGATGCTGCTGGAAACCTAAATACAGCAAGTAATCAATTGAACATTACCAATGATCAAATCAAACCTTCAGTAACAATAACTTCAAATATTACAAACATAGTTAGCGGTGCTTTTACTACAACTTACACTTTTTCTGAAGATATTTCTGGGTTTACTTTAGATGATATCACCGTTGGAAATGGAACTGCAAGCAACCTCAACTCTATAAGTGCTAAAGTGTATACAGCTACAATTACCCCAAGTAACAATGGAAATGTAACTGTAGATCTAGCTAACAATAAAGTAATTGATACAGCAGGAAACGGAAACACTGCTGCAACACAATTTAGTATAACTAATGATCAAACGGGTTCTTCTGTTATTGAAGTTACTTCTGATGCAACAAACAACACCTATAAAGTAGGTGATGCTATTAATATTTATATACAATATGATGAAGAAGTTACTGTAACAGGTACGCCACAATTAACATTAGAAACAGGAACTACAGATAGAACTATTAATTATGTTGATAGAAGTGTGTCTACTTTACGATTTACATATACCGTTCAATCGGGAGATGTAAGTTCAGATTTAGAGTTGATTGCTGCAAACAACTTCAACCTAAACTCAGGAACAATCAAAGATGTAGCTGGTAACAATGCTTCATTAACTCTACCTGTTGGTTCTTCAACTTCAGGTTCTTTAAGTAATAACAAGAATATTGTTATTGACGGACTTGTTCCTACAATTACAAGTGTTGCAGTACCTACAAATGCTACCTATGTACCAGGACAACATTTAGACTTTACAATAAATACTTCTGAAAATACAACTGTTACAACTACTGGAGGAACTCCTCAATTAGCATTAACTATTGGAAGCGCTACTAAAAAAGCTAGCTATTTAAATGGTTCTGGAAGTCAAGCGTTAACCTTTAGATATACCATTGCTAATGGAGATGTTGATGCAGATGGAATATCAATTGGAACTTTGTCGCTTAACGGAGGAAATATTCAAGATGCAGCAGGTAACGATTTGAATACTGCTTTAAATGCTGTAGGTAATACAACAGGAGTCTTAGTAGGAGGTAAACCTGATGTAACTACAGCAGCAATTACTGCAATTACCCAATTCAATGCTACCATGGGAGGAACTGTTACCAATGATTATGGTGTTACAGTTACCGACGTTGGGGTGGTTTATTCAACAACAGATATGACTCCAGAAATTGGAGAAACAGGAGTAACCAAAGATTCTAATGCTTCAGGTGGAGCTACTTTCTCAGAAAATATTACAGGATTAAATGCCAACACTACTTATTATGTAAGAGCTTTTGCTACCAACTCTGTAGGTACTTCTTATGGAGCAGTAAAAACTATAAAAACATTAGCCTTAGTTACCCCAACCATTACTTTTACAGATATTACTAAAACTTATGGAGATGCAAGCTTTAACTTAACAGCTAGTTCTAACTCTTCTGGAGCCATTACTTATAGTATTGTAGGTGCTGCAAATGGAACCAGTCTTTCTGGAACAAACAACCAAACAGTTGATATAGGTAATGTAGCAACAGTAACCATTAGAGTCACTCAGGCTTCTGACGGAATTTACACAAGTCAAACAAAAGACATTAGTTTAACAATAAATAAAGCCGTATTGGTTGTTACAGCGAATAGTCAGACGATTACTTATGGAGATAGCTTTTCAATTGGATTTACCTATGGAGAATTTAAAAATGGAGACGATGCATCAGTATTAGATATAGGAGCATATGTGTTTATTGTTGAGCCAACACCATACAATGCAGGTACTTATACAATAAGACCAGATGCAGTAAGTGATAATAATTATACACCTAGTTATGTAGATGGTACACTTACAATTAGCAAAGCTACTCTAACAGCAACTGCTGATGATAAGAGCAAAGAATATGGAGAAGTCAATCCAGCATTTACTATTTCTTATAGTGGATTTAAAGGAACTGATACCATCTCTGATATTGATACTGCACCAACAGCAAGTAGTACTGCTACAACAAGTACAGATGTTGGAACTATAGCAATTACCACCACAGGTGGAGCTGATAACAATTATACCATCACTCCAGTAAATGGAACTTTAACCATTGCCAAAGCTACTTTAACAGCAACTGCTGATGATAAGACCAAAGAATATGGAGAAGTCAATCCAGCATTTACTATTTCTTATAGTGGATTTAAAGGAACTGATACCATCTCTGATATAGATACTGCTCCAACAGCAAGTAGTGCAGCTACAACAAGTACAGATGTTGGAACTGTAGCAATTACCACCACAGGTGGAGCTGATAACAATTATACCATCACTCCAGTTAATGGAACTTTAAGCATTAGCAAAGCTACTCTAACAGCTACTGCTGATGATAAGACCAAAGAATATGGAGAGGCAAATCCAGTATTTACTATTTCTTATAGTGGATTCAAAGGAGCTGATACAATCTCTGATATTGATACTGCTCCAACAGCAAGTAGTACAGCTACAACAAGTACAGATGTTGGAACTGTAGCAATTACCACCACAGGTGGAGCTGATAACAATTATACCATCACTCCAGTTAATGGAACTTTAAGCATTAGCAAAGCTACTCTAACAGCAACTGCTGATGATAAGAGCAAAGAATATGGAGAGGCTAATCCAGTATTTACTATTTCTTATAGTGGATTCAAAGGAGCTGATACAATCTCTGATATTGATACTGCTCCAACAGCAAGTAGTGCAGCTACAACAAGTACAGATGTTGGAACTATAGCAATTACCACCACAGGTGGAGCTGATAACAATTATACCATCACTCCAGTAAATGGAACTTTAACCATTGGTAAAGCTACTCTAACAGCAACTGCTGATGATAAGACCAAAGTATTTGGAGAGGCTAATCCAACTTTTACCATTACTTATAATGGATTTAAAGGAAGCGATGGAATTGCTGATATAGATACTGCTCCAATGGCAAGTAGTAGTGCAACTACCAATACACCAGCAGGAACTGTTCCTATTGAGTTAAGTGCCGCAACAGATGGAAACTATACAATTGTTACTATCAATGGAACTTTAACCATTTTAGGAGATAACGATGGAGATGGGATTCCTGATATTACCGATAACGATGACGATAATGACGGTATATTGGATGTGGATGATAACAGTCCATTGATTCCAAACCCAGATCAAAAAGATACTGATGGAGACGGCGTAGCTGATGTAGAAGAAGATTGTGACAATGATGGAATCATCAATTATTTAGATGACGATGTTGATAGTTGTCAAGCAGCAATTGTGATGAAAAAGAAATATGGATTCTCTCCTAATGGCGATGGAGTTAATGATACTTGGGTAGTAGAAGACATTGAGTTATTTCCTAACAATGTGGTAAACATCTACAACCGTTCTGGAAAGATCGTTTTCACTATGAGAGGATATGACAATTCATTTAATGGATTCTCTAACAAGTCAAGTAGTAGTAATAAACTACCAGTTGGTGCCTATTACTTTACTGTAGAATTTAACACTCCTGGAGCTAAACCAGCCAAAGGATGGATCTATATCAATTATTAACCCTCAACAATATTGCAATACATTTATAACAGTTAACAACATGAAAAAAATTCAATATATATTGCTCCTTATAGCGGTTTGTTTTATACAAAAGAGTGTGGCACAACAAGACCCAAACTTTACCTTGTATAACTTTAATATGAATATTATCAACCCTGCTTTTGCAGGAAGTACAGATGTCCAACAGATTAGTTTGGGATATAGAAGCCAATGGGTAGGTGTAAGTGATGCTCCAAACACACAGGCATTAAATTATGTGAGTCCACTTAAAAACGGACTTGGATTGGGAGTTTCTTTGGTAAGAGATCAGGTGTTTGTATTACAAGAAACAGACCTAACAGTAGATCTATCTTACAAGCTACAACTCTCACAAACGCATGATTTATACTTTGGGGTAAAGACAGGAGCATCGATAGTAAACATTGATTTAAAAAAGGCAGGAGCTTTAGGAAATGATCCCTTGTTTAGTAGAAACCAAAGTTTTATCAATACACAGTTTGGAGCAGGGATGTATTTAAAACATGAGAAGTATTATGTGAGTATCTCCACACCAAACTTTTTAAATGGAAAGCGATACATCAAACATGGAAATGCACCCAAAGCAGCGGTAGATAACTTGCATTTATACTATGGAGCAGGATACCATTTTAAGATTAATGAAAATGTAGAAATCACACCAGCATTTATGCATAGAAGTACCAAAGGAGCACCATCATCAACAGATATTAGTGCTACCGTTGGATACAACCAGATACAAGCAGGAATGAATTACAGACTCGATGAGATGTATTCTGTATTTACACTGTTTAACATTATGGATAACCTACGCTTTGGTGCAGCTTATGATTTTACAACATCAAAGGTTAACCAAATTAACAACAATGGCTCACTTGAAATGTTGGTGAGATATCAGTTTTAGAGAAAAGCTTAAAATATAGTTTATAAACAATCCCGTCATTATAAAAAGTGATGGGATTGTTATTTATAAAATTCACTTCAGTCAAGACATTGAAATATCACACCAAAAATCTCTACTAAAAACTAGATGTAAAAAAACGAGCAAAGATTACTTCTAAAATTTTATTTAATAAATAACAGCTCTAAGTTCATACTATTAATTCCTCTTTTTTTTCACGAAAAAACTCATATACTACCTAAAAGTATAGGTAAAACTACCTAAGTGGGTAGGAAAAAAATTAACGATATTATCTATAATTGCATCAAATTTTAAAATTAGATGCACACTAGCATACATAAAAAATCACTGTACTATTCTTTAGAAGAAAACAGAGTCAAAACAAGACAAATTACAAAATGGCTCATTGGATTTTCTTTACTAATAAGTATTACACTAATCATTATTGCACTACTCTTTTTTAATACTGAATACAAATTTATAATTGTATTTATATCCTGTTGTGCTATTTATTTATGCTATACCATTTTTAGCCTTTGGCAAACTAGAAAAAAAATCAAACAAAAAATAAAAACCCTTGACTAATAGTAAAAACTCATGAGAAAAATTACACAACAATTATTCTATAAACTTCTCTTTACAACTACATTATGTTATTCTATATTTAACTCTAACGCTCAAAGCAATAATACTATAGCAAATGCTACTAAAATAACTAACTTACCCTTTACAGATAGTAATGTAAATATCCCAAACAGCAACCCAAATAACGCTAATGGTTTAACAGGATGCAACTTAACTAATAAATCCGTAGTCTATAAGTTTACTCCTGTTACTACCGGAACTATTACTGTAGAAATCAAAAGTACATCTGGTACAACCGGTACTATTACTACAATTGCATCAAATGAAAATGCTACTCAAACTTCAGATTTAAGCCCAACTCCAGATGGAAATATATGTGCAAGCACAAACCCTAAGACTGTAAATGTTAATGCTGGGCAAACTTACTACTTTCTTATTCTAAACGCATCTCAAACCGATATTCAGTTTACAGGAACAGCTATATTAAGTTTAGTTACGCCTAGTATTACAACCGTAAATATTTCTTCTATAACAAAAACTTCTGCAAGTTTTGGTGGAAATATAACGTCTAATAATGGTAACCCTATAACAGAAAGAGGAATTATTTATTCTTCTTCAGATACTAAACCTGAAATTGGCGACACAGGAGTTATCAAAGAAATAGAAGGTAATACTGGTACAGGAAGCTTTTCTAAAACAGTTACTGGACTGACAAAAAACACAATGTATTATTATAGAGCCTATGCTATTAATAGTGAAGGTACCGGATATGGAGATATAAAAAGTTTTACCACATTATCTGACCCTCCTAAAATAACCTCAATAACAAGACATAACCCTACAAATGCAACAACATCAAATTCTACAGTAATTTTTAAAGTTACTTTTGACAATAATGTAAAAAATGTTGATGTTACAGATTTTGAATTAGACTCAACTGTTGGAGGAAATATTAACTCAGTAACTAAAAATAGTAATACCGAATATTTAGTAGAAATTACAGGTCTTAATAATGGTGTTGGTACAATTGGATTAAATTTAAAAGGCGTAGATGGCAGTGGTACAAATAATATTATTGGATTTACTAGTAATGAAAGTACAACCATTACTCAAAACAACACCAATGATTATTTAAATCACTCAGAAATTGGACAAACTTTTAAGGCAACCACAAATGGTAAACTTTCTGCAATAGCTATCTATAAAAAATCTAGCAATCATAGTTTTGTTGGAACTGCTGATCTAAAAATATTTTCTGGTGATAAAAATGCATCAGGAGTTCAAATAGGAAATACACAATCAATAAACATTAACAGTACAGCTGGAGAACAAAAAATCACATTAACTAGCTCTTTAAATATAACAGCTGGTGGCACCTATTCCTTTACATTAAACAACTTTGTTGGAACAGGAAACCATGCTCTCGAAGCAAATACTACAGTAACATATACAGATGGTCATGTTATTTTTGCAGGGCAAAACGGAAATCATGATGACTTTGACTTAAGATTTAAAATTTTTGAAAGTACAGAAACAGACGGGGCTTCGTTAATCAATACATTGCCTACTACTGATGAAACCTATACCAAAAAATTAAATCATGATGTCCTATTTGATTTTGATTCAAATCTTTCGGGTTATGACACAAAGACAATAACACAAACTGTAGGTGATAATGTTTTTGAAATAACTTCTAAAGACACTAATATAAATACTGCGGGTAATCTTGCTGGTTTCTATGTTGATAATGGTGGTTTCGGAGGAGATGAAGCATTAAATTTAGGATACCCAGAAACAGAATTTACTGTTAAATTACAAAGTGGAAGAGCTTTTTCTTTAGTTTCTTTCAAAACAAAAACATTTTCTGTTAAAACACTAAAAGTAGAGAGCAGTAAAGGATTTGTAAACTTTACTACAATTAATAGCAATGGAGCAAACACTAATTCTAAATTTACTTCTTCAGATTATCCAAATAGTTATTTTAATAATATTACTTCATTTACCGTTAGCTCAGACAATTTAAATGGATTACCTTTAGATGACTTCATATTAGAAATAGAACCTTTTGTCGCATTAACAACAACAGATGCCAATACCATTACAAAAAATAGTGTTGTTGTAGGAGGAAATATCATATCTGATATGGGAAGTGCAATAACAGAAAGAGGTATCATATACTCTTCTTCTGATAATACTCCTAGAATTGGAGAACCTGGTGTTACAAAAGAAATTGAAGGTGGTACTGTAACAGGTGTTTTTTCACAAACAGCAACTAAATTAAAAAGAAACACTACTTATTATTATAGAGCTTATGCTATCAATAGTTTAGGGACAGGATACGGGAGTATTAAAAGTTTTAAAACCCTAAAAGAGTTACCAACAATTACTACAACTGATGCTTCTAACATTACTGCTACTACTGCTAATTTAGGAGGAGAAATTTTAAGTGATGGTGAAAGCACTATCACAGAAAAGGGAATCTTATATTCTACTACAAATACAAGTCCAAGAATTACTGATTCTTCAGGAACAATAAAAGTAGTTGATACCGATGCTGGCACATCATTTTCTGAATCTATTAATGGATTAAACACTAGTAACACATATTATTACAGAGTTTATGCAACTAATAACCAAGGTACTTCTTATGGTTCGGTAAAACGTTTTACCTTAAACAATGCTTTAAATTTTGATGGAACTGATGATAGAATTACCATTGCTGATAATGTAGCTTTTGATTTTTCAGGAGGTTTTACCGCAGAGGCTTGGGTAAACCCAGATATTTATGGAGTCCAAACCTATTTAAGTCAATACAACACTAATCAAGAGTCTTTTGCCTTTGTTCTATTAAACTCTGGAAGAATAGAGTTTACCATTACTACTGATGGTAGTACAGATGAATATTTTGAATCTACTATTGGAGTAGGAACTGGAAAATGGTCACATGTTGCTTTAACCTATGATGGTTCTACCATGAGAGCTTATATAAACGGAGTAGCAGCTGGAACAAAATCGCTTTCTGGAACAATGTTTAATAGTACTGCTCCAATAGAAATTGGCGCTAGAAATAATGCTCACTTCTTTAATGGAAATATTGATGAAGTTAGAATCTGGACACGAGTTTTATCTGAAACAGAAATTAACAACGGAATGAATGCTCAAATACCAAATAATGCTAATGGATTAACTGCTTATTATAAGATGAATCAGGGAGTTGCTGAAGGAAATAATTCTGGTGTTACAACTTTAACAGATAGTAGTCAAAACAACTTATCTGGTACTTTGAATAATTTTTCTAAAACAGGAAATACATCAAACTTTGTTACTGGTGCAAATGGTGTTTCAGGGCAAACAAATTATGCGGCTAACAGATTTACAAGTACAGGAAATTGGTCTTCTACAAATAAATGGTCACATGGAGCTGCTCCAAATACTAAACAAAATGCTACTATAGCTAATGGAGTTACTATTACTATAGATGTTGACGATTTACAATTAAATGATTTTACTTTAGAAACTGGTGCAACTATTAATATTCCTAAAAATAAAGAAATAACTATTAATGGAGCTTTGAACACTAGCGGTAATTTAGATTTATCTTCTGATGGCTCTGATAGTGGTGTATTATTCTTAAAAGGAACAAATACTGGAAATATCACCTACAAGCGTGGTGGTTTATTAGCCAATAAATGGAGTATTATTACTCCACCTGTTAGTGGGCAAAAAATAAAAGCCTTTGCAGATTTAGCTGCAAATAGTATTAGAAGAAACAATACTGTAACACCAAATAGATATGCCATTGCTTATTATGACGATAGCCAATCTGCAGGAAACAAATGGGTGTACTATGATGTTGATATGGATGCTAATCTAGAATTTGAAGCAGGTAAAAGTTATGCTATTTCTAGAACTACAGATGGAGAAGTTTCATTTACCGGAACTTTAAATACTGATAATTTATTTAAAACATTAACAAGCAATCATTGGGCAGCTATCGGAAATCCTTTTACAACCTATTTTCCTGCTAACAAAAACAGTAACAATAGTTTTTTAAGTGACAATTTAAGTGCATTAGATGATTTATATCAAAGTATTTATATGTGGGATAATTCTCAAAATAAATATGTAGCCATAACCGAATTAGATGCAACTGCTCGTTCACTAACTCCAGGTCAAGGTTTCTTTATTAAACTAAAAAACGGACAAACAGATATTGCTTTTAAAGAAGAAAAAAGGAGTACAAAACCGACAAGCGGAAATACTAATTTTGAAAAAATTAAAAACACCAATCCTTCTTTAGATATTTATGCAAGTAATGATACTCATAAAGTAAAAACTAGCATCAAATATTTTAGCAATGCTTCTGTTGGGTTTGACAAAGGACTTGATATAGGAAACTTCAATAGTCAAAATTTAGACATTTATTCTAAGCTATTAGATGGAAGTAAAAATACAAACTTCACCATCCAATCTTTACCTAAAGAACACCTCGAAAACTTTAGTATTCCTATTGGAATAAATACTGGAAATAATTCAGAAATCTATTTATCTGTTTCTAAAAAGAATATTCCTAACTCTTATTACGTATATATTGAAGATAAAAAAGACAACTCTTTTCACAGATTAGATGCTTCTAGTACTACTTATAAAGTTAATGTAACCAAAAACACAAAAGTTGATAATCGATTTTATGTACATCTAATGTCAAAAGTATTAACAACTGATGACATCAGCCTAAATAACATAAAAGTTTATTTATCTGATAAAAGGACTCTAACCGTAAATGGTTTAAATTCAGAAAAGCTCTCTATAAAACTAATTTCTATCTTAGGAAAAGAAGTTCATAGCAGCACAAGTAATACCAATAAAATTGATTTACCAAAATCTCTAAAATCTGGATTGTATATTATTAAAATTGAATCAAATAAAGCTTCCCTAACTAAAAAAATAATATTAGAATAATGCAAAAACAACACTCACAAGAAATTACTCGTAAAGAAGCCATAAAAAAGATTGGCAGTTACAGTAAGTATGCAGCTTTAACAGCTATAGGAACCTATATTATGCTATATCCAAAAACAGCACAAGCCAGATCTCCTGAAGCTCCAGGAGATGGGTTTTAATCAAAAAAATCCCTCACAAATGTGAGGGATTTTTTAGTTAAAAAGGAACTTTCTTTAATTTTTTAGTCTTTTTAGGTTTTCTTAAAAACAATAACATATTGCTATAATCTATAATCGCTTTGCCTTCTTCTAAAACATCAGCTCCAATAATTCCGTGAACTTCTTTAGCATCATGCTGTGTTAAAGCTGTATTTACATGTGTTAAATCAAACAATACCAAATGACAATTCGTTGTTTTCCATTTTCCAATTTCTAAGCTATTATTTTCAGATTTTAATGTTTCCATATCTGTTGCTCCAGCTCCTGCTGCTTTAGTTTCAGATTCTTCTGCACTTAGCTTAAATTGCTCAATTAAATCTATTCCAACACAAGAATTTGAAGCTCCAGTATCTAGAATAAATCGCCCTTTAACATCATTAATCTTAGCTTTAATTTCTAAATGATTGGTAGCTGTTTTCTTGAGCTTAATTTTTATATACTTCTTTTTTTCTAATACTTTTTTAAGACTTGCCATTTAACCCTACTTTTGTGTTTTGCTAAAATACAAGTTTTAATGATTACTGATACACATACCCATTTATATTCTGAACAATTTGATACCGATAGATCTGAAATGATTCAGCGAGCAAAAGATGCTGGTGTTTCTCGATTTTTTATTCCAGCCATAGATTCTTCCTATACAAACAGCATGTTAGAGCTAGAAAAGAACTTTAAAAATGATGTTTTTTTAATGATGGGGTTGCATCCAACATCAGTAAAAGAAAACTACAAAGAAGAATTAGCTCATGTAAAAGAATGGATTGATAAAAGAGATTTTGTTGCCATTGGCGAAATCGGAATAGATTTATATTGGGACAAATCTTTCTTACAGCAACAACAAGAAGCATTTAGAACACAAATTCAATGGGCAAAAGAAAAAAAACTTCCAATAGTTATTCACTGTAGAGATGCTTTTGATGAAATTTTTGAAGTACTTGAACTTGAAAAAGGAGATGACTTATTTGGTATATTTCATTGTTTTACTGGCACTTTAGAACAAGCTAAAAAAGCAATCTCTTATAACATGAAATTAGGAATTGGTGGTGTAGCTACTTTTAAAAATGGAAAAATTGATAAATTCTTACATGAAATTGATCTAGAACATATTGTCTTAGAAACAGATGCTCCTTACTTAGCTCCTACTCCTTACAGAGGAAAAAGAAATGAAAGCTCTTATATTATTAGAGTTGTTGAAAAATTAGCAGAAATCTATGGGATCTCTTTTCAAGAAATTTCAGAAATTACCACTCAAAATTCTAAACACGTTTTTAATTTATAAGCTATGAAAAAACCTTTTTTAGTACTATGCTTTCTCGCGCTTTGTACTACTGTTACGTCTCAAGAGTACAGAAAATATTGGAAAGACGGTCAACTAACATGGAATGATTTTCAAGGAAACCCCAATCAAAAACAATCCACATATTTAGCCTATTCATTAATTTACAATACCGATAAAAAACTAATAAACAATGTAATGTATCATGGTTTGTTTTCTGATGCCTACATAGACAAATCATTATCATACTTTCATCCTAATTTAAAAAACGATGGTTATCTAAAATACAACCAAGTAATTTTAAACCTTATTGAATTAGGTAAAAGGCAACTGCAATTAAGATTGTTTGAACTCAACTCTGTTTTCGATAGTAATTCATTATTAATGGATACCAAAAGGCATTTGGAGCAAAAAATTGCTGACTTCCAAGAGGAAAGTAATTACGGGCTTCAAGAGAGCACTACTAAAAAATGGTTGGATTTAACTTATAAAAAACTTTCTGCAACTAACAATTATCTAATTCCAGATTACAAAAAAAGTTTCTGGACTTATGGAATGTATGCTGGTCTTGATTTTGGGATGTATGGCAATACTTTTAAAGAGCAATTTAACAATACTTTAGCCTTAACCTTAGGCTTTGAGTTTTCCTATAAAAAGGTGTTTTTGTTGTTAAATATGTCACTAACCAATTCTAAACTTAATGAAGACATTCAACACCAAAATTTTTCTATAGCTAAAGGAGAAAAAAGTTCTATTTCTCACCTTAATTTTGCTGTTGGTTATCCTATATATGATTCTAATAGAATAAAAATAATGCCTTTTGTAGGTTACGGTATTACTGGACTTGGAGAAATTGGAGATCATAAAAACAAAAAAGAAATTACCAAAGGAAGTTCTTCTTTTGGTATTAACATCGACTTTAAAAATCGTAAGCGAGTAAATTTCACACCATCATTTTTTAATATAAAAGAAGAAGGAAATACTTTTATTAGAACAAGAGTTTTCTTAAATAATACTACCTTTAACCCTAATTTAAAAGGATATAGCATTAATATTGGTATTGCTTACGGATTTGAAGCACGATTACTTTCTAAGAAAAAATGAGTTTACAAACCACATATTGTAACACGCCAATAGGCAAAGCAAAAATTATTGGAGACAATGATGGTATTCAGTCAATCTCTTTGTTAGACAACACTGCAAATACTGATTTAATAACTCCTACAAAAGAATTAGAGCAGTGCTTAATAGAATGTGTAAAACAATTACATGAATATTTTGATGGAAACCGTACAGAATTTGACTTAAAATTAAATCCACAAGGCACAGAATTCCAACAAAAAGTATGGAATGAGCTAAACAATATTCCTTTTAACAAAACCAGAACTTATTTAGAACAAACCAAAGCTATTGGAGATGTTAAAGCTATAAGAGCTGTTGCTTCTGCAAATGGAAAAAATCCAATTGCTATTGTTATTCCTTGCCATAGAGTTATTGGTTCTGATGGTTCTTTAACAGGATACGCTGGTGGATTATGGCGAAAAAAATGGTTACTTGAACACGAAAGTCCTGTAAAACAACAGTCTTTATTTTAAACTATTTTTACATTTATTACGTTTGTAATGTATGATTAAAAAAATTGTTTTTTTTATCTGTCTTTTTTTAGGTTTAATTGCAAATGCTCAAATTAAATCTAAAGAATTTCGTTCTAAAAAATTCAATATTGTAAAAGACACTATTCAAATTGATACAGTTAACATCAATTCTCAACGATTTAAAGTTTTAGATGCTAATAACAAGCTTGTTCCTAAACAAAAATATCAAGTTAATTTTATAAAAGCACAGCTAATTATCAATTCAAAAAAGTACAACAGTATTACAGTTGAGTATTTTGTTTTTCCTGATTTTGTTACCCAAACCTACCAAAAATTTGATGAAAAAATCATTGTTCCCAATACTCAAAATACCCAAAAATTATACAGTTTAACCACCAATAAGAATAAAAAAAGAACCGAGCTTTTTGGCGGATTAGAAACTAAAGGACACATTACTCGAGGCGTTACTATTGGAAACAATCAAAACTCAGTGGTAAATGCATCTCTTGATTTAACCATACAAGGAAAGCTATCTAAAGATGTAAGCATAAAAGCAAATATTTTTGACACCAATATTCCTTTACAAGACAATGGTTACTCACAAAACATTACAGATTTTGATCGAATTTTCATTGAATTTCAACATAAAAAATGGCGCGTAAAAGCTGGGGATTTGGACTTAAAAAACACCAGTAGTTTCTTTATGCCTTTTACTAAAAAAGTATCTGGTTTAGAAGTAGAAGCATCACTTTCTAGCAAACTTAATACTCTGGCTTCTGGTGCTATTGTAAGAGGAAAGTTTAGCTCTTTCAAATTTGTTGGAAGAGAAGGAAATCAAGGTCCATATAAAATCATTGGCCCTAATAATGAAACGTTTATTATTATCGTAGCTGGAAGTGAATCTTTGTATGTAAATGGCCGTTTACTATATCGTGGAATAGATAAAGATTATACTATAGATTATAATAATTCTGAGATTAGATTTAACACAACTCTTCCAATAACCAATGACATGCGTTTTCATTTGGATTACCAATATTCTAATAATAATTACACACGATTTATCACTTATGAAAAAGCAAGTTATACTTCAAAAAACTGGGCAATTAATGGTTATTTCTACAATGAAAATGATGCAAAAAATCAACCTATACAACAGAATTTAACAGATGATCAAAAGCAAATTCTAGCCAATGCTGGGAATGACAGTTCTAAAATGGTAGCAAATAGCGCCTATAAAGATGTTTACTCTGAAGATAGAATTAGTTATAAAAAAACGCTTGTTGGAGTTATTGAAACCTTTGAATATTCTACCAATCCTTCTGATGAGCATTATATTGTTAGCTTTACCAATGTTGGAGCTAACAAAGGAGATTATCAATTAGAAAGAACCATTGCTATTGGAAATATTTACAAATATGTTGGACCAAATCTTGGAAGTTTTCATCCAATTACCCAGTTAATTGCACCTTCAAAATCTCAGGTTTTTGCTTTTAATGCTACTTTTAAATCTAAAAAAACAACTCTTTTTAGCGAGTTTGCCTTAAGTAATAACGATGCAAACTTGTTTTCTACTATTGATGACAAAAACAATAAAGGACTTGCAAGCAAATTAAACTGGAAACAGTTGCTATTAGATACTGACTGGAAATTAACTACAGATTTAGGATATGAATTTTTACATCAAAATTTTCGTTCTGTACAGCGTTTTCAAACAGTAGAATTTAATCGTGATTGGAATTTAGAAAATCCCTTAGGAAATAGAAATGTTTTAAATTTTTCTATCAATCTAAAAGACAATAAAAAATCATCATATCAATATGGTTTTTATCTAATGAACTACACAGAAAACTACAACGGAACCAAACATATATTTAATAGCAAAACTCAGTTTAACAACACTTTTATAAATACAAACATTAGCCTTTTAAATAATACAACCAATACCAACAACAATCACTTTTTAAGAGCAAAAGGAAAAATAGAACATTCGTTTAACAATGCATGGCTTGGTGGTTTTGTTAGTACAGAAAAAAACCAATTAGAAAATAAAAACACTGCAGTACTTTCTCAATTAAGCCATCAATTTAAAGAATATGAAACCTATATTGGACTAGGAGACAGCACCAAAGTACATGCAAAAATAGGTTATAACTTTAGGCAAAATGATAGTATTAGAACCAATCGTTTTACAAAAACAAACACACGTAAAACTTTTTATATATCTAGTAAGCTGATTCAAAACCCTCAAACAAACTTAGCTGTTTTCGCAAATTACAGAATTACAAACAACAGTTTTTTAGCTAATGAAAAAGCCTTAAACTCTAGAGTAAGCTATTCCCAAAAACTCTTTAAAAATTTTATTAATTTGAGTACTGTTTATGAGACTTCTTCTGGTAATATTCCAAGGCAAGAATATGTGTATATAAAAACAGAACCTGGTCAAGGTTATTATACATGGATTGATTATAATAACAACGGGGTTAAAGAATTTAACGAATTTGAAGTTGCGATTTTTAAAGATCAAGCAACGTATTTACGTATCGCATTACCTAATTTAAAATTTATCAATACCCAACGTGCAAAGCTTACTCAAGTAATAACAATAAATCCATCTCAATGGTCTACTAAAAACGGAATACAATCTTTGATTTCACACTTTTACAATCAAACCAACTTTTCTATAAATAACGAGCAAGAAAGAACTACAAACTCATTCAATTTAAATCCATTTGATATTGACAACACACAATTATTAGGTTTAAATTATAGCTTGAGAAACAGTTTATTTTTTAATAGAAACAAACAATATTACAGTACTACATTTAGCTATGCTATAGCTAAGAACAAGCAATTATTTCAAATAGGAACTCAAGAGTTTAATACTACCTTACATCAATTAGAATTCTTACATAAATTGGGCAAATTTTGGTTGTTTGATTTTCGTTCAAACACCACTAGAGATGATGTGAATACAGAAAACTTCAGCAATCAAAACTATCAAATAAAAGCTTTTGAAATTGCACCAAAGTTTACATATGAATACAATAAGAACCACCAATTCTCTTTTTTCTACACGTATAAAGACAAGAAAAATAAAATTGCGAATAAAGAAACTTTAAAACAACAAAAACTAGGAACCTCATATTATTACAAATCAAAAAAGAATTCATTAATAAGAGCAGAATTCAATTTGTTTTTTAATGACTTTACTGGAAGTAATAACAGTCCTGTTGCTTATCAAATGTTAGAAGGGCTTCAATCTGGTAAAAATTACACTTGGTCTCTTATTTACCAGCAAAAAATAAATTCCTTTCTTAATATCAATGTTAACTATCTAGCAAGAAAAAGTGAGCGTTCTCCAACGATTCATACAGGTTCTGTTCAATTAAGAGCAAATTTTTAATTTTTTAAAAAATTCCTTTTTTGGTACTATAATTGCTTTTACTTTTGACATCGTATAAAAAATTCAATGCACACTATGAAAAAAACACTCCTACTACTTACTTTTCTTTGTAGCACTTTTGTATTTGCTCAAGAAAAAACTGAAAAACACCCACAAGATATAGATAAAACAAAAGAGCTAAAAGTAAACGCTTTAACCTTAATTGCTGGAAAATGGATTGACATCTCTTATGAATATCTAATAGATAATGAATCTTCCTTTGGTACGGCAATCACTATCAACACAGATACTTCAGAAAGTGATTTAAACTTCTCTATAACTCCATATTACAGGCGTTATTTTTCAGAAAAATATGCTCGTGGTTTCTTTGTAGAAGGTTTTGGAATGTTATTTTCTGCAAGAGACAATAGCCTTTTTACCGACAACATAAATTTCGAAACAGGTTTTGGTCTTGGTATTTCTGTTGGAGGAAAATTTGTTTCTAAAAAAGGATTTACTACCGAGATTTTATTAGGCTTAGGTAGAAACCTTATTAAAAGTCAACATACAGATGGTATTGGTCGAATAGGAATTTCTCTTGGATATCGTTTTTAATCTTATTTATTTGAGATAAATAATACTAATTTTACACTTTAGCATAATTGTTGCATACAAAAATCGTTATACCTTAAAACATTATATAAACAGAAAGACACATGAAAAAGTTTTTATTTACAATCGCTGTATTTACAGCTTCATTTGCTCAAGCACAACAAGAAATTAAATTAGATATTTTTGATGCTTTGGCTTTAAAAACAGTAGAAGTTTCTTATGAAAAATACCTAAATGAGCAATCTTCTGTTGGAGTTTCTGCAATGTTAAATTTTGAAAAAAACAGTGCCGACTTTAGATACAATGAAAAGCGTTCAATTACTCCTTTTTTCCGTCATTATTTTACAGCAGATAGTCAATGGAACTTTTTTGGAGAAGGTTTTTTTAGCTTCAACTTTGGAGAAAAAGAAGTTGAACTAATAGGTGGGCCAAATACTTATGAGGATTATACTGATGGCGCATTAGGAATTGTCGTAGGAACAAAATATGTTTCTGAAAACGGGTTAACCATCGACGTTTATGGTGGTGCTGGTAGAAATTTATTTAGCTCTAACTCTCCTATTATTTTACCAAGAGTTGGTGTAAATGTTGGATGGAGATTTTAAGCTCAAACCTTATTAAACAATACTAAACCTTCAAAATTATTGAAGGTTTTTTTTATATCTTTAAACAAACTGATATTCAACAAATGCAAGCTACAGTTATTGATGAAAAAACAATCATTGGTAAAAAAATAAAAGAGGTTTACTATCTAGATGATCAATTGCAAAAAGGTTATCAAGTAAAAGGAAGCTTAAAAACAAAACTTTCCAATGGTCAGATCTATTTAGTTTTAGATGGAAATGAATTTATCCATATTTTTCATCATATAGAATTAGGAGGAATAGTAGCTGTAAAAACCTCTTCATTAAGTCCGAAAATCTCTTCAAAAAACAAGCTATCAATAAATGACATGCATTGGGGTGCAAATTTTGATACAGAAATACGACTTCTAAATATTGTTACACAAACTTTTTTAAAAGAGGATAAAAAAGTACCTATTGTAAAGCTAATTATATTAGGTTTTATCAATGGTGAAAAAGTATATATTGAAAGCTCAAAAACTACTTCAACAACAATATATAAAGATTTAAAAGACGACCTCTACATTTATTCAAGAAATATTGGTAGAGAGTATGGCATTATTTCTTAGCCAATAAAAAATCCTTTACCAAAATATATTGATAAAGGATTTTTAATTTATCATTTGTTTGCAATTACATTTTTTGCAACCATGTTTTTACATCAACTTCTGCTTTTATAATTTCTCTTAATTCAGAAATAGCAACACGTTTTTGCTCCATAGTGTCTCTATGACGTATTGTTACCGTTTTATCTTCTAATGATTGATGATCTACAGTAATACAATAAGGTGTTCCGTTAGCATCTTGTCTTCTGTAACGTTTTCCTACCGCATCTTTTTCATCATAAAACACATTGAAATCCCATTTTAAGTCATCCATGATTTCACGTGCTAATTCTGGCAACCCATCCTTTTTAACCAATGGTAAAACCGCCGCTTTAAAAGGTGCCAATACTGCTGGTAATTTTAAGACAGTTCTGGTAGTTCCATTATCAAGTTCTTCTTCTAATAATGAATTTGAAAATACTGCTAAGAACATTCTATCTAAACCAATAGAAGTTTCTACAACATATGGTGTATAGTTTTGATTATCTTCATGATCAAAATACTGTAGTTTTTTCCCAGAAAATTTTTCATGTGCTTTCAAATCAAAATCAGTTCTTGAGTGAATCCCTTCTAATTCTTTAAACCCAAATGGAAATTTAAACTCAATATCTGCAGCTGCATCAGCATAATGCGCTAATTTATCATGATCATGGAAACGGTAATTATCAGCTCCCATTCCTAAAGACAAATGCCATTTTAAACGAGTTTCTTTCCACTTCTCATACCATTCTTTTTGTGTTCCTGGCTTTACAAAAAATTGCATTTCCATTTGTTCAAACTCACGCATTCTAAAAATAAACTGTCTTGCTACAATCTCATTTCTAAATGCTTTTCCTGTTTGCGCAATACCAAACGGAATCTTCATTCTACCAGTTTTCTGTACATTTAAGAAGTTTACAAAAATACCTTGAGCAGTTTCTGGTCTTAAATAAACCTGTGTAGAACTATCTGCCGAGGCTCCAATTTGCGTTCCAAACATTAAATTGAACTGCTTTACTTCTGTCCAATTTTTAGAACCAGAAACAGGACAATTAATTCCTAAGTCTATAATTAGCTGTCTAAATCCAACCAAATCATTTTCTTCTTGAACTCTTGCTAATTCTGCAGAAATTTCATCTATTTGTTTCTGACGGCGTAAAACATTTGCATTGGTTTTTCTAAATTCATTCTCATCAAAAGAATCACCAAAACGCTTTTTTGCCTTTGTAATATCTTTTTGAATTTTTTCAGAAATTTTTTCTCTATGATCTTCTACCAAAACATCTGCACGATATCTTTTTTTAGAATCTTTGTTATCTATTAAAGGATCGTTAAATGCATCTACGTGACCAGAAGCTTTCCAAGTGGTTGGATGCATTAAAATTGCAGCATCAATTCCTACAATATTTTCGTGCATTTGCACCATTGCTTTCCACCAATAATCTCTAATATTTTTCTTTAGCTCAACTCCATTTTGAGCATAATCGTATACCGCACTTAATCCGTCATAAATTTCACTTGATTGAAATACATAACCATACTCTTTTGCGTGTGATAATACTTTTTTAAACTGATCTTCTTGTTTTGCCATAATGGTTGCAAAAATAATTTAATTTTTGTTCTTAAAAACCTACATTTGTTAAAAATGTTAATTATTTATTGTCTATGAAAAAGAATCTCTTATTAATTAGTTTTTTTCTGTTTTTTTCGATTTCAATTTTTTCTCAATTAAAAAAAACAGCAATTCCAAATTGGGTAAAAACTACAAGTTACAGTCAAAAACCTAATATAAAAGAAGACCAAATTACTCAAGGAGTATTGATGTTACTTTTAGATACTCAAATTAATGTCAAACAACAAAAGAATTATTATAGAAAAGTATATAAAACGACTGATAATGTTGGTGTTCAAAACTCTTCTACAATTAATGTTGAATTTGATCCTAATTATCAAAAAGTAAGCTTTCACCATATCACTATTTATAGAAAAGGAAAAAAGCTAGAAAAACTAAAGATAAAAGACTTTCAATTAATTAGAAAAGAAACAAATTCAGAAAATTTTATCTATGATGGTAGCTTATCTGCTACATTTAATATCCCAGATGTAAGACCAGATGATATTATTGATTATAGTTATACCATAACAGGTTATAATCCAATTCACAATAATATTTTTTCAACCTCTATTTATTTGAATGACTACTTTCCTATAGGAAAAATTAGCACTTTAATTATTTCTCCTAAAGAACTAAATTATAAATCTGTTAATACAACAATAAAACCTACCATAAAAAAGAAAAATGGTTTATTTAATTATACATGGCAAAATCAAAATACCGAAAGTGTTACCATAGAAGATAATACACCTGCGTCTAATTTTATTTATGCACATGTATTTATTACTGAATATAACTCTTGGCAAGAAGTAGTTAATTGGGGTGTAAATGTTTTTAACATAAAGAATTCTTTAAGTAAAGAGTTACGAAAAAAGATTAATCAAATAAACAAAAACAACAAAACTGAAGGTGAAAAAATCAATGCAACTTTAAATTTTGTACAAGATCAAATTAGATATTTAGGTTTAGAATCTGGAATTGGTAGTTATAAACCATTTTCGCCTAAGAAAGTATTTGAACAACGTTTTGGAGACTGTAAAGACAAAAGTTTATTAATGGTAACTATGCTTAACGAAATGGGCATTGAGGCGTATCCTACCTTAGTAAATACATTTCTAACAAAATCTGTAAAACAACTTTTACCTTCTCCAAAATATTTTGACCACTGTGTTGTAAAAGTAATTGATAATAAAGGGAATTCTTATTGGTATGACCCAACAATTTCAAATCAAGGTGGGCAATATGACACAACATATTTCCCTAATTATTCTCGTGGCTTAGTATTAAAAAAAGATACAGAAGATTTTGATTTTATTACAACTTTTGCCTCCAATAGAGTTGATGTTACAGAAACTTATGTTTTAAACGAAATAGGTAAAGGTGCAGAATTAAAGGTTACTACTATTTATTATGATAATGAAGCAGATACCATGAGAAGTTTCTTTAAAAAAAATAGTATCAATACTGTAAAAAAAGAATATGAAAAATATTATGGTAATTATTATCCAGGAATTGAACTCTCTTATGACCCAACTTACTCAGATAATATTGAAGAAAATGAATTTACAGTAACAGAACAATACATCATTGATAATATCTGGACAAAAGACTCCTCTAATGGAAAAATGAGTATCAATTTTCAACCAACTACTTTATTGGAAATCATCACTTTTCCTAATAAAAAAAGTAGAAAAAATGAATATGCTTTGTATTATCCTTCTACTAGACGTCAAAAAACATATATTCACTTACCAGATAATTGGCTCGTTAATAATGATAGAAAAACTGTAGATGGTCCAGGTTTTAAATATGATTATTCTGTTGTTTATAATTCAAATCAAAGAATAATTACTATTGATCATTATATTGAGTTTAAAAAAAGTGAAATTTCTTCAGAAGAATACCCTCTATATCTTGATAAAATTAAAGAAGTAGAAAATAGTCTAACCTATAACATTTTTACTTTTGGAGATAACGTAAAACAATCTAGCAATATCTTAAATATTATAGGACAGCTTTTATTTTATATTTCTTTAATCGTCGCTTTTTGGATAGCATTTAAAATATATAAATACAATCCAGAAACAAAAATTGAAAGTTATTATGAAGAAAATAAGGCCATAGGTGGATGGTTAATTTTAATCGCCATTGGTCTTTGCGCTACACCTATTAGAATTCTATTTGATCTTTATCTAAACGAACCCATTTTTACTAATGGTAGCTGGATAACATTTTTAGATTCTAAGTCAAGCAATTATAATTTAGTTTTAGGGCTCCTAATTTTTATAGAGTTAGTATTTAACACCTTTTTATTAGCATTAATCTTTTTATCTATTGTACTTTTTTTCACAAAAAGAAACACCTTTCCTAAAGTATATTCATTTCTTTTAATTGGGTCTTTAATCTTTGTAGTTATTGACTCACTATTAGTCTCATATATTTCTGATACTTCAATGTCAACCAGAGAAATAAATGAAATTGGAGTTATGTTTATTAGAGTAAGTCTAATAGCTGCCTATCTTTTATTTTCTGAAAGAGCTAAAGAAACTTTTGTAAATCGTTTAAAAAGTTAATTCAGTTTTTTACAACGATATATAAATGCTGGTGGAATATTTAAGACTTCAAACCCAAGAGAAATAGCATCTTTAAAAACGGTTTTTAAATACTTGTAATAAGTTAAACTATATTGGTATTGAATAAAGGTACCATCTTTTACTAAAGAGTTTAAAGAGTTTTCTAAAATAGCATGAGAAATTTCTTTTGGAATAATGGTTAATGGTAAACTAGAAATAATATGACATGCTTTGTGGTAACCTAACTTTTGTAATTCTACATCAATATATTCTGCCGATGTTTTTAAAACGGTTAATTGTGGGTGATTGATCTTTTTTAAATGAGTATAAAATTCATCATTTACTTCAAAGCAAATTAAATGAGCATCAGGAGCAATATTTTTTAAAACTTGATGTGTAATAACCCCGTTACCAGGTCCTAATTCTACAAGAACTTTAGAAGTAGAAAAGTCAATATTCTTCAACATTTTTTTTGCTAAAAACCTTGAACTAGGTGCAATAGTACCAGAGGTTTTAAAATTTTTCACGGCAACTTTAAAAAAGTCAATTCTTTTATTCACTTATTTGATTTTTAGTATCTTAACCTAAAAAAGCTAAGAAAATGAAATACCTATTTAACATATTACATCTCTTTTTTCCCAAACTCTGTTTAACATGTAATACAGTCTTATTAACGTCAGAAAAATTAATTTGTATACACTGTAGACATGATTTACCTATAATTTGTTACAGAGACTTTAAAGATAATAAAATTAAAAATGCTTTTTTAGGAAGAATTCCTATAGAAAAGGCCATTTCTTTTTTGTATTACAGAAAAGAAGGAAAAACCAAAGAATTGATTCATAAATTAAAGTATAAAGGACATCAAGAGGTAGGGGAACTTCTTGGAAACTGGTTTGGAAAAACGCTACAACAAAGTAATGCCTTTAATAATATCGATTATATTATCCCTGTTCCTCTACATAAAAAGAAATTACAACAAAGAGGTTATAATCAGCTAACTACTTTTGGAAATGCTTTAGCACAACAATTAAAAACCATTTATAAGCCCAATATATTAATTAGAACCAATACTTCTAAAACTCAAACGTTTAAACAGCGATTTGAACGATTTAGTAATACAGATACAAAATTTAAGTTAGCAGACATTGATCTTTTTAAAAACAAACATGTACTATTAATTGACGATGTTATTACCACAGGAGCTACTTTAGAATCTTGCTGTAAAGAATTGCTAAAAACCATAAATATTAAAATTAGTATTGTAACAATGGCTTATACAGAATAATTAACAATAGATTTGAATTAATTGACATAAAAAAATTGTTATTTTGCAGTAAAATAAAACACATTGAAACATTTTTTAAAAGTTATACTTTCGGTTTTTGTCATTATTCTTTTAACAAGTAATTGTGCTAGAAAAGGAAGACCTAGCGGTGGATTAAAAGACAGCATCGCTCCTATTATGGTACTTGCAAATCCGCCATACGAAAGCGTACATTTTAAAAGTAAAAAAATCAAAATTTCATTTGATGAATTTATCACTTTAAGAGATATTAATAAACAATTGGTTATTTCTCCACCTTTAAAATATCCTCCTGTTATTTCTCCACTAGGAACAGCAAGTAAAACGATTACGATTAAATTGCTAGACACTTTAAAAGAAAATACTACTTATACTTTTAATTTTGGGAATAGTATAAAAGACAATAATGAAGGAAATGAGTTAAAAAACTTTAAATATGTTTTTTCCACGGGAGATTTTATTGATTCTTTAAAAACTAGTGGTTCTGTAAAAGATGCTTTTCAAAAGAAATTTGATGAGAATATTAGTGTTTTGTTATACAAAATTGATGCAACTTATAACGACTCTATCATTTACAAACAGAAACCTAATTATGTTTCTAGCACCCTAGATTCTACCTTATTTAATTTCTCCAATATTCAGAATGGAAAATACTTATTAATTGCTTTAAAAGATGCTTCTAGTAATTATATTTTTAATCCTAAAGAAGATAAAATTGGTTTTTATAACAAAGTGGTAGAGCTACCAAAAGATAGTGTTATAACAACACCTATTTCTCTTTTTAAAGAGATCAATCCATTTCGTTTTATAAGACCAAAGCAAGTCAACAAAGGAAAAATCATTTTTGGCTTTGAAGGAAATCATAATGGAGCCAACATAGAACTTTTATCTCAAGTTGATGCTTCTTTTAAAAGCAGTATAAAAAAAGAACCTCAAAAAGACACATTAAATTATTGGTATTCTACTATTACTAATGATTCTTTAGTATTTAAATTATCTCATAAAAAATACATCGATACGGTTACTGTTTTTTTAAGAAAGAAACTTATTGATTCTCTTAAAGTAAACTCAAATATTAACAGCAATTTTCATTTAAGAGACACCATTACTTTAACTACTAACAATCCAGTGACTAAAATAGATGCTTCTAAAATTGTTTTTATAGATAAAGATTCTGTGAATGTTCCTTTTACAAACATCACCAACAACAAAAACAATCAGATTCAGTTTTTATTTGACAAAAAGCACAAAAACAATTATCGTTTAACCTTATTACCAGAAGCATTAATAGATATTTTTGAGACCAAAAACGATACTTTAAATTATAATTTTAAGACTCTTGAACCTGAAGATTATGGTAGCATTTCTTTAAACTTAGTGAAAGATAACGATGCTCAAGTAATTATTGAATTGCTTTCAGAAAAAGACCAAAAACTAGTTCAACGAATTATTACAACTACCAATAAAGTTAGTTTTAAATTATTACCTGCTGGCAAGTATTTAGTACGAGCAATTTTAGATACAAATAAAAATAACAAATGGGATACAGGAAATTTTCTGAAAAGAATTCAGCCAGAAAAAGTACGTTATTTCCCTGCTATTTTTAACATTAGATCAAATTGGCATTTACCTGAAGAATCTTTTACAATAAATTAATAAAATTTGTGTTATTGTATTTATCCTCAATTTAATATATTTGCTCACATAAAACGAATCATTGAGAAAGCCCCTTAAAATATTATTTTTCTTTTTGATAGCATTTTCTGCAAAAGCACAACATCTAACACATGATGTAGGTTTCTTTGTTGGTACTGCTACAATCCAAACAGATTACGGACAAAGAGACAACTTTTTAAGTAGTTACGGTAACAGCGCCTTATCTTTTAGTTTAGCTCATTATTTACACTTTTTTAATGTAGACACTCGTTGGAATTCTGAAGATGATTTTGCCAATCATGTAATGATTAAATCTGAGTTAAATTTCATGACCAAAGCTAATTTTAGACATCATGGTAAATATACGCTTGGTAATAGTGATTTAGCGAGACAATTAAGAGCTATGAAAGGAACAATTTCATCTTTTAATATTGGTGTTCAAGCCGAATATTACCTTAAAGATTTAAGAGAATTTATGTTTCCTTATTCAGAAACAAAATGGAATCCTTATTTAAGCTTAGGACTTAAATATAGTAGTTATAAAAACACCTTAACTTCTGATCTTGGAGATTGGAGAAGCGACATTACAGTTTTACCATTAAAATATAGAGATCCTAGTCACACTGCTGTAGGTTCTGGAAGTACTTTTGCTTTAACAGTTGGAGGTGGAACTAGATATAAACTTTCTGAAAAATTTGATCTAGCTGCCAACTTTAATTGGCAATACTTTTTCTCTGATGCCGTAGATGGTTTACAAGCTGATGTATTAGAAAATAAAAACAAAGAGTGGTTAATTCATTTACAAGTGGGAATTATTTATCACTTGAACTTTTCAGGCGGAATCTTTTGTAAAAAATAGAAACAAAACAATATATTTTATAAAAAAAGCTGAAGCAATTGCTTCAGCTTTTTTATGTTGTTGCATCTAAGGCTTGTTCTAAATCTTCTATTAAATCGTCAATATCTTCTATTCCAACGCTAAGCCTAATTAACGAATCTGTTATTCCGATTTTTAAGCGTTCTTCTTCTGGAATACTAGCATGTGTCATAGTTACTGGATGATTTACCAAACTTTCTACTCCACCCAAAGACTCTGCCAAAGTAAACACTTTGGTGTTTTCTAAAAAAGTAAATGTAGCTTCTTTGCTTTCATCTTTTAGCTTAAAAGAAACCATCCCGCCAAAATCATCCATTTGTTTTTTGGCAATTTCATGATTTGGATGGTTTTCCAAACCTGGATAATATACTTCTTTTACTTTAGGGTGTTTAACTAAATATTCAGCAACTGCTTTTCCGTTTTTACAATGACGTTCCATTCTTACATGCAAGGTTTTTACACCTCTTAATGCTAAAAAAGCATCCATAGGTCCTGCAATAGCTCCAGCTGCAAATTGAATAAAATGTAGTTCTTTAGCTAAAGCTTCGTTTTTTACCATCAAAGCTCCCATCACTAAATCAGAATGTCCTCCTAAATATTTTGTAGCAGAGTGCATTACAATATCAACACCTAAATCTAAAGGACGTTGCAAATATGGCGTAGCAAAGGTATTATCTACAGCTACTAAAATACTATTACTTACTAATTTTACCTGCTGTGTTATTTCTTCAATATCAGCAATTTTCATCAAAGGATTTGTAGGTGTTTCTATCCAAATCAATCTTGTTTTATCTGTGATAGCATTCACAACATTTTTTGGGTCATTCATATCTACATAAGAAAATCGAAGTCCGTATTGTTGAAATAGTTTAGTAAACATTCTATACGAACCTCCATACAAATCATCTCCAGCAATAACTTCATCCCCAGGTTTTAAAACTCTTAAAACACAGTCTACAGCTGCTAATCCAGATGCAAAAGCAAAAGCATGTGTTCCATTTTCTAAAACTGCAAAAGCATTTTCTAAAGCTGTTCTAGTTGGATTAGCTGCTCTTGAATATTCGTATCCTTTATGCTTTCCTGGACTTGATTGTGCATACGTAGATGTTTGATATATTGGAGGCATTACCGCTCCAGTTGATGGATCGTGCATTTGGCCACCGTGAATTACCTTTGAGTTGAATTTCATTTGTATAAAATTTTACAATTACACCAGTTTTCTAATAGCCATAATTACTCCTAAATGAATTCCTTCATGATAGTTATTAAAATGAATGGCTGTTTCAAATGAGTCTAAAACAAAACCTGTACTTGTTGAATATGTCGTATAGTTTTCAAAAATCCCTTCGTTAAAATCTTCTTCTAAAGTATCTGGCAAACCTATTAGTAATTCTTTAACCTCTTCAAATTCTTCTTCTGTAAAATTTGTTGTTGGAAAAGTTCCTTTTCTATAATTTTCTATCAACTCATCTGGCACTAAGCAATCCAATCCAGAAAGTTTGTAATGCAGCAATTGTTGTGTTACTACTAAATGTGCTACATTCCATGCAATATGATTTTTAAATCCATCTGGAATTGTATGTAGTTGTTCTAAGCTTAATCCTTTAATTGCTTTTAAAGTAAGTTCTCTGGATTTTTTTAAAATATCAAATTGAGTCTTCATTATTTATCGTTAAATTTAGCGTCAAATATACAGTATAAAATGAAGAAAGTCTACTTTTTACAAACTTGCGACACTTGTAGAAGAATATTAAAAGAAGTAAACCTAGATGGTTTTGAAAAGCAAGAAATAAAAGCAAATCCTGTTACGGTAACTCAACTAGAAGAAATGCATAAGCTATCTAATAGTTATGAAGCTTTGTTTAATAAAAGAGCTAAATTATACAAAGCAATGGATTTGAAAAATCAAGAAATTTCAGAAACAGATTATAGACAATATATCTTAGATGAATATACCTTTTTAAAGCGTCCGGTTTTTATTGTTGAAGATGAAATTTTTATTGGAAACAGTAAAAAAGTTATTGAAAAACTAAAAGAGAGAATTGGTTAATTCTCTCTTTTAAAATTTTAGTGACTCTATCATTAAAAGGACATGCTTATTCCGATGCTATTTCCTTTTAAATTTAAATCAAAAGTAGGTTTAAATTGATATGCAGTAGATGAGAAACCATTGTTATACATATCTACCGCTTTTTTAGATTTCTTATTATAATTACTAGAAATTGGTATCGCTACTAAAATAAGGGCGGCTCCAATACCAGCCAATTCCCATTTAGCATCACCACCTCCAATTGCCGTTCCTATTGGAAAACCAATAAAAGCTCCTCCGGCTCCACCTAAAATAGTTGCCCAAGTTTTACTTCTATTAGCAGATTTCATCAATTGCATTGCTTCATTGTTAGAATCCATCAACTGCAACAACTGTTTTCCAGATAAATAATTACCATTTTGTTTGTAAGTATAACTTCCTAAGACTCTGTTAACTTCAATTTTTGATGATGAATCTTGTGCATTTCCTGTAAAAACTGAAATGCTAAATAATACAATTAATAAAAGTGCTTTTTTCATATAATTTATAGTTTTTAATTAAGATTTATATTCTTCGTACGATTTTTCTTCAACCAAATCAGAACCTGTATATATATTAATTTCTTTTTTTACATCAGATCGATCATCATTGGTATAATAGACAGCTCTAGCTAAATCTATAAATGTTTGTCCAAAATCATTAGCGCGTTCACATTCTCTAATATCATCTTCTATTTTCCACAATTTCTTATTCACTTCTAATAAATCCTTGTGTAATTTTTTTAGATTATCTGCATCTTTTGCCAAACTGTAAATACTTTTTACATCTGGTGTTAATGTATTGTATTCATGTTGAATGTTTGCTAATTTTTTTTCGTCTTTAATTTCAGACAATTTGATTTCTAAGATTGTGTACTTATCAATAATTTCTCCGTTCGATACTTCTATCTTCATAAGGTTTATTGTTTAATAATTTATTTAAGCAAATTTACGTTCTATTATAGACATAAATCTTTCTTCATATTCTTCTTTATCTTGCCAATTGTAATCTGGCTTTACCATTTTATTTATAAACTTCTTTGCTTCTTTTTCTGTTTTAAAAGTATTTAACTGAGATACCACTCTATTAAAATCTCCTTGATTTCCTTCAAACAAATTCTTAACAAATGCAATTCTGTCATTCAATCCTATTTGAATATTTGCTTGTAAAGTATCGTTTAATGATTTTTTCTCTGAAGGTTTCTCAAACAAATCAGCAGCTACATCTACAGAAATAGTATCTTCAAGTTCTTCTTCTAAAGTAACCGTTTTTTTCTCTCCAACATCTTTTACATCATCCTTTACAAAATCATCTGAAGAAAATAATGTTTGTTCAAGTTCATCAAAAGGTTGCTCAATAATCTCTTCTACTACTTTTAAAGTTGGCTCAATGATTTTTTCTTCTTCAACAAGTTCAACAACTTCCATTTCATCAATTATCTTCTCTACTTTTTCAGTGATAGATTCTACTTCAGTTATTTCGTCTTCATTAATCTCTTCAACAACTTCTACTATTGGTTTATCAACAACAGTATTTACTTTTTCAATCTTTTCTAACAACTCTTCTTTGGTATTTTCTGCATTTGGAGTCGTATTAATATACTCTTCTACATAAGCTAATACGGCCAACTTCTCATAAACTTCGTGGGCTTTTTGCTTTAATTCTAACACATCTTCTTTATTTTTCATCTGTAAAATACTGTGTGCTAAACTTGTTAAGTCGGCTGCTAATTTTTTGTGCATAAGTTGATAAATTAATTGACGCTTGGCATCATTTTTTTAATAAATTTGTATGACTTGAGATAAAATACAATTATAATCATATTTCAAGCATAAAATTACAAAATGTTTCTCGAAAATACGGTAAATCATACAGAACAATTTGGCTGGATAGAGGTTATTTGCGGATCTATGTTTTCTGGTAAAACAGAAGAGTTGATTCGTAGATTAAAACGTGCGCAATTTGCCAAACAACGAGTAGAAATTTTTAAACCTGCAGTTGATACACGTTACGACGAAGAAGAAGTGGTTTCTCACAACGATAATCGTATTCGCTCTACGCCTGTTCCTGCTTCTGCCAATATTAGATTATTAGCCAATGATGTAGATGTTGTTGGTATTGATGAAGCACAGTTTTTTGATGAAGAAATTGTAGCTGTTTGTAACGATTTAGCTAACAGAGGTATTCGTGTTATTGTTGCTGGTTTAGATATGGATTTTAAAGGAAATCCTTTTGGACCAATGCCTGCATTAATGGCAACTGCAGAATATGTAACTAAAGTACATGCCGTTTGTACTCATACTGGTAATTTAGCTCATTATAGCTTTAGAAAAGCACAAAATGACGATTTAGTTTTATTAGGTGAAGTTGAAGAATACGAGCCTTTAAGTAGAGCTGCTTATTATAAAGCTTTACAAATGCAACAAGAAAAGTTGTTTTCTAAAACAGAGAAAACTTCTAAAGAAGAGTCAGAATAAATCTACTTATGAATAATCATGTTACTGTTTTAGAAATTGATGGTAAAGCACTAGAACACAACCTTCAATATTTTAAAAATAAGTTAGCCAACAATACAAAAGTATTAGCTGTGGTTAAAGCATTTGGTTATGGAAGTGAAGCTACAGAAGTAGCCAAATTTTTAGAAAATAAAGTCGATTATTTTGCTGTAGCTTATACTGATGAGGGTATTGCTTTAAGAGAAGCTGGTGTAGAAACACCTATTTTGGTATTTCATCCTCAAATTCAAAATTTAGAATTGATTATTCAACATCAGTTAGAACCTAATTTATATAATCATACCATATTAGATGCTTTTTTAAAAATAGCTGACGATAAATTATTGCTAAACTACCCTATTCATCTTAAATTTAATACAGGTTTAAACAGACTTGGTTTTTGGCATACAGATATTCCTTCAATTCTCTCTAAGCTTCAAAGCTCTGATCATACTAAGGTCGCCTCTTTATTTTCTCATTTGGCAGCAAGTGATGATATACAAGAAAAAGAATTTACGATCAATCAAATCAACAATTTTGCTTATATCGCTAAGCAATTTTTTACGCATTTAGATTACAAACCTATGGTTCACGTGCTAAATACTTCTGGAATTATTAATTACCCAGAAGCACAATTTGACATGGTTCGATTAGGCATTGGATTATACGGTTTTGGCAATGATGAAAACGAAACCAAACAACTTAAAAACGTTGCTTCTTTAAAGTCAATCATTTCTCAAATTCATTTAATAGAACCAGGTGAAACAGTAGGCTATAATAGAGCTTTTACAGCTAATAAGTCTATGAAAACTGCAACCATTCCAATTGGACATGCAGATGGTATTTCTAGAAGATTAGGAAATAAAAATTATGCTGTTTTAATTAACAATCAAAAAGCAGCAATTCTTGGCAATGTCTGTATGGATATGATTATGGTAGATGTAAGCAATATTGATTGTAAAGAAGGAGAAGAAGTAATTATTTTCAATTCTCAAGAAATGATAACCGAAATGGCCAACAATTCAGAAACCATTTCTTATGAAGTTTTAACCATGATTTCGCAACGCGTAAAAAGATTGCTAAAGTGTTAAAGTTTTCTTAAATTCGAATTCTATTAATTATTAAAAACACAAAAAATGGGAATGCTTAAAGAATTCAAAGAATTTGCCATGAAAGGTAATTTAGTAGACATTGCAGTTGGTTTTGTAATGGGTGCGGCCTTTAAACAAGTGGTAACTTCTTTTACAGGGGGAATCGTTTCTCCATTGATTGGCTTAGTATTTAAAGCTGATTTTAGAGATTTAAAACATGTAATTACAGAAGGTGTTGCCGATGCAAATGGAAAAGTTACAGGAGAAGTTGCTGTACTTTACGGAGATTTCTTAACCAATGTGATTGACTTTATAATTGTAGCATTTGTAATGTTTATGATTATTAAAGGAATTAACGCTACTAAGAAAAAAGAAGCTCCTGCTCCGCCGCCACCGCCAGCTGGTCCTACTCAAGAAGAGTTATTAGCAGAAATTAGAGATTTACTTTCTAAAAAGTAATTTTTAACAGATAAAATTAAAACAGCTATTCTTAATTGAATAGCTGTTTTTTTTATTTTAAATTAGTAACATCATAATAAATTTTAAAAAAGTGTCTCACTTTTTATTATAACAAACGTCATATAGGCAACACTTAAAAAACTTTAAATTATGAAAAATTTTATGATGATTTTTATCGGCAAAGAATATGTCGATTTAGGACTTACAGATGCAGATGTGCAAGCAAGAATGGAAAAATGGTTTGCTTGGGGAAATAAAATGGAAAAAGCTGGTATTTTACGTGGCGGTGAAGCACTTACCACGCAAATGAGGCGTATTGTTGGACAAGACAGAACGGTAACAGATTTAACTTCTGCAGATGTAAAAGAAATTGTTGGTGGCTATTACTTAGTTAGTGCTAAAGATTTTGACGAAGTACAAGAAATTGCACAAGATTTTCCTGATTATGATTTAGGAAACACTGTAGAAATTCGTGAAATTTTAGTATTTGACGACTTTAACTAATGGAAAACCAACTCATAGATCATCTTTTTCGCCATCATAGCGGAAAGATGATCTCTGTTTTAACACGAATTTTCGGACTTTCTAATTTAGAAATTATTGAAGATGCTATACAAGATACTTTCTTAAAAGCTAGTGTTAAATGGAAGACTCAAATTCCCGATAATCCTGAAGCTTGGCTAACTCAAGCAGCAAAAAATAGAGTGCTCGACATTTTCAGGAAAATTCAAGTCGAAAAAAAGCACTTACCTACATTTAAAAATGGAATCGAAAGTATTGCTGTTAATGAACTCTTTTTAGATGCAGAAATTGAAGATGCTCAATTACGAATGATATTTACAGCCTGTCACCCAAAATTAAAACCTGAAGACAGAATTACCTTTGCTTTAAAAACCATCTCTGGATTTAGCACTAAAGAAATCGCATCTGCTTTGCTAACCAAAGAGACCACCATTAGAAAACGTGTTTTTAGAGCAAGAAAAGTTATTCTAGAATCTAATATTGCTTTTAAGATTCCTCAAGGAAAATCTTTAGTTGAACGCATAGAAAGTGTTTTAGAAGTATTGTACTTGATTTTTAATGAAGGGTTTCATTCTAACAAAAAAGACGAGTTGGTTAGAAAAGAACTATGCGGTGAAGCCATGAGATTGTGTAAATCATTGTTAAAAAACAAGCATACAAATAGTGCGGCAAGTTATGCGTTATTTGCTTTAATGTGCTTTCATGCAGCAAGATTGGATGCTAAAATCAATACAGAAAATGAAGTCTTAGATTTAAAAAATCAAGATAGAAATAAATGGTCATTCCCTTTAATCCAATTAGGAAATGTAATGATGAATAAGGCAGTAGAAGATGAAGAATTCTCTGTTTATCATTACGAAGCAGCCATTATTGCAGAGCATATTAAAGCGCCCAATTTTGAACTAACCAACTGGAATAAAATATTACAATGGCAACAGTGTTTATACCAACTTCAACCTAGTTCTTCTTTAATACTTTCTATGGCTATTATTTGTTTGCAAAATAAAAACTACCTAAAAGCCAATCATTATTTTGAGCAATTAAATCCAACCAAATTAGAACAAAGAGCCTATTTGTTTTATAGTGCTAAAGCAGATTATTATACAGCTATCAATAACAGAACCGAAGCTTTAAAGCATATTGATATTGCCCTATCTAAAGTACATAATGATTTAGAAAAAGACTATTTAGAAAAAAAGAAAAAATCGCTACTTATTTAATTCCTTTTTTAATTCTTTTCCCAACATAGATTTCTGCAATTGTAGGATTCTCTGGGCAAGATTTTATTTGTTCAAATTGATCTCCTGATTTTACATAACCAGTTTGTAATAATTTAAAATAAACTCCAGAAAATGTAGTATTCCAAAACTGTTTTACAATTTTCATATTTTGAAAACGCACTCCTAATTTCATACATGGTTGTCTCGGTTTTGTTACTTCTAAAACTACTTCTCCAACTTTAAAAGTATCACCAACATGTAGCTGAGTTTCATCCAAATCATCCATCGTTAAATTTTCTCCAAACATTCCATTTTCCCAATCTAAATCTGGATACAACTTTTTAAAATAATCGTAATGTTTTAAAGAAAATGCATATACAGCTTGGTCAATTCCTCCGTGATGTTCTCGATCACAAATTGCATCTCCTTTTACAGTTTCAGTATCTAAAAATATTGGAGTATCAACAGAGTATTTAAAAATACCTGTTGTAATTATTTTGCCTTTCCAGTTAACTTCTTTTCTATCTCCTAAATTAGTAGTGATTATTCTCATAAAATAAAGGTAACTAATTTAAAGTAGTTTATACACATAAATTTAATTGGTATATCTTTCTGTAATTCTTACTTTTAAAACTCTTATAACACAAATAACAAACCCTAAAACACCCAAATTATGAAAGAACTACAAGAATCTGACTTAAAAATAGGTGATATTCTTATTTATGAAAATCAAGATTTTGATATTAACGATTTTCTAGAATTGTTAAGTAAAAGTAAGGAAGCAGCTGCTTTTTATCTCTTAGTGTATCTAATTCCTTGGTTTGACCCAGGTGACGACCCTATACATTATAAAAATATTTACCATGCTGCAATTTGGGGAAATGTAAATGTAAACAGAGATACTAAAAAGCCTGTAGAAAATCTTAATAGAATAGTAGAAGCAGGTCCTGATGGTATTGTACAAGAATCTATGAGCGAAACTTTAATTGGTCCAGGAGTTAAAAATATTTATGTATATCGTTTAAAAGAGCAAGATGCTGAATTTGAGCAAAAAATAAATGCAGAAATTCGAAGTTTTTATGACGACACTGATATTCCGTATTCTTACGAAACTGCATGGCTTTTAGCAGTAATTTGTTCTATGCGTTATAGTAGTGGAACTTTATATAAAATGCTTGCGAGTAAATTTACTCCTTGGATTGCAGATCTTATGGTAGAAACCATTCAAAAATTAATTAATGAGTACAACAATAATCATCAACGAAAAATGGTAGCCTGTTCTACTTTAGTAGCAATGATTTATAAAAACGCTAACTATGCTTTAGAAATTGATGACGCTGTAAGAAACGAACCAATGCAAATTCCATTTTCTACTGAAGAAATTAATATGGAACCTATAGCAACTTCATTAACAGATAAAAATATCCCTAAAGTTACCACAACAGAAACTGTAGTTACTCCAAGGCAATTGTTTGAGTCTGTTAGTGTAAAAGAAGTTGGATATTTACCTTATAAAGGCAAATAACCTTATTTTAAATTAAAAAATCCTGCAATACATCTGCAATTTTTCTATTGTCAGACAATTGTGGGATTTTATTTTGTCCTCCAAACTTTCCAATTGATTTCATATACTCATGAAAACCGCCCTTTTTCACTTTACTAATTACCAACTGACGTAATATTTTTCCTTCAATCAAATCCAGATAATAAATATTTTGGCTTTGCATCGAGGCGTCAATTTTGGCAGCAAACTCTTCTAAGTTTTCTGGTTCATTTTCAAACTCAATAAACCACTCGTGATAAGGCAATCCATTTTCTGGGTTCACTTGTGGCGCAACGGTAAATTCGCTCACATTAATCGCAGTTCCTTTAATAGCATCATTCAATGCTTTTTCTACCTCTTTACCAATAACATGTTCTCCAAAAGCAGAAATAAAATGTTTAATTCTACCAGTAACTTTTATACGGTAAGGTTGTAGAGAAGTAAACTCAACGGTATCTCCAATATTATATCCCCAAAGTCCTGCATTTGTATTTAATATAATAACATAATTAACTCCTAACTGTACATCTTTTAGAGAAATTCTTGTTGGATTTTCATCAAAAAATTCAGTTGCTGGTATAAACTCATAAAAGATTCCAGAGTTTAATTGCAATAACATTCCTGGTGCTGTTTGTGAATCTTGATATGCGATAAATCCTTCTGAAGCAGGATACAATTCAATATAATCAACCTTTTTACCAATTAAAGTTTCAAACTTATTTTTATAGGGTTCAAAATTTACTCCTCCATAAATAAAGAAGTTAAAATCTGGAAACAATTCAGAAACCGTTTTCCCTGTTTTTTCGATTAACTTCTCAAAATACATTTGTACCCAAGACGGAATTCCGCTAATTACAGACATGTTTTCATTAACCGTTTCTTCAACAATTGCATCAACTTTCGTATCCCAATCTTCTATGCAATTAGTTTCCCAACTAGGTAATCGATTCTTTAATAAATATTGAGGTACATAATGTGCAACAATTCCACTTAACCTACCTAGTTTAATTCCGTTTTTATTTTCTAGAACTGGACTACCTTGTAAAAAAATCATCTTACCATTTACAAAGCTTGCATCATTTTTTTCTGCAATGTAAAACAACAAAGCATTACGCGCAGCTTTAATATGTGTTGGCATTGAGTCTTTAGTAATTGGGATGTATTTTGCACCAGAAGTTGTTCCTGAAGTTTTGGCAAAATAAATCGGTTTACCTTTCCAAAGTACATCTTTTTCTCCAGCTACAATCCTATCAACATAAGGCCTTAAGCCTTCATAATCTTGTACCTTTACTCGCTTTTTAAAATCAGCGTAGTTTTTTATAGAAGCAAAGTCATGATCTTTCCCAAAAGCTGTATTTTTAGCTTTAGCAATTAACTTTTTAAATACCTTTTCTTGTGTTTTATGTGGATTATTTGCCCACTTAAAAACACGTTTTGTGACTTGTTTAGCAAATGGAATTGCAAATACTGATTTTATACTCATTATTTAAAATCTATATAATTAGTTGGATTTACAGGATAACCGTTATACCAAAGTTCGAAGTGTAGATGTGGACCTGTTGTTAGTTCTCCTGTAGAACCAACAGTAGCAATTGCTTCACCTGATTTTACAAAATCACCTTGTTTTTTAAGTAAAACACCATTGTGTTTGTAGACAGAAATAAATCCTGTTCCATGTTCAATAATAACTACATATCCTGTTTCAGTTGTCCATTCAGAAAAAATAACTCTTCCATCTTCAATTGCTTTTACAGGAGTACCTGTTTTTTGTGCAATATCTATAGCAAAATGTTTGTTAGTTACATCAAAATCCTGTGTGATATTTCCAGTAATTGGTGCAAAAAAGACAATATCTACTTTATCTTCAGCCTTATCAAATAAAGGAAAACGATCTTTACTATCAACTTTTTCTCTAAATATAGAGTCGTTTTTTGATGCATTTAGCATTTTATCATCCACCTGAATCGGTTTCGAATTTAATTTTAAAGAATCAAAATCTACTTCAGAAATAGGATGCTCTCCAGATAAAATTGGAATCAAAGCTTTGGTATAATTCTCTAATAACTGTAGTCTATTTTTTAGTGAATCTGTTTCATATACCAATTTAGCAACATCTTTTTTTGATTCTGTGGGAGCATATCCTGGTATATATTCTCTTATGGGTGTATAAGCAATTAGCACAGAAGTTAATAGTACTAATACAATTGAAAAAACACCACCAAACACAAAAATATTTAAGATTGTTAATTTAAATGACAGACGTTCTTCAAAGGTATCTTCATTTAACACAACCAATCTAAATTTGTTGGTTAATCGTTGTCTAAATTTGCTTTTTTTTGGTGTTTTTTTAGCCACAAATACAATTTCTAATAACTACAAATATACAACGAAAAAATAGGCGAACTATTTTCTATAAAAATTCATCTCATCAATATATTTCCATACAGCTTCTGGCAACATTGGTTCTACATTTTTACCTTCTTTAATACCATTGCGAATTTGTGTAGATGAAATTTGAATAATTGGAGAATCTACAAGATGTATTTTTGAATGCTCATCAAATTTAGTAGCTGTTTTTCCTTCTGAAATTCTTGGATACACATAGATATTATGAAACTCTAAAATTGTTTCATAATTTTTCCATTTATGAAAACTTTTAAGATTGTCTTCTCCCATTATTAAACTAAAACGATGTTGAGGGAATTTTTCAGAAATATGTGCCAAGGTATTAACAGTATAGTTTGGTTGCGGCAAGTCAAACTCAATCTTTGAAGGTTTAATTTTTGGATACCTTTCTGTTGCTAAAAAAGCCAATTCATATCTGTGATGATTATCTAACAGTGAACTTTTCTTTTTAAAAGGATTGTGTGGTGTTACTACCAACCAAATTTCATCTAAATCAGAATTTTCTACCATGTGATTGGCAATGATAAGATGCCCAACATGAATAGGGTTGAATGTACCAAAATATAAACCTATGTTCATTTTAGTGCTAATTCTTATTGATTTAAACCTAAATATTCTCCAACCAAATCTTCTGCTTCTTTAAGCGCAACTTCTAAATCGTAGTTTTTGATGATTTTATCAAACTGAGGCGCAGTGGCTAGCTCAACAGATGCTTTTGCAATACGCATATTGATTTTTTCGTCGCTTTCTGTTTTACGCTTTTTTAAACGAATCTTTAGCTCATCTACACTTGGTGGTTTTACAAAAACAGCCAATGTTTTATCTGGAAACTTCTTTTTAATTCTTAATCCGCCAACCACATCTATATCAAAAATAACATGTTTTCCTTGAGCCCAAATACGCTCAACTTCTGTTTTTAAAGTACCGTAAAAATTGTCTCTGTATACTTCTTCCCACTCTAAAAAAGCATCATTCTTAATATTCTCTTTAAATTCTTTTAAAGAGATAAAGTAATAATCTTTCCCATCAACTTCAAAACCTCTAGGTTCTCTTGACGTAGCGGAAATAGAAAACTCTAAATTGAATTTTTCTTGTCCTAATAAATGACGAACAATTGTTGTTTTACCAGATCCAGAAGGAGCTGAAAACACAAATAATTTACCTTCAAAATTCTCCATTTATTATAATACGTTTAAGATTTGTTCTTTTATTTTTTCTAATTCGTTTTTCATCTGAATAACAGATTTTTGCATCGGAGCAAAATTGGCTTTTGAGCCTGTAGTATTAATTTCTCTTCCTATTTCCTGAACGATAAACCCTAACTTTTTCCCATTAGAATCTTTACTATCTAATTCTTGTAAAAAATAATCCAAGTGATTTTCTAATCTTACTTTTTCTTCGTTGATATCTAGTTTTTCTAAGTAATAAATCAACTCTTGTTCAAAACGATTGGCATCAATTTCTGTTTTTAAATCTGCAATTGCTTTTTGCAAACGTACTCTTACATTATCTAATCGTTCTTTATCTAAAGCATGAACCTCTTTTAAATACTCTTTTATATTTAAGATTCTTAACTTAAAATCTTCTTCCAAAGAAGCTGCCTCATCTGTTCTATATTGAATGGTTTTTTCTAAGGCTTCTTCAATAGATTTTTCAATCAGCTCCCACTCTTCTTCATCTAATTCTTCTCTTTCTGTTCTAAGAGCATCAGGCATTCTTACTGCCATTTTTAACAATTCAACATCATCTTCAGAACCAATAAATAATGTATTTCTTAATTGCTGTACATAATCATTTACAACAGCTTTATTAATTGAAGTGGTAGTTTCATCTGCTGTCATTTCTACATAAATAGAAAAATCAATCTTTCCTCTTACCAGACCAGATGCTAATTTTTTTCTTACTGCTAATTCTTTTTCTTTATAGTAAGACGGCACTCTTGCATTTAAATCTAAATTTTTACTATTAAGAGTTTTAATTTCTATGGTTACCTTTTTGGTTGGTAATTGCAAAACCGCTTTACCATATCCAGTCATTGATTGAATCATTCAATACTTTTTTAAAATAAAAACACAAAGGTACACAATTATTTAAGTAATAATTCTCTGGTTTTTTGAAGTTATTAGCAGTTATTGATGTATAGAAAATTAGTGCTTTTTCTTAAGAAATGCTTACTTTTGTTTAGAACTTTAAGCAATTACACTTGCAATCAAATTCACATATTTTAGTTATTAGATTATCTGCAATGGGAGATGTTGCCATGACAGTTCCTGTTATCAAAGCTTTTGTAGAGCAACATCCAACAGTAAAGATTACAGTTGTTTCTAAAGCTTTTTTAAAGCCTTTATTTGACAATATCCCTAATGTAAATTTTTATGCTGCAGATATTACCAACAAACACAAAGGTGTTCTTGGACTACACAAATTATATAAAGAACTAAAAAAGTTAGATATTACTCATATTGCAGATTTGCACAATGTTTTAAGATCTAAAATAGTACGTTCTTTTTTTAAATTTTCTAAACATACTATTGCAGTAATTGATAAAGGTAGGGCTGAAAAGAAAGCACTAACCCGACCAGAAAACAAAATATTTAAACAATTAAAAACCTCACATCAACGATATGCTGATGTTTTCAACAAGTTAGGGTTTCCTACTAACATAGCTAATCCGAGCAGCATAAACAAAGTTGCTTTGTTGCCTGCTGTTGCTAACATAACGGGATCAAAAAAATCAAAATGGATTGGCGTTGCTCCGTTTGCTGCTTTTGATGCAAAAAAATACCCGTTAGATTTGATGGAAGAAGTTATTGAAACACTTTCGAAAAAGCATCCTGTTTTTCTTTTTGGAGGAGGAAAGTCTGAAGTTGATATTTTAACAAAAATTGCTCAAAAAAACACCCACTGTATTTCTGTAGCTGGCAAACTAAATCTTACTGAAGAGCTAAATTTAATTGCTCAATTGGACTGTATGATTGCTATGGATTCTGGAAATGCTCATTTTGCGGCCATGCAACAAATACCAACAATTACACTTTGGGGTGGTACACATCCATTTGCTGGATTTGCTCCTTTTGATCAACCAAAAGAGAACTGTTTACTACCAGATTTAGAAAAATACCCAAAAATACCAACTTCTATTTATGGTAATAAAATGATAGAAGGTTATGAAGATGCTATGAGAAGTATTTTACCACAAACAGTTATTAAAAAAGTTGAAGAAATATTAACCTCTAACTCTTAAAAAACAAATCATGATCCTACATCATTTAGAAGCTACCAATTCCATCTTAAATAAATTCATATCAGAAATTAGAGACCTAACTATCCAAAAAGACTCTTTACGATTTCGAAGAAACATTGAAAGAATTGGAGAAATTTTAGGATATGAATTGAGTAAACAAATTTCTTATACTACTACAGAAGTACAAACACCATTAGGAGTAAAAAATATGCAACTACCTAATAATGATATTGTATTGTGTTCTATTTTAAGAGCTGGATTGCCATTACATCAAGGTTTGTTAAATTACTTTGACAATGCCGAAAATGCTTTTATTTCTGCATACAGACATCACCCAAATAATGATGCTGAATTTGAAATTGTAGTAGAATATTTTGCTTCTCCTTCTATTAATAATAAAACGTTGTTGTTAGCAGATCCTATGTTAGCAACTGGGCAATCGTTGGTTGCTGTTTATGAGGGCATCAAAAAACATGGAACGCCAAAAGAAATACATTTAGTTTGTGTTATTGGCTCTACAGAAGGAATCGAATTTGTTAAAAATCACTTTCCAGAAAACACACATTTGTGGATTGCTGCCATTGATGACACTTTAAATGACAAAGGATATATTGTACCTGGTTTAGGTGATGCTGGAGACTTAGCTTATGGAGCTAAACTATAAAAAGTGAATCAGAATTGAAGTCACTAAAAAAAGAAACAATACAAGATTTACAATAAACTTCTTTTTTACAGTCTGAATCCAGTTTGTAATAATGATTGTACTTGGAATTAAAAATGTAAATAATGTAATTTCTTCTTGTTGCGGACACAGAAATACCATACTTGTTGCTATAACAAAATGAACCAGTAAAAGTCCCCAACTTTTTTTAAACTTGTTATTTACTGAAAAAATCTTTCCTGATTTAAGAAAAATAGACAACAAAGAAATACCTCCAAAAAAGGCAAAGAAAAAAAGGTAAATATGAGATGAGAAATTGGTAAAATCTGATGAAAAATTTACAGAAAACAACTCGTAAAACACCGTTATTGAATCCATGTAAAAATGATATGTAAAAAACAAAAACAATGGTGTTATCACTCCTATTATTGGTATTACAACAGTTCTAAATGTAGGTTTAATAAACAATAAAATAGCCGCATAGATTAATACGGTGTATAATAGATAATAAGGAAAAAATAACAATAAGATTCCTAACCAAAAACCACTATCAAACAACTTTGCGTACAACATTTTTAAAGTTCTTAAGCTGTATACTCTTCTAAAAAACAAGAATAAAATAATAAAAACCAATACTTCCTTTGGTTCGTATATCATCTTAGACAAAAATCCCAATCCAATGACAAACAGTAAAAAAGCAAACGAATTATCATACGTTAGCTTGTTTTTAGCTAAAATAAAATTGAATAAGAAAAATACGCCTAGAAAAAGTGGAAGCACAAGCAATAACTCAAAAGAAAAGGCTTGTGGATTGTAAACAAATACGTCTAACATACAATACCCTAAAAAGAGCATTATAATTAGAATAAAATTTACTGGTTTAGATTTGCCGAAAAAATTGGCTAACATAATTTGTTTTTATACTTTTGCAAAGTAAAGATACTTAAGATATGATTGCAAGCAATATTTTTAGATTAATTGGAGATTTTTTTACTTGGGCTTTTGGTCCTTTTGAGTGGATGCGTAACTCTTTAGCGCGTGCAGATTACGGATGGTGGGTCTCTAACGGAGTAAACTGGTTATTTTGTTTAGTATTATTAGTTTTATTTTGGTACTGGATGAAAGAATCTCGTCGTTTCCTTAAAGAAGGAACAGAAGATAGAGCTTAATTTATTCTGATTTGGGAAGTAAAAACAAACTAAAGCGTTTTAGTGAAAATGAAACGTTTTCTAATGTCATCCAACCAAAAAGGGATGAAATATTAGAAGGATTTTCTTTAAAAGGAAAATGGCATACCTTTTTTAAAAATGACAAACCTATTGTTTTAGAACTGGGTTGTGGTAAAGGTGAATATACCATTGCCCTTGCTCAAAAAAATCCCGATAAAAACTTTATTGGTATTGATATTAAAGGAGCACGTTTTTGGCGTGGTGCAAAAACAGCTTTAGAAGAAAACTTAAGTAATGTTGCTTTTGTTAGAACTCAAATAGAGTTAATCAACCTCATTTTTGATGAAAACGAAGTAGATGAAATTTGGATTACCTTTCCAGATCCCCAAATAAAATACAAACGTACCAAACACAGACTTACCAACGCAGACTTCCTTAAGAAATATCACCATATTCTAAAAAAAGATGGTGTTGTAAACTTAAAGACTGATAGTGAATTTATGCATGGTTATACTTTAGGTTTATTACATGGAGAAGGTCACGAAATCTTACATGCCAATCATGATGTTTATAAGAACACTTATAGTCCAGAAGAAGTAATCAGTACTCAAACTTTTTACGAAAAACAATATTTAGAGAAAGGAAAAGCAATTACTTTCGTCAAATTTAGAATTAAGTACTAAAATTCTAAAACATAAATGCTTTTTTCAACCTTTTTTCTAGGGTTAAGTTCCTCTTATTTAGGAACAGTTACTCCTAGCATGCTAAATATTACAGCAACAAAAATAAGTATAGAAAACAATAAAAGAGCTGCTATAAATTATGCCATTGGCGTTTCTTTAATTGTAGTTTTACAAGCCTATTTTGCTCTATTTATTTTAAAGGCACTACACTTAAATACTTTTATTCTAGAGAGTATTCAAATAATTTCAGTTGCTATTTTTAGTATACTTTCTGTCTTTTTTTATTACAAAGCAAGAAATAACAACCTCCATTCTTCTGCTCAAAAAACATCTAAAAAAAATTTTATAACTGGGCTAGGACTTGCACTATTAAACATGTTTGCTATTCCATTTTACTACGGAATTGGCTCTTTCTTTAACATGCAAGGTTGGCTACATTTAGACGAAATAAGTATTTTTATTTTTGTGATAGGATCTGGATTAGGCACTTATTTATTACTCTACAATTATATTTTCTTAGCTGAAAAGATAAAATCTAGATTAACTTCATTGACACAATACATCAATTATTTTTTAAGTCTATTTACTGGAGTAATCGCTATAGTTTCTTTTATTAAAATATTGTAATTTTCTAGCATGAAAGAATCAGATAATTTTTTTGATAAAGTATATCAAGTTGCTCGATTAATCCCTTACGGAAGAGTAACAAGCTATGGAGCAATTGCAAGATATTTAGGAGCTGCTCGTTCTGCTAGAATGGTAGGTTGGGCAATGAATAATTCTCATAATCAAACAGAAGAAGTACCTGCTCATAGAGTTGTAAATCGCAAAGGTTTATTAACAGGAAAACATCATTTTGATGGGACAAACTTAATGCAACAATTGTTAGAAAGTGAAGGAATTGTGGTGATTGATAGTCAGATTCAAGATTTTGAAAGAGTCTTTTGGAATCCATTGGAAGAGCTATCATAAATACTACTTATTATCCTATCAATAAACAATCTTCAACTTCTTTATTATCTGAACTCTAAACCGTATCTTTGTAACTTAGAATTAATCCATATTAAAACCTCAAAATGAGTTTTAAAAAACAAGATATATATAAAGCATTAGAAACTATTACTGCTCCTGGAGAAGGAAAAAGTTTGGTTGAAAATGAAAACATTAAGAATGTAGTTACTTTTGGAAATGAAGTTATTGTTGATGTAACTATAGGAAATCCTTCTTTACAAGCTAAAAAAAGAATCGAAAGTGAAATTATTAATGCACTTCGATTAAAAGTTAGTGAAGATATTTTAGTAAAAGTAAATGTAAAAGCGGTTGTTCCTCAAAAAGACAATCTTAATCAAATTAGAGGAAAAGAAATTCCGAATATTAAAAATATTATAGCCATTGCTTCTGGAAAAGGTGGTGTTGGAAAATCTACTATTACAGCAAATACAGCTATCTCTTTAGCAAAAATGGGATTTAATGTTGGGGTTTTAGATGCTGATGTTTATGGACCTTCAATGCACTTAATGTTTGATGTAGAAAAAGAAAAACCTCTTTCTGTAAATGTTGATGGGCGTTCTAAAATGAAACCTATAGAAAACTATGGTGTTAAACTATTATCATTAGGTTTCTTTACCAATCCTGATCAAGCAGTTATTTGGAGAGGACCAATGGCATCTAAGGCTTTAAATCAATTAATTTTTGATGCAGATTGGGGAGAGTTAGATTTCTTACTTATAGATTTACCTCCTGGTACTGGAGATGTACATTTATCAATTGTACAAGCTTTACCAATTAACGGAGCTGTAATTGTAAGTACTCCACAAAATATTGCTTTGGCAGATGCTAAAAAAGGAGTTGCCATGTTTCAACAAGAAAGCATTAAAGTACCTGTATTAGGAATCATAGAAAATATGGCGTATTTTACACCAGAAGAATTACCTAATAATAAGTATTATATTTTTGGTAATGGTGGTGCAAAAAATTTAGCTGAAGATATTCAAGCACAATTTTTAGGAGAAATCCCATTAGTACAAAGTATTAGAGAAGCTGGAGACGTAGGACATCCGGTTGCATTACAAAATAACACACCTTTAGAAGAAGCGTTTAATAATACTACTAAAGAGATGTTATCTCAATTAGTAAAAAGAAATGAAAGTTTGCCTCCAACCGAAGTTGTAAGAATTACGACAATGAGTGGTTGTAGCACAAAATAAATAAAGTTATGACGACACAAGAAGTACACAACAATGTTGAAAAAGCCTTAGAAGAAATTCGCCCATTTTTAGTAAGTGATGGAGGAAACATTAAGCTAATTGCCATTGAAGACACCACTGTTAAAGTACAACTAGAAGGTGCTTGCATTGGGTGTTCTGTTAATCAGATGACTCTAAAAAATGGTGTTGAAGCAACCATAAAAAAATATGTTCCACAGATAGAAAATGTTATAAATATTACTGAATAACAAATGTGACTTATGTCACATTTACTAGCAATTAAATACACTACTTTTGCTTAGTTAATTTCTAAAAAAATGATCACAACAGATATATTAATAATAGGAGCAGGTCCTACGGGATTATTTACTGTTTTTGAAGCAGGATTGTTAAAATTAAGATGTCATTTAATTGATGCTTTACCACAACCTGGCGGACAATGTTCTGAGATTTATCCTAAAAAACCTATTTATGATATTCCGGCTTATCCAGAAATCTTAGCAGGAGATTTAACCGATAAGCTTATGGAACAAATCAAGCAATTTGAACCAGGATTCACCTTAGGAGAAAGAGCAGATACTATCGAGAAACAAGAAGATGGTAGCTTTATTGTTACTACAAACAAAGGAACAAAACACAAAGCTCCTGTAGTTGCTATTGCTGGAGGATTGGGAAGTTTTGAACCTAGAAAACCTCCAATTCCAAATATTGCAGACTTTGAAGATAAAGGAGTTGAATACATGATTCGTGAGCCAGAATTATACAGAGATAAAGATGTAGTTATTGCTGGTGGTGGAGATTCTGCATTAGACTGGTCTATCTTTTTAACAGATGTTGCCAAATCGGTAACCTTAGTACATAGAAGAAACGAATTTAGAGGAGCTTTAGATTCTGTAGATAGAGTTCAAGAATTAAAAGACCTTGGTAAAATCAACTTAATTACTCCTGCAGAGATTAAAGGAATTATAGGAAAAGACCATGTAGAAGGTGTTGTGGTTTCTAAGAAAGATCAAGAAGATTACATTTTAGATACCGATCATTTTATTCCACTCTTTGGACTAGCTCCAAAATTAGGTCCAATTGCTAATTGGGGATTAGAGATCGAAAAGAATGCGATCAAAGTAAACAATGCATTGGATTATCAAACCAATATTCCAGGGATTTATGCTATTGGAGATGTAAATACCTATCCAGGAAAATTAAAGTTGATTTTATGTGGTTTCCACGAAGCTACTTTGATGTGTCAGAGTGCTTTTCAACGTATTTTTCCAGATAAGAAATATGTAATGAAATACACAACAGTAGGTGGTGTAGATGGTTTTGATGGGACAAGAAAAGAAGCGCCAAAAGCAGTAGTTAAAAAGATTGAGTAGTATATCATTTACTACAGCAAAGAGAATAAATAATGACAGACGTTACTATAAAAATAACAGACAGAGAAGGTGTTTTACACGAGATAGAAGCACCCACAGATATGGCAATGAACTTAATGGAAGTGGTTCGTTCTTACGAATTAGCACCAGAAGGAACAATTGGTATTTGTGGAGGAATGGCCATGTGTGCTTCATGTCAATGTTATGTAAAGTCAGATCATGAATTGCCAGAGATGAATATGGATGAAGATATGATGTTGGCAGAAGCTTTTCATGTACAAGACAATAGTAGGCTTGGATGTCAAATACAAATTACTCCTGAAATGGATGGACTGGAAGTAGAACTAGCTCCAGAAAGTTAAACAAAAAAAAAGCGGTATTTTCTTAATACCGCTTTTTTTTTGTGCTTATTTTAAAGTGACAATTCTTCTTTTATTTGTGACAACCAAGTTGATAATCTTTCAGTCGTTAATTCTGGCTGGTTATCTTCATCCAAAGCCAATCCATAAAACAAATCCTCTCCAACAATTTCTGCTTTAGACTCTGCAAAATCATATCCTTTTATGGGCCATTTCCCGTAAACCTCTCCACCATTTTCTAAGACTACTTCTGCTAGCATTCCTACACCATCAATAAAATATTCTCCGTAACCATATTGATCTCCCAACCCAAAAACAGCCACTTTTTTCCCAGTAAAATCTATGGTTTTAAATTCATCAAAATAATCTTCCCAATCGCTTTGTAAATCTCCATCATACCATGTAGACAAGCCCAATATTAAGATTTCATATTTTTCAAAATCTGAAACAGAAACTTGAGACACTTCCATTACTTCAATTTCAACATCATTCCATTCATCAATAATACTATGCGTAACTTCCTCTGTCATTCCTGTATCAGAGCCATAAATAAGTCCAACTGTTTTATTCATTTTTTTCTATTTTTCTAAAACTACAACTGAATACATTCTGGTAACCGTCTCACCAGACTTACTTTGCACCTCTTCTTGCTTCAGTTGGTTTTCTTTTAACTTAAAAGGAGATTCTTTTATTAATAACTCAATGCTTTTAGGTGAATACAATTGGAATTTTGTCTTTACAAAAGGAAGCTTTTCCATAAAATCTTTATGAGCAAATGCAATTGCAAACAAACCTTTCGGTTTTAACACTCTATAAACCTCAAGTAAAAATTCTTTAGGATTCTCCCAAAAATAAATTGTGTTTACGGTCATTATCCTATCCACTGTATTGTATTTAAAAGGAAGTACATTTCCATCATACAATTTAAAAATTGCAGCATTAGCAGTTTCTTTGTTTAACTGCTTTTGAGCTTCAATATGCATTGTTTTAGAAATTTCTAATCCAATATAAGTTAGCTCTTTTGCTACTGAAAGCACTTCATTTAAATGTCCACAGTTTCCGTGTCCAATTTCAAGAATAACATTAGCATCTTCAATATGTAAAGCAGCAATAGAAACCCTAGTCATATCAATATTACTTTGATGCATTAGAGCAGCAATTTCAATCCCTTTTTCTCCAGAAGGATGACTCAGCTGTCTTTCTATTTCTTCTAATTCTATTTTTGTAAGCTGCTTCGTTTCCAAATATTCTTTTTTAAGTTGTGATTTTTTTCCACTTATTGATATTCTGTATTAAGAATATACTTGCAATACTTACTAAAAGAAGCATAAAAATTTCTGAGATATTTCCGCTTTCAAAAATCATCGCAGTAATAAAATGATACACATTATACAATCCAGCGATAATTGCCCAAATAAATGAAAGTAGTTTAAACCATTTTTTAGAAACTTCTAATGTTAGCAATCCGAAAAACAAACAAAGTCCTTCAAAAATAATTCTATAAATATGATGTATTAATGGAGCATGTCCATTGGCTCCCTCCATTATTAGTGTTTCATTATAATAGATATTAAACAAACCGTACATGTGGTGTACAATCCATCCAATTCCTAAAAATATCCAAAGTATTACAATTTTTGTTCTCATAGGTATGTGATTTTCGTCTTCTAACTTTTCTGTTGGTATTTCTGATTTTTGAGCAAGTTTATCTGCTTCTTCTTTTAATAATTTTTTTCTGTTTTTATAATCAATGGGATGTTTTGCAAAAGCACTTTGTTCTTGCACTGATGGTTTGATTTTTAGATACACTATAAAAGCAATTGCTGAAAGGAATATCCATAGTAAATCCACCGTTAAAATTTCATATTGTCCAGCTTGGTAAGTTTTCCACAGCCAATTATCAGATACAATTCCATTTACAATTGGAATAAGAAACCCTAAAACTGCTCCAAAAAGCAAGGTTACTTTATTTGTAAAGTAGTTGTTTCTTTTATACCTAAAGAATATCGTTGCCAATAACCACACTAAGAAAAACCAAGTATATAAAATACTCATCTTTTGGGTTTGATATGCTTCAGGCAATAGTTTAACAATTATAAAAAACAAGGCAATAACAGGATACAAAGACAAGCAAATCCCTAAATATATGTGTCCAACTTTTGTTGTGTACAAGCGTTGTTTTAAGCTCATACTTTTTTTATTTCTTGCTTCTATCCAAATAAGAACTCCGGTTATAATGACAAAACAAGTAATTAATGCCAATATAAAATAGACAACTTTCATAGCTACACCTCCAAAACTGGCAAAATGTAGACGCCCCATAGACAACTGAATATCATCAGAGTATTTAGCTTCATTTGGGTTTCTATGTACAATTGTTTTTCCAGTTGCAACCTCTAAAGATACGCTTCCAGAACTTAAAAATCGTTGGTCATCACTTAATTCACCCATTAAACGATATCTCATATTAGTACCACCGTAATTTTTAATTACTAAATAATGTGGATTAAAATTTTCCCAGCGATCAGAATTAGACAATACAAAATCATTTACACTTGGTGCTACTTTATCACTTTTAGCAACCCATTCATATACTTTTCTGTCTGGACGTAAGTCCTCCATTAATTTATTCTGATCTCCGTTGTAGAGAAAATTAGCCGGAATCAGCACCAAAATACTTAGTCCGAAGTAAGCTCCGGTAACAGCAAACATAAACTGGAATGGCAATCCAATAACTCCAAGAGCTGTATGCGCATCTGTCCAAACTCTTTTTAAAACCAACTTGGGATTAAATTGATAAAAATTAGAAATAATCTTTTTCCAATGCACAATTACTCCCGTTACAATTGCAAAAAGAAAAAAGACAGACACAAATCCTGCAAGATAAATTCCTACAAAAGGGATTTGAGAAAAAAAGTGCAATCGATATATAAACTCTCCTAAACTATACTTTTCTTGGTAAGTGGCTGTTTTTCCAGATTCAACATCAATAGAAGTATAGGCAAACTTTTTAGCTTCATCAGTCAATCCAACCGTATCTTGTGGCACTAACATTTGTACATAAATAGCATCATCACTATCATGCCCTAAATTGAAACGAATGTCTCTACTTGTTAAATGATGTTCTTCTGATAATTTTTTTAATAAAAAATCAAAATCTATATTTTTTCTAGCAATATTTTTAGTGTGCGTACCTTGTTCCCAAATTTCAATTTCTTCTTTAAATAGTGCAAAAGCTCCAGCTAAAAAGATTACATATAATGCTACACTAATAACAATACCGCTAACCGTATGTGTATTAAAAAATACATTGTAATTTCTTTTACTCATTATATGAATGGGTTTTGTTGATTACCAAAATAAAATGCGATATAAAGTAGTATGGCAACTACAATATATACTCCCCAAGCTTTCCATCCGTTTTTAAATAAATACGGAACTATAAGCAAAGCAGTCCAAACAATATAATGCGTATAAATAGAAGTAATTAATACTTCTTTTGGATTAGGTAACCACAAAGCTAAACTCATATGAAAAAGTGCTGAGATAATATACCCCCCAATAATTCCTGCGGTTATTTTAGCAAATTGTTGCCAAGGAGAAGTTGTTAAATATTTAGTATTAGCTGGCATTATTTAATAAAAATTTCGATTAATAAACTTCCTATAAATATTAAAAGCAAATATTTATAATTAACAATTCGTAATGGACCTATTACTACAAGAAGACTTAAAACACTCATTAAAGCAATGAGCCAAAATAATATACCCGATGTTACACCTAATACAATAGTGGCTGCTACTAAAGTTAACATCAAAATAGATACTCCTATCAGTTTTGCTTTTTGCGCATTTGATTGTATCCATTTCTCTATTGCATATTGAGTGTTTAACACAGCTTTTTGTGATGTATTGTATAATACAATAGAACCTACGTAAATGCTAAAAATAATTCCTGTTATCATCTTCCTTTATATAAAACCAACAACCCTAAGCTTTTCTATTCACTTAGAGTTGCTGGGCATCTAACAACTTATTAATTAATCAAATTGACTTACACACTTTCTTTAAAACTTGTATTGTATTGTTCCTAAAAACGCTCTTGGTGATTGCGCATTAATAGTACTCCATCCTTTATAATATACCTTATCAGTAAGGTTATTAATTTTTAATCCTATTCTAAACTTAGATGTATTATAATAGATTGATGAATTGTATATTGTATAACTTGGTAATGTAAATTGACCAGTAACAGCATTGTTCATTGTATGGTGTTCTGAAGCACCATTCAACCCAAAACCTATTCCGAAATTCTTTAAGAAAGTTGTATTATCAAAAGCATAATCTGCCCATAAATTATAAGTTGACTCTGGTCCTGCTTCTTCTGGTCTTCTGTCTTGTAAAGCAGTAATTGTTTTTCCTTTTCTCTTACTATAAGGGTTTGTAATTTTACTATCATTAAACGCATAACCTCCTCTAATATTTAAACCTATAATTGGGTTATAGTTTACTTCAAACTCAAAACCTTTACTAATTGCTTCATCTATAGGTAAGCTTTCTGGAAATAATAAAGCTTCTGGATCAGATATTACCCTATCATTAGTTGTGATATGATAATAGCTTAATCCTATATTTAATTTACCTCCATTAAAGTTTGTTTTTACACCAGCCTCAAATTGTTTTGCTTTGGTAGGTTTAAAAAGATCGTATTCTCCAGTAGTAGGGTTTAGCACTGGATTGTTATTAATAAAACCTGTTTGATAATTGGTAAATAGACTTAATTTATTTGGAATCGCTTGATATACTACACCTGCAGTTGGTGAAAAAGTAGTTTTTGTAAACCCATCTTTTGTGTTTGATGTTTCTCCCTGTTGATCAAAATAATCCATTCTTAAACCAATGTTTGCTGTTAAGTTTGGAGTTATATTTACTACATCAGACATATACATTGCAAAAGTACTTGACTTATGAGACAATGCTCTCACTGGTACGTTAGCAAAAATTCCGTCTAATTTACTTCTAGTAATTGCATAGTTTGCATTTGGCGTAAATGATGTTGGAAGAATCTCTCCTTTTGCAGATACAAAAGCATCAAAATAAGGAAAACCTCCCAACTGTGCTTTTAACGCTACTCCTTGAGCTCCAAGTGCATTTAATAAAGTAGGAAATGTAGAAGTAGTTGCTAATACCGGATTACCACTTTTATTTCTAGAATTACCGCTTCTAGTTACATAATCCAATCCAATAACCAATCTGTTACGTGTATCTCCTATTTTAAAATCACCAATAAAGTTTTGTTGCATGTTAAATTTAGAAGACTCAATATCTCTATAATCAAAAATTCTTGCAAATGTATCTCTTTGTAATAAAGTATTCGATTCTGTTAAAATCGGGGTTACTAATGGAGCTACTGGTGTTGCTAAAAGTGGTTGTAATACTCCCAATGCTGCTGCTGCACCATCAATATTGTACTGATAGTACCCTTCTGTAGTTCCACTAATACCAGCAATGATGGTTTGTGATGTCCAATTATCTGATAATTTATAATCAACAATTCCTCTAATATTAAACAAAGGTGTTTTTAAAGAAATATCATTTGACGTATATGATTTGTTAGGATCTACTCCTAATTCTGCTGGAGTTTTCGCTAACAATGGCAATCCTCTTCTTACAAATAACATAGAAGGGTTTGTTTGTTCAGTTCTAGAATATTCAAAACCTAACGAAACATTTAATTTATTATTGATTCTATATGTAAATGATGGAGCTACAAATAATGTATTTCTAAATCCAGCATCTTGCCAAGAATCTTGTGTTAAATAAGAAGTATTTAATCTAAAGTAAATATTGTTTTCTTTACTTAATGCAGTATTCACATCAGCAGATATTCTATTTAACCCAAAAGAACCAGCTGTATAAGCTACACTTCCTTCTGTTCCTTGTTTAGGTTTTTTAGTTACAATATTTATTAATCCTCCTAAAGAAGACACTGTACTTCCAAATAAAGTAGCAGAAGGTCCTTTGATTACCTCAATTCTTTCAATATATGAAGGATCTACTGCAGTTAAAATATATCCTGGCATTCCATCAACCAAGGCTGGCTGAGTGGCAAAACCTCTTGTAGAAAACCATCCTGTACCGTTGTCTGGAGATCTACCAGTAGACTCCCACAACTTACTTACTCCAGTTGCATTATTTAATGCATCATCAATACTTGTTACTACTTGAGATTCTAATAATTCAGAAGTTACTGTAGTATATACTTGAGCATTTTCTATATCTTTTAAAGGTAATTTGGCAACATAGGCCGTTTTTTTACGAGAAAATTTATTATTTCTTGTTTGTAATACAACTTCTTGTAAAATTTCATTCCCTTCAAATAACACAATATTTACTGATGACGCTGGAGCAGAAACTACCAACTCTTTAGTTTTATAACCAATGTAAGAAGCTACAATTGTATAACTTCCTCTTTCTATATTTTTAATTGTAAAGTTTCCATCCATATCGGTACTAGCACCTTTGGTTGTTCCTTTAATAGTTACACTTACTCCAATTAAAGGTTCATTGGTATTATCTACAACCTTACCTTGTATACTCCCAGATTGGGCAACCATACTAACTGTAATAAAAAGGAGCATTACAGCTGTTAAAATAGTTTTCATTTATTCTTATTTAGATTTATTAAATATAATTTTGATTGCAAATGTATATCTCAAAAAATTAAAAACAAAGTTTATTTAGATTAATTTTAAATAAACTTTTTTAGAGAGATAGCTTTTTGACAAATTATGTTTCAAACGAATAATCTGTATATTTGTAGGGAAGCATTTATAAAAATGTTAGATATGAGTTGGTTAGATCTTTTAATCTTATTAAAATTCTTAATTAAAAGAAATCCTGAATAAGGTATTTAATGTAACAATTGGTCAATTGTAACAATTAGTATTGTTGCATAAATACATTTTACGAATTAATACATTAAACATTATGCCTTTTTATCATAAACTTGGAAACATACCTCCAAAACGCCATACACAATTTAGAAAACCAAATGGCAACTTATATTACGAGCAATTATTTGGAACTGTTGGATTTGACGGAATGTCTACTAACAGCTATCATGAACACAGACCTACACAGGTAAAAGAAATTAAAAATCAATACAGTGTTAAACCTAAAATTGCTAGAGAAAATAATATTCAATCGTATCGATTGAAAGGGTTTCAAGTACAACCACAAGATGATTACCTAAAAAGTAGAAAAATCGTACTAACCAATTCAGATTGTCATATTGCGTTAGCTGCACCCAAAAAATCTACTACAGATTATTTTTATAAGAACACCGATTCTGATGAAATGATTTTTATTCATAAAGGAACGGGAAAATTGAGAACCATTTATGGAAATCTAGATTTTAAATATGGCGATTACTTAATTGTTCCAAGAGGAATTATTTATAAAATAGATTTTGACACAGAAGACAATCGCTTATTTATAGTAGAATCTCACTCTCCAATTTACACTCCAAAACAATATAGAAATTGGTTTGGACAATTATTAGAACATTCTCCTTATTGCGAAAGAGACATCCGCAGACCTCATGAATTAGAAACGAACGATGAAAAAGGTGATTTCATAATCAAAGTAAAAAAGAAGGATGAAATTTTTGAAATGGTTTATGCAACCCACCCTTTTGATGTAGTTGGTTATGATGGATTTAACTATCCATATGCATTATCGATTCACGATTTTGAACCAATTACGGGTAGAATACATTTACCACCACCAATTCACCAAACTTTTGAAACCAATGCCTTTGTAATTTGTTCGTTTGTACCACGTTTGTATGATTATCACCCAGATGCAATTCCTGCACCATACAATCACAGCAATATTGATGCTGATGAAGTGCTATATTATGTTGATGGTGATTTTATGAGTAGAAATGATATTGAAGCTGGACATATTTCTTTACATCCTGCGGGAATTCCTCATGGACCACATCCTGGAGCAGCAGAAAGAAGTATTGGTAAAAAAGAGACTGAAGAATTAGCAGTAATGGTAGATACTTTTAAACCTTTAATGGTGACAGAAGAAGCTATGAAAATTGCTGATGAGGATTATTATAAATCTTGGTTAGAATAACAATATATTTAATGAGATAATTTGAAGATTAGCGAATAATGATTTTTTCTAATAGTGAGAAATACCAAAACAATCCTATTTTAAAAGAAACTTTTGAATTTTCTATTATGATTGTTGAATATTCTGAACTATTACAGGAAAAGAAAAAGTTTGCAATTTCAAATCAAGTAATTAGATCTGGAACATCAATTGGGGCTAATGTTAAAGAAGCTCAGAATGCCGAAAGTAAAGCTGACTTTATTCATAAAATGAAAATAGCATTAAAGGAAGCTGATGAAACAGAATATTGGCTGTTTTTATGTAAAAATTTAAGTTCTTACCCAGATTCAAATTATCTTATTGAAAAACTAAATACAATTATTAAAATTTTAAATAAAATAATTAGTAGTTCGAAAAAATAATTTTCTAATTCGCTAATTATCTAATTCGCTTATTTATTATGAAAGAAATAAAATCAGTAAACTACGGTTTAGAAAAAATATTTGAAGGAGCAAAAGATTTCCTTCCATTACTAGGAACAGATTATGTAGAATTTTATGTAGGAAATGCTAAACAAGCTGCACATTTCTACAAAACTGCATTTGGATTTCAATCTTTAGCATACAAAGGTTTAGAAACTGGATCAAGAGATGAAGTAAGTTATGTACTAGTACAAGACAAAATTAGATTGGTATTAACAACACCTTTAAATAGTAAATCTCCAATTAATGACCATATTGTAAAACATGGTGATGGTGTAAAAGTTGTGGCTCTTTGGGTGGATGATGCAAGATCTGCTTATGAAGAAACGACAAAAAGAGGTGCAAAATCTTATTTAGAACCAACCGTAGAAACAGATGAACATGGTGAAGTTGTAAAAGCTGGAATTTACACTTACGGAGAAACAGTACACATGTTTGTTGAGCGTAAAAATTACAACGGAACCTTTATGCCAGGTTTCCAAAAATGGGAATCGGACTACAATCCAACTTCTGTAGGATTAAAATACATTGATCATATGGTAGGAAATGTAGGTTGGAATCAAATGAATGTTTGGGTAAAATGGTATGAAGATGTAATGGGATTTGAAAATTTCTTATCTTTTGATGATAAGCAAATCCATACAGAGTACTCGGCTTTAATGAGTAAAGTAATGTCTAACGGAAATGGAAGAATTAAGTTTCCAATTAATGAACCTGCCAAAGCGGCCAAAAAATCTCAAATTGAAGAATATTTAGATTTTTATGAAGGCGCAGGTGTCCAACACATCGCTGTAGCAACAGACAATATAATAGAAACTGTTAGTCAGTTAAAAGCAAGAGGTGTAGAATTTTTACCTCCACCACCACAAGCATATTATGATATGATTCCAGAAAGATTAGGTGAACATCGTGATATGATGAAAGAAGACATTAAAGAATTACAAAAGCTATCTATTCTTGTAGATGCCGATGAAGAAGGGTATTTATTACAAATATTTACCAAACCTGTAGAAGACAGACCAACCTTATTTTTTGAAATTATTCAACGAATGGGAGCCAGAGGATTTGGAGCAGGAAACTTTAAAGCATTGTTCGAATCTATTGAAAGAGAACAAGCCAATAGAGGAACATTATAAAACTAACACATAAAAGAACCTAGAAATAATCTAGGTTCTTTTATTTTTGTAACATGAATCCGAATTTTAAAAATATTAAATCACCTTTCTCATAAAATTTATTTTTCATTTCAGATAGAACAATAAATTTTAATCACAAAAAAATACACCAATGAGTAAAGACGATATTTTAAAAGCACTAGAAGAAAAGTACGACAAATTAGGCGTACCATTAAATACCATGTTAGAAGGATTACTACACAGTACTCCAATAACCTATTGGGATTATATCCAAACAGATGCCTTATTAGGACTCCAAATTCCTAGAACTACAGAAAAAGATGAAATGGTTTTTATCATGTATCATCAGGTAAATGAATTATTGTTTAAAATGGTTTTATGGGAAATTGATCAAATTTCTCTTTCTAAAGAAGCAATTACTGCCGAGAAGTTTTCGAAACATCTTATGAGAATAAGTAGGTATTTTGATATGCTATGTAGCTCTTTTAGTGTAATGCAAGACGGAATGGACGTAGAACAATATTTAAAATTTAGAAATACGTTGGCTCCTGCTAGTGGTTTTCAAAGTGCTCAATATAGAAAGATTGAATTTGCTTCTACAGAACTAATCAATCTAATTGACGCTCGTTATAGAGATAGTATCGACAGAAATTCTTCTTTTAAAAATGCTTTTGACCATTTGTATTGGCAAGCTGCAGGTAAAAATTATACTACAGGACAAAAAACAACACTGCTCAATTTATTTGAGAAAAAATACATGGGAGAGTTTATTGATTTTATGGAAGATTACAATGAATGTAACCTTTCTAAAAAATTCCAAGAACTCCCTAAAGAAGTACAAAACAATGAAGAATTGATAAAAGCCATGCGTCATTACGATTATACCGTTAACGTAAAATGGGTAATGGCACATTACAATGCCGCAGGTAAATATCTTGGTGGTGGCGATGAAGATCTAGAAGCTACTGGAGGTAGTAACTGGAGAAAGTATATGCATCCAAAATACCAACGAAGAATATTTTTCCCTTATTTATGGAGCGAAGAAGAGCTTAAAAACTGGGGAACATTTTAAAGAAACGTTAAATTATTGAAAGCTGTTTGATTTTACAAACAGCTTTTTCTTTTTTGGAATAGATATTGTCATCCATTTTTTATATGTTTGAAAACACGAAAGTCTAAAATAGACAGTTAATACAATAACTAGTTTTCTCAAACACTAAAAACTATTGATAATCTACGTGTAACAAAATTTTAAAATACATGAAAATCCTCCCCTATTTTATTTGCTTATTTCTAACAATAAACTTGTTTGCTCAAGAAAAGACAACTGTTTTTAAAGAGGGCGAATGGCTTCGTTTTAAAATGAGTTATAGTGGTTTTTTAAAAGCGGGGAATGCTACTTTATCTGTAGAAAAAGATTCATTAAATGGTAAAGAGGTGTACCATGTAACTGGTAAAGGTTGGACTACTGGAATTATCAAATGGTTTTTTAAAGTAAATGATGATTACCAATCGTATTTTGATATAGAAACTGGTAAACCTTATTTATTCAAAAGAAAAATTAATGAAGGTGGTTATAAAAAACATAGACACACCACTTTTAATTACGAAACAAACACCGCTTATATCCAAGATTTTAAAAACCAAAAAGATACTATTGTTCCTATTGGAAATGTACAAGATATGATGTCATCTTTTTATTATTTAAGGAACTACGATGTTAGCAAAATGAAACCTGGAGAAGAAATTGGTTTAGACATGTTTATGGATTCTCAGGTATATCCTTTTAAATTACGCTTTTTAGGTACGGAAATTTTAAAAACACGTTTTGGAAAAATAAAAACCTTACGATTTAGACCTTTGGTGCAAGCAGGTAGAGTTTTTAAAGAAAATGAAAGTGTAACCATTTGGATTACTGCAGATGACAACAAAATACCAATTAAACTAAAAGCTTCTTTAGCTGTTGGTTCTTTAAGAGCAGAATTAGATGCTTATAAAGGACTGGCCAATTCTTTTAAAATCATATTTGATTAAATTGTTTTCCATTAGATCTAATAATCTCACTAAGAATTACATCCTAAAATCTCACTTACGAACACGTTTTCGAAACAAAAATAAAATGCCGTAGCACGAGTACTTTTTATTTGTATTTTTACGTTTTATTAGAAACATAAAAATCATTTCAATTGAAAAAACTATTTTTTCTTTTTTCTATAGCCCTCGTTTTAACTTCTTGTAAAGAAGATAAGCCCGAAATTATTGAAGAAATTGCTACAAAAATTGAACCTAAAATTGTATATCAGTTTGGCTATAAACTAGACGACTACAAAGTAATCAATGATACGATCAAAAAAGGAGAAAGCTTTGGTGTTATTTTAGATAGACATCATGTAGACTATCCTATTATCAATAAAATAGCAAGAAAAATAAAAGACACTTTTGATGTTAGAAGAGTTAGAGCTGGTAAACCTTATACCATTTTAGCCTCTAAAGATTCACTAGAAAAAGCACAGGTTTTCATTTACAAGCATAGTAAATCTACAGCAACAGTTGTTGAATTTAACGATTCATTGATTCACAGTTACAACTTTAGAAAAAAAATTACAACTACAGAAAAAGAAATTGCGGGTAAAATTTATTCTAGCTTTTCTGTTACAATGGATAGCTTACATCTAAATCCGAATTTGACAAATAAAATTGCTGATATTTATGCTTGGACTTTAGATTTTTACAAACTTCAACGTGGTGATACCTTTAAATTAATTTTCGAAGAAAAATTTATAGACGACTCTACATTTGTTGGCTATGGAAAAGTAAAAGCAGCAGTTTTTAAACACAAAGGAAAAGATTTATATGCTTACCGATTTATTCCAGATCCAAATAAAGGAATAGTAGAGTTTTATGATGAAGATGGAGATATGTTACGTAGTCAATTTTTAAAATCTCCGATTAAATTTCAGTATAGAATTTCTTCTAGATACAATTTAAAACGTAGAATTGCCTTATATGGAAACAAGGTAAGACCTCATAGAGGAACCGACTTTGCTGCCAATGAAGGAACTCCAATTATGGCTACTGCTAGTGGTACCGTAACTGCATCAGCATACAGAAGAAGAGGAAATGGAAACTATGTAAAAATTAAACACAACAATATTTACTCAACCCAATATTTACATATGCAACGTAGAAATGTTAAAAAAGGGCAATATGTAAAACAAGGAGATATTATTGGTTGGGTTGGACATACAGGAACCACTGAAGGAAGACATGTTTGTTATCGTTTTTGGAAATATGGCAAACAAGTAGATCCATTTAAAGAGAAACTACCAGCGGCAGAACCTTTAAAAAAGAGTTTGAGACCTAAATTCTCAGCGCATATTGCTCCTCTAAAAAAGCAATTAGACAATATTAAAGAAGCTGAATATTTTAAATTAAGTACAGAATCAAATTCAACCAATACTTTTAAAGACTAAACCATCATGGCATTAAAAAACATCAATCCAACTCAAACAGAGGCTTGGAAAAAATTAGGCGAGCACTATTCAGAAATAAAAGACATTCACTTAAAAGAGTTTTTTAAAAACAATCCTAATAGAAAGGAAGAATTTACACTTTCTGATGATGATTTTTTAGTGGATTTTTCAAACAATAGAATCAATCAACAAACCATTAATTTATTAATTGATTTTGCAAAAGAAGCACAATTAGAAGATGCTATTTCTAAATACTTCTCTGGAGATGTTATTAATGTAACAGAAAATAGAGCTGTATTACATACAGCTTTAAGAGACGCTTCTAATGAAGAAATTTTGATTGACGGTACTAATATTAAATCAGAAATACAAACTACATTAACTAAAATAGAAAGCTTTTCTAATACGGTAATTTCTGGAGAATGGAAAGGGTATACAGGAAAAGCTATAACAGATGTTGTAAATATTGGTATTGGTGGTTCTGACTTAGGACCTGATATGGTTGTTGAAGCCTTACAGTTTTATAAAAATCACCTAAACACACATTTTGTTTCTAATGTAGATGGTGATCATGTTTCTGAAGTAATCAAACATTTAAATCCAGAGACCACTTTATTTATAATTGTTTCTAAAACATTTACCACACAAGAAACACTTTCTAATGCTACAACTATAAAGGAGTGGTTTTTACAAAGTGCTACAGAAAAAGATATTGCCAAGCATTTTGCTGCCGTATCTACAAATTTAAAAGCTATTGATGCTTTTGGAATTGACCAAAACAATGTGTTTCCTATGTGGAATTGGGTTGGTGGTAGATTTTCACTTTGGAGTGCCGTTGGACTTTCAATCAGTTTATCTGTAGGATTTACTCATTTTTCTTCCTTATTAAATGGTGCTTCTGAAATGGATCAGCATTTTAAAAACACCCCTTTTAAAGAAAACATGCCAGTAATCTTATCCTTATTAAGTATATGGTATAATAATTTCTTTGGATGTGAAACCGAAGCCATCTTACCTTATTCTCAATATCTTAATAAGTTACCATCTTATTTACAACAAGCCATTATGGAGAGCAATGGAAAAAGTGTTGATAGAGATGGAAATCAAATTTCTTATCAAACCGGAACCATTATTTGGGGAAGTACAGGTACAAATATGCAACACGCCTTTATGCAATTAGTACATCAAGGAACCAAATTAATTCCGACAGATTTTATCGGATTTAAAGAATCTTTGTATGGTTTAAATGATCATCATAATAAATTAATGGCTAATTATTATGCACAAATGGAAGCTTTGGCTTTTGGAAAAACAAAAGAAGAAGTTCATTTAGATTTAAAATTTCAAAATGAAGCATCAAAAATTGCCACTTTATTACCATTTAAAGTATTTGAAGGAAACAAACCAAGTAATGCAATTACTATTAAAAAACTAACACCTAAATCATTAGGTAAATTAATCGCTTTGTACGAGCATAAATTGTTCATTCAAGGAGTTTTATGGAATATTTACAGTTTTGACCAATTTGGTGTAGAATTAGGAAAAGAATTAGCAAATAAATACTACAACAAGATAAAATAAGCGTTTAAAATATTTATTTCTAAAAACTTTAACATTTTTTCACTCTTTGTTAACAAACTTGTTAATATCTAAATCGCTTAAATACAAGAAGAAACGATAAATTCTCTTATATTGTTACGCCTTAAATTTATGTTAACTCTTAACATTAAGTTAACATTAGAACTCCAAAAAAGGGGGATTTTTGCAGAACATTTAATAACTTAAAATTTCAAAATGAAAAATTTTAAAAATTTATTATTAGTAGCGTTGTTTTTTGCAACTGCTACTGTTTTGGGACAAACCAAAATAACAGGTAAAGTGGTTGATGAAGCCAACGAACCTTTACCAAGTGCGAGTGTTGTTGTTAAAGGAACAACAAACGGAACATCTACAGATTTTGACGGTAACTTTACACTTAACGCGAAGTCTAATTCAGGTGTAATTGTGATATCTTTCGTAGGATACGCAAGTAAAGAAGTAGCCTTCTCTTCAACTAACAACAACTTAGGAAACATTCAATTATCTGAAGATTCAAATACTTTAGATGAGATCGTAGTTACAGCAACTTCATTTGCTGTAGACAGAAAAACACCTGTTGCAGTTTCTACAATTAAAGCTGCAGACATTGAAAGAAAATTAGGAACACAAGAATTTCCAGAGGTTTTAAAATCTACACCTGGAGTATACGCTACTAAATCTGGAGGAGGATTTGGAGATGGTCGTATTAACTTACGTGGATTTAACTCAGAAAACGTAGCCGTAATGATTAACGGAGTTCCAGTAAACGACATGGAAAACGGTAGAGTATACTGGTCTAACTGGGCTGGTTTATCTGATGTAACTTCTGCTATGCAGGTTCAAAGAGGTTTAGGTGCTTCTAAAGTAGCTGTACCATCTATCGGAGGAACAATTAACATTTTATCTAAAACTACAGATGTTGTTAAAGGTGGAAACATCATCGCATCTACAGGGAATGATGGTTACCAAAAATATGGTTTCACTTTATCAACTGGATTAATGGACAATGGTTTTGCTGCTACTGTTTCTTTTTCTAAAACTTCTGGTGAAGGATATATTGACGGAACTCAATTTAACGGATACAACTACTTTGTTAACTTCTCTAAAATTTTAAATGACAATCACAAGATTTCATTCACAACTTTTGGAGCTCCACAAAGACACGGACAAAGACAAAACAGAAGTACTATTGATACTTATAGAAACGCTGAATCAGGAAATCGTTTCAACCCAGACTGGGGATACAAAAATGGTCAAGTTACTCATATAGAAGATAACTTCTACCACAAATCTCAATCATCTTTTAACCACTACTGGACAATTAGTGATGACACTTCATTATCTACTGCAGTATACGCTTCTTTCGGTACCGGAGGTGGTGGAGGTACAGCTGGTACTAACAGAGACTTATTCAATGTTAGATTAGGTGGTTCTGATCAGCCAGTTGATTTAGATAACATTGTTCGTATCAATAAAGCTAACGGAGCATTAGGTTCTGAAGCAATCTTAAGAGCATCAAGAAATGACCACGAATGGTATGGTTTATTATCTACTTTTAAAACAAAAGTATCTGATAGCTTTGATTTAATTGCTGGTTTAGACTGGAGAACTTATACAGGAAAACACTTTAGAGAAGTAACTGACTTATTAGGAGGTCAATTCTTCTTAGATAACTCTAACGTAAACAATCCAAACGCTGCTTTAAAAGTAGGAGATAAATTTGGATATAACAACGACGGAAAAGTAGGTTGGTTAGGATTCTTCTCTCAATTAGAGTACAATGCTGATAACTTTAACGCATCTATTTCTACATCTTTACAAAGAACTACTTACCAAAGAATCGACTATTTCCAATATGCTGATAACAGTCCTTTAAGAAAAACTGACAAGCATGGATTTACTGGATACGGATTAAAAGGTGGTGCTAACTACAAATTTAATGATGTAAGTAACGTATTTGTAAACGTTGGATACTTTGAAAGACCTGCAAACTTCGATGCAGTTTTCCAAAACTTTAACAACGTAGATGTAAACCCAGATGCTGAAAACCAAAAGATTTTAAGTATGGAGTTAGGATACGGGTTTAGAGGTGAGAAATTCGCTGCTAATGCAAACGTATATAGAACTCAATGGAAAGATAGAACTTTTACAAGAAGAATTAGAGCTACTGCTCCAGGTGCTGAGGATTTTACAGCAAACTTATTAGGTGTAAACGCATTACACCAAGGAGTTGAGTTTGACTTTACTTATAAGCCAACTGACAAGTTAACTTTCACTGGAATGTTATCTTTAGGAGACTGGAAATGGGATAATGACTTAAATAATGTTCCTGTATTTGATGAAAATCAAAACCAAGTAGATACTGTTTCTTTAGCAATTAAAGGATTAAGAGTATCTGATGCTGCTCAAACAACTGCTGCATTAGGAATGTTATATAAATTCTGGGAAAAAACTAGTATTACAGTAGACTACAACTACTTTGACAATTTATATGCTCAAATTGATGTATTAGACTATGCAAACGCTCCAACAAGACCAACAGATTCTTGGAAAGCTCCTGCATACGGAACTATTGATACTAGCTTAAGACATGGTTTCAAAATTGGAGATTTTGATACTACAGTTACTGTACGTGTAAACAACTTATTAAATACAGATTACATTGCAGATGCTTTAGACGCTGCTGAGCCATTAGTATGGTTTGGATATGGTAGAACGTTTAGTTTAAGTGCAAAAATTAAATTTTAAAAATTTTAAACAATGAAAAAATTATTTTATTCTTTCGCAATAATAACATTGGCATTTGCTTCTTGTAATCCAATGGATGACATCTATAAAGAAATAGATGCTAAAGAGACAGTAATTGCTGGTGATGCAACAATTACTTTAACTGATGATGATTACAAATTATCAGGTAATGATGATGTAACAAAAAACAAATCTTTTACTGGTTACACACAAGCAGAAACTATTATTCCAACAATATTAACTGCAAAATACCCAGTTTGGAAGAAAAACTCAACAGCAAAAGTATCATTTGCTATTGATAGATTAAACTATCTTAATGCTGCAACAGTATATGAAGTTACAGAAGCAGATTATTTAGCTCAAAATCATACTTACAAAAATTATGATAGCCCTTCAGACATTATTGATTTTTTAAAGTGGAAATATCCTAATGCTGGTCGTGGAGATGTAATTGAATTAACTTATAAATACTATAGTGGTTCTGTTTCTACCTTAACAAATAAGTTTATCATGACTGATGAGTGGATTGCTACAAAATCTATGGCTAGTGCAGACTATACAGCAATGGGACAACGTTTTTCTAATTTTGATAATTTTGGAATAGCAGAATTTAAGATTGGTAGATATTTAGCTACACTTCCTGACTACAACTTTAGTAAAGATGGAGATGTTGTTAATGTAGTTTACACATATACTTATAAGGATGGTAGTACTAGAAAGTTTAAAAGTGTTTTAGCTTCTTATACTTTTAATAGTGGGGCATTTGAACTTATTTCAAATAGTATTAAATTTGGTCACAATGGTACCAAATGGGAAAAAGACAATACTATTAAATATACTTTAACTGCAGCTGATTATGCTTTAGTTGGTAATTCTAGATATGGAAACTTTGATGTAAGGTCTGGAAAAAATGAAGAAAAAGAAGATGTGCGTATTGGTAAAATTAGTCAAATTTTATTAAACAACTTCCCTAATGATGCAGAGGGTCAAAAATACTTAGTATCTTACAATATATATAACGGTTCTAATGGTGTATGGACATTAGCTGTAATTAAAAAAGGTACAGAATACGTTAAACAATAATTAATTATTGCTTAAATGAAAAACCACCTCAATTGAGGTGGTTTTTTTTTGATTAAAATGCGTACTTTTACCAAAATTCTAAAATAACAGAATCATGATGAAAGAAATACACTCTTATTGGGCTTATTTAGTAGTTATTATGTTAGCTTTTGCTTTTGTAAATGCTATCATGGGATTAAACAAAAAAAGAGAATTCACCGATAAAGATATTCGTATCGGATTATTTACATTAATTGTCTCTCATATTCAATTACTAATTGGTTTAGGTTGGTATTTTATGAGTGGACCCTACAAAAGTTTAAAGGCAGATTCAGCAAGTGTTATGTCTGATTCAGATTTAAGATTATTAGCTGTAGAACATCCTTTAATGATGTTAATTGCTATTGTGTTAATTACCATCGGATGGTCTAAACACAAAAAGAAAACAACAGATGCTTCAAAGTTTAAAACTTTTGTCATCTTTTACGGATTGGCTTTGCTATTAGTATTGTCTAGAATTCCATGGAATCAATGGTTCCAATTTTAAAAATAAATCATCCTAAGTAGTTCTTAGGATTTTTTTTAATACTCAAAATGAAAATTTTAAGTCATATTTTATCGCCCTTATTTGCACTAACATTTTTATTATTGTTGGTCATTTTTCATCCTCTACAATGGTTAGGGTTAAAACTTTTTGGATACAACGGACATAAAAGAGTGGTAGATCTTCTCAATTTTTTATTAGTCAAATCTTTATTGATTTTGGGAATTACCGTTCGTTTAAAAAACGAGCATACCTTACCAAAAGACGCTTCTTTAATATTTGTATCTAATCACCAAAGCACCTTTGATATACCTCCTTTTGGATTGTTTTTTAGAAAGCACCACCCAAAATTTGTTTCTAAAATAGAATTAGGAAAAGGGATTCCGAGTGTATCTTTTAATTTAAGGCATGGAGGAGCTGCTTTAATAGATCGAAAAGATGCTAAGCAAGCATTAAGTACTTTAGGAAGGTTTTCTAAAAACATTAGCAAGAAAAAATGGGGAGCTATCATTTTTCCTGAAGGAACAAGAAGCAGAAACGGAAAACCTAAAAAGTTCTCTACAAATGGTTTAAAAATGATTACAAAATACAATCCAGATGGATATATTGTTCCAGTAACCATAAACAATTCATGGAAGGTATTTAAATATGGAAAATATCCTTTAGGATTAGGAAGCCCAATTACCCTTACAACTCACCAACCGATTAAAATAGATTCAATGCCGTTTGATGAACTAATGAAAGAAACGGAAAAAGCAATTATAACACACATAAAATAATACATGTCTATACAAAATATTAGAAAAGAAGTGATGCTAACTTTAGAAAGCAGCATCGATTCATTTGTAGATAAATTTTTAATTACTCCAGAAAAAATTTGGCAGCCCACAGATTTTTTACCTAATTCTCAAAAAGACAACTTTATTGAAGAAGTTAAAGAGATTCAAGAGATTTCTAAAGAGTTAGATGATGATTTTTGGGTAGTTCTAGTTGGAGACACAATCACAGAAGAAGCATTACCAACTTATGAGTCTTGGTTATTAGACCTAGAAGGAGTAACACAACACCCAGATGGCGGATGGGCAAAATGGATTAGAGCTTGGACTGCTGAAGAAAATAGACATGGAGATGTACTAAACAAGTATTTATATCTTTCTGGAAGAGTAAATATGAGAGAGGTAGAAATTACTACACAACATTTAATTGCTGATGGTTTTGATATCGGTACTGCTACAGACCCTTATAAAAACTTTGTATATACTAGTTTTCAGGAATTAGCTACGTATATTTCGCATAATAATGTAGCTAAGATTGCTCGTAAAAAAGGGCATAAAGCATTGGCTAAAATGTCTAAAATTATTGCTGGAGATGAAATGCGTCACCATATCGCTTATGCGGAATTTGTAAAAGAAATCTTTAAAATTGACCCGAGTGAAATGATGTTGGCTTTTCAACACATGATGAAACATAAAATTGTAATGCCAGCCATGCATTTAAGAGAGTCTTTTGAAGCCAAAGGAACTTTATTTGATCAATTTTCTACCGTAGCACAACGAACTGGGGTTTATACTGGTTTTGACTATGTAGACATTCTAAAAAAGTTAAATACAATGTGGGAGATTGATAAAATTACTGGTCTTACTCAAGAAGCAGAAAGAGCTAGAGATTGGCTAATGAAATTGCCCAACAGAATGCAACGAATTACCGAAAGAATTGTGGTTCCTGACACAAAATACAACTTTAAGTGGATGAATCCCATTACATAAAAAAAGCGCCTTTAAGGCGCTTTTTTTATGTAATGCTAAAATTATCTTTGTCTTCTAAAAAAGATAGCTTAGAGCGCAAATCATACAGTTTATTTTTAGAAAGTGTTGCGTACAATACCTCTTCTTTAAATTCAGAAATTCCTGTCAATGCTTCTCCTAAATAATCTATGACAGCAGAGTTACCAGAATACTCGTGTCCATTGGCATCAACTCCTACTCTATTTACTCCAATACAATAACTCATATTTTCAATTGCACGTGCTTTTAATAAAGTATTCCAAGCATTAACTCTTGGCTTTGGCCAATTAGCTGCATAAATTAATACATCATAATTTTCTACATTTCTTGACCAAACAGGAAAGCGCAAATCATAACAAATTAAGGGGCAAATTTTCCAACCTAAATAATCAACAATCAACTTCTCTTTTCCAGAAGTATAAGATTTATGTTCACCTGCCAAGGTAAAAGCATGTCGTTTGTCATAGGTTTCTATTTTTTTATTTGGATGCACAAATAACATTCTATTAAAATAGCGATTATCTTCTTTAATGATAACACTCCCAACTATAGCTGCTTGTAATGCTGTTGCTTTTTCAAGCATCCAACAAACCGTTTCTCCATCCATAGTTTCTGCAATGTGTTCTGGCTTCATTGAAAAGCCAGTAGTAAACATTTCTGGCAATACAATTAAATCTACATCTGTAATCTCAGATAATATTTTATCTATAGCTAATCGATTTTGAGCTGCATCTTGCCAAGCTAAATCTTTCTGTATAACGGCTACTTTAAGTTCTGGTTGCATGAAAATAATTTTTAACAATATTATAAAATAAATCGCTTCTTTTTGTACATTGTTATTTAAATTCTGAGGCTTTTTTTAATGCAAACTTTTATTTCTGAAACTTTAAAATCTATTGCAAATCAACAAGATTCGTTTAAGAATACTGTTATTGTATTACCATCACAAAGAGCGGGTGTTTTTATCAAACAAGAATTAAAAAAGCAAGGTACTATTGGTTTTTTACCAAGGATTATTAATATCGAAGAATTTATTGAAGAAGTTTCTGGTTTTACCAAAGTAGATACTGTTCAATTATTATTTCATTTTTATTCGGTGTATAAAAGTATCGAAGAAAAATCTGAAGAATTTGAAAACTTCTTTTCTTGGGCAATAACAGTATTGCAAGATTTTAATGAAATAGACCAGCACTTAGTCAATACAAAAGATATTTTTAATTATTTAAGAGATATTGAGCGTTTAAAAAAATGGTCAGTAAAAAAACCTTTAGAAAAAACCAAAATGATGGAAAGCCATATTGGTTTTATGGAAAAACTAGGTGAATACTATCATGGTTTTTACAGCTATCTATCTCAAAAAAAGATTGGATATCAAGGATTAATTTATAGAGAAGCTACAAAAAAAATAGAAGATTATATAGCAAAACATAGCACAACAAACTTTTATTTTATCGGCTTTAATGCCTTAAATAAAGCTGAAGAATACCTTTTCCAACAACTATTATTACAAGGGAATACGGAAGTTTATTGGGACATTGATGCTACTTTTTTACAAAAAAAACACCTGGCAGGCAAGTTTATCAGAAAGTACAAAGCCGAATGGAAATATTATTTAACAAACCCTTTACTAACGGTTTCCTCTTATTTTAATACTCCAAAAAACATTGAAATCATTGGAGCTTCTAAAAATGTTACTCAAATAAAATATGCAGGAGAGATTTTAAAAAAACTTCCTAGTTATACAAATACTGCATACGTATTGGCAGATGAAAGCTTATTACCAATTACGCTTAACTCATTACCTAAAGAAGTAGATGCAATAAATATCACTATGGGATATCCTTTAAAAGACATTCCAACTACTTCTTTATTTACTACTATTTTTCAATTATTTATTAATCAAGAAAAATTACAGCGAAAAACACAGCAACAGTTTTACTATAAAGATGTTTTACAGTTTTTAAAACATCCAACAATTTTACCTTTATTAATTATTGATGAGGTTACTATTTTTGATAATATTGCTTTAAAAATAGCCAAAGACAATGACGCTTTTATTAGCTATAATCAATTAGAACAGTTTTTAAAACAATTAGATAATAATACTAAAGATAAACTGCTTAGTATTTTTAATCCTTTTGAAAATACTGAAGGATTTATACAACGAATTCTAGATCTTATTTCTTTAATAAAAGAACAAGCTAATCCTTTAGAAAAAGAATATTTATTTCGTTTTTATACCATATTTACACAATTACAAACCTTACAAACACATTACAACTACTTAAAAACATTAAAAACCATACAGCAGTTATTCAATCAATTAATTCAGTCAGAAAATCTTTCTTTTAAAGGGGAACCTCTACATGGCTTACAACTAATGGGAATGCTTGAAACAAGAGTATTAGATTTTGAAAATGTTATTATAACTTCTGTAAATGAAACCATTTTACCTAAAGGAAATTCTCAAAACTCTTTTATTCCTTTTGATGTTAAATTAGAGTTTAACTTACCAACTTACCAAGAAAAGGATGCCATTTTTTCGTATCACTTTTTTAGACTACTACAAAGAGCTAAAAACATTTACCTTTTATACAATTCTGAAAGTGATAGTTTTGGAGGAGGAGAGAAAAGTAGGTTCCTTTCTCAGTTATCTTATTTAAAAGAAAATATTGTTGAAAAGCAAATTGCTCCAACTGTGTTAACCGAGAAAAAAGAACTAATGGAAATTTCGAAAACTCCAGCGATAATTAACAAGCTTAAAGAACAGGCTAAAAAAGGTTTTTCACCTTCTACACTAACCAATTACTTGTACAACCCGATTGCTTTTTACAAACACAAAGTTTTAGGGTTAAAAGAATACAAAGAAGTTGAAGAAACTGTGGCAGCCAATACAATGGGAACCATTATTCATGATACATTAGATGCCTTATACCAACCTTTTATTGGAAAAATAGTTACCAAAAATAACTTAAAAGAAATGCTTACAAAAATAGATGATTTGGTAAGTTTCTATTTTAAAAAGTATTTTCACAATTCTGATGTTTATACAGGTAAAAATCGTTTGATTTTTGAGATTTCCAAAGACTATATTCAACGTTTTATCCGTCAAGAAATACAAAGCTTAAACGAAACTGATGAGTTAAAAATTATTGCTACAGAACTCGATTTAGAAGCTGAAATTAAAATTGAAGCTTTTGATTTTCCTATAAAATTAAAAGGACAAGTAGACAGAATAGATCAATTAAATGGAGTTACTAGAATTATCGATTACAAAACAGGAAACGTTACCGCTTCCCATTTAAAAGTAAGTGATTTGTCTAGTATTGCAGAAGAAAAGTACAGTAAAGCGATTCAAGTATTGCTCTATGCTTTTTTATACACTCAAAATTTTAAATCTGGAAATATTGAAGGCGGAATTATTTCTTTTAAAAACTTAAAAAGCGGTTTATTAAAAATAGATTTCGGAAGAAAAGACCATCAAATTACTGAAGAAAAAATAACCCTCTTTCTTGAAGCTATTAATCATTTAATTATAGAAATTTTTAACCCCGAAATTCCGTTTACAGAAAAACTACATTAAGACTTACCACTTAATACCAATAATGGAATACTACAGTGAAACTCCTTCTTTAAAATAGTGTTCTTTTCCCATAACTTTTTAAAGAATCCTCTTTTACGTCTAAACACACATAACATATCTGGATTATGAGATTGAAAATGCTCTAATACTCCTTGAAAAGTTGTAGCGTTTTCTGTAATCTTTAATGAAGATTTCAATCCTTCTAAACTAGCATCAATAACCAAATCCTCTTCTGTATGACCTGGTGTTTTTACCAACAATAAGTTAATTACAGGGTTAAATTCTCTTTTTACAAACTCTAACGGAATTAAAGCATCTTTTTTGTTAACCACACCCGTTTTAAAAGCTGTTAAAACAGAATTGAAAGGTTTAAAAGCATATGATTCTGGCACAATTAGTACTGGAATATTAGATTGTTTCACAACACTTCCAGAAGTTGTTCCTAAAAATACCTCTTCTTTAATAGAGTTACTTTTCGGTCCCATCATAATTAAATCAATTCCAATTTCTTTTTGCACAGCAGCAATAGAATCGACTACATTTCCTTTAGCAGAAATTAATTGAATTTCTTTTCCCTTTCTATCAACACTATTAATCATAGAACGCATATACAAATTCGATTCGCGCTCTAAAATAGCACTCACGTCAATCATAGTACCAGCTTTAGACTGTGCTTTGTAAGCTCTTAACACATAAACATCTGCTCCTACTTCATGCGCAAAATCAATGGCATATTGTAATGTATTTATTGAATTTTCTGAAGATCCTATTGGAACAAGTATATTTTTCATGTGGTAAATTTATTTATTGAAAAGAGAAAATTACACAAAATAAATGAACTGCGAAAATACACTTTTTAAATCTATCTAAAACTCCGTTTTATTAGTATTTTTGAACCAGTTTGAAAACAGATATTAGTAGAAAAAGAATAAACAAATTAGCACTACCGGCATTAATTGCTGGAGTAGCAGAACCATTGCTTTCTATTACAGATACAGCAATTATTGGTAATATAGAACACAACGCTATCGAATCTTTAGCTGCTGTAGGTATTGTTGGTGCATTTATTTCTATGTTGATTTGGGTTTTTGGTCAAATTAGAAGTGCCATTTCATCCATTGTTTCTCAATATCTTGGCGCCAACAAACTTGAAGAAATAAAATCTTTACCCGCGCAAGCAATTGCTATTGTTGTTTTAGTTAGTTTTTTTGTTATTGCCATCTCTTATCCTTTTTCAAGAGAAATTTTTCAATTTTATAATGCTTCAGGTAGCATCTTAGAATATTGTATTAGTTATTATAACATCAGAATTATTGGCTTTCCGCTATCACTTTATACTTTTGCTATTTTTGGAATTTTTAGAGGTTTACAAAATACTTTTTACCCTATGATTATTGCCATTACTGGCGCAGTGTTAAACATTGTATTGGATTATGTTTTTGTCTATGGTATTGATGGACTCGTACCAGCAATGTATATAGAAGGTGCTGCTTATGCTAGTGTTATTGCACAAATTGTTATGGCTTTATTATCTACTATTTTATTACTAAAAAAGACCAGCATTCCTTTAAAAATTGTACTACCTATCCACCCAGAAATAAAGCGGTTAATCGGAATGATTTTAAATCTTTTTGTTAGAACTCTAGCATTAAACCTAGCCTTGTATTTAGGTACTTCTTATGCTACTGCTTATGGTAAAGAATACATTGCTGCATATACAATTGGATTAAATTTATGGCTTCTTGGTGCTTTTATGATTGATGGTTACTCTAGTGTTGGTAATATTTTATCTGGAAAATTATTAGGTCAAAAAGATTATAAAACACTCATCAAACTAAATAAAAAACTGGTAAAGTATGCTTTTGTACTCGGACTTTCTTTTATTGGTTTAGGATTACTTTTATACAAGCCCATCGGATTATTATTTACAAAAGAACCATCTGTTTTAGACCAATTTTACACCGTTTTTTGGGTGATATTATTAATGCAACCTTTATGTGCAATCACCTTTATTTTTGATGGAACATTTAAAGGAATGGGAGAAATGAAATACTTACGTAATGTGTTAATTTTTGCTACTACAATTGGCTTTATCCCAACCTTACTTTTATTCGATTACCTGTCCTTTAAATTATATGCTATTTGGATTGCTTTTACCATTTGGATGTTTTACCGTGGTATCTTTTTATATTTTAAATTTTACCGAAAGTTTTCTCCCCTTGCACAAAAGCAGTAAATTTGACTATTAATACTATTTCAAATGACAAACAATCGATCTGAAGGAAGTTTATATACCAACATCGTTAACAAAATAGCAACGATAGAATTTGGGCATCCTGCCAGTAATTCTTTCCCTAGTGTTTTACTAGATCGATTGACAAAAGAACTACAAAAAGTTTCTGAAAACGATGCTGTTTCTGTCATTATTTTAAAATCAGAAGGAAATCGTGCTTTTTGTGCTGGTGCTTCTTTTGACGAACTGATTGCTATAGATAATTTAGAAGATGGAAAACGCTTCTTTTCTGGTTTTGCCAATGTTATTAATGCCATGAGAAGTTGTTCTAAAATTATTATTGGCGTTGTACAAGGAAAAACTGTAGGTGGTGGTGTTGGATTAGCTGCGGCATGTGATTATGTTTTAGCAACAGAAGCCGCTTCAATTAAATTATCAGAATTAACTATTGGTATTGGTCCTTTTGTAATTGCTCCAGCGGTAGAACGTAAAATTGGCCTTGCAGGATTAGCAGAGTTAACTTTAGCTGCTACAGAATGGAAAACAGCTTATTGGGCAAAAGAGAAAGGACTCTTTGCAAAGGTTTTCGAAACCCAAGATGAACTTTCAAAAGAAAGCTTGATTTTAGCAGAAAAGTTGGCTTCATACAATCCTGAAGCTTTATTAGAAATGAAAAAAACTTTATGGAAAGGAACAGAAGATTGGAATAATTTACTAATTGAAAGAGCAAAGATATCTGGAAAGTTAGTGTTATCTGACTTTACCAAAAAAGCATTATCAAAATTTAAAAAGTAGCCTAGCTACAAAACCTTATATATTATATTATGGGAGCAGATTATTTATTTTTAGGATTAGCAGTTGTATTAGCTGTAATGTATTTTTACAACAAAGCAAAAGCTAATAAAAACAGAAGAAAGTAAGATGAGTGCAATTAGAATCACCAAACAGTTTAACTTTGAAACCGGTCATGCTTTATATGGTTATGATGGTAAGTGTAAAAATGTTCACGGACATAGTTATAAGCTTTCTGTAACTGTTATTGGAGAACCAATTTCTGACAATACTCAGGTAAAATATGGAATGGTTATCGATTTCTCTGACCTAAAAAAGATTGTTAAAGATGAAATTGTAGATGTTTTTGACCATGCTACAGTATTTAACAAAAACACACCACATGTAGAGTTAGCGAAAGAACTAAAAGATCGTGGACATCATGTTATTTTGGTAGATTATCAACCAACAAGTGAAATGATGGTTATTGACTTTGCAAAAAAGATCCAACCTAAATTGCCTACAAATGTTCGTTTATTTTCTTTAAGACTACAAGAAACAGAAACTTCTTTTGCAGAGTGGTTTGCTAGTGATAATCAGTAAAAATTAATTATTTACCATTAAAAGTATTCATGGTATTTGAAATACCAGCTGTTCCAAAAGAAGTAATTACGTTACAAGAAACAGGAATTCTCTCTATCAATTCACTTTCTTCTTCTTCTGTCCATTTGTTTAATACAAAATCTACTTGACGTCCTCTAGAATAATTTGCGCCTACTCCAAATCTAAATCTTGGATATTTTGTGGTATTTAATTTTTCTTGAATATCTTTTAATCCGTTATGACCGCCAGCGCTTCCCTTTCCTTTTAAACGAATAGTTCCAAAGTCTATATTTAAATCATCAGTAATAATTAAGATATTTTCAATCTCAATTTTTTCTTTCTCCATCCAATATTTAACTGCTTTGCCACTTAAATTCATATAAGTACTAGGTTTAAGCAATATAAAAGTTCTTCCCTTAAAACGAAAATTGGCAATATCACCTAGCTTTTCGGTTTCAAAACTTACACTATATTCTTTCGCCAAAGCATCTAGAATCTTAAAACCGATATTATGACGCGTATTGTCATATTTTTCGCCAATATTTCCTAAACCAACAATTAAAAATTTCTTCATATCTGGGCAAAAATAAAAAAAGCACTACAAAATTTGCAGTGCTTTTTAATATTATAAGTAATTTGTTTACTCTTCTGTTTCTTCAGCAGCTGCTTTAGATGCATTACGAGACATTCTTACTTGAGCAACTACAGTTGTTTCTGGGTGTAAAATTGAGTAATTTTCATTGTGTAATGATCTAACTACTAATTTATTTCCAATTTCTAATTCTGTAATATCTGCTTCAATAACATCTGGTAAGTTAGCTGGTAACGCTTTTACTCTTAATTTACGCATATTGTGACGTAAAGCTCCCCCAACCATAACTCCTTTAGAATTTCCTACTAATTTTACAGGAATGTTCATAGAAATTTCTTTGTCTTCGAATAACTGATAGAAATCGATGTGTAAGATTTTATCTGTTACTGGGTGAAACTGAATATCTTGTAAAACAGCAGCGTAAGTTTCGTTTTCTAATTCAATCGACGCAGTATATACATTTGGAGTGTACACTAAGTTTTTGAATGCGATTTCTTCTGCTGAAAAATGCACTGGCTTATCTCCTCCGTATAACACGCAAGGAACCTGACCAGCATTACGTAAGGCTTTAGTAGCTACTTTACCTACGCTTTCTCTTTGAGATCCTTTGATTGTAATTGATTTCATTACTTTGTTTATTTATATTTATTTACATTAAAAATTGATCGCTGATAGATGTATTATCTTGTACTTTATGCATCACATCTGCGAATAAAGGGGCGCAAGATACAACTTTTATTTTAGAACTCTCTCTTTTTAAAGGAATTGTATCAGAAACTATCAATTCTATTAAACTAGAGTTTTCTATTCTATCTATTGCTGTACCAGATAGTATTGGATGTGTACAAATGGCTCTTACACTTTTTGCTCCTCTTTCCATCATTAAATCTGCTGCTTTGGTAAGTGTTCCTCCAGTATCAATCATATCATCTACCAGAATAACATTCTTTCCTTCTACTTCTCCAATCAATTCCATATGAGAAATTACATTGGCTTTTTTACGTTGCTTGTAGCAAATAACTACATCAGAACCTAAATATTTCGAATATGCATAAGCTCTTTTAGAACCTCCCATATCTGGCGACGCGATGGTTAAATTATCGAGACCTAGTTCTTTTACATAAGGTAAAAAAATCGTAGATGCGAACATGTGATCAACAGGTTTTTCAAAAAAACCTTGTATTTGATCTGCATGCAAGTCCATTGTCATAATTCTAGTTGCTCCTGCTGCTTGTAATAAGTTAGCAACTAATTTTGCTCCGATAGCAACTCTTGGCTTATCTTTTCTATCTTGACGTGCCCATCCAAAATATGGCATTACAGCTGTTACATGTCTAGCAGATGCTCTTTTGGCCGCATCAATCATTAATAACATTTCCATTAAATTATCTGAGTTTGGAAATGTAGATCCGATGATAAAAATTCTTCTTCCTCTAATAGATTCTTCAAAAGCAGGCTGAAACTCTCCATCACTAAAGTGAGTAGTTTTTACATTTCCTAATTCGGCACCATAAGCTTTGGCTATTTTTTCTGCAAGCTCTATACTTTGAGAACAAGCAAAAATCTTTGGAGTAAGGTTGTTTGTAGACATTTAGTTGGTTTTGTTATGTGTTTTGTGTTGTTCGCTGCAAAAATAAAAATATTTAACGAGTTGATGCATTTTTTATGCTTTTAAACTAAAAATATTTTTTAGCTTTGCACTCCTATTTATTTAGTAGGCTCGAGTGGCGGAATTGGTAGACGCGCTGGATTCAAAATCCAGTTCTTTCGGGAGTGTGGGTTCGATTCCCACCTCGAGTACAAGGTAAAACTCTAATCATTTGTAAAACATTGGTTAGAGTTTTTTTCTTTTTATGAATTCTGCTACTTTAGTGCAAACTAAAAATTGTTAGAATACGTTGACTGAACAATCAATAACAAAACAAATTGGCAAGCCTATTAAAATTAATTGGTTAAAACCAAAAGCTATTGGCAGCACAGGTTTTTATCTAAAATCATTTAAATCGAATAAGTCACAAAATGAATCCTTAAAAATAGATTCAAAATGCAATTTTGAAAAGCGTTCTAAAGGGATTTTATTACGAGCAAATTATTCTAACAAATTAACTGTAATACCTATCCCAAAAGAAAGTATACTCAAAATCACATTAAAACGAGGAAAGGAAAATATTGCCCCTATTTTTCTGTTTCCAATGTGGTTTTTATTAAAGTTAGGAATTCCTATAATATACGCTCGATATTTTAGACTTAGACTTCACGAATATTCAATTCATCAAATGAAGCTCCATATAAAAACTACTGATTATGAAATGGATTTTATTACAAACGGATATTTATTTGAACAACAAGTAAGTTTTTTTGAGAGTTTGAATTGTAAAAATAAATTAATGATTATTAAGCAATGAAAATGCATCAAAAAGAATATTAAAAATTTAAATCGATAATTGCTTTTGCTGTTGAAGTATTGATAAAATCAAAAATAAAAACATTTCCATTAGCATTCTTGTTTTTTAACAGCTTAGCTTTTTCTATTGCATAATCATTTAGCTCATCTACATAAGTTTCTGGGTATTCGAAAGACGCTTGAGCACTTTGAGGTGCAGCTAAGCTAATAAAATTAAGGTAAATAGTATTTGTGTTTGGATTATTTATTCTTACATCTATCATTTCATTTATTTTCTCTTTTTTAGGACCAACTCTATTCCATGCTATGCATGTACTTGTAAAAGGTATATAATTTGTACAATCACCAGCAGGATCATAAGCATCTTGTATATAAAAATATTTTGTGCTAAATATCGTATTATCGCTATAGGATATATTTACCCCATAAGTTGAATCACCTCCTCTTTTAATAAAAAATATTTTCCCTCTAAGATCTTTAAGTTGTGGTCTATAATCTATTGTATTAGTAATATGTAAATTTTTGATGTATTTGTATTTTGCTATATAATCTTTATATATTACATCGTACATATCAGAGGTGTTCATCGAACCTCCTTCATGTTTTATTTGAACCAACAAGGTTTCTGAAGGAAATCGTTCAATATAGGTAATGAAATCTTCCATAACTTCTTTAAAAGTTAGGTTTAAATCTTGTGACCCATGATATATTTTAAATTTATCAGTGTGGATTCTTATATCAAAAAAACGAACTCCTAGCTCTAACTGTTCTTTTATAGAAGTATTCTGAGTTTTTGTAAAATTTTTAGCTACAGAAGACACCAAGCTCATATCTTCTGCTCCAGAATCATGAGTACCTGGAATAAATAACTCTCCAATATATTTATTTCCATTTACAAACTTCATCCATTCTTTTGTAGAAGAATATTTAACCTGTGCATCCACATTAAGCCCTAAAAAGACGAATAAAAACAAATAGTTTCTTAGATAAAAAAGGCTTGTTAAACGAAACAATATTACAGTATTAAAATTTTGAAAAAACTACAGTATAATAGTGATTTGTATTGGTAGAGGATGATGTGGCTGCATCTTTTTGAATCACTATTGTTGATGCATCATGAAATTTGATATTAATACCATAGTATCCATTTGATTGATTTGCTCCTATTGGCATAAACTTAAACACATCATTTCCTTCTTGATACCAATCTATCAGATTACGTCCTTTAGATAAATAAAGCGTCATTGTTTGGTTTTTAACCAAATATCCTTCTATAAAGCCTATTTTATTAGATCCTGAATAGATGTATTGGAAATATACTATATCAGTATCTTCAAAGCCACGATAATAACTAGCTTTTCCACTATGCTTTTTTCTATATACAATCTGATTTGAATCACCTTTGGGACCAACTTCTCCTTTATCACCCTTTAAATAAGCAAAATATTCTTCCTTAGTTTTCCCCTTATTTTCTGATAATTCTTCCCAAACTTCAAAAGCAGATTTTCCATTTTCTAATGAACTGAGTTCTGAACTTACCACAATCTTTTCCCATTTGTTTTCTCTCCAATAGTAATAACCAGGACTCACATCAGCTATCGTAGCTGTATTGTACACAAATAAGCTTTCTACATTTCCATTTTTTATTAAAGAAATATCTTGAGTACTACTTAATGCTACTCTTGGAAATAATACTCCTTTATCTACTGAAGTTATCTCTAAAGCAGAAGATTTATTAGGTATTGTTGTTCCGATACCAACTTGCGAATGCACGTTAAAAAAAGAACTAATACAACAGATTACCCATAATTTTCTTATGTCTAATTTCATCTTTATTCAAACATTAATAACAAATTTCTATATCCTTAAAATTTCAAAAACAACTTTTAGTATCCAAAAAATGATATCTGTATACAACAATATCGCAAGTAAACCTACAAACAACAATACCCTAAATGTCAATCGCATAATAAACTCTACATTCCAATCATACATTATTTTTGTACAGTCATTACACCTCCAATAAGCAAAAAAAATAGTTCCTGAATTAGATGTAAAATCCGTCTTTTTTAAATCTGCTCCAAAACAAGACTTACATATTGGTGCTTTTCTTCCTCCTAATCTTACTTGTTTTTTTAACCAATCTATTCTTAAAAAACTAGTATCACAATCCATACATTGATAACACTTAGAATTGGGAATATACTTGTGTATTTTTTTTCTATTTATTCTTACTGCCATTCTAGAACCACAATATTTGCAGTCTATAATTTCATCTTCCATAAATTTCTATTTCAATATCTGGGCAAAAGACTTAAATAGAGCGGTGTTTTATTTAAATGGTATTTAAAATAGCATCTATTTGTGCTATTGATTTTGGTCTTGAAATAATTTTTCTGTTTTTATCTAACAAAAAAAAGCTTGGTGTTCCTATAACATGATAATCTTTTACTGCTTGAGATTCCCAACCTTTAAAGTCTGCATATACTTTCCAAGGTGCATTTGCATACACGGTATCAAAAGCTTTTTTATCTGTATCTACACTAACATAAATAATTTCTAACTCTTTTTTATTAGCTTTCCACTTAGGGTAATATTTAAATAATTGCTCGTTCGTTAGTTTACAATCTGGACACCAACTTGCTACAAAAACTAATAGCGTTGTTTTTTGAATATTGCTTAATTTACGTTGTGGAGTTAATTGAATATCCGGTGCAATTTTCCCTACTTTTAACTTTCGATAACTTTCAAATTTATTAGCCAGTTTTGGAGTTATTTGTTTATCGTGCCTTTCTAATAAAGTAAGTGCCAAAAATTCTGAGGCTTTAAACAAACTTCTTTTTTCTAAAAAATGAAACAAGTGTTTTGCCATCATATTTAACCCATTCTTATCCCTACTAAATTGATTGATTAAATAACTAGTACTTAGATTCATTTCAGCAACCATCTTATCTATTGGCTGCCCAATATTTTCTAGCATTTTATAATGTCCTTCTATCAATTGCACATATAAGCCACTATTTTTAAAACGTTTGTCTTTAAAGTTAATATTTCTAAATGCTGAAATATATTTTGGAATACGTTTTGGATACCTACTAACAGCTGCTGGCATATCTTGTACAAGTTTACGTAAAGGCAAAAACCAAAACATATAACTTTTTGCAGAGAGGTTTTTTAAAAAACGAACATCTTCTTTTTCAATTCTTTGTTGCTCGTTTTTTATAAGTTCTTTCGTTTTGTTTTGCTTTATAAACAACGTTTCACTTTGATACAAAGGCCCTAGAAATTTCCAAGCAGCCAATGCTTGTGTACGTATTTGTTGTTCTTTAGCATATTTCCAAAAAACAGGATTTTCATTACTATTCTTAAATGATAGGGTTTGAGGTTTTCTTAAAAACTCTCCTTTTAATTGTATCTCTTTTTCTGTTAATGCAAAAAACAAACTACTATTATCTTGGGTTTTTAGCACTGCCATTCCTTTATAGTTACTTGGGTATTTTAATCTAAAATATCCTAGACTATCAATCGTATTTTTATCTAACTCTATCGTTTTACCATAATCAAAACCTGATAAACTAATTTTTTGCCCAGCATGTGCTTTTAAATTTCCTGTAAAATATTGTTGGGCATGTACAATATTAGACATTAAGACAAATAATAGGATAAAAAATAAACGTATCATTTTTATTTTAGGCTTTTCGTTTTCTGACTTAATTGATTATCGTTAAACTGTTTATCTGTTAAATTGTGTAACTACCTTTTCACTTTATCTTGGTACCTTCACACATTTTTAACTTTATAAACTTTCTATTTTTTAACGAACCTTCAAGTCATTTTAAAGTTTTAAAAACAAAAATAACCGATAGCCTTACTATAGCTGAAAATATTACATGAAAGGATTATTTTTCATAAGTAAATTTTTAAACAACTGATATTAAGATTAATAAAAACAAAAAAAACACCACCACAAATCAAGAGCTTAACACTTTGTTAAACGATTTCTTTTCTTTACTAGTAGTTTAAATTATAATTGTAAGCCCTCAATTTTTAAACTAATCTTCAAATGAGAACATCTTCAAATCATATGACGGCTTTTATGTTGATTTGTTAGAATGTTTAATCGTGTAATTGTTTTTTTAACTTTCCAGCTTTATAAACTTTCTACTTTCCAACTTTTTCTTGATAAAAAGTAAGAAAAATCAAAACTTCAGCTTTTATGAAAAGTCTTTCGCATCCTTGAAGCTAGATCAAATGAACTCGCTATGCTCAAACAGCATTTTATCTTTTACGCTTCTTGCGGTGGAAAGGCTAATTCAACAAGCTGTATGTCCAAGACAAGTATTATTTATAATTTTAACTATCCTTCAAATTAGAACATCTTCAAATCTTCAAATTGACACATTAGCTAATTCACTAATTGTTAAATTGTTAAATTGTTTAAATGTTAAATCATGTAATTGGTATATTGGTTCATTTATAAATTACTACATTAGAACACTTTATAAACTTTTAATTTTCCAACTTTTAAACTCATTATCAAATGGTTTCATTGACACATTAGTACATTGTTTAATCATTTTTTCATTTTGTCTTAATACAAAACGAAACAAAAAATCAAGACTTCTTTTTCTTTTATTTGAATTCTTACGATTTTTTCAGCGAACGCATCCAGACCACTTCGTTCTTTGGATGCTTATACGCTTTCTAATCTTGAATTCTACACAAATAAAAAGTATGTCCAAGACAAGTATTATTTATGATTTTAACTACCCTTCAAATTAGAACATCTTCAAATCTTCAAATTGATACATTAGCTAATTCACTAATTGTTAAATTGTTTAAATGTCAAATCATGTAATTGGTATATTGGTTCATTTATAAATTACTACATTAGAACACTTTATAAACTTTTAATTTTCCAACTTTTAAACTCATTATCAAATGGTTTCATTGACACATTAGTACATTGTTTAATCATTTTTTCATTTTGTCTTAATACAAAACGAAACAAAAAATCAAGACTTCTTTTTCTTTTATTTGAATTCTTACGATTTTTTCAGCGAACGCATCCAGACCACTTCGTTCTTTGGATGCTTATACGCTTTCTAATCTTGAATTCTATACAAATAAAAAGTATGTCATAGACAAGTACTATTGATGTTTTTAACTAACCTTCAAATTAGAACATCTTCAAATCTTCAAATTGATACATTGATTTATTGTTAAATTGTTTAAATGTCAAATCATGTAATTGGTATATTGGTTCATTTATAAATTACTACATTATAACACTTTATAAACTTTCTACTTTCCAACTTTTTCTTGATAAAAAGTAAGAAAAATCAAGACTTCAGCTTTTATGAAAAGTCTTTCGCATCCTTGAAGCTAGATCAAATGAACTCGCTATGCTCAAACAACATTTTATCTTTTACGCTTCTTGCGGTGGAAAGGCTAATTCAACAAGCTGTATGTCCAAGACAAGTATTATTTATGATTTTAACTACCCTTCAAATTAGAACATCTTCAAATTGATACATTGATTTATTGTTAAATTGTTTAAATGTTAAATCATGTAATTGGTATATTGGTTCATTTATAAATTACTACATTAGAACACTTTATAAACTTTTAATTTTCCAACTTTTAAACTCATTACCAAATGGTTTCATTGACACATTAGTACATTGTTTAATCATTTTTTCATTTTGTCTTAATACAAAACGAAACAAAAAATCAAGACTTCTTTTTCTTTTATTTGAATTCTTACGATTTTTTCAGCGAACGCATCCAGACCACTTCGTTCTTTGGATGCTTATACGCTTTCTAATCTTGAATTCTACACAAATAAAAAGTATGTCCAAGACCAAGACAAGTATTATTTATGATTTTAACTATCCTTCAAATTAGAACATCTTCAAATCTTCAAATTGATACATTAGCTAATTCACTAATTGTTTAAATGTTAAATCGTGTAATTGTTTTTTTAACATTCTAACTTTATAAACTTTTATACTTTCCAACTTTTTAACTGCAATCTAGTTCACTTTCTCTTCTAATTTTAACAAACGACTTTCTAGATTTGTTATGCGTTCTTTTTGTGCTTTTATTGTTTTTTCTTGCTTGATTAGATGTAAAAAAAGTTCTTCTATTTTTTCTAAGTTTAAATTAGTAGCTTGATTTAATACAAGTCCGTTTTTTTTAATTTCTGCAGCTGAAGGAACTCCTGGTAAATGATGATTTTTTTTAGTAAACTCTTCTATAGTTTTTAAACTTGCCATTTTATAAGACGGTTTTAATTTAGAAGAACCATTGTAATATTTTTCAAATACATAATCTGCTCGTCTATACTCATTAGGCCATCCAAATAATCTTATGTTCCCATCTACTTGTAAGCCATCGTCACTATAACTTTCATCAGGCCTCATACCTATACTAACCATACCAGAACCAATATCAGTCCCTTCTGCAAATCCTCCTTTTGCAAAAATTAAATTCCCGATACTTAGTTGATTATCTCCATGAGGGTCTTCTAAATTAATTTTATGCCCAATTATTATATTATTATTTCCTATAGAATTCTGGTAATTTTGCGCACCAATAGTTATATTTCTTGAACCCCTCACTCCTATTTGAGCAGAATGACCAATAGCTACATTATCTGCTGTATCATCTCCATCTCTTAAAGCATAAGCTCCAATCGCCACATTATTATGACTATAAATTGCAGATTCCAATGTATGGTGCCCTAGTGCAACATTAGAGTTACCATAAGATGTTTGCCGCATAGCTTGCTCTCCTAATGCTACATTATTTGATACATTAATAGTATTTTGCATAGCTTGATTCCCTATTGCAACATTAGAAGCACCTGTAGTGGTATTTAGCATTGCTTGATTCCCTAAAGCTGTATTATAATTAGAAGTGACATGCATTGATAATGTACCACTACCTATTGCTACATTATATTCTCCTGATTGATTATTATTTAAAGAACTTATACCAACTCCCACGTTATTAGAACCCGTTTTATTTGCTAATAAAGAATGTAATCCAACAGCTACATTATACCCTCCTGTTTGATTTGATTGCAATGACGAAGCCCCAATTGCAGTGTTTGCATTACCAGTTGTATTATTATACATTGCTGTACTACCTATAGCTGTATTTTGAAAAGCAGTAGTATTAGTAAATAATGCCAAATCACCAACCCCAGTATTTCTATATCCCGTAGTATTATCTTTTAGAGCCATATGCCCAATTGCTACATTAGTAGTTCCTGTAGTGTTTTCTTTTAACGCTTGATAACCAAAACCTGTATTCCTATTACCTGTATTAACTGTACCACTTTCTGGGCCAATAAATATAGAGTTCCCATTATACTGATAGCCTTTAGAGATTACCTCTATCCATTTAGTGCCATCATTTATAAAATAACCAGGACTAACATCTGCAATTGTTGCCGTATTGTACACTGTCATACCAGCAACATGGGCAGATAATGGACTTGGAGAACTTGTGCTTTGCAAAGACACACGTGGTAATAAAAAGCCTTTATTTGTAGACTTTAATTCTAAGATAGCATCTGCATTGGGGTTACTTGTACCTATACCACGTTGTGCATTTACAGTAATAGAAGTTATTAGGGAGAATACGATTAAAATTTTAAAATAAGTTTTCATTTTTGTATTTGTATTACGTTTTTACAACTAATCACAACAATAATTACGTAAAAATACCTATAGACTTTATCAGTGATATAAGAATTACATTTATAATATATTTTACACTAAGTAAAAACCTACATAATTGATTTTATGTTTTTTAACAATTAAATTTTTTATGAAATAATTTTTATTTATCATCTATGGATTTATTTTTTGTGAGAATATTCTTATTTAGTGTAATTATACCCTGTAATTCGGCACTTGTTTTTTAGAAAGTAGTAGCGTTTTTTGTTGACTACATTGTAATGCTACTCGCAGCAATTTTTAGAACATCAATAAATACTACAGTGAATTATTCTTTAACTAAAATTATACTATAAAAGGAGAGGAAATTAGAAGTAAACGATCTTTTGGAACATCGTTTTATATCAATTTTCTTTTTATCAACCATTAAACTGTATCACAAACAGTTTAAAGCATTTTAATTACTGATGTTGTTAATTCATATCGAAATAACAACACTACCTAGAGTTTTGTTGTTACACACAGATATTTTATATCAAAAGGAAAGTATTTACCAAAAGCAACATATCAATTAAAATATTTTACAAAAAATAACTTTAACAGATAAAATACTATATAATCTCTTGCTAAAAAACATGAAGAAATAAGGCAATAGGAAAGTTGTTGTCTTAATAACAATTTAGGGTTGTTTATTACACCAATAATTAAAGTAATTGTTATTAATAAAAATTAGAAAGAATTTTCGTTTTCTGCTAACAATACAGGCTAGTATGTTTTTATGTAATACGTAAAATATTCATATTAAGTCTTACTAAGTATAGGATAATAGCTATTAGGCTATTTTATTGCAATAACACTAAATAGATTGAATCAGTTTTCAATACAACACAAAATGTTTGTATTATATAAATACACTTCACAAAAAAGAGAAATAAGGTTTAGCCTTCAAATACCTTATACACTTTTCCTTCTTTAGTAAACAAAATACACAATTGTTGTTTTGTCCATCGTAAAATCCCTGGTTTCTCACCTATATAATAGGTCCATTTTAATGTGTAGGTACCATTAAATTCATCTCCTAAGAGCGTAACAATTTCTTTTTTTGTTAAACCAATTAAGAGTTTTTCTTTGACTATTCTTTTAACCAACACATAACGATGCTCTCTATCTTCCATCCATTTTTTCTTACAAAAAGCAACATCATATATTAAACTTTTATTATAAAAATAAATAGCAATTGTTGCTATCAATATAAAAATGATAATAAATACAGTTGTTTTCATAAACGGATATTGATGTTATTTTTTAGTGCATTGTATTTTTGTTTTAGAGGGTGAATTCTTTATAAGACATGCTTATATTATAAATTACAGTGTGTTAAAAAACGAAACCAAATTTGATGTAATTACTATTCACAAATTTGTTTGGTTGATTCCAAATCTTTAGATCTGTTCTGTTATCCATAGTAGTTCTTACTCCAACAATAAACTTTTCTCCAAGTCTATAATTAATTCCCGCTCCAACTCCTACAGTATAATACAGTTTAGATTTACGATGAATTGCTCCAGCTCTTAATCCTACATAAAAAGCATCCTTATTTTCTTTAAAAAAAGAAAAATGAATACCAGAACCAATAATTAGTTCCATATAGGAAAAATCAGGATGATCTACATATCTTCCTTCTGCTCTTGCATAAAACTTCTCATAAGATCTTTCGTATTCTATTGATATGTTTTTATTACTACTCTTTAAATTCGAATTTGGATCCATAGAAATACTAATCGATGAAAACTGCTGTATTTCTTCCCCTTTAAACCATGCTTGTCCATAAGTTTGCACCATAGATAGGCAAAACATTATGAATATAATTGTTCTTTTTTTCATAAATGACACATTTATTTGTTAACCCTTTTTTTATTTTTCTACTACATTACTACTTTAAAAAGCAGCTCTATTTATAAATTTATAGAGCCACTTTTTTTGTATAAATCCCCTTATTTGTAGTAATCTTTATAATGTAAATAGACTTTGAAAACCTATGTATTGGTAATCTTATCTTATTTACATTGGTTTCTTGATCATATTTCATTGATATTTTTTTTCCAAGTATGTTAAATAACGAAATAGAAGTAATTCTTATTTCTGGCTCTTTATCAATGATTAGTTCTTTGGTATTTTTATTATGATATACCTTTAACTGCTTTTTTAATTGATCTTCTCCTACTGATAATACTGTTCCTCCAAAAGATATATAAAAGCGATCTTCGTAAGTTCCTGCAGATAAGCTTAGATTTACTGTTGATGATAAATCATATTTATCTCCTGTTTGCTTATCGGTTAAAAACACTTTTCTATCTATGTGTTTCTTTTCGTCTATCATCAGTTTAAAATCTCCAGAACTCCCTACCAAAACAGCTATTGGAAACTCTAAATCATTTGTTATTTCCCCAATTCCAACAATAGCAAACTTCTCTCTATTTTCTTTAAACTTAAAGTAAGCATCTGAGTGATCTAAACTAAACACTTCGCTATCATAACCTACTTCTCTTTGATAGGTATTCCCTGCTTTAAAAGAAACTCCTAATTGACGATGCAGAGTTTTATTCTCTGTGTTTTTATACTCAAATCCTATTTTTAGTATTGGTAATGGATTTGTTTGTTTTCCTTTAAAAAAGAATGAATCAGATCCACCATCTTCATTCTCTCTTTGGTATACTCGTTGACTATTATTAAATGTAATTGTACCTCCTACTCCTGTCGCTTCTACAAAAAATCCTTGTGCTACTGGTATATATCTTCCTGGTGCTTTTGTGGTTCCTCCTAAACCTCCTATTCCGTTTGGCGGAGCTGTAGCTGCAATTCCCATAGTTGCATTTCTAATACCATACCCACCTAAATAACCACCAATATTGTGATTACCCGAATCTCCCAGATGCTCCCAGAAGTACAAAGTTTTGATTATTGAATTGTTATCTTCAAATAGTTTGTTCGCATCTAAAGCCGATGGGTATGGATTACCAAGTAAGCTAGAATACCCTCCATTAATTGTTGTTGTAATATTTCCGTCGTTTGGAGTACCTACAAAGGTGTAATTCTGTACAGCTCCTGGGCCTTTTAAAATATAACCTTCACTTGGATTAAATGAACCTGTTTCTAATTTCTGAATCCAACTAGAACGTACCAATCCATTGGTAAATCCATAAATCCAATAATTAGCAATCGTAATAGGAGAAGTGCTATGGTCACCGTTTAAGGTACTATATGCTCCACTATACGATATAAAATTGATATCTGGTGCTGTTGAATTACCTGATGTTGGCGTTGTTCCATCTTTCATCACTCCTTTTACAGAAAAAGTAGATTTCCCCACTTCTTTCATTGGTGATGTCCAATAGTTGTATCTGAAAGTAGTAGTTACTGTTCCTTGTTGGTCAATAAAAGCACGACCATTTCCAGTAACTTGACTAGCACCTGTATGTGTTTGAATTAATTGAGCAGAACCTACCATTCTAAGTTCCCCATCTAATTGTAATTGATCAGCAATTTGTAAGAATGTATTGGTAGCTACATTTAATTTAGAACCTGCTTTAATCCACACACAACCCACTTGAGCATTGGCAGTTAAAGTAGCATGATTTGTAGTTCCTTCTGCATCGATGGTTAATAATTGAGTATTATCAGCTACCGCAGTATTAGGAGCACCACCAGGACCAGAACCACCCGACCAAGAACTTGTACTTCCATTCCACGTAATTCCGTTAACTTCAGCAAAGGTGAAGAACTTAGTACCATTAAAATCAAAGTTACCAACATAGCTTAGCTCTCCATTAATAGTAGCCGTAGATAGTGATATAAATTCTACATTAGAAGTTAAAGCTTCATTATCTGCTACTTTAATTACTTTGCTAAAACTAGCATTGTTAAGATGTGCATCTATCGTTGCTTTGGTAGCAGCAATTTGTACAGTAGCTACAGAACCTGTTTCAACAACTTTCCATTTTCTATCTAATTGTAAGTTGGTAGCACATAATACACCAGGTTGAGAAGTAGCTCCCAAAGCTGTATTATCATTCCCCCAAACTAAGAAATCTTTATCGGTAGTAAAGCTATTGGCATTAGCAGCATTGGTAGCAGCAATACTTCCTAATCCCATGGTTATAATGGCATCAGAATTAATAGATTTAGATTGTTTTTGGTTCAATACTCGTGTATCATCTCTACCAATTCCAGCTACATCATTATGAAACGAACTATTGGTAGTATAATCCCATACTTTGGTAATGCTATTCGATAAGACATAGTCACCTTCTACAATAGCACCACTGTTGTTGGTATTATCTAAAGTGATTCCGTATTTTAACCCCAAATAACTTTGTATTGATTGCATCTCTATTGGAGAAGGATCATCTGCAAAAACAATAATTTCTGCTATTTCTCCATCATGAAACCAAGAAGTTCCCCCATTAGCTCCAATATATAAGTTTTGATTATCCCCTGAAATAGAAGTATCGTTATTGTTTGAACGATTAATTCGTAAACCATCTCTATAAATAGATTTTCTTTGACCTGCAGGATTATTCGTTACATTACTAGATCCAAAATTCCATACATTGAAAGCATTTACAGCTCCACCCCAAGAATTAGTTATAGATCCATCTGTATTATTTCCAAAATAAAAATATACTAAGTTATTATTCCATGGAACCCATAACCCTAACTCTTCTCCTCCTGAAAGTATCTCACGTAATATTGTAGCATCTTGAATTACATGTGCATTTGACACTGTATAAATCCATAATTTATCGTATGTGTCTGTTCCCAAAATACCATTGGTAATTTGCATAAATTGACTACTTCCATTAAAATCTAAAGTTGGGTTAAAATTTAATCCATTTGAATTTATTGTTGGAGCAACAGTTGCTGTAGCATTTTTGTTATTTCCTGATTGGTCTTTCCACAAAGTTGGAGTAGCTTCAACATCTGCTCGTAACCATAATAAATTCCCTGTTCCAATAGAAACATCATTTACTGCATCTCTAAAATCTACATCACCCGTGGTGGTTCTATCAGAATCAGAATCTGGTAAGGTATTTGGATTGTTAATATTACCATTTACATCACTATAATTAGTTGTAGTATATACAGCACTATCTAAACCATTTGCTCCTAAAACACCATTTAGTGTTAAACCAGCTTCTACAGTATCATTATTCCCTTCGTTATCAGAATCTACATCTAAATAATCTGGGTTGTCTGTTCCATCTGTATTTATAGGGGTTAAACCTGATGAAGGATACGCCGTATCAATACCAACTCCATTATATACTGCATTTGGAGCAATATATCCATTGGTAGTTTGTGCTTCTATATTATCTGGAATTCCATCACCATCAGAATCTAAATCCAGGTGATTATATACACCATCATTATCTGTATCTAAGGTTAAATTACAACCTATTCCATACGACATAATTTCTGCTTCTATCACTTCTATTCTTCCTGAAGATCTAGAAGTCATTTCTACTTGTAAATATTGTGTATCTGCTGATAAAGTATAAAATATAGAAGCGACTCCTGTAATGTTTACATCATTTATGTTTACAGGATTTATGCCTCCTCCTAAATTAGGAGTACTACTAGGTAACTGTACTACTCTAAGTGCTTTATTACCGTTATTACTTTTCCAAAAATACAATCTTACTAAAGTATTAGCGGGAATAACTCCACCCAAGTCTATTACAATATATTCCCCTGCTCTATTTAGTGCTATACCATTATCTGCATTAGTATTACCATCATTAATAAAAGTACCAGGAGAAACTCCATTCCCTCCTCCAGAAGCAACTACTGCTCCAGATGACGAAGTGGGTACAATAGTAGTACAACCTTGTTCTACAGTATCTAAAATACCATCATTATCATCGTCTAAATCTACAACATCATTTACACCATCATCATCGTTGTCTCCTAAAGTAATCGCATCTCTAAAATCAACATCTCCTCCAGAATTTAAGTCATTATCTACATCAGGAAAAGCTGATGGAAGTCCTAAAGTTCCGTTAGGATCTGCATAATTATCTATCGTTTCTAGCGCGTTGTCTAAACCATTATTTCCTGATCCTCCGCTTAAAGTAAGCCCAGCTTCTACAGTATCATTTTTACCATCATTGTCTGCATCTGTATCTATAAAATCTGGTTCATCCGTAGCGCCATCTGTATTTACAGGTGTTAGTCCAGTTCCATAAGCAGTATCTAATCCATTTCCGCTAAAAGTACCTGATGGAGCGGTATAGCCATTAGTCGTTTGAGCCTCTATATTATCTGGAATTCCATCGCCATCTGAGTCTAAATCTAAATGGTTAGGAATACCATCACCATCTGTATCTGTTGGATTGGTTAATGGGTTGCTATCGTTATCTAAATTGGCATCCTCTACAGTATCTAAGATTCCGTCATTATCATCATCTACATCAGAAATATCATACACTCCATCATCATCATTGTCTGAAAAACCACTAATTTTATTAACTAATACTGCTGAATCATAACCTCCATCAAAAGAATCCGCAATAGCCAGCTTTACATGATAGGTTCCTCCTGGCACTAAGTTTTTTGCTGTGGCTCTTAGTTTTTTTGTTACACCATTAAATATCACAGAAACACTTTGTGGATTAATTGTATTATCTATAAATTGACTTGATTGACTCGGGTAAGTGCCTCCACCAGGTATAGTACAAGTATTACCCGATTGCCTATTATTAATTGTATTAATCCCTACAGGATAATTAGTTCCTGGAATTAACGCAATGTTAGTATAACCAGTATAAGGAACTGTTGTATCTGATGTTACAAAATAGCCAAAAACATCGTTATAATTTCCACATACATATTGATTATACTCTTCTGACATAAATTGATAATCTATGGTTAATACAGAAGCTAATGGATCTAAAGTCACATCAAACTCAAAAACTACCATATCATTTCTGGCACTAGAATTTAAACTTTCTAATTCTGGATCATCATCAGTTCTGTTATGATTTCTGTCACCTACATTGTTATCATTTGTTATAAGAATCGAATTTGCTAATCCTGTTGTTAATATTATTCCATCATCTATTTGCAAACTCGCTCCTGCAATTCCATTAGAAAAAAGCCCAACTTGAGAGAAAAGCCCTTTTGTTAGAACTGGATTACTTATAGTAACTCCTCCTCCGGTAATTTGGGTAGCTAACTGCGTAGCAGTTGACACTGTAGTATGGGTTACTTGTGCTTGCGAAAATTGTATTTGACAAAATAAAACCGCTAAAAAAAATATTTTTTTCATCGTCATTGTTATTTTATTTTTTTTACAAAATTTTCTATTAAACTTAAAAAGTCATAGTTATTGTAAGCGGTTAGTTTTTCTCTTTCATTTGTATCTTTTTCGTTACTTATAAACGAGTATTTATCATTTAATTCATCTATAGTTAGCCAGATGTCATCTTTACTTTTGGTATAACAACTCAGTAAAAAGTGAAGTCTTGTTATTTCTTCTACATTTGTTCCTATAGAAATTTTTGTACATAATTCATCAATGTTTTTGATGAGTTCAAAATCGAATAGATTGTGTTTTTTTTTCATCTCTCGATTCTGCTTGCATTGTACTTGAAATGCTTCAAATAATCTTTTTCGTTTAGCATTTAGTTCTTCACACTCATCCTTCATTTTTCTTATTTTAAATTTATAAGGATTTATGATGAGAAAAATTAAATAACCTAATGCAATGCCTACTAATAGAGGGAAATAGAAATTCATAGTTCTAAGTATTTTTAATTATTATTCTTTTATTTTGTCAACTCAAAGGGTACTACGACTTAAATGTTTATTTCATTTTCTGAATAATTTTTCCTTTTTTATTTAAGTTGTTTCTTTTAATAATGGTGTATTCTACTCTTCTGTTTACTTTATGACTCTCTTCATCACAAACAACTCCGTTTATACACTTATTTAAAATTTTTGTTTCTCCGAAAGCTTCCCCTGAAATTTGACTTGATTTAATTCCTTTAGCAATTAGATATCTTTTTACTCTTTGATATCTTCTTTGCGTTAAAGTCATATTATATGCATCTGTACCCCTACTATCTGCATATGTTTTAATGTGAATTTTAAAAGACCTATCTGTTTTAAGATCTTTGGTAAAAAGGTCTAATTTTTCTTTAGAAAAGTCATCTAACTCTGCTAAATTCCTACCGTAATACAGCAAGGTTCCTTCTTTAATTTGTTCTTTTTTTGCTGTAGCAGATTTAGGATCTACAGGTATAATTTTATAACGATACGAGTATTGTATTTTGTCTTTTACCTGGTTAATTATATAGCTTATTTTTCTATTTAATAATTTATCATCTTTACCATCATCTTCAATTAAATCATTAATATCAATTACACCATTGGTATTTTTTGCTGCAAACACAATCAAATACTCCAAAAACTCTTTCCCTTCTTTTGTTAATACTGTTGATGTTCCTTTTTCAAAAGTTATTTTGGCTTTAGCATCAATTTTTTTATTTACAACTACAACCTCATAATTTCTTATGCGAAGATTTTTAAAGTAAATCTCATTTTTCTTTTCAATCTCTTTTTTCTTTTGAAGAATATTTACAATTGCATCTAGTTCTTCTAACTCATAAATATTTAAGTTTCCTTCTTTATTTGAGCTTACATATCCTTTAGAAGTTGCCTTATTGATAGAAAAAGAAAATTCATCTGATGCTGTATTGATAGTGTTTCCTAAATTAATTGGCACTGCATCTTTATCGTTTAAATTGATATAATAAATATCCAATCCTCCATAACCGCCTTCTCTATTAGAAGAAAAATAGAGTTCATTTTTTGATGTAATAAATGGAGAAGTTTCGTTTTTAGTTGAGTTTATATTTCTATTCAACTTCCTTGGCAAACCTAAACTTCCGTCCTTGTGTAAATCAACCACATAAATATCTGACCCACTAACAGTATCTCTATCAGAAACAAAATACATTTTAGTTTCGTCTGCGTTTAAAACTGCTTGTCCTGTTGAATATGAATCACTATTTATAGATAAATCAGTAATTGCTCCCCAAATTCCGTTCTTTTTTGTAGCCTTTAAAACATGTAAATTATTCTTATTCTTTTTATTTCTTGTCCAGTTTGCTGTATAGTACATTGTTGTACCATCTTTTGTTATTACTGGTAAAGATTCATTTAGTTTCTTATTAATTTCTCCTTTTAATAAAGTGCTGTTTTTTTTATTATTGGATACATAATAAATATTAAAAGGATAGTTTCTCTCTTTACTTAAATATTGAATTGGACTACGTCTTTTTTTATTTGAAGAAAAATAAAGTGTATCATTATATGTAAAAACACCAAATTCATCATTTTCTGAACTAATAGCAGCTTTTTTTATTAAATAATTAGCAGACATTACTGAATCTAGTTCCATTTTTATAAATTTCTCTTGACTAAAAACAAAAGAGATATTTAATAATGTTACTATAGATAATATAAAAACTGGAGCTTTGTTTGGTTTCATTCTTTTTTGATTATATTTTAAAACAACCATCTAGGTTGTCTAACATCACTAATTAGCTTATTGAAGTAATATCTTAGTAAAACCTCATGAGACCCTCCAGAAAAATATCCTATATCTGAAGTATCGTAATCGTAAGCGTATCCAATAGATAAAGATGGACTCACTTTAACGTCTAATAAACCACTTACAGAAGCTCCATGTCTATAAGAAACTCCTGTGGTAAATCGCTCATTAAACAAGAAGTTAAAAGAAACATCAATTGCTAGTGGAGAACCTGTAACACTTCTTAATAAAAATGCTGGTTTAAATTTTATACTATTATTTAAATCAAAGCTTTTTCCTCCAATAAAGTAAAAATGTGTAGCACTACTTACTGTAGAAATTGATGACTTATTATAATGTTTTGTACGTAATAAATTTGGTGCAGAAAGCCCTAAATACCAGTCTCTATCATATAAATAAAAACCGGCTCCAATATTAGGCGTTAATCTTGCATTAATATTATCTACTGGGTCATTTGGATTGTAAGTTGTTAATTTGGTATAATCTACATTCAAAATTTGCAGTCCTCCTTTCATTCCAAAAGAAAGATGTAATCCATTATTATTTAATTGCAATACATAAGATAAATCTAAAGATGCATTTGTTTCATTTGCAGGTCCTACTTCATCTCTAAGAATTCCAAAACCTAAGCCTAATCTTTCTCCAATTGGTGTAGAAAGTAATAATGTTTGTGAAACTGGTGCTCCTTTTATACCTACCCACTGTGATCTGTGAATAAGACTCACTTTCATTACTTCATCTAAACCCACATATGCAGGGTTTATTAAAGATGGAGTATACATGTATTGTGTATATTGAACTTGCTGTTGTGCGGTTAACCTAAGACTTGTAAATATTAAAACAAAAAGTGTTAGGGCAATATTAATTTTATACTTCATTTTTCACTTTTATTTTCCGTTAATAAACAAATAGTTAAGATCTCTTACTTGCTGGCTTCCTGTTTTATAAGTCAAGGCATAAAAGTAAGTTCCAGATGGCAGTACTTCTGTATTGTTAAATGTGAGTTTGTTATTAGATAAACCTCTAAATACTTTATCTTTATTATTATATCCTTTTATTTCAGAGACTGGTGTTCCCCACCTGTTGAATACACGAACTACATTGTCTGGATATTTTTCTATTCCTTCAATAATTAGCACATCATTAATTCCATCATTATTAGGAGTTAAATTGTTGTAAACTATTACATCATCACCAATAATTTTTTCTACATCAACTTTTGCTAAAGCAAAAATTCCATAACCATCAACTTTTGCTATTGTTTTTATTGAATTATTTGTTGAATCTGGAATTCCTCCTTGAGTGACCCAAAAACCTTGATCTTCATCCCAACGCACAATATGTAATTCGTTTAAAGGTGTATTTGCTATTTCTGAAGAAGAAGTCTCTGTGCTTTTAATTAATTCTATAATTGCATACTCACTACCTTCTGTTTGTTCAAGTTTCCAGTATTCATTCGTATCAATAAATTCGATTATTCCTACTTTTTCATCATGAGGATAATCAGTATTACTATTTTCAGAAAAATAAGTTGTTTTAAATGTATTATCACTTGTTAAGCCACTAGTAGTTATTGGCCTATAAAAATTATTTCTTCCTGTAGGAAAACTAAAACTTCCTGATCCTCTTCTTAAGATCTCTCCATCAATAAAACTTTCATTAGAGGTATTGGTATGTGTAGATTCTTCATTAAAGAAAATAGTTCCGCCATGATCTTTATTATTTACAATTCCTTTAGTAAAATCTACATTATTATTAATTTGAAAACTGCTTTTAACTGCGGTAGAATTATTATTAAATCGTAGCTTATAAAACACAGATACTTCAGTACCTGATATTTGCTGATTTTCTCCTTCGAAGCTAACCAAACTTGTTGGATCTTTTAAAGTATAAGTTAATATCCCATTATTAACTAAGCTTGATTTTAAAATCAATACTCCATCATTTGCTACTGAAGCATTTTTGTTAATATTGAAATCATTGACAACAGTTACTTGTGTATCTTTTAAAATTGATAATTCTGAGTGTACTGATGTTTGAGATAAAAGTACACTAGCAGAAAACAATGATATTACATTTAATATCGTTTTCATTGCGTTAAATTATTTGTTAATAAGAGTGTACCTTCAGTAGCTTTTTGAAAAATTTTGGGGAATCAAAACTATAATTACAAAGAACTACTTTCAAGTACACATTATATATTATTATGATAAAATTTAAAAAAAGAAGAAGTACTCGTTACCCTCTATTAATATTGCTTTTGCCCCTAAAAACACTATCACTAACTTTCCTTCTTCTAAGTTCTTTTTTTAAATATGTCCTATTATAAACCAGTTAGTCCCATCAGATTGTAATACCCATCCTTGATATGGTACACTTGTAGAAATTGAGCCTTCTCCATCAATATTTGCTCCTGAAGCTCCTTGTACAATTAGTTTATTTACTTCTGATGTATCTGTTTTCTTAACCACCACTTTTTTCCCATTCACTGCTGCTGGAAGAGTGACTGTTACATCTCCTGATGCTGCCGAAATAAAAACAGTCTCTTGACTAGCTAACACAGTATAATTTGCTGTTTGAGATGTTGTAGGTGTCAACCCTGCTTCATCATTTCCTGCAATCCATTTATTAGCAGAATTGTCCCATTTTAAAACTTGTCCATCTGTTGGTGCAGTACTTAAATCAACAGTCTTCCCATCAATTCCACTTACAGTAACTTTTCCGTCATTTGCCATCGTTGCATCTCCATTTAATTGTACTGCTGCTGCTTTTCCTAATGAGTTTCCTAAACGGATTCTACCGTCTTGTAAATCATCTACATATTTCTTCGTGGCTGCATCTTGATCTGATTCTGGATTTTTAACTCCCGTTAACTTATTATCTCCTAACGCTACATCGCCAGTTGCTGCTCCAAATCCACTTAATGGAATATTTGCCTTATCTAACTTTGCATCTGTTACGTTTGCATCCTTAATCTTAACTGTTGTTACTGCATCCGCTGCTAATTTTGCTTCTACAATTCCTAAGTTTTTTACCTTATATGGATCTGCTACGGTTCCTGCTCCTGTGATTGT
>CANMHT010000008.1 GCA_947497755.1 uncultured Polaribacter sp. | reverse complement strand
AATGTAACTTCTACTAGTGGTTTGGTACAAGGAGATTATGTATACCAATACAAAGATCATTTAGGGAATGTACGTTTATCCTATTCAGATACCAACAATGATGGTGCTATTACCCCAGCTACAGAGATAATAGAAGAATCTAATTACTATCCCTTTGGTTTAAAACACAAAGGGTATAATAACGTGGTTTCTAGTAATGGTAATTCCGTGGCGCAGAAATATGGTTTTACAGGAAAAGAACACCAAGATGAATTAGGACTTGGTTGGATAGATGTTACAGCTCGTAATTACGATGCTACCTTGGGTAGGTGGATGAATTTAGATCCTTTAACAGAATTAATGTTTACACAAAGCCCATATAATTATGGGTTTAACAATCCTATTTATTTTATAGACCCTGATGGTTTATCTCCAACTGGTTCTAATCATATTACTGGTTATTATGACGATGGGCATGGAAATGTAGTATATGATCCAAATATTAATAATCAAAAAGATGTAGATGCTATAGGTATTAAAGGAGGAAGAGGAGCAAAATATTTAGGAAATACATACTATGACTCTAATAGCGGAACCTATTACGATAGAAATGGTAATATTCATAAAAATATGGGATTTAGGATTATAAATTCTAGAGGTAGATCATACATAACATACCATAAAAGTTTGTGGTACTTAATTAAAAATATTAACGTACAAGGTAGTTCAGTTGATCGTGTTGGGTCAGGATTTATATTAAGGGGAAGTGGTAATGGAGGTAATAGATCAAATAATATATCTGATAATCCAAAAGATGATATCGAAATTCCAGAGGAAGTTATGGCAGCTTTAAAAAGTATTACAGGTGAATATAAGAAACCTGACCCTAATAAACTTTTTAAGACATTTGAAGCAGGGTTTAAGAATACTAAGAAAGTTAAAAGACTTGTAGAAGAATTTGGAAAGGTAATTAATGGGTCTGGAGTGTACTCTGATACAACATTAACCACTAAAAACTTCACTGTTGGAGATACAGTTACATATATTGTTTTGGGATATACCAATGGGAAAGAGTCAATATCAAATAGAAGTAACCCTTCAAATGGTAGTAAAAGAAAATCTATGGATTCTTTAATGATTAAATCTCAACAATGGGTTAAAGTTGACTCTGTTAAGGCCATAAAAAAGTATAAAAATTAACATATTAGACATGAAAAAAATATCATTATTGATTATCTTTTTTATATTGATTTCTTGTGATGGGAAAATAAAGGAGTATTATTTTTCAAACAAAAATTTAAAAAAAGAATATTATTTAAATGAAAATAAATATGACGGACTTTATAAAGAATATTATAAAAGTGGAAATTTAAAAGAAAAACATTTTTACACTAAAGGAATTAAAATAGATACATCGTATTTTTATTACGATAATGATTTAAATATAATTAAGGGTAAAATATATCATTCTTTAAATAAAGAAAAAGATAGTGGATTTGTCTATAATGAAAATAACAAACTTATATCTAAAGGACTTTTAAATAAATCAGGGATTAAAATTGGAAAATGGTATTTCTTTTATAATACAGGAGGTCTGAAAGAGGTAATTGAATACTTTAATATAAACCAAAAAGAATTTGTTAATCAGCGCTGGAGATATAATAAAAAGGGTAAGCTAGATCCGAGTAAAAGCAATTTTTTTGAAATTAAAACATCTAGTGATACAATTTCAAAGAATGAAGAAATAAAATTACTTTTTAATTTAACACAACCATTCTTTTCAAAAAAATCAAGGTTTTATGCGATAATACCAATTGATCAATCGAAACTTAAAATAGATTTTTCTAATTTTAATAATATTGAAAAAGATACAGTGTTAAGCTTAAATGAAGAAGGAAGGTCTCGAGATTATGATAAGCATAATCATTCATTAATATTTAGTATGAGTTATAAAGAAAGTGGAATGAAACATATTAGAGGTGTACTCATAGAAAGAATTGAAAATGATTCTTTCGATGTAAATGATTCAATAAAGTATAAGAAAAGATATTTATATTTTAATAAGAATTTGTATGTAAAGTAGGAAGTATATAAAATTACACCCCGCTCCTGCACGATTGTATCGTGTGTGGTAGTGTATAAAAAGTAATAAATTATAGCCACAAGTATTAAGTTACTTGTGGTTTGTTTTAGTTCATTGAAATTATGAAGTTATTTTAATGTAACTTCTAATAGTGGCTCGGTACAAGGAGATTATGTATACCAATACAAAGATCATTTGGGCAATGTTAGATTGTCCTACTCAGACACCAACAATGATGGTGCAATTACCCCAGCTACTGAAATTATAGAAGAATCTAATTACTATCCTTTTGGTTTGAAGCATAAAGGGTATAATACCGCTTATAGTGGAGGAAATGCTATTGCGCAGAAATTTAAATACAACGGTATAGAGTTAGAAGAAAATACTGGTTTGTATGAGATGGATGTAAGAATGTATGACCCAACAATTGGTAGGTTTAATGGAATTGACCCTGTAACACATTTTTCTCAAGGTACAAGTGTTGCATTTGATAATAATCCAGTATTTTGGGCAGACCCAAGTGGGGCAGATAGTGAAAGATTAATGGATTGGGGTTCTCATGATGCATATTATGAAAAGAAAGAGAAAGAAAAGAAAGAGAAATAAAACAAAACATTATTAAAAACATTACTTCAGACAAAAGGGGACGCAAAAACATTTTTAAAAGAGGTAGATTATTTTTTAAGTTTCACCGCCAGAAGAGACGCTGAATTAAAGTATAGGAAAGAAAAAACTGGAAAACAGACTAAAGATACAAAGTATTATACAAAAAAAGAATTAGAGTTAGATAAATCTTATGCTATCCCAAAAGAACAGTACAAATGGCCATCTGATGGATTTAATGTTACAGGAATATTAGGGAAATATGGGAAAGTTAGAGTTAAATATAGAGGAGGTTTAGAAATTAGCTCTTTTAACTTAAGCAAAGGGACTTATGTAGATGATTTTTTCGGTAAAGGACAAGTTGGTCCTGCACTTATTCTTTCAGATAAAAGTGGAAGAGAAGTCGGAATGATTATATTCGCAAATAAAAAAGTTAGAAACAACTATTTTAATGACAAATATACTTCTCGAAAAGACAAAGCTTATGAAAATTTAAAGAATGGAATTATAACCATTCCTAAAAGAATAAAATTATGACAAAACAGAATATTATAATTATATTTAGTTTAATTTTCTTTAGTTGTGAGACTTCTTCTATTAAATCAAATATCAAAGGAGAATATTATACCGTAGATAGTTTTAATAAGTATGAATTTTGTCCCCTTTTTATAACAATAAATGACACTCATTTGAGTGTTCTATATTCTAATAATATTGAAGTTAAAAAATTTAAAATTTCAAACATATCTTCTACTGAAAAATTTACACTAGACTTGGGTGATAGTAATTTAGATATTAAGTTGTTAAAAAAGAATTATGGATTACAAATGATCAATAAATCTAAGTCATTTATTTTTGGAGGAAAAGATACTCTGGAATTATTGCAATCTAATAAGATAACTTTGGATTCTATCAGTAAAAGAATTAATGGATATTGGTACTCTGAAGATTTTTTTCCTTCACTTAATAACCCTAAAGCATGGATAAAAATTACTAAAGATAGTATAACTGTTAGTGTTACACTAGAAAATTCATCAAACCCAGTAATTCATAAAAAGAATGAATTAAAAATAACCAATTTCAAAACAGTTAGTTTTTTTGGTATTAATCAAGTTAATGATGACAGAATTCTATTTGTAGATAAAATTGACAACAACAACATGCAATTACTATTAAAAGAATGTAATAATTACAAATCTTTTATTCATTTAAAAAAAATCAACTTTTTGGAATATAAAAAAAAGAAGATAAAACAAGAAGAATTTGATCGATTAGATTGATGGATTATCCCCCGCTCCCGCACGATTGTATCGTGTGTGGTAGAGTATAGTATAGAAAGTAATAAATATAAATTAGATGCTATCATATTAAAAACTACTTTAAGGAATTGAAGTAGTTTTTTTATTTTTAAAGGAAAATTAGCTTAAAAATGAAAAAAATACTTCTATTGACACTAATTATTTATACAAGTTGTGCAGATGATACAGATAAATATAATCACATTTTAGAGGGGTTAACTAAAAATTATACTCTTCTAGAAAAAGAAATGGGACAAAAACTATATCTAGAACATTATAAATTAACTTTAAAAGAGCATGAAGAAGAAAAGAGTAGGTATAATAAATCAATAATTGATTTCTATAATTCTGAAACAGAAATTTTAGCTTATTTGTTGAGATATGAAAAAGAAGAAGATAAAATTTGTCAATGGATAAAAACTAGAAATCCTTATTCTGCTGTAGTAACAAATGAACAGCTAATTAGTAATAAGCAAGGAGCTTTAATTTTATTTGATAATTATTTAAGGAAAACAAATCAAATTAAAATTCCAGAAAATTATAGATTATTATCTTTTGAAAAAATGAAAAACTTTTACAAAGCAAATAAACACTTAAAAATATCTGATTTAAGAAAGAAGTATAAAGAACTGATTGTGGTTGGTGAATTAATAAGACAATACACAAGAACATCAGATAGCGTGGATTTGTAACCCGTGCAATACTAAAGGCAATTAAAACAGATTAAAATATAAGCCACCTTTTATGAGGTGGTTTTTTTTATTTAGAGATTTAGTATCTTTAAACAAAAAATTGCGTATCAACAAAGTATAAAGTTACAGTATTAGGGGAGGCATATTTTGTAACAACATTAGATTGTTATGAATTTAAGTATTTGCACGGATTACGAATCTGTGAGATTAAATTTTTATTAGATATTGTTGTGTTTAACTTATAGTAATATTTTTTTCCATACGAAAGGATTTGTGTGTGAGCGGGGCAATAGAAAAAGTATTAAAACAATAAATATATAATGATGATAACATTAAATGAATTTATAGATACTCTTGACAATGAATGGAGCGAAACTGGTTTTTTTGAAAAGTTGAGATATGACAATATTATAGATTTTGATAGAGGATTCGAACTATTAGAGAATGTAAAATCTTTTCAGATTAATGAAGAAAAAGAATTAATAAACAGAAAGTTAGTTTCTCTTTTGTGGTATATCCCTCAATTTATGGAATGGCAAAAAGAGAGGCTTTCAGAAAAGTATGATAATGAATTAATGAAAAAATATAATAAGATTATAGGTCATTTTAATAATGAAATAGAAAGAATTCTAGGTTTACCATAGAAAGAATAATGGGTGTTTCACTTCTGGCACTGCCCCCGCTCCCACACGATTGTATCGTGTGATTGGTTAATTAAGAAGTAATAATTATAAATTAGATGCTATCATACTAAAAACTACTTTAAGAAATTGAAGTAGTTTTTTTATTTTTAAACAAAAATTAGTTATGAGTAGGATTTATAAATTTTATAACCCAAAAGGGTTGTATTTTGTAAGTTTTGCAGTGGTTAATTGGTTAGATATTTTTAGAAGAAATGAGTATAAAGATATCGTGTTATATATGTCACAAACTTAATTAAAAAATAAATGGAAGATTGTTGGTTGTTTAGTTTTGCTTTAGAAAAGCAAAATGGTAAAAAGTTAGAAGAATCAAAAGCTTATGAATTAATAGAATTGATTACTTCTTGGTCTATCGAGAATGGCTTACAAATTGGAGGTGGTTATAGAGCTCCAAAACCTGGAGAATTTGATGGAGATATTTTCAAACTCAAGTAAATAATGTAGTCAATTCCTAATAGGAAGAATTTTATTACGATTTAGTAGAACTTCCAGATATATGTAAATAAAATGACAACTAAAAAACAATTTAGGATGAGTAAAAAAAGTTCGCAAATACTGTTAATCATACTATTTCTTATTTTTAGTATACAATATTATTTTTTCCACTACGGAGATAATCCAATTAAGGAGACTTTTAGTTATAAAAACTATAGAATCATTATTGTTTTTTGTCTACTTATTATTCCAATGTTTATAAATAAAACGAAGTTAAAAGTGTTGTACTTGGTATTATTGAATTTAATATTGTTTTTGATGATGCGTTAGAGATTAAATTAAACAAAATGAAAAGTGAATAAAAAGAAAAAAATGAATACATCAATAAAATTTACGCTATTGTTTTTTGCTTTTATAATAATAACTAGTTGTAATAATAGTAAAAACTTACCTAGTAGAGAGGAAAAAATAATTAAGATTTGTATTGATAGTTTAATGTCTGGCGAATTTGAATCCAGAAATGAATCATATTTGGTTAGTCCTTATTTGGGACCATTTAGATTTAATAATTATGTTTCAAAAAATTACGATTCAATTGATGTTAGTTATGAGAATAAGAAAAAGGTTTTGGAAAAATTAAAAATGAACAATAATGATTTTTTAGAACTTCAAAATCGAATAAATGCTAACTTTACACATAATTATTATTCTGAGTTAATTGATTTGTCTAAAGGGGATGAAAGTAATATAGTTCTGACTTTTTCTAGAGTTAGTAAACATTTAGTTTTTGTAGAAGTAATTAATTATATCGATAAAATTAAAAAAGAAGATTTACTAAAAAGGATTAATACTAGGGTAAAAAAAGATATTGTTTCTTTAGTTATAATATTAAATAAAAATAAAATTAAAGAAATTACTGTTGATGAAATGATTTTTAAAGAAACATGGTAATAGCGTAATCGTTTTTCCACACGAAAGGATTCGTGCGGGAGCGGGGGAGAGAAAATTGAATGATTTTTGTACTCCGCGCCATCGGGGGATAAAATATATTCACAAAATGTTGATGAAATGAGTTTTAAGGAGAAAATAGAATTTTTACAATCAAACTATATATTGGTTGATTTAGACTTTAATAATGATTTAAAGTTAGATATATACTACTTTTTTAAAGATGATATTATCTGTGTAGTTGACAATAATAAATCAGAATTAATGGAATTTGATGATTTTTTGAGTTTTTCAGATTATCTAAATAATACTTATAATTTTGAATTAGATTTTAAGGAAAATTACAATGAATTTAAACGATTTAAAACAATTTACCTTAGACACAATTTATGTTTAAATAAGTCATTTTTATTGAACATAGAAGATTCTTTGGAAAAGTATTTAACGAAGTTTAATTTGTTGTTTGGTGTTGATATTTCACCTTATGACAAAATCTCTGATGAAGATTTGATGCAAATCAATAGTGTGATGCAAAATGTTATCGATAAAGATCACAATGGAATTGCCAAATATGAGTTGCCAATATTGATTTTTGTTGGGGAATATCTTAGGAATAAATATGATTCTAAGTGGGAATTATCGAAAGCCAGTAATGATTTTGGAAACGATTTTGTTATTCCATATATCAAAGTCAATGAAACAGATTTAGAGTTGAGTAGGAAAGTCTACAGATATTTGAATCATCCAAAATTAAAATATGGAGATGAAAAGTTTAGATTTAATTATTTTTTAGACTTAGACTTTATAGCCACTCAATCTTTGATTAAAACTAAAAAACAAGATTAAAATAGGAATATAAAAAAAAACCGATAGCGCGGATTTGTAATCGATCAATACTATAAACTACTTTTCGCCTAAATAACGATTGATAATACTAGCCAATTCTCCTGGTTTTTCTAGCGGAATCATATGTCCGCAGTGTTTTATCATTATTGACAAACCATTTTGCAATACCTTTTTTAAATCAATAATAGCTTCTTTTTTTACCAATTCGTCTTCATTTGCTCCAACAAGTAGTATGGGAGTTTTAATTTGTGCTAATTGATTTGTAATATCAACTCGACTAGAAGTTGCTTGTAATTGCTTTATAAGAATGTTTTTTCCTAAATCAGCATCCATTTTTTTTATAATTGCTATCAACGATTGGTTTTGGTGATTATTTTTGTGTAAAAACTGTAAAACTCTGGCTTTAGAAATACCTTTGTACTGATGTGTTTTTAAAAAATCTATGGTGCTTTTTCTGAGACGTATTTCATGTTTAGACAACCCTTTTGCGCTGGCTGCTATTACAATAAGCTTTTTTACTTTATTAGGGTATTTACTCACAAAATTTAAAGCACTAAACCCACCCAAAGAAAATCCAATTAGAATGGCTGGTTTTGTAATTGTGGAAAGAAGTATTTGGTTAATTTCATCAAAAGAAGTAGCAGGGCTAATATCAATATGAACAGGAATGTACTTTTCTATTTTAGGAAAAGTAAATTGCCATAAATCTTCAGTACACATGGTTCCCGATAGGAAATAGATTTTTTCCATTTAATTGATCTTGTAATTAGAATTAACTAAACACTTGTTGTTTTCCCATTTTCCTTTAAGTTCTTTTTTAGTAATCAATTCATTTTTACAGGTAAGAAATTGCTTGTGTTTATTTTTTTTGATGACTTTTAATTCACCTGCATAAATGGCATTGACAATTCTATAAATCAATCCGTTTTTTGGATAAGGCACTCCTTTTTTGGTAAAACGTATCCCAATCGTGTTATTGTGTAAATCCATTTTAGATGAAATTTCATCGGGTGTTTCTCCATCTTCTAGTGCATGTTTTTTGTACTGCTGATAATTGCCTCTTTCATGAGCTTTTCCTAAAGATAGGGCAGCATTTTTCCCTATTTCTTGATGCAACCTTGCCATCCAGTAAGCATGTTTAAAAGCATCAACCAGTCCGCCATTTTTATCGCCATCTAATAAAGGTGTTTTGGCAATAGAGTCGGCAACATGTTGAGCTTCTTTACTAATTAAATAGGCTTTTTTAGCTTTAAAAACATGAAAAATTGTCCAGGTTTTTTCTGCACAAGATAATTTTTTATAACGCTGCCAATTGGATTGTGAATGGCAGTAAAAACTCATTATAAAACCACAAAAAAACAGTACTTTTTTCATAAGATAAAAGTACTGTTTTTAGAACACTTTAAAAGGTGTTGATTATTTAATTACTAATGTTTGTTTTTCATTACCAACAGCAACAGTATATTTTCCTTTAGGTAAATAGTAAACTCCGTTTTGCCCTGCTCTTAATTTTCTCTTCGGATTGGCTTTTTGATAAGCTTTACGTCCTTTTTTAGAGAAAGAAACATCGTAGGTTGTGCTATTAAATCCTTTATCTGCATTTACAGTAAATGAATTTACAAGAACATCTCCTGCATATACTTTTACTGTGTATTTTTTAGCAGTATTAGAGAACAAAGTTATGGCTATTTCTGGAATAAACTTCGGGTACCATTGTCCCCAAGAACTTCCCCATCTAGAAGAAGCACGTAAAGGTTGTATCTTAAAAATATGCAATGACTTTTTAGCAATGCTATTGTATTTTTGTAATTGAGCAATATTAGTTCTATAAATACTTCTTCCGTGAGTACCAACAACCAATTCTTTATCTCTTTCTTGAATAACAACATCGTGTACAGCTACATTTGGTAATCCGTGACTAAAAGGATTCCACGAAGTTCCATTATTAAAAGAAACATACAAACCATTATCAGTACCTACGTATAAAATATGTTCGTTTTCAGAATCTTCTTTGATAACATTAACAGGAGAAGTTGGAATATTACTACTGATATTTTTCCAAGTTTGTCCGTAGTTATCAGACATAAAAACATAGGCGTTAAAATCGTCAAATCTATACCCGTTTAAAGTAGCATATACTCTTCCTTTTTTAAATTTAGAAGCAACAACTCTGCTAACCCATAAATTCTTAGGAAGATTTCCTGTGATATTTTTCCAAGTAGTTCCTCCATCTTTGGTAAGGTGAATTAATCCGTCATCAGAACCTGTATAAATCAATCCAAATTGGAACTTGCTTTCAGCAATAGAAGTTAAAGTCCCGTAAGGAACATTTCCTTTTTTACCTCCAGTAGTTAAGTCATCAGAAATAACATCAAAAGTAGCTCCTTGATCCATAGAACGCAATAACTTATTCGCTCCCATGTATAAAATATCTTGGTTATGTGGAGATAATAAAATTGGTGTTTGCCAATTGTAGCGATACGGAGAATCTCCTAATTGATGTTTTGGATGAATAGAAATACGCTTCCCCGTTTTTAAGTTTACTCGGTAATAATATCCAAACTGAGAACCAGAATATACAGTTTCGTTATCTCTAGCATCTATTTGAACCTGCATTCCGTCTCCACCACCAAGTCTTTTATAACCATAAGTTCCATTTCCTTGCCAGCCATTAGAAAAACGGTAGTTGCTAGATCCATACCAAACACCATTGTCTTGTAAACCACCGTACACATTGTACGGTTTTTTATTGTCTACATTAATTGCATAAAACTGTCCAACAGCATGTGGGTTGTTTTTTGACCAGTTTTTTCCATCATCAAACGTAATATTAATACCACCGTCATTCCCATCAATTACATGTCCTAATTTATTTGGGTTTACCCAAATTGCTTGATGATCTGCATGCATATTTGGAGAACCAATATTTTTAAAAGTTTTACCTCCATCATCAGATTTTAACAAAGGAACACCTCCAATATAAATTTTGTTTTGATCAATGGCACTGACTCCCATAATTCCGAAGTAATAACCATAAGAACTATAAACTCCGTCTAAATATCCTTTGTGTGTCTTTTTCCAAGTTTTACCTCCATTGGTAGACTTGTATACTTCTGCTCCAATAACTGGAGAGTTAAACAATCTAGAATTGGCATCTTCTAAATAACTTGCTAAATGACTCGGTTTAATAGTACCGTTTTTTACAGCTTTTTTAACTGTTATAGCTGTTTCTTTTCTATCAAAACGATTGCTACGTAAATAACGGTTTAACTTTTTATTGTCTAAAGCCATAAAGTTTGCAATAGACATGGTTTTAAAATCATCTTTTTGAAGTCCGTTTCCTTTCTTACTTGGTTTTGCTGGTCTTCTAAACTGATTGTCTAAAAAAGCATAAACAACATTGTCATTAAATGCAGCGAGTCCAATTCTACCAACACCAGTACCTACAGGAAACCCTTTTCCTTTGATGGTTAGTTTTTTCCAGGTAGTTCCTGCATCTGTACTTTTATAAATGGCAGAACCATTTCCATCACCATCAAAATCCCAAGCTTGACGCATACGTTCCCAAGAAGCTGCAAAAAGTACATTTGGGTTTTTCGGAGAAACACTAATGTCGATAATTCCTGTCATATCATCAATAAACAAAGTGTTTTTCCAAGTTTTACCTCCGTCGGTAGTTTTGTAAATTCCACGTTGTTTGTTTTTAGAATACAAGTGTCCAATTACCCCAATAACTACTTCATCAGGATTGTTTTTGTTGATGATGATTCGTCCAATATGGTGTGAATCTGTTAATCCAACATTTTTCCAAGTTTTTCCTTTGTCTGTAGATTTTAAAATTCCGATTCCGGCATAAGAAGAACGAGAAGAGTTGCTTTCTCCTGTTCCTACCCAAATAGTTCCGTTTTTCCAATCAACAGCAATATCTCCAATGTTTTGAGTAGGAGAATTATCCATTACAGGAATAAATGAAGTACCATTGTTATTTGTATACCATAAACCACCAGAAGCGTATCCAACATAAAATTCGTTGGTGTTGTTTGGATTTACATCAATATCTACCACACGACCACTCATAATTGTGGGTCCGATATTGGTAAACTCAATGTTTTTTACAATAGATGTTTTGGTAAGTGCTTCTTTTTGTTGTAAAGCTTTTTCAATTTGAGAGGACGATGTTGCTTGTTGTGCTGTTGCAATACTGGTGAAAGCAATGAATAATGCACCAACAACAGATGTAATTTTTTTCATGGTTAAAGTTGTTTGGAGGCTCAAGTTAATATATGTAAAACAGAATACAAAAAAACTGAAGTCAAACTTCTTAGTTTTAACAAATTGTTATCAAAAACACCAATATTCAACGTATCTTTGTTGCTGTAAAAAATGACAAGTTCACCCCTTGAGTCATTTTATAAACTCAACATATGTCATTTAAATCATTAGGATTACAAAACGCTTTGTTAAAAGCAATTGAAAAACAAGGTTATACCAATCCATCTCCAATTCAAGAAAAAGCAATTCCCGTTATTTTAGATGGAAAAGATGTTTTAGCCTCTGCACAAACAGGAACTGGGAAAACAGCAGGGTTTTCGTTGCCAATGTTACAAATGTTGCATGAAACAAAGCATCCAAAATATAGACCAATACGAGCATTGATCTTAACTCCAACGAGAGAGTTAGCAGCACAAATTTATGAAAATGTTAGTGCATATAGTGCTCATTTAAATGTTAGAGCAACGGTAATTTATGGAGGTGTAAAACCTGCTTCCCAAATTGCAGCGATAAAAAAAGGTGTTGATGTATTAATAGCTACGCCAGGTAGATTGATTGATTTGGAAAGTCAAGGAGCATTGTCTTTAAAAAGAATTCAGTTTTTAGTGTTGGACGAAGCTGATAGAATGCTTGATATGGGTTTTTTAAGAGACATCAAAAAAATTATGAGTTTGATGCCAGCTAAGCGTCAAAACTTATTGTTTTCTGCTACCTTTTCTAAAGAAATAAAAGCGTTGGCTAAAGGTATATTAAATGAGCCAGTTTTGGTAGAAGCTACGCCAGAAAACACCACAGCAACAAAAGTTTCTCATAAAGTATTTCCAGTACATAAATCACAAAAAGCTGCATTGTTAATTCAATTAATTAAAGAGGGGAATTGGAAACAAGTATTAGTTTTTACAAGAACAAAACACCGAGCAAATAAGCTCACTAAAAAGTTAATTGCCAATAAGATTACTGCTGCTGCCATTCACGGTAATAAAAGTCAATTGGCTAGAACCAAAGCACTTTCGGGGTTTAAAAATAAGGAAATACGTATTTTGGTGGCTACGGATATTGCTGCCAGAGGACTTGATATTCCTTTATTACCACATGTAATAAATTATGAGCTACCAAATGTGCCAGAAGATTATGTGCATAGAATTGGAAGAACTGGTAGAGCAGGAGCTGCTGGTGAGGCTTTGTCTTTGGTGTCTGAAGAAGAACAAGAATATGTTCGTCAGATAGAAAAATTATTAAAACAAGAATTACCAGTTGAGCTTGTAGAAGGTTTTGAAGTGGCAAATAATGTTGTTAAAGAAGAATCAGTAACTAAAAAACAGTCTAATAAATCTCGTGGTAGATCTAGATCAAGAAGACGAAACACTACTACTAATCAAGAAAAGAATACAAAAAGTAGAAATCGAAGAAGAAAAGAGAAAAGGTATCCGAAAAAAGATATAAAAAAGAAGAATTAATTATAAAAAAAAGCGCTTATTAAATAGTTAATAAGCGCCTTTTACAAAAAAAGTATATTATCTAGATCACTTTCACGTTAACCGCGTTCATTCCTTTTCTACCTTCTTTAAGATCAAATTCTACATCATCTCCTTCTCTAATCTCATCGATTAAACCAGAAATGTGTACAAAATGTTCGTTGTTTGAGTCTTCTTCTACGATAAATCCAAATCCTTTAGATTCGTTGAAGAATTTTACTGTACCTCTCATGTGTATTTAATTATAATATTAGCCACAAAGGTAGTATTATATAAGTTAGTAAAGGTGCTTTTAATGTTATTATTTTTTTAAGGAATGAAAAAATAGATATTTGTAAGTGTTTGAAAATCAATTTTTATTGTTTTGTTTCATTAGAAATCTTCGTTAAAATAGGGTAATAGTCAAACTTTTACATTGTATAAATTAGTACATTTGTTAGTCTAAAATTAGAATCATGAAGTACCATCCTATAAATAATCAGCTATTTATAAAAAACAGAGCAAAATTTACAGCTCAAATGAAATCAAAATCAATTGCAGTATTTAACTCAAATGATATTTTTACAACGGGAGCAGATAGCACTTTGCCATTTCATCAGCATAGAGATATTTTTTATTTAAGTGGTGTAGATCAAGAAGAAAGTATTTTGTTGCTATTTCCAGATGCTTTAAATAAAGCTCATAGAGAAATTTTATTTGTAACAGAAACAAATGAGCATATTGCTATTTGGGAAGGAGCAAAATTAACCAAAGAGCAAGCAACAGCTACTTCTGGTATTGAAACTGTTTATTGGTTGAGTGATTTTGATAAGGTCTTTTTTGACTTAATGACCGAAGCAGAAACCATATATTTTAATACCAATGAACATTACCGTCAATCGGTAGAGTTAGAAAGTAGAGAAGATCGTTTTATTAAAACGGTAAAAGATAAATTCCCTGCACATAATTGGGCAAAAAGTTTTCCAATTTTACAAGAGATTAGAGGTGTAAAAGAACCAGAGGAAATTGATTTAATTCAACAAGCATGTTCTATCACAGAAAAAGGATTTAAACGCATACTTAATTTTGTAAAACCAGGAGTAATGGAATACGAGATTGAGGCAGAATATATGCATGAGTTTTTAAGAAATCGCTCTAAAGGATTTGCTTATACACCAATAGTTGGATCTGGATATAATGCTTGTGTATTGCATTATATCGAAAATAATAAAGAGTGTAAAGCAGGAGATATGTTGTTAATGGATGTTGGTGCAGAATATGCAAATTACTCTTCTGATATGACACGAACAATTCCTGTTTCTGGACGTTTTACAGATCGACAAAGAGCCGTGTATAATGCAGTAAATAGAGTAAAAGACGAAGCAACAAAGATGTTGGTTCCTGGAACTGTTTGGGCAGAATATCATAAAGAAGTTGGTAAGATCATGACATCAGAATTACTAGACTTAAAACTTATTGATAAAGCGGATGTTCAAAATGAAGATCCGAATTGGCCAGCGTATAAAAAATATTTTATGCATGGAACATCGCATCATATGGGATTAGATACACATGATTATGGTACTTTAAAAACGCCAATGAAGGCAAATATGGTATTTACTGTTGAACCTGGAATCTATATTCCAGAAGAAAATATGGGAATTCGTTTAGAAGATGATGTGGTTATTCAAGAAACAGGAACACCATTAAATTTAATGAAAAATATTCCGATTTTAGCAGATGAAATTGAAGATTTAATGAATCAATAAAGCTAAATATTAGCTATAAATAAAAGTTAAAGCGAGTGAAAACTCGCTTTTTTTAGTTGAAAAAAGTTAGATTCGCAGCACTTAATTAACAAATGGTAAAAAATCTAAATAGAAAACAACAAGCAAAAGTAATTAGAGCTTTTAGAAGAGTACATAGAGCAATGGGAGCAACGCTTTTTGTGTTCTTTTTTGTGATTGCCGCAAGTGGTTTCTTTTTAGGTTGGAAAAAGAATAGTTTCGGAATTATACAATCGTATACTCAACAAGGAACATCAAAAGAATTGAAAGACTGGTTGCCATTAGATAGTTTAAAACAACAAGCGTTTTTCTATATTCAAAAAGAAGTTAAAGACGGACAGTCACTAGAAATAAAAAGGATAGATGTTTTGGAGCGAAAAGGCGTTGTGAAATTTATCTTTACTGATTATTACGGACTTCAGTTGGATGGCTCTACGGGAAAGTTGTTGTTGCTTGAAAGACGTTTTTCTGATTTGATTGAAGAGATTCATGATGGCTCTGCCTTAGATACGTATTTTAATACTTCTGGAAACCCAATAAAATTGGTCTATACAACTGTAATGAGTATTGCATTATTACTATTTACTATTACAGGTTTTTGGTTGTGGTTAGGGCCAAAAAGAATGCGAAAAAGAAACTAAAAAAAGCCATTCAAAAATGAACAGCTTTTTTAGTAAACTAAATGTATTCCCCCCAATTTAATTTACTTAACAACCAAGGTATATCTTGGCGTAGGATTTAAGGGACAAAAGTATTCATAGGTACCTTTCTTTAAGGTTACTTTTTTAGAAGAACTTTTTTTGTTGGTAGCAACAGCTTTTGTTACATAAGCATTTTTAATGTGATGTGCCGCTCCTTTTTTTCCTTGAGGAACTAATACAAAACCAACTTCATGTCCAATTCCGTTGTTTGAAATTTCAAAAACATAAGTTCCTTCAGAAAGTGTTAATTGTTTTTGAGTAAACTCACCTTTAGTTTGTTCTAAAGCTACTGTTTTTACTTGTTGTGCTGTTGAGGTAAATGAGATTCCGAATACCAAAACAACGATTGCGATTAATTTTTTCATGATATATTATTTTTATGGATTATGATTTATTGTGTTACTGCAAATTTTCCTGATTCCACTAATGGAAAATCAATTTCTGTTTCTGCAATATGATTTACATAGTTTGTTAATGTATTAGCTACAACGTTTAAAATAACTTCTAATACATCGCTATCTGTATAACCAGCATTTTTAAATGCGCTTATTTCTTCAGAAGAAACTTGTCCTCTTTTGCGAGTTACTTGTTGTGCAAATTGTAAAGCAGCTTCTGTTTTAGCATCTGTAGCTAAACCTTGTCTGTTTTGTACTGTTTGTTCATCAGATAGGCCATTCATTTTACCAATTGCTGTATGTGCTGATAAGCAGTAGTTACAGTCGTTTTCTTCTGCAATCGCTAATGCTAATTGCTCTCTAAATTTGTTGCTAAAGTTTCCGCTAGCAGTTAATTCACCTAAGCTTAAATACGATTGCAAAGTAGTTGGAGAGTTTCCAAAAACTTTAATTAAATTCGGAATAAAACCTAATTTGTTTTGTACTGCGTCAAATAATTCTTTTGATTTTCCAGTTGTTGTTGCTGGATTTAATGTTTCAATTCTTGTACTCATTTTTTATATTTAAATGTTATTATTTCCTTTTGGGCATTCACATAATTGTTGGTCTGGCTTACTTTCATCATAAGTTTGATATCCCCAACAATTTGGACATTGATAATTTTCTGTAGCTTTCATAATTCATCGTTTTTTAATTACGATACAAAGATGCTACAGATAAGAGTCTTGAAAAATGGACAAAAGTTCCTAAGTCTTGGACAATCTTATTTATGGAACTCTTTTTTGAATTGAAGTGGTGATTTTGAGGTTGATTTTGTGAAAAATCGACTAAAATAAGCAGGATCATTAAACCCTAAGCTAAAAGCAATTTGTTTGATAGAATCTGTAGAATATAATAATTGACGTTTGGCTTCAAGTATAATTCTGTTTTTAATAAAGTCACTTGGAGTATTGTTACCAATCTTTTGAAAGTTTTTGCTAAGCGATTTTGGAGACACACCTAATCTATTGGCATATTCTGTAACCGAATGTAGTTGTTTAAAATTCATTTCAACGAGGACGCTAAAGTCTTTGAAGAGCTTTGATTCTGAATTTTCTTTTAGTTGATGGTTTTCTTTCTGAATTCTGACTGCTAAAATGATAAACTGTTTTAAATAAGTTTGTAGCATGTCGTATTGTGCCGTTTCGTTTTGTTTAAACTCTTCAATAAGGTTTTCTAAAATATACTCGAGTTTTTGAGTATCTTTTTTACAAGGAACTACAAAAGGAGTTTCGTATACATTATTAAATAAAACACCATTACACGCAACTTCTCTATCATGAGTTTGGATACAATAAAAATCTTTGACAAAATTGATACGATAGGCTTCTTTTATTTTTTCAGAATCTACAGAGAAAATTTGCCCTGGAGACAAGAAAAAAAGAACATTGCCATCAAAAGAGTACTGTTTAAAATCGATGTTATAACTGCCTTTTCCATCTTTAATCCAAAAGATAGAATAGCTATTGATTTGCTCGGGTTTGTTTAAGATACAGGCTTTCTCAAACTCAACCACACTTAAAGAAAACACATCTTTATAAGAATAAGTAGCAATATCTTGAATGGCCATAGTTGGAATAATTTACGCTGTAATAGTCGTAAAAATAGCAATACCTTAAAAGAGTTACCTAATCTTTTAAAGAAAATTTAGGTTTCGATTGCCAAATAATATTGATGGATTTCCAACCGTCTTTGGTTTTAACCATATTTAAATAATCAATTCCCCAAACTGCAGTAACTTTAGCTACAGCAATCTTATCAGAAACTTCTAAAACCTCAACCTTTCTAACAGAATTTTTATCGGCTCTATTTCCTTTGACATTCCAACGTTTTGCTAAAGCAATCAGTTTGTCAAAAGGCATTTCAGATTTATTAGAGTAAGCATTCTTTTTTTTGTCAAACCACCAACCTACTTTTCGTACATTTTTATGTACGCTTTTATAAGCTAATGTTGTGTCTGCTTTGTAAAAAGTATCAATATAGTTAAAAGCGGCTTTTTTTACATTGTTGTATGCTTGTTCTTTTTCTTGAGAAAATGAAACTATTGAAAATAGGAAAGCGAAAATGATGGCAATTGATTTCATATTGTTTGATTTTGCTTAAAGATAGTTAAAAGACTGATTATTAGCTGTTAATAAAATCTTAAACCGACTTATTAATATGATAGCTACAATAACTTATTATTGGTTGCGTAGGTGATAGCTTCGCTAATATTGGCTACTTCTAGTTTTTCGAAAAGCTTTTTTCTATGAAATTTTACCGTATCAGGAGAAACAAATATCTTTTCTGCAATCTCTTTAATGGCATAACCTCTAATAGAATATTGTAGAATTTCTTTTTCTCTATCGTTCAGTTTTATTTTTTCTTCGGTTTTCCAATAATTACCTTCTAAATCGTATTGATAAGTAATATCACTACCGTGTTTATAAACCGCAATATTACCAGATTGTAGTTTTGTAGATAATGAAACAACACAAAGCGCTTTCCAAACTTTTCCTTCATCAGTTAGAAACATTGGGGTTAATTTCTGATTGATCAGAATAGATTTTCCTTCTTTATTTTTTAAGAAGAAATCATAAGAAATGCTATAATCTTTACGTTCTTCTATAGGTTTGGTTTCGTAAAAATCAAAACCTACAGTATTTATCTTTAATAATAAGTCTAGATCTTCTGGCGGCACATATTTAAAGTAGAACTCATATCCCATTTCTTTCACTTCTTCTGGTGTGTGTCCACATAAAAACAACGGATTATCAGAAACATAGTCAAAGCCCTTTTTTTCATAATCAATTACATAAAGACTACTATAGGTAGTTCTAGAAAATGCTTTGATGGCCTCAATATATTTATTGACTTGTTCCATTTCACTTTCAGAGAGTTTATTTACCGTGTTTTTAGAACTAAAAAAAGAGTTAATCGTGGTCATTCTTAAATTTAAAATGCTTTGGCAGTAAATATAAATCAAAAAAACTACCCGCGAGGGTAGTGCAAAAAATAAAAATATTTTTAAGTATTGCGTCGGAATTTAAAAACTACCCTTGAGTGTAATATTTAGTGTGAAGAGTTGCAGTAGTTTTGGAGTAACAAAAACGATATACAATGAAAACAATAATTGAACTAATGATGAGAGGAATAGAAATTCTTATAACTTATTTAGAAGCTTTTGAATTCTATTTTTCTATTTAAAAAATAGAAACGTGTATTTCTTCAAATACTGTAAAAATAATTACTTGGTCTAAAAATAATTGCTACTGATAAAGTTAACTTACACCTATTTGAATTCGATAAGATTGGTTGGATGTAATATTCCAACCGGTCTTATTTTTTTGTCAATATAAGTGATTAAGAAGTTGTTGTTTTTTTCTGTAATACGTTTACCAACATAAAACTAACAATTGCTGGTATTACCCATCCCAAACTATATTGAGATAACGGAATCATTTGTTGGATTCCCGTTAAGCTTTCTGGATTGACAATAAACTTTAAAAAATCTGGAATACTAAATACAAATGTTGTGAGTACTACAATTTTAAAAGTAATAGAAGAACTAAGCTTTTCTGGCAGCACATTTAAAATAATCAATACAATTGTTATTGGATAAATAAACATTAAAATAGGTAAGGCAATAACAATAATAGAGTGAAAATCTAATTGTCCAATTAAAATACCTAACAAACAACTAATAATAGCGGTAGTTATATATGCTTTTTGAGAGTTTTTAAAAAGTCCTTTAAAATAATCTGCAGTTCCAGTAATGATTCCAACTGCTGTAGTAAAACAAGCTAGCGCAACAAGAACACTTAAAAAAGAAGTTCCAATATTTCCTAGAGTAGAAGTACTAATCCCTCTAAGTAAGTTAGCTCTTTGCATATCATTACTCAGAGTTCCGTCAACAAAAATTTCAGAACCAAAATAGGCTCCTACTGCAATCAATCCCGTGTAAATTAAAAGCAATCCAGTTCCAGCAATAAATCCAGCTTTTTTAATAAGATTTCTTTTATCTGTTGATGAAGAAACTCCTTTAATATTTAAAGAAATAATAATAACTCCACCAACAACAACAGCCCCAATTGCATCAAAAGTTTGATAACCTTCTAATATTCCACTAACAATAGGTATTTCAAAAGTACTAGGATTCATGCCTAAATTACTAGAAAATAAACCAATACCAATAACCAATAATAAAATGATTACAATAAGAGGTGTTAAATACTTACCAATTAGATTGATAATCTTAGAACGATTCATTACAAAGACAAAAACCAATGAAAAGTAAATACAACTAGTTAGTAAAGGACTTGTGCCAAAAAACGGGTGAATTGCAATTTCATGAGTAGCAGAAGCTGTTCTTGGAGAAGGTATTGCTATTGAAATGGCATAAACTAATAAACAATAAATAGCACTAAAAGTAGGAGAAACCTTTTTACCAAAATCATACATGGTTCCTTGTAATTTTGCATGTGCCATGATTCCTAATATTGGAATAAAAACTGCGGTAATGGCAAACCCCAACGTTACCAAAGCCCAATTATCTCCAGAATTGTAGCCTAAAAGCGGTGGTAATAATAAGTTTCCAGCTCCAAAAAATAGAGAGAACAATGCAAATCCTACTATAAAAATTTCTTTCGTTTTATTCATCGTGTAAAATTTTTCCCGACTAAGATAGCATAAAAATTAACTTGAAATTCTTGTTATTTAAAATATAGTTGTATATTGCAACTATATTTTAAATAAACAGATTATCAAAAAAGTACAATACCAATCGTCGTCTCGTTTAATAAGTGTTGCTGAAAGGCTCTTATCAAGGCATTTGCAAAACGCCTTGCAAGAAAATCAGATTGACATTACTGTAGAACAATGGAGAATACTCTTTTATTTATGGAATCAAGATGGTTTAAATCAACGTGAATTGGCAACTATTGCAAATAAAGAAAAAAGTACGATTACAAGACAAGTAGATGTCTTGGAAAAAAAGAAGTTGATAGAACGAAGAAATGCGCCAACAGATAAACGAAACAAGCTTATTTTTTTAACTCAAAAGGGGAAAGAAATTGAAGAAGTAGCTTTAAATGCTGCCAGAAATATTACCCAAAAAGCAGAAGAAAATATTTCAAAAGACGAATTGAAAATATTTAAAAAAGTAATTACGCAAATTATAGATAACATCAAATAAGATGGTTTTTTTAGACAAAACCCGCATACAAGAATTGCTTCCAATGGAAGCGTGTATTTCTGAAATGGAAAAATTGTTTTCATTAGATCTTTCTTCAGAAATAGTAAACCCTTTGCGTAGTAAAATGCAGCTTCCAGATTCGCAAAACGGAATTTTAGGATTAATGCCAGCTTATATTAAACCTTACGAAGTAATGGGAGTTAAGGTATTAAGTGTTTTTGCTAATAATTACTTACAAGGATTGAGTTCACATCAAGGGGTGTTGCAATTGTTTGAAACAAAAACAGGAACACTGCTTGGCTGTTTGGATGCTGATGAAATTACTGCAATTAGAACTGCTTCTGTAAGTGCATTAATGACCAATCTTTTGGCTGTAGAAGATGCTACAACACTGTGTTTGTTAGGAAGCGGAAAACAAGCGGCCACGCATTTAGAAGCAATGTGTTTGGTAAGAAATATTTCTAAAGTATACATTTGGAGTAAAAATAATGCCAATGCGCATCGTTTTGTTTCAAAAATGAAAGCAGAATATGCTATTGATTTTATAGTATGCGATACTGTAGAATCTGCAGCTAAAAATGCAGATATTATTTGTACTGTAACTACAGCTAAGACACCAATTTTATCGAATAACTACCTGCAAGAACATGTACATATTAATGCTGTTGGAGCTTGTACTCCAACACAAAGAGAACTAGCTTCTGATGTTGTTTTAAATGCAGAAGTTTTTATAGATAATTATGAAGCGATAACTAATGAATCTGGAGATGTGTTAATTCCGTCTAAAGAAGAAAATATAGAAGTACTTGATTTAATCAAAGCAGATATACATCAAGTATTAAAAGATAAAACATTGATTGATCAAAGAAAAAAAACAGTATTTGATTCTGTGGGAATTGCCATGGAAGATGTAGCAGCTGGTTATTACTGCTTGTCAAAATCAGGCGCTTTTTTTTAAAATAATAGTTGTATTTAGCAACTAAAAAACATTAATTATGGTAGAACAATATGTAAACTTTGTAAAAGAATTTCCGTTGTTGTCTAGTGCATTGCAAATAGGAGTTTTAGGAACCATTGGAGAATTATTAGCCGTTAGAATTCGAATGGGAAGATGGTATTTCTTTGGTCCAGGACCTCAACGATTGTTATTAAAAATGATTATTTGGGCTTTTTTAGGCATTACTTTTAAGTATGCATTTACAGGTTTTTTTGCTTATATCGATGCTATTATTGAAAAAGGTTGGTGGTTTCAAGTAGCCAAAGGCTCTTTTTTATATGCCTTGTCGGTATCATTTTTTGCCAATATTATTTACGGACCTGTATTTGTAACGTTCCATCGATTTACGGATAATAAAATTGAAGGGAAAGAAATGGATTGGAAAAGTTTACAAAAAGCTTGGTGGTCTTTAGTTTGGTTTTGGATTCCGGCCATGACTACCGTATTTATTTTGCCAAAACATTTACAAATAGGATTACTGTCTTTATGGAATATTGTTTTAGGCTTAATGTTAGGATATTTTGCAGTAAAGACAAAAAAATAGAACATATGAAACTTAAAAGAAGAACATTTGTCAAAAACTTAGGAGCAACACTTGCAGGAGTTTCCGTTGCTCCATATTTAATGGCTTGTGAAACACAAAATAAACAAACAGTTGTTGCTGAAGTAGCAGCGCTTAACAAGTATTCACAAAAAGCAAAAAAGCTGGTTAAAAATGCTACTTCAATAGATATGTTGGGTACGTTTTTAAACTCTTTTACACAGCGAAACGGAATGAGTTTGGCAAGAACTTGGTCTACCATTCCAAATTCATTTACAGCAAAAGATTACCAATTTGTTCGTAGTTGTGGAATAGATATTTTTGGTTGGGGAAGCATGAAACCAACCTATGAAAGTATGCTGATGTTTATGGCAGAACAAAACGGAATCATAGCTTCAAATCCCAACTATTTTGAGCGTATTGATACCAAAGATAAGTTAAGAAACTTAGAACAATCTAATAAAATAGGAATGTTAATTACCAATCAGAATTCCAATCATTTTAAAACATTAGATGATATCAATTTGTTCTATGGATTAGGACAACGTCTTTCTCAGTTAACGTATAACGGGCAGAATAAATTAGGATGTGGTGCCTTTGTAGCAAAAGATACCGGTATTACAGATTACGGAAAAAAGGTAGTGCAAAGAATGAACGAAGTAGGAATGGCGGTAGATGTTTCTCATTGTGGAGATCTTACTACTTTAGGAGGAATAGAAGCTAGTACTAAACCAGCATTAATAACACACGGAGCTTGTAGAGGAATTGCCAAAGGTGTAGCAAGAGCTAAAACAGATGAAGCCATTAAAGCTATGGCAAAAACGGGTGGAGTCATCGGAATTCCGATTCTACGTTTTATGATTAGAGAAAAAGAACCAGTACAAATAGAGCATTTTATCAATCACATAGATTATGTAGCTCAATTGGTAGGAATTGAACATGTTGGAATTGGAAGTGATCAAGGATTGTATACCGAAGATTATGGCAAAAAAGAATGGAGGAAAATGCGTTTAGAAAATGCACCAGCTCAATATCAAACACATACAAATGAAGACTATTTATTAACTATAGAAGGATTAAATCATCCTTATAGAACCTATGATATCGCTGAAGAATTGATCAAAAAAGGATACAAAGATGAACATGTAAAAATGGTATTAGGAGATAATTTTAAACGTGTATTGATAGAAATTTTTAAACACTAATTAAACCTTTTGTATGAATCGTAGTCTTATTTATAAAGTTGTACAATACAACTAAAATAATTTATAAATCATGAAAATATACACATCAAAAATAGCACAAGGTATCACGATAGTGATGTTGCTGCTATCTCAAATTGTTTTGAGTCAACAACCACAAAGAAATAACAAACAAACGCCAGAAACTCTAGCACAAAGTATGACACTTAGAATGTTACAGGCATTAGAACTTTCTGAAGATCAAGTAGTAAAAGTTTTTGCCATTAATAAAACGTATGCAGAACAGATGGCGGCTTTACGAAAGGAAAAAAGTAGAGATAGAGATCGCTATAAAGAAGTAACAGAAACACATAGAAACTCACTTAAAAAAGTATTAACAAAAGCGCAGTTTACGAAGTATAAAAAGTTAATGACTCAAAGAAATCAAAATAGAAATAAACGCTCTAGAAGAGGTAAAAGAAGAAGGTATAATTAAAAAGACTAAACAAATGAAAAAAATACTACTCTTGCTGTTAATGATATTGATTAGTGTATCAATACAGGCACAAATACCAGCACAAATAAAGGAGAGATTGGTGCAACTAACAGCTAAGGCAGATCAACAAACAGATGTTTCTGCCATAAAGAAACACATCGCAAAGTTTATTGCAAGTGCTCCGAATGAAGCATCTAAAAAAGAAGCATTGGCATTTATCAAAAAGAAAAGTAAATCTGCCAAAGTAAAAGCAGCTGTAACTCAATTGTTAAATGCAAAAAAGAATGCTCCAAAAAAAGCAACAAAACAACAAGCTTCATATATCTTTTTAAAGAATGCAACGATCATAGATATGTTGTCAGAAAAACCAAAAAGAGGAAGTATTTTAATTAAAGGAGATAAAATTGAAAAGATTGATTATCAAAATCGATTGAAAGCTCCTGCGGATGCTCAGGTTTATGATTTGAATGGAAAATACATCATTCCAGGATTGATTGATGCACATGTACATATTACGCATGGAACTTATGATGATGCTAAAGAATCTATAGAACAAGCATTAAAAGGTGGTGTTACTGGAGTAAGAGATATGGGAGGAGATGGTCGAATTTTAACATTGCTAAAAAGAAATACTTTGATTAGTGAGATTGATGGCGCTGATGTATATTTTTCTACAATCATTGCAGGTCCAGAGTTTTTTGAAAGAGATCCAAGACCACAACAAGTTGCAAAGGGTGCAATTGCTGGAGAAGTTTCTTGGCAAAGAGCAATTACTAACAAAACAGATTTAAAGCAGGTTGTTGCAGAGGCAAAAGGAATGGGAGCTACAGCCATTAAAGTGTATTTAAATGTAGAAAAGAATTTGTTTAAAAAAATAGCAGATGAATGTAAGCGTCAAGGGGTTTTAGTTTGGGCTCATGCAGCTGTACCTCCAACAAAAGCCATAGATATCACAAATGGAGGAGCATTGGCAATGTCTCATGCTGGTGATATGATTCAGTATGAATTTGTAAAAGGAGATTTAAAAGGGCGTCATGATTTTGCAAATAGAGAAGAAGCCTTGGCGTATAGAAAACAACTTAATTCTGTACAATGGGATGAAAATACACCAGAAGTAAAACGATTGTTTAAGGCAATGCGCAAAAACAATTCTATTTTAGATGCTACACTGCATATTTATTCTTTAGATAGAAAAAGTCAAAAAGGAGTAGATGATGCTTATAGAGCAGTAAGAATTGCACATAAAATGGGGGTGAAAATTGCCGCCGGAACAGACAATATTATTGATCGTAAAACCAAAGCTGTAAACATCCACGGAGAAATGAAAAACCTTACAAAAGCAGGATTGTCTAACTACGAAGCGTTAAAAGCAGCAACAGTTATTAATGCAGAAGTAGTAGGAGCTTCTAAAACTGTTGGAACTATAGAACAAGGTAAAATAGCAAATTTAGTGGTGTTAGATAAGAGTCCATTAAAAGATATTTCAAATACCAAGACGATACAATATGTATTTAAAAGAGGTAAAAAAATCGATTAAGTTGTTTTGATTTGACTATCGATTGTTAAAAGTGATTTCATTTCGAAATCACTTTTTTTTGACCAATAAAATAAAGAAGTTGGCAATGATGTATAGTATTGAAACAATGATCAATACAAACTTCATGATGGCAAAATAATAAGCGATACTTACCCAATATTGTTTTAAGTTACCAATGAGTAATTTTATCAAAGAAACGTTTTCTACAGTATCAAAAATGGCTGCAATAAACATACTCCAGATTAGGAGTTCTCCAACTCTGTAAAAGGGTTTTCCTCTCCACAATCGCTCATTTAGTTTATGTACTAATAAAGCAATAAATATGGAGTAAATTAAAATAAAAAGAAAGTCGAACCCAATACTTAAACCAGCAAATATTTTTGCAGTACCTGTCCAAGAATTTAGAATTTCTTGTGAGCGTTCTAAGGTTTTTGCTAATTCAAAAGAAACAATGCCGTTTGGTGTTGTAGCATTGGTTAAAAAACTATCAAAATTACGCATGGCAATGATAGAAATTACTAATAAATAAAAGACAGAATAGCTTAGCTTCTTTTCTGTTTTTTTGGAGATTTTGGCAAAGGGAGAAGTAAACATTTTGTATAAAAAAATTACGATTAGCTGAATAAAGATACATATTTTTGCCGAATGCAAGATGCGATCATTTATAAAAATACAAAGGTGTTTTTTTCTGTAGAAGGAAAAGGAAATGCAGTGGTTTTGTTACATGGCTTCTTAGAAAACAGTACTATGTGGAATGCTGTAGTAGAGGTTTTGTCAAAAAACAATAAAGTGATTTGTATTGATTTATTAGGGCACGGAAAAACCGAGTGCTTGGGATATATACATACTATGGAGTTAATGGCAGAAGCTGTAGAAGCCGTATTACAACATTTAAAAATTAGAAGAGCTGTTTTTGTTGGACATTCTTTAGGTGGGTATGTTGCTTTGGCATTTGCAGAGAAAAACCCTGATAATGTAAAAGGATTGTGCTTAATGAATTCTACCACTAGAGCCGATGATGAAGTGCGTGTAGATTTAAGAAATAGAGCTATTGAAGCCGTAAAAACCAATTACAAAAGTTTGGTTAGAATGTCTATTACCAACTTATTTAGACCTAAAAATAGAAGTATTTATAAAGAGGAAATAAAGCAGGCGAAAAAAGAAGCATTGCAAACACCTCTTCAAGGATATATTGCTGCACAACAAGGAATGAAAATTAGAAATGACCGTGAGGTATTGCTACACTTTTCACCGTATAAGAAAATGTTTATTCTTGGTAAAAAAGATCCTGTATTAAACTACAATGATTTACTAGATCAAGTAAAAAATACCGAAGTAGAACTGGTAGAATTCCCAGACGGACATATGAGTCATATTGAAAATAAAGAAGCATTGATTGCTATTCTAAAACGTTTTGTAAAGGAGGCTTAGAGAAATAGGTTTGTTTATCTATTTAGTTCAATAATTTTTAACAGCAATCCCAATAAAAATAAGCATTAGAGAAATCTTTTTTAATTAGATCCTCTCTATTTATAAAAACATGACCAAGTCCACTGTCTCCAAACATGATATGTTTATCAACATCTATTTGTAAAATTTGTATATCTTCTCTTCTATTCATATCATAATCTCTAGGGTCAGATTGAGTAAATTCTGCATACCCACCAATTTTATGACCTGAAGCATTAAAATATTCTGCAAATTGTATCTCTTGTTCTTCATTTAAATTTTCAATAAAATCCCAATAATTATCTTCATTAAAAAGATAATCAAACTGAGTATCTTCAGAGCCTCCATTATCAATTTCTTTTTTAAACGATAATTGATGAAGTTTATAAATAGGAATTTCATCATAATCTCTTTTAGTTATAAAAGAAAAATCATTTATAGATTCTTTATTTAAATCTTCGATAGAATGATAAATGATTGCAGAATCTTCTTCATACCAATCTGTTGAAGACAAGAAAAGTTGAAGAACTCCATTTTTAGGAAAAGGAGCAATTTGTGGAATTTGTTCAAAATTAAGTTGAGCAATCATTATCATTGGTTTTCCTTTTTTATCTTTTGGGTATTCTTTCACTTTAGGAAAGAAAGGCTTTCCTAGAAATTTACTGTCTTTTAAATCTAAGTTATCTTCAAGAAGTTTTTCTTTTCTAGGTTTAGCGTTTATACGAACAAATTCTCGTTTGTATTTTTTTAAATCAGATTCAAATATTTTTAAAAATTCTGGAATCATTAATGTTTAATTTTTGTTTATAAGCAAAAATCAGTTGCTTAAATATTCTGCTAAATTTATTTCAATAAAGGTTGTTTGTTTATAATTGTATTGAGTTAAATTTAATTCAGTTGAGTAATAGAGTTTTTTATTTAATAATACAAAAGGATCACCTTGATTTGCACTAAGTTTAAATTTCTTTCCATTAATAATAAAATAATGATTAAACCCTTTTGTTAGTAATTGTTTGTGCATCCCAGTCCAATAATGGATTAAATTATAATTTTTATCCAGAGATAAAGCATAATAATCAGTAGTGTCATTTGCAACACGGAAATTTGTTCCATAAATCTTTTTTAAGTCATTTGGGAGCTCGTTAAAGGTTAATAAGGTTTTGGACTTATTATCTAAATTGATTTCTCTGCTACAAGAAATAAGCGCAAAAATCGAGATTAAAATTAGAATAGTGTTTTTCATTTTTCAATTTATAGGTAACATTTAGTAAAAACTAAAGAAGTCCAAACAATTTTTTGTAGTTATCTTTTTCCTTTTTAGCTTGGTTAAATGTAGTGTAAAATTTGTAGATAGAGAAGGCCTTATGATAAGCATTTTTCTGTAAAATCTTTTATGTTTCATTCTGTTATCTATAAATAAAAACACCATTAAACAAGTAGTTGTAACTGTTTAATGGTGTTTTGTTATTTTAAAAAAGACGTATCTTTTAGTAAATAGAATTTTTATTTTGTTAAATACGTATTAGGTTCAACATAATCAAAATCTGGAGAATCTTTAAACAATTGCCGCAATTGCCAAACATGACCTGCTCCATAAATTAATAATACACGTTCTTCTATATCAAAATTGACCACATCATATACATTTGAGAAAATCCGTAAGTTTCTTCTGTACCATTTACCTACCGAATCTGCACCAAGATAATTATCACCAGCACCTTCTAAGATATTAGTTAAATAGGCTTGATGGTCTTTTAATCGATTGCTTGGATTATTTATCATTGTTAAATGAGTCACCAGCGTTTGTTTGGTTTTTAATGAATCACTTATTCTATAAAAAGGATTGTATTTATATCGAGACATTTTTTTGTATTGCCCTTTTTCTTTTAAATAGGCATTTACATCATAGTTGTCCCAATCAAGATCAACCCCAAACCAAGGTGCTGTTGCATCTGAGCAATAGATTTTTGTATGTCCTAGTTTTTTAGCCAGTTGAAAACCAATTTGATATACTTCATCGGCTTTGTTACGAATATCAAAGCTGTCTTTTACAAATTTTTGATATCGAACATTGGCAATACTATCGTATTTTATACGATTCCATTCTACAATTATTTTAGTGGGTTTGTAAGTAGCTATTTTTTCTAAAAGAATATTTAATTCTGATTGTCTTTTTGCAGATAAAATATCAAATGGAAAAGTAGGTTTATAACTATCTAAACCTGGATTTCTAAAATGAAAAACACCTAAAACCATGGCTTTTGTTTTGTGTTTTCCTATAAATACATTTGGATCAGAAATGTGGTTAATCTGTTTTGTAAGTTGGTTTGATACAGGCTCATTTTTACAAGAAATGCACAGCGCTAATACCATAAATCCATAAACTAGTTTTTTCATTTTATGGTGTTTTTATTAATGAATATACTTACTTATAGGCACAATATCATACACATAACTTCTAGACATAAACTTGTTAAAAAATGAAGCATGAGTTCCTCCAGAAATAATCAATACTCTATCTTTAGAAGTCATTTTTATCTTGTTAATATTGGCAAACATTCGAATGTTTCTTTGATAAAATTTAGCTGCTTCATCAGCACCTTCAAAACCATCTTTACTGTTAATGTACATTAAGTTATCTGCATTCCAATTAATCAATGCGTTGTAAGACTCATTAGTGTTCATAATTGCTAGCATTTTTTTTAGTCCAATCTTTTTTACATCAACATCAATAAAAGAAGATATCTTTTGTAGTGTTTTTGCAGCTGTAAAGTATTTTTCTGGTTGTACTTTTTTTATCACATCACCCAACATATAATTATAAGATAGTTTATGGTCTATTCCGTAAATTCTTTTGGTATTTGCCAAACGACCAATTTCAAAAGCCATTAACTTTATTTCATTGTTATCATAGATAGATTTACTTTGCTGGTCTTTAATATATTTTGCATATTCTCTTTCTAAGATTTTTTGATCTTCCGGAACATCTTCCACCAAAATAATGGTAGGCTTAAATTTGGCAATTAATTGATTTACCTCTTTAATTTCTGCCTTACTCTTTTTGCTAGATTCATCATATTCTGTTGATGTGGCATCATTGGTATATCCCATATGAAACATACCAATATTTAATACAGGTATTTTATTGCTATTGATAATTTGCTGTACCGCTTTTATTTCTTCTTTAGAAATAAGTTGAGCGTGGCTAGTATAAATTCCGAATAAAACTACGAATGCGATTAAATAATTTCTCATGTTTTTGATATTTTAAATGATTGATGGTACAAGAGTAATTATTCTGCTAGTGGCTGTTTTTTAAATTAAATAAACACCACAAAATTTAGGATATTCAAAAGGTTTTATAAGATGAAATAGTTGGTTGTATAAAAAGTAGTATTGGTATAACAAAATGATGCTTTTGTACTATTTGTTCACAAACTCTTGGGATTATCTCTATTTTTGAAAAAGCAGAAAATTTGACAAAATGAATCGTTCTAAAGAGTTAGCTTATAATAGTATTTTAATAATTGTGGTTATTGTTTTACGTGTGTTAAGCAACTTTGTATTTGGATACAAAGAATTTGGAGAAATCAGTTTCTCTCTTTCTGTATTCTCCCTTACTTTTTTTGTTCCATTATTAAGTGTGTATTCTTTAAACTATTTAATTGCTACTCCGAGGTTTTTAATTAAGAAGAAATACGGTTTGTATTTGTTGTCTTTTTTGGCGATGATTCTTGTTTTTGGAGTGCTTAGGTTTGTACTAGAAGAAGTAATTGTATTTAATATTTACGGAATTCATAATTACAATTTAGAAGCAGAGAATATTGTAGAAACCTATCTTTTCGATTCGTTTTATTATACATTATTGGCAAGTATACCAAGTACAATTGTTTGTTTTTTATTTCGATTTAATGAAAACAGAGAAGAGTTACATCAATTGCAAATAGAACATCAAGAGGCTAAAATGATGACACTAAAATCACAATTGAGTCCACATTTTTTATTCAATACATTGAATAATTTTTATGGAGAATTGTTTGATGAAAAACCAGAAGTTGCCAATGCCATTTTAAAGCTTTCTCAGTTGTTAAGATATGTAACCTATGAAACTGAAAAAGATTTTATGCCTTTAGAAAAAGAAGTGTCGTTTATTAAAGACTATTTGTATTTCTTTAAAAGGCGATACGAAACCCATTTTTTTGTGGATTTGAAAATTGAAGGGCAAATAACCAATCAAACTGTTCCAACACTAATTCTTTTACATTTTGTAGAGAATGTTTGTAAACATGGAATCATTAATCAAAAAGAAAAGCCAGCAAAAATTGTAATTTCTGTTACAGATAAATACCTTAGCATAAACACAGAAAATAGTATTAGTACTTCAGATAAATACATGGACAAAGGTATTGGAACGACTAATATTGTAGCAAGATTACAAGTGTTATATAAAGACAGATTTGAACTTATTACAGAGACCAAGGATACTGTTTTTACAGCATTTTTAAAAATACCTTTAGATTATAATGAGTGATTTTATTAGAACTATTATTGTTGATGACGAACCGCCAGCAATTCGCTTGCTAGAAAAATACATTGGTAAAGTCTCTTTTTTAAAGTTAGAGGCTACTTTTACAAATCCTTTAGAAGCCTTACAGTTTATAGAAAAAGGAGCAGTAGATTTGGTATTGTTAGATATTCAAATGCCAGAGATTACCGGAATACAGTTGTCAAAAATAATTCAGCAGAAAGCCCATATTATTTTTACGACTGCATATCCGCAGTTTGCCTTAGAAAGTTATGATATTTCTGCTATAGACTACTTATTAAAACCGATAGAATTTAATAGGTTCTATATGGCAGTTTCTAAGGTTAAACCAAAAGAAAAAGAAGTGATAAGCAAAGCTGATAATGAAAAATACACCTTTGTTAAAACCGATGGAAAAAATAAATTGGTAAAGGTATTTTTTAAAGATATTTATTATTTCGAAGGACTTAAAAACTACATTTCTATTCAACTACAAGACGATTGTGTAATCACATACAGTACATTAAAATCTTTGTATGATAAATTACCAAAATCTGAGTTTATTCAAATTCACAAGTCGTATATTATTGCTTTTAAACACATAGATAAAATAGACAATCAATCTGTTTGGATTAACGAGAAAGAATTGCCTTTAGGAAATACATACAAAGCTGCTTTTTTCGAAAAAATAGCAGAAAAAAGAATGCTATAAGTGTTTTTTTAAGCTGTTTTTTGCTATGTGTTTTTTACTATATTTGAGTCTATGGAAAATGCATCAATCATTAGTGTTCTAGGAATCATTATTGTATTACTCTTTCTGTTTTTTTCTGTTTTTCTATGTACAGTAAAAACAGAAAAAAAACTAAGCAATTATCTACTTGCTTCTTTTTTAATTATTATAGCTATTGATGTTAGTGTGTTTTTCTACATAGGTTTTATAGAATTACCTTTAACCATAGAAATGTTGCGAATTCAGATTTCCAACTTTAAAGATCCGTTACTTTTTCTGTATATACTATCCATTATCTATTCGAACTTTAAGTTAAAAAAAATACACTTAGTACATGCATTACCTTGGTTGATAGATATTATTGTTTTAATGCCAAATTTTTTCATGGCAGACGATTCTGCAAAACGTGAATTCTTAAATAATTATAACCAGACTACAGAAGGTTATTTTTTGGGTGTATTTGGATACCTATTATCTTTAGCTTATTTCTTAGCAGAAATTTATTATGTGATTCGTTATAGAAAACTATTATTAGAAAACTATACAGATAAAAACACCTTTAAAAATTATAATTGGCTTAAACAACTATTAATTTTATTAACTATAGGGCAGTTTCTTACTATTGTAAAAAATGTTTCAAGAGATTATTATTCTTCAGAACATACAGATGTGCTTAGAATTATAACATTGCTTTTTGGAGTCTTCTTTATATTTTGGTTGGTTTTTAAAGCCCTGAATTCACCAAGATTATTTAGAGGAATTGATGTTGATTTAAAGGCTTCTAAAGAAATTCAAAAAGAGGTAAACATAGACAATAAAACCGATCAGCAAATAACCCTTTTAAAAAATTATATGGATGAAGAAGAGCCGTATTTAAATCCATCATTAACCATCAGGAATTTGGCCTTGCAAATGGAATTACCTATGCGAGAATTATCGGTGTTAATTAATCAAAATTTAAATCAACATTTCTTCGATTTTGTAAATGTTTATAGAATTAATAAAGCCAAAGAAGTACTTAGTAACCCATCAAAAAAAGAACTTACAGTACTAGAAATTTTATACGATGTAGGTTTTAATTCCAAATCTTCTTTTAATACAGCCTTTAAAAAGCATACAGGTACTACTCCAACACAATTTAGAAAATTAGCTCTAAATCAATAGGTTAGCATAAAGTCGAACGTTTTAAAAATAAAGTCGAACCAATTAGTTGGTTGTAAATGCGTACGACTTTGCGTTATCGGTCGTGTACTTTTAGAATGTAGCGCACTTTTGTGTCATCAATAATAAAAACGAATCACGATGAACACAAAAATGAAACAACTACTATTGGCAATCATTTTTTTATTTCCTGCCATTCTTGTAGGACAAACTATTAAAGGAAAAGTAATTGATAAGACAGAAGCAATTCCTTATGCTAATGTAATTATTACAGATGTTAACCAGCAAATAATTACTGGAACCACCACAGACGAAAATGGATTTTTTAGCCTACAAGTAAAAGCGGGAAAGTATCATTTAAGTATCCGTTTTATTGGTTATAAAGAATACAAAAAAGAGTTGCATATTACTAAAGATATTAGCTTAGAAACTATTGTTATTGAAGAAAGCGGAGAGGTGTTGGATGAAGTAGTTATTAAAGCAACAAAAAGAGTGATAGAAAGAAAAATTGATCGTTTGGTTTTTAATGTAGAAAAAAGCATTGCTGCTACAGGAGGAAACGGAATAGATGTATTAAAAATAGCACCGAGAGTTCAGATAGAAAATGGGAATATAGCAATTTTAGGAAAAGGAGCTTCTCGAGTAATGATTAACGGTAGAATTTCTCCATTAGAAGGAGATGATTTGGTACAATTCTTAAACGGTTTAAGTGCTAATGATATTCAGAAAATAGAAGTCATTACCAATCCACCTGCAAACTATGAAGCTGCTGGTAATGGAGGTTTGATAAATGTTATCCTTAAAAAAGGTGCTCAAAATTCATGGAAAAACGCAATAAATGTGGCATATAACCAAAACAGATATAGTTTTAGCACATTAACAAATAACTTTTTTTACAATAAAAATAAGCTCTCACTTTCTGCTAGTATCAATGCAACACAAGGAAGTTTTGAAAATAAGGAAGGCGTATTAGTAGATTACCCAACTAATTTTTGGGATATCAAGGTACAATCTAAAATAGGTAGAAAGCAGTATTCTGGTCGTTTTTTAATTGATTATGCTCTTTCTGATAAAACAACTATTGGTTTTCAGTATTTAGGAAGTGATAGTTCTCCAAAAGATTTAGAAACCACAACTTCTTCAATTTTTAACACACAAAAAAAGTTAGAAAAAACATTGTTTAATCAAGGAGAAAATCAGAGTAAAAGAAAGAATCATACGGTAAATGTTCATTTAGTTACTGCATTAGATTCTTTAGGAAAAAGCCTGTCATTTGATGTAGATTATTTTGAGTTTGATGCAGCAAGAGAAAGAGAATTTATAACAGAAAGCTTTTTTGCAAACGGAATGTTAGAAGGAATAAATTCTGCAGCAATTAATAACTCCAATCAGAAAACCAGCAATTTTAGTTCTAAAATAGATATGAATTTACCTTTAAAAAAAGTAAACCTTTCTTTTGGAGCTAAAGCGAGTTTTACAAAATCAGACAGCGATGTTTTATATTATAATACCATTTCTGGTAGTCCGGTTTTAGACCCAACACGTTCAAATAAATTCAACTATAAAGAAGATAATTTAGCAGCATATTTCTCTGGAAATACGAGTTTGACAGAAAAATTACAAGTACAATTTGGGTTGCGTTTAGAAGAAACGAAAACAGAAGGGTTTAATGTTGCTGCTAATCAGAAAAATAAGAATAAGTATATGAAACTATTTCCTACCTTATATTTTTCATATCAAAAAAACGAAAATAACAGCTTTAATTTTTCTTATGGTAAAAGAATTAACAGACCTAATTTTAGTCTTTTAAATCCATTCCGTTATTATATTAATGATAGAAGTTATAGTGTAGGAAATCCTTTTTTACAACCAACATATAATGATAGTTTTGAGCTTTCGCACTCTTATAAAAGAATATATAATACGAGTATTTTTCTAAATTATATTACTGATGGTTTTGGAACAGTTTTTACTTCTGATGCTGTAAATCAAACGCAAATTATTACAAGAGAGAATTATTATAAACAGTACAATTATGGACTTTCTGAGAGTTTTTCTTACACAAAAAAAACTTGGTGGAAAAGTTACAACAGTATCAACTTATTAGGATATTATACCAAGTTTACAAAAGGTTTTGGATCTACACCTAAAAACGGAATGCGTTTGTATCTAAGTTCTGATAACACATTTGTATTGAATAAAACAACACAGTTTCAGGTAAATTCTTGGTATAGTTCTAAACATAATAGCGGATTGTTTAGTGTTGGAGAAATGTTTAATGTATCCTTAGGGTTACAACATCATTTTGTAAAGAGTAATGTAAAAATGTCTTTATTATTCAATGATATTTTTAACAAGGGGAGTTTAAATAACTATAAGTCTGCAGTAAACGGAATTGAGCAAGTTTACAGACAAAATGAGAGTTCTAGAAACTTTAGAATTTCACTTTCCTATGATTTCGGAAATAAAAAACTAAAAGAGAAGAATAGAAACTTTGGTAATGACGAAGAACAAAGGAGAAGTAATAGATAATCGTAGTATTTTGATAAAAAAAAATCTCACATTTCTTACAAATGTGAGATTTTAATTATAATAAAATTGATTTTAGTCTTCTTTTAAAGCATTCCAACCTTGAGCTTGTAAAGCCATTTCTTGATTGGCACGAGTTACCAAATTCATTCCTTGATTTTCTTCTGTAATGTGTCCAATAATCGAGAAATTAGGATTTCCTTTAATCTTATCAAAGTCGGCAATTGGCACTGTAAATAACAACTCATAATCTTCTCCTCCACTTAAAGCGATCATGGTAGAATCCATATTAAACTCTTCTGCCGTAGAAATTACCTGAGGATCTAAAGGAAATTTATCTTCATAGATTTTACAACCAACTTTAGATTGTGTACAGATGTGCATAATTTCTGAAGACAAACCATCAGAAATATCAATCATTGCTGTAGGTTTTACCTCTAATTCTTTTAATAACTGTGGTACATCTTTACGAGCTTCTGGTTTTAATTGACGTTCAATTAAATACGTATAGGCATCTAAATCTGGTTGGTTATTAGGATCTACTTGGAAAACTTGTTTTTCTCTTTCTAAAATTTGTAATCCTAAATACGCAGCTCCTAAATCTCCAGAAACCACAATTAAATCTGTTTCTTTTGCACCGTTTCTATACACAACATCTTCTTTGGCAGCTTTTCCAATTGCAGTAATTGAAATTAGCATTCCTTTGGTAGAAGAGGTTGTGTCACCACCAATTAAGTCTACTTTATAGGTGTCGCATGCCAATTGAATTCCAGCATATAATTCTTCAATTGCTTCTAAAGGAAAACGATTCGAAACTGCAAGAGAAACAGTAATTTGCTCCGCACTTGCATTCATGGCATATACATCAGATAAATTTACCATTACAGCTTTATAACCTAAATGCTTTAAAGGCATATAGCTTAAGTCAAAATGAACACCTTCTACTAGTAAATCTGTAGTAATTAGTGTTTGCTTTTCTGAAGCATCTAATACAGCAGCATCATCGCCTACGGCTTTTATTGTAGTTGCTTGCGTAGTTTTAAAATGCTTTGTTAAATGCGTTATCAATCCAAACTCACCTAGTTCAGATAACGATGTTCTTTGTTGGTTTTTATCTTCTAACATGCCGCAAAGATACGGCAAATCTGAATAATTATTTCATAGAATAACTTTTAAAAACAGGATATGCTACCGTTTTGCTGGCTACCCCTTTTTGTTTCAAATAAGCATCAAAAAAGTTCCAGGTTACAAGTCCGTCATCAGATTGAGGTTCTAACATATAAAAAGCTAAGTTGGTTAAAGGTTGTGCCATGTCAATCATATAATCTCCTTTTTTAAAGGTTTTTTTAGTGCTTACATATTTCCCTTTTACGCTTGCCATATAGTGCCCTTCGAATTTACGTCTTGAGTTTTTCAACTCTTCAATCATAAACTCTTCTCCTTGTACTCTTTTTCTTCTTTTTAATTGGGTAACTTTAATTCCTTGTTGTTTTAAATGATCTACAATAAACTTCATAGACTTTGGTAAATAATAAGCTCTTGGTAAAGTTGTGCTTACTATAGGATCAAACTTAGATAAGTTACTTACGTTTTTTACATCGATTATTTTTCCAGATCTGATATAACGTTTTTTACCTTTATCGTTAATATAAGGGATGTAATCATAAGTTCTGTAATTCGGAATCTTTTTCTCTAATGCAACCATTTTAAAACGAACTCCTTTTTGAACTTTTCCAGCATTGTTAAGTACATTATTAATAGCATCTTTTTCTGCTTGCTGATTGATATGCATTATTTTTTTAGCATTCTTATTGGTGAATTCTAAAATCTCTGCGACAAAACCATATGTTCCATTCATTCTTTCATAAAAACGATCATGAGCAAAAGACTCACTTAAAATTCCCATTTTATTTCGCAATCCCATTTGGTTTACCAAATATCTTGGGTGATGATTGTAAGTGTAAATTGATGTTGGAGGCCAACCTTGTCTGGTAGAATAATAACCATAAGGACCAATTTTTACTTTGTAGTTTTTGTCAATGTTTTTAGTTACTTCAGGAAATAGTACATCCCAAGTAAAATCGTAAGGAGCTTTTTCTCCTGCATAATGATAACTAGGTGCATAGGTAATTCCGTAACCGTGCCAAGTACCATTAGTTGTATGTAAATCAACCAATAACTCTGGTTGCCATTTGTTCAATACATTTTTCATCAACCCTTTGGTTTCAAAGGCTTCCATTTTAATTCCGTCTCTATTCAAATCCAATCCTTGACTGTTGGCTCTAATTCCAACTTCAACAGGACTGTCTTCTTGAGAAGGACGTCTACCTTTCTTCATTTTGTCATTAGAATCGGTATTGTAAATAGGAGCAAAAACTAAAATTTGATTTTCTAATAAATGCTTTTTATCTCCTAATAAAATATCGCGCATTAATTGCAATACAATTTCTTTTCCTTCTACTTCACCAGCATGAATATTTCCTTGAACATATAAAATTGCTTTACCAGAGGCTTTGGCTTCTTCTGGATTGCTAATTTTTGGGTTTGCTAATACAACAAGCGGAATATTTTTATCTTCTTTACTTGTTCCTAAATACTCAAGATGCAATAAATCAGATCTTTCTTGCAGCTCATTTATATAAGAAATTACATCTGCATAAGTAGAGGTTTTTTGATAGTTTGATTTTACAGGAACTGTAATTAGTTCATTAGGCCAAGGTTTTTGTTGTGCTGTAATTTGTAAGCTAAAGCAGTAAATTAAGACAAAAAGAATGCGTTTCATTAGGTTAGTTTTTAGTTGGAATAAAAGTAAGTTTAAATCTTTGTTAATACGATTTATGGCTTTTTTTTAACAGTACGTTAACAGTTTTACTTACAAAGTAATACGTGAAAATATGAAGAATGAATGATGTTGTTTTTAATGCAAAGAGCTGCTAAAAAATAGATAAAATTGGTTTTGACAATCCTATAATCAATTTTAATCATACCAAAAGATGATAAAAATCATATTTTGTCAGTATATTTGCAGTCAATTTAGATTTAATCTATTTTAATTATGATAAAAGTTTCAGACACAGCAAAAAAGAAGGTCATTGAGTTAATGAATGACGATGGATTTGATGCAACAACAGACTTTGTTCGCGTTGGTGTAAAAAGCGGCGGATGTTCTGGTTTATCGTACGATTTAAAGTTTGATAAAACTCAAAACGAAGAAGATAAAATATTTGAAGATAACAGTGTAAGAATTGTTGTTGACAAGAAAAGTTTTTTATACTTAGTAGGAACAACTTTAGAATATTCTGGCGGATTAAATGGAAGTGGATTTGTATTTAACAATCCAAATGCAAATAGAACCTGCGGATGTGGGGAAAGTTTTTCTTTATAAACTTTAGAAATGAGTAAATACACAGAAGATAATTTAAGAGAAGAATTAAAAACCAAAGAATATGAGTATGGTTTTTATACAGATATAGAAAGTGAAACCTTTGCCAAAGGGTTAAATGAAGATGTGGTTCGTGCTATTTCTAAAAAGAAAAATGAGCCAGAATGGATGACCGAGTGGCGTTTGGAAGCTTTTAGAGTTTGGAAACAAATGGAAGAACCAGAATGGGCAAACGTAAAATATCCGAAACCAGATTTTCAAGAAATCGCTTATTATTCTGCACCAAAAAAGAAACCTAAATTAAACAGTTTAGATGAGGTTGATCCTGATTTATTAGAAACGTTTAAAAAATTAGGAATCTCTTTAGATGAGCAAAAACGTTTGGCTAATGTTGCTGTAGATATCGTAATGGATTCTGTTTCTGTTGCAACTACTTTTAAAGAAACTTTAGCAGAAAAAGGAATTATCTTTATGCCAATTTCAGAGGCGATTCAAGAGCATCCAGAATTGGTGAAAAAATACTTAGGTACGGTAGTACCAACTACAGATAATTTTTATGCAGCATTAAATTCGGCGGTTTTTTCTGATGGATCTTTTTGTTATATTCCAAAAGGAGTTCGTTGCCCAATGGAATTATCAACTTACTTTAGAATTAATGAAGGAGGAACTGGACAGTTTGAAAGAACTTTAGTAGTTGCAGACAAAGGAAGTTATGTTTCGTATTTAGAAGGTTGTACAGCACCACAAAGAGATGAAAATCAATTACACGCGGCTGTAGTTGAATTAATAGCGATGGATGATGCAGAAATTAAATATTCTACAGTTCAAAACTGGTTTCCAGGAGATGCAGAAGGAAAAGGAGGAGTATTTAATTTTGTTACTAAAAGAGGATTATGTGAAACCAATGCAAAAATTTCTTGGACTCAAGTAGAAACAGGTTCTGCAGTAACTTGGAAATATCCTAGTTGTGTATTAAAAGGGAATAATTCTGTAGGAGAATTTTATTCAATTGCTGTAACGAACAATCATCAGCAAGCAGATACAGGTACAAAAATGATTCACTTAGGTAAGAATACCAAGTCAACCATTATTTCTAAAGGAATTTCTGCAGGAAAATCACAAAATAGTTATAGAGGTTTAGTGCAGATAAATTCGAGAGCAGAAAACGCTCGTAATTTTTCGCAATGTGATTCTCTATTAATGGGGAACGAATGTGGTGCACATACATTTCCATACATAGAAGCAAAAAATAAAACGGCTCAAATTGAGCACGAAGCTACTACCAGTAAAATTGGAGAAGACCAATTGTTTTACTGTAATCAACGTGGAATAGATACAGAAAAAGCAATTGCATTAATTGTAAACGGTTTTAGTAAAGAAGTACTAAACAAGTTGCCAATGGAATTTGCTGTAGAAGCACAAAAATTATTAGAAATATCATTAGAAGGTAGTGTAGGTTAAAATTCTTAGAATTTTAACCGTTTATTCGTTTAACTGTTTAAACGATTACACAAATAAACAAATACACGATTTAACAAGAATAGAGATGTTAAAAATTAACAATTTACACGCAGAAGTAGAAGATAAATCAATCTTAAAAGGATTGAATTTAGAGGTGAAAGCAGGAGAAGTACATGCAATAATGGGACCTAACGGAGCAGGAAAAAGTACCATGGCTTCTGTAATTGCTGGTAAAGAAGAATACGAAGTTACCGATGGAATTATTGAGTTAGATGGAGAAGATATTAGCGAACTTGCTCCAGAAGAAAGAGCACATAATGGGGTGTTTTTATCTTTTCAATATCCAGTTGAGATTCCAGGAGTAACAGTAACAAACTTTATTAAAACAGCAATTAACGAATCTCGTAAAGCAAAAGGACAGGAAGAAATGCCTGCCAAAGAAATGCTTAAAAAGATTCGTGAAAAATCTGAATTATTAGAAATTGATCGTAAGTTCTTATCACGTTCTTTAAACGAAGGATTTTCTGGAGGAGAAAAGAAGCGTAATGAAATTTTTCAAATGGCAATGTTAGAACCTAAACTAGCCATTTTAGATGAAACAGATTCTGGATTAGATATTGATGCCTTACGAATTGTTGCAAACGGTGTAAATAAATTAAAATCAAAAGACAATGCGGTAATTGTAATTACACACTACCAACGTTTGTTAGATTATATTGTTCCAGATTATGTACACGTTTTACACGATGGTAAAATTGTAAAAACGGGTGATGCATCTTTAGCTTTAGAGTTAGAAGAGAAGGGATACGACTGGATTAAGGAAGAAGTAAATAGTTAAAAGTCTAAAGAGAAAGTCTAAAGAAAAAGTAATGAGAGTATTTCTGTCAACTTTTTACAATCGACTTTAAACTAAAAGAGAATGGAATTAAAAGAAAAATTAATATCATCTTATGTTGCTTTTGAAAACGAAGTGAATATCAATACAGATATTCATGATATTCGATCGAAAGCACTACAGAATTTTGAGAAATTAGGATTTCCAACAAAAAAGCTTGAAGCTTGGAAATACACTTCTTTAAATTCGGTATTAAAAGATGATTATAGCATCTTTCCTAACAAAGAAAACACTGTAGAGTTTGCAGATGTAAAGAAGTATTTTATTCATGATATTGATAGTTATAAAATTATTTTTATTGATGGGAAATACAGCTCTTTTTTATCTGATACTACACACGATGGGAAAGATATTTGTTTGATGTCTTCAGCATTGACAAAATCAAAATACAAGGCAGTTATTGAAAATTATTTTAACAAAGCTGCTAAGCAAGATAATTTAACCTCCTTAAATACTGCTTATGCTAATGAAGGAGCATATGTGTATATTCCGAGAGGTGTAGAGGTAGAAAAACCGATACAAATTATTAATTTTACTACAGGTAAAGAAACTGCTACTTTAGTGCAACCACGTAATTTAATTGTTGTAGAAGAAAATGCACATGTTCAAATTATTGAACGCCATCAAAGCTTAACAGACAATGCGGCATTAAGTAATGTTGTAACTGAGGTTTTTGCTGCGAGAAATGCAACAGTTGATTACTATAAGATTCAGAATGATAATGTAAATGCTACTTTAGTAGACAATACTTATATTGAGCAGCAAACCAATAGTGTGGTTTCTGTACATACTTTTTCTTTTGGAGGAAATATTACCCGAAATAATTTAAACTTTTACCAAAAAGGAGAGCATATAGATTCTATTTTAAAAGGGATTACTATTATTGGAGGTAAACAACATGTAGATCACCATACATTGGTACATCATATAGAACCAAATTGTGAAAGTCACCAAGATTATAAAGGAATCTACGACATGCGTTCTACAGGAGTTTTTAATGGAAAGGTGATTGTAGAAAAAGAAGCACAAAAAACCAATGCATACCAACAAAATAATAATGTATTAGTGAGCGATAAAGCAACAATCAATGCAAAACCTCAATTAGAGATTTTTGCAGATGATGTGAAGTGTTCTCACGGATGTACGATTGGTCAATTGGATGAAGATGCATTGTTTTATATGCAACAAAGAGGAATTCCGAAAAAAGAAGGAAGAGCTTTGTTAATGTATGCTTTTGCAAATACAGTACTAGAAAGTGTAAAGATTCCAGAAGTGAAATCTAGAATTAACAAATTAATTGCTTCAAAATTAGGAGTAAATTTAGGATTTGATTTGTAATTAAATCAATCCTTTTAGATAAAATAAAACCACGCGATTAGCGTGGTTTTTTATTGTGTATTTAGAAAGTTATTATTCAATACTTTCTAAAATTCCTTTTAGAAATTCATTTACATCTATACGAGCCAATCCCATACGAACAATTACCAAATCTAAATCAGGAAAAACAAAAACAAATTGTCCCTGATATCCGCTTGCATAATACATATTGGTTGGAACATCTGGGAATTTACTTTCTGCATTTAACCAAAAATGTCCGCCATATGTTCCCTTAGAATTGTTAGTTGGAGTACTTACATAGTTAACCCAATCTTTGTTAAATAACTTTTCTCCATTCCAATTTCCATTGTGTAGATATAATAAACCAAACTTAGCCCAATCTCTAGGTGTTGCCCAAGCATAAGAAGAACCAACATAATTTCCTGTCATATCAGTTTCAATAAGCATAGAGTTCATGCCAATTTTATCAATAAAATCGGTATACCAATAATCTAAATAATCTTGATGGGTTTTAAATTGAGCACGAAGAATTCCTGATAATAGATTGCTGGTTCCTGAAGAGTAATTCCAAGTTTCATTGGTTTTTCCAACCAATTGTTTTTTTGCTTGAATCTTAGTCATGTCTCTTTCTAAGAAAAGCATTTTGGTAACATCAGAAATTTCATTGTAGTTTTCATCCCATTCCAAACCACTATTCATATGTAGTAGATCATTAATGGTAATATTTTTTCTTTCGTCATTTTGCCATTCGTTAATGGGAGCTTTACTGTTGATATCAATTTTTCCTTGATGCTGTAAAATTCCATAAACTGTACTCATAATACTCTTGGTCATAGACCAACCTAAGATTCTAGAATCTTTGGTAAAACCAGTAGCATATTTTTCAGCAATTATTTGGTCTTTATGAACTACCAAAACAGCTCTAGTTTTGTTTTCTTTGCTAAAGTGATTTGCTACAGCTGCGTTTAATTGTGGGTATTTTACATTGCTAAATAATGTGTCTTTTTGGTTGCCGTTTCCATAAGGGAACGGTGTGGTGTTGTCTGCTTCTGTTCTTTTAGGTGTTTTTACTTTTGCAGAAGTATCAAAGTCATCATCAATTAAAACACTACCAACTCCTTCTCTATAAATAGCTTTTCTGGTTAGTAGACCAAATACAGAAGAGGTTGCAGTTTTAGAAGCTTTATCTACCTTATCGGTTCCTAAATTAATCGGAGAAAAATTGTTGTCTGTGCTGTCTGTAAATGCAGCAGTTCTATTGGCTAAAAATACAGAAGAACTCATGTTTTTTGCAGAATAACCAGCAATAATATTAAGCTTTGGGTAATTATAAACTACAATTATTAGTACTAAAGTTAAGAGGAGAAGGAGACTTCTTTTAAGGATTTTCATAGAAAAGTAAAATTAATAGTTGTAAATATAATAATTTAAGTGTTCTTCTAAGTAAGTTTTCAATTGCATGTACTACTTTTGTATTTCAAACAGTTAGATTATGTTTCCAGTAGAAAAGATAAGAGAAGATTTTCCAATACTTAAAAGAGAAGTGAATGGAAAACCTTTGGTGTATTTTGATAATGCAGCTACCTCTCAAACACCACAAGTTGTGATTGATGCCATTGTAAATTATTATACAAATTACAATGCTAATATTCATAGAGGTGTACATACCTTAAGTCAGGAAGCTACTGACTTATATGAAGAAGCACGTATAAAGATTCAACAACATTTTAATGCTAAAAATGCATATGAGATTATTTTAACTTCTGGTACAACAGATAGTATTAATATGGTTGCTTCTGGATTTGAAGCCTTGCTAACTTCTGGAGATGAAATCATCGTTTCTGCTTTAGAGCATCATTCTAATATTGTGCCTTGGCAAATGTTGTGTGAGAAAACGGGAGCTGTATTAAAAGTTATTCCGATGTTAGAAAATGGAACATTGGATATGTCTGTTTATAACACGTTGATTTCTGAGAAAACAAAACTTGTTTTTTGCAATCACGTATCTAATGCATTAGGAATCATTAATCCTATAAAAGAGATGATTGCAAAAGCACATCAAGTAGGTGCAGCTGTTTTAATTGATGGTGCGCAAGCAACACCACATATAAAACCAGATGTACAAGAATTAGATGTAGATTTTTATGTGGCTTCTGCACATAAAATTTGTGGGCCTACAGGAGTAGGTATTTTGTATGGAAAATCTGAATGGTTAGAAAAATTACCACCTTATCAAGGAGGAGGAGAAATGATAGAAACGGTTACTTTCGAAAAAACTACCTATGCTGGATTGCCACATAAATTTGAAGCAGGTACACCAAATATTTGTGGTGGAATTGCATTTGGAGTAGCCTTAGATTATATGAATGCTATAGGCTTTGACGCCATTGGAGCTTATGAACATGAACTGTTAATCTACGGAACAGAAAAATTACAAGAAATTGAGGGGTTAACCATTTACGGAACTGAAGATAAAACAGCGGTTATTTCATTTAATATTGAAGGAATACACCCTTATGATATTGGAGCTATTTTAGATAAATTGGGAGTTGCTGTAAGAACAGGGCATCATTGTGCGCAACCAATCATGAATTTTTATAATATTCCGGGTACTGTAAGAGCTTCTTTTTCTTTTTACAATACCAAAGAAGAGATTGATTTATTGGTAAATGCAGTGCAAAAAGCAAAAATGATGTTGAGCTAAGAATTATTTTCTTCCAAAATCAGCAGGAATTTCTCCCCAAGCTTTGGTTTCCCATTTTAAAATAGGATTTTTAAAAGTGTTTTGTTGCAACCATTTTTCTGCACGTTTTATTAATTCTAATAAGTCTTTATTAGAAGCATCAAACGCAACATTGGTTCTACATTGTTTTTTACGTACCCAACTCATGGCTATTTTAGAGTCAGAATAGATAGGAATATCTTCTTTGTTTTTACTTTTTAATAAAGCTAAGCCATGAACCAAAGCTAAAAACTCTCCAATATTATTAGTGCCATTATGATATGGTCCTTTGATAAATATTTGTTGTTTATTATGAGTTAATACGCCTCTATATTCCATTTTTCCAGGATTACCACTACAAGCGGCATCTACAGAAATACTTTCTAAAATGGGTTTTCCGTATTTTTCCTTTTCAGCTTCAGATAAGGTAGGTTTTTTAGTATTCTTTCCTTTGTAAGCAAAATAGTTTTTATTGTAGGCTAATTGTGCTTCGGTTTTATCTGCAAAAGCTTTGTATTGTGCACCTTTAAAACCGTCAATTTGTTTTTTACAAGCTTCCCAAGAAGAGAATACTCCTTTTTTATGACCGTTCCAGACTACGTAATACTTCTTTTTTGCCATTACTGTACAATTATAGATTCGATTACCTTAGGAAAGTGTTCGTATTCTAAAGCGTGTATTTTTTGAGCAATATCTTCTGGAGAATCTGTAGATTCTAATTGTGTAGTGGCTTGAAAAATAATAGCACCTTCGTCATAATTTTCATTTACAAAATGAATGGTAATGCCAGTTTCTGATTCTTTATTCTCTTTTACAGCATTATGTACATGCATTCCATACATTCCTTTCCCACCATATTTTGGTAATAATGCTGGGTGAATATTGATAATTTTATTAGGAAAAGCATTGATTAAGTTTGAAGGAACTTTCCATAAAAAACCAGCTAAAACAATAATGTCAGCAGTGTCTTTTAGTTGAGTTAAGATTTTTTCAGACTCAAAAAAATCGGTTCTATTAAATAAAACAGCAGGAATCTTTAATCTTTTACACCTGTCAAATACTTTTGCTTTTTTAGAATTGCAAAACACAAAAGTAACTATTGCAGATTTAGTTGTGTTAAAATATGTAATAATATTTTCTGCATTAGAGCCAGAACCAGAAGCAAAAATGGCAATTCGTTTCATTTAAAATAGATTTGTAACAGTACAAAAAAAAGAATAATTATTAAGATTGTTGCCTACTTTGATAAAAGTTTGAAGATTTTTTTTAATTTAGATTGAACAATTTTCGGTGAAAAATTAGAATTAAATAATAAGATTCGTATTTTTGTCCCCGATTTAAATTTTAAAACTTACAAAATTATGTCAGACATTGCATCAAGAGTAAAAGCTATTATCGTAGACAAATTAGGAGTAGACGATAACGAAGTAACAAACGAAGCAAGCTTTACAAACGATTTAGGAGCAGATTCTTTAGATACTGTAGAATTAATTATGGAATTCGAAAAAGAATTTGATATTCAAATTCCAGATGATCAAGCAGAAAACATTGGAACTGTTGGTCAAGCAGTAAGCTATATTGAAGAAGCAAAAAAGTAAATTTCATATGCAAATAAAACGAGTTGTAATCACTGGACTTGGTGCATTGACACCAATTGGTAATAATATACAAGAATATTGGAGCGGTTTAGTTAACGGAGTTAGCGGAGCTGCACCTATAACGTATTTTGATGCTACTAAGTTCAAAACTCGTTTTGCTTGTGAATTAAAAAACTTTAAAGCAACCGATTTTCTAGATAGAAAAGAAGCACGTAAAATGGATCGCTTTACGCAATATGCGATGGTTGCTTCAGATGAAGCTATTGCTGATTCTGGTTTAAACTCAGCAGATCATAATCCAGATAGAATTGGAGTTATTTGGGGTTCTGGTATTGGAGGTTTAGAAACTTTCCAACAAGAAGTTACCAACTTTAATAGTGGTGATGGAACACCAAGGTTTAATCCTTTCTTTATTCCAAAAATGATTGCTGATATTGCCCCAGGACATATCTCTATTAAACATGGTTTTAGAGGACCAAACTTTGCAACTGTTTCTGCATGTGCATCGTCTTCTAATGCTATTATAGATTCATTAAACTATATTAGACTTGGTCATGCTGATGCCATTATTACTGGTGGTTCAGAAGCTGCAGTTACCGAGGCAGGTATGGGAGGTTTTAATGCAATGCATGCACTATCTACAAGAAATGATAGTCCAGAAACAGCATCTAGACCTTTTGATAAAGATAGAGAAGGTTTTGTTTTAGGGGAAGGAGCGGGAGCTCTAGTTCTTGAAGAATATGAACATGCAGTTGCTCGTGGCGCTAAAATTTATGCAGAAATTATTGGAGGAGGAATGTCTTCTGATGCGCATCATATTACAGCACCACATCCAGAAGGATTAGGAGCAAGAAACGTAATGTTAAATTGTTTAAGAGATGCTGGTATTCAGCCAGAAGAAGTAGACGCGATAAACATGCATGGAACTTCTACTCCATTAGGAGATATTGCAGAATCAAAAGCAATATTAGATGTTTTTGGAGAGCATGCATATACTATTAATATCAACTCTACAAAATCAATGACAGGTCACTTATTAGGTGCAGCGGGTGCAATTGAAGCAATTGCTTCTGTACTTGCCATAAAGAACGGAATGGTTCCGCCTACAATTAATCACTTTACAGATGATGACCAAATTGATAATAAATTAAACTTTACATTTAATAAGGCTCAAGAGAGAGAAGTTAAAGTAGCAATTAGTAATACATTTGGTTTTGGAGGACATAACGCTTGTGTAGCTCTAAGAAAAATTGACTAATTCTATATGAATTTTATTCGCAAAATAGTTAAGCTCAAATCAAAAGAAAATGAGGACTTCTATAGCGATTTAAAAGACTTACTTCATTTTTCTCCCAAAAAGATAGAGTATTATAGGAAGGCATTTACCCATCGATCATTAAAGTTGGTTGATAAAAAAGGGAATCCTATTAACTACGAACGGTTAGAGTTTTTAGGAGATGCAATGCTAGGTTCTATTATAGCGTCTTATTTGTACAAGAAAGTACCCAAAGGAACTGAAGGATACTTAACTCAAATGCGCTCTAAAATTGTAAGTAGAGATCATTTAAATGAGCTAGGAAAAGACCTAAACCTTATTAAATTTGTTAAGAGCAATATTACACAAGATAATATTGGAGATAATATTCACGGGAATATTTTCGAAGCTTTAATTGGTGCTATTTATTTAGATAGAGGTTACAATTATTGTAAAAAGTTTATTTATGAAAATGTAATTGTTCCTTATGTTGATATTGCCAAACTAGAAGGGAAAATTACCAGTTATAAAGGTTTAATTATTGAGTGGTGCCAGAAACAAAAGAAGCAGTATTTGTATGATACTTATGAAGATTCTGGTAACGAGAGCATTAAGCATTTTAGTGTTAAAATTAGTATTGATGGTGTTGTAGTAGCAAAAGGAAGAGCTACTTCTAAAAAGAAAGCAGAAGAGCAGGCTTCTAAAAGAGTATACTTTGCTTTACAAGACGAAATAACAAAAGGGTAACATTACCACGATAACGTTTTCGCTTTTTTTCTCTATTTTTCAAGAAACATAACGTAATTTAGCAAGAATTGTTTGGGCAATACCAATCCGTACAATAAAACGTTTTTATACAAAAGAGTAGAGAGAATTATGCAAATACATTCGTTAGAATTAGATGATTTTTCAGATGACAATTATACCTTAATTGGCATTCACTCTACTTTAGATGAATACAAATTGGCTTATTTATTAAATCAAAACTTAGAGACCAGATTTACTAGAGCCAACTACAATCTAGATTTTGAAAATAAAAATAACAATGCTTCTTTTTCTATTTATGAGTTTATTAACCCTAAATTTAGTCATAATTGGTTTTTGATATCAAATCAGTATACAAACCATATAGAAGGAGTCTCATTAGGTTTGTTTCAAACCAATGAAATAACTACTTATCTTATCCCCGAAAAAAAGAAAGTAGATTATTTTTTAAAGCTTGAAGGAGATTTTGAATATGAATATATTGTGAAAACAGTAGATGAAATCAATAAAATTAATCAAGTAATTACCTCTTATACAATTGACCCTAACTTATTAAAATCAAAAGAATTTCTAATTTTCTAATTTTATGCCAATCAACAAAAAAACAAAAATATTAGCAACCCTAGGTCCTGCAACAAATACTAAAGAAATCATCGCAGATTTAGTAGAAGCAGGAGTTAATGTTTTTAGAATTAATTTTTCTCATGCCGATTACGATAATGTAAAAGCAAGAATAAAAGATATTAGAGAAATTAATGAAGAAAAAAAATTAAACGTTGCCATTTTAGCAGATTTACAAGGTCCAAAATTACGTGTAGGTGTAATGGAAGACGAAGTTGTTTTAGCTAATGGAGATACATTTACTTTTACCACAGAAGAATGTATAGGAACTAAGGAAAAAGCCTTTATGACCTATCAAAACTTCCCTAAAGATGTAAAAGCAGGAGAACATATTTTGGTAGACGATGGTAAACTAATGTTTGAAGTTATTGCTACCAATAAAAAAGATGAAGTTACTACCAAAGTGAAAGTTGGAGGTGTTTTATCTTCTAAAAAAGGTGTAAACTTACCAAATACAGCAATTTCTTTACCTGCATTGACAGATAAAGATATGAAGGATGCAGTTTTTGCTTTAGATCAAGAAATAGATTGGATTGCATTGTCTTTTGTTAGAAATCCAGAAGACTTAAGAAAATTACATGATTTAATTAAGCAAAAATCAAGCTATAGAGTTCCTGTAATTGCTAAGATTGAAAAACCAGAAGCAGTAGAAAATATTGACGCATTAATTCCGTATTGTGATGGTTTAATGGTTGCTCGTGGTGATTTAGGAGTAGAGATTCCGATGCAAGAGGTTCCATTGATTCAAAAAAGATTGGTAGAGCGAGCAAAACTGGCTAGAATTCCAGTAATTATTGCTACTCAAATGATGGAAACAATGATCACCAATGCTGTGCCAACAAGAGCTGAGGTAAATGATGTTGCCAATTCTATTATGGATGGTGCAGATGCCGTAATGCTATCTGGAGAAACTTCTGTTGGAGCACATCCGGTAAAAGTAATTCAAAAAATGTCTGAAATTATTATGAGTGTAGAAAATTCTCATTTGATTAAAGTACCACAAGCTCCACCTCATATCAGAACTGATCGTTTTATTACAAAAGCAGTTTGTCATCACGCAGCTTTAATGGCTAATGATATGGATGCAACCGCAATTTCTACTTTAACAAATAGTGGTTATACGGCATTCCAAATATCAGCATGGAGACCAAAATCTCATGTATTGGCGTTTTCTTCAGAAAGGAGAATCTTAACAAAAATGAGCTTACTTTGGGGAGTACGTTCTTTCTTTTATGATAAGAATGTAAGCACAGACGACACCGTAGTAGATATCAATAATATTGCTAAAGAAAGAGGCTATATTAAGCACAATGATTTTGTAATCAATTTAACATCTATGCCAGTAGAAGCTAAAGGAATGGTAAATACCTTGCGTGTTACACAAATAAAGTAAATACCAATATACCAATATAGTATAATAAAAAAGCCTGCATATGCAGGCTTTTTTTATAGCTTCGTTTTTTGAATAGTAACAATGGCATCGTTTAAAACAAATGGCATTGGCATCATCTGATTGGTTCTAGGGGTAATTTCAAATAATGAGTTTTCTAATAAATCAAAAGAAGATTCGATAATACTAATATCTGGTGTAGTATTTTCTTTAACCGTAAAATTCACTTTTAAGATCGAATCTCTAGGAGTCATAAAATAACTTAAAATAGTTCCTCTATTAATTTTTAAAGCATCTTCGTTAGGTTTTTTATCTAATGCAACATCTTGAACAGCAATAGTATTAAAAGTAATAGGAGCATTAGCAATAAGCTCTATTTTATTTACATTTCTTTGTGGTAAAATGTTAAAGCTAATAGTTCTTAAAGAGTTAATTATTGTATCTTGAGTTTTGGTTATAACTGGAGTTGGAATAGCTCTATTTTCTGTTTTTTTATGATATCTATATGAGGTATTGTATTTGCTTTTGGAAGTGCTTCCAGTAAAGTTTCCTTCGGCTGGATTTTCTCCTAAAAACTGTTTTGTATAACTATCTAAAATATGATCATAACTCGCCCAATATGATTGATTGCTATCTACATCATTTATAAAAACAATACTATTTGGCTTTTTTTGATCTTCTGTAAAACCATTATGATAAGTAGCCAATCCAAAAAAGATAAGACATCCTAAGCCTAATAAACGAACCAATGTTTTTCTAGATTTATAAGAACCAAAAACAGGAGTCATTAAACCAAAAATCAATACTAAAAATAAAGCAGAAATAAATAGATTTTTAAGTCCTAAGCCTACTGGGAACATTTTTATTTGTGGTGAAAAAATATAGATAATTGGGATTGCTAATACAGTAGCTATTATAATTTTTTGTGACCTTTTTATATCTAAAAAAGTAAAAGCTAAAAGGGTAATTAATGCAAAATATACTGGAATAATAAAATAAGCAGCACCAGGTAAATACACATAAATTAAACCATTAATAATTAACCAAAATATTAAAGGAGCAATTAATAAATCTGTACCAGAATATTTTTTAAAGAATGGTTTATAAATCATAAATAATAACCACAGGTTTAGAAATACAAATGCAGCAATATATAAATACCCATTATAGGTAAATCCATGGAGCATGTCTTGATAATGCGGATGAATTAACTGGATTCCTTCCCATAAAAAGATGGTGACTCCTACACAAACAGCAATTACGATAGTGAATGGAGTAAATCCTTTTAGTAATCCTTTGATTGTAATCTTATTCAACGCAATTCCGAAAAATAGCAAACCTAGTAGAATGACAATAGCTATAATTAACATTGGTAAAATCCAAGAAAAAGGATAATGTAATAAGTTTACAAAAGGAAAGTTGGTGTAGATATGATCTTTAGTACTGTTTAAATTAGACAAATCAGCATTGGCAAAATACTGTAAAGTACTCATTAAATAATCTGCTTGATGAAGAAGTGATTCGCGATCTAATCTTTCAAAAGAATCTTGAGCTGTATGATAATCAAAATGATCTCCAATAAAAGCAAAATTGAAACCATTAATATTTCCATTTTCTCTAAAAACAGTTAAATCTGTATCATTTGGTAGCATTTTGTATACACTATACATCAAAGAGTTAGCAGCAGGATATTTAGGATTTGCTTTGATAAACTCAGATAAAAGTTTACTGTTTTTTCCATTGGTTTCCATCAACATATAACTTGGGCCACCACTTCCACGAGCTTCTAAATTTAGTACCAAACCAACATCTTTTGCTAAAGGATGGTTTTCTACAAAAGCTTTAGCACCTAATAAACCTAGTTCTTCTGCATCTGTAATTACAATATGAATATCATTTTTCGGAATTTCTTTTTTTGCTAAAAAGGCACGTACACTTTCAATAATTGTAACGACTCCAGAGCCAGCATCACTTGCACCTAAAGAAGAATGAGGATTAGAATCGTAATGAGATAAAAGCACTAAGGATTTTCCATTTCCATTTCCTTTTATAGTTGCAATAATATTGGCATTGTTAGTTGCTGCTCTCCATTTATTATTTATGGCTACTTGATGTTGTACTTCTGGATTTAATCCAAGTTTAGTAAGCTCGTTAACAATATAGTTTTGTACTTCTAAATGGTTTTTAGAACCTGTATAGTGTACTTCTTTAGAAATCTCTTTTAAATGTGCTAAAGCATTATCAATTGAGAATTCTGTTTCAGAAACCGTAGCATTTTTGTTGTATGAAGGAATCATATCAGAAAAACTCCAATAAATAATAGCTATGATAGTTAAGAAAGAGAAAATTGGAATGTATTTTTTCATCGAAAAAGTAATTTGTATAAAAGTAGTGATTTTTGGCTAAGGGATTTGTTTTTAGTTTTTTAGAGTTTATTCTCGTTTTATAAGTAAAAAATAATCATTTTCTAATGCTAAGTAACCTTGGTTGTATACATAATAATACACATTGCCAGTTTTGGTTTTGTAAATTGAGGTAAAAAAGTGAAAGTCAAAACCATTATCATAGAGTTTAGTACGGGTGACTTTGGTTTTACCAGAACTGTTTAATTCTGATAAAATTTTATAGTTTTTTCGCAATCGATTGTTGGTATTTCTAATAAGATTTTTACTGTCTTTATTGATTTTGTTGTTATAAGAGTTTCTGCAATAATCTGTACAAAACTTTTTGTCTATTCTACCTTTAATTGGCTCGTTACATTCTAAACATTTTTTTATTTCCATAGTTTTTATTCTTTTAATATTGGGATATAAGCTACCCAAGGACCTACTTCATTTTTATATTGTTTGGCAAGTACTCTGCTAATTTGTGCAATATGTCCTAAATCATGTGCCACCCAAGTGGCTAATAGTTGACGAGCACTAACTTGACCAAACTCAGGGTGTATTCCTGTTAAGTCTAACTGATCCTCATTAAGTTTTAATGAGTTTATATAAATACTATTTTTTGCTCTTAACTCGCTAAATTCAACTAATAATTGTTGTAAAGATTTTCCTTTAGAAGCTTCAAATTGTGCAAAGCGATCAAAAGGTTGAAACTGCTTGTCCTTTTCAAAAAGAATGATGTTTAAGCGAACTATCCAATCTGTCTTTTCACCATGAATTAAGTGACCAACCACATCAAAAGGAGACCAAGATTCTCCACCTTCGTTGTTTATGATCCAATCATCAGATAAATTTTCTAACAATGAAGTTAAGGTGTTTGGTGTTTGATTTAATATCTCTAAAGCCTTGATTATGTTGAATTTCATTTGCTAAATATAGGGGCATCTATATACAAAAAGGGACAAACCTAAAATAGATGCTATTTAAATTTTAATCACTAAATTAACCAAATATACTTCAATATTTATATAGCATTAGTGTAATATTAACTTACTTTTTACGTTTATTTTTTATATAAAAACTTTCATTAATTTAAAATTTAGTAAGTTTGTTCACTCATACTTATCATATGAATAAAGCTAAATATAGAGGTATACCTTGTTTTTTTGATTTAGAAACTTCAGAAATAAAGGGTCAAAATAAATTTTACGATTTATTATTAGATTGCGTAATTTGGATTGATGTACATGTTTTTCAGGTTGAAGGTTTTCCCGTTTTAGTAGAAGAGAATCAAGATAATTTAGAATGATTCTAAATAATACGTTAAAATTGTTAAAAAAACAAATTGTGAAAAACTTTTTTGTAAATTTAAAGAATAATAGTACATTTGCAAGCTCAAAAAAAAAGGGAAGCCCTGAAACTTCCCAATTGGGTTCTATTAAGCCGGCAAGCCTAATTTACACCACTGGAACCCATAATGGAAAGCATTTTGCTTTCTTTGGATATATTCTCTTTCCATTTTTTACAATGAATTTTCTGAATACCAGCTTGTACTCAACCCCATTTACGAATTTTGTGGTTTTTGACGCCATGCTATAAAAATATTTAATGGCAGACGGATTTCTATTAGACTATATTCTTAGTCTGCATCCAAATACAGCCGCTATCAATTTTTGACAGCTAAAAGCCTCGCTATCAGGACAACGAGGCTTTGTTTTGTTAAAGGGTTAATCGAATTAATTCTTCGATTAAAAACTTCAATGTTAGTTACTTCTATCTAGACCTTTTAACATAAATACTGTTATAGCACAAAATTCGTTAGGCAAATATACAAAAAAAATCTCTATAGTTTAATTATGTTAAAAAACTCTTCCAATTTTAGATTTCTTGATTCACAAATCTTGTATAAAGTCTTTAAAGGCATTCTATAGCCATCACTTTGAAGAATTTTCCTAACCGTCTTTTCATCAATATTATGGTCTAAAGCAAAGTTTCTATTTGATTTACTTGTCTTAATCCATTCTTTTGCTATGTAATTACAAACTTTTTTGTCTATATCCATATAACAAATGAATGTATAGTTATAAAAAATAATGCGGACGAAAGGACGCAAAAGAATTAATTTTTATATCTTAGTCAAAAATTTATTTATGGAAACTTTATTACTTTTAGTTGGATTGCCTATTGTGTTAATTGTTGTAGGCTACTTTTTGTATCACAATGCAATGGATAGATATGGCTACAATATTTTTAATACTGGCGTATTGGTTAGATTATTAATTGCGGTTGGTCTATGTTTTGTAGACATTTACTTTGGATTAGCGATGTTTGTAATATTCTCAATTTGGAATTTTATAGCTACTTGGAGAAATACAAACGTTTTTATTGCAATTATGGCTGTATTATTTCAGCCAGTAGCACTATACTTTGTTTTTGTAGCACTAAATAGATTATCCAAAGCTTTGAATGATTAAAAGCTTTTTGTGCTTGATAACCTTATTTAAGCTATAATTAGACATAATTATATGTCTTATTTAGTTATACTATTATTATTAAACAATACTTACTCTAAATAAATTTTTTATGGAAAAAGATAGAATCAAGGGTAGAAAAAATTTGTTTTGGAACAAAATTTGCACTATATTTACTAAAAGAGGTAGCGTAATGAAGAAAATCATTTATTCAATATTTGGTGACCCCATACCTAAGAGTAAGGGAATAATTGGAACCAGTTCTGGAAAATTGGTTATGGATAAAAAAGTGTTTTATAAACGTGAAGATGTAAAAGCAACAATAAGGAAAATGCAAGAATCAAGAGAACCTTTAGAACCTGCCAATTAATAATTTGTTCTTGTGCCTTACAATCTCTTTATTATTCCTATTATAGCGGGTTATTTTATAATAACAAATTCCTCATTGTTTAAATATAACTCCCAAAGATTAACTAGAAGTAGAATCTTATTAGAGTCTCTATTAATAGGCTTAATTACTGTAGGGGTTGGATTTTTATTGAGAACATTAATAGAATTATCCTATAATAGGATAATTTCTAAGACCCTTGAAAAACTAAACTCAATTCCTTTTGAAAAACCAACTTATTTTTGGACTTTTTTATTTTCTTGTTTATTCGCTATAATGTGTTTTGCTCTACTTGAGTTAGTAATACTTAAGCTTTATGATAAAAATACAGCTATTATCTGGGCTGTTAATAGACATGGAGATGAACTTGAAACTATTGTTAAAGATTCTGCGTTAAATGGACAAGCAATTTTATTGACTTTAAAAAATGATAAAGTATATATAGGTTTTTTTGAGGAAACTCCCATTCCAAGTAAAACAAATTACCTATCTATAAGTCCTATATTAAGCGGTTATAGAGATAAAGAGACTAAAAAGCTTGTAGTAACCACAGATTATTTCGAAGTGGTTGAAGAATTTATGTCTGATATAGAAGAAAAAGAAGGAGTAGAACTTGAGAAAATTACTTTAAATACAGATATAGTTATTAAACAAGACGAAATTATTACTGCAAGCATATATGAGCAAAACATCTACGATAAATTTAATAAACTTGATCGTGATAAAAAAGAAAAAAGAGAATCAATTAAAGTTAAAACTACGTAAATAAAAACTATTGATAATCCTTTAACTATTTTTTAATTTCTACACTTGAAATTATAGTAGGTAAAAATTCTTTAGGCTTATGTTTATCTTTATATCCATTAGCATCAACCCAATCAGTAAGACCCCAAAAACTCAACTTATTAGATTGATTATATTTTACAATAACTAGTTTACCACTTGTTTTAAGACCTCTAACAGTACCTTCAAGACCTATTTGTTTACCATTAGCATCAAGACCATTATATTTATTAAAAGCATCTTGTATAGAGGTAAATCTTTGTCCAGTTGTAAACACATTTTCAAATAGCCACAAAACTTTTTGGTTTTTTCTGCCCGATATTGGAAAGCTTTTTTTGGAATCGATAGCATTGTAGATTTGTGAATAAGGATTATTGCTCTTTTGTTCACCAAGTATCAAAAGGGCATCATCTATATACTTTAATCTCTCAAGTAAAATTTCTTTTTCTTTAAGTAAACTCTCTTTTAAATCCATACCGTAAATATAGAGTTTTTTACGATATTTTACATATAAAACATAATTTTTAACGTTAGTTATTTGTGTTTATACGTTAATTAACGTATATTTGTATTGTAAATAACAGATAAATGAACTTTAAATCACTACCACAATTACTGGATTACTTCAAAGACGAGGCTACCTGCATCAAGTATTACGAGAATATTAGATGGCAGGGAAACCCAATTTGTCCGCATTGTGGAGCTGAGAAGCCTTATAAAACAACTAGAGGTTACAAATGTTCAAATAACAAATGTTTTAAGAAGTTTACTGTAAAGGTTGGTACGATTTTTCAAAGTTCTAAGATTCCAATGAGAATTTGGTTTGCTTCTATCTTTTTAGCAACCACTCATAAAAAAGGAATTAGTTCTGTTCAATTGGCGTTGAATTTAGGAATCACACAAAAAACAGCTTGGTTCGTACTTCATAGAATCCGTGAGATGTTAAAAGACAAAGCCCCTAAAATGTTAAAAAAGAGTGGAACAAAAGAAATTGACGAAACTTACATTGGAGGGAGGGAACATAATAAGCATTTCAAAAAGAAGCGTTCAGACAAAAATGCTAATTTAACTAATGAGGGTAAGCCATTTATTCCCAAGAAAGCTGTTCTTGGAATTATAGAACGTAAAGGAAAAGTGATTTTGAAACACGTCGCTAATGCAGATTTGGCTAATGTAAAAGCTTTTGTAAAAAAGAATTTGCGAAAGGGAACTACTATTTATTCAGATTATGCACCAGTATATAATCACCTTAAAAATCGTTACAAGCATGATAGGATTCTTCATGCACAGCAAATGTATGTAAAGGGAGATGTGCATACCAACACAATAGAAAATTTTTGGAGTGTATTAAAAAGAGGGCTTTATGGTACTTATCATCAAGTAAGTCATAAACATCTTCATAGGTATTTAGATGAGTTTACAGCTCGATTTAACACTCGTAATTTATCATCACATGATAAGTTTGTAAAGTTCCTAAAAGAGAATGAATGTCGACTGTCTTATAAAATATTAACTTCTTAAAACAGGTTCTTAGAATATTAAGCCCTCCGAACATCGGAGGGCAAATAATATAGATTTATTTCCTTACATGGAAATTATTAAACAATTTAATTACTTCGTTAATAGTACGTAACACTATTAACAAAAAGACTATGTATTCCATAGGAAAATAGTTTAAAAAGCTAAATGGTGTTTTTTAGCAAATCTAATATCCCAATAGAAGTAATTTACACCTTAATTACTTGTGGTCTATTGAGTCAGCTACAATAAGCCTATTATTGATATTCTAAAGAACTTGTTTTTAAGTTTTAGGATTACAAATTTATAATTTTTATCTTTGAGTTATGACAGATAAACAAGAAGAATACAACAATCAAGAAGATAATCTTGAAATAGACGGTACGTTAGATGATGTTCTTGGCATTTCTGTACCAGAAACTAAAGAAAAAAATAAATAATATCTCTACAAATCGGTTTTGACCGTTTAATCAGGATTTTTAGTAATACTAAAAATATTGATTAGTTTGTAGAACGCTCTTTTATATTTAGGCTATTGCCGAAAGAATTTGAATTTTGGCTTTGTTACCGCCTTGTTAAATCAAGGAAGCATTATGTATTGCCATGTGCGAAGTTTGAATCTTAAAAAAATTGCTCTCCCACACTACATAGAAAAAATATTTAACCTTGTCCCTTTTGGTATATAGGTGCCAATATAGGAAATAATTATCTGATTACAAACGACTACAAACGTTTACATACGAAAGTAAGCGCTTTTTAACCGAATAAAATTTGGAAGTGGTTGCATCTTTGCCATGTCAAATCACAGTAAGTATTTGTCAATTAAAATCAGTAATAATTTAAAACCTTATCTTATGAATACGTTAAGAAATAAAGTACAATTAATTGGAAATCTTGGAAACAATCCTGAAATTATCACTTTAGAATCAGGAAAAAAACTTGCAAAAATATCTATTGCTACAAATGAAACCTATAAAAATTCTGAGGGAGAAAAAGTAACAGATACGCAATGGCATAATGTAGTTGCTTGGAATAAAACTGCAGACATTATTGAAAAATATTTAGAAAAAGGAAATGAAGTTGCTATAGAAGGAAAGTTAACTTATCGATCTTACGAAGACAAAGACGGCACAAAAAAATATATTACAGAGATCGTGTGTAACGAATTGTTAATGTTAGGTGGTAAGTAGACGGGAAATTTGCTATGAAAGAAAAAGCCGAGACAACTGTCTCGGCTTTTTTGTTTATTTATTTATACGTTTAATACTTACTTTCTCTAAAACAAAACTTACTTTATCTTCGAGATCATAAATTGTATTGAATACTCCTGTGACTTCTACCAAATCATCAGATTTAAATTTCTTTTTTGTGTTTTTAAAATCCAATAATTGTAACACCGTTTCTGGCCCTGCTTTACCACAAAAGAAACAAGTAGCAAATGGATTTTTAGAAAGAATATACCATTCTCCATTTGGATCTAAATCTAAAAAATAACCTCTTATAGATACTTTTTTGTTCGCAATATCTTCTAAAGACATCGTCTTGGTATTAATCTTAGAAGTAGGATTTTTCTCTGTTAAACGAAACTCTTTTGCATAAATATCTACCACATTCTTCCATGTGATTTTTTGCTGACTAAAAGCAACACCAGAAATTGAAATAAATAGAATAAAGAGTGTAGATTTAATTTTCATTACTTAATATTTTTGAAATATCCATTTTAAAAATTGGAAGAATTGCTATCAATGTGGCTATAAAAATGATGCCAAAGATAAATAATAATAGCTCTAAAATATCTTGAGGATATTCTAACAAGTAAATTTGTTGTTTATAAGTTTCTTTAATGTTGGCAAAAATAGCTTGTAAGCCAATAGAAGCCAAGAGAACTCCAATGCTAAAACTAATAAGTCCAATTAATATTCCTTGTGTAAAAACCAATGAGATTAACGTATTTCTACTGGCGCCATAAGTTCTTATTAAAGCCAATTCTTTGGCTCTTTCTTTAACCATTCTATATAAACTCACAAACATACTTATACCAGATACGAATAAAATAGCTAATGCAATCCATGTAATGGCTTTGGTAGCAATAGCAGTAAATTGAAATAATTTATCCAATTCATATTTAGGCAAAGCAGCTTGGAATTGCGTATCTTCATTTACCATTCTTGGTAGTTGTAATAAGCCCATTTTATTACTAAACTGTATTAGCATTGCAGTAATTTCATCATCTTCATGATTATGTGCTTCTTCATGGTTATGATTTTCTTCATGTTCATGTAAATGCCAAATACTTTCTAAATTGGTTACAATAAGTCTGTCAATAACATTTTGAGTTGGCTTTAAAATTCCCACAACTTTTAACGGATTTTCATCATGAGTTTCTAAGGCATCTTCTAACATTCCGTGTGAACTACTAAATGTATCTCCAACTTTTAAACCTAAATTGTTGGCAACAGCATTTCCAATAACTACTTCGTAAGAATTTTTAAAAAGAGCTCCCTTTTCAAGAGATGTTTTATGTAAGTTGATAAATTGTGGAGTAGTTCCCACCAATTTATATCCTTTGTAATTATCGCCTATAGAAACAGGTATTGCTTCTTTAGTATATTTATTCGCTGTAATTTTTTTGGCTTCTTTATAAGGAATATTTCCTGTAGGATTATCTATGTGTAATACCGCAGATAAAACAAGTTGTAGCGGACTTCCTTTAGCGCCAATAACCATGTCTACACCATGTAAACTTTGTTCTAATTGCGACTCAAATACTTTATTTAATTGTTTTACACCAAGTAGCAAGGCAGTACTTAACGATAAAATTAAAACCGTTAAAAAAGTTTGTAAAGGCTTACTGGCAATATTTTTAAAACTCAACTTTACAATATTCATAACTCTAAAGTATTGTGAAACGAGTTTTTAATTCGTTGATCGTGGGTAATAATAACCAAATTGGCATTAGATTCTTTTGCCTGAGACTTTAGTAAATCAATAACTAAATTACAATTTTTATCATCTAAGCTAGAGGTTGGCTCGTCTGCAAGAATAATTTTTGGACGATGAATAACTCCCAAAGCAATTCCCAAACGCTGTAGCTGTCCAATACTTAAAGTATTCGGTTTTTGCTTTTTTACCTGTGTTAAATCTAACTGATTTAAAATATCATCAATAGCTTTATTTTTGTTTGATATTTTACTAAAAAACAAACGGGCTTTTAAGTTTTCATACACAGTTAAAGAAGAAATAGCTACAGTATTCTGAAAAATAATTCCAATGTTTTTACCTCTAAAAGCATCTAATTTTTTAGAGCTTAATACAGAAAGATCTTCATTGTTAACAAGAACACTACCTGCTTTCGGACTTAAGATTCCGGCTAATAAATGCAATAAAGTAGTTTTACCAATACCAGATTCACCCAATATTAATAAATGCTCGTTTTCTTCTAGTTTAATATCAGGAAAACTGAAAGAAGAATCGCTATTATAATTGAAAGAAAGATCTGTAGTTTTTAACATCTTTTAGAAATAAAGAGTGTAAATATAATTGAAGTCATTTAAAATAAAAATAACTTAACATTTGTTTTGTAAAAATAAATTTTGATATTTGTCCCATCATTATGAACAAACAAATCGTAAATATCATTTCTATTATTGTCATTGCTATTCAACAGCAAGGATAAGGAAGTGTATTTATAATTTTCAACATACTATAAAGCCTTCCGAATTTCGGAAGGTTTTTTTTATGCATTTATTTTAAAGAAAATGAAAAATATAAAACAGTTAATTATTGTAGTCATTATTATCATTGTGAACTCTCCACCGAGTTGATACAGATCGTTATTGCCTATAAAAAACCAAAACCTGTATCAACTAGATACAGGTTTTTTTAGGTTTAAATGAAACTGAAAATCATAAAACATAAAAACATAAACAACTGAAAAACAGAGTATTAAATAATTATTTAGCTAATTGATTATAAGCAACCAACAAAAAACAGAAAGTAAATATGAAAAGACAACATCTAATTTCGAACTCTCAAAAACGAAAAAACAACAATGAAATTAAATAAGCATAGTAGTAGATTAACACAAGACGAATCTCAACCTGCTTCTCAAGCCATGTTGTATGCTGTTGGTTTAACAGAAGAAGACATGCAAAAAGCGCAAGTTGGAATTGCAAGTACTGGTTATGATGGAAATCCATGTAATATGCATTTAAATCGATTGGCTGCAGAAGTCAAAACCGAATGCAATATCAATGATATGGTAGGATTAGGATTTCATACAATTGGTGTAAGTGATGGAATTTCTATGGGAACTTCTGGAATGAATTACTCTTTGGCTTCTCGGGATATTATAGCAGATTCTATGGAAACTGTAATGAATGCTCAGAGTTATGATGCTTTAGTTGCTGTGGTTGGTTGTGATAAAAACATGCCAGGAGCTGTGATTGCTATGTTGCGTTTAAACCGTCCATCAATTATGATGTATGGAGGAACGATTGCCTCTGGAAATTACAAAGGAAAAAAACTAAATATTGTTTCTGCTTTTGAAGCTTTAGGTCAAAAAGTAGCTGGAGAAATCGATAAAAACGAATACAAAGAAATTATAAAAAGAGCCATTCCAGGTGCTGGTGCTTGTGGTGGTATGTATACTGCAAATACGATGGCATCAGCAATAGAAGCTATGGGATTTGCGTTGCCGTATAATTCTTCAATTCCGGCAGAAAATCCAAATAAAATTTCTGAAAGTGAAAGAACTGCTTTGGCTATAAAAAACTTACTAGAATTAGATTTAAAACCATTGGATATCATTTCTAAGAAATCAATTGAAAATGCCATTGCTATAGTAAATGCTTTAGGAGGCTCTACCAATGCAGTATTACATTTTTTAGCCATTGCACATGCGGCTGATATTGATTTTACTTTAGAAGATTTTCAGAGAGTTAGTGATAGAACTCCACTTATTGCAGATTTAAAACCTAGTGGAAAATATCTGATGGAAGATGTGCATGGTGTTGGAGGTACACCTGCGGTAATGAAGTATTTGTTGGATAACGGCTATTTACATGGTGATTGCTTAACAGTTACAGGAAAAACCTTGGCAGAAAACTTAGAAAAAGTCACTCCTTTAGCTTTTGATGATGAGCAAGATGTTATTTATCCTAAAACAAAAGCCTTAAAATCTTCGGGGAATCTCCAAATCTTATATGGGAATTTAGCAGAAGAAGGAGCTGTTGCTAAGATTAGTGGAAATGAAGGGTTACTCTTTGAAGGAAAAGCTGTTGTTTATGATGGAGAACAAGCTGCGAACAAAGGAATCTCCAATGGAGAAGTTCAAAAAGGAGATGTAGTAGTTATTCGATATGTAGGACCCAAAGGAGGTCCAGGAATGCCAGAAATGTTAAAGCCAACTTCATTAATTATGGGAGCAGGATTAGGAAAATCAGTAGCCTTAATTACCGATGGACGATTTTCTGGAGGAACGCATGGTTTTGTGGTTGGTCATATTACACCAGAAGCTCAATCTGGAGGAACAATTGGTTTATTAAAAACAGGAGACAGAATTAAAATTAATGCAGAAGAGAATAGCATTAATGTATTGCTTTCTCAAGAAGAGATAGCAAAAAGAAAAGCAAATTGGCAAGAACCGCCATTAAAGCATACCAAAGGAATATTATATAAATACGCTAAAACAGTTGCTTCTGCATCTAAAGGATGTGTAACTGATGCATAATAAAAAAGAGAAAAGAAATGAAAGCTCAAACACAAATCGCCAATCAAACAATAGAAAAGAAAACACAACATATTTCTGGTGCTGAAGCAGTCATTAAATGTTTATTAGCAGAAGGAGTTGATTTAATTTATGGTTATCCAGGAGGAGCCATTATGCCTATTTATGATGAATTGTATAAATACCAAGATCAATTACGCCATGTATTGACACGTCATGAGCAAGGAGCTACACATGCTGCACAAGGTTTTGCTAGAGTTACAGGAAAAGTTGGAGTCGCTATGGCAACTTCTGGCCCTGGAGCAACCAATTTAGTAACTGGTATTGCTGATGCTCAAATAGATTCTACTCCAATGGTATGTATTACAGGACAAGTAGGGAAACATTTATTAGGATCTGATGCTTTTCAAGAAACAGATATTGTGGGTATTTCTACTCCAGTAACAAAATGGAATTATCAAATTACAGAAGCACATGAGATTCCAGAAGTACTGGCAAAAGCATTTTATATCGCACGTTCTGGAAGACCAGGACCAGTATTGATCGACATAACAAAAAATGCACAATTTGATATGTTAGATTTTGAGTACGAGAAATGTACTTCTATTAGAAGTTACAAAGCTGTACCAGATATCGACAAAGGACAATTATTAGAAGCCGCTAAATTGATAAATGCAGCAAAAAAACCAATGATTGTTTTTGGTCAAGGAGTAATTCTAGGAGAAGCAGAAGAAGCTTTTAAGGCTTTTATAGAAAAAACAGGAATTCCGTCTGCAAGTACAATATTAGGATTGTCTGCATTAGATTCTGATCATCCTTTGCATGTTGGAATGGTAGGAATGCATGGAAATTATGGTCCGAATAAGCTTACCAACGAATGCGATGTTTTAATTGCAATCGGAATGCGTTTTGACGACCGTGTAACAGGAAATTTAGAAACCTATGCCAAACAAGCCAAAGTAATTCACTTTGAAATTGATCCTGCAGAAATTGATAAAAACGTAAAAACAGAAGTTGCTGTTTTAGGAAATGCGAAAGAAACATTGACTAAAATTTTACCATTGGTAAAAGAAAATACTTTTAAAGAATGGTTACAAGAGTTTAGAAATCACGATACCATTGAGTTTGAAAAAGTAATTAAAGACGAGTTGTTTCCTGTAAAAGAAGGAATCACTATGGGAGAAGTAATTCGAGAGATAAATACCCAAACAAAAGGAGAAGCGGTAATTGTTTCTGATGTTGGACAGCATCAAATGATTGCTTGTCGATATGCTAATTTTAAACAAACCAAAAGCAATATTACTTCTGGTGGTTTAGGTACAATGGGCTTTGCTTTGCCAGCAGCAATAGGAGCAAAAATGGGGGCAGAAAACAGAGAAGTTATTGCCATAATTGGTGACGGAGGTTATCAAATGACCATACAAGAATTGGGAACTATTTTTCAAACCAAAGCAGCTGTAAAAATCGTGGTTTTAAACAATGATTTTTTAGGAATGGTACGTCAATGGCAGCAATTGTTTTTTGATAGAAGATATGCTTCTACAGAAATGACCAATCCAGATTTTATAACCATTGCCAAAGGATATCATATAGAAGCCAAAAGAGTTACCAAACGAGAAGATTTAGCCAACGCTGTAGCGCAGATGGTAGCCTCTAAAGATTCTTACTTTTTAGAAGTATGCGTAGAAAAAGAAAACAATGTATTTCCAATGATTCCAACTGGAGCTTCGGTTTCTGATGTAAGATTAAGTTAATAGAATTGAATTGAGAAAAAAGAAAATTATGAGTACAGAGAATAAATCATATACCATATCAGTATATACAGAAAATAATGTAGGACTCTTAAACCGAGTTTCGTCAATCTTTTTAAAGAGACATATCAATATAGAGAGTTTAACTACTTCACAATCAGAAATAGAAAACATCAATAGGTTTGTGATTGTAGCCTCAATGAATAAAGATCAAGCCAGTAAAATTGTTGGGCAATTAGAAAAGCAAATAGAGGTAATTAAAGCTTACGCTCATACAGATGAAGAAACTATTTATCAAGAATCGGCTTTGTTTAAAGTAGCTTCAGATTCGCTGTTTGATGAACGACAAATTCAGAATATTATCAAAGCAAGTCATGCAAATATTGTAACGGTTTCTCGTGAGTTTTTTGTTATTGAAAAAACAGGAAGAAGACACGAAACAGAACAACTTTACCAAGATTTAAAACCGTATAAATTATTGCAGTTTGTAAGATCTGGAAGGATATCGGTAACCAAAGAACCTATGAATATTTCAGAAATGCTTGCAACTTTTTAAAGCATCGTAATTAAGAAAATCAACAAAAAAATAAATAAAAAAACACCTCATTTTGTAGAGGTTGCTTATCAATAATAACAGAAAAATGACAAATTATTTTAATACGCTTTCGTTAAGAGATCAATTAACAGAGTTAGGAAAATGTAGATTTATGGAATCTTCAGAATTTGAAGAAGGTGTTGCTGCATTAAAAGGAAAGAAAATCGTAATTGTAGGTTGTGGTGCACAAGGACTAAACCAAGGGTTAAATATGAGAGATTCTGGATTGGATATCTCATATACTTTAAGAGCTGCTGCAATTTCAGAAAAAAGAGCTTCGTATGTAAATGCTACAGAAAATGGTTTTGTTGTAGGAACTTATGAAGAATTAATACCAACAGCAGATTTGGTATTGAATTTAACTCCAGATAAGCAACATACTAATGTGGTAAATGCAGTAATGCCCTTAATGAAAAAAGGAGCAACCTTGTCGTATTCTCATGGTTTTAATATTGTAGAAGAAGGAATGCAAGTTAGAGAAGATTTAACAGTGATAATGGTTGCCCCAAAATGTCCAGGTTCTGAAGTTAGGGAAGAATACAAAAGAGGTTTTGGAGTGCCAACACTAATTGCTGTACACCCAGAAAATGATCCAGAAGGTAAAGGATTAGCACAAGCTAAAGCCTATGCTGTAGCCACTGGTGGACATAAAGCAGGAGTACTAGAATCTTCTTTTGTAGCAGAAGTTAAATCTGATTTGATGGGAGAACAAACAATTTTATGTGGTGTGTTACAAACTGGAGCAATTTTGTCTTTTGATAAAATGGTTAAAGAAGGAATTAAACCAGGATATGCCGCAAAACTAATTCAATATGGTTGGGAAACCATTACAGAAGCATTAAAGCATGGTGGTATTACCAATATGATGGATCGTTTGTCTAATCCAGCAAAACTGAAAGCATTCCAATTGTCTGAAGAATTAAAAACTATTATGCGACCATTGTTTCAAAAGCATATGGATGATATTATGTCTGGACATTTTTCAAAAACCATGATGGAAGATTGGGCAAAAGGCGATGAAAATTTATTAAACTGGAGAGCAGCAACTGGAGAAACAGCATTTGAAAAAACACCAATTACGAATCAAGAAATTTCTGAACAAGAATATTTTGATCATGGTACTTTATTAGTGGCATTTGTTAGAGCTGGAGTTGAATTGGCTTTTGAAACAATGACAGAATCTGGAATTATAGCAGAATCTGCTTATTACGAATCGTTACATGAAACTCCGCTGATAGCCAATACAATTGCTCGTAAAAAATTGTACGAAATGAATCGTGTAATTTCTGATACCGCAGAGTATGGTTGTTATCTATTTGATCATGCTTGTAAACCATTGCTAACTGATTTTATGAAAACCATTACAACGGATGTAATTGGGAAAGCTTATAGTGCTGATAATGGTGTGGATAATCAAGAATTAATTGCTGTAAATAAAATAATTAGAGAACACGAAGTAGAAAAAGTAGGAGCAGTTTTAAGAGCGTCAATGACCGCCATGAAAAAAATCTAATTATAAACTGAATGATACTTGTGCCTTAAGCGTAATAGAAAGGCAACAACAAGAAAATCTAAATAGATGAGTGTAAAAACAACAACATATTATCCTAAGTTAGTAGATGTGAGGAAAGCTGTAACTGCCTTGAAAGAGGTGGTTGCAGTAACTCCTTTAACTTACAATATGAATTACTCTAAAAAGTTTGAGACAAATATATTCTTAAAAAGAGAAGACTTACAACTAGTACGCTCGTATAAAATTAGAGGTGCTTATCATAAAATAAGTTCATTGTCTAAAGAAGAATTGAACAAAGGAATTGTCTGTGCAAGTGCCGGAAATCACGCGCAAGGTGTGGCTTTTGCTTGTCAGAAACTTCAGATTCACGGAACTATTTTTATGCCAACACCAACACCAAAACAAAAGCTAGAACAAGTACAAATGTTTGGTGGTGATTATATTACCGTAAAGTTAGTTGGAGATACTTTTGATGATGCCCAAAACGAAGCAAAACGCGAATGTGATTTGCTGGGAAAAACATTCGTTCATCCTTTTAATGATCCTAAGATTATTGAAGGGCAAGCTACTGTTGGTCTTGAGATTTTAGAACAAACAACTTCTCCAATTGATTATGTTTTTGTACCTGTTGGAGGCGGAGGGTTAGCTTCTGGATTGTCTTCTGTTTTTAAACTACTTTCTCCAAAAACAAAGGTTATTGGAGTAGAGCCAGCTGGTGCTCCATCAATGAAAACAGCTTTAGAGCACAATAAAAATGTGTGTTTGTCATCTATAGAAAAGTTTGTAGATGGTGCTGCTGTACAACAAGTAGGCGATCTAACTTTTGAAATTTGTAAGCAACATTTAGATGCTATGATTACGGTACCAGAAGGAAAAGTGTGTCAAACTATTTTAGATTTATACAATAGGGATGCTATAGTAGTTGAACCTGCAGGAGCATTAACTTTAGCCGCTTTAGATTCCTTTTCTGAAGAAATTAAAGGGAAAAATGTTGTGTGCCTTGTAAGTGGTTCTAATAATGATATTACAAGAACTGCAGAGATAAAAGAACGCGCTCTTTTATACAACGGTTTAAAGCATTATTTTATCATCCGATTTCCGCAAAGAGCTGGTGCTTTGAAAGAATTTGTGGCAGAAATATTAGGTCCGAAAGATGATATTACACATTTTGAATATTCTAAAAAGCACAATAGAGAAAACGGCCCAGCAGTTGTTGGTATTGAATTAAAGAATAGTGCAGACTTAGCTCCTTTAATTGAACGAATGAAAGAGCGAAACTTCTATGGGGATTATTTAAACGATAAACCTGATTTATTTCAATATTTGATATAACTTGCATAAAATTTAATTCAAGTTATTACATTGAAAAGCATTTTTACAAATACCAATATTTCAGCGGAATACAAAGTTAATACGCCTTATAATCAAGAAACATTTTTGATAAACGGTGAGTTAAAACAATGGAAAAACGATACTTCTAAGGTTTTTTCGCCTATTTATACCAAAGACGAAGGAGGTACATTAGTACCCACTTTTTTGGGAGAAATTCCCAATTTAGGAGAAAAAGAAGCACTTGAAGCATTGGATGCTGCAGTAAATGCTTATGACAAAGGACGTGGAGAATGGGCAACATTAAAAGTTGAAGAACGCATTGCTTGTGTAGCAAAATTTGCTAAAATGATGTTGGAAACCAGAGAAGAAGTTGTACGACTTTTGATGTGGGAAATAGGAAAGCCATATGCCGAATCTTGTGATGAATTTGACAGAACGATTGCTTATATAGAAGATACACTTGAGGCGTTAAAAGCAATGGATAATGAAGCTTCTGAAGTAAAAGAGCATAGTGGAATTTTAGCACAAGTAAGAAGAGCTCCTTTAGGTGTTGTTCTGTGTTTAAGTCCGTATAATTATCCATTAAATGAAACGTTTTGTTTGTTAATTCCGGCTTTAATTATGGGAAATACGACCATTTTTAAACCAGCAAAACACGGTATTTTGTTATTGTCTCCTTTATTGGAAGCATTTCAGCAATGTTTTCCAAAAGGAGTGGTGAATATTATTTATGGTAGTGGAAGAACACTTGCAACTCCAATATTAAAATCAGGAAAAGTAGATGTTTTGGCTTTGATTGGAAATAGCAAATCAGCAAATATTTTACAAGAATACCATCCGAAGAAAAATAGATTACGATTGGTATTAGGTTTAGAAGCCAAAAACCCAGGTATAGTTTTACCAGATTGTGATATAGATTTGGCAGTAAAAGAATGTGTCTTAGGTTCTTTAGCTTTTAATGGCCAACGATGTACAGCTTTAAAGATTCTTTATGTTCACGAAGACATTGTAGAAGAATTTAACCAAAAGTTTGTGGCTGCTGTAGAAGAATTACGCTGTGGTTTACCTTGGGATGAAAAGGTAAATATTACACCATTGCCAGAACCGCATAAGCCAGCATATATTAAAGAATTAATTGAAGACGCTAAGCTAAAAGGAGCTGCAATTTTAAATCCTTCTGGAAATCAATTTGAACACAGCTTTGCAAGTCCAACGGTATTATATCCTGTAAATAATACAATGAAAGTGTATCATGAAGAGCAATTTGGGCCTGTTGTTCCGATATTGTCATTCAAAGATATTACAGAACCTTTAGAATATATTTCTGAATCTAATTATGGGCAACAAGTAAGTTTGTTTAGTAAAAACTCAGCTACTTTAGCTCCTTTAATTGATTCATTAGTAAATCAAGTTTGTAGAGTAAATATCAATTCTAAATGTCAACGAGGACCAGATGTATTACCATTTGTTGGTAGAAAAGATTCTGCTGTAAGTACTTTAAGTGTACATGATGCTTTGCGTACATTTTCTATAAGAACTTTAGTCGCTTTTAGAGATACTACAGTTAATACTGAGATTTTAGAAAAACTGTTAGATAGTAATAAATCTAATTTTATAAAACGTTGATTTTTAGTTTGTAAAAATAGTTTGTGGAGTTTAAGATTTTAAAAAAGCAAAAAAATAATAGGTTTGTTTTTAGAAAAAAGTTGTAAGTTTGCCTCATGAATTATCAAAAAAATAAAATACGTACTCTGTTTTTTCGCTGTCGCTGTCGTAGCTAATAGTGAATCAACGCCTTATTTTACGTAATTTTTATTTTTTCTTTCCTTGTACAAATTCAACTTCATAGTATTTATTTTTACCGTTATTTTTTCAAATAACAGAGAAGCTGTACGCGTAATTTTCCGCCGTCGCCCTTTGGGTGATTCTTAATTTTTTGGGAACCTAGGTGAGTCCGGTTCTTTCTTCAACAAACAATCAAAATATTTATCAACCTAATTTCAATAACAATGAAAATTGTGATTGCAAACAAGTCGCATACAATATATGCGCAACAGATTTGTGATGCAATTTCTGAAGCCGCAAAAACTAGAGGAACCGGAATTGCAAAACGAAAACCAGCATACATTATAGAAAAAATGGAACATGGTAATGCTGTGATTGCTTTAGACAATAACAAATTTGCTGGTTTCTGCTACATAGAATCTTGGAGTCACGGGAAATTTGTGGCAAATTCTGGATTAATTGTACACCCTAATTATAGAGGAAAAGGAATTGCCAAAGCGATCAAAAAGAAAATTTTTGAACACTCCAGAACAAAATTCCCTAAAGCAAAAGTGTTTAGTATTACTACTGGGTTACCTGTAATGAAACTTAATAGTGATTTAGGCTATAAACCAGTAACATTTTCTGAATTAACAAACGATGAATCTTTTTGGAAAGGTTGTCAGACTTGTAAGAATTACGATGTACTTCAAAGGACAAAACAGCAAATGTGCTTGTGTACCGGCATGTTGTATGATCCAACATCAACCGATAAAAAAACAAATAAAAAAATTAAAGTAGCAGTGTTTAATAGATGGAAAAAAATAAAACAAACACTGTTTTTAAAGAATACAAAAGATGAGTAATAAGAAAAAATTAGTAATCGCTTATAGCGGAGGTTTAGATACTTCCTATTGTGCTGTAAGTTTATCAAAAGCAGGATATGAAGTGCATGCCGTAAGTGTAAATACAGGAGGATTTACCAAAAAAGAAATCAAAGAAATTGAAGGGAATGCTTATAAAATGGGAGTTAGATCTTATCAAAATATTGATGCTGTTACTAACTTTTATCAAAAAGTAGTAAAGTATTTAATCTTTGGAAATGTATTAAAAAATAACACATACCCTTTATCCGTAAGTGCTGAGAGAATTATCCAAGCAATCGAGATTGTAAATTATGCCAAAAGTATCAATGCAAGTTATATCGCACACGGAAGTACTGGAGCAGGAAACGATCAGGTGAGATTTGATATGATTTTTCAAATTTTAGCTCCAGAAATTAACATCATTACTCCCATAAGAGACCAACAATTATCTAGAGAAGAAGAAATAGAATACTTGCAAGAAAACGGAATTGACTTGGCATGGCAACAAGCAAAATATTCTATAAATAAAGGTTTATGGGGAACAAGTGTTGGTGGAGCTGAAACATTAAGCTCAGAAAAAGCATTGCCAGAATCAGCTTATCCATCACAAATAAAAAAGAAAACAGAAGAAACCATTAAACTAACTTTTGAAAAAGGAGAGTTGATAGCTATTGATGATTTAAAAAGTGATCCAGTGACTTTGATTGAAACTTTACATGTGTTGGCTTCAAAATTTGGAATTGGAAGAGACACCCATGTAGGAGATACAATTATCGGTATTAAAGGAAGAGTTGGTTTTGAAGCTGCTGCTGCATTAATCATTATTAAAGCACATCATTTGTTAGAAAAACACACTTTAACCAAATGGCAACTACAACACAAAGAATATATCGCTAGTTTTTATGGGATGCATTTGCATGAAGGACACTATTTAGATCCAGTTATGAGAAATATGGAAGCCTTTTTAGAAAGTAGTCAAGCAAAGGTTTCTGGTGATGTTTTTGTGAGTTTAAAGCCTTATCATTTTACGCTTAATGGTGTTTCATCTCCTAACGATTTAATGAATGCAGGTTTTGGTAATTATGGCGAAATGAATAAAGCTTGGTCTGCTGATGAGGTAAAAGGTTTTATCAAAATTCTAGGCAATCAAAATAAGATTTATCAACAAGTAAATACAACACCATGATACAAGTAGGAATTATTGGAGGAGCTGGATATACCGCAGGAGAATTGATAAGGTTGTTGATTCATCATACAAAAGTGAATATCAATTTTGTATACAGCACTTCTAATGCAGGAAATAAAATAGCCAAAGTACATCAGGATTTGGTAGGAACAACAACAATGCATTTTACGAGTACTATAAACTCGAATGTTGATGTGTTATTTTTATGTCTTGGACATGGAAATTCTAAAAAGTTTTTAGCAAAAAACACCTTTTCTAAAACAACTAAAATTATCGATTTAGGAAATGATTTTAGATTAAGTGATAGCAGCAGTTTTCAAGAGAAATCTTTTGTGTACGGATTGCCAGAAATACATAAAGAAAAGATTATAAAAGCTAATTATATTGCCAATCCAGGATGTTTTGCTACGGCTATTCAGTTAGCATTATTGCCTTTAGCTAAGGCAAATAAACTAAGCAATGATGTACATATAAATGCAGTAACTGGAGCTACAGGAGCAGGAACATCTTTGTCGCAAACAACTCATTTTACTTGGAGGGATAATAATTTTTCGTATTACAAACCATTTGTTCATCAACATTTAGATGAGATAGTACAATCCGTACAAGCACTGCAATCAGATTTTGAATCAGAACTTTTCTTTTTACCAAATAGAGGGAATTTTTCAAGAGGAATTTTTGCGACAGTTTATACAGCTTTTGACGGTAGTATTAGAGAAGCAAATGAATTGTATGCTGCTTTTTATAAAGAGGCTGCATTTACTTTTTTATCAGAAGAAAATTTGCACTTAAAACAGGTTGTAAATACCAATAAATGTCTGATTCATTTACATAAACACAAAAACAAATTATTAATAACAAGTTGTATAGATAATCTTTTAAAGGGGGCATCGGGGCAAGCAATTCAGAATATGAATTTAATGTTTGGATTGAATGAAAAGGAAGGGTTGAACTTAAAAGCAACATATTTTTAAAAGAGATAATTATGAATTTATTTGATGTATATCCGCTTTTTGATATTACTCCAGTAAAAGCCAAAGATGTTTTTGTTTATGATGAAAAAGGAAAGGAATATTTAGATTTATATGGCGGACATGCCGTTATTTCTATTGGTCATACTCATCCAGTTTATGTAAACAATATTAAAGAACAATTAAGTAAACTAGGGTTTTATAGCAATGCCTTACAAAATCCATTGCAAAAGGATTTAGCAGAACAATTAACCAAATTTTCTGATTGTAAAGATTACCAGCTGTTTTTATGCAATTCTGGAGCAGAAGCGAATGAAAATGCGTTAAAATTAGCCTCATTTCATACAGAAAAGAAAAAGGTAATTGCATTTCACAACTCTTTTCATGGAAGAACTTCTGCAGCTGTTGCAGTTACTGATAATGCTAAAATTATTGCACCAATTAATGCCCAACAAGAAGTAGAGATTGTTGGTTTGGGAGATTTAAATGCTGTAGAAAACGCTTTGCAAAAAGGAAATGTTTGTGCAGTTATTGTAGAAATTATACAAGGAGTAGGAGGTTTAAACGAAAGCACACAAGAATTTTACCAAGGACTAGAAGTTTTATGTACAAAGTATCATGCTGTATTCATTGTAGATGAGGTACAAAGTGGTTTTGGAAGAACAGGAGATTTTTTTGCTTTTCAAAAATATAACATCAGGCCAGATATTATTTCAATGGCAAAAGGAATGGGAAATGGTTTTCCGATTGGAGGCATTTTAATTAGTTCAAAAATCAAGGCCTCTTATGGATTGCTAGGGACAACTTTTGGAGGAAATCATTTGGCTTGTATGGCTTCATTATCAGTTTTAGAAGTATTAGAAAAAGGAAACGTATTAGAGCATGTAAAAGAGGTTTCAGCGTATTTTATAGAACAATCAAAAGCAATCCAGCAAATTAAAAAGAGTAAAGGAAGAGGTTTATTGTTGGGGCTAGAATTTGATTTTCCAATTCAAAAGCTAAGAGAAAACCTTATTGTAAATCAGCATATTTTTACGGGCAATTCGAAAAATCCAAACCTATTAAGAATATTACCTCCATTAACTATTCAGAAGAAACATATAGATCATTTTTTTGAAGCATTAAAAACAGAATTAAACAAATTTACATGAAAAAATATACAGAAATATCAGATATAATACAGCTTTCAAAAACGATTGAAGAAGCAATTGAATTAAAGAAAAATCCCTTTCAGTTTTCAGATATAGGAAAGCACAAAACCTTAGTAATGTTGTTTTTTAATTCGAGTTTAAGAACAAGATTAAGTACAGAAAAAGCAGCTAAAAATTTAGGAATGGATGTGAGTATTCTTAATGTAAATGATGCTTGGGATTTAGAGTTTGAAGACGGAACGATTATGAATGTAAACAAATCTGAACATGTAAAAGAAGCTGCTCAAGTGATTTCACAATATGCAGATTTGATTGCAATACGAGCTTTTCCTAGCTTAACAGATAAAGAAAAAGACAATTCAGAATTAGTATTAAAAAGCTTTGAAAAATATGCCACAGTTCCAATTGTAAATATGGAAAGTGCCACTGCTCATCCTTTGCAAGCATTGGCTGACGTTATTACCATTAAAGAGTTAAAGAGTACATCTAAACCTAAAGTAGTATTGTCTTGGGCGCCACATCCAAATGCATTGCCTCATGCGGTTGCAAATTCTTTTATTGAAATGATGCAAAATTTGGAAGTCGATTTTTCAATTACACATCCAAAAGGATATGAACTGGATTCGAATATCACTAAAAATATAGAGATTAATTACAACCAAGAAGAAGCTTTGAAAAATGCAGATTTTGTGTATGTAAAGAATTGGAGTTCTTATTCAGATTACGGAAAAGTAGTATCAGAAGACAGAAACTGGATGTTGACTAAAGAAAAATTAGGAAGTGCAAAATTTATGCACTGTCTACCAGTACGAAGAAATATTGTAGTAGAAGATGCTGTATTGGATAGTGAAAATTCTGTGGTAATTCAACAAGCCAATAATAGAACTTTTGCTGCGCAAATTGTATTAAAAAAAATCTTAGAAAACAGTTAAAATGGAGGAAATAAAAATAGTCAAGATTGGTGGAGGCATTATTGATAATGAAAATGAGTTAAACAAATTTATTGAGCAGTTTTCAAAAATTAAAACACCAAAGATTTTAGTACATGGAGGAGGCAAATTAGCAACCAAATTTGCCAATCAATTGCATATTGAAGTACAGATGATAGAAGGTAGAAGAATAACAAACAAAGAGAATTTAGAATTGATAACGATGGTATATGCTGGGAAAATCAATAAAAATATAGTAGCGCTTTTACAAAAGAATAACAGTAATGCTATTGGATTTACTGGAGCAGATGGAAATACAATAATTTCTGTAAAAAGACCTATTACATCTATTGATTACGGATTTGTTGGCGATATTGAATATGTAGATATAGCTACGTTAGAACTGCTTTTAGAACAGGAAATAACTCCTGTTTTTTGCGCAATTACTCATGATAATAATGGGCAATTATTAAATACCAATGCAGATACCATTGCTGCAGAATTGGCTGCTGCTTTTGCAAAGAAATATGAAACAAGTTTATACTATTGTTTTGATAAAAAAGGTGTTTTAGAAGATGTAAACGATGAAGAATCAGTTATTGAGCAGATTACAACAGAACAATATCAGCAATTGATTCAAGAAAAAATCATAGCTAACGGAATGCTTCCTAAGCTAAACAATAGTTTTTATGCCGTAAATCAAAATGTAAATAAAGTGTGTATTGGTAAACCAGCAATGTTATTCAATACAACCGAAAAATATACCACTATTCAAAAATGAAAACGAGAGAACAATTAACAAAAGAAGCTATTTCATTATTAGAAAACCTAATTGAAACTCCTTCTTTTTCATCAGAAGAAGCAGAAACAGCATTGTTATTGGAAGCCTGGTTTCAAGAGAATGAAATTAGTTATCAAAGAACCCAAAATAATATTTGGGCAAAGAATAAGTATTTTGATAAGAGCAAGCCAACATTGTTGTTAAATTCGCATCACGATACCGTAAAACCTAATAATGCATATACACTCAATCCGTTTAAGGCGATACAAAAAGAAGGGAAGTTGTTTGGTTTAGGTAGCAACGATGCAGGTGGTTGTTTGGTGTCTTTATTAGCAACTTTTGCTCATTTTTATGAACAACAAAACCTAAGGTATAATATTATTATTGTGGCTTCTGCAGAAGAAGAAAATAGTGGAGAAAATGGGCTAAACAGCATGCTATCATTGCTTCCTAAAGTAGATGTTGCCATTGTTGGAGAACCAACACAAATGAATTTAGCAATAGCAGAAAAGGGTTTGATTGTTTTTGATGCTTTAGTAAAAGGAACCCCAAGTCATGCAGCACATCCAAATAAAGATAATGCCATTTACAATGCAATTCCTGTATTAGAATGGTTTAAAAAAAAGCATTTTAACAAGAGTTCAAATACTTTAGGAGAGGTTAAAATAACCGTTACTCAAATCCAAGCAGGAAAACAACATAACGCAGTTCCAGCTGATGTGAAGTTGGTAATTGATGTACGTGTAAATGAGCACTATTCAAACCAAGAAATTGCTAATTATTTAATCAATAATGCACCCTGTGATTCTATTGTGCCAAGAAGTTTACAACTGAATTCATCATCAATTTCTATTGGTCACGAATTGGTGCAAGCTGGAATAGCGTTAGGAAGAACAACTTATGGTTCACCAACCTTGTCAGATCAAGCATGCTTGTCTTGTCCATCGTTAAAATTAGGACCTGGAGATAGCCTTCGATCTCATTCAGCAGATGAGTTCATTTACATCAAAGAAATTGAAGAAGGAATAGAAATTTACATCAATGTATTAGAGAAGATACTTAAAAACAATAATTATGAAACTTTGGGATAAAGGCATACAGATAGATAAAAAAATAGAAGCATTTACTGTTGGAAATGATAGGGAAGTTGATATGCATATTGCAGCGTACGATATCAAAGCTTCTTTGGCTCATGCTAAAATGTTGGCTAAAATTAATTGTATTACTACAGCTGAATTGAATCAATTAGAAGCTGGTTTAAAGGAGTTGCAAAATCAGCTAGAAAATAAAACATTTCAAATTGAAGAACAGTTTGAAGATGTACATTCTAAAATTGAATTTGAACTAACTAAAAAGTGTGGAGAGGTAGGTAAAAAGATACATACAGCCCGTTCTAGAAATGATCAGGTATTGGTTGCTATGCATTTATATTATAAAGAAAATATAAAAGATGTTCGTTTAAAAACAGCGCAACTCTTTCATACTTTGTTATCTCTTGCTGATACTTATAAAGAGAAACTGTTACCTGGATATACTCATTTACAAGTAGCAATGCCTTCTTCTTTTGGATTGTGGTTTTCGGCGTATGGAGAAGTATTGATTGATGATGTGTACTTGTTAGACGCAGCCTATAAAGTAATAGATCAAAATCCATTAGGTTCTGCGGCAGGTTATGGAAGTTCTTTTCCAATAGATAGAGCATTTACTACTCAAGAATTAGGGTTTGAAACTTTAAAGTACAATGTAGTTGCTGCTCAAATGAGTAGAGGAAAAAGCGAAAGAACAATTGCGGCAGCTTTAGGAAGTTTGTCAAATACTTTAGCGCGTTTTTCTATGGATATTTGTTTGTATATGAGTCAGAATTTTGATTTTATTTCTTTTCCAGATGCATTTACAACAGGAAGTAGCATTATGCCGCATAAGAAAAACCCTGATGTATTTGAGTTGATTAGAGCCAAGTGTAATAAAATACAAGCATTGCAATCAGAAATGATATTGATTACGAATAATTTACCAAGTGGTTATCATAGAGATTTTCAGTTATTAAAAGAAAATATGATCAATGCTTTTGAAGAAATGAAGTCTGTTCTAGAGATTTTTGATTTTAGTATTCAGCAAATTATTGTAAAAGATGTAGCTCTTACAGATTCTAAATATCAGTTTTTATTTACGGTTGATGCAATGAATTCTTTGGTGCAAAACGGGATGACATATAGAGATGCTTATAAAGAGATTGGAGCTAAAGTTGCTGATGGAACGTATAAACTTGATACCTCAAAAAAGCATTCTCATATAGGAAGTATTCACAATTTATGTTTGGAAGAAATTAAAGATAAGTTTCCAAAATAAAAAAGAGAGCAGTTGCTGGTAACTGCTCTCTTTATAGATCAAATAGCTAAACATACGAGATTAAATAATGGTACTTTGTCCCATATGAATATTTTTAAAGTTGATATTACTATCATCTTGATTTTCGATATAATCGGCAATAAAATCACCAACTTTTGAGGTGGTAAAAGCTTGTTTTTTATTTAAATCTTCAGTGGTAATTCCAAGTGCTAAAGACTTTTCTACAGCTTTTTCAATTGCCGCAGCTTCTTTATGTAACCCTAAATGTTGTAATAACATTGCAGCAGATAAAATTGAAGCTAAAGGATTGGCAATATCTTTACCTGTAGCTTGAGGAAACGAGCCATGAATAGGTTCAAACAAAGCATTTTTTTCTCCAATAGATGCAGAAGCTAGTAGGCCGATTGATCCACCAATTACACTTGCTTCATCACTAATAATATCTCCAAATAAGTTTTCTGTTAAAATTACATCAAACTGATTTGGGTTTAAAATGAGTTGCATTGCAGCATTGTCTACAAATAAAAAATCTAAAGTTACATCTGGATATTGATTGGCCATTGCTGTAACAGTTTTTCTCCACAAACGAGAGGTTTCTAAAACATTCGCTTTATCTACCAATGTTAATTTTTTGCGTCTATTTTGAGCTTCTTTAAAAGCCAAATGAGCAATACGTTCTATTTCTTCCACAGAATAAGAACATCCGTCAAAAGCAATTTTCCCGTCGTCGCTTAACTCTTTAATTCCGAAATAAATTCCGCCAGTTAATTCTCTATAAATAGAAATATCTGTTCCTTGAATAATTTCCTTTTTTAAAGGTGAGTTTTCGATGAGTTGATCGTAGGCTTTTACAGGTCTTACATTGCAAAATAAGCCTAGTTGTTTTCTTAATTTTAACAAGCCTTGTTCTGGTCTTACTTTGGCTGTTGGATCATTGTCGTATTTAGGATGTCCAATCGCACCAAATAAAATAGCATCAGATTCTTGACAAGTTTGTATGGTTGCATCAGGTAATGGATTTCCTGTAGCATCTATGGCACATGCACCCATTAAAGCTTCTTTGTAAATAAATGTATGATCGTAAACATCTGCAATGGCATTTAAAGCCTTTTTTGCTTGCTCTGTTACTTCTGGTCCAATTCCGTCTCCCGGAATTACTGCTATGTTGTATTTCATCTATTTAAATTTCATTAACTACTTTTTTACAAGTAGTATTGTTATTTTATAAGGGAAAATCCCTTTGATTTTATTTAGAAAAGAATTCCATTCCTAATTTGTGTCTATGGGTTAAGCCATAGGAGTTTCTTTTCGGTGTAAGTGCTAGGAATGAAATTCTTATATCTCTTTTTGTGCTTCGAAAGCAGTTATTTTATCTGTATTACTAATTAAAAAATCGATATCGTCATAGCCATTAAGCATACATGTTTTTTTGTATGGATTAATCTCAAACGATTCTTTTCCTACAACTGAGTTAATAGTTTGTTCTTCTAAATTTATTTCAACTGTAGATGTTGGATGTTCTTTTAAAAATTGCAGTAATTTTTTTAAATATGCTTCTGTTACTTGTACAGGAAGCAACCCGTTATTTAAAGCATTTCCTTTAAAAATATCAGCAAAAAAACTACTTACAATCACTTTAAAACCATATCCTACCAAGGCCCAAGCTGCATGTTCTCTACTAGAACCGCAACCAAAATTATCACCAGCAACTAAAATGCTTCCGCTATAAGTTGGGTTGTTTAAAATAAAATCTTCATTTATATTTCCATCCTTATGAAAACGCCAGTCTCTAAAGGCATTTTCTCCAAAACCTAATTTATCAGTTGCTTTTAAAAAACGCGCAGGAATAATTTGGTCTGTATCTATATTTTCTGTGGCTAACGGAATAGCTCTAGAACTTACTATGGTAAACTTTTCCATTAATTTAAGTGTTTTGTGATGTCAATAATTTTTCCTTCTACGGCAGTTGCTGCTGCTACTAACGGACTTGCCAAAATGGTTCTAGCTCCTTGTCCTTGTCTACCTTCAAAATTTCTATTAGAAGTAGAAACACAATATTCTCCTTCTGGAATTTTGTCATCATTCATGGCCAAACAAGCAGAACATCCAGGTTGTCTTAAGACAAAACCAGCTTCTTCAAAAACGGTTTGTAATCCTTCTTCTGCAATTTGTTTTGCTACTCTTTGAGAACCTGGTACAAGCCAAGCGTTTACATTTGCTGCTTTTTGTTTTCCTTTTACAAAGTTGGCTGCCACTCTAAAATCTTCTATCCTAGAATTGGTACAGCTACCAATAAACACATAATTAATTGGTTTGTCTATTAGAGATTCTCCTTTTTTAAAGTTCATATAATCCAAAGATTTTTCAAAAGAACTATCCTCTAAAGAAGGAATGTTTTCAGAGATTTTTATTCCCATTCCTGGATTGGTTCCATAAGTAATCATTGGCTCTATATCTGCTGCATCAAATGAATATTCTTTGTCAAAAACAGCATCGGCATCAGTTGGCAACGTTTTCCAATAGGCTACTTTTTTATCAAAATCACTTCCTTTAGGAGCAAATTCTCTGTCTTTTACATAATCAAAAGTAGTTTGATCTGGAGCAATCATTCCACCCCGAGCACCCATTTCAATACTCATATTACAAACGGTCATTCTACCTTCCATGCTCATTTCTTCAAAGACATTTCCTGCATATTCACAAAAATATCCTGTTCCAGAATTAGTGCCTAGTTTAGAAATAATGTATAAAATAACGTCTTTAGGTAATACGCCTTTTTTAAGTTTTCCATTTACATTTACACGCAAACTTTTAGGCTTTTGTAATAACAAACACTGGCTTGCAAACACTTGAGCTACTTGGCTAGTTCCAATTCCAAAGGCTATGGTTCCAAAAGCTCCGTGCGTAGAAGTATGTGAATCACCACAAACCATCGTCATTCCTGGTTGAGTAAATCCTAATTCTGGAGCAATCACATGTACAATTCCGTTATTTTCATGTCCTAAACCATATAAAGGAATGTTATTCTTATTACAGTTTTCTGATAATTGTGTTAGTTGTTTTCTAGACAATTCATCTTTTACTGGTAAATGCTGATTTATAGTTGGTGTATTATGATCTGCTGTTGCTACAATTTTATCTGGTCTCGCAATAGGAATACCTCTTTGCTCTAGCTCATTAAAAGCTTGTGGGCTAGTTACTTCATGAATTAAATGTTTGTCTATATATAAAATTTGTGGACCATTTTCTATAGAGTCAACAACATGAGCATCCCAAACTTTATCAAATAATGTTTTTCCCATTAGGCAATTGCGATTTTAGAAATTTCATTGACATTTTTCATAATTAAATGAATATCGTCGTCTTTTACTTCTTTTTGTTGATCTGCAATTTTTAAAAAGTTGGTATAAGCAGTATCTAATTGAACTTTGGTTAATTCGTATCCAATATTTTTTGCTCTGTATGCTAAAGCAGCTCTTCCGCTTCTAGCGGTTAATACAATGGCACTTTCTGTAACACCAACTTCTTCTGGATTCATAATTTCATAGGTTTCTCTATTTTTTATGACTCCATCTTGATGTATTCCAGAGCTATGAGCAAATGCATTAGCTCCTACAATAGCTTTGTTTGGTTGTACAGGCATTCCCATACTTTCTCTAACCATCATACTTGTATCGTATAATAGTTTTGTATTGATATTGGTTTGTAGATTTAAATCTGGATGTTGTTTTAAAATCATAACCACTTCTTCTAAAGCTGTGTTTCCAGCTCTTTCTCCAATTCCGTTAATAGTACATTCAATTTGACGAGCACCGTTTATTACTCCGGCAATAGAATTTGCAGTTGCCATTCCTAAATCATTATGACAATGACAAGAAAGAATTACATTTTCTATACCTTTTACATTTTCGCGTAAGTATTTCATTTTTGCTCCGTATTCTTCTGGTAAGCAATAACCTGTAGTATCTGGAATATTTAATACTGTAGCGCCAGCTTTAATTACTTCTTCGCAAATTTTTGCTAAAAAAGCATTGTCTGTTCTACCTGCATCTTCAGCATAAAACTCTACATCATTTACAAAAGATTTTGCATAAGAAACAGCACCAATAGCACGTTCTATTACTTTTTCTCTTGTAGATTTAAATTTGAATTGTATATGAGAATCGCTTGTGCCGATTCCTGTATGAATTCTAGGTTTTATTGCATGCTTTAAAGCTTCTGCAGCTACTTTAATATCGTTTTCTACGGCACGTGTTAAACCACAAACACTAGCACTTTTAACGAGTTTGGCAATTTCTGAAACTGAATTAAAATCACCTGGACTAGAAACAGGGAAACCAGCTTCAATCACGTCAACTCCTAAATAATCTAAACGTTTAGCGATTACCAATTTTTGTTGGGTATCTAATTTACATCCTGGAACCTGTTCTCCATCTCGAAGTGTAGTATCGAAAATTTGAACCTTATTGTCTTGCATGAGTACTCTTTAATTTTTTTATATAAATCAAATTTATATATTGGGTTTTCTAAGTAGCCAAATTCTAAATGGCTCTTTACGATGTTTAATTTGAATTGTTTGTTTTTAAAATACTGATAATCAATAGTTAATGAAAAAGTCAACTACATTAGTCAATAATCAAAATGATACTCTTTTTGTATTGATTAAATCATTGTCTAAATCTGAAAAAAGGCAATTTAATTTGTATGTAGGAAGATTAGGAGGGAATACTGATGCAAAATTTTTCTCATTATTTAAGCTGTTAGAAAAGCAGAAAAATTACAACGAGCAACAGATTATTGATAGTGGAATTGTAACCAAAGTACAGTTGTCTAATTTAAAAGCGCATTTGTATCGTCAACTATTAATTAGTTTACGTCTTAATCCTTCGCATCAAAATATAAGAGTACAAATAAGAGAACAACTCGATTTTGCTACAGTGTTGTATCAAAAAGGTTTGTACAAACAGAGTTTACGCTTGTTAGATAAGGCCAAAACGATGGCTATAGAAAACGAAGAAAAGAACATCGCTTATGAAATTGTAGAGCTAGAAAAGGTGATAGAAACTCAATACATTACTAGAAGTATCAGTACCAGAGCAGATGAACTTTCTACACAAGCAAAAGAGTTAAGCCTACAGAATGTTATTACTAGTAAACTCTCTAATTTATCTTTACAGTTGTATAGTATTTTATTAAAATCTGGATATGCAAAGAACGATGAAGAATTTGAGCAAATCAATTCTTATTTTGATGATCGATTACCAACTTATGACATCAGCACACTTGGTTTTAGAGAAAAGTTATGGCTGTACAAAGCCTATGTGTGGAAAAGTTTTTTAACACAAGACTTTTTAATGTGTTATAAATATGCACACAAATGGATGCAGCTTTTTAAAGAATATCCAAAGTTTATTTCACTACATCCTGTATTTTACTTAAAAGGAAAAAATTACTTACTAGAAGCTCTTTTTTTCTTAAAACAAAAAACAAAATTTAGTCAAGAATTAGCTTATTTTAAAGAGGAAATAGAACAGCAAAAAATTCCGTTAAATAGCAATACAGAGTTGCTAATTTTTCAATACACTTCTGCCAATCAATTGCATTTGCATTTTATGCAAGGAACCTTTAGAGAAGGAGAATATTTAGTAAAAGAGATTACTGAAAAAATAGAAATATATAAACCGCTTTTAGATCATCATCATATTGTTGTTTTGTACTATAAAATTGCCTGTTTGTATTTTGGTATGGGAGAAAATAGGTTGTGTATACAGTACTTAGCAAAGATTATTGATTCTAAAAATTTAAGAGGAGCAGAAGACTTGCAATGTTTTGCTAGGATCTTAAATTTGATTGCACATTATGAGTGCGGATTGGATTATCATTTAGAACGTCAGTTTAAAGACACCTATAAGTTTTTATTAAAAATGGAAAACTTACAAGCAGTACAAAAAGAGTTTATAGTGTCAATTAGAGCTTTAAGTGATGTGTTTCCTCATGAAATAAAGCGAGAATTTAAAAAGATACATACTAGGTTGCAAAAGTTTGAACATCATCCTTTTGAAAAAAGAGCCTTTTTATATTTGGATATTTTATCTTGGTTAGAAAGTAAAATAGAAAATACAACTGTAGCAGAAATCATTAAAAGAAAGGCAAGTAAACTTACTTCTTAAGTGCCAATTGAATCCGTTTTCTTTGGATGTCTACTTCTAAGACTTTTACAATAATTTGTTGGTGTAGTTGTACAATATCACTTACATCTTTTACAAAAGTATCTGATAAATTAGACACGTGAATTAGGCCACTTTCTTTAATTCCGATATCTACAAAACAGCCAAAATGAGTAATGTTATTAACGATTCCAGGTAAGAGCTGTCCTTCTTTTACATCTGCAATGGTTTTTAATTGTTGATTGAAGGTAAATACTTTTGCTTTTTCTCGAGGGTCTAAACCAGGTTTTTCTAATTCACTAATAATATCTTTTAACGTTGGTAATCCAATGTCTGTTGAGGTGTATTTCTGTAAATCAATATTGGCTAAAAGAGATTTATTACCAATAAGTTCACTTACATTGGTTTTTAAATCTTTTGCCATTGTGGCAACTAATGCATAGCGTTCTGGATGAACAGCAGAATCGTCTAACGGATTTTTAGCTTTTTTTATACGTAAAAAACCAGCTGATTGTTCATAAGCTTTTCCTCCTAAACGAGCAACATTCTTAATTTCTGTTCTAGAAGAAAAAGCACCGTTTTCTGTTCTATAAGCAACAATGTTTTCTGCTAATTTAGGACCAATTCCAGAAACATAACTCAACAAAGATTCACTAGCGGTATTGATATTCACTCCAACTGTATTTACACAACTTTCTACAACCGTATCTAATGATTTTTTTAATTGAGTTTGATCTACATCGTGTTGGTATTGTCCAACGCCGATTGATTTGGCTTCAATCTTTACAAGCTCGGCTAAAGGATCTGCTAAACGTCTACCAATAGAAACAGCTCCTCTAACAGTAATATCATAATTAGGGAATTCATCTCTTGCAATTTTAGATGCCGAGTAAATAGAAGCTCCAGCTTCATTAACTACAAATACTTCTGGAGGGTTTTTAAATTGAATTTTACGAATCAATTGTTCAGTTTCTCTAGAAGCTGTACCATTACCAATAGCAATAGCTTCAATTTTATAAGCATCTGTTAAAGAGCTAATTTTTTTAATGGCTTCTGTAAATTTGTTTTGTGGTGCATGTGGAAAAATAGTTTCGTTATGCAACAAATCACCTTGCTTATTTAAACAAACCACTTTGCAACCAGTTCTAAAACCAGGATCAATAGCTAAAATATTCTTTTCTCCTAACGGAGCACCCAATAATAATTGCCTTAAGTTATTTGCAAAAACGGCAATGGCAGCTGTATCTGCTTTTTCTTTTGCAATGGATAAAGCTTCGTTAGCTAATGATGGAAATAACAATCTTTTATAAGCATCTTTTATGGCTATCTGAATTTGATCAGAACACTCATTTGACGAACGTATGATACGATGTTCTATTTTAGCAAGTGCTCTTTCATTATCAATTTCAATTTTTACACGGATATAACCTGCTTCTTCGGCGCGTAAAATGGCTAATAATCTATGAGAAGGAATGCGCTGTAGAGATTCGTTCCAGTCAAAATATTGTTTGAATTTTTGCGCTTTTTCATCCTCAATTTTAGACTTAATTACTTTGGTGTTTATTGTTGCAAATCGTTCAAGTTGAGTTCTAATATTGTTTCTAATATCACTACGCTCATTGATCCATTCGGCAATAATAAATCGAGCACCTTCTAAAGCATTTTCTATAGAATCAACAGCATTAGAAAGGTATTTAGAAGCGGTATATTCTAAGTCATTTACTCGTTGACTCATGATTATTTTAGCTAGAGGTTCTAAACCATTATTTCTGGCAGTTTCTGCTTTGGTTTTTCGCTTCTTTTTAAAAGGTAAATACACATCTTCTAAAGTAGTTAGGTCTGTAGTCTTTTTAATTTTTTGTTGTAATTCTACGGTTAAAATTTCTTGTTCTTCTAAAGATTTTATAATGGCCTTTTTACGTTTTTCTAACGTTTCAAAAGCTTCTTTAAAGTTTGCAATTTGACCAATTTCTATTTCATCTAAATTTCCAGTACGTTCTTTCCTATAACGAGCAATAAAAGGTATGGTGCAATCTTCATTAAGCAATTCTAAGGTATTTTGAATGGCTTTTTCTGAGAGTTGTGTGTGTTGAGAAATAAAATGAATCAATTGAAAAAAGTTAAAATTAATATGAAGTAAATTTTATAAAATGATATTCTTTTGAACTAATAGAATAGATACCTTGAATAAAAAAATCCTTGTACTTAAAAACTATGTCAGTTACTTTACTACCATTTCTTGAGTAAGCTTTCATTTTGTCAAAAGCATTGTCTTTAATTTTTCCTTTTTGATGATTGAAATCTAAGTCTAATAAACTTTCTATGCGTATTGATTTAGTATTAAGATATGAACTATAAGCAAATTGCGCAGGGTTAAAGAATAAGGAAACATTTCCGAAAGAAGCAATTGGTATTCCTATACCCATTCCCATAGGCATCATTCCTGAACTTCTTTGCTCTATATAGCCACCAATTGTCATATGGTAATAATTGTTATATTTTTGAATAGAAACTCCTACTTTTCCAGCATTAATTTTTCGTAAAAACTTTTTAGTTTTTTCTAACTCTCTATAATGACTGTAAAATCCACCTTCTTGTATAATTGGAGTGTTTTTAAAAGGAATTTTTTCTTCTTTTGTTGCTACAAATTCCTTAATCAATTTTTTAGTCTTTAAGTCAATAATATTAAGAACAAAAAGGTTTTTAGTAGTAGCAAGAGAAAAGAGGTTATTTCCGTTTATATAAGTATTTGTTTTTTTCTTATTTCTTTTGATTTGTTGTAAGGGCTTATCGAATCTTTTTACAGAAGCTTTTAAAGAATTTAGATCTATTGTCAAGGTTTGAGTTTGCTCACTATTTTGATCAAAGGTAAATAAGATCGTATGATCTTTTAGGTACATTTTTCTGCTATCTCCAGTTGTTTCTATTGAGTTAGGAATGTTCTCTTCAATCTTTTTTATTATAGAAGAAGACATCAGGATTTTTGATAATGTACTATTGTTACCTTTGTAATTAAAAAAACCAAATCCATTTAAATCAATTCTATTTCTTTTAGGGAATCCTTCATTGTTAAAGGTGTATACATATAAACTATTATACTTTTCAGACATAGCTATAATATAAAACTGATTTTTAGAAGTAACAGATTGAATAAACTTCTCACTTGGATGTGCTAGTGTGAATTCTTTTAAACTAGATTTCTGATTTGTAAAAGAAAAATTGATTGAGATAAATTTATCTTTTCTTTTATTTGACAAAAAAATTCGATAATCATTATTGTTAAAAATACTATTTCCAAGTAAAAGTTTGTATTTTCTTCTTTTTTCAATTGAAGATAATTGGTTTTTTAATGTGAAATTTTTATCCATTAGATAACCGTAAACGTTTTTTGCGTCGGCTATAAATAAAGCAATATCATCATTTAAATAGTTAACAATTGGAATTACATCTTTTATGTCTGAAACCGAAGTCTTTAACGAGTTTTTTAATATTGCTAATTTCTCTTGAGATTTTGCACTAAGAGATAACCCTATAAATAATAGGAATGTCAAAAAAATGTTCTTTTTCATAGCTTTTGTTATTAAGAAATTTGTCCGCCGTTTTGAATTTTTTCTGCAGGTTCTACAAAGGCAAGTTTTCCATCAGGAGTATCAGTCATTAAAATCATTCCTTGACTTTCTACACCGCGTAATTTTCTTGGAGCTAAATTGCACAATACAGTTACTTGTTGCCCAATAATCTCTTCAGGTTTAAAACTTTCTGCTATTCCAGAAACGATGGTTCTAACATCAATTCCTACATCAACTTTTAATTGTAATAACTTTTTAGTTTTTGGCACTTTTGTAGCTTCTAGAATAGTTCCTACTCTAATATCTAACTTGGTAAAATCATCAAACTCAATAGTTTCTTTTTGAGGTTCTACCTTTTTATTGGCTTGTTCGTTTGCTGTTTTAGTTGCTTGTAATTTATCTAACTGTGCTTGAATTTCTTTGTCTTCAATTTTAGCAAATAACAATGCAGCTTTGTTAATTTGATGATTAGCAGAAAGCAACACATCTTGCTCAGAAACAGCATTCCATGTTAATTGAGTATTGTCTGAGTTTATATTTAGTATGTCTTTTAACTTTGTAGAAGTAAACGGTAAAAAAGGTTCACATAAAACAGCTAATCCTGCAGCAATTTGCAAGGCAACATTCATAATGGTTTTTACACGTTCTTCATCTTGTTTTATTACTTTCCAAGGCTCTTCATCTGCTAAATATTTATTTCCTAAACGTGCTAGGTTTAATAATTCTTGAGAAGCTTCTCTAAAGCGATAACGTTCTATAGATCTCGAAATAATATTTGGATAGTCTTTTAAAGCAGTTAAGGTTTCTTCATCTACAGGAGAAAGTTCACCAGCTTCAGGAACAATTCCACCATAATATTTGTTAGTTAAAACTACCACACGATTGATAAAGTTTCCGAAGATAGCAACCAATTCGTTGTTGTTTCTTGCTTGAAAATCTTTCCAAGTAAAATCATTGTCTTTGGTTTCTGGAGCTGTTGCTGTTAAAGCATAACGCAATACATCTTGTTTTTCTGGGAAATCTTGCAAGTATTCATGTAACCAAACAGCCCAGTTTTTAGAAGTAGATAATTTGTTTCCTTCTAAATTTAAGAACTCATTTGCAGGAACATTCTCTGGAAGTACATAATCTCCATGAGCTTTTAACATTGCAGGAAAAATGATACAGTGAAATACAATATTATCTTTTCCAATAAAGTGCACTAATTTGGTGTCTTTATTTTTCCAATAAGGCTCCCAATCTTGGTTATTTTGTGCAGCCCATTCTTTGGTTGCAGAGATGTATCCTATAGGAGCATCAAACCAAACATAAAGCACTTTTCCATCTGCTCCTTCAACAGGTACAGGAATTCCCCAATCCAAATCACGAGTCACTGCTCTTGGTCTTAAACCATCATCAATCCAAGATTTTACTTGTCCTAAAACATTTGGTTTCCAGTCATTTTTATGACCTTCTAAAATCCATTCTTTTAAGAAAGCTTCATGTTTGTCTAAAGGTAAAAACCAGTGTTTGGTTTCTTTTAATGTTGGTGTATTTCCAGTAATAGAAGATTTTGGGTTGATTAAATCAGTAGCATTATGACTTGTTCCACAGCTCTCACATTGATCTCCATAACTTTCTTCGTTTCCACATTTTGGGCATGTACCAATCACAAAGCGATCTGCTAAATATTGATTGGCTTCTTCATCATACAATTGCTCTGTTACTTCTTCTACAAACTCACCATCGTTATACAGTTTTGTAAAAAAATCTGATGCTGTTTTATGATGTATTTGAGCTGATGTTCTTGAGTAGTTGTCAAAAGAAATACCAAAATCAGCAAAAGAAGTTTTGATAATTTCGTTGTATTTGTCTACTACTTGTTGTGGTGTAACTCCTTCATTTTTTGCTTTGATGGTAATAGGTACACCATGTTCATCAGAACCACAAACAAAAATAACATCTTCGCCTTTTAAGCGTAAATAACGTGCATAAATATCTGCAGGAACATACACTCCAGCTAAATGACCAATATGAACAGGTCCGTTTGTGTATGGTAGTGCAGCAGTAATTGTATATCTTTTTGGAGTATTCATTGTTTCTCTTTTGGACTGATTTTTGAATGGCAAAAGTACGGAAAAGCATCGAAAACTCATTTTTTTAAGCGCTCAAAAATAGATACATTTACAATCGGTCAATTATTTCATTGTAAAAGACAATAGCTAAATCAAAAAGAACCTAAGAACAACCAGCATATGAAAGTTAGAATCGTATTTATTACCCTTTTATTTATGACAGTACTTGTAACAGCTCAACAAGCTAAAAATAGTTCGTTAAAAATAACCAATGAATTAATTAAACCTCCCTATTTACAAAAAGGAGATACCATTGCTATGGTGGCGCCAGCAGGAATTTTAAAAAATAGAAACGATGTTATTAATCAGGCAAAAGCTTTAGCAGAAAGTTGGGGATTACATGTTGTGTACGGGAAACATTTGTTTGGTACAGCAGGGCATTTTTCTGGAACAGATGAAGATAGAGCTCTGGATTTTCAAAAGGCATTAGACAATCCTAACATAAAAGCTATTTGGGCTGGGCGCGGAGGCTATGGAACGGTACGTATTTTAGATAGATTGGATTTTACAAAATTTAAAGAAAGTCCGAAATGGATTATTGGTTACTCAGATATAACAGCCTTACATAGTCATGTTCATAATTTAGGATATGAAACGATTCATGCTATGATGGGAACAAGTTTAGGTGATGACCCCACTAAAATAGTTTCGACAATTTCTAGTTTTAAGAAGTCCATTTTTGGAGAGAATTTAAGTTATAGTTTGGTTTCTGTTAAAGAGAATAGAATAGGAAATGCTTCTGGACAACTTATTGGAGGAAATATTGCTTTATTAGCTTCTATGTTAGGCTCTAAAAGTGAGATGAATGCTGATGGTAAAATTTTATTTATAGAAGAAATAGGAGAATATAAATATAGTATTGATAGAATGTTGTGGAGTTTAAAACGCGCAGGTTTTTTTGAGAAGTGTAAAGGGTTGATTGTAGGAGATATTTCTAGAATAAAAACAAATTCTACAAAATGGGGAAGCTCTATTGAACAATTAATTTATGATGTAGTTGCCGAATATGACTTCCCTATTTTATATAAGTTTCCTTCAGGACATGAGCCAGATAATAGAGCCTTAATCTTTGGTAGAGAAATTACCATGAATGTAACCAAAGAAGGTATCTCTACAGTAGTTTTTAAAGATTAGAATAAAGTAGCAATAGTTGGTACTTTTTTAGCAATTTTAATTGCAATATCACCTAAAGTTTTAATGTTGCTAATTAAACTTGCTTGATCCATATTGGTTTTTGAAGCATGTTTAACTACTTCTATAAGCTTGTAGTAGGTAGCTAAATCTGTGGTGTCGTTTGGTGTAATGGCATCAACTTCATCTTTAGAAAGTCCCATTAATTCGTTTAATTGTGTTTTATATTCTCCATTAAAAGCAGCATCAGCATCAGCAAATAATTGGTCAAAATCTATTTCTTCATTCATAATTTATTATTGTTTATTGGTTAATTTTTTAATTTGATTAGTAATCTCTTTTATCTTTTCTAGTGCATCATCACTCTTCACATCAATTTGTTTTCCTTTTTGGATGGCAATTTTAATGTTGTTGGATAAATCTGTGAGTTTATTAGTTACAGTCTCATCTAAACCTTTTAGTCCAACTAGTGTTAATGCTTCTTTTTGTGTCTCTTTTACTTTTCTAATTGATTTTAAATAAGCAGTTACTGTTGCATTAGCATACATAGTATTTTGATAAGATTGATCTATTTTTGAGATAATAGAAGCTTCTTGGATACGAATTGGATTTATTAATTCTTCTCTCTTCATTTTAATTCTCTTATCAGCAGATTTAAGAAAACTTCTCATGACATTTACAGCGCTATCTGTGGTTTTAGCATCGTTATTTTGAGCAGCATCATTTAGGTATTTGAATAATGAAGGTTTTCCTTTTTTATAGGCATCTAATTGCTGTTTTAAAACATGATTAATAATATAAGGACTGTATACATCTTTGATGAAAATATCGATATTATCTTTAATTTTTTGATAGTAAATTGTTACAGAATTTCTGTGAGATGTATGGAGTATTTTTAAGTTGTTTCCAACTGCATTAGAAAGTTCAACTGTTTCTTTTGGTATAGAAACACAACTTGAAATAATGAGGCTTAGGCAAAGAATTCTAAGTAAATTTTTCATGGCTAAAATTTTAATTGTTATCTATAAGTTGATTAATAAATTGATCTAAGGTATATTCATTTTCTTTTTTTATTTGGGCTGCTTTTAAAGCTTCTTTTCCTGCTTTTTTTAAAGCTTCAATATTCTCTGGAGAAGCATCTGCCATATCACTAGAATAGGTTCTTTTATCTATAGGAACATCAATTCTTTTGTAATTGCATTTATTCTTTTTACTTAATGTATCAAAAATGTTTTTCATTTGATAATCTACAGTGTCAATACTACCATCCATCATAATATCTGGAATGGATTTTGCCCATGGTAAAATGCCCCATTTTGAGCTTTTATCCACATCTGGTAAATTAAATTGTCCACCACCAGTTCCAATGGATAGGATTAACATGTCTTTTGCACTTGGATGTTTTATTTCTCCAAAATCGGTACCTCTACTTTCTGAGTAAGCACACATAGCAGGATTGTTTGCAAAAACACCTCCATCAATGTTTATCATTAATTGCTCATTGGCTAAATTTTTAATGAATGCTGGAGGAAAATATGTTGGAGCTGCAGAAGTAGATCTCAATACATCCTTTACATAAAACTCCCTGTCTTTTTGCATAGGTTCTCTACTGCTAAAAAAGAAAGAATTCTTTGCTTGCATATTGTAGGTAGTAATAATACAAGGCTTTAATAAGTCTTTTAACTGTAAAAATTGAAATTCTTGATGTAGAATTCTTTCGAGTTCTTTGGGACTATATTTTGCAGCATTAAATAATTGACGTAAACCAAACCAAGCAAACTTTTTAGACTCATTAAAAATTTTGTAACCATCATTCGTATAAAAATCCAACGCTTGTGAGGCTTTGTATTTAGTATTTGGATCTTCTTTAAATAAAGATTTAGCCGGAGTAAGATAAAAAGCGGTTAAAATTCCACCTGTACTTGTCCCAGCAACCATATCAAAATAATCGGCTAAGCGCGCATTTTTATTGTTCGTGATTTCAATAATTTTTTCTTCTACATAAGCTAAAACTGTGGCAGGAATAATGCCTCTCATTCCACCTCCATCTAAAGAGAGGATTCTTACTTTTTTCATATAGATTGACTTTTTTTCGCAATTAAAAAACTTAGTTGGATAAGTTTATGGAGGATTCTCAAATTTATATTTTTTAGAGTTAAAATATTGAGAATCTGAGTTTAATTCTTAAAAATAGGTAAAAATACCTGAAAAATGAAATTTTTTAAATGTGATAAATTGTCAAAAATGATTCCTTTTAATTTGATTTATATCAAAGAAAAAAAAAGTGCTTTTTAAGAATTTTGTAAGCAATACAAACGAAAACTTATGAAAAGGTCACGATTACTTCTGTTATTTATTTTTGTAATAATGTTTCAATCATGTTCAAAAGAAAATGAACCCTATACCCCAGTTTTAAAACCGTATAATTTAGATTTTAGAGGACTTCCAAATCCAGAAATTCCATCAGATAATCATTTAACTGTACAAGGAGTAGAGCTGGGGAGAAAACTATTTTATGAGAAGTTGTTAAGTAAAGACAATACTATTTCTTGCGCTTCTTGTCATGAACAAAAAAATGCTTTTTCTGATGAACGCCAGTTTTCTTTAGGAGTAAAAAAGCTACCAGGAAAAAGGCAAGCCATGGCTATTTTTAATATGGCGTGGAATAAGAATGCGTTTTTTTGGGACGGTAGAGCACACTTATTAAGAGATCAAGCATTAATGCCTATTGAAGATGAACTAGAAATGGATGAAACATTAGAAAATGTAGTTAAAAAAATAGCTATAAAACCGATGTATCAAGAACTTTTTAAAGTTGCTTTTCCAGATAAAGAGATATCGTCACTAACTATTTCTTTGGCTTTAGAACAGTTTATGAACGCTATTGTTTCTAATAATAGTAAATATGATCGTTTTTTAAGAAATGAAGTCGCATTCACCGCTTCTGAAGAAAGAGGTAGGATATTATTCTTTAAAGGATTTGATCCCGTTAACAAAGCAGAATCAGGTGCCAATTGTGCACAGTGTCATAATGGTGCAAATTTTGAGAATAATCAATACATGAATAACGGATTAGATCTTGCTTCTAATTTTAAAGATATTGGAAGAGAAAAAGTAACTAGCAATTATTATGATAGAGCTAAATTTAAAGTACCTTCTTTAAGAAATATAGAAGTAACGGCTCCTTATATGCACGATGGTAGATTTAAAACTTTAGAAGAAGTGGTGGAACATTACAACTCTAAAGTGGTAAATTCATTTTCTTTAAACCCTACTTTAGCTAGTATTAGTCGAAAAGGATTACAATTAAGTCAACAGCAAAAAGACGATTTAGTTGCTTTTTTAAAAACACTAACAGATAAGGATTTACTTACAAACACACAGTTTTCAAACCCATTTGAATAAATAGTTTACCTTTGATTTATGGCGCAACATAATGATTTGGGAGTAAAAGGAGAGGAATTGGCTGTTGAGTATCTAATCAATCACGGATATAACATTGTAAAACGTAATTATAGATATTTAAAGGCAGAAATAGACATTATTGCGCAAAAAGAAACAGTTTTAGTTGGTGTAGAAGTAAAAACAAGAACTTCAGATTTTTTTGGAAACCCACAAGATTTTATCAGTAAGAAGAAGATAAAATTATTAGTAACTGCTCTTGATCATTTTATTGTAGAAGGCGATTTAGAAGTAGAAGCTCGACTAGATGTTATTGCAATTATACAACAAAAAAACACCTTTCAAATAGAACATTTAAAAGATGCTTTTTTATATTTTTAAAGTGTTTAAAATTACTTCTCCAAATACTCTACAATTTTTCGGACTTCGTCCAAAGTATTTGGTTTTGCAATAATCTTTTTGTCTTTGTCTAAAATCATATAAGTGGGTGTAGAAAAGATCTGATAAGTTCTAGCAATTGGATTTTCCCACTTCTTTAAACCAATAACATTATGCCATTTAGGATACTTCTGGATATGCTTTTTCCATTGTTTGTCATTGTTTTCTAAACTAAAAGCTATCACTTTTGTTTTCTTTGCATTTTGAGTATAAGAATACAAAACTGGAATTTCACGTAAACAATGTGAGCAACCAGTACTCCAAAAAACTAACACATAGTTTTGAGCATCATTTAAAGTAGATAATTGATAGTTTTTACCATTTGCACTCCAAGTAATTTCTGGTGCAGTTCTACCTACAGAAACCACAGTTTTTTCATTGAAACTACTAACAAATTCTTTGTTTTGAAGATTAGCAGGTAATGTAATATAATAGGTTTTCATTATATAATCTGCAAAATCTATATTTCTAGAATTTACAAATTGAGTAATTAAAAACTCGGTAATATCTCTTTTAAAAGTCTGATTTGTTGCTTTTGACAATACTGTTTTTACGGCTTTTTTATACAATGCTGTTTGTTGTTTAGCATCGTTAGAATAGTTCATGTAGAAAACATAATCTGTTATTCTGTCAACTAAAAAGGCAGAATTGTATAACGCAGTATTATTAAAGTCAATAGTGTCAAAGAAATGATCATTAATAGATTTTAAGTACTCTTGTCCGTTTTTAGCAATTACTGGACTATTATATCTGTTCGTTGCTTTAATAAAATTCTGTACCATTAATCCTTTAGATTTGGCCAAGTATTTTTTTTGTAAACCGGCAATTTTAGTCAGTTGAGTTTTGTACAAATTAGCCGTTTTTACATCTGGTTTTTTGATGTAAGCAATTTGTAAAGAATCTGTTTTGTACTGTTGTTTTGAAACAGTATTGATGTATTCTTGATATAATTGATTCTCTTTCGATTTTTTAAAACGAATAGTTTCCTCCGCTTTTTCTGGGTGAAAAGTAAAATCGATATTCTCTTTATTAAACAAGAAGTCGGCAAAACCATTTCCTTCTGTTTTATAAGAGACTCTATAAGTACCTACTTTTGCATTGGCAGGCAAGTCAAATTCAAATTGACTTACTTCCGTTTTTTTACCGTTAATAACTTTAGAAGTTTTCTTTAAGTTACCACTTTTAATAAATACTTGTCTGGCACCTTCAATTTTATATAAGATAATCCAATTGTAATTTTTAGACGGATTTAATTCGCCTTTAATTTTATATTGTGCTTGTATACTAAACGATGCTAAAAAAAAGAATAATAGTAATTTTTTCATTTATAGGTTTTTAATGTGCTTGAAAAATTTCAAGAAGCGTACCAAAATTACTATTTCTTACTTAAAATAAGTACATTGCTGTAAAATTATTAACATGAATTTTAGAAATAAAATAGTTTGGATTACTGGAGCATCTTCTGGAATTGGAAAATCCCTAGCCATTCAATTATCAAATTTAGATGCAAAACTTATTTTATCTGCAAGAAACAGTAAAAAACTGAATGAAGTAAAGAGTTTGTGTAAAAATGCCGAATCGGTACAAGTTCTGCCTTTAGATTTAGAAGATTATAGTCATTTAGCACTAAAAGTTACAGAAGCAATAGCTTGCTTTGGAAAGGTTGATGTTTTGGTGAATAATGGAGGTGTTAGTCAACGTTCTTTAGCTTCTGACACAAGCATTGAAGTTGATAAAAGAATTATGAATGTTAATTATTTAGGAACAGTTGCTTTAACAAAAGCATTGCTTCCTCATTTTATAGCAAATAAAAGCGGGCAATTTGTGGTTACAACTAGTATTGTTGGTAAAATAGGAACTCCGTTGCGATCTAGTTATGCTGCTTCTAAGCATGCATTACATGGTTTTTTTGATAGCTTACGAGCAGAAAACCACAAGCATAATATTGCAATAACCATTGTATGCCCAGGTTTTGTTACAACAAATGTTTCTATGAATGCGTTAACTGGTGATGGATCACCGCAAAACACAATGGATACAGCAACACAAAACGGAATTGATCCAGATACGTTTGCTAAACTGATGGCTAAAGCTATTTACAAGAAAAAAGAAGAGGTGTACATTGCTGGAGCAAAAGAAAAATTGGGCGTATACGTAAAACGATTTTTCCCAAAAATACTTTCTGTTATGATTCGTAAATTAAGTGTTACTTAAAAAAAATCAAGTGCTTCAAAATAGTTCACAATTGCCTCTTTCATTAAAACAGATTGTTCACCAGGTTTTAGGTTAGGTAATTTTGTTTTTTCTTTATAATGTGGCCATCCATCATTGTCAAAAAAGTCAAACTCATAATAACCATAAGGTTCTAATAATTTACAAATGGCAATATGCATTAGATTTACCTTTTCGTCTTTTTTAAACTTTCTATGACCTTGACCTAACTCTTGAACACCAATTAGGTAAATAATTGCATCTAAGTTTAATGAATCTCCATCTGCAAATTGTGTAGATAGTTTTTCAATTACCGTATCCCATTTTTCTTTTGTAGTATTTTTTTCTGTCATGCCTTTGTTGTGAATTGCAAAGATAAACTATTGTATATGATTTTAGTTTAAAATAGAATATTTGAATTTTCATACTTTTTATAGTAAGTTCGCAAAGACGAACCTTTAAAAATAGCCATATGAACGTTTTTGATATTGTAATTTTAGTAATTCTTTTATACGGATTGGTAAAAGGAATAATGAAAGGGTTGTTTATAGAAGTAGCTTCATTGGTTGCTTTAATTGGCGGAATTTGGGGTGCCATTCATTTCTCTTATTTTGTTGGAGACTTTTTAAAAGAAAGTGTTAGTTGGAGCGAGAAAAAGATTTCTCTTGCTGCTTTTGCCATTACTTTTGTTTTAATAGTTGTTGTAGTAAGTATGTTAGGAAAATTCTTAACTAAGTTAGCAGATTTGGCCGCTTTAGGTTTGGTAAACAAAATACTAGGAGGTGTTTTTGGGTTGGTAAAAATTGGTTTGGTACTCAGTATTATTTTTGTGTTTTTTAGTAGGTTAAATGCTACCATTACTTTTGTTGATGAGGAAACTTTAGAAGAATCTGTATTATATGATGTGGTAAAGGATATTGCTCCAGCAATTTTCCCTTCAATTATTAAAGCAGAAGGAGATAAAGATACTGATGTGATTGATACAATTATTGAAGAGGTAAACTAAAAAAAAGCGATTAAAAAATAGGGGGAAAAGATTTTTAATCGCTATACGTTAACAAATAATTGTTTAGGGGATACTACAAATTTATAATAGAAAAGGATTCTGTACAATACCCAATTTTGGGGTTTTTTACTTCACCAAAAATGGTGAGTTTTAGGTAAAAAAACGGATAAAATAAAAAAGGCATACAAGTTATTGTATGCCTTTTTAACTAATTGTTGTATAAATTTAGTACAAAGAAACTTTTCCGTTAGATAAGTGATATACACCACCTACAATTTTAATTTCTCCATTGTCTTCCATTTCTTTTAAAATTGGACTCTTTTCTCTAATTCTATCAATAGTTAATAAAACATTGTTTTTAATTGTTTGATTAACAAACTCAGTATTAGAAGAATTGTGGTCTCCAGAAACTTCACCTTCAGACTTCGTTACTGCAGGTTGAATGTTGTCTAATAAAGCAGTAATGTTTCCTAATTCTACATGATCACAAGCAGCTTTTACAGCTCCACAGCTTTCATGTCCTAAAACAAATACTAATTTACTACCAGCAACTTTACAAGAATACTCCATACTACCTAAGATGTCTGTATTTTCAAAGTTACCAGCAACTCTAGCTACAAAAATGTCTCCGATAGTTTGGTCAAAAACTAATTCTACAGGAACTCTAGAGTCTATACAAGATAAAACCACAGCTTTAGGAAATTGTCCTCCTACAGTTTGATCTACTAATGCGCTAGTGTCTACTGTATTTGCTGTATTTCCAACAAATCTTGCATTACCATCTAATAAATCTTGTAATACGCTATCTGCTGTTAATGTGTCTTGTACTTCTTTATTTATTGCGTTACTAATATGTGCCATTTTTAATTTTTTTTAAATAATTATTTTTCGTTTTCTTTAATCCATTGCGTACACTCATCAAAAGTGCTAAAAATAAATTCTTCAGATATTAATCCTGGAATGATATCAATTCTTTCCATCATGTATTTAGGTTGATCTAATAAACCAACAAATAAAACTTTAATATCTTTCTTATTCAATTCTTGTAATACATCTTCCATTGCATATAGCCCAGATTGATCCATATACTGCATTCTACCCAATCGAATAACTACGGTAGAAGCTGCGGCTGGTATCTGCTGAGCCAAACTATGAAAATCACTAGTTGTACCAAAGAATAAAGGTCCTTTAATATGTTTAATGAATACTCTTTCTTTTAATTCTTCTGGGAAGTTTTTCTCATCAGACCAGTTCTTTTCTTTCTTTAAAGACTTTACATCAGAACGAGAAGCTGCAACATCTCCAATTTTCTTCATAAACATTAAAGAAGCGATTACTAATCCAATTCCTACTGCGTAAACTAAGTTCCAGAAAGTTGATAATACTAATACAACAATCATAACGATTACTTCTGAACTCACTTTAAATGGTCCAATTTTAGCATCACGTGGTAAGTTAGGAATAGCTTTTAATCCTTTGTAATCCATTACACCAATACCAACAGTAATTAAGATTCCTGCTAATACAGCCGCTGGAATTTTAGAAGCGATAGGCCCTAATCCTAATAAGATAACTAATAACATAATACCAGCAACCATACCAGATAATTTAGTCTTACCACCAGAATTGATATTTACTACAGTTCTAATAGTTGCACCTGCACCTGGAATTCCACCAAATACGGCTGCGATACTGTTACCAATACCTTGACCAATTAATTCTTTATTTGGTTTATGCTTTGTTTTTGTCATATTATCTGCAACCACAGAAGTTAATAACGAGTCAATAGCTCCTAATAAAGCTAATGTTAAAGCTGTAAAGATGTATGGAGTAACACTACCAAAACTAAAGTTGGTAAATATTTCCATATTTGGTAATGGGAAACCTCCAGGGATTTCTTCAATAGGACGATAATCTAAACTAAATCCTAAAGCAATTCCCGTCATTACAACCAAAGCAACCAAAGTACTTGGAACCGCGGTAGTAATACGTTTAAACCCGTAGATGATAAATATTGTAGCTAAGGCTAAAGCTAATTCTAGCCAATTGATGTTTTTTAAAGCTCTTGGTAATACTTTAAAAGTTCCTAAAACTCCTGAAGCTTCTTTACCAGCTAAAGTTTTACTTTCTTTTAAGATATCGGCTTGTGTTGTAGCTTCTGCTCTTTTAATAGTTTCTCTAAAATCTTCAAGAACTAAAATGCCTTCTCCAGCTTCTTCTTTTAGAATGTTCTCTAAAATGATTTCTTCTGCTTGAGGCTTAAATTGTTCTACAAATTGAGCATCTTCTTTAGCGTAATATCCAACTGAAGGAAGAATTTGTGTGATTAAAATAATAACACCAATTGCTGTCATAAAACCGGAAACAACGGGGTAAGGAATGTATTTGATATATTTTCCAAGGCCAATTGCACCTAATCCAATTTGTAATAAACCTGCTAATAAAAATACAGTTAAAATGGTAGGTAATGCTTTGTTTACATCTCCATCATTTGCTGCAATAATGCTGGCAATTACTACCATACTTACTGCTGTCATTGGAGCAGTTGGTCCAGAAATTTGCGTATCTGTTCCTCCAAATAGAGCAGCAAAGAATGCAATAAAAATAGCACCGTATAAACCAGCACTTGGTCCTAAACCAGAACTAACCCCAAAAGCTAATGCTAATGGTAAAGCTACAATCCCGGCAGTAATACCGCCAAATAAATCTCCTTTAAGATTACTGAATAAATTTTTCATTAATGTGTGATTTTTTACCTACAGTTTAGTAGGTATATTTAATTATAAAATAGTTTAGTTGTATTAAGTATTGCTACTTAAAGACGGAATTTTAACTAAATTCCGGAGGTGGAGTGGTATATTCTAGATGTCTAGAATTGTATCTGTTTAGTAGGCATTTGTGGGAAGATTTCATTCCGTATGCACTAGAAACTCTAGTGTTAGGAAAATACTCTACTATTTTTTTTAACTCGTCTATTTCTTTTTCTTCGCTTTCAGAGTCTTCAATATCTGAATGTGAAATTTTTTCGATAGAAAACTCTGTAGAAGTATAACTCTCATAGACAAATACACTTACTTTTAGAGACAAAGTCAATAAAAGTGCAATTTTGAAGAATGTATTTTTTCTAATGATATTCAATTATAATTCTTTTAGTTTATCAGCTAAAATCCAGCCAATTTTTCCATCAGCTAATTTAATTTTTTTCCAGTTATCAACAGTGTCTAAAATGTTAATTTTTGTCCCTTCATGTAAAACAAAAACTTCTTCAGAATTAGAAGTAGGAGCGTTGTTAACAGAAACTTCAGGTGCAAATATAATACCTGTTTTTGTATTAATTGCTTTTTGATACTGATTAAATGAAGTAAAAACAGCAATAATCAATAAAAAGAATGATAAGATACTGGTTAAAAAATAAATTCTTTTCTTTCCTGAAATCGATGAAAAATAAAAAAGTAAAAATAAAGTAGCTGCTAAAAACGAAAGAATCACGGCTAAAATTGCCCATTGATTATAAGATAGTTTTTGGATGTAATTTGCCTCAAACTTTTGTAAAAAGGTTTTTGGAAGTACTTCAATATTATCAATTGTCATTCTTTTTGCAAACTCTAAATTATTAGCAGCATCGTCATTTAAAGGATCTAGCTTTAAGGCTTTTTCGTAGTAATAGATGGTGTTTGCAACATTGTTTAACTTGTAATAAGAGTTGGCAATATTATAATACAAATCAGAAGAAACTTGTTGTGTTTTTTCAATTTGTAGATACAAATCAATTGCTTTTTGATAAGCTCCATTTTTGTAATTTAAATTGGCACTTTCAAACAGGTCTTTATTGCTGTTTTGAGCAATAAAAACAGTAGTGAATAATAAACAGAATATAAAGATTAATTTTTTCATTTCTACTTATAATTGTTTGTCTAGTGCAATAATTACTTCTTTTGCTTTTTCAAATTCTTCATGCATCATTACATCAGTAATTGGCGTATATCTAGCAAAATCACAGTCATTTAAAACATCTATAAATGATTGAATATCTTTGTTTTCTACGTTTTTTGATTGTAGTATTTTGGTGATTTTATCTTTACTAATGTCTGATGTTTCTACTTGTAACTTGGCTTTTAAATAGTTGTGTAAAGCTTTTTCTAAAGCAATATAAAATTCCTCTTTATTACCTAGTTGTTTTTTAGCCTCAGATAAATATTTTTTGGCCAATCTATCCGCTTTTCGTTGTTTTACTCCTACAATATCATTGTTTCTCTCTGCCATTTTAGTATGAACGCCAATTCCAATTGGAATAGCAACAATAGGTAATAGCAATAAAATGTAGAATAGGTTAGAGCCTAAAAAATCACTTTCTTCTATTGGGCTAAATGTTGTTTTGGTTTGGATGTATCTAAAATTACTTCCAGTAATTGCAATGTCTTTTTTTACAGTATTGTTAGTTGTACTAACAATTTCTTTGCCTTCTAAAACATTTACAAAAAGATCTTCTGTTGTTATGGTATGGTATTTTTTCTCTTTAGGATTAAAGTAAGAAAAAGACACTTTCGGAATTTTGTATTTTCCTTTAAATTGAGGAACAACAGTATACAAATCATAAACACTACCACGAATACCACTTAAAGTAGTTCTTACTTGTTCTTTGTGTTCTGGTGTATATACTTCTAATTCTTTTGGTGTTTGAATTTTTGGAATCTCAAAAAGTTTTAAATTTCCTTTTCCATTAACCGAAACTTTAATTTCTGAAGATTCGTTTGCTTTAAGTTCATTTTTACTAGATGTAATACTAAAATTAAAGTCACCAACAGCTCCATTAAAGTTTTCTGGTTTTCCTTCTAACGGTAAATCTTTTACATTGATATTTCTTTTAGGAGATGAAAAAGATTTGGTGAGATTTCTAGTAATAGGGTTTCCAAAAAAGTCACCTCTACCAGTTGGAACCCCAATTAAAATATCCATTTTCATTGGTTCAATAACTAGTTTTCCAGATTTGGTTGGAATTAATAATGCTTTTTTTAATACTACATAACGATAGTTTTCTCCGTTATAAATTCCGTTTTTTATTTGTAAGTTATTGATCTTAATTTCTTGATTCCAAAAACCATTGTATTGAGGAGATTCTGTTACAGAAAAATCTTTTACAGAAATATTTTCACTAACATATAACTTATATTCTACATAAATTCCTTCGCCAACAAAAGGTTTGGATTTTGATATTTCGGCAACTAAATGAACATTTTGTTCGGCAATATAATTAGGGTCGTTGGGGTTTTTAGGTAAGTCAACGGCTTTTAAAATATTCATTTTAACGGTGTTTGATTTTAAAGTTTTTCCGTTAAGTTGAATGCTTGCACTCGGAATGGTAAATGTTCCGATAGCTTTAGGCATTAAAATATAAGTATATGATTGAGAAAAGCTTACTTTTCCATTAATCCAAGATTGATTTACAGATTGACTTGGGCCAGCAACAACTCTAAAGTTTTTAAAGCTTGGAGGTGTAAAATTATCAGCACCTTGTTTGTTGATAGAAAAGACAATTCTAAAGCGTTGATTTACTCCCAATTTACTTTTGCTAACTGTGGTTTTAAATTCAGCTTGCGCAAGAACAAATTGAGTCACAAAACTCATAAATAAAAATATGTAAACTACTTTGTTTTTCATCTTCTAGCCGTCAAAAATACTACTTTTTAATAAAATCAAAAATGAGTGTTTTACCAGTCTTTTTCTTGTTTTACTTTTTTGCCTTTTGCCTTTTTTACGTTCATTTTCTTTTGGGTTTTCTTTTCCTCATTGTTTAAGCTTTCTAGTAACTGCTTTATTTGTTGAGGAGTCATATTCCCTTTTCTAGGCTTTTGTTTTTGCTTTTTGTCTTTATTATTCGGATTTTTTGGGTCTTTTTTCTGATCTTTTTTATTGTCCTTATCCCCGTCTTTTTTGTCTTTCTTTTTATCGTCGTTTTGCTTGTTGTCTTTTTTCTTATCTCCCTTATCGTCTTTCTTCTCTTTATCTCCTTTTTTATCCTTGTTTTCTTTTTTGTCTTTGTTCTTTTTCTTATCGTTTTTCTTTTTATCCTTATTGTCTTTCTTTTCTTTCTCTTTTTGCTTTTTTAATTCTTTTTGAGCCATTGCTAAATTGTAGCGAGTTTCGTCATCAGAAGGATTATTTCTTAACGAGTTTTTATAAGCATCAACAGCTTGTTGGTACTGCTTTTGTTTCATGGCAGCATTTCCAATATTATGAAATGCCTCTGCTTTGGTATATTTATCTTTTGAATCTTTAGCCGTAACTTCAAATTGAGGAACCGCTTCTTTGTAATTTTTTTGCTGATATAAAGCATTCCCTAAGTTATAACTAGCTTTTTTGTACCCAGCGTTTTTATCTAATGCTTTTTTAAAAGAAACACTAGCATCTGTATACTTTTCTTGTTTGTAGAGCTCATTACCTTCTCTTACTAAGCTTCTTGCTTCTCTTTGTAAGGCAATAGAATCTTTTACTTCTTGAGCACTTACTATAGAAGTGAATAGAAGTAATAAGAATGCTATGAAATAATTTTTGTTCATATCTGTAAAAATTATTGTTCGTTAAACAAATCTATTTTTTTAATCCATTTGGTCTTTTTGTCTAGGAAGAAAATATCTATTAATAAGAATAGAATTCCTAAACCAATAAACCATTGGAATTGATCTTTATAATCAGAAAATTGCTTGGTTTCAAACTCGTTTTTTTGAGCATTGGCAATTAATTCTTCTATAAAACTAACAGGTTTTTCTGTTTTGTTTCCATCTATGTATCTTCCACTAGCAACATTGGCAACTGCTTCCAATACATCTGGTTTTCTTTGGGTGATTACAGTTTGTCCTTTTCTATCTTTCTTATAGCCTAATAAAGAACCGTTTATTTTCATAGGAATTGGACCTCCTTTTTCTGTTCCAACACCAATAGTATATACTTTAACGCCTTCTTTAGACATGTTTTCTGCAACCTTTTTTGTTTCTTCTTGATGGTCTTCTCCATCAGAAATAATAATTAAAAAGCGATTGGTTTGCTCGTCATTATTATAATAGGTTTTGGCTAAGTTTAATGCTTCGTTAATGGCCGTTCCTTGACTCGAAACCATATCTGGACCAGCATTTTGTAAAAACATTTTAGCTGCTGCATGATCAGTAGTTATTGGTAAAAGAGGATAAGAGTTTCCAGCATAAATAATGATTCCAACTCTGTCACTTCCTAATTTATCTATAATTTTAGAAATAATTTGTTTTGCTTTTTCTAGTCTGTTTGGAGCAATATCTTCTGCCAACATACTTTTAGAAACATCTAAGGCAAAAACGACATCAACACCTTCTCGTTTTACTGTTTTTAGTTTGGTTCCCATTTTAGGATTAACCAAAGAAATTACTAAAAAACTTACTCCAATAATTAGAAAAACTAGTTTTAATACTGCTTTAAAATTAGAAGTATCTGGTGCTAGTTTTTTTAATAAAGCAATATCAGTAAACTTTTTCTGAGTTCTTTTTTTCCACCAAAAAGACAATAGAAATACGACAATTATTACTGGAATAATTGCGAAGAAATAAAAATATATTGGTTCTTCTATCTGATACATTTCACTTTAGTATAATGGTTTATTTGTGTAATTGTTTACAGGTGTATTATTCATTTAATTGCGATTTTCTTAACCCATTTAACATATTAGATATTTTATTTATTTTTTCCCTTAAAGAGATATATTTTTTTTCTGACATTAAGTATAATTCTTTTGAAAGAATTAAATGATTTAATACCTCCATAGTAGAACTATAAGCTAATGTAGTAAAATGAGCTTTATCTTTATTAGTGCTTCTAGATGTTCCTTCTGCCAAGTTAGAAGATATAGAATTTGTAGCTCTGCGTAATTGGCTAATTAAACCAAATTTTTCATCACTTGGAAATGTTTTAGTTAGCTCATAAATGTCTTTGGAAAAAGAAATAGATTCTTTCCAAACATCTAATTTTTCAAATGAAAATTTATGCATCATCACTTTTTAACAGTTAAACATTTCTACTTTTAAACAACATTAAATAAAACTTTTAAACAATGTATTTTTTAACGTATATTCTATAATCAATAAACCTAAAGCGATTAAAACTAAAGTTCTATACAACTCTTGATAATTGTAATATTTAAATTCTTCAATTTTTGTTTTTTCGAGCTTGTTAATCTCGTCATAAATTGCTTGTAGTTTTTTGTTGTCTGTTGCTCTAAAATACTTTCCTTCAGTTTCTGCAGCAATATATTTTAAAAGCTCTTCGTCAATTTCTACTTGTTGTTGTCTAAATTGTAATTGTCCAGTTGATGGATTTCTACTATAAGGGAAATCCGCCATTCCATTGGTTCCAATTCCGATTGTATATACTTTAATGTTTAGTTCTTTGGCAAGTTCGGTAGCTGTTTTTGGGTCAATAAAACCAGAATTATTTACTCCGTCGGTTAATAAAATGATAACCTTACTTTTTGCTTTACTTTCTTTTAATCGATTTACCGAAGATCCTAATCCCATTCCAATAGCAGTACCACCTTCTAATTGTCCCCATTTAATTTCAGAAATGGTTCTTTTAACAATCCCTTTATCACTTGTAATTGGTGTTTGCGTAAAACTTTCTCCTGCATATACTACAATTCCAATTCTATCATTTGGTCTCCTGTTAACAAAGTCTGTAGCTACCTTTTTTAAGGCATCTAATCGGTTAGGTTTTAAATCTCTAGCTAACATACTTGCAGAAACATCAATAGCCATGACAATATCAATACCTCTGTTGGTCTTTGTTTTTTTACTAACAGCTACATTTCTTGGCCTAGCCAAAGCTAGAATTAAAAAACACAAAGCAGCAATTCTAAGGACGTACAAAATTGGTTTTAATTTTGCTAAGATAGATTGCTCTGCTTTAAACCCTTTTACACTTGGTATGGTTAAGGTAGCAGCGTTTTTTTTACGTTTTACTACATGCCAAATAATAATGAAAGGAATCAGTAAAAACAACCAGAAAAACTCTGGACTATAAAACTCAAAATTACTCCACTTCATTATCTACATCGGTTTTAATTTCTGGCTCTTCTTTTTCTTCTGGCTTAAGCTCAGTTACAACTTCTTCTGCTTCTTTTCTATTAAATTCAATTTGTTCTGACAAAGGTTTAGATTTTGCAAATTTTACCAAATCAGCTTCACGTAACAAATTGCGTAGTTTTTCAATAGTTTCTTTAGGAGTTGTTATGGCTTTTGAATCATTAAAGTCTGTTAGCGTTTCTATCAATTCGTCTGTGGTAGATTCTAAAGCAGGTACTTTTAATTCTCTTTCAATAAATGCTCTAACAATTTCTGTTAGTTCACTATAATATTCCTTAATTTGATTGTTTTGCCAAAGTAATTTTTCATCCAATGCATGTAATTTCTGAATGGCTTCTTCATATGGAGGTAGCGCAGGAACAATAACTTCCTCTTCAACTTCTTTTTTCTTTCTGAATACAAAGTATAAAATAGCACCAATAATTAGTAATGCTAAAATTACATACCAAAGATAGGGTTTAAAGTCATCAAACTGGTACGGTTCAGATTGAATGGCTTTGATAGGAAACATCTTTTGTTTTGTAGTGTCAACAGCAACAGTAGCTACTTTTATTAGCAGTGAGTCTGTTAAGTGTAAACGTTGTCTAATAAATATTTGCTGCTGTGGAATATAGTAAGCACCACTATCAAAACTGGTTAAAATATATTTTTTAATCAGGCTATTTTTAATGGTATCAATCTTTTTATCTTCTACAATTTCTACTCCTTTTAGTTTTTCTAATTTAGGAATGATGACATTTGCAGTATCTTTTACAGTAATTTTATACTCAAATTGCTCTCCAATTCGAATATTTGTAGTGTCAATTTCTGCAGTAACAACAGGTTTTTGTTGTGCAAAACTAACAACAGATACTAGTAAAAATATGTATAGTAAATAATGCTTCATGCTGTTTTTTAGCTTCCTTTATGTTTAAAGTATCCTAATAATTTTTTTACATAATTCTCGTCTACACGAGTACTAATTGTTCCCGCACCCGCTCTGCTAAATGTTTTTTTGTAATAATCATTTAAACGCAAAGCATTGGCTTTGTAATTTGTTCTAATGGTTTTAGAACTTGTATTTATCAATTGTACTTTTCCGGTTTCTGCATCTGCCATAGGAACAATTCCTAAATTCGGAATTTCCTCATCGTGTTTATCATAGATTCGAATTCCAGTTACATCGTGTTTTCTTCCTGCAATTTTTAAGGTCTGATCATAATCATCATCCATAAAATCGGATAGTAAAAACACAATGGCTTTTTTCTTTAATACGTTTGATAAAAACTTTAGTGCTTCATCAATATTGGTTTGTCTACTTTTTGGAGAAAACTCTATCAGTTCTCTAATAATTCTCAATACGTGACTTTTTCCTTTCTTTGGTGGAATGTATAATTCTATTTGGTCAGAAAATAAAATCAACCCTACTTTATCGTTATTTTGAATGGCAGAAAAAGCCAATGTTGCAGCAATTTCTGTAGCAGTATCTCTTTTAAATTGTTGATTTGTACCAAAGAATTCAGATCCAGAAATATCTACCATTAGCATCATGGTTAACTCACGTTCCTCTTCAAAAACCTTTACGTAAGGTTCATTGTATCGGGCAGTAACATTCCAATCAATAGCTCTAATATCATCTCCATATTGGTATTGACGTACTTCAGAAAACGTCATACCTCTCCCTTTAAAGGTAGAGTGGTATTCGCCGCCAAAAATATGATCAGACAATCGACGTGTCTTAATCTCAATTTTACGTACTTTTTTAAGTATTTCTTTAGTTTCCAATGTTTAATCGTTTAATTAAGTTTGTTTTTATTGATTGTTCAGCTGTTGATTACAGTTACAACAAGTTACACGATTAACACTTTTTAAGGTACTTCAACTTCGTTAATAATACTGTTTATGATATCTACAGAAGTCACATTTTCTGCTTCTGCTTCGTAAGTAATTCCAATTCTATGTCTTAATACATCTTGTACAACAGCTCTTACATCTTCTGGAATTACATATCCTCTACGTTTGATAAAAGCATAACATTTCGCAGCTTTTGCAAGGTTAATACTTCCACGAGGAGAGGCTCCAAAACCAATAAGAGGTTTTAAGTTCGCTAAGTTGTATTTTTCTGGATAACGAGTAGCAAAAATAATATCTAGAATGTATTTTTCTATTTTTTCATCCATGTACACCTCATTCACAGCTTCTCTTGCTTTGATAATTTGATCTACAGCAATTACTGGATTTACCGTTGCAAAACCATTATTTAAATTCTGACGCATAATGGTTTGTTCGTCAGAGATTTTTGGATAATCTATAATTACCTTTAGCATAAAACGGTCTACTTGAGCTTCTGGTAAAGGATAAGTTCCTTCTTGTTCTACCGGATTTTGAGTAGCCATTACTAAAAATGGCTCTTCTAGTTTAAAGGTTTCGTCTCCAATAGTAATTTGACGTTCTTGCATGGCTTCAAGTAGTGCAGATTGTACTTTAGCAGGTGCTCTGTTAATCTCATCTGCCAATACAAAATTTGCAAAAATAGGTCCTTTTTTAATACTAAAGTCATTTTCTTTAATATTATAAATCATGGTTCCAACAACATCGGCAGGTAGTAAATCTGGTGTAAACTGTACTCTACTAAAGCTTCCTTGAACGGCTTTAGATAAAGTATTGATGGCTAATGTTTTTGCTAATCCAGGAACTCCTTCTAGTAAAATATGACCATTTCCCAGCAAACCAATTAACAAACGTTCTATCATTTCTTTTTGCCCTACAATAACTTTATTCATTTCTAAAGTTAATATATCTATAAAGGCACTTTCTCTCTCAATCTTTTCGTTGATTGCTCTTACATCTACATTCATTTGTTGCTCTATCATTTTAGTAATTTAAGTTTGATAAAAAATTAGTTGAAAACAAAGCTACAATAATAGCATTTTTTTTCTTGTTAAAAGAATGCTAAAGATTTGTGGAGAAATTGCTAAAAATAACTTAATTGTAGTTCTTGATAACGAGTTTGTTATCCTCAAAAACACCAAATGTATAATACTTAATCCAATCTCCTAAGTTAATGTATTTGCTATTTTCTGTAAGTTCAATATCTAGTGGTAAATGACGATGTCCAAAGACAAAATAATCATAGTGTTTACTTTCTAGTTTGCGTTTGCAATACTGTACTAACCATTCATTATCTTCTCCTAAAAATTGTGCATCATCATCTCCAGAAATAAGTTTGTTTTTTACCGACATGTATTGTCCTAAACGCATTCCTAAATCTGGATGTAGCCAACGAAACATCCATTGAAATAATGGGAAAGTGAAAACTTTTTTCATACGTTTATAGCCTTTATCTCCTGGCCCTAAACCATCACCATGTCCAATTAATAATGTTTTGTTGTTAAAAGTAAACTCTTGCGGTTTGTGATAAACAGGGATGTTCAATTCTTTTTCAAAATAGTCTTTCATCCATAAATCATGATTTCCTACAAAAAAATAAATAGGAATTCCGCTGTCTTTAATCTCAGCTAATTTTCCTAAGACTCTAACAAACCCTTTTGGAACTACTGTCTTATACTCGAACCAAAAATCGAACAAATCGCCTAATAAAAAAATTGCGGCTGCATCTTCTTTTATTTCGTTTAACCAAGCAACGAATTTTTGTTCTCTAGGAAAACTAGCTTCTGGAGTAGGAGCGCCTAAATGCTGATCAGAAGCAAAATATATTTTTTTATTGTTGGGTACATGAATCATTACCACAAAGAAACGGCATTAATTACTACTTTCCAACTCTAAAACTTTTAAGAGCATTTTGTCATCAGATTGAATAATTCTATAAAATCCTTCATCGCCATAAACTTGACTAGCAATGGTTGCTTTTAAGTATTGTTTAATGAAAGCTTTTGATTTCTCAGAAGGACGATGTCTACTGTTGAGCCTTCTTCTAGTATCTGTTAATCGATTGTTGATTTGTTTTAAGTAGCTATTATAGGCTTTATCAATATCATAAGAACTGATAAAATCATTTATTGACACTTTAGAAAACTCTCTTCGATTGTTGTCTACTAAATCGAATGCAAAATTCTGAATGGTATTAAAGTAAAAATTGTTTAGGTATGAAGTGGTATCTACAGCAACAAAAACATCAGGTACAATTCCGCCGCCGCCATAAACTATTTTTCCTTTAGGAGTTTTAAATTTTAATGAATCAACAACTTTAATACTGTCTTTATTTAGTAATTCTCCACTTTTAATTCTGTTGTCAATATCTCTAGAGTAGTTTTTCCCTTTTCCTTTTTCATAAGGTTTTTGAATAGATCTACCGGTTGGAGTATAATATCTAGCAATAGTTAATCTGATTGCAGAACCATCACCTAAATCTTTTTCTTCTTGTACTAGACCTTTTCCAAAAGAACGTCTTCCAATTGTTGTTCCTCTATCATTATCTTGTAATGCACCAGCAACAATTTCTGATGCAGAAGCAGAGTTTTGATCGATTAAAATATACAGTCCACCTTTTTCAAAAGAACCTTTAGAAGTTGAAAAAGATTCATCTACATTTCCTTTGTTGTCTTTGGTAAACACAATAAGTTTTCCGTCTTCTAAAAACTCATCAACAATTTTATTCGCAATATCTATATATCCGCCACCATTTCCTCTAAGGTCTAATACTAAATCGGTCATGCCTTTTCCTTGTAGTTTGGTTAAAGCTAATTTAAATTCTCTATAAGTAGTACGAGCAAATCGTTCTAATTTAATATACCCAATTGAGTCGTTAATCATATACGAAACATCTACACTTTTGATGGCTACTTTCCCTCTTTTTAATGAAACAGTAAATAGAGAATCGTTTGTTTTTCTATACACCTGTAAATCTATTTTTGTGTTTGGTTCTCCTTTTAAAAATTTTGGAACACCATTACTTCTTAGGTTTTTTCCATACAAAGTGTCCTTATTAGCCATTAAAATTCGATCTCCAGCTTTGATGCCAGCTTTAATACTTGGTCCGCCTTTAATAGGTTGAATTACAGTTATTGAATCTTTAATCATTCGAAACTGTACCCCAATTCCTACAAAGTTTCCTTGCATGTTTTCTGTAACTTGTTGTAGGTTTTCTTTTGGAATATATACAGAATGGGGATCTAATTTTCCTAAAATTTGAGTAATCGCTCCGTCTAAAAGATTGTCAGTATTTACACTGTCAACATAATCTCTTTGGATATAATCTATCAAGCGTTTTATTTTAGCTTCATTAGAAGATTTACTAGCAAAAAAACTAGTATTAGATCCACCGCCAAAATAGCTTCCTATTAAGATTCCAAAAACAATGGCAAAGGCAAAATATAATGGTAAATAATTCTTATTCATTTGGTAAATATAGTAGTTCTACACCTGCTTTTTTTAAGAACTTTAATCCAGAGTCATCCTTGTAGGCATCTGCATAAACAACTCTTTTGATTCCTGCTTGATGGATTAGTTTACTACATTCTTTACAAGGAGATAAAGTGATGTATAATGTAGCGCCTTTACAAGATTGTGTTGAAGAAGCTACTTTTAAAATTGCGTTGGCTTCTGCATGTAAAACATACCATTTTGTATAATTATCTTCATCTTCACATGGGTTTTCAAAACCTGTTGGTGTGCCATTAAAGCCATCAGAAATAATCATTCTGTCTTTTACAATAAGTGCACCCACTTGTTTGCGTTCGCAGTGTGAAAGCTTAGCCCATTCATGAGCCATTTTTAAATAAGCAGTATCGTATTTAAGTTGCTTTTTGTTCATGTAGCTAAGGTAGTGTGTTTTCTAGGATTAAAGCGTTAATTATTTACCAAAAAACGCGTTCTATCATCATTGGAATTACAAAGCCAATTACAATAGCTGAGGTTACTAATATCCAATCTCTTTTGCTAACTCTAAAAAATGATTGCAATAAAGCACCAACAACTAAAATTCCTAATACAATTATTACTTGTGCCAATTCAATTCCAAGTGCAAATTCTATTAAAGGTAATAGTTTGTCTTCTTCTCTACCAATCATCATTCTAAAATAATTAGAGAAACCTAAACCATGTATCAGTCCAAAAAATAAAGCAAAGATTAAATTGATATTGTCTTTTTTTGCTGATGATTTACCAACATTGATAATGTTTACTACACCTGTAATAAAAATGGTAACCGGAATTAAAAACTCTACTATTTTAACGTCAATTTTTAAGATTCCGTAAGCAGATAAAGCTAAAGTTACTGTATGTCCAATAGTAAATAAAGTAATAAGCCAAAGTACTTTCTTAAGATGGTCAAAAGAAAAAATAACTGCTAGTGCAATTAAAAAAAGAATATGATCGTATGCAGAAAAATCCAACACATGATTCAATCCCATTTTTAGATATAATATAAATTCATCCATGATTTAATTTTTAGAAAATCAAATATATAAAAAAGTTATACTCAGTATTCTTTATCCTAAAATAATATTTCTACATTTGGAAAACACAAAAAATAATCAACTAAATAATAACACAACAAACATGAGTTCAAGAAGAGATTTTATAAAGAAATCAGCCATTATTGGAACCGGAATTGCAATGTCTCCAAGCATGTCATTTGGTGCAACTGATGCATTTAAAGATAAAAAACTAAAGTTAGGATTAATTGGTGTTGGTTTAAGAGGAACCAATCATTTAAACAATGTGCTACTTAGAGATGATGTGTTGCTTACCGCAATTTGTGATATTGATCCAAGAAGAATCAAAATAGCTTTAGATAAAGTATCAAAAGCAGGGAAAAAGAAACCAAAAGTTTTTGGTAAAGATGAGTTGGATTATAGAAACCTTCTTGAAATGAAAGATGTAGATGCTGTAATTATTTCTACACCTTGGTTATGGCATACTAAAATGGCAAAAGACTCTATGTTAGCTGGTAAATATGCTGGTTTAGAAGTTTCTGCTGCAAATACTATGGAAGAATGTTGGGATTTGGTAAATACTCACGAGCAAACAGGTACACATTTAATGATTTTAGAAAATGTGAACTATAGAAGAGATGTTTTAGCAGTATTAAACATGGTAAAACAAGATGTTTTTGGTGAGTTGGTACATTTTAGATGTGGTTACCAACACGATTTACGTTTTGTAAAATTAAACGATGGTAAATCTGCTTACGGAAAAGGTGTAGAGTTTGGAGAAAAAGGAATTTCTGAATCTGTTTGGAGAACACAACATTCACTTTTAAGAAATGCAGATGTGTACCCTACTCATGGGGTTGGTCCAATGGCAACGATGTGTAATATTAATAGAGGAAACCGTTTTATGTCTATTACTTCCAATGCAACAAAAGGAATTGGATTGCATAATTATATTGTAAAACACGGAGGTAAAGATCATCCAAATGCAAAATTAAAGTTTAAACAAGGTGATGTGATTACATCTACTATTGAAACTACCAATGGAGAAACCATTATTGTTACTCATGATTGTAATTTGCCAAGGCCTTATTCTTTAGGGTTTAGAGTACAAGGAGCCAACGGATTATGGGAAAAAGACGGGGATAGAATGTATATTGAAGGAAAATCGAAGCTTCACCGTTGGGATTCTTCTAAAGAATGGCTAGAAAAATACGATCACCCTTTATGGAAACGTTTTGGAGAACATGCACAAGGTGCAGGTCATGGCGGAATGGACTTTTTTGTAATCAATGCTTTTGTAGAATCAGCCAAAAGAAATATTGCACCACCTTTAGATGTTTACGATGCAGCTGCTTGGAGTGCTATTACTCCACTTTCAGAAGCATCTATAGAAAATAACGGAGCACCGCAAGATTTTCCAGATTTTACTCGCGGGATGTGGGTAAAACGCAAACCTTATAATTGGATGAAAGACACGTATTAATTATTTATGAGTATTCATACAAATCAAGAATTGATTGCAAAAGTAAGGAATGCTTTTCAGCAAAAATACAACTCAGAACCATTGTTAGTTTTTGCACCAGGTAGAATCAATCTAATTGGTGAACATACAGATTATAATGATGGTTTTGTTTTTCCTGCGGCGATAGACAAAGGCATCGTTTGTGCAATCCAAAAAACAACTGCTACTTCTTGTACAATGTATGCTTTAGATATTAAATCTGAACATTCATTTGATAAACAAAACCTAGCTCCTATTACAAATGGTTCTTGGAAGAATTATGTATTAGGAGTTATTTTTGAAGTAGTGAAAAAGTACAATTTAGATTCAAATTTCAATATTGTTTTTGCAGGAAATATTCCATCAGGTGCTGGACTTTCTTCATCTGCAGCATTAGAAAATAGCATTGTTTTTGGGTTAAATGAATTGTTTGCTTTAGAAATGAGCAAAGAAGAAATGATTTATATTTCTCAAAAAGCAGAACATGATTTTGTAAATGTTAAATGCGGAATTATGGATCAGTATGCAAGCATGTTTGGGCAAGAAAATTCTGCACTTTTATTAGATTGTAGGACACTAAAATCAGAATTATTTAAAGTAGATTTTCAAGACTACGAAATACTCCTGATAAATACGAATGTAAAACATAGTTTAGCAGATAGTGCTTATAACGATAGGAGAAATGTGTGTGAGAAAATTGCATCACTTTTAAAAGTAACTGCATTACGTGATGTTACTAAAGAAGCACTTTTGTCAATTAAAGAAACACTTTTAGAAGAAGATTTTTTAAAAGGACTGTATGTAATTGAAGAGAATGAAAGAGCTATCAAAGCTTCTGATGCATTAAAAGAAAACAATGTGCAATTGTTTGGAGAATTGATGTTTGGTTCTCATAATGGATTACAGCATCAATACAACGTAAGCTGTGTAGAATTAGATTTTTTAGTTGATTTTGCAAAAGAAAGTAAGCACAATATTGGTGCAAGAATGATGGGTGGTGGCTTTGGTGGTTGTACAATCAATTTAGTGTCTAAAAAAGAGGTTTCGACTTTTAAAGAAGAAATAGCCGCTGCTTATAAAAAAGAATTTTCAAAAGCATGCTCGTTTTATCAAGTACAGTTGTCTAAAGGGACACATTGTATTTAAATTTTAGTTATCATGAATTCAGATTTACAAGATTATTCTCATAAAAGATTAAATGTTTTAACAGGAGAATGGGTATTAGTTTCGCCACATAGAGCAAAAAGACCTTGGCAAGGACAAAATGAAACAGTAGTAAAAGAACCCCAAAAATCATATGATGAAAATTGCTATTTATGTGCTGGTAACAAAAGAGTTAATGGAGAAGTAAACCCAGCATATACAGATACATTTGTTTTTGTGAATGACTTTGGGGCATTACAAAAAGATTCCAAAGATTTTTCGTTTCATAACGGACTTTTAAAAAGCGAAAGTGAACAAGGGATTTGTAAAGTAGTTTGCTTTAGTCCAGATCATTCCAAGTCGTTAGCAGAATTAGAGATAAATGCTATCCAAAAGGTAGTTGCTGTTTGGCAACAAGAATTTAAAGAATTGGCTGCTGTACCAAAGATTAACTATGTGCAAATTTTTGAGAACAAAGGTGCTGTAATGGGATGTAGCAATCCACATCCACATGGGCAAATCTGGAGTCAGTCTACTTTACCAAATGAAGTTGAGAAAAAGGATTTTCAGCAGTTACAATATTTTAAAGAACATCAGCAATCAATTTTAGAAGATTATTTACAGCAAGAATTAGAGTTAAAAGAGCGTATTGTTTTTGAAAATGATGACTTTGTTGTTTTGGTACCATTTTGGGCTGTTTGGCCTTTTGAAGCTATGATTGCTCCAAAAAAAGCACAAAAAAATATTGGTTTGCTATCTAATGATGCTTCGTTTTTATTTGCAGAAGCCATTTCTAAGTTAACCAAAGCTTATGATGCCGTATTTGATTGTTCTTTTCCGTATTCTAGCGGGATACATCAAGCACCAACTAATGGAGAAGAAAACAATCACTGGCATTGGCATATGAGTTTTTATCCTCCTTTGCTACGTAGTGCAACCGTTAAGAAATTTATGGTAGGATATGAAATGTTTGGAATGCCACAAAGAGATATTACTGCAGAGAGTGCTGCAAAACTTTTAAGAAATAAAATAACAGGATAGTTACGTTAAAAGTAATGTTAAAATACTCATGAAAATCATAGTTAACTTACTGAAATAATTATCTTTGAAAACCACAAAATCAATCAAATGAAAAATAAGTTATTGCTATTAGTAACCCTATTTTTAACACTAAATAGCTTTTCTCAAATAGTAGATCCAGTAGATTGGACTACATCAGTAGAGAAAATATCAGAAACACAATACAAATTAATTACCAAAGCTGCTATTGATAAAGGTTGGCATTTGTATTCTCAAAAAGTACCTGATGGAGGACCGATTCCAACACAATTTAATTATAAGGATGATGGTACATTTAGTTTAGAAGGAAAGACACAAGAAGAAACAGGGGAAACAGAATACGATACTGTATTTGAAATGAAAATCAAGTACTTTAATGACAGTGCAACTTTTGAGCAAATTGTAAATGTAACAGATAAAACAACTACCATTTTTGGTACAGTGTATTTTATGGTTTGTAATGATACACAATGTTTAAATCCAACAGAAATTGATTTAGAGTTTGTGATTAAGAAAGGTACACCTGTTGTAACAAAAGAAGCAACACCAACCGTTACTAACGAAAATCAAAATACCTCAGAAAAGAAAGGATTGTTAGGGATTTTTCTAATTGCATTTTTCTCAGGATTTGCAGCCTTATTAACACCCTGTGTTTTTCCTATGATTCCTATGACGGTTAGCTTCTTTACTAAGCAAAGTAAAAGTAGAGCAGCCGGAATAAGAAATGCGATTATTTATGGAATTTCAATTGTAGTTATTTATGTGTTATTAGGAACCTTAGTGAGTTTTATTTTTGGAGCAGATGCATTAAATGCTTTATCAACAAATGTTTGGTTTAATTTAATCTTCTTTGCGTTATTAATCCTTTTTGCAGTGTCTTTTTTAGGAGCCTTCGAATTAACATTGCCAAGTTCTTGGGGAACCAAAGTAGATGCCCAAGCAGATAAAGGAGGTATGGTAGGAATCTTTTTTATGGCATTGGCATTGGCCATTGTTTCTTTTTCATGTACTGGACCAATTGTAGGAACTTTATTAGTTGAAGCAGCATCAGGAGGAAGTCAATTAGGACCAATTATTGGAATGCTAGGGTTTTCATTAGCAATTGCATTGCCATTTGCATTGTTTGCAGCTTTCCCAGGATGGTTAAATTCATTACCAAAATCAGGTGGATGGTTAAATACAGTAAAAGTAGTTTTAGGGTTTTTGGAATTAGCATTGGCTTTTAAATTCTTATCAAATGCAGATTTAGTATTGCAATTACATTTATTAGAAAGAGAAGTATTTATTGCTATTTGGATTGCCATTTTTGGAGCATTAGCCTTTTATTTATTCGGGAAAATACAATTACCACACGATAGTCCATTAACTCATATCTCTGTAGGAAGATTAAGTCTAGGATTAATAGTATTGTCTTTTACCATTTATATGATACCAGGTTTGTGGGGAGCACCATTAAATTTAATCAGTGCTTTTCCACCACCACAACATTATAGCGAATCTCCTTATGGCGTAGGATTTACCAAATTAGGAAGTGGAGGAGCAGCTGCTCATTCAGACATCCCAGAAGGAGCTCATTTAATGGCGCCACATGATATTTTAGCTTTTAACGATTATGATAAAGGATTGGCATATGCTAAAAAAGTAGGAAAGCCAGTTATGTTAGATTTTACAGGACATGCATGTGTTAATTGTAGAAAAATGGAGCAAAATGTATGGGTAAAACCTAAAGTGCTTAATGTGTTAAAGAACGATGTAGTTTTAATCTCATTATATGTAGATGATAAAAGACCTTTGCCTGTTAACGAGGTAGTAGATTCTAAGTTAAAACCAGGCAAAAAGTTAAAGTATATAGGTGAGAAATGGAGTGAGTTACAAACGATAAAATACAAAGCAAACACTCAGCCTTTGTATGTGTTAATGGATCATGAGGAGAATAATTTAATAGCTCCTGTTGCATATACACCTGATGTAGACGAGTATTATAACTGGTTAGCAAAAGGTGTTGGAAACTTTAAGAAATAAATATATATTTTTTAAAAAGTAATATAAAACTAAAAAGCCTTCACAAATTTTGTGAAGGCTTTTTTTGTATTAGGTTTGTTAAAATTTTATCCTTTTTTTTGCTTCATAGCCAAAAGAAAATTCTTTTTATAAGTTCTTCCTAGCGAAAGTTTTTCTTCATCTATTTGAACAACTCTACTTGTATATGCTTGAACATGGTCTAGGTTTACTAGTAAAGATTTGTGAATTCTAATAAAATTATTTTGATGTGCTTCACCAAATTCTGCAATGGATTTTCTAACAAAATGTTTGCTTTTATCATCCATGTAAATATGTATGTAAGAGCCATCGGCTTTAATATAAGTTACATTAGATAAAAGAATTTGTTGTTGCATTCCTTTGTGTATATATGTAAAATACTCTTCTTTTTTAAAGGTGTTTAAAGCAATTTCAACATTTGCATAAATAGAACTGTTAACAAAAGGTTTAACAATATAACCAGCAGGATTTGTTTCTTTTGCTTTTTCTACAGTATTGGTATCAGCATTTGCAGTAACATAGATAAAAATAAAAGAATACTTTTTCTTTAACTCTTTTATGAGGTCAATTCCATCACTAGAGCTAGCCATTCCTAAATTTACATCCATTAAAACCAAATCGTAGTTATTTTTTTCAAATAAATGAATAGCTTCATCTTTATCCATTGCTACATCAACAAAGCTATAACCATATTCATTAAGAATAAAACGTAGATTTTCAGCAATGATTTGTTCGTCTTCTACAATTAAAATTTTTGTATCTATCATATTTATATTGCCTCTTTTGTAGGGATTGTTAATTGAGTCACAAAAAGGCCGTCTTTATGATACCTAATAATGTTACCGCGTAATTGTTTTGATAAAGATTTAATTAAAAATAAACCAAGAGATTTTTTTACACCACCAGTTCCTGTATTTTGGTCAAAACCTTCACCAGAATCAGCAATGATTAAAATAAGGGCATCTTCATTAAAGTCTACTGAAATTTTAAGTTCGTTGGCTTTATCATTTTTAAAACTATGTTTAAAGCAATTGGTTAGAAGCTCATTAATAATTAGCCCTAATGGAATTGCTTTTGTCAATGACAATTCTTTATCATCAATGGTTAAAGAATGTTTTAAATCTAATGAAAGATGGTGATAGCTATTTTTAACATAAGTAAACAACTCTTCTATATAATTTTTTATGTTTATACGGGCAAAGTTATCAGATTGATAAAGCTTTTGGTGAATTAAGGACATCGAATACACCCTTGATTTACTTTGTGCTAAAATTTCTTTGTTTTTAGTGTTTTTGATTGAGGCAACTTGTAAATCTAATAAACTTATAACAATTTGTAAATTGTTTTTTACACGATGATGTACTTCTTTTAATAAGACTTCTTTTTCTTCTAAAGAAATTTTAAGTTTTTCAGTTTGCTTTTTTACCAAAAGTTCTAACTCTTTTCTTGTTTGCCTTTCTAGTCGTTCTTTCTCTAATCTGATTAAAGAATATTTATGACCCAAGGCAAAGGATAAAAGCATAACTTCCATAAATGTTCCTACATGCATAAAATGATCGGTAAATGAATTATGTGGAAGTATACCAACAGATTTTAGTGCAAATGTAATCATCCCAAAAAGGTAAAATGTCCAAGCAATAGTAAAGTAAATGGCAATACTATTTTTCTTTAAAAGACTATTTAATGCTGATGAAAAAATAACTAAAGAAGTAGATATGATAAGAATTATATTCGCCTTTCTAGAGATGTAATCGTTGATTTGTAATAATTCAAAAACACCATTTAAGAATAGCAAAGTAGCTGCAAATAAAAGCAAGTAATATAAAAACTTACTATTGGCTTTAACATTTAAAAATCGAATGGTAAATAAAGAACTAAAAATTCCAGTATTACACATAATAACTAGAGGAAATCGAAAGTTAAATTCGGGAGATTCCGGACTCAAATAAGGCGTTAATATACCAAAAAGATATCCTTGAGATAAGATCGCAGAAAGCAAAGCTATGACATATAAAATATAGCTAAAATCTCGAACACTAAAGTAAAGAAATAGGTTATAAATCCCCATTAATAATAACCCACCTATTAGCAATCCACCAACGATATATGAGTTAACTCTTTCTTTGTAAAAGTTTTCTGTGCTTTTGATGTCTAAAGGGAAAAACATTGAGTATCTACTTTTTACTTTTATGTATACCTCATTAGAATTTAAATCATTTATTGGTATTTCAAAAACAGGTAAATAATGATTGAACTTGTTTTTGGAGTAAGCATACATTAGTCCCAATTTTTTTGTGACAATTTCTTTGTTCTTTAATGTGTAAAATACAGTAATGCTGTCTTTTAGAGGGGTTTGTACTTCAATTATAGTTTTCGGGTCTAGTTTTTTTGTGTTTAAATCTACTTTTACCCATAAAGCACTTTTGGTAATCCCTAAATTAACATACTTCTCTTTAGTTGAGATAAACTTTTTTTGTTGAATGGACTTATAGTTTTCTTCAGAATGAACATCATCATAATATGAAAGTTCAAAAAGAGGTTTTTCTTCTGTATTATTTTGGGCTTGAATAGAGGAAAAAACCAAGAAGAAAAACACATATATATAGGGGTACTTATGCATTTAGATCGGGAATCAGGTTAACCAAACAAATATATATTAAATAATAGTGCCTTGCAATTAGATAAAGAGGATTTTAAGGTGTAAAAGTTAAAAATTTAGGTTGTTGGTAACATAATTGTGTCGTTTGTATCATATTTTTTCAATTAGGAACTATATCTGCTATCATTGAAGTTAATTAAAATTTAAAATCTTTTGAATTAAGGGAAAATTAACCAAAAACATACTTTTTTAGCATGAAAAAACAACTACTTATACCCTCTAATAAGAATTGTTTCTTAAGAGAAAATATTAAAAGTTTTTTTAGAAAAACAAAACCAATTAAAACACTAATGTTACTACTTACATTTTTTAGTGTTTTTATACTTCAAGGACAACAATTAAGTGTTGTAAAGGATATAAATAACGGAACAGGTTCTTCCAGTCCTCAAAATTTAATAACACTTAATAATAAAATTTATTTTACAGCGAGTACTACTACTTCAGGATTAGAGTTATGGGAAACTGACGGAACTGAAGCAGGTACAAAACTACTAAAGGACATTAATGCTGGAGCTAATGGTTCAAACCCAAGTCATCTAACCGTATTTAATAACAAGATTTATTTTAGTGCAGATGATGGTATTAATGGAAATGAATTATGGGTATCTGATGGTACTGAAGCTGGGACTCAGCTGTTTAAAGATGTAAATGCTAATGGGGCTGGATCTAGCTCAACATTAAGAAATGTTACAGTAGGTGCAACCAAGTTTTATTTTGTAGCAAATGACGGCGCTCATGGATATGAATTATGGGTGAGCGATGGTACTGAAGCAGGTACAAAACTAGTAAAAGATTTGAGTCCAGGAAATTCTGGTTTTGGCCCTAATCATTCAAATCCAGAGAATTTAACAACTTTTAATGACAAAGTTTATTTTAGTGGACCCAATGGTAATTTATGGGTAAGTGATGGCTCTGAAGCTGGTACTATAAAACTTAAAGATGTTAATCTTGATAAAACCGGCAAAGAATCACTAGTGGTTTTTAATAATAAACTCTATTTTAAAGGAAATGATGGAACTAATGGATCTGAATTGTGGGAAAGCGATGGAACAGAATCAGGAACTAAACAGGTCAAAGATATTAATCCAGGTACAGGAGGTTCTAATCCTGTTAATCTTACTGTTTGTAATGATAAACTTTATTTTAGCGCAAATGATGGAGTAAATGGTTATGAGATATGGTTAACTGATGGTACAGAGGCTGGTACAAAATTGGTGAAAGTAACACATAGTATGCCAATTCATTGGGTGCAAGAACACCTAACTTCTTTTAATAATAAACTTTACTATACTAATTACACAGCATTAAATGGAAAAGAGTTGTGGGTGACTGATGGTACAGAATCAGGAACAATGCTTCTGAAAGATATAAGTATGGGAGTAGCAAACTCTCTACCGGAAAAATTGATGGTTTTCAAGGATAAATTATATTTCAATATAACTAATCAAAATACTAAAAAAGAATTATGGGAGACAGATGGCACTGTTGTAGGAACAAAACTTGTTAAAGCTATAGAAACTGCTTACTATTTTGATTTTTCTAGAAATCCGAATAGTGGGCATGAGGTTATTGATATAGCGGTTTTAAAAGACAATTTTTATTTTAGAGCATTTAATACTACTGTTGGTGATGAACTCTTTTCTTTATCATTTACATCTGCTCCAGAAGTTACTACAGTAGATGCAAGTGCTGTTACTACAACATCTACAACATTAGAAGGAAATATAACTTCAAATGGAGGAGCTTCAATTACAGAAAGAGGCTTTGTATACGCATTAACAACAGAAGATGCTACTCCAACACTTGCAGAAGCAGGTAATGGTAAGGTTATTAAGGTTGTAGAAAACGGTGCTACAGGAGCTTATAATAAAAAAATAACTGATTTAACATCAAATACTTCATATAGCTACGCTGCTTATGCAATAAATAGTATTGGGAGCAAAGAGGGAGAAGTAAAAACAGTAACAACTCAACAGAAACCATTTATAACTGTTTGGAAAACCACTACAGCAAACGAAAATATTCAATTACAACTTAGCAATTCTTATGTTTATGATTATACAATAGATTGGGGAGATGGCACTACATCTAATGAAACAGGAAGTGTTAATCATACTTATACGAACCCAGGAACTTATACTGTAAAAATAGCAGGGAAATTTCCTGCAGTTAGTTTTGAAAACTCTGGATTAAGAAATAAAATTATTGATGTTCAACAGTGGGGAGATATTAAATGGAAATCTTTTAATAGAACTTTTTATCAATGTGAAAACTTAAATATTACTGCAACAGATACGCCAGATTTAAAGGAGGTTACTGATTTAACTGCTATGTTTTTTGGAGCAAAAAAGTTTAATGGAGATATTTCTTCTTGGGATGTGAGTACTATTACAAGTATGTCTGAAATGTTTGCAGGAGCAGTAGCATTTAATCAAGATATTTCTTCTTGGAATGTTGCTAATGTAACTAATATGGAATCTATGTTTGCTTCTAAAGGACAAGTTTCTTTTAAAACAACGAATTCTGTTACAAGTTCAGTGTTTAATCAAGATTTATCTTCTTGGGATGTAAGTAAAGTAACCAATATGTCTAATATGTTTAAAGGAGCTACCGCATTTAATAGTCCTTTAAATTGGGGAACAAAAACTTCTAAAGTAGCTAATATGGCATCGATGTTTGAAGGAGCAACAGCCTTTAATCAAGATATTTCTAGCTGGGATGTAAGTAGCGTTACAAGTATGTCTAAAATGTTTAAAGATGCTACAGCATTTAATAGCCCTTTAAATTGGAATACAAAAACATCTAAAGTAATAAGTATGACATGGATGTTTGAAGGAGCAACTTCCTTTAATCAAGATATTTCTGGTTGGGATGTAAGTAAAGTAACTAATATTAGTAGTATGTTTTCAGGTGCTACTTCTTTTAACCAAAACATTTCTGGATGGAATGTAAGTAGTGCTATCTATTTAAGTAGTATGTTTTATAACGCAACAGCATTTAATCAAGATATTTCTGGTTGGAATGTAAACAACGTTACTACTATGTCGGGAATGTTTAGAGGAGCAACTTCATTTAATCAAGATTTATCAGCTTGGGCGAATAAAATGAGTAAAGTTACTTCTATAGCACAAATGTTTTATGGAGCAACTTCTTTTAATCAAGATATTTCAAATTGGAATGTAGAAAACATCACTTCTATGTCATTTATATTTCAAGATGCCACTGGTTTTTCTTCAAAAAATTATGATAAACTATTAAATGCTTGGTCTCAGCAAAATGTCCAAAATAATGTAGAGTTTGGAGGTTATGGAATTTATTATTGTAATGGAGAAGTAGGAAGAAATTCATTAAAAGCAAAAGGTTGGACAATTACAGATTCTGGTAAAAAATGTCCAAAACCATTTATAACTGTTTGGAAAACCACTACAGCAAACGAAAGTATAACAATACCAGTAAATACTAAATATGCTTACAATTATACGGTAGATTGGGGAGATGGAACAATAACTAATGAACAAGCAGAAGGAGATGCTATGCATAGCTATGCAACAGCAGGGAATTATACTATTAAAATTACCGGAGATTTCCCAGCAATTTATTTTGTGAATAAAGGAGACAAAGAAAAAATAATAAACATACAACAGTGGGGAGATATTGAATGGAAGTCATTTGATAGTGCCTTCCATGGTTGTATTAATTTAAATAGTACAGCCACAGATGCTCCAAACTTAACAAATGTTACTAGAATGGACGGAATATTTTTAAATGCTTCTTCATTTAATGGAAATGTTTCTAATTGGGATGTGAGTAATGTAACTAATATGGCAAATATGTTTCTTAATGCTACAGTATTTAATCAAGATCTTTCTAATTGGAATGTTAAGAATGTAACTACTATGTCTCACATGTTTCAGGGCGCTTCAAAATTTAATCAAGATCTTTCTAATTGGAATGTAGGGAAAGTTGAGGATTTTTGGGGAATGTTTCTAGAAGCAAAATCTTTTAACGGAAACCTTTCTAACTGGAATATAGGAGAACATATAGGTGAAGGTAAATTTATTAACATGCAAGCAATGTTCTCTATTGCTTCTTCATTTAACCAACCACTTACTAACTGGGATTTAAGTAAAGTAAACAATACAAGTTGGATGTTTAATTCAGCTTCAAGCTTTAATCAAAATCTTTCTAATTGGAATGTGAGCAATGTAACAAATATGTCTCGTATGTTCTTGGATGCGGTAAAGTTTAATTCAGATGTATCCAATTGGAATGTTTCTAAGGTAATTAATATGCATGGTATGTTTGCTGCTAATCAAGGTAAGATAGCTACATTTAATCAAGATCTTTCTAAATGGAATGTTAGCAATGTAGAATTGATATCGTCAATGTTTTATAATAATTCTGAATTTAATCAGGATATTTCAGGTTGGGATGTGAGTAATGTAACTAATATGTCTCAGATGTTTTGGGAAGCTAGTGCATTTGATCAAGATCTTTCTTCTTGGGATGTAGGTAGTGTAACAAATATGTCGGGAATGTTTGGAGCTTTTGATAGTAGAACAGTTTTTAATCAAGATATTTCAAATTGGAATGTGAGTAATGTAACAAACATGTCTTTGATGTTTCAATATAATATTAAATTTAATCAAGATCTTTCTAAATGGGGTAATAAAACATCAAAGGTTACTAATATGAACTTTATGTTTGCGGGAGCAGAAATGTTTAATCAAGATCTTTCAGATTGGGATGTTAGTAATGTTGAAGGGATGGAAGAATTGTTTTGGGGATCAAAAGTATTTAATCAAGATCTTTCTAATTGGGATATAAGAAAAGTGAAAAACATGAAGTTAATGTTTCACAACTCATTACTTTCTATAGAAAACTATGATAAATTATTAAATGCTTGGTCTAAACAAGAAGTACAAAGTAATGTAGTATTTGGGGCGGAAGGAATTCATTTTTGTGAAGGAACAGAAGGTAAAAATGCTCTTGTGTCAAAAGGATGGGTTATAACAGATGCGGGTAAAGATTGCCCGCCAATGTTAGTAAGTACAACTCCAGAAAATAAAGCAACAAATATTGCTTTAGATACAAACATAGAATTCATTTTTGATGAAGCTATCAAAAGAGGTACTGTTATTACAGATCAAATAGGAAATATAATACTTTCTAAAGCTACAGATGAAGAGGCAAAAGCAATTGCAATTGACATAAGCATTACAGCAACAAAACTTATTATTAATCCTAAAGAAAATTTAGAACCTAATACGCAGTATTTTTTAGCTATTCAAAAAGGAGCAATTACAGATTTGAAAGGGAATAATGGAAAACAACTTACTAAGTTTTTTACAACAGTTAATAAGTTAACTCCAACAATTACATTTAATAGTTTTGAGAAAACATATGGAGATGATGTGGTTATGCTTAATGCAACATCAAATTCATCAGCAACTATTAGTTATGCTATTGTTGGTGAAGCTAGAGGAGCTTCAATAACAGAAAACAAACTAACTCTTGGAAATGTTGGAACAATTACAGTCAAAGCAACAGTAAAAGAAAACTCAACACATTTTTCTGCATTAAAAGAGGCAACAGTAAAAATAAATAAGGCAGTGTTAATTGCTACTGCAGAAAATAAATCAAAAGTATATGGAGATTCTAATCCTGTTTTTACAATTAATTATTCTGGATTTAAAAACGGAGATACAGTTAAAGATTTAACTACAAAGCCAGCTGTAAATTCAACCGCTACAAAAACAACCAATGTAGGAACTGTAGCAATTACAATTTCAGAAGGTGTTTCAGCAAACTATGCTATAAAAACCGTACCAGGTAATTTAACTATTAACAAAGCAAATTTAACTGCTAAAGCAGATAATAAAGAGCGAATGTACGGGGAGGTTAATCCTGTTTTTACCATCAATTATACTGGGTTTAAAAATGGAGAGGACGTTGACGCAATTGATAGCAAGCCTTTAATAAACACAAATGCAAATTCAACAAGTAATGTTGGAACTTATGATATTAACTTAACTGATGGAAATGATAATAACTATGCAATTTTAACAGAAAAAGGAACTTTAAATATTGTAAAAAGAGGCATTGAAATTACTGCAGATTTAGGACAGAATAAAATTTCAGGAGCTACAGATCCTACATTTACATATCAAATTACTTCAGGTTCTTTAGTTGGATCTGATAGCTTCTCTGGAGAATTAACAAGAGAAGCAGGTGAATTAACAGGAACTTATAATATTTTAATCGGAACATTAACTTTAGGAAACAATTATGATCTTAGTTTTATTAGCAATCCATTTAGAATTGATTTAGTTGTTACTACCGGACATATCAGCAGATCATCTAAATCTGTAATTGTTACAGGTGTGGTTGGAGCTGGAATTGGAGTGGTTGAAAGAGGTGTGGTATACTCTTCTGTAGATACAACACCAGAACTTGGAGAAGCAAATGTGATTAAAGTTGCAGATGATACTACTACAGGACCATTTGTAGTAGAGGTCTATGGATTAAATCCTAATACGACATATTACTATCAATCATATATTATTACTAAAGTAGCAAAGTCAACAAATACACCAACTGTTTATGGAGGTATAAAATCTTTTACAACTTTAGCAATAGAACCAAATATAGTATCTAAGCTACCAATGAATAGTGCTTTAAAAGTAACTCCAGATACGAATCTTACATTGAACTTTGATACCAATGTTCAAAAAGGAACTGGAAACATCTTAATTAAAAAGTCTGCTGATAATTCAATTGTAGAAACTATTGATGTAACTAATGCTAATGTAAATATTACAGGAAATACTGTTACGATCAATCCAACAGTAGATTTACCACAAAAAACTGCACTTTATGTAGAAATTCCAATCGGAGCTATAGAAGATACGAGTAGTAATAGTTGGACTGGTTTTGGAGCTTCTACAGATTGGAACTTTACTACAGATGATACAGTAGCTCCAACACTCATAGGTCTATCTCCATCTAATAATACAGTAAATGTTACTCCTAGAGTTAATTTTATGATGACTTTTAGTGAAGACATCAAAAAAGGAGCAGGAAGTATATTGGTGAAAAAAGTAGCTGATGATTCTACTGTGGGTAGTTTAGATGTAACTTCTGCCATGGTAAGCATTGCAGGCAATATAGTTACTATTGACCCTTCTATGGATATGCCAAGTGAAACGGCATTATATATTGAAGTACCTGCTACTGCATTTTTAGACTTGTATGACAATGCTTACGTTGGGTTTGTTGATAAGACCACATGGAGTTTTACAACAGCAGATATAACCAAACCAACCGTATCCATTACAAGTACAGCGAGTAATCCAACCAATGCACCATTTACAGCAACGGTTACCTTCTCTGAGGATGTATCAAACTTTGAGATGGCAGATATTACTGTAGCTAATGCAACTGTTTCTAACTTTGTGGCAACTAGCGCTTCTGTATATACAGCACTAATCACTCCAACTGCTGATGGAAATGTAACCATTGATGTAGCTGCAGATGTAGCTAACGATGCAGCTACTAATACAAACACAGCGGCTACTCAGTTTAGTATCTTATACGATACAGTTAAACCAACCGTTGCCATTACTAGTACAGTTAGTAATCCAACCAATGCGCCTTTTACAGCAACCATTACCTTCTCTGAAGATGTGTTAAACTTTGAGATGGCAGATATTACACTGACCAATGCAACAGCGTCTAACTTTACTACTACTAGCGCTTCTGTGTATACTGCACTGATCACTCCAACAGCTGATGGAACTGTTTCAATAGATATTGCTGCAGATGTAGCTAATGATGCAGCTACCAATACAAATACAACAGCTACTCAGTTGAGTACTCTATACGATGCTACCAAACCTAATGCACCTCTAATTGCTGGGATTGATACTTATAGCTGTGCTGGAGTAACCACTACCACTGCAGACAATACGCTTGTCTTTAATGGAACAGCAGAAGCTAATAGTATTGTAGAGCTATTTATCAACGCTAGCTCTGTAGGTACTACCACAGCTGATGCAAGTGGTAATTGGACCTATGACCATAGCTCGGTAACACTTGCTGATGGTACTTACAATGCAAGAGCTACCGCTACCGATGCAGCTACCAATACAAGTGATGATTCCACTACCTTCTCTATTATCATAGATACCAAAGACTTTGATGGTGATGGGAATCCAGACTTCTGTGATACCGATGATGATAATGATGGAGTACTAGATGTAGATGACAATAGTTATCTGCCAAATCCAGACCAAGAGGATTCGAATAACAATGGTATTGGAGATGTTCAGGAAGATTGTGATAATGATGGAATCTTAAACTACTATGATACAGAAAATGAAGGCTGTCAGGCTTCTATTGTAATGAAGAAGAAATATGGATTCTCTCCTAATGGTGATGGAGTTAATGATACTTGGGTGATTGAGAACATTGCGTTATATCCTAACAATGTGGTAAACATCTACAACCGTTCTGGAAAACTAGTCTTCTCTATGAAAGGATATGACAATTCATTTAATGGATTCTCTAACAAGACAAGTAGTAGTAATAAACTACCAGTTGGTGCCTATTACTTTACTGTAGAATTTAACACTCCTGGAGCTAAACCAGCCAAAGGATGGATTTATATCAATTATTAACCCTCAACAATATTGCAATACATTTATAACAGTTAACAACATGAAAAAAATTCAATATATATTGCTCCTTATAGCGGTTTGTTTTATACAAAAGAGTGTGGCACAACAAGACCCCAACTTTACCTTGTATAACTTTAATATGAATATTATCAACCCTGCCTTTGCAGGAAGTACAGATGCCCAACAAATTAGTTTGGGATATAGAAGCCAATGGGTAGGTGTGAGTGATGCTCCAAACACACAGGCATTAAATTATGTGAGTCCACTTAAAAACGGACTTGGATTGGGAGTTTCTTTAGTAAGAGATCAGGTGTTTGTATTACAAGAAACAGACCTAACAGTAGATCTATCTTACAAGCTGCAACTCTCACAAACACATGATTTATACTTTGGGGTAAAGACAGGAGCATCGATAGTAAACATCGATTTAAAAAAGGCAGGAGTTGTAGGGATAAATGATCCTTTGTTTAGTAGAAATGAGAGTTTTACCAATATGCAATTTGGAGCAGGAATGTATTTAAAACATGAGAAGTATTATGTGAGTATCTCCACACCAAACTTTTTAAATGGAAAACGATACATTAAACATGGAAATGCACCCAAAGCAGCGGTAGATAACTTGCATTTATATTATGGAGCAGGATATCATTTTAAGATCAATGAAAATGTACAAATCACACCAGCTTTTATGCATAGAAGTACCAAAGGAGCACCATCATCAACAGATATTAGTGCTACCGTTGGATACACTCAAATACAAGCGGGGATGAACTACAGATTGGATGAGATGTATTCTGTATTTACACTGTTTAACATCATGGATAACCTACGTTTTGGTGCAGCTTATGATTTTACAACATCAAAGATCAATCAAATTAATAACAATGGCTCTCTTGAAATGTTGGTGAGATATCGGTTTTAAAAATAAATAATTGCTATCCTTTTTTTGGGAAAGTTGCTAGAAATAGAAATTAGAATAAATTAAATATCCCCCATTATTAATTTGTGATAAGATATTTAACTATGGAAAAAAACAAAGAAAAAAATGATTTTACTGAGTCATTCAAACAGATGAGTTTATCTAAAGAAAGTAATGTGCTATCTTTTATGCTATTTGCTTTTTTAATATTAGTACAACCATATGATATGTCAGATTTACAACTAATCTATAGATTAGTGTATAGCTTTTTTTATGCATTAAGTTTTTGGGTAGCATATTATATAACAACAACTATTTTTGGCAACACCAAAAGAGGACTTATAAAGAATATAGATCCAAAGAAATACGCGATTTTTATTTTCTTTTTAGTTGAAATAACCTTTTTTCTGGTGGTTGGTGTTGATGTTGTGTTAAAAGTTATTTTACCTTCAGAAGATAACTTTTTTTCAAAAATTTCGATAGATTTTGCGTACCTGAAAATTTCTTTTGCTCGGGTGGCGATGTTAATTATTTTCTATCAGTTTTTAGTAATGTTATTGAAATATTTTTTTGTAGATAGTTTAAATAAAGAAAGAAACGCAGGTTTTAATTTAAAAAATTTATCAAGAGAAGGTGCAAGTAAAAATAGTAAACTAACAATAGTAGGCTTAAATAAAAATGAAGTTGTAGATTTTAATTCTAAAGATTTTTTATACGCAAAATCAGAAGGACATTATATAAAAATATATTATTTAGCAGATAAAACAAACAGTTTAAACCCAGTAGTGCGTTCAATAATTATAAGAAATTCAATGAGGAACTTAGGTGAGGGGGTTTTATCCGATATAATAACAATTGACAGAGTTCATAAAAGTTATTTTGTTAATTATGAGCACGTTAAATCTTTGAAAACAATAAATCATAAAGGAGGTATTTTGACTTTGTCATTACTAGATATTAAAATTCCTGTTGGTAAAACAAATATAAATAGAGTTTTATCTTATGTAACATTAAATGCTCCATCGGTGACTATTTATAAAGTGTAATTTAATTGATCTAATTTTTATTTTATTCCTGTTACTTACTAAGTAACAGGATTTTTTTATCCAAAAAATAATCTTCTTGCTACTTCTTTGCTTTTACCATTTCTTTTGAAATGAGAATATTGATTGAAACTAAAGTTTCTATATGCTGCAATTTTGATTATTGTTTCTACAACAGAGTGTTAAACCAAATAAACTTTCTAATTATTTCCTTTTTTTTGAGAAAAGTAATCATATTTCAATTTTTGTAACAAAAGATTATCAGTCTCTATAATATAGTTACTTAATTATTTTTTAATAACCTCCTATTCTTTAAAAAAAGAACAATTTTTTTATTAAAAATAACAGCCTATTTCCTCATTTTTTTGTTTCAAATCCATCAAAATTTTAAGTTGAAGAGTCAATAGATTTTTTACATGAATATTTTAATGAAAATCTACTGTTTTTATAAAAAAAACAAATATCATTTTATTGGTAGTCACCATGTTTTCAGTTGTTTATGTGTTGTTTTGTGTATAATTATTGACTTCGTGTAATTATGCTATTAAGTAAGTCTAGATGTCGCTAATTTTGATTTCTCAAATAGTTTTTTTGATAAACATTAAATACATTTTTATGAATAAAAAAATACTTTACACATCGCTTTTTATTATGGGAGTTGGAAGTATGTATTCTCAAGTAGGTATCGGAACTAATGATCCTAATAAATCAGCTCAATTAGAATTAGTATCATCTGATAAGGGATTGTTAATTCCTAGAATTCAGTTGACAAGTACTGGAGATACAAGTACAATAGTTAATGGGAATGTAGAAAGTTTATTAGTATATAATACTTTAGAAATAAATGATGTTACTAAAGGGTTTTATTATTGGTCAGGAACTAAATGGGAAAAAGTTGTTGATTTAACTTCTTTAAATGCAGCAATTTCTCAAAGTGGATTAAAAGGAGACTCTGCTTTTGAAGTATGGAAGAAGCAACCAGGGAATGCTAACAAAACTATTGTAGATTATTTTGCCTCTTTAAAAGGGGAAAAAGGAGATCCGGGTACAGATGCAGTTCATAAAGGAGATGTTACTGGTGGTGAAATATTGACAATTACACCAAATGCGGTTACAGAGGACAAATTAGCTGCAAATGCAGTAACCACCTCAAAGATAGCTTCAGGTGGAAATGATAAAGTATTAGTTACAGATAATTCAGGAGCAGTAGCTTGGATAGACAATGCAGCGTTTAAATCGCATGTAGATGATAAAACGATCACAGGAGCAGGAACCGTAGCAAATCCATACGAAGTAAAGGATTTAGGAATTATCACTGCAAAGATAAAAGATGGAGCAGTAACAGAGGACAAATTAGGGGCAGATGCGGTAACCACAGCAAAGATTAAGGATGGTAATGTAACAGATGCAAAATTAGCAGCGGATGCAGTAACAACAGTTAAGATCAAGGATGCAAACGTAACAGATGCAAAATT
>CANMHT010000007.1 GCA_947497755.1 uncultured Polaribacter sp. | reverse complement strand
GGCAATTAGCTCAGTTGGTTCAGAGCACCTCGTTTACACCGAGGGGGTCAGGGGTTCGAATCCCTTATTGCCCACAAATTCTTTTCGATTAGGAATTAAAAAATAATCGGGCAATTAGCTCAGTTGGTTCAGAGCACCTCGTTTACACCGAGGGGGTCAGGGGTTCGAATCCCTTATTGCCCACAAGAAAAACTCCATAAGAAATTATGGAGTTTTTTTGTTGTGCTAATAATTGTAAGACACTGTTTCTTTTTTTTGTATTTTAGCTTGACTTATTAATTTTTAATAAAAAAAATATGAAAATAGGAATAACTTTTAGTGCTTTTGACTTGTTGCATGCAGGTCATATTAAAATGCTTGAAGAAGCAAAAAGACAGTGTGATTATTTGATTTGTGGAATTCAAACAGATCCAACAATCGATAGACCAGAAAAAAATAAACCCGTACAATCAATTGTTGAAAGGTATATTCAGCTAAAAGGTTGTAAACATGTAGATGAAATAATTCCTTATGCTACAGAACAAGATTTAGAAGATATATTGAAATCATCTAAAATAGATGTTCGTATTATAGGAGATGAATATGCTGATAAAAAGTTTACTGGTAGAGAATATTGTGAAGAAAAAGGAATTGAATTATATTTTAACAAAAGAGAACATCGTTTTTCAAGTTCTAGTTTAAGACAAGAAGTACATCTTAAAGAGAGTTTGAAAGTGAAAAGTAAATAATAAGAATGAAGATTGCAATTGTTGGCGTTGGATACGTTGGCTTAGTTACAGGAGTGTGTTTTGCAGAAATGGGTAATACAGTTACATGTATTGATGTTGATGAAAAGAAAATACAAAGTTTAAATAAAGGAGAAAATGTAATTTATGAGCCTGGATTAGACTTAATGATTGAAAAAAATTTAGAAAAGAAAAATTTATTTTTTACTACAAGAATTGATGAAGTAATTAATGATGTAGAAGTCGTTTTTATTGCTGTTGGTACACCCATGAGCGAAGATGGTACTGCAGATTTACAGTATGTAATTAAAGTTGCACAGAGTATTGGAGAAACAATGAAAAAACCATTGATTATTGTTAATAAATCAACTGTGCCAGTTGGAAGTGCTGATAAGGTAAAAGATGTAGTTCAGAATGAGTTAAATAATAGAAGAGAAAAGGTGTCATTTGAAGTAGTTTCTAATCCTGAATTTTTAAAGGAAGGAACAGCAATAAATGATTTTATGAAGCCAGATAGAATAGTAATTGGTTCTGAATCAGAAATTGCTATAGATAAAATGAAGCAGTTATATTCTCCTTTTTTTAGAACTCATGATCGTTTTATAACAATGGATGTGCGTTCTGCTGAAATGACAAAATACGCAGCAAATGCAATGTTAGCAACAAAAATTTCATTTATGAATGAAGTAGCTAATATCAGTGAAAAAGTTGGAGCAGATATTAATCAAGTAAGAATTGGGATTGGGTCAGATAAAAGAATTGGTTATAGTTTTATTTATCCTGGAGCTGGTTATGGAGGATCTTGTCTACCAAAAGATGTAAAAGCTTTAAAAAAAATTGCTGAAGAAAATGGATACAATCCTAAACTAATATCTTCAGTAGAAAGTGTAAATAATTCTCAAAAGCTTGTTATTGCAAAAAAGATAATTAAACGATTTGGAAAAGACTTATCTAAATATACTTTTGGTATTTGGGGATTATCATTTAAACCTGGAACAGATGATATGAGAGAAGCACCATCAATTTATATTATTAAAGAATTAACTGCATTAGGAGCTAGAGTTAAAGTATTTGATCCAAAAGCATTGAATAATGCAAAACAATTTTATCTCAACAATATTAATAATATAGAGTATTGTGAGTCTAAATACGAGGTTTTAGATAGTGCTGATTCTTTAATTCTTTTAACAGAATGGAAAGAATTCCGTTCTCCAGATTTTGAACTAATTAAAAGTAAACTTAATTATCCAGTAATTTTTGATGGGAGAAATCAATATATGGCTTATAAATTAGAAGAAAAAGGATTTGAATATTATCGAATAGGAAAAAAAAATACTGAAAACTATTTTTCATAAAGAGTTGTTAAAGTAATTTTGTTTTTTGTATTTTCGTCCCTTGAAAAAGAAAACTTTTCGAAATTATCTCATGAATAAAATTATACTTATATAATCATGAATCAAATCTTACTTGAAGGAAAAAAGATTTTAGTAACTGGAGGTGCTGGTTTTATTGGATCTAACTTATGCGAAGAATTATTAAAAAGAAATAATAAAGTAGTTTGTTTAGATAATTTTTCTACAGGGAAAAAAGATAATATAGTTGCTTTTTTAGATAATCCATTATTTACATTAATTGAAGGTGATATAAGAAATATTGATGATTGTAATAAAGCTGTTTATGGTGTAGATTACGTATTACATCAAGCGGCTTTAGGCTCTGTACCAAGATCTGTTAATGATCCAATTACTTCAAATGATGTGAATGTATCTGGTTTTTTAAACATGTTAATTGCTTCTAGAGATGCAAAAGTGAAAAGATTTGTATATGCCGCTAGCTCTTCTACCTATGGAGATTCTACTTCTATGCCTAAAGAAGAAGATATTATTGGGAAGCCATTATCTCCTTATGCAATAACAAAATATGTAAATGAATTATATGCAGATGTATTCTCAAAAACTTACGGAATAGAAACTATCGGCTTAAGATACTTTAATGTTTTTGGAAAAAGGCAAGATCCAAATGGAGCTTATGCAGCAGTGATACCAAAATTTGTTAGTCAATTGATGAGAGGTGAATCTCCAACTATTAATGGAGATGGAAGTTTCTCAAGAGATTTTACATATATAGACAATGTAATTCAAGCAAATATATTGTCTTTGATTACTACCCGAGAAGATGCAATTAATACAGTATATAATGTGGCATATGGGGAAAGAAATACTTTAAATGATTTAATGGAGTATTTGAAGAAATATTTATCAATGTTTGATAAAAGTATTAATGGAGTAGAAGTCATTTATGGAAAAAATAGAGCAGGAGATATTCCACATTCTCATGCAAGTATAGAAAAAGCAAAAAAATATTTAACATATGCTCCAAAATTTTCTTTACAAGAAGGATTAGAGGAAGCTGTGAAATGGTACTGGGAAAATTTATAAAAATGAAAGAAATTAAGATAGCCGTTATAGGTCTAGGTTATGTAGGTTTGCCGTTGGCAAGATTATTTGCTACAAAATACTCTGTTGTAGGTTTTGATATTAATCAAATAAGAGTAGAAGAGTTAATGTCAGGAACGGATACAACTTTAGAAGTATCAGATGATCTTTTACAATCTGTATTAAAAGAAAAAAATACAAAAGAGATTGGGTTATTCTGTACTACGAATAAAGAAGATATTAAAGATTGTAATTATTTTATTATTACAGTGCCAACACCTGTAGATAAAAATAATAGACCTGTTTTAATACCTTTAGTTAAGGCTAGTGAAACTGTAGGAGCAGTTTTGAAAAAAGACGATGTAGTTGTTTATGAATCTACTGTTTACCCAGGAGCAACTGAAGAAGAATGTATTCCGGTTTTAGAAAAAGTTTCTGGCTTAACATTTAATAAAGATTTTTATGCAGGATATTCTCCTGAAAGAATCAATCCAGGAGATAAAGAGCATACAGTAGAAAAGATTTTAAAAGTAACGTCTGGATCTACTCTTGAAATTGGAAAAGAAATTGATGACTTGTACAAGTCAGTTATTTTGGCCGGAACTCACTTAGCTCCAACAATAAAAGTTGCTGAAGCAGCTAAAGTAATAGAAAATTCACAAAGAGATATCAATATTGCTTTTGTAAACGAATTGGCTAAAATATTTAATTTAATGGACATTAATACACATGATGTTTTAGAAGCTGCTGGTACAAAATGGAATTTTTTACCATTTAAACCAGGATTAGTTGGCGGACATTGTATCGGTGTTGATCCTTATTATTTAGCTCAAAAAGCACAAGAATTTGGATACAATCCTGAGATTATACTTGCTGGTAGAAGAATGAATGATAGTATGGGGAATTATGTTGCAACTGAAGTTGTAAAAGCTATGATTCAAAAAGATATTAAAATTAAAGGAGCAAATGTGTTAATCCTTGGAATTACTTTCAAAGAGAATTGTCCAGATGTTCGTAATACAAAAGTTGTAGATGTTGTTTCTTCATTAAAGGAATATAACATTAATGTTACCATTTTTGATCCATGGGCTGATGTAGAAGAGGTTGAACATGAATATAATTTGAAATCATTGAAAGAAATTCCAAATGAGAAATTTGATGGAGTTATTTTAACTGTTGCTCATAATGAGTTTAAGGATATAGATTACAACTCAATAAAAAATGAAAAATGTGTTATCTATGATGTGAAAAATATACTCTCTGAGAAGCAGCAAGATTTATGTTTATAAGTTAGAGTAACTCTTACTGTTAAATAAGAAAGAGGATAGTAAGATATTATGTATAAAATTAAAAAGAATATATTTGCAATCATCAAATTTTAAATTGATTATGAAGAATTTTGCACTTATTGGAGCCTCTGGATATATTGCGCCAAGGCACTTAAAAGCAATTAAGGATACAAATAATAATTTATTAGCAGCTTTAGATCGTTTTGATAGTGTTGGTATTATGGATAGTTATTTTCCTAATGCTGATTTTTTTGTAGAACCAGAGAGGTTTGATAGACATATAGAAAAATTAAAATATGATCAAGGAATTGAATTAGATTATATTAGTATTTGTACTCCAAATTATTTACACGATGCACATATAAGAATGGCACTAAGAAGAGGTGCTGATGCAATTTGTGAAAAACCATTAGTGTTAAATCCATGGAATTTAGATGCTCTACAGAAGATGGAAAAAGAGTCTGGAAAAAGAGTATATAATATCTTGCAATTAAGGGTTCATGAAAGCATAATAGAGCTTAAAAAGAAAATTGATGCAGCTCCAAAGGATAAGATTTTTGATGTTGATTTAACATATTTAACATCTAGAGGAAATTGGTATTATACTTCATGGAAAGGAGATTTGAGTAAATCAGGAGGAATTGCAACAAATATAGGAGTGCATTTTTATGATATGTTATCATTTATTTTTGGAGATGTTAAAAGAAATGATGTTCATGTACATACACACGATAGAGCTGCAGGTTATTTAGAGTTTGAAAGAGCAAGAGTGAGATGGTTTCTATCTATTAATTATGATGTATTACCTGAAGAAATAAAAATGAAAGGTCAAAGAACTTATAGATCTATTACTATTGAAGGTGAGGAATTAGAGTTTAGTGGAGGATTTACAGATTTGCATACAAGAGTTTACGAAGGTATTATAGAAGGTAATGGTTATGGTTTAAATGATGCTAGACAAGCTATTGAGATAGTACATTCAATTAGAAATACGAAACCATTAGGACTAAAAGGAGAATATCACCCATTAGCTGCGGAAAAAATTTCTAAACACCCATTTACTAAATAATCATGAAAAATCCATCATTACCAATATTTCTTTCAAGACCTAATCTTCAGGAAAGAGATATCTCAAATTTAGTTGAAGTTTTAAAATCAGGAAATTTAGTTCAAGGTCAAAATGTTTTAGAGTTAGAACGTATTACAAATAATTATATTGATTCTAAAAGTTGTTCAGCAGTAAGCAATGGTACAGCAAGTTTACATCTTGCATTAATTGCACTTGGTGTTGGTCCTGGAGACGAAGTAATTATTCCAGCTTTGTCTTATATAGCTACAGGAAATGTAGTAGAGTTAGTTGGGGCTACTCCAATATTTGTTGATGTTGATATTGATACTTTTAATATTGATGTTAATCAAATTGAAAGTAAGATAACTAAAAATACAAAGTGTATAATGCCAGTTCATGAATTTGGATTGTGTGCTTCAATGGAAGAAATTATGAAACTTTCAAAAAAGTATAATATTCCAGTAATTGAAGATGCAGCTTGTGCAATTGGGGCTACTCTCAATGGAAAATTTGCAGGTACATTTGGTGATTTTGGTTCATTCTCGTTACACCCAAGAAAATCGATTACTTGTGGAGAAGGAGGGTTATTAGTTAGTAATTCGGTAGAATTAGATGATAAAATTAAAGTTCTAAGAAATCATGGAATCGATTTAAAAACAACCACACCAAAATTTGTTGCAGCTGGTTATAATTATAGATTAACAGATTTTCAAGCAGCTTTAGTTTTAAGCCAATTTAATCGTATAGATAAAATTATCAGTTATAAAAATACATTAGTAAACTATTATTTAGATAATCTTAGAACTGATATAATAAAACTTCCATCTGAACCTGAAAACTATAAACACACTTGGCAAACTTTTCACATTTTAGTAGAAAAAAACGAAACAAGAGATAAATTAAAAGAATATCTAAAAATGAATAAGGTATTCGTAAATTATGGAGCTCAGTGTATACCTCATATGGATTATTATAAAAGAAAATATCGATATGATTCTGAAAAGCTTTTCCCTAACGCTCTAAGATCTTTTGAATGTGGTTTAGCCCTTCCATTGGATGAAAATTTAACACTAAATGAAATTAACTATATATGTTCACTAATAAATAAATTCGTATGATTCACAACAAAAATATTTTTATAACTGGCGGAGCTGGTTTTATTGCTAATACATTAATTGGTCATTATGTAGACCAAAATAAGATTACAGTTTATGATAATTTTCATAGAGATACTCTGTCAACTAGTGAGTATGCTAATCATCCTAACATAAATATTGTTAAAGGAGATGTGTTAGACTTTGACCATCTTAAAGAAAGCATGGAAGGTGCTGATATTGTTATTCATGCAGCAGGAATTGCAGGAATAGACACTGTGATTAAAAACCCTGTTAATACAATGAGGGTTAATATGTTAGGTACTTCAAATGCTTTAGAAGCAGCAAGACTTAATGGGATTAAAGATAGGTTTATTGATTTTTCTACTTCAGAAGTATTTGGTTCTATGGCTTTTAGATCTACAGAAGGTGACGAAACTGTTGCTGGTTCTGCAGGAGAAGCAAGATGGACTTATGCTGTTTCAAAATTAGCAGGAGAGCATTTAGCTCACGCTTACTATACTCAATACAAATTACCAGTTGTAACAGTTAGACCATTTAACGTATATGGTCCAGGTCAAACAGGAGAAGGAGCAATACAGATATTTATAAAACGTGCACTTCAAAATCAAGATATAAAAATTGATGGTGATGGAAGCCAAATTAGAGCATGGTGTTTTGTTGACGATTTTGTTGATTGTTTAATTAGATGTGTTGAAGATCCTAAAGCAATAGGACAAAGTTTCAACCTTGGAAATGCTAGAGCAATTACAACAATTTTAGGTTTAGCTCAAGAAGTTATTAGAGTATTAAAATCGGATTCTAAAATTATATTTGAAGCACCTCTTTCTGCAGATATTGCAATACGTATTCCTAGCGTAATTAAGGCAAAAGAAATTTTAGGTTTTCAGGCACAAGTAGATTTAGAAGAAGGAGTTTTAAGAACAGCAGAATGGATTAAGAAAAATCTTATGTAAATATTAATATTTTAGCCATGTCTTTACTAAAGTTTTTTTATAAAAAAATTTATAATAAACTCTACAAATTCTATAAAGTAAAATATAATAGAAGTCTTTCACTTGGTGATTATTTAAATGATAGATGGGAAAGAGCAAGAAAGGAAGGTTTTGGAGAAGGAACTTCAGTTTATGATAATGTTCTAATTATAGGAGATGTAAAAGTAGGGAAAAACACATGGATTGGTCCTAATGTCGTGTTGGATGGTAGTGGTGGTTTAGTTATAGGAGATTACGTGTCAATTTCTGCAGGTACTCAAATTTATACGCACCATACCGTAGAATGGTCTACTTCTTTAGGTAAGAAACCAATTAAAAGAGCTCCAACAAATATTGGAAATGGAGTGTATATTGGTCCCAATTGTGTTATACAAATGGGAACAAATATAGGAGATTCTGCTATAATTGGAGCTTCAACTTTTGTAAATAAAGACATCCCCTCTGGTCAAAAGTATTTTAATAAATATAGATAAAAATTATGATAGTAATAGTTGATTATGGATTAGGAAATCTAGGTTCAATTAAGAATATGTTTAAATATATTGGAGAACGAGATGTCAAAATCTCTTCTGATGTAGAGGAAATAAATAAAGCTGAAAAGATTATTTTACCAGGTGTTGGAGCATTTGATAATGGAATGCAGCATTTAAAAAAGTATGGTTTAATAGATGTATTAAATAAGAAAGCACTTGAAGATAAAATTCCGTTTTTAGGAATTTGTCTTGGAATGCAATTGATGACAAAAGGAAGTGTTGAGGGTGATGAAAAAGGACTAGGTTGGTTTGATGCAGAAGCTAAGAAATTTGAACCTGTAAATGGCTATAAAGTACCACATATGGGATGGAACTATGTTAAGCCAATAAATGATAAAGATAATTTTTTATTCAATGATAAGGATTATCGTTTTTATTTTGTACACTCATATTATGTTGAAAGTAATAACCCAAATGAGGTCTTGTTTGAAACAAAATATGGAACAACTTTTCATTCTGCTATTCAAAAAGATAATATCATTGGTATGCAGTTTCACCCAGAAAAAAGTTTACATTACGGGATGGATATTTTTAAGAAATTTTCAAAACTTTAGCTATGGCTTTAAAGAGAATTATGCCATGTCTTTTATTAAAAGATAAAAGATTGGTTAAAACAGTGAAGTTTAAAAACGCAGCATATGTTGGAGACCCAATTAATGCAGTTAAAATTTATAATGATAAAGAAGTAGATGAACTTGTTGTTCTGGATATAACAGCAACAGAAAAAGGTAAGATAGATTTTGAATTATTAAAAGATTTTACTTTAGAGTGCTTTATGCCATTAGCTTATGGAGGTGGAGTAAAAACTGTAGAAGATTTTCAGCAATTATATGCAATTGGAATTGAGAAAGTTGTGGTAAATACATTGTTAATTGACAATCCTGAAGTTGTTAAAGAAGCAGCTAATAAATTTGGAAATCAAAGTGTTGTAGCCTCTATTGATGTTAAAAGAGATTCAAACGGTAAATTTGTAGTATTTTCATATGCGAACAGAGATATAAATATGAGTTTAGAAGAATATCTAACTTATGTTTTAAGTTTAAATGTTGGAGAAATATTTATCACTTCAGTAGATCAAGAAGGTACTTGGGAAGGATATGATAATGACCTAATTTCTTACGTGAATAAATATGTAGATGTTCCAATTATAGCCAATGGAGGTTGTGGAAAGAAAGAAGATTTAAAGACATTGTTATACGATAACGATGTGCAAGCTGCAGCTATAGGTAGTATGGCAGTATATCAGAAAAAAAATATGGGAGTATTGATACGATTTCCAAAACGAAATGAAATTATAAGAGATGAACAACCATTTTAAGTTTTTAAATAATTATAAGGAAGAAGAAATTCAGACTTGTAATCGATGTATTTATGATTCAAGAATACCTAAGATAACTTTTGATGAGGATGGTATTTGTAATTATTGTGCTCAGTATGATCAGATGATGGATGAGTACCCTACAGGAAAAGAGGGAGAAGAGATTATATTAAAAGAGGTAGAAGCGGCTAAAAAAGACGGAATTGGTAAACCTTATGATGTAGTAATAGGTGTAAGTGGTGGAGCGGATTCATCTTATATGGTAGACATTGCAAAAGAAAAGTATGGTTTACGAGTTTTAGCTGCACACTTTGACAATACCTATAACTCAAGAATAGCTGTAGAAAATATTGATTGTGTATTAGATAAATTAGATGTTGATTTATATACGCATGTTGTAGATAATATACAATATCAAGAAATATATAAATCATTTTTTAAAGCGTCAGTTCCAGAAATTGATACACCAACAGATATTGCATTAGCAACTGTATTATATGATGCAGCTGAGAAATATGATATTCGTCATATATGGGAAGGACATTCATTTAGAAGTGAAGGGATTTCTCCTCCTGGTTGGTTCTATATGGACGCAATGTATATTAAAAGAATTCATGAGAAATTTGGTGATGGAGATTTAGGAAATTTGCCAGTTTTATGGCTGGAAAAATGGATTGATTGGATTTCTAAATCTAAAATTAAAAAATTTAGACCTTTATACTATTTAGATTACGATAAAGAGGCTAATAAAAAAATGTTATCTGAAAAGTATGGGTGGCAGTGGTATGGAGGACATCATATGGAAAATAGATCTGCATATTTTGTAAACAACTATTACCTTCCTAAAAAATTTGGAATTGATTTAAGATACTCTGAGTTTTCAGCCTTAATAAGAGCTGGTCAGATGAGTAGAAGCGAGGCTCTTATCAAAATTAAAGAAGATAAGCCTTTTGATAATGATATTTTGGTAGAAATTAAAAAGAGAACTAATTTTTCAGAGCAAGAATGGGATGAAATAATGAGTGCTCCGCCAAGTCATTATTCTGAACACGAAACTTATAAGAAGACATTCGAAGAAATGCAACCGTTTTTTTATGACCTTTATAAAAAAGGGTATGTTACAAAAAGTTTCTATTATAAATTTTGTGTTTTAAAAGATCATTGATATGAATGAAAATAATTACAAAAGAGAATTTGATTTTACTTATACTAACCTTGAGAAAATCTTAAGTAATGCTATTGAATCTGGTTACAAATTTATAACACATGATCAGTATGCAGACAATAAAACTTATAGTGATAATGTAATTTTATTGAGAATTGATGTTGATAATAAAATCAACAATTTAAAATATATTCTACCAATTTTAAAGAAGCTTCAAATTAAAGCAACTATTTTCTTTAGAGTACATTCAGAATTTTATAATTTGTTCGGGTTCGAAAGTATTCGAATTGTTAATCAGTGTATTTCTGATGGCCATGAAATTGGTTATCATTCTGAAATTGTTGATATAGAAATGATTAATAAGATAGAAGCTCAGACAGCATTAAAAAAAGATGTTTCGATTATGGAAACTTTTTTTGATATTAAAATTAATGGAATTGCGAGTCACGGAGGCTTAACTGGTTATAATAATTTAGATTTTTGGAAAAACATTACTCCAAAAGAGCTAGGATATAAATACGAAGCTTATCATGATGATTTTCAATTATTCAATAAATGTTTGTATGTAAGTGATAGTGAGAATTATAGATGGAAGAAATACTTAAATGGAAAACTGATTGTATCTGATGAAAATATTGATCCATCTAAAGAATTAAATAATAATAATGTGGAGGTAGTTAATTTATTAATACATCCAGGTATTTATTACCAAAATCACTGTTACGAATAAATTCATATCTTAAGAGTAATATTTTATTAAACAAATTTAGATAACCAAACTATGTATAACATACTTTTTACGGGAGTTTATCAAGTTTTTGACGATTATATTTTTTCATATTTTTCTAAAGCATTTAATGCATCTAGTATTATTTGTACAGGATCTAATGTAGAAGATTTTCAACTAAAAAATCATGTGCATGTGATTCCCAATGCGCCATTAAACAAAAATAAAAATGAATACATTTTATTTTTAAATGAGCTAATTGAAAAACATAATATTGATTTAATTGTTCCTATGGTAGATTCAGAAGTTTTATTCTTATCTAAAAATAGAAATCAATTTAAATGTGAAGTATTTAGTGCAGATTTTCAAATTGTAGATGATTGCCTTGATAAGGTTAAATGTCACGAAATTCTTGGAGACTTATCACCTGAATATTATAAAATTTCTGATCCAGAAACGTTAAAAAATATTTTGAATAACCACCCAGATAAAAAATTTGTTATTAGACCATATGGCAATATTACAGGGAGTGGAAAAGGGATGAGAATATTGTCAAAAAATGGTGCATCTAATATTAATAAGATTTTATCTTCATCTGGAACACGAGAGATGTCTTTTAACGAATATGTAGAGAATTATGAGGCCATTTATAATACTAAAGAATGCCCAAATTTGAAATTAATTCTGACAGATTATTTACCTGGTCAAGAGTATAGCTGTTACCTTACTTCATCTAATGGAAAGCTTATCGATTTATGTATAAACAAGAAGCTTGAATTAGAGAGCGGAACAACAAATACTGCTCGAGCAGAAGTTATATTTAATTCTAAAATTGAAGAAGTAATAAGCAGAATATCAGAAAAATTAAATCTTCATTATATTTCTAATATTCAATTAAAAGAGGATGAGAACGGTGATTTTAAATTAGTCGAGGTAAATCCTAGGATAGCTGGTAGTATTATGTTACCTATTAAAGCTGGATATGGTTTTTTTAAACAATCATATGATATTTTAAATGGTAAGGATATTGCAAAAGAAAGAGAAATAAAAAAGACATTAAGAATGATACGTATTTATAATGAGGTTTTTAAGTGATGAATTTGAACATGTTATTTTAGATTTGGATAACACCTTATATGATGAGTATTATTTTCTTGAATCATGTATTGAAAGTTTTTTTAAAAAAATAAATTTTGATGCTGAAAAAACAAATACTAATTGGAAAAGTGACTTTAAATTATTCTACCTAAATAATGGTAATAATAGAATATTTGATAATTTTCTTGAAAAAGACCTTAAAATTGAGAAACAATATTTGAAGTTTTTTCTAAAATCCCTTAGAGAATCAAACGAAGATGATTCGATTCATTTAAATTTTTATCCAGGTGTTGTTAATTTTTTAAATAAGTATAAGGATAAAATAAGTATTGTAACTGATGGTAATCCAGAACAACAAAGCAGGAAAACAAAAATCTTAAGCTTAAAAAAATATATTGATGAAAATAAAATATTTTTTTCTGATTTGTCAAATGGAAAGTCATCTTTTGAATTTAAAAAATTTATAATTAAAGAACTTAGATTAGATAAAAACACAAGAGGTATTGTGATTGGAGATAACCCTAAAAGTGATGGAGTTCTTGCAGAAAATTTAAACTTTCAATTTTATAACGTTAATGAAAACAGTTGTCTTTTTAGGGAATACATGTAATTATAGTTTTATTTACCATAAGAAGGTTAAATCATTTTCAAAGATTCAATCTATATCTATTGTAGATTATTATGGTATTGAAAGAGATTTTCCATCATGGTTTGAACAAGATTTCTATAAAATACCTGGAGTCTTTTTATTAAATGGAAAAAAGAAAATATCTAGAGTGTATTTTTTGTGGAATCTTCTTAGAAAGAAAGGAAAAAAAAATGTATCGTTTCATTGTTTTGGACTGTTTTCATGTTTTATACCTCTTTTATTAGGTGCTAAATTTATTTACCATGGTTATGGAGATATTTTAAGTACACCATTTAAAGAAAATGCTAAGATAAAAACAATTGTTAGAGCTTATTTAGCCAAACTCTCATTAAAATATGCAAAGTATATTGTTGTTAGTCAATCTACTGACATACCATACCTGAATTTTTTTAATGTTAAAAAAAACAAGATTAAATACATTCCTCTAATTAATGATGAATTAGCATTAACATCAAAAAAAACTTTTGATAATCTTGATTCATTATTTAATGATAATAACGTAATTTTTGTTCCAACAAGACACTCTGAAATTAAACAACTTGACATTTTTATTGATTCTTTAATCAATGTTTTTGAAGAACATAGTAGCAGATTTAATGAAAATAATATTAGAATTGTATTTATAAAGTGGGGAGAATTATGGGAAAGGCATAAGGAGAGGTTAAAAAAACATGAAATAGGTAAATATATCAATTGGATTGAATTACAGAATAGGGATAATTTATTAAAATTTATTAGTAAGTCATATATAGTTGTTAATGAGTTTACCGACCCAGAAAAGTACCCTGGATTTATTGGAGGGATAACTAGAGAAGCAATGAGTTTAGCCAAACCTGTAATTACTCATTATTCATTTATACACGATCATTTATTTCATTCTACTCGTCCTCCATTATTTGAGTTCGAAAACAATGTATATTCTTTAGAAAAAGTTTTAAAAGAAGTTATTTTGTTAGAAAATGATGAGTTGTTGAAATTGGGTAAAGAATTAAATTCATGGTACCAAAAAGAGTATCATACAGAAACATTAATAAATAAAACAATCAATTTACATTTTGAATAATTATTTTATAGATTTAAATGTTATTTCGTATAAAAATAATCTTTATACTGATTGTTCTAATCTAGAGCGAATAGAGTATTTGTTTGGAAGAAAAAAAATTAACTTGATTGTTCCTAATGTTGTAAAAGTTTCTGAAGTTAATCTGGCTAATTATAAAAAAATTGAATTAAATGTATTGGAAGTTAATCAAGGCTTCTTTAAAGATCTAATAAAAAAGAGAAGAATAATAAGATCATCGAAAGATAATTTTTTACTTATGACAGGGAATTTATTTTTTTTAAATTCATTATTATCGTTTGTTATATCTTTTAAAAGATTCAAATTAATTTACATTGGTAGTATAAGCAATTCCTATTATTTTTCTGAGAACACAATAATATTGAAAACTAAATATCTGTTCTCTTTATTTTTAGAGTTTTTTAGTTTTTTAATTGCCACAAGAATATATTCTGCTGGTGGTGGACTTCCGAATACTTTTTTCTATTATTTATTTCGAAAAAACACACGTAGATTTAATACAAAATATTTTAAAAATTTTGACAAAAACGAACCTGATTACCAAGAGAAGTTTGAATCTAATACAGTTGTTTTTATTGGCTTAGTTTCATCTCAAAAAGGGATGAATGAAAATATAAGATTTATAAAAAAAATTAACTCTATTTCAGAAAATAAATACAAATTGATAATTATTGGAAAGAAAATAAATAATGAATATGAAAAGTTTTTAGAATCTGAAAATGTAGAATATAAAGGTTATATTAGTGACCCTAATAAAATTATTGATATTTTAAATAAATCAAAATTTCTAATTCTTCTTTCTAAGCATGAAGGAATGGCCAGAACACCATTAGAAGCTATGAATAATTTTTTACCTGTTTTAACTAATGGAGTAGGAACTTTAAATTATTGTAACTCTGAAAATAGTATAATTGATAAAAACCCAGAAAGTTTAGCTCTATTAGCCCATAAGTTATCATTTGAAAAGTATTGTGAAATGTCTAAATCAGCTTTCAATACAACTAAAAAATTTAATGGAAATGAAAGTCCTATTATTCGATAACCCAAACGGTTATGCTTTTTTATTCTTAGAAAAAATAAATATCGAAAATTGTGAACTATTTGTATTAGCACAAAAAGATAATATCTATAATTCTAATTGGCCAGATATTGATGAATCTAATATTATCTATTATGAATCTTTTAGTTTTTTAAGAGGGATTAAGTTGTCTGATGGAAATTATTTAAAAAATGATTTTCTTAAGAAATTTGATAAAATAATTACTTTTACCCATAGTGGTTTGGTTTTTTTAAGGTTTAGGAATTTTAAATCTATATATTATAATATTGGAGGGTTTAAAGATTTTTATTTCGGGCATAGAATACATTCTTTCGGGGTAAAATATTTTTATAAATTTTTCAGATCACTTATTTTTAAAGTTTCTTTGTTAAAAACAGAATCAATTATTGTTTCTAATCAGATGGATTTTGATCATGTTTTTAAGTCTTTTTTTGGTTTTAAGATTAAATTCTTACCAATTTTTGTTCAAAGATGGACCAAACACATACCTTCTTTTGATGATACCGTAAATTTTGTGCATTTTTCTTCACAAAGTTTTAGACTTAAAAATAACCCTGCAATTTTTAATTCATTGTCCGAATTAAAATCAAAAGGAGTAAAATTTAAATTACACATTTTTTTATGGGGTATTGACGTAGAAAAAACTAGAGAAATTATTAAAAACTCTAATTTTAGAGATGATGTAATAATAAATCAAAGAATTCCTATCAAAGATTTAAGTTCTTATGTTAATAGTTTATCTAGGGTTTTTGTACTTGGTGAATTTAGTGAATACACTGGGCCTGGTAGTGGTGGAGCTATAAGAGAAACATCTTCTGCAGGTATTCCATCTATTTCTTATGTTAAAAAAGGAGGGTTTAGTATTGAACCTACTTCATGTTACTTAAACTCAAATGAATTAAATTTGACTAAAGTTTTATATAAAATTAGTAATTATAATAAAGAAGAATATTTTGCACTATGTAACAAAGTGTATGATGAGTTCAGTTCTTATTATGATGATTCGAAAACAAATTTAATTTTAAAAAATATTTTAAATGAGATTCATTAATAATAGGTTTTGGAATATAATTAATTTTTCTATTTCGCTATTAACAGTAGTTGCATTAAATAAGATTATTGGATTTAATACTACCAGATCATCTTATGAATTAACAATCAATATGTCAAGGCAAATACTGTTGTTTTCTGGTTTAAACTTAATTAGTGGTAATTTAATTTATTTTGTTAAAAATAACGATCGCTCTATTCAAATTTTTAGACAACTATATTTGTTTAATTCTTTTGTTATCCTAATTCTAAGTTTATCCTGTTATTTTATTTTCAGTGCTTTCAATCTATTTAGTTCAGAAATAAGATATGCACTAATTATTATTAATTTCATATTATTATTTGATTACCTTGGTTTTTTTGCTATTGCAATAGGAAATGTTTATATCCAATATTTTTGCCAATTTTTAATTAAGTTATCAAATATATTGGCAATTATTTTGATTGGTTTTTTTAATTACGATGTTTCAATTTTAATTTTTACTTATTCTTTTTTCGCAATAATTATCTTTTTTATTTCAAAAAAAATAAATTTATCTCCAATTAAAATTGAGTCCTTAAAGAAAGTATTCTTTAACCTTAAAAAAATTATATTGTTTTCTCTCCCATGGTTTTTGGCTAGTCCTTTGCTAAATTATTTTTCAACTTATATTTGGTTATCTCTTAACAAAAATGATTTGTCAATTACTTATTACAGTTTATTGCTTTTTGGAACATCAACAGTTACCCTTTTATTAATTAATCCATCAGTAGACAAGATTACATATAAAATAAGATCAAAAATTTCTACAAGAAAACACGATATATATCTTATTCTTTTGACATTTTCTTTGGTAGGATTATCGCAATTATTAAGATTAGATTTTATATTAGAAAATTATTATTTTAATTACATTTTATCAGAATTATTAGATTTCGATTCAGTTTTTATTAACTCTTATCTTTATATCATTCCAATATATGTTGCATTTGCTTGCCCTGTTTTAATTATGACAAGACTTGTTCATATTAATAAAAGGCAGAATTCCTTTACTATTATTTCGGTAATAGTTGCCCTTTTACAATTAGTTTACATATATTTTTCTAATGACTTAAATATCTTTGATTTTATAAAAATATCACTTTTAACATCTTTTGTAACTTATATAATTTTAGTTATATATAATTTTGATATTATAAAGAAATCAAGTTTTCTGTCATATATTACAATGTATAGTATAACTTTTTTAATGTTTATGTACTTTTAAAATAATTTTTCATTTAAATTCTAATAAATACTTTTCAATTACTTAGTTAAACAATGATAGCTTTCTCTTTAATTTCTCTGTTTATATTTTTCCAAAAAGGTAACTATCAACTTTTGTTGAAATTAATTAAAACTCCTTTGGTTTTTCCAATAGTATTTATTTTCATTACGTTTTTAATATCTCCAATTCTTTATTATTATGATTTGAGTTATTTTAAGTTTTGGTTAGGGAAATTTAATAAGCATTTCTTTTCAGTAAACTATCAGGTATTTTTAATATTTCTTGTATTCTTAGTCTGTTTTTTTGTAGGCTTTAAATTTAAGTTAACCAAATCAATCACTTTACCTAAATTGGAAATTTCTAAATATTCTGCAGGAATAGGTATTTTAATATCTGTTTTACTATTGATTTATATGGTTGGTGGGAATATTTTTAATTATTCATTCAATAGAAAAATTGCCGTTGGTTATGTAAATCAATCAGGGTTTGGTAGGTATTTATTATTTATTCCACTATTAACTTTTTCTTTACCAATATTTTTAAAGACTTTCCAAAAATACAAACCAAGAAATTTCATATTGGTTTCAGTAATGATTTATTTATTACTGGTTCCATTTTTCGGAATTAGTTCAGGAAGAGGAACACTTTTATTTCCAATTATAATGATAGTTTTTGTTAATTTTAATTTAATTGAAAAATTAAGTGTCCTTAAAATTGTGATGTATTCTTTTATACTAATTATTTTAATGATTGGTCTTGATGGTATAAGAAGCGGAAAAAGTTTTATTAGTGGGCTAGAAAACTCTACACTTGTCTTTATTAATATTTCAGATGCATTTTCACGTTTTGATTCAACATATGCTGGGTTATCAACATTCGTAAATGAAGATTGGGATTTTCTTTATGGACAATCATATTTTTATGGGCTGTTTCAAATATTCCCACCTAATATGATAAATTATAGAGATTTAACAATAACCCCATTTTTAGCAAAGGCTATTCATAATGATATATATTTTAATATTCCAAGTGGTATTGCTTCTTCTATAATTTTTGAAAGCTATGTTAATTTTGGTTTTTTAGGTACAATTTTTTCTGGAATTTTTACAGGTTATTATTTTCGCTTATCTTATAAGTTGTTTCACTCTAAGTATCTTGAGTATAAGGTTTTAGCATTTCATTTAGCTTGGATGAATCCATTTGGTGTATCTTTTGCTTTATTTTTTTATGATTTATTTTATAAAATTATCTTCCCAATAGTCGCCTTAATAATTATACAATCCATATTTAAAAATAATACTAAATGAAAATAATACATATAGTTAAATTGGTAAAAGGCCATAGTTCTGGTTTTAATAAACAAATACCATCTATAGTTAAAAATAGTACCAATAGTTTTATTTACAGTACAGGATCGATACCAGATAATATAAAAGAAAAGAGCATTAACTTCATTAGTTTATTAAAACTAATAGCTAGCAAACAAAAAGTAATACTTCATTTTCATAGTTTATTAAGTTTAAAGAGTGTTTTTATTGCATTTATATCTTTAATTTTTAATAATAAGATAGTTTACTCTCCTAGAGGAGAGTTTAGACATAGTGCAATTTTAAGCAACAGTAGCTTTAAAAAAATACTTTTTTTTAGGTTAATAAAGCCTATTTTAAATAAATCAAATATTCATTTCTTAAGCGAGGTTGAGTATTCTGAATATGTTTTTTTGAATGGAAATCCAATAAAGTATAAAATAATTCCAAATGCGATTTTAGATGCTAAAGAGCAGATTAAATCTGAAAGGTTAATTAAAACAAATGAATTTAAAATACTTTATGTAGGTAGAATTTTAGTAGAATTAAAAAATATACGCCTACTTGTTTCTTCATGTGCTCAATTACAGAAAAAATTATCAGCTAATAAAGATATAAAATTAAAGGTAGTATTAGTAGGTTCGTATGGCTCAACAGAAGATGAAAACAAGCTTTTAAATTTAATAAAGAAACACAATGTTCAAGATATTGTAGAGATTATAGGTGAAGTTCCTAATAGCGAAATTGGTACTTATATGAAAAATGCTGATTTACTTTATAATTTATCATTTTCTGAGGGTTTTCCAAATATTGTTCTAGAAGCATTATTATTTAATTTGCCTATTTTATGTAGTCATAATACTGGTATCCAACATTATTTTCCTAATAATAAGATTATTAATTTTTGCTCATTATCATCAACAGATTTTATTGATAAAACACATAATATTATTACTTCTTATGATAGAAATGTAAATAAAAAGTATTTCGATATTTCAAGATTTACCTCAACAGAAGTCCAAAGCCAATTTTTTAACTTTTATTCTACATTATGAAAATTTCAATTATAATGCCCTCATATAATGCTGAAGCAACAATTGAAGAATCAATACAATCTGTTATTGGGCAAACACATATAAATTGGGAACTTTTAATTTATGATGATGCATCATCAGACAATACAATATCGATACTAAAAAAATATTCAGAAATTGATTCAAGAATAAATGTTTTTTATAATAATGTAAATGTTGGTCCAGGGAAAAATAGAAACAAAGCAATTAAGAATAGTAAAGGTGAGTATATTGCTTTTCTAGATTCTGATGACTTGTGGGAAAAAGACAAGCTATCTACGCAATTGAATTTTATGGTTGATAATGAACTTAATTTCTCTCACCATGCATACAAGTATTTTAGTAATAATAAAAAAGTTACATCTTATTCTGATAAAATTTTTAAATCTTATCAAATAGACAAGATAAAATACCTTACAATGCGTGGTTATGGTTATTGTAATACATTTATGTTCTCAAAAGCGTTAAAGGATAAAATTATTTTTAATGAAACAGAAAAGGTAGCAGAAGATTTTGAAGCTTTTTTATACTTTTTTTATGAGGGAGGAAAATCTTTAGGTATTGACAAAACATTGGGGTATGTTAGATTGAGCCATTTTTCTAGATCCTTTAACAAAAAAAAGGTTTTTCTATTTATGTTTAAATTTTATTTATTTAAAATGAAGGGAAACATGGTTGTAAATGCTTTTTACTTTATGCTGTATATTTTTAATTCATTTATGCACAAGTTTATAATAAATAAAAAGCTATTGAAATAATAAAATAAATTTGTTGTAATTATATAGCTTTAAGATTAGTAAATAAGTTGAATTAGCGTTTGTTAAATTTTTAAAAAAGAAGAAGATTTTTTAGAAAATACTTAAAATAACCTTAAATTAAAAAGTATTTTTTACCTTTGTGTTCATTATTATATATATTAAAAAATGTAATTGAATTGCTAAATCATGGAAGAAGTATTAGTTTCAAATAATTTTTTATTTTCTATTCTTTTTATTTGCGTATTTTTTTTAACCCTCTTTTTATTACCAAGAATAAGACAGAACAGTTTAAAACTTAAGTTATATGATAGTCCTAATCATAGGAGTTCGCATACCAATAGAATTCCTACTTTAGGCGGGATAGCCTTTTATATATCTTTAATGTTTGCATTGTTTTATTCTCAATTATTTGAAGAGAATAAAAATATAGTAGTACTAATTTTTTCTATAACAATAACTTTTTTTATTGGATTGAAAGATGATTTACATAATCTATCTGCCCGAAAAAAATTTTTAGGGCAAATAATAGCTGTAGCAATTTTAATGGTTAATTCTGATTATAGAATGCAATCATTTCATGGTTTTTTGGGTGTGTATGAATTAAACAAATTTGTATCGGTTAGTTTCAGTATGTTTTTGATACTTGGATTAATAAATGCGTACAACTTAATTGATGGAATTGATGGTATGGCATCAATAGTTGGAATTGTTATAGCAAGTAGCTTTGGTTTTTTGTTTTATAAGATGGATATGTATTATTATTTAGCTATATGTATTACACTCGTATCTACATTATTTGCATTTTTAAGATTTAATTTTTCACCAAGAAAGAAAATATTTATGGGAGATACTGGCGCACTTGTTGTAGGGCTGGTATTGGGAATGTTAGCATTAAAACTTTTGTCATTGGGAATTAATAATTTTTCTACATTAGAAATAAGTAGGAAAGGTGTACCCTTATTAATGTTATGCATACTTATTGTTCCTGCTTTTGATATTGCTAGAGTTATGTTTATTCGTTTGAATAGAAAAAGTTCAGTTTTTTCTCCTGATAGAAATCACATTCATCATATTTTAATTGATTCAGGATTATCTCATAAAAGAGCTTCAGTTTTCGTTGGGTTTATTAACATAATTATTATAATATTGATGTTCTATTCAATAAAATATTTTGATATAATAACTTCTATAATGATCTTTTTGTTTATAAACTTAAATCTAATTATGATGTTTTTTATAATGAACAAAAATTTTCAGACAAGAAGAACAAAAGTTAGATTTAGAAATTTATTGTTTCATATAATGAGTATTTTATATATCAAAAAGAAGAAAAAAGCGATTAAATTAGATAAAATAACATTTAATCAAAAGCTTAAAAAAATTAGAATACTTTTCTTTTAAACACCAAATTGATTATGGGAGAAAGAGTGAGTGATATTGTTATTTCTTTTTTAATCTTAATTTTATTCTTTTGGTTGATATTATTATTGTGGCTAATATCCTCTGTTTTTTTTAGAAAAAACGGATTTTTTTTTCAACGAAGAGTTGGAAAAAACGGGAAGGTTTTTAATCTTATTAAGATAAGATCATTAGCAAACAATAAAACACAAGAACTTAATAAATATTCTAGATTTATTAGAGAAAATAAGTTAGACGAGTTGCCTCAATTTTTTAATGTTTTATTTGGAGATATGTCGTTAGTTGGCCCTCGACCAGAGCTTGAAAGTTATTTTATTAAAAATAATTATCCAACAGACTTATTAAAATTGAAACCCGGTATTACTGGATTAGCTAGCGTGTATTTTATAAACGAAGTCAAAATTAAGAACAGGTTTATAAATCAAGTATTATTTGATAATTGGATGTTCAACAGAAAAGTTAAATTAAATACGATATATTTAAAGAATAAAAATTTCTGTTTTGACATAAAAATAATGTACGTGACAATCATAAAAATTATATTTAAATCTAAATACAGTATTTGAAAAAAAATATTTTTTTATTAGAACCTCAAGTTCATAGACTTGATAATTATAACTTTACAGAGTTTTACCAACAAAAACTTAACAATCCAAATTTTTATTTGGATTGTTTTTCTTCTGATTTGAAGAGTTTTCTTAAAACTGAGAAAAGAATTTGCTTATTAAACTCAGGTACATCCGCATTACATTTATCTCTTGTTCATTCCGGTATTAATAAGGAAGATGTTGTTTTTTGTTCAAATTCTACATTTATTGCGACAGTAAATTCAATTTTGTATACGAACGCATTACCTTGTTTTGTAGATATTGATTTGAATACTGGTAATATGAATATGGAGTATTTAGAAATAGCAATAGTAGAAACAATAAAATCAGGAAAAACACCTAAAGCTATTATAATAACTCATTCGTATGGAGTGCCAGCTAATATGGATAAATTATTAGAATTAAAGATAAAATATAATTTAATTATAATTGAAGATGCTGCAGAAGCATTAGGGGCTAAGTATAAAAACATTAGTTGTGGTACTATAGCAGATTATGGTATTATATCATTCAATTCAAATAAAATGAATACTTCATTTGGAGGAGGAGCATTAATAGTTAAAAATGAAGAGGTTAAAAGAGAGATTGATAAGTATGCAAATCAATATAAAGTAGAATCTTTTGACTTTAAGCATTTAAAACTAGGCTATAATTATAGACTAAATGATTTAGCAGCTTATTTAGGAAGTATTCAATTAAAGTTTATTTATAAAGAACTTGCAAGAAAACAAGAAATTCATCAAGAATATAAAAAATTATTAGGAAGTAAATTAATGAGTATAAAAGCCCCTTCAATAACTTCTAACTATTGGTTAAACTGTGTTAAAATTAAAGAGAATTCATTTCAAAAAATCTATCAACAATTTTTAAAAGAGAAAATTGAAATAAGAAGAGTTTGGTTTCCTTTAAACTTACAGCCATATTTAAGAAAATATCCACTCTATGGGAACAATGAATCAAAAGTTTTTTATGATTCAACAATCTGTGTCCCTTCTTCTGGAAATTTAACTTTTAAAAGCATTAAAAAAATCTCAACAATCTTATTAAATGATTGAAAATAAAACAATTTTAATTACTGGAGCTGCTGGTTCAGTTGGTCAGGCATTGATTAATGCTCTATCGAACTCTTTAAGTTTAAAGTTAATCTTATTAGATAGAAATGAAAGTGCTTTATATTTTTTAAAAGAAAAGAATAAACAAAACAAAACAAAAATTGAATATCTCATTGGAGATATACAAGATAAAGTTAAGCTTTCTTATATTTTTTCTATTCATAAAATAGACACTGTAGTTCATTGTGCTGCGTATAAGCAAGTGCCAATGATGGAGAAAAATTTATATGAGGTGATAAGAAATAATATTGAAGGGTTACTTAATGTAATTAATACTTCTCAAGAATACAATGTAACAAAGTTTTTATTTATTTCTTCAGACAAAGCTGTTTACCCATCTAGCTTAATGGGATTATCTAAACGAGTAGGTGAAATCATTGTTGAAAAAATGAATAATCGATTGTCAAACATGCAATTAATGAGTTTAAGGTTTGGAAACTTAATTGGATCTAATGGCTCTGTTTTGCCATTGTTTGAAGAGCAATTTAAGGTGTATAAAAAAATTTATTTGACCACCAAAGAGGTAAAAAGATACTTCATTAATCCAAGTTTATTATCTGAGATAATAATTGATGCAATTAATTATGAGGGAAAAAGTAGTTTGCTAATTGGAAATTATGAAAAAGAGATTTATATTAAAGAATTAGCTAAAAGCTTTTTAAAAGGCAAGGGTATTGATGATTATTACAATTACATAGATTATATAGGGCTTAGGGATGGAGAAAAAGATGAAGAAAAACTAATGTATAAGTTTGAAGAAAAAATAAACTTAGTTGCGACTTCTTTAAATGAAATTAAAATGAATATAATTTACCCTAAAAATTTTATAGATTTAATTTCAGAGTTAATAATTTGTAATTCACCTGAAAATGAAAGTCAATCAATGATTATTTTAGAAAAAATAATGAAAGACTACTTATAATAGCTATGAAATGATTATAAATCCATATTTTTATCATATTTTCGCACCAAAATATCGTGTATGTTTAAGATTCGAATAAAATTAATAGCCTTAACACTTTTGATAGGCTTTACTTCCTGTGTTTCCAAAAAGAGCATTAGTTATTTTCAAAATGATAAAGAAGTTACTTATAAAAATCTTACAAAATTTGAATTGAAGTTTAAGAAAGATGATTTATTATTAATAAATGTATTGTCAGAAGATTTAGAAGCTGTAAAGTCTTTTAATCTGCCTTCAGTTTCTTATGATGTTGTTTCGAATTCAGTTAGCGGAATGCCAAAGCAGCAAAATTATTTGATAGACCAAAATGGAGAAATTATATTTCCTGTTTTAGGAAAATTAAAAGTTGAAGGGTTAACTAGAATAGAAACGATTGAGTTAATAACTAAAAAACTTAAACCTTTTGTAAAAGATGTAACTGTTAATATTCAAATACAGAACTTTAAAGTAAATGTTTTAGGTGATGTAAGAAGTCCAGGGATGTTTTTGGTTCAGAATGAACGCATTACTGTTTTAGACGCAATAGCATTAGCAGGAGATTTAAATATCTCAGGTGAACGTATTATTGAAGTTAAAAGAGAAACGAATAAAGGAGTAACTACTGGTGTGATTGATTTAAAATCAAATAAATTGTATATGTCTCCTTTTTATTATTTACAGCAAAATGATGTAGTATACGTTAACCCAAACAAAGCGAAAATTCAATCTGCTTCTTACAATCAAAATACGGGATTATTTATTTCAATAACCTCAGTACTAATTTCATTAATTTCAATTTTAGCAAGATAAAATGAATGTAAATAAGGAACATATATCTTTTGAAGATTCTGATAGAGATGATACAATCAATATAAGAGAGCAACTAGAAAAATATCTTATTCACTGGAAATGGTTTTTGTTAGGAGTTTTTTTTGCTTTTATTGGAGCTTATACATATCTACGTTATACACCTCGACAATTTAATGCACAAGCTGTCATATTAATTAAAGAAAATAAGAAAGCTGGTGTTTCTGCTGAATTAAAGGCATTTGAAGATTTGGGTATTTTAGGGGGATCTACAAATAATCTAGATAATGAAATTGAAATTATTAAGTCTAGAAAAATAATTAGAGAAGTTATCCGAAATTTGAAATTAAATATTTCATATTTTGTTGAAGGAAGGATTACTGAAACTGAACTTTATAAAAGCTCTCCTTTTCGTATCCATTTTGATTCTAAAGACTCTGTGTTTTCTCAAATTGATACAGCATTTCAGGTTTCTGTAATAGATAAGCATAATTTTAACTTAATTTCTTTAGAAGGAAGTAAACTAGGTCCTTATAAGTTTGACACTTTTATAGAAACTAAACTAGGAAAAATAAAACTTCAGAAGAAAATCTCAGAAGCAGAGGATTTTGATGTAAAAGAAATAAAAGTATACATTTCTACTATTGATCAAATGATTGATAATTTTCAGTCTAAAGTTAATATTGTTCCAATTAATAAGAACTCAAGTGTTATTGCTTTGAGTATTAACGATGTAGTAAAAGATAAAGCAGTTGATTTTTTAGATGAACTAGTTTCTGCTTATAACAGAGATGCTATTTTGGATAAAAATCAAGTTTCTAAAAAAACAAAAGACTTTATAGAAGAACGATTAGAAATTGTTGGTGAAAATTTATCAAGTATAAATAATAAACTAAAAGATTTTAAAGCTAAAAATAAGATTACTAATGTTAAAGCTGAATCTGCATTAATATTAGAGTCTTTAGCAAAAAACAATACTAAAATTGTAGAGACAAGTATTCAGCTAAGTTTAGTAAAAGCTTTAAATACTGTTTTGCTAAAAAGTAATAATAACGAAGAATCTATTTTAGCTGTAAATTTAGGATTAGAGGACAAATCAATTCCTCAATTAATTGTTGAATATAATAAGTTAATTATAGCAAAGAAAAAGTTGTTAAGAACAGCAGGTAAATTAAATCCTCAAGTTGTTAATATTACTGAACAAATAAAAGGGTTAAAGTCTAGTTTAACTCAAAGTTTACAAAATTCAGAAAAATCAATAAAATTAACTTTGACAAATCTTCAAAAGGAAGATGCAAGAATTAAGGCAATAATATCTGGTGTACCTTTACAAGAATTACAATTGCAAGATATCAGATTACAACAAGAAATAACATCTGGATTGTATTCTTATTTACTAAAAAAGAAAGAAGAAACCGCTATTTCTTTAGCTGTTACTGTTGCAAATGCTAAAATTATAGATAAAGCCTATGGGAATAATATTGCTGTTTCTCCAAAAAGAAGAACTATATATTTAGGGGCAATATTTTTAGGGGTTTTAATTCCTTTCGTAATTATTTACTTGATTAACTTATTTGATACTAAGATTCATAATAAAGCAGATGTCGTTGATTCAGTTTCAATTCCTTTTTTAGGAGATGTTCCCAAATCGGAAGATAAATCTAAAATAGTTATAGGGGCAGATGCTCGTTCTAGTTCTGCCGAAGCTTTCCGTTTGATTAGAACTAATTTAGATTTTATGATGATGGATAAAAAAGGAAGAAGTAAAACAATTTTTGTTACTTCTACTACAAGTGGTGAAGGAAAATCATTTATATCAATTAATGTAGCTGCTTCTTTAGCTTTGTCTGGAAAAAAAGTGTTATTAATGGGGATGGATCTTAGAGCACCTAAAGTAACTGAGTATTTAGGTTTGCCTGATAGAAAAGGAGTGACAAATTATATTACAGATAATGACTTAGATTTAGATAGTCTAATTTTTAATATAGAAGATGTAAAGAATTTAGATATCATCTCTTCAGGAGTTATTCCTCCTAATCCAGCAGAATTATTAATGACTAAGAGAACAGAAAATTTATTTACAATAGTAAAAGAAGAATATGATTTTATTATAGTAGATACTGCTCCAGTTAATCTGGTAACTGATACGTTGTTAATTGCTAAGCATGCAGATATGTTTATGTATGTGGCTCGTGCTAACTATTTAGATAAGCGTTTATTGGCAGTTCCTCAGAATTTATATAATGAAAAGAGATTACCAAATATGGCTATGGTTTTAAATGCTACAGATCCTAAACGTAGCTACGGTTATGGTTATGGAGGTTATGGTTACGGTTATGTAGTTGTAGAAAAACCTTGGTATAAAAAGATTTTTACTAGATCGTAAAAAAGATATCATTAAATAAAAAAAGAGCAATTTTTAATTGCTCTTTTTTTATTTAAACTTTTTATTATTCTCCAATAAATGAAAAATACTTTTCTTTATTTTTTCTTTTCCTAATTCTTTTAGTAATTCTAAATGTTTACTATGATGAGTATCTGTACCAACAAAATCATACATATTTTCTTGGAGTAACTTTTTACTAATTATTTGAACACCTTTTCCATATTGAGGAGTTAATGACAAAAGATTTAACTGAAATAAACACCCTGCCTTTTTTAGTTTATGATAGTTTGTTAAATCATGATGGAAAAAATTATACCTCTCAGGATGAGCTAATACAGGCTTATAACCTTTTAACTGAATTTCGAACAAAAGATCATATAAATTAAAAGGAGCATTGAAATAAGACATTTCAACTAAAATATAATTATCCTTTAGAGTTAAAATATCATTGTTCTTTAAACGAATAGTAAACTGTTCATCCATCATATACTCAGCAGCAGCACTTATAGTAATATCATCTAAATCTTGACGCTTTAACTCATTCTGAACTTCTAATAGTTTTTCTTTAATTATTTCTGAACTATTGGGATATACATCTCCTAAAACATGTGGAGTAGTAATAAAGTTTTTGATACCGTAAGAACTCATTTTTTTGATAAGTTCAATAGAGTGATTTAAATCTTTAGCACCATCGTCTATCCCAGGTAATAAATGAGAATGTATATCTACAAAGTCATTTGTAAATAAATCTGTTAAGGGAATTGTTTTCTTTTTTAAAAAAAGCATTCTTTTCAATATTTTATGCGAATTTACTAATTTCAATTGTATAATTACTCAATTATTCGAATTCGAAATCGATGTAGTTTAAAATAACGTTGTTTATTCTATTTTGATACAATATATTTGAGAAAATTTAGAATATGATACTTATTGCAGATGGTGGATCTACAAAGGCAGATTGGATTGCATTAGATGAAAATAGACATGAAGTTTTTAGAACTAGAACTTTAGGGTTAAACCCGGCAGTTGTAGCTGAAGAAGAACTTAGAAATAGGATTGTAAACATGTTTCAGCTAATGCAAGTAAAAGATACTGTAAAAGAAATTCATTTTTATGGAGCAGGATGCGGAACTCCTAAACCAGTAGAAATATTAAAAGGTATTTTAAAGGACATATTTAAAAATGCTACAGTTATTGTTACTGAAGATTTGTTAGCCGCAGTATATGCATCATCTGGCGACAAAGAAGGGATTGTTTGTATTTTAGGTACAGGCTCTAATAGTTGTTATTATGATGGAATAGATTTAAATGTTACTTCTGCTTCTTTAGGTTATACTGTAATGGACGAAGCATCTGGTAATTACTTTGGAAAGATACTGTTAAGAGATTTCTATTATAAAAAAATGCCTAAAGCTATAGCTGCTCAATTCGAGAAAGCATTTGATTTAGAAGTAGATGAAGTAAAATTTAACCTTTATAGACAACCAAATCCGAATATGTATTTGGCGAGTTTTGCAAAATTTATGTTCGAATTTAAGAATGAAAAGTACATTAAGAGAATTATTAAAAAAGGTTTTCAATCTTTTTTTAAATATAGAATATTACCCTTTGAAAAGAACAATACAACTCCAATCTATTTTATAGGGTCAATTGCTTTTTACTTTAGAGATATATTAGATAAAGTAGCTTCTAAACACAACTTAGAAGTAACAGAAGTTATTCAAAGACCAATAGATAGATTAGTGGCGTATCATAAAGAAAAAATAAACTTATAGAAAATCAACTATTCTTTCTAAAGCCATACCTCTTGAGCCTTTAATTAGAACTTGAGTATTATTAATATTTCTTTCTTTAAAGTATCGTTTTAGCTCTTCAAAAGAGGTAAGTTGTATGTTAGTTGTTTGAATCTTGGAAAAGATTTTGCCAACTAATATAATTGTACCAAAACCTAGTTCGCTACAATAGTTAGCAATATACTGGTGCTCTTTTAAACTATCAGTACCTAATTCAAACATATCTCCAAGTACTACTGTTTTGTCACTTGCATTTTTTTGCGAAAAGCTAAGCAATGCAGCTTTCATACTTGTTGGATTTGCATTATAAGCATCTAAAATCAACATATTATCTTTTGTTGTTTTTATTACTTGTGAGCGATTGTTAGTTGGTGTATAGTTTTCAATGGCTTCTTTAATATTGGATATATTAATATTAAAATGCTTCCCAATTGTGATTGCAGCACAAAGATTACTGTAATTATAGGCACCAATTAAATTTGTAGCAATAAGTTCGTCTAAGTAAGTAATTTTAACAAAAGGATTGGCTTCTATCAGTTTTATTGAACTCTCGAATAGAATAAAGTTCATATTTTTAGTTTTTTCTATTTGTACTGAATCATCAGGGTTTACAAAAACAGTTTTATTCGTTTTTTTTAGTTGCTGATAGAGTTCTGATTTTGCTTCAATTACACCTTCTATGCTACCAAAGCCTTCAAGATGAGCTTTTCCAAAATTGGTGATATACCCATAATCTGGTTTAGCTATTTTGCTAAGAAATTCAATTTCTTTATGATGATTTGCCCCCATTTCTACAATACCAATCTCTGTATTAGGTGTCATTGATAAAAGCGTTAGCGGAACGCCAATATGATTATTTAAATTACCAACTGTTGCTGTAGTTTTATATTGACTAGATAATACAATATTTATTAACTCTTTAGTTGTAGTTTTTCCATTACTTCCAGTAAGTCCAATAATTGGAATATTTAACTCTTGTCTGTGAAAAGAGGCCAAGTTTTGTAGTGTTTTTAAAACATCATCTACTAAAATAATTTTAGATGAGGTTGCATACTCTTCTTCATCAACGATACTGTAGATAGCTCCTTTATCTAGAGCTTCTTGTGCAAATAAATTTCCATTAAAATTAGCTCCTTTTAAAGCAAAATAAATGGTGTTTTGTCTAATGTTTCTAGTATCAGTATCAACTAAATAATGTTGACTATATAACGAGTATAATTCTTCAATCTTCATTCTTTAAATATAAAAAACCTCATTGTAAAAACTATTACAATGAGGTTTAAATTTTGTTATTAGTATTGTACTATCTTCTAGGGTTTCTAGCTGTACGTTTTTTATAAGTCATTGGACCAACTCTATCAGTTACACATCTAAACCCAATATAATTAGTAGACATATATTCTGGTAAATACCTTCTTTGTGCTGGATCTAACCAATATTCTCTATCACTCCAAGCTCCACCTTTATATACTCTTGTATTATCACTAATTAAAGTTGATCTAAATTTTGCATCGTATTTATTTACAATATTTCCAAGACTATCTCTTTCATCTCTTGGTGTCTTTGGAGAGTTGTACATTGCAGGGTCTCTAGCGAATTGTGATAAGTCAGATTGATAAAATCTAGATGAATTTCTATCTCCATCTCCTAAGTTAGAATTATTTGCTACCGCATAATTTCTTCTCATATAGATTTCATCTTTTGTAAGTGGCACATATTTAATGCTACCTGGTAAATATAACGGAACAATTTTTCCATTGTCTAAAGTGTCATATTCAATTGAGTTTTCATCAACAATAACAACTTTACCATCTTTACCAATCATCTTTTTAGTAAAGATATTTCCTCTATAATAATTAAAATCGTTCGCTTCAACATCAATATGAGGTCTATAAACATCAGCCACCCATTCTGCAACATTTCCAGACATATCATATAGCCCAAATGCATTTGGGGGATAAGATTTTACTTTAATAGGGATATCAGAACCATCACTACTCCATCCAGGTAAACCACTATAGTCTCCTTTAGATTGTTTAAAGTTAGCTAACTGATCTCCTTTGTATCTTTTAGATTTATCTCTTGTGTATTTTCCTGCCCAAGCATATTTCTTTCTACCTCTTAAATTGTTGTATTCTCTAGTTTCAACTATAGATTTAGCAGCATATTCCCATTCAGCTTCAGTTGGTAGTCTATACTTTTGAGCTAAAATTCCGTCAGAAGAAGTAACTTGTCTTCCTGTAAACGATCCTTTAGGAGGTCTTGGTTCTCCTCTTTTTCTTTTCGTATTGCTTGGTAATCCTTTTTTATAAATGGTAGAATCACCTTCAAATAAAGCATAAGGATTATCTAAATATACATCTGTGTCAAAGTTATTTTTTCCTTGAAAATTGATTGAATCCATTTTCCAGATATTTTTAATAACACCTTTGTCCATTAATATCTTTAAGTTAACTGCATTGGTTCTCCATTTACAATATTGTGTTGCTTGTAACCAACTAACACCAACAACAGGATAATCTGCATAAGCAGGATGACGTAAATAGTTTTCAGAAAGTAAGTCGGTATTTCCCAATCCTTTTCTCCAAACTAAAGTATCTGGTAAAATAGAATTGTAAATGTGTTTGTATTTAGGGTCGTTTGGAGGGAATACACTTTTAGTATACTGCATAAATAATGAGTACTCTATGTTTGTAACCTCAGCTTCGTCCATATAAAAAGAACGAATGTGCATCTTTTTAGGTGTCGTATTCCAATCAAACATCACATCATCTTGAACTTGCCCCATTGTAAATGTTCCTCCTTCAATAGCAACCATTCCACTTGGTGGTTTTGAACCTTCAAAAGATTTTCCTTTTAAGTAATTTCCGTAATCAGGATTGTTAAATTTCCAACCAGTTAAAGAAGATGTACACTCTGTACAAGTTTTACATTGCGTAAAAGTTAAACTGACTAGTACTAAAAAAGTAAATTTTAATAAGTTTTTCATCTATCTTATTTAAATTTGTTAAGGGTTTATTTAAGTCATGCAATTTACAATAATTCTCTTTTCTACCAAGCTAATTAGAGTTTTTATGACGATTATATTTATTCAATTTATAAACGATTGTTTTTTACCTTTATTATAAGTATTCTTGCAATCTCTTAAAATAACAGCTAGATTAGTGCGTTATTTGAATTAGAAAATGAAGAAAAAAGGGGTTCTTTTTATAGTTTTTATTGTTGCCTTCCTCAAGGTTAACTCTCAAACAACCAATTCTGTCCTCGCAAATGGGAATTGGTATAAATTTTCTATTGATACCACTGGAGTTTTTAAAATAGATCAAAACTTTCTTCAATCATTAGGAATAAATACCACAAATGTAGATCCAAGAAATATTAAGATTTATGGAAATGGTGGAGCAATGTTACCACAAAGGAATAGTGATTTTAGATATAATGACTTAGAAGAAAATGCCATTTTTGTTGCTGGTGAAAGCGATGGAGTTTTTAATGCTCAAGATTATATATTATTTTATGGTAAAGGTCCTCATGATTGGATATTAAATCCAGGATTAGAAACAGCAGAACATAGACAGAATATTTACTCAGATAAATCTTATTATTTCTTAACCATCAATAGCAGTCCAAGTAAACGGATTGCTTCAGCAACAACTATTTCAAACCCAGCAATTAAAAGCATCACAAAGTTTGATGACTTTGTTTTTTATGAAAAAGAAGAGCGAAATTTATTTGCTATTGGTACACAGTGGTTCGGAGAAGATTTTACCGTAAATGATACTCAAAATTTTGCTTTTAATTTTGAAAACTTAGATACATCATCACCAGTAGAAATAAAAGTTAGAGGTAGCGCCATTTCAGCATTAACTTCAACGATGAATGTAACAGTTAATGGAAACAATGCTTTTGCCATATTATACCCAAGTGTAACGAGCGGATCTTTAACATTAGGATATGCCAATCATAATTCTGCAAAAGTTACAGTAACTTCACCAACAATTGATGTTGCAATTAATTATAATAATAATGGAAATCCAGGAGCGAAAGCTTATTTGGACTATATAGAGGTTAAAGGCAAGAAAAATTTAGTTGCTAATGGAAAGCAATTTTCTTTTAGAAGTTTTGAAAGTTTTCAAACGACTGGAGTCGTAGAATATAGTATATCAAATGCTAATAATATTACAGCTCTTTGGGATGTTACAGATTTTATCAACCCTAAATTAATAGAAAATGCTTCAACTGGAGCAAATTTCACTTTTAAGGCTAACGGAAATGTTTTAAATGAGTACATTGTTTTAAATGATGGGGATTACCTTACTCCAAAAACCATTGCAAACTCCTTAATTACAAATCAGAATTTACATGCGATACAAGATGTAAACTATCTTATAATTACAAATAATGAACTAACTGCTCAAGCACAAAGGTTGGCAGATTATCATAAAGATAATTCTGGGTTAACTACTAAAGTAATAGAATTATCTCAAATTTATAATGAGTTTGGTTCTGGTTCCCCAGATAATTCTGCTATTAGAGATTTTCTAAAACATGTATATACAACCAATACAAATAGTGCTGGGAAATTAAAATATGTTTGTTTTTTTGGAGATGGATCTTATGATTATAAGGATAGGATTACTGACAATAATAATATTGTGCCAGTCTTTGAATCCAATCAGAGTTTTAACCTGGCCACTTCTTATGTTACTGATGATTTTTTTGTGATGTTAGATCCAAGTGAAGGATTGATGTTAACCACAGATACTATTGATGTTGCTTCTGGTAGAATACCTGTTACTTCGGTACAGCAAGCATCAGAAGTTGTAGATAAAATACTAAGCTATTATGATAAAGCTGCGTTTGGAGATTGGAGAAATACGGTAACTCTACTTGCCGATGATATTGATGAAGCAGGTGAGCAAACCTTACAAGAAGGAATGGAGAGAATTGCCGATTCGATCAAAAAAAACAAACCTATTTTTAATGTCAATAAAATTTATGCCGATGCTTTTAAGCAAGAAACTTCTTCTGGTGGAGAACGTTACCCGCAAGTAAATAATGCATTGACAAATGCGATTGAAAAAGGGACCTTAATAATGGATTATTTTGGTCATGGAGGAGAAGATGGTTTTGCAAGTGAACGAATTTTAGAGGTACCACAAATTCAAGCCTTTAATAACAGTAAAACATTACCTCTTTTTATCACAGTTACTTGTGAGTTTTCTAGATTTGATAATCCATTGCGAACCACAGCAGGAGAGCTTACCTTCTGGAATAAAAATGGAGGAGCAGCAAGTTTAATCACTACAACAAGAGAAGTTTTTATTTCTACAGGACAGAATTTTAATGAACGATTGATAAAGATATTACTAGAGTTTAATAATGAAGACTTAACTATTGCAGAATCTTTAATGGCTGCAAAAAACGGATTTACAAGTTTTCAGAAATTCTTTATTTATTATTTGGGTGATCCAGCAATGAAATTGGCAATTCCTAAACCTAATGTTAGGATTACAAAAATGAATGGAGTTAATATTACCCAATCTTTAGATACTTTAAAAGCATTATCTAAAGTTAGTTTTGAAGGAGTAGTAACAGATGAATTAGATCAAACGCTTACCAATTTTAATGGAATATTATCTACCACTGTTTTTGATAAACCAATAGATAAAGCAACATTGGATAATGATGGTTTTGGAATTAAAATGAATTTTGATTCGAGAGAAAGTAAATTATTTAGAGGAAAGTCTACGGTTACAAACGGGACATTTAAATTCGATTTTATTGTACCAAAAGATATTAAAGTGGCTTATGGAAAAGGAAAGCTGAGTTTTTATGCTTTTGATGATAATGAAGATAAATCTGGAGCTAATTTTGATGTTGTTGTTGGTGGAATTGATCCTAATGCTACCAACGATACAACAGGGCCAGAGATGAATATTTATATGAATGACGAATCATTTATTGAAGGAGGGAATACCAATACCTCACCTAACTTAATAGTTTCGTTATCAGATATTAGTGGTATAAACACTTCTATCACCTCTGTAGATCATGATATTGTCGCTATTTTAGATGGAGATCAAGCCAATCCTATAGTGCTTAATGACTTCTATGAAACTGAATTGAATGACTTTACAAAAGGAAAAGTTGTATATCAATTAAGAAATTTATCTGTGGGGCCACATACGATAAAGATTAAAGCTTGGGATACATATAATAATTCTTCTGAAGCAACGTTAAACTTCATGGTAGTGAGTGATAGTGGTTTGGTATTGGACAATGTACTAAACTATCCCAATCCTTTTGTAAATTATACAGAGTTTTGGTTCAATCATAACAAGCCTAACGAACCCCTAGAAGTACAAGTTCAAGTTTTTACAATTTCTGGTAAAATTGTTAAGACAATTAATCAAACCGTACAAACTACAGGAAATCTTTCTCGTAATTTGAAATGGAATGGTTTAGATGATTTTGGAAATAAGTTAGGAAAAGGTGTTTATATCTATAAATTAAAAGTAAAATCAACTATTAGTAATCAATATGCAGAGAAATATGAAAAATTAGTCATACTTTAGTGTATAAAGATTACAACTAAATTAAAATAAATGAAAAAAGGGATCGTATTAAGTGTCGCATTTTTATCTGTATTAGTAGGGTTTAAGGCACAAGCTCAAACAAATGCAATTACTACAGCAGCACCATTTTTATTAATAACACCAGATGCAAGAGCAGGAGGTATGGGGGATATTGGAGTAGCAACTTCATCAGATGCATTTTCTATATTTCATAATCCATCTAAAATTGCTTTTAATACAAATCAAATAAGTATAGGAGCAAATTATACTCCGTGGTTACGTAATCTAGTAGATGATATTTTTGTTGGTGGAGTTTCTTATGTGAATCGTTTTAGCGAAAATGCAGCTTGGGGTGTAGATTTTAAATATTTTTCTTTAGGAAAGATTGAATTAACTGATTCTGGAGGAACACCAATTGGAACTGAAAATCCTAATGAGTTAGCAATTGCAGGAACTTATGCATTAAAGTTAAGCGAATCTTTTTCTATGGGTGTAGGATTGCGTTTTATTCATTCTAATTATAAATTAAGTGTACAGAACACAAATATTCAAGCAATCAACTCTTTTTCTGTAGATGTTTCTGGATTTTATAGATCTCCAGAAGAAAATTATGGAACTTTTAATGGTAGATATCGTTTAGGGTTTAATATAGCTAACATTGGACCAAAGGTGTCTTATGTGGCTGGTAACGAAGATTTTATTCCAACAAACTTAAAATTAGGTGGAGGTTTTGATTTTATTTTAGATGATTATAATATTATCGGAATCAATATTGAAACAACAAAATTATTAGTACCTACTCCGCAACCAGATGGTTCTGAAAAAGACAAAGGTTGGATTTCTGGAATGTTTTCTTCTTTTGGAGATGCTCCAGGTGGTTTTAGCGAAGAGTTAAAAGAGTTTACTTATGCTTTAGGTGCAGAATATTTATATAATAATGCTTTTGCTTTAAGAGCCGGGTATTATCATGAAAGTGAAATAAAAGGAAATAGACAATACTTTACAATGGGTGGTGGTTTTAAAGCCAACGCTTTTTCTTTAGATTTATCATATTTAATGAACTCTTCTAACGTTAATCATCCATTAGAAAATACCTTGCGTTTTTCTTTATCGTTCGATTTAGGAGAGATTTATGAAGATTATTAGTATCTTCGCTCTTTCACGAGTTAATTTATCTTATGAAAAAAATTGATGTAGTAGCATCTGCTACTGTTTATGATGATGTTTCAGAATTACCTTCTGATGTGCAAATGTTGATGAATAAAGCTGTAGAAGCCCGTAAACAAGCTTATGCACCATACTCTAAATTTCAAGTTGGTGTTGCTTTATTGCTAGAGAACAATCAAATAGTTTTAGGAAATAACCAAGAAAATGCAGCATATCCTTCTGGTATGTGTGCAGAACGTGTAGCTATTTGGAAAGCAAGTTCTGATTATCCTGGAGTAAAAGTTAAGCAACTGGTAATTACAGCAAGTTCGATAAATTCTGTTGTTGACAGACCTGTTGGACCTTGTGGAGCTTGTAGACAAACACTTTCTGAATACGAAATCAATCAAAAAGAACCTATCGAAATTTATTTTATGGGAGCTGTTGGTAAAGTAGTAAAATCAGAATCCTTATTGTCTTTACTACCTTTTTCTTTTGATAGTTCTTATTTGTAATGAAACCAGATATTTCCACAAGAAAAGACATTCATTTGATTATTACTGAGTTTTATAAAAAACTAACATCAGATGATAAAATGATTCCCTTTTTTGAAGAAATAGTAACATCAGGTCATTTAGAAGAGCATATTGATACTATTTCAGATTTTTGGCAGGATATTTTGTTATACACTTCTAGTTACTCTAATAATGTAATGAAAAAGCATTTAGATTTTGACAAAAAAGTAGCTTTTCAAAAAGAACATTTTATAATTTGGTTAGATTATTTAACCACTACTATAGATACTTTTTTTGAAGGTCAGAATGCCCAGAATATGAAAGACAGGGCTAATTCAATTGCCATGGTGATGCAAGTTAAGTTTAATCTTTACAAATAAATTGAGATAAAAAGCGTTACTTTGTTTTAAATCAACTCCTAAAACAAACAAAAGTATGTTTAACTCAAAAATTACTGGTACAGGTTGCTATGTTCCTACTGTTATTCAAGAGAATGAAAAATTTATCAACCATCGTTTTTTAAATGCTGATGGATCAGATTTTGAGGCGGCCAATGATGTAATCATTGAAAAGTTTAAATCTATTACCGGTATTGAAGAAAGAAGATATGCTTCTGAGGAGTTGCAAACTTCTGATATTGCTTTTTTTGCAGCTCAAAAAGCCATCGAGTCATCTGGAGTTAATCCAGAAGAGTTAGATTATTTAATAGTTGCACATAATTTTGGTGATGTAAAAAGACCAGCAGGTCAAAATGATATTTTACCAAGTTTGGCAACAAGAGTAAAGCACCATTTACAAATAGAAAACCCTAACTGTGTCGCTTATGATATTTTATTTGGTTGTCCGGGTTGGGTAGAAGGTGTTATACAAGCACAAGCGTTTATAAAGGCAGGTATTGCAAAAAAAGCGTTGGTTATTGGAGCAGAAACCCTTTCTAGAGTAGTAGATAAAACCGATAGAGATTCGATGATTTTTAGTGATGGTGCTGGAGCTTGTATTGTGGAAGCAACTGAAGAGAAAGATTCAGGAATTTTAAGTCATGCTACTCAAACTTTTGCAAAAGAAGAAGCCTATTATTTGTTTTTTGGAAAATCATTTGATGCAAATGCGAATCCAGAAGAACGATATATCAAAATGCAAGGAAGAAAAATTTATGAGTTTGCTTTAAGTAAAGTTCCTCAAGCAATGAAAATTGCGTTAGATAAAAGTGGTGTTGGTATTGATGAGGTAAAAAAAGTATTCATTCATCAGGCAAATGAAAAAATGGATGAAGCAATAATTAAACGATTTTATAGACTGTTTAAGAAACAAGCTCCAAAAGATATTATGCCAATGAACATTCATAAATTTGGTAATAGCTCTGTAGCTACAGTACCAACTTTATTAGATCTGGTTTTAAACGGACAAATAGAAAATCAAGAAGTACAAAAAGGAGACGTAGTTATATTTGCTTCTGTAGGTTCTGGAATGAATATCAATGCAATTGTTTATAGATTTTAATTAAGAACGTACTAGTTTTAGAATACTTTAAAACTGTAAAATTTATTATCGAAATATTTAAGCTTATTCAATCTATAAAAAAAATGAAATAGATAGAATAAGTTTTAAATTCTTGTAGTATTTTTGCGCATGCAACAACACAACGTACTTATATTAGATTTCGGTTCGCAATATACGCAGTTAATTGCCCGAAGAGTTAGAGAATTAAACATTTATTGTGAGATACACCCTTACAATAATCCACCAAAAGAGTTAGAGAATTTTAAAGCAGTACTCTTGTCAGGAAGTCCATCTTCTGTACGTTCAGAAGATCCTCCTCATCCAGATTTGTCAGAGATTAGAGGTAAGAAACCTTTGTTAGCTGTATGTTATGGCGCACAATATTTAGCACATTTTTCTGGAGGATTGGTTGGACAATCGAATACAAGAGAATACGGAAGAGCAAATTTATCTTTTGTAAAAGAAGATGAATTGTTTTTTGAAGGAATTTCTGCAGGAAGCCAAGTGTGGATGAGTCATTCTGATACCATTAAAGAATTACCTACAAATGGATTAAGATTGGCAAGCACTCATGATGTAGAAAACGCTGCTTATAGAATAGAAGGAGAAGAAACATATGCAATTCAGTTTCACCCAGAAGTATATCATTCTACCGATGGAAAACAGTTGTTAGAAAACTTTTTAGTAAAAATTGCGAATGTAGCCCAAACATGGACACCAGATTCTTTTGTAGAGAGTACCGTAGCAGCTTTACAAGAAAAAGTAGGAAACGAAAAAGTAGTTTTAGGCTTATCTGGAGGAGTGGATTCTACCGTTGCAGCTGTATTATTACACAAAGCAATTGGAGAAAATTTACACTGTATTTTTGTAAATAATGGTTTGCTACGTAAAAATGAGTTTACCGATGTTTTGAAGCAATATGAGGGAATGGGTTTAAATGTAAAAGGTGTAGATGCTTCTGATCGTTTTATGGATGCATTGACTGGAATTACAGAACCTGAAGCCAAAAGAAAAGCTATTGGAAGAGTTTTTATTGAGGTTTTTGATGATGAAGCGCACCAAATTGAAGATGCAAAGTGGTTGGCTCAAGGAACTATTTATCCTGATGTTATTGAATCTGTTTCTGTAAATGGAGGCCCATCTGCTACAATTAAGAGTCATCATAATGTTGGAGGTTTGCCAGATTTTATGAAACTTAAAATAGTAGAACCTTTACGTATGATTTTTAAAGATGAAGTACGTAGAGTAGGAGCATCAATGGGAATAGATAAAGAATTATTGGGAAGACATCCATTTCCAGGACCTGGTTTAGGAATTAGAATTCTTGGAGATATTACCAAAGAGAAAGTTAGAATTTTACAAGAAGTTGATGCAATTTTTATCAATGGACTTAAAGAGAATGGTTTGTATGATAAAGTATGGCAAGCTGGAGCTATGTTATTGCCTGTAAACTCTGTTGGAGTTATGGGAGACGAAAGAACTTACGAAAAAGTAGTAGCTTTACGTGCAGTTGAAAGTACCGATGGGATGACTGCTGATTGGGTAAATTTACCATATGAATTTTTACAAAAAACATCTAACGATATTATAAATAAAGTAAAAGGGGTAAATAGAGTTGTGTATGATATTAGCTCTAAACCACCAGCTACTATAGAATGGGAATAGCATACTAAGCTGGCAATATTTTTGTTATAATAAAGAAAGTTGCCAGTTTACTTGCTTTTAAAAGCAGAAATTAAAATATATGAAGCATATTAGATTATTAGTTACCTTATTTATTTTTACGATTGCAGTTTCTTGCGGTCAACAAAAGAAGTACATCACTTATAAAGTGAAGCAAGGAGAAACAATGCGTAGCATTGCGAAAAAATTAGATATAAAAACTAGAGATTTATTACGCTTAAACCCCGATGTTGGAAGAAGACCAGAGGCAAATACCGAAATTTTTATTCCAAGAAAAAACGCAGTTAATTTAGGAGAAACTAAAAAGAAAAAAGAAACTAATAAAAACCTTATTGTAAAAGATACTGTTGTAACAACTCAAGATGATGTTGTAATTAATGATGAAATAGAATTGTTAAAAAAAGAATTTCTTTTACATAAAGTAAGAAAAGGGGATACTTTTTATAGCTTAACTAGATATTATAATGTCTTAAAATCTGAGTTAATTGAACTAAATCCAGAATTAAATGAAGGTCTAAAATTAGATGCAGTAGTTAAGATAAAAAAGTTAGTTGAAGGAGAAGATATTGATCTTATTTATAAAGATAGTATTACTGATGACGCTTCTATTAAATTAGCACTTCTTTTACCATTTAGAGCCAAAGTTTTTGATACAGTTTCTTCTCAAGAAATCTTTAAAACTAGAAGGTTGCCAAATATTGTTACTGACTTTTATTTAGGAGCAGATTTAGCTATAGACTCTTTAAGAAGACAAGGTGTACAAATAGATTTAACAGTGATAGATACTGAAGAAAGAAATACAGTAATTAATGACTTAATTGATAATAGAACATTAGAAGATCAAGATGCAATAATTGGTTCTATCTATTCTGATGAAACAAAAAAATTAGCTAATAGTGTTAGTGCTCCGTTGGTTTTTCCTGTTTTTTCAAAGTCACAAACCTCTTTTACTTCTTCTAGAATTGTAAAAACATCGCCAGATAAACATTTGTATAAAGAGAAATTATTGTCGTATGTATCTAAAAAATATACAAATGAAAATATTATTGTTGTAGGAGATTCTACAACAGCATCCATTACTCAAATAAAACAAATAGCTAATATATTAAAGCAACATGATTCTATTGATGAGGTACATGAAATTATTCCGCATTATGGATATATTGCACAAGAAAGGTTTCTAAAAATGATGAAACCTGACACTACAAATATTAAAAACTGGGTAATTATTGCGACCAATAATAATGTAATTGCTGCTGATGCGATTAATAGTTTGATTAGTTTTCCTGATCCGCCAGAACCTGAAGAGCCAGAAGAAGGTGAAGAACCTGCAGAGCCAATAGAAAAAACAAATTATTTGGTAAAGTTGTTTGGTTTTGAAAAATCTGATTATGTTGATAATAACAAGTATGCACAATTAGAGTTTGTATATGTAACTGATACATATATAGATGAAAGCTCATTAGCTGCCAAAACATTTAATAAACAGTATTTAGAAAAAAATAAAGCATTACCATCGTATTATGCAACTAGAGGTTTTGATGTTACTTATGATGTTATCATGAGATTGGCTTCGGGAAAAAAACTCTCAGATACTTTTAAAGACGGAGTTTCATATCGAATAAAAAGCAAGTTTGATTATCAAAAAAGACTGTTTAGCATCTCAGAAAATAAAGGATTGTATTTGTTAGAATATCAACCAGATTTGAGTATTAAAAGAATTGAATAGCTTGTTTTTATTTCAACGTTATATTTTTGAAAAAATCTTTCCAAGCCACCAAGAAGCTATGTAAGATTTTGCACTGCTTAATTGTTTCCTTTTCTAGGGCAATGTTATATGAATATTACTAAACTTACTTTAGTATATAAAAAAACTCCTGATTGATTATCAGGAGTTTTAATTTATGTTTGTTAGAAAAAAGTAAATTAGATTTTTTTCATTTGTTGTTTCATCATCTTTATTTGATCACCTAACATACCTTGTTTGTCTAGTTTTTTAGCTTCATTCATTAGCATGGTTGCCTCACGCTTTCTTCTTTTTGTCATTGCAATTCCGGCCAATTGTAATTTAGCCATAGCTAAGTCATGATTCATAGATAAACCCAATTTGACTGCTTTTTTTAGGTATTTTTCAGCTTGTGTAATGTTGGTTTGAGACAACATAATTCCATGTAAAAAATTATAATAACCTTCCTGTTTTTTTGTCAAAGCAGCACTAGGGTTTTTAATATAGCCTAACCATTTTTGCGCACCAGGAAAATTTTGTTTACGTAATTGTAAAAATGCTAATAAGATAAATTCATTTTTAAAATATAATAACACGAAAAATCCTGCTAAGAATAAAATAGAAATCCCATTCATAATATGACCCTGAGAAAATTCATATACAGACCATGCAGTAACTAAAGCTGCAATAATTAATTTAAAATTTTTATGAAACATGTTTAATGTGTTTTAAAGTTTGCAAATGTACAATTTCTGTTCATGTAGCCTTTTATTTTTTAAAGTATTTTTTGTGTTTAAACCAAGAGAAAAAACCTAAAATAGCTACAAATCCAACCGAATAATAAACAGATGCAGGTGTTATTACTTTATCTCCACTTGCATAAGAGTGTAATCCAGATAAGTAGAAGTTAACTCCCATATAAGTCATCATAATTGAAGCAAAAGAAATGATAGCCCATAAGTTAAAAGTATATCTACTTCTCAATCCAGGAATTAATCGCATATGTAAAACAAAAGCATAAATCATAATACTAATCAAAGCCCAAGTTTCTTTCGGGTCCCATCCCCAGTAACGACCCCAACTTTCGTTGGCCCACATTCCACCTAAAAAGGTTCCAATTGTTAATAAAACCAACCCAACTGTTACTGCCATTTCATTAATTACAGTAATTTCTTTTATAATTAGGTCAAATTTCTTTTTGTTTTTTTCTGTTGTTAATAAGGTTAAAATTAAAGCAAAGATTCCTAGAATCATTCCTAATGAAAGAGGACCATAACTTCCTACTGTAATAGAAACGTGAACTTTTAACCACCAAGAATTTAATACAGGTTGTAGGTTTGCAATCTCTGGGTCAATCCAATTCTGACTTGCAAAAAATAGAGTAATTGCAGTAATAAATGTTGAAGCAGTAATTGTTAAGGTAGATTTTTTACCTAAAATTAATCCGAATAACATACCGGCCCAAGCAACAAAAATGATGGATTCATAAGCATTACTCCATGGAGCATTACCACTAATATACCATCTAGCAGCTAATCCTAGAGTATGCATTAAGAAAAAGAATAGTACAAAAGCAATTAATCCTTTTACTACAAGGTTGATCCATTTTTTATCAGAGAAAATCTGCATGATTACAAATACAATCAGCAATAAACTAGTAAGTCCGTAGTATTTAATTAATCTATTAAAAACGCTAAATTTATTATAAGCAATTTCAAGTTGAATTTTCTCATCAGAAGGTATTACATCAGCACCAAATTTCTTTTGGAAATTTATAATCCCAGTTAAAACCTTATCTGCTTGTGTATAATCTTTAGTACTTTTTGCTTTTTGTAAGATTTGTTTATAAACGGGTAATACTTGTCTTACAAATACAGAGTCTGTTCCTTTAAATCCAGCATGTAAGGTTTCTTCTTGTGAAGCCCATTTATTATTTGGATCGTTTGGAATAGGAAATATTTTAAAGATACTACCGTATAAAGCTTGATACACTAAACTTACTCTTTGATCAATTTTAATAAGATCATTTTGAAACTTATTTTGAATTTTGCTCTTTTGAGCGTCACTTACTTGCTCTCTAATTTTATATTCACCTTTTTCGGTTAAGAAATCAGAAAAAGTAGCGTGAGTTGCATCTTTAGGTACTCCTAATAATTCTCTAATTTGAGTGTTATCTTTTTTAGCGATGTAAATCATAGGTACTACTTCCCAAAACCTAGGATTTTCTTTCATAGAAAGAAAAACTTGACTAGGGTTCATTCCTTTAAAAGTAGTTTGATGTGTTACTTTTCTAACAAGTTCTGAAGCAAACGTATGTGCTGGTTTCATTCTTCCACCAGCATCTTGTATTACTAAACTATTGAATAATTCGGCATGTTTAGCATCAACAGTATTTGCTTTTAAAATAGAGTCTATTTGTTGATCTGTAACTCTTTTTTCTCGATGTTGTGTATGTTGTGCTTGAACAGATAAACCAACGAAAATAAATGCCACTAAAGATAATGCGGCTTTTTTCTTTCTGATTTTCTTTAAAGAATTTTTTAAAGCGCTAAATCGTGTACCATTTACAAATAATGAGAAAATCATTCCTAAATACAATAAGGTATATCCGATATAAGTAATCCAAGTTCCCCAAAAATCATGATTTACTGATAGATGAGTTTCTTCTTTCTCACCAGAAATATCATAACTAGATTGGAAAAGTTTAAATCCTTTATAATCCAAAATATGATTCATATATATTCTATAGTCAAAGGTTTTTTCTGGAGAAATAACAGTTACTTCACTAGTGTATGAAGAGGCACTTTCTGATCCAGGATATTTTTCTAATTGAAAATCTTTTAACTTAACATGAAAAGGTGTTTCTAAAGTTTTAGAGCCATAAAGCATTCTAAAGTTTAAATTATCAACGGTAAGCTGCTTTGAATTACGTGCATTAAATTTACCTCCAGTTAATTCTATTCTCTCTGTTTCATTGTTAGTGGTGACATCTAAAACAATAACATCAGAGCTTAAATTTTTATTGTCTTTTGGACCTCTTACAGTTGTCATTTTTCCTTTGGTTACAGGATTCGGTACCACAAAAGGTAGACCTGCAACTTTATACAAAGAACGCAGTTGAAAATCTTGAATAGAATCTTTCACTACAGTCCCTTTAAATTGATCTGCCATTCTCATAAAAGTACCATCTACACCAGCTTTAATCTTTAAATAACCTTCTTTTGTAGAAGTAATATTGATTGTGGCTGTACTTGGAGCATCAAAACCAACTAAGATGTTGTGTATGTTTTCTACGGTCCCTTTTTTGATATAATGCTCATGTCTAGAACCGCTACTAGATTCTACTACAAACAAATATTCATCTCCATTTTCATCTTCAACAAACTCTTGTTTTGCCCAAGGAATATAATCTACCAATTTAATATCTACATCTTGATTTAGAAATTTTGTAGAGTAGTTCCAAGAATTACTACCCCATCCAGACAATAACATTGGTTCATGAACTGTTGGTTTTTGTTGTTTACCGTCATCTATAACAACATTTAAATAAGTTGTTTCTGATAAAAATTTATTGGTCATTTCTCCTTCAGCAACCACCATAATTCCTTCATAACCAATATAGCGAGTTACTCCAGCTCCAATCAATACTAATAAAAAAGCAGCATGAAATAAAAGTACTGTCCACTTTTCTTTTCTGTATAATTTATACCTAAAAATATTTCCAAAGAAATTAATTACAAAAAAGACCATAATGGCCTCAAACCACCATGTATTGTAAACTAAGGCTTTTGAGGTTTGTGTACCAAAGTCGTTTTCTATAAATGTAGCTACTCCCATTGCAGTTGCAAATAAGAAAAATAAGACAGCCATTAAACGTGTTGAATAAAGAATATTGAAGATTTTTTTCATCATTAAAATAAAAAATGTAAAAGTCCACAAATTTACGTATAAAGCTTTAAATATCTTTTAAAAATCGGTTTTTATTTATTTAACAAATAATTATTGGTTCTAATTATGTAGAACAATTTTAAAAATCTATATTTGCTTAGAATTTAACTATTTAAAAATGAAGTTAACACAGACAGAAGAAGTATTAATGCAATTTATTTGGGAAAGAGAAAAAGCAGTTTTAAAAGACTTATTAAATGATTTTCCTGATCCTAAACCAGCTAAGACTACTGTTGCCACCTTGCTAAAAAGAATGACAGATAAAGGATTTATTTCTTATGAATTGGTTGGTTCAAAGAGAGCATATTTTCCATTGATTAAAAAGGATGAGTATTCTTCAAATAGAGTTAGCGGATTAATAAAGAATTTCTTTAATAACTCAGCAGCACAATTGGCTTCATTTTGTACCACAGAAAAGAACTTATCAACCCAAGAGTTGGAAGAATTAAGAGATATCATAAATGAACAAATAAAAAAGCAGCAATAATGGTTTTATTCTTAATCAAATCTACTTTTTGTTTAGCGCTATTGTTTTTGTTTTACATGTTAGTATTACAAAAAGCAAAGATTCATCAATTCAATCGATTTTATTTAATTGGAATATTATTGTTCTCAATATTTATCCCAAATTATAATCTATATGTTGAGTCTTCAGCTTTACTATCTTTCTCAGAAATTTCTAATATTTCTGTTTCTAGCAATTTTTTTACTCAAAATTTGAATTTCTTTATTGGTGGATATATATTGATTTCTTTGGTGCTCTTTATTCGATTTTTAATTAGTCTTGGAGTACTTTTTTCTAAAGTGTATACCAATGAACGAATTAAAAAAGATGATTTTAGTATTGTTTTGCTGAATGAGAAAGTATTGCCACATACTTTTTTTAATTACTTGTTTATAAATAAGGAAGATTACATTGAATCTAAAATTAATGAAGAACTATTTACTCATGAGCTTACTCATATAAATGAAAAACATTCTGTAGATATCATTTTAGTTGAATTATATCAAGTGATATTTTGGTTTAACCCATTGTTAGTATTAGTTAAACAAGCTATTCGATTGAACCACGAATTTATTGCTGATGATAAAGTAGTTCATGTACATTCTAACGCACCAAAGTATCAGGAATTGTTATTGACGTTAGTTGCTACAAACCAATTAAAATCTCCTTTAGTTAGTACGATTAATTATTCAGTTACCAAAAAACGATTTTTAATGATGACTAAAACAAGTTCTCGATTTAATAGGTCTATATTAAAATTCTCATTGATTCCTTTAATTGTGTTATTTGTATTCTTATTTGCGAATAAGGTAGAAAGTCAAGAAGTAAGAGGTAATGAGCATAGTGTGGAGATAAACGAAAATACACATGCCAAAGAAAATAGAGAAAATCATTTAAGAGAAGGGGCTCATAATGAAAGCAAAGAAGAGCACAATTAAGTGTGGTAAAATATAAAAGTTATGAATGGGTCAAGAATATTTTTCTTGACCTTTTTTTGTGGTTAAAAACTTGTTAAAAAATAGTTCTTGTTTTGTAGAACAAAATAATTGTTCTAATATTGTAGAACAATTTTAAAATTTAATAAAATGAATACAAGTCAAAGCAAGCAACAAAATGCAAAAACAAATTTATTAACTCCGCTATTAATTATTCTAATGTTATTAGTTGGTGTTACTGTAAATGCTCAAGAGCATAACGAAGGAAAAGGACATGACAAAGACGCAAAGAATCATGCAAAAAATGAAAGAAAAGGTCATGATAAGGATAAACATGTAATGAGAGGTGAACACCGTAGAGACAAAGGTGGAGATAGAAGAGGTGAAGAAGCCGGGACTGAATTAAAGAAATATGAAACATATAATGTCACAAAGAGAGGTGTTAAATTAATATTGAGATATAATAAGAAAAGCAACTCTTTTGAGGGAACAATGACCAACGTAACAAACAGAATGATTAAAAAGGCTAGAGTTGAAGTGCATTTATCAAATGGTACAGAGTTAGGACCAACGATTCCAGTTAATCTAAAAGCTAAATCATCAAAAAGTGTTGTGTTAAAAGCAACAAAAAAAGGGTTTGCAACTTGGTCAACACATGCAGAAGTTGGTGGTAATGAACACGGAGCAAAAGGTAGAAAAGAAGGACATGGCAAAGAAGGTAGAGGAGAACATGGTAGTAAAAAAGAAAGAAAAGGAGAACACAATTAAAATAAAAAGCCAAGAATTAATTCTTGGCTTTTTTATTTATGCTTCTTCAATGCTATCAATTAAAATGGAAAGCATATCAATGGCGGCTTGAGCAATTTTTGTACCTGGGCCAAATACACCAACAGCACCAGCATCAAATAAAAACTGATAATCTTGAGCTGGAATTACACCACCAACAATAACCATAATATCTTCACGCCCATATTCTTTTAAAGCATTAATTACTTGTGGAACTAATGTTTTATGTCCGGCTGCTAAAGAAGAAATTCCTAAAATATGAACATCATTTTCTATGGCTTGTTTTGTTGCTTCTTTTGGCGTTTGAAATAAAGGACCAATATCTACATCAAAACCTAAATCAGCATAACCAGTTGCAACAACTTTTGCTCCACGATCATGTCCATCTTGTCCAAGTTTGGCAATCATAATTCTTGGACGTCTTCCTTCTAATTCTGAGAATTGATTTGCTAAAGCAGTTGCTTTTTTAAACAAATCATCTTCTTTTATTTCTTTACTATACACACCAGATATGGTTTTATGAACTGCTTTGTGTCTACCAAAAATAGCTTCTAAAGCATCAGATATTTCTCCTAAAGTAGCTCTTTCTTTAGCTGCTTTTACTGCTAAATCTAATAAATTTCCTTGACCTGTCTTAGCAGCTTCTGTTAGTTTTTCTAAGCTTTGCAGAACTGCTATGGCATTTCTTGTAGCTTTTACATGTAAAATTCTTTCAATTTGAGATTGACGTACCGCTTCATTATCTACTTCTAAAATATGTAAAGGATCTTCTTTTTCTAATTGGTATTTATTTACACCTACAATAGTGTCTTGACCACTATCAATTTTAGCTTGCTTTTTTGCAGCAGCTTCTTCAATACGCATTTTCGGAATTCCTTTTTCAATTGCTTTGGTCATTCCGCCTAAGGCTTCTACTTCTTGTATTAAATCCCAAGCTTTGTTTGCAATCTCTTCAGTTAACTGTTCTACATGATAACTACCAGCCCAAGGGTCAACGGTTTTAGTAATATGCGTTTCTTCTTGTAGGTAAATTTGTGTATTCCTAGCAATTCTAGCCGAAAAATCTGTTGGTAAAGCAATGGCTTCATCTAATGCATTGGTATGTAAACTTTGGGTTCCTCCAAAGGCTGCAGCCATGGCTTCAATAGTTGTTCTAGCTACATTATTAAAAGGGTCTTGTTCTGTTAAAGACCAACCACTTGTTTGACTGTGAGTTCTAAGTGCTAACGATTTTGGATTTTTTGGATTGAATTGTTGTACAATTTTTGCCCAAAGCATTCTACCTGCTCTCATTTTAGCAATTTCTCTAAAATGATCCATTCCAATTGCCCAAAAGAAAGATAGTCTTGGAGCAAAAGAATCAATATCCATTCCTGCTTCAATCCCTTTTCTAATATATTCTAAACCGTCTGCTAAAGTGTAAGCTAATTCAATTTCTGCTGTTGCACCAGCTTCTTGCATATGATATCCAGAAATAGAAATTGAATTAAACTTTGGCATATTTTTGCTGGTATATTTAAAAATATCAGCAATAATTTTCATTGAAGGAGTTGGTGGATAAATATATGTATTACGCACCATAAACTCTTTTAAAATATCATTTTGAATAGTTCCAGAAAGCAACTCAGGAGCAACACCTTGTTCTTCTGCTGCAACAATATAGAAAGCCAAGATTGGTAAAACAGCACCATTCATTGTCATTGAAACAGACATTTTATCTAACGGAATTTCATCAAATAAAATTTTCATGTCTTCAACAGAATCAATTGCAACTCCAGCTTTACCAACATCACCTTGAACGCGTTCGTGATCAGAATCATAACCTCTGTGCGTTGCTAAATCAAAAGCAACTGATAATCCTTTTTGACCAGCAGCTAAATTTCTTTTGTAAAAAGCATTGCTCTCTTCGGCAGTAGAAAAACCAGCATATTGTCTAATTGTCCATGGTCTACGAACATACATTGTAGAATAAGGACCTCTTAAATAAGGAGGAATACCAGCAGCAAAATTTTCATGGGAAAATGAATTTCCTTTTTCTGTTTTAGCTTGACTTAAAGTTATATTTTGAACGTTTTTTCTATTCATGATTTATTGAGTAATTATAGCTTCATGATTTTGTATACTTTGTTTCCTAAAGCTTTAATTTCCTTTTTGTTTCTTCTTAAATTTTTGAGGATAATTACCAAGTAAATAATAGAGATAAAAGCAAAAACTGTGGCTACAACTAGAATTAAATTATAACTGTTACCAACGTAATTGTTTAGTTTACCATCTAATAAGGTAATTAAACCGAGCGCACAAAAAATAAGTCCGAAAAGATAATAAGGAATTCGCCTTATGTATATTTTGTTTTCTTTTTTGAGTGCTTTTTGTTTTTGTTCGTATTGTTGAACAAGTTGTTTTTGATCTCCCATGATTAATTATTCATCTGCTAGCCGCTGCTTTTCATAGTCTTCGGCTAAGCGTTTAATTATAATCGGGGTGACGAGTGTTTTTATTGGATTCATTTTTAAAAAAGGATAAATTTCAATATCACTTTTCATTTTATCTTCTTTATTAGGTTGCTTATTTGTTCCTAATAAAACAAGTTCGTTAGTGTTAAATTTTTCTTGTTCTTTTGTGGCACTTTCTGTTATTTTTCTTTGGATAACTCCGTCTTTTAACTGCTTTAAAAAACCGCCTGCTTTTTCAATATCTTTAAAAATAGCTAATGCTTTTTCTGCTAATTGCTGACTAATACTTTCTATATAATAAGAGCCATTAGCAATAGTATTGGCGCTATCTAAATAACTTTCTTGTTGTAAAATCAATAATTGATTTCTTGAAATTCTTTCTCCAAATTCATTTTTTTTATGAAAAATAGCATCGTAAGAAAGATTGTTTACAGTATTGGCTCCTCCTAAAATAGCACTCATGCATTCAGAAGTGGTTCTCAGCATATTTACATTGTAATCATATACTGTTTTGTTACGAATGCTAGGTTGAGCGAAAATATGAGCTTCAGATTGTGTATTGTATTCTTTTAATAAGCTATTCCATAACTTTCTAAAGGCTCTAATTTTTGCAATTTCAAAAAAGTAATTGCTACCAACAGCAAAATTAAAATGAAACTTAGCTGCTGCATCTCCTCCAAAATGATTAAGATATTCATTAGCATGTGCTAAAGTATATGCTAATTGCTGACTAATATTTGCTCCAGCATTTTGATACAAAGTTGCATCAATACCGATTGAATTATTAGCTAATTTTACAATAGCTTCTAAATCTTTATGATCTGCTTTTAGATTTTTAAACCAATTACCAGATTTTGCTAAGTTGTGGATAATATCAACTTGAAAAAAACAGTTTTTAGAATTTACATATTTTGAGACTTCATTAAGAAAATCACTATCTAAAAAAGAACATCTGAAGTAAAGAAAAGTATCAGCTGTATCTATATTGCTTAAAAGTTGTTTGTAATCAAACTTTTTAACAGCAATAAATTCAATGGCATTTGCTCCTTTTTCTAGGGCATTTACTGCAATATAATTTGCAGTCTTTTCATCACTAATAAAAATAGATTGAGAAATATTGAACTTGAATTCAGAAGAAGCATTTGAATTGTCTTTTCTATCTTCATCAGCATAAAAAGGTTTTACAACAATACCTTCATCAGTTTTCCATAATAAAGTTTCGTTATAATCTGCGCCTTTTAAATCTACTTGAATTTTTTGTTTCCAAGCGGCAGCTGATGTTGTTTCAAATTGTTCAAATAAGTTTGTACTCATTATTTTATGGTATCAAATTCAATAAGATAAATGTCTTCGTTCTCTCTTTTCATTAGGTATTTTTCTCTAGCAAAACGCTCTAATTGTAAAGAATCTTGAAGCTTTTTAATGGTTAATTTATCTTCTTTTATTTTTTTCTTGTAAAACTTTATAGCAGTTTCTAGCTCGTTAATTTCTTTATTAAATTCTTTATGAACAAGATAAGAATTTTCATCAAAAAATAACATCCAAATACTAAAACCAATAAGAATGATAATGTATTTGTTGGTAAAAAACCTAACGAGTTTATGTTGTTTAAACTGCTTAAATGTCATTATAGTTTGTTCGTAATTACTGTTCTAACTATATCAACAGCAACATTATTGTGCCTATCATTTGGAATTATAATGTCTGCATAATTTTTTGTTGGCTCAATAAATTGTTGATGCATTGGTTTTAAAGTATCCTGATATCTGCTTAATACTTCATTGACATCTCTACCTCTTTCATTAATATCTCTACGTACCCTTCTAATTAGACGTTCATCTGTATCTGCATGAACAAATATTTTAATATCAAAAAGATCTCTTAATTCTTCATTATTAAAAATTAAAATACCTTCTACAATAACTACTTTTCTTGGATGCGTTTTAATTACATCTTTTGTTCTATTATGTGTTACAAAAGAATATACAGGTTGATCTACTGTTTTACCAGCTTTTAAATCTTTTAAATGTTCAATGATTAAGTCGAAATCAATAGCCCTTGGATGATCAAAATTTATTTTTGTACGCTCTTCGTAACTTAAATTATCTGTAGCGTTGTAATAAGAGTCTTGAGAAATTACGCAAACTTCGTCGGTAGGAAGTTCTTGTATTATTTTATTTACAACTGTTGTTTTTCCGCTTCCTGTACCTCCAGCAATACCAATTATTAGCATAAAATGAATCTTTGTTTTTCTGTTATAATTGAAAACAAATTTACTAAAAATTAAGGCAATTTTGAGAATAAAAAAAGTCCTTTCTTTTGAAAGGACTTTGAAGAGCCGATGAAGGGACTCGAACCCCCGACCTGCTGATTACAAATCAGCTGCTCTAGCCAGCTGAGCTACATCGGCTTTTGCTTATTTTTAAGCGTGGCAAATATATTATGATTTCTGATAACTGCAAACAAAAAAATGATTTTTTTTTAGTTCTAAAATCAACGCTTTATTTTATTGATTTTAGGTTTTTCTTAAAGGGTAGTTAATCAGGGTTTTATAAAATTATTGCTTGATGATTTTTTTTGAATACAATTGATTGGAAGCTTTTAGTTTTAAAAAATAAATTCCTTTTTTTAAAAAGGAAAGATCTAATTGCTGTTGCTTGGTTTTCTTGCTTAAAATTAAGGCGCCTTGAATGTCAAAAATTTCTACTTTTTCAATGTCGTTTGTATGTATTGTAAGCAAATCACTTACTGGATTTGGCGTTATTTTTATGCTATTGTTTATTTCATAAGGATCAATACTTAAAGTACTACAGTCTTGTTGATATAATGTAGCATTGTCTTTTAACCAATTACTATTTTCTGTAGCTATTTGCGAATCATCTACCTGAATACATTGCAATTTAGGATTTAAATTAGCCATAACTGTACTTAATAATTTGTTTTGTCCGTTTTTTAAATTTAGTGAGCTTAAATCATTTAAAAAACAAAATAAAGCGATAAGTTTTGGATTTTTAGAAACATCTAAAGAAGTTAACTTATTAGAAGAACAGTATAAAATAGATAAGCTTTTTAACATTGAAACTTCTAAATTACTAAGCTGATTTCCCCAACAGTTTAAAATAACCAAAGACAAATTTTTAGAAAGGTCTATTTCTGTTAAGGCATTGTCATTAACAAACAAATTAACCAGTTTTGTGTTTTTAGATAGATCAATATCAGTTAATTGATTTTGCCCAGTGTTTAATATTTTTAATTCGGTAAAAGCTTCAATTCCTTGTAGGGATTTTATAGATTTATTAGCAACATGTAATCGCAAAACTGCTTGGGCTTCACTTAGCTGAATCTCACCATCATTATTTGTGTCAACATCGCTATCATAAACCCCATTGCCAGTAGTATCTACACATAAGGAGTTAACTAATGCATCTTTAAAAGTTACATCTGGAATTGCTACAATTTGTGCTTGAATTGTGAAAGCGAAAAAAAGTAAGGTAAGGGATAGTATTTTTTCTCTCATATTTATTTTTTAGAGGGTTAAATTTTTGCGCGAATGTAGCTTTTTGAAAATGTCTGTATAAAACTTTAACGACATTTAACACAGCTAGTTTTTTGAGGAAAAACACTAAAAATTATAGAAGTGATGCTGATTGTTTAGAACTCAGTTATATAGAGATTTTAATCTTTCGTTTATAAAAAAAACAAAGCCTAGTAAGATTACTAGACTCTGTTAAAATAAAAAATAAATACACTAATTTATAATGATAGTTTTTGAGCTGATTTGTCTTTTAGGTTCTTCCCTACAAAACCTAAAAATAATAGAATACTAACTCCAATTACTGCCGCTAAATGGATCCAAATACTGTTTTTAATTCTGTTTTTGTAAACAAATGCTGGCATGTCATTATAAGCTTTCAAATTAAACTTTTGTTTCTTAAACAGCATTGGTACTAAATAGTTTCTCCATTCATCAGAAAATTCTACAACTTGTTTTTTATAATCGTTATAATGCTTTTCAGAAGTTCCTGCAATATTATTTAATGATTCTTGCATTAATATAGCAGGTGAGATGTATTTAAATGTGCTAATTAAGTTTTGCTGTTTTTGTAATTGAATATCGTAAGAAGCTAACAAAGGTTTGGTTTTTTCTTCCATTACTTTTTCTGAAGCAAAATAATTGTGCCAGAAGCCAAACTTTTGTTTTTCATTTTCTTGAGCAAACTCTGGATGATTTCTTAAATATTCATTAAGGATTTCGTTTTGCTTTTCTTCATTCTCTTTTTTAATCAAACGAATTTCATTAATCATTTTTAAACGAGAAGGAGTAGGATACATTGAGTTTCCTATTTGGTTAATTGTTGCAGGGATAACCATCACAATAAGTAACCATAATCCTATTAAAGTTAAGGCATTTTTAGAAGAATCGTTTATTTTGATATTCACAATACAAGCAAGTGCAAACCAAAATAAAATATATCCGACTACCATAAAAAGTAATCCTATTAAATCTGTAGCATTATGAATAGTGGTTGTACTAAAAATACTTATTAATAAAACAACGATAACGATTACAGAAAAAATTAGAAATCGAATGCTAATTTTTTGCAATAACCAACGTATCACCGAAATTGGTTGTGCTCCTAATAAACGCAAGGTTCCTAATTCTTTTTCTTTTGATAAAACGTTAAAAGTAAAAGCAATAATTAGCAATGGTAAGATGTAAATAATAACAAAGGCTAAATCAAAATTACCAAAGAGTAATTGTACAGGATTCACCATTTCAGAATAATCTAAGGCAAAATTATTACCATATACGGTTGGACTTTTAAAGTGGGTATACATATCACTTTGTCCTGTAGCAATAAAAGACAATTCATGCGGCTGCATAATAGCTAATCTAGGATGACGATATCCAATAGTCATAGGTTCTGTAGGCATTCTCCAATAAGGAATATCTACTTTTTCACCTTTTTCAATGTTGGTAAGGTTTGCTAGCATTAGACTGTCTTTTTTAGCCAGTGCTGCTTTCATTTTAGCAATATCATTTTCTCTTTTAGAAACATTGCTATTTCCATTATAGATTGCAAACGTAAATAGTAAAGTAATACTAAGTAGAATAAGTATAAGCCAATTACTTCGTATTAATAGTTTTAATTCGTATTTTAAATTGTTTGTAAACATGATGATTATATTTTTTTAGAAGTAATTAGAATACCTCCTAAAGGAAGTGCTAGCCATAAAAGTAAAAAGACAATGTTTTGTGTATTTTCTTTAATAATTTCTGACAATGAAGGAGGAGTAAAATTAAACTTAGGTAGTTTTTTAAACTTTTCAGCGCTCATTTTGTAACCGCGCTCTCCATATTTAGAATTGTCTTTGATATCGTAATTTAGAAACTGTTGCTTTTCTATACGATACTTTTCTGCAGCTTTGGTAAATTTCCAATGTAAAACATCACTAGTATTTGCTATGTCCATTGAGAAAAATCTAACAGGAATAAAAGGAGAGATAAAAGACAAGTTTTTATAAACGCTGTTTTGTTTTAAAGCGATATCATTTAAAATGTTATAATGCTTTTCATAAATTTTCGCTTCATGTTCTTCTCCTTTTTGCATTCGATAACCCGCATAATTAAAAGGAAGTTTGTGAATACTATCTACACCGTATTTTTTTAATGTTTCTTGTTCTAACTTTTTTGCAGCTTTATTCCAAGGATTATGCCCATCCAATCCATTTTTCTTGTCAGCAGCTATACGTTCACTAAATTCTGATTTTGATGGATAAGGATGATTTCCATTGGCAAAATTTGTAGCGATTTTTGGTGTAATAAAACTAAAGAAAATCCAAATAACCAAACTGTTAACTAAAGACATTCCAGAAGAACGACTCCACATCGAAATTAAGATGGTAATACTTGTAATGATTAAATAGTAAAAGACATACGAAATAAAAAGTACTCCTAAACTTGTCCAACTAAAAAAAGAAAAACTTTCTAAACTCGATAAAACCAATCCAATGATTAGAAAAATAATACTTGTTAAAATAAATATTGGAATAAAAGTCGCAATCCATTTCCCTAAAGCAAGTTTTATTGGATGCACTCCTTGACTTTTTAACATGGTAAAAGTTCTGTTTTCTACCTCTTTAGTGTATGCATTATAACCTATTAGAATGATAATTAGAGGAAATAAATACATCAAAACAAAATTGATAGAAAGTGTTCCGAAACGAGCTAAACTAGTTTGGTCACTTGCCTCACTAAATGAAGCTTCGTGTCTATTATGTGCTTCTAAAAAGATAGAATTTCCAGTATATTTTGTAATTCCATAATCAAATAAAGACAAGGCAAATTTTGGTTTAAAAGCATAGGTGCCATAATGTGCTGCAGAATGTGGATTTTTTTCTCCTTGTGTTTCCCAAATGCTACGTTCCTTATTTAGAGATTCTTTATATTGTTGGTTGTTCTTTTGATATTGATTAATACCTGTAATTGACGCAATAATTAATAAGAGAACAACAATACCCATGGCTATTTTAAAACGCCCATCTCTACGTATCTCTTTTAATTCTTTAAATATGATGCTTTTCATACTAACCAACATTTTTAAAGTTCATAATATCTAAATAAATTGTTTCCAATTCTTTTAAAGAAACATCATTGGTATTGGAATAGTTTTCTAATACACCAGAGCGCATAATTCCGATATGAGTACTTACTTCTTTTGCTCTAAATAAATCATGGGTAGCCATTAAAATTGCAACACCATTGTTTTTCATTTTGGTTAAGAGTTCCATAAACTCATTGCTAGATTTTGGATCCAATCCAGAAGTAGGCTCATCTAATAATAATACTTTAGATTCTTTAGCAATTGCCAAAGCGATTCCTACTTTTTGACGCATTCCTTTAGAAAAAGTTTTTACTCTGTTGTCATGTGCTTCAGTTTGTAAACCTGCTTGTGTTAAGAATGATTTTAATTCATTACTAGTAAAATTTTTACCAGAAAGTTTGGTGAAATAATCTAAATTCTCAACAGCACTTAAAGTAGGGTATAGCATTAAGTTTTCTGGAATATAGGTTAAGAAACTTTTTGTTTTGATAGGGTTTTTAACCACATCCAAACCGTTAATAAATGCATTACCAGAGCTTGGTTTGATAAAGTTTAATAGCATGTTGATGGTGGTAGATTTTCCTGCACCATTTGCGCCAAGAAGACATAGTATTTCTCCAGACTTTACTTCAAATGAAAGGTTGTTTACAGCGGTAAAGTCTCCGTATTTTTTGGTGATGTTTTTGGTAGTTATCATAAAGGTGTTTTTTGGTTTAAAATTGTTTAACAAAAGTTATTTTACTTATAAATTGTTGTTGAGTTCTTATAGGATTAAAAGATTCCATTTCAGTATCATTATACACAAGATAGATAAAAGACTGAGGTAAATATTCCCAGCTAAATCTTGTGTTGATCCTTCCAGTTTTTGTAAAATCATTGTACTGGTAAAATCCAGATAATTGTACTTTTGGGTTCAATGCCAATCGAATACCAGCAGCATATAAATTTGTATCTAAGTTCTGGTTTAAATTCCCTAACTTTTTTAACGAATTGTTTTCGTAATCAGTAGAAAAACTAACATTTGGTATTGGCGCATAACGTATACCAGCAGTTAAGGTAGTCCGTTTTCCATTGTAAAAATTACCCCATTCAAACTTTCCAGAGACAGAAAGTTTTTTAGAACGATCAGAATTGTATCTAATAAATTGCCTAGTATAGAAATATCTTTTTTGTGGAATTGCTATTCCTAATGGAGAAAAGTTAAAATTAATGTTTTGCCAAGTGGGAGTAATCGCATATTCTACAAAACTATTATCTCTAAAAAAGATGTAAATCGGAAACAAATAAATACTTGCTTGTTGAAAGTTGGAAGGGTTTTGAAAATCGTGATAATAACGAACAAATACTCCAGGATCCCAACGTCTAATCCATTGTAATTTTTTTGGTCGTAAAATAAAATACCCACCAGGATTGTGTTGTATCACATCTTTTTGATACACAAATCCCATAGCAGGATTGTAATTGCGACTTACAAAGTTAGATTGCCATCCCCAATACATTGTATTGGTATTGTATTTGGCAGAAAAAGAACCTGAATAGCCCCAAGAATTTTTTGCTTCATCTTTAGATGCAGATCCTAAATAAGAAATAGTCCATTCTTGCTTTGGACGAATCAAACCATCTAGGGTTATAGTTGTATTGTTAGATAGCGCAGAACTATTGCTTTTTTCATCTAGTCGATGAGTAACCATTAATCCAATATTATTTTCTTTTCCGTAGTTTTGAGTATAACGAAGTACGCTAAAATGAGTATCTGGACTATTACTTGTACTACGTTGTTTCACGTATAAAGCTCCAAGTGTATTCTTTTTTGTTTTGTTGGTAAATCGTCCTCCAAAGTCTATTGGAGCTGGAGCTGCATTGAAATTTCCTTTTAAGCCAATTGTTCTACTAAAAAAAGGTTTTATTTGTGAGTTATTTGCGCCAGCCCAAATTCCTGAGTTTTCTAAGAAAAATTGCCTTCTTTCAGGAAAAAAAACATTAAACCGCTCTAAATTATTTACAGCTCTATCAACATCTGCTTGTGCAAAATCTGTATTAAAAGTTACATCCACAACAGCATTTGGAGTTACTGCCCATTTAAGGTCTCCACCAATTTTTGAAGAGTTGTCTTTATTGATGGTTCTTGTGCCTTCTTTTTGTATATCGTAATTGTAAAGAACATAAGGTGTAATTTGCATATTGGTAGAAGGCTTTGGTGCTTCTAAATTTCTCAATTTAGCGGCATAAGTCATTCTATGTGGTCCAAAAGCTTGTGGAATCTTAGGAAAAACAGTGAGTTCATAATTTCTTCTTGCCAATCTAAAAAAAGTAATGCCCCAATCAGAATTTTTATGGTCTTTAGAGAGTAGATAACGAAGAGATTTAAAGGGAATAGAAAACTCAGCATAATAGCCATTTTTTGTACGAGAAGTTTTTACATTCCATAAAGTATTCCAATCAAGATCTTTGTTGCTACCATTAAACACTTGTAAATCACGTTGGTTTCCATAAGGTGTAGTTTGAAATGAAACAGCGTATTGTTTTGTGTTTTGTGCATCTATTTGAACACCAAAAACATCGTTTTCACCATAACTGAAGTCTCGTTTTAAATCTTGAACACGTATTCCTTTTTTGCCTAAAGTGTCTTTGCAAAATGCTCCAATGTAGAGGTTCTTTTTATCGTAGAGTACTTTTACTTCTGTGGTGTATAAATAGTTTCCGCCTTGTTTGGGTTCAATTCTATAAAAGTTAGAAATTGTTTGAGCATGTTGCCAACTAGTTTCGTTTAAAATGCCGTCTATTTTTATTTTTCCAGTAGTTTTTACAGCTTTTATTTCTGGAGGAAAAGTAGGAGGTGGAAAGACCTCTTGTTTGTTCTGAGAATATCCTTTTATAAGAACAATCATAAAAACTGCCATTGGGCAATTTTTAATTAATGCTTTAGATATCATAATTGATATGTAATTTAATTTATTGAATAGGCTGTATTTTCAAAATGATGAAATACATACGTGCAGTCTAACTTATTTTGCTGTGTAGCAGTTGTAAATTAGATGGATTAAGATGTGAAATTAAATTACAGGCGGAGGTCTGCAAAAAAGGGTGTTATCTATTTGTTGTTGTGTAAATTGATAGGTATAAGCAACAAAAGTCTTCTCTTGATGATTATGCTCTGAAAGTTCTTTTAATTCAAATTGTTGATTTTTAATAAAAGGAACTTTTTTAGAGCTAATGGTAAACTCACAAACATCACAGTCATTGTCAAATTCAGTATCAGAATGAGCAAATGCGTGTAGTCCAACAGATTTTATACCGATAAAAAATATCAGATAAAATAGGGCTATATATTGCTTATAAGTTTTCACAACAAAAAATTGCTGAGCAATATTAATAAAAAAAAATTATAGTTCAGCTTAAAGGATGATTTTTAACTGATTAAAGTAGTGTTTACGTGGTGAGTATACTTTCTTATTCGGCTTCGATATGATGTAAGACATTCATTTTTTCTATCAAATCTCCAGTAATTGCTACCACAGCAGATTTCGGAATATTATCTTGGTCAAAAGGCCATTTACTGGTTGGATTTTTTAAATCTTTTGTTTGCTCTCCAGGATGTTGTACGCTTAAAAACAATGTTTTTCCATCAGGAGAAAACCAAGGTCCGGTTAACTCTGCATCTCTTGGTGCTGAGGCAACTCGAATTACTTTTCCTGCATCTTTACCATATCTCGGAATCACAAATAAACTATTGTTCTTAAAAGGCATATAAGGTTTGTCTTCTCTATTCATTGAGCTTCCAGACATGTCAGAAGTCATCCAAAGATTTCCAGCCAAATCAAAAGCTAAATTATCTGGACAAGAAAAGCCACTTTCTTCACCTCCAGCTTTATAAGTTGAAGCTTTAAAAGTTAGGGCATCAAATTTTCCATTTGTTTCTTCAATTTTTAAAATGGATCCGTGATAGTCGTTTTTATTTTTATTATTTGTTAGTGTAACTAGAATATGTCCAGTAATTGGATCAATTTCAATATCTTCTGGTCTGTTTAAAGGCGTTGCTCCAAGTAGTTTAGCTGCTTCTCTTGCTCTAATCAAAACCTCAGTTTGATTTTTAAATTTCTTTTTTAACTGCGGTTGATTTTCCCAATCTAAAGCCAGCCATTTACCATTCACAGTATCTGCAACATACAATGTACCTTCTTTTAAAGAACCTTGTTTTGAAGAAATGAATTTGTACAAACATTCATCATTTTTATCATCGCCAGTATAAGCAACAACACGTTTGTCTTCTAACTCATATAAAGTACAACATTCATGAGCAAACCTTCCTAGCGCAATGTGTTTTTGAGCATTCCCACTTTTTGGATCTACTTCAACAACCCATCCATAATGTTCTGGCGGATACTTGTAAAAATCTTCCCATCCATAATCACTAGCTCTATGTGATGCAATATTTTGTTCGTTGTATTCGGTTTCTCCCCAAAAGCCATCATAGTTTTCTTCACAAGTAATAAAGGTATTCCAAGGAGTAATTCCTCCAGAGCAATTGCTATTGGTTCCTCTAACGGTAGATGCTCCTTTAATTGGAGTATCCCAATTTAAAGAGATGGGTGTTTGCGCAGTAATTCTTCGGTTTAAAGGATCATTTTTAACGATTTTCCATTGGCCATTCTCTTGCCTAATTCTTACAATAGTACCACCAACATTGTACATTTCTTTGTCTACCTGTTCAATAGTTCGGTGTTGCTTTGGGTTTTTATAGGCATTAAAATCAAAATCAGAAACAAATAACGGATTGATATATTCATGATTTACCCATAACAAACCATCATTTGGATTGTTTTCATCTAAAGGAATAAAGCAAGTAAAATCGTTATTAAATCCAAAAGTATCTTCAGGATTAATTGCATCTCCCCATTTTATAATAGTATGGTAATTTAGCCCTTTGGTTAGTATTAGATCATCTTTATCTGTAGCAATCAATTCTTCTAAAACTAATTTTTTTAATCTAAGAAGTTCTTCTTTAGATTTTTTTTGACTAGTAATTTTGTTTGGTGTAGTTGTATTCCCACAAGAAATTAAAAATGGTGGAGCAATAGCTACTCCTAAACTTGCTTTTCCTAAAAAGGAAATAAACTTTCTTCTATTGTATTTCATCAACTGTTAATTTAAGACATGTTCTTCCAAACAAATAAGACTAGAATAAATGTTTTGAAAAGTATTCTTTTGCCTGTTATAAATCATTCCTCTTATAAGAAGAGGTTGGGCTAAATTACCTAATTTATACTCTAGTTCTTTTATCTTTTTGTTAAGAAAATAAGAAAGAATAGAGTAATTGTAGTTATTGGTTAAGCATAGTTTTTCTATTTGTCTTTTATGTATTCGTATTTGGTTGTAGAATGTTCGTAATCCTCTAATGTCAGAATAGTATTGCTTTCCTAAGGCATCAAGAATGATTTTGTTATTCATAGAAGTAATAAAGCAAACACTTGAAATATCATTTTTAATGATAAAAGCTTTTATATGTTCTATAGTTTCTACATCAGAATTAAAAGAATTACCTAAAGAGCAATAAAAGTAGTTTTTGCCTTTAAAGCTCTTTAGAATTTTAGGTTCTAATCCATCTGTTGGACATAAAAGAAATAGCGTATTATGCATTGTTTTTAAGCCTCTGGATTGTAAGGAAAAGATGAATGATGTAGGTCAATCTTTAATTCGCCATTAATTAATTGATATCCAAAAGTATATTCTACTTTAGCTTCATCTCCATTGGTATCTGTAAAAAAATAGTTCCCCATAGCAATAGCACGATTGTTTTCTAAAATCAAATGAAAATTTTCAAAACGTACTTTTGTCCAAGGTTGAATAGCAAATCCTTTATCTTCTTGGCATGCTCTATCATCACCAGCAATAAAATAAGATAGGGCTTCTTGTTTAAGACCTCTAAATTGTTGCTCGCTACATTTTGTAGGTTTAAATAAAACCGCTCCTTGTTCAAAAGCATATTGTTTGTCTAAAAAATCACTAGCAAAACGTTCACATTCTGCTCTGTTGTCTTTTAAACTTCCGATTTTAACAACACCTTGTCCCCATTGTTCTTGGGCATTTAATACTTCTTGTTTTGTAATCATGGTTATAATTTTTAGTTATTAATTGTGTTTAAGAATTCATTTCTTATGGTAGCGTCATTAAAACAGCCTCCGTATTCTATAGTGGTTGTGGCACTATTTTTATCTTTAATTCCTCTTGATGAGACACACAAATGTTTGGCGGTAATCATTACAATAACATCTTCAGTTTCTAAAGTGTTTTGTAAATCTTTAAGAATTTGAATAGACAATCTTTCTTGTACCTGAGGACGATGTGCGTAATAATCTACTAGTCGATTTATTTTTGAAAGTCCGATAACTTTGTCTTTTGGAATGTAAGCAATATGGGCAGTTCCTATAATTGGTAAAAAATGATGTTCACAAGAAGAATCTATAGTGATATCTTGCTCAATAAGCATTTTTTTATAGCCGTATTTATTCTCAAAAGTGGAAAGTGTAGGTTTATTTTTGGGGTTTAAGCCGTAAAAAAGTTCTTTTACATACATCTTTGCAAAACGATATGGAGTTCCAGATAAGCTATCATCTGATAAATCCAAACCCAATTCTTCCATTATTGATGCAAAATGTTTCTGAATATTTTTGATTTTCTCTTCATCAGATGTATCAAAAGCATCTTTTCGTAAAGGAGTTTCTGTATTTAAAGAGATATGACTATCTCCAATTATTTCTACCTGTTTTTTATTCATTTTTTACGCAGCATTTATCGTTTTTACATTGACAATATTTTAGGTTGTATACATGAAGTATAATGAGTGCAATAGCAGGAATGTAAATTGAGTAAGCTGGTATTGAAATCCAACTCAACTTTTCATTGACAATAACCATCAAAAGTAAGATCCAAAAGCCCCAAAAGAATGGTTTAATAAATCTACTTGAGGTATTTTTTGTAGAATGATATATGGCTATTAGAGAAATAACTAAAAATAAATAGTCAATGCTTTGCCACCAAGTTGGAGTAGTGGAGCAACCACCCAGCGAACAAGTATGTACGATAAAAATAAATGGCGTAGCAATGCAATGAATTAAGCATAACATACTTGCCAAAGCTCCAAAGGTATCCGATTTTTTTAGGATTATGTTCATTATAATGTATAGTTAATGCAACTAAGTTGCAAATATAGAAGTTTAATTTGTTATTGCAACATAGTTGTGTTATTTTTGTTCTATGGGAATAATTAGAAAGACACAATCTGTAGCAGCATTGCTAAAGGAGTTTGAAAATAGTTCAGAGGCAATTTCTGCGGTAGAATTGATTCAGCGATTAGGAGTAAGATTTAATAAAACCACCATTTATCGTGTATTAACTAGGTTAGAAGATGATGGTGTTTTGCATTCATTCTTAGGAGTAAATGGGGTAAAATGGTATGCAAAATGTAATGGTTGCTCATCAACAGAACACAAAGATTTGCATCCACATTTTCAATGTACAGATTGCGGAAAAGTAGATTGCTTATCTGTAGATGTTTTGATGCCTAAGATTCCGAATAGAGAAGTGATGATATCTCAAATTTTAATTCAAGGAAAGTGCGAAACTTGCTTCGCATAAGCTCTTTATGAAGTTATTTTAGAAATCAGAAAATTAATAAGTACTACCGTAGCGTAGAGCCCTATTCCGTATACAAGATGTGCCATAAAGCTTTTTAAGCGTACACTATTTGGCTCAGGAAAGTTTGCTCCTGCCAATCCAAAACCAAATGCAGGTTGCATTAAGTAAAAAGGGGCAATAATTGTAGTAATACCAATAACTAATGCAGGAAATAAATAAGGTTTTTCAAACCAGCTTTTTCCGTAAATAGCTAGCATTAAAAAAGCAAAACAAATTCCAATGGAATAATGAGCTGCCCAACCAATAATCAGTTCACTTTTTATAGGTGCACTATTGCTAATGTTTTTATGAAAGAATTGTCCATTAGGCATATTTCCAATCCATCTACCTACAAAACGATAGTCTAAAGATTTGATGTTGAAAACGCTTAAAATAAAGCTCCAAATATCCATGGCAAAAGTAGCGCCAACACCTACAAGAATTGTTTTTATAATGATATGCATTTGTCTTTTTTTTTATTGAAAACGAAATTGTTTTCCGACAAAATTATAGCAAGAATTAGGGTTTGCTGTAGGACAAAACCGAAGTTAAATAGTATTTATTTAAAGTTTTGACGAAAACTATTTGGTGAGTATCCAGTTTGCTTTTTAAAGAAGCGAATAAAGTAGGAAATATCTTCATATCCCAATGTTAACGCAATTTGAGATATTTGGTTAGAAGTGACTAACAAATATCTTTTTGCCTCTAAAATAATTTGTTCTTTGATAATTTCTGAACAAGTTTTGCCTAATGTAGATTTTACAATGTTGTTGAGTTGATACACAGATAAATTCATCATGGCAGCATATTCTGATACCCGTTTTTTATGAGCAATCGATGTTTCTAATAGTTGTAAAAACGCTTCCAAGCGCTCTTGGTTATAATTGTTTTGTGTTGGATTAGAGTTGTGAAAATCACGTACTAATTTTGTAAATAAAATGTTTAAGTTGGCTCTAATAATTTCTATATAGCCTTGTTTTTTATGAGTAAACTCTTCGTAAATAGCAGTAAATAAAGGGAAAATAGTTTCAAAATAAGATGAGGAAACTTCGTAAGAATCTTGGTTGGCTACTTTATTAAGTAAGGCACTTTTCTTTGTGTTGTTTGCATGATAAGCATCGGCACTAAAATGTAGTAAATAACCTTTGCTGTTGGGTTGTAATACTAACTGATGTACTTGTCCGGGTTTGATAAAAAAGAGTGTATGATCTTTAACTGTATAAGATTTAAAATCAATTTCATGTTCTCCAGAAGCATTTTGTAACACTAAAATAAAAAAGAAATCATGTCTATGCAGTTCTTCAACCATTGGTACATCTCCAATTTTATCAGATAAACTCTGAATAAAGAAACGTTCTTGAAAAGCAAAAGCATTGCTAATTGCGTTTATTTTTCTAATAGGAATTGTACACATGGTTTTGTAGTTTAATAGTTTACAGCCAACGTCTAACCTTGGTTTTATAATTCATATAGTCTTTTCCAAAAATACGTTCTAAGTTTTTTTCTTCAAACGGAATATACCAACGATCTGTAATAAGAACAAAGGCAATGCAGCCAACTATTGGTAATACAGAGCCTAAAAAAATCCAAAAACCAATAAGGCTTATGGTAAAACCTAGATAAATTGGGTTTCTACTAATTGTAAACCAACCAGTAGTTACCAGCTTTTTTGGAGTTTTAAAGGTATGAATTTCTGTTGCTTCTTTACTGAATTTACTGCTAATTGTTTGGGTAATCTTTAGTCCCAAAATAACAAATACAAAGCCCAAATAGTTATATGGATACGGAATGAATTCAATAATAACAATAGAGTATCGAATCAAAAACATTGCTAGAATACAGAGTAAAAAGAGCAATGGCGGAATCAGTTTTTTTACTTTATATGGATTTTAATTAAAGTGTAAAACTAGGGTGGAATACTAAATTGAAATAGGACTTTTGTGGAATTGCGTAGGATAAATATTTAATGCTTTTACAATGCTAATTTTTTATATAATAGAGTTGTGGAACAGAAACTAAATGAATGCTGTTAGAGTTTTTATTATGTAAAAATAGCTTTGGTGATGTGGTGATACACAGAATAGATCAAAAGACATAGGTCTTTTGCTATAGCAATAAACTGGGTTTTGGTTTGTGGGTAATTAATCTGTTTTCTTAATTTTAGTCATTTAAATTTCTCCCAGTTCATAATTGCTGTCAGAGTTTTGCTCTCTAGCAATGTATATATTAATCATTTCTATTTGTTCTTTAGCAAAAGTTTGAACTTTATTTTTCTCATGACCCAACAAACTACTCATCAATTTCTTCCTTGCCTCATATATTGGAACGGCTGACCCCATTACAGTATAGTTTCTCATCCTTGAACTTAAAACCGAAAGGAAGTCATCATTATCTCCAAAATTATCAATTAATAAACTTGCTTGATCTGTCCATTTTAATTCACCATCCTCACCTTTATTTTCTATAGGAACAATCCCAATCATTTTGATTGCTCTCAGAGGTGAATTTGCTAGACACCAAGTAAGAAGTTTATCGCTATCAAACTTATAAAACTGTAGAATTCTTTTTAAGTCGTGATTTACATAGTAATTTGTGTCTAATAATTTTGCTCCTATCAGTGGCCAAACTAGATCATACTCTACCTCAAGCATATGAAGTAAGAGATTATTAAGAATCGTTTCATTATATACATTAAACTCAGAATAGTCTGTAAGTATTTCGTTTACAAAAAATGCTATTTCATCTTGTTCTAAGCCATCTGAAATTAGTCTTTTAATTAAATCCTCTATATGCAACATACTGCCTAGTAAAGTTTTATTACGCAAGACACCTTCCTTTAATAAACGTGGCTTAATTGTATCTTTTAGACCATCCCATCTATCTTCACTTCTACATACTTCCCATAATAACTCAAGAGCAAATGCATTACCAAACTCAGGAGTCACTGATATCATATCTACTATTTTAATAATATCTTCATTATTTAAATGATTAAGCTTGATGTATTCTAATGCTCTTATAAATGTTGGATTAGTATTTAATTCAGGTAGTAATTTTTGGATGTCTTCTACTTGTACTTGCAAGAAGTGTGTTAGTTTAAATGCATGAAACTTCAGAGTATTTTTATTCAAAAAACTATCAATTACTTTTCTAGTAAAAACCTCATCTTTTTTACCAAGAATGTAACCAGTTACAAAAGCAATATTCTGTTCTTCGAGAGGAATATTATTTAGTGTTCCAACTATTTCTTTAATGAAGTCATTATCTTCTTGATATGTTTCTCCAAGCTTTTCACCAAAAGCAAAAGTTTGATTTTGCTTTCCTTTTAATAAAGTATCTAAATTATTAAACCAGCATGTATTATTTGAATCCAACCATTCTTGAGCAAGAGCTTGAGCTTCTTCTTTTGCGAGGTCTTTCCAACCATGTTCTGTATCTATATTTTTAAAAGTTGCTTCTACAACTAGAACTTTTAATCTGTCTAAATCTTTAACAGGCTTATTGTCTTCTAAAAGCTTATTTATTGCGTTGAGCTTATGCTCTTGAAGACCAAATTTCAATAAGACCATTTTTTCAAATACATGTCTAATTTCTGTAGACAAACCTTGATCTTTTTCTATAATCTTATTTATAGTTGCAATTATTCTATCTGATGCTCCTAATTTATATTGTTCAGGAAAACGATTAATTATTATTTTCCTACAAATTGAACTTAACTTCTCTTCACTGAACATTATCTGTTCTAAAACATCTATAATATCTTTTTGGTATTTATTTCTTTCATCTGGTTTAATACCCTTATTTTCTTGATCGTAAGATTTTAGTTCTTTTTTATCAGCTCCCCTAGTTTTAACAGGTCCGTGGAAATTAGAAGCTTGTAGGCCTTTATTGAGAGCAGATAATACGATTCGGCTATTTACGTGCTCTCCTTTTAACTCCATTAAAACTTTAAATCTTTCGTCAAGACTCATTATTGTACCTGAAAGATATACTTGAAAAATTTGAACAAAAGCCTTTGTAGCGTTATTTGCTATCGATTCATTTTCTGAAAGGGCTAATCTAAATAATAGTTTTGCAGCTTCTTTACTAGTTTCTTTTATTAGCGCTAACTTTTCTAAACACCAAACTATATTTCTACGACCTAATTTGAATTCTTTTAACTCATCAATACTCTTCTGGTTTAATTCTTTAGTGAGAAGTTCTCCTATTTCTAAAGGAAATAATTCTGAAATTTTAAATATTATCTCAGATCCTTGAGAAGTATTAATAAAGTTGTAATCACTTAGCAATCCATCATCACCGATAAGATGGTTTATTAACCCTTCTTGTGGCTCTTTGTTTAACTCAATAAGTCGCTGTCCAAATTGTTTTGAGAGATTATATTTAGAGACATTCAAAACATAGTCTGAAAATTGTTCTCCTGTGAATTTACCGATTCTTTGAAATGCTAATTCCTCAACAAATGAATTTAAAACTATAAAATCACCAACTATTCTAATAACACCTCTATTGGCTAATTTTAATATAAGCACCCGATACTTTTCTATATCGATTTCAGATAAATTGGATACAATAAAATGCGAATGCTCTACATATTGATTATTGATTCCAATATGCGAAAAGAGTGATAGTTCTTCTAAAATATTTAAAGCACCTTCTTCAAGCAATTCAACTCCTAATAGTTGTTTCCATCTTTCTGAATATTCAGGTGTGATAATATCTTGATCCGTAATATTAGAAGAAATATATGTTATAGCTTTTTCAATATTCGATCCTGATTCTTGAACAATATTTGAGATTATACTTGAGTTTTTAAACCTTTTCTCAACACCTATTTTAATTATATCACTTGAATATGTATCACTTAGACTAATTGTTCCTTGATCCTCTATGTCTGTTTGATCTGTACTTGCAATTGTTAAGATTCTTACGTTTGTTCCTTGTAACTCATCACATAGATTCTTGTGAATCCTATAAGGGCAATTATCTACAATAACAATGTAGTCTTGATTTAAATCTCTTATATCTTGTAATTGTACTTCTATATGTCCATAACCCGAAGTACTTAAATCATAGTACAATACTTTTTCTAAAGATTCTTCATCTCTTTTTAAAGTTGGGTCTATTTTTCTATATAATTCTCTAGCAATACGTGTTTTCCCAGATTTACTTGGACCTAATAGTCTTTGAGGATTTTCAGATGTAGATAATGCGTTTCTAAGATTGCTCACAACCGTTTTTAATTCATCTGAAACAATTAACTTTTTATCAAAATCAGAACTTTTCCAAACATCATGCTGTTTAAAAGGCTTAAACCTATCCCTATGGTATATTCTAGTAGTTTTAAGTGCAGCTACAATGGCGTTTTTTAAATCATCTACTAACTGATTAAATTCTCTATCATGATCTTCTTTGTTATGAGATTCAGGTAGACTATAAGTTATTGGCCAGCGCAAGTGTCCCATGTCTACAGGTAATTCTTCGGGAGAACCAAATGCCTCATTCATTACCAAAATCGTTCTGTCGTAGTCTTTTTTTGCCCATGAATAACCTGTTTCTATTAGAACATTAGGATTAGGAGAACTCTTAACTTCATGTAAGTTTCTTAAAATAAATTGATGCTTCTTAAACCATGTTATCGACTTCCTGTCAGACTTTCCCCTTTCGGATGTGAACGTAACATCACCAATAAAAATATCTGAAGACTCAGATTGGTCAAGCATAGTATCTGCTAAAGGTTTTTGACCAGAAATTCTTCTAAAGCCCTTTATGAGTTTAATCTTCGCGCCCTTAATTTTTTTTATAGCTGTATTAATGGCATTCTCTACAAATTGTTCATTTATCTGTTTTGGCGAGTCTGATTGGTATGAATAGAAAATACGATATTCCATTATTTTAAAGTGTAGATTAAATCAATTCCTGAAAAGATAGTTAGTCCTAAATTTTTAGTTTCTTCCTGAACATCTAATTCATGACTTTCTTTATTTCTTAACTCTTTTAAAAGCATTGCATTTTCAAATTGTCTTGAATTTAACCAATTACATTTTTTTGCATGGTTTAATAAATTATGTAGCATTGGTTTACCTTTAAAAGATTCATCATTGGTTACTTTTTCTTTTAATTTACTTTCCACTACTTTAGCCAACACTCTAATTGCCTCACTGGTTTTACCTTCATTTAAATTAACAATAACAGATTCTAACTCTATATGAACTGTGTAGTCTAAATTATCTATAGATTGTTTAAGCTTTTGTAATTCTGTAATAATTCCAACATCAACATTTTGTTGTGCTTTTAAATATTTTTCTAACAGACCTAAATAAGCCTTTTTTATATCATTATTTTCTTTTCTTAGGCGTTTAATAATACGATTCGTTTTAATAGCTCTTTTCTTCTTATCATCAAAAAGCCATAGAACAGCTAATCCCAAAACAGCAATAATTAAATAAAGTATATCTTTTAATTTCATTTTCTTTATTAGGGTTTAATTTTCTAATGTTTTAAAGTTTATAAGTCTTCTCCAAAAAAAAGGAAAAGGTAATTCTCTATGATACCTACTCGTTATTGAAAAAATCAATTCATATCCAATCTTTAAATGATTAAAATCTTTTTCTGCTGAAAAAAGGTCTAGTTCCTCTGTTATTTCTTTTTGATAATCTTTTATAGAGTCGTAAATAGATATAGAGTGTTTAACCTTGCCTGATTTTCTACTATATTCTTTTTCTAAATAGAATTTTTCAGTATTAGGTTCAGGAAACCAAATTTGAAAATTTAACTTATCATCAAATAATCCTTTAATTTTCTTAAGATCGTCATAAGCCTCTTCACTGTTTAAAATTGCTACCCAATCCATTAATAGTGTTAAAAGCATGGTTGATTTTTCATTTTGTTTTTTTGTGCCCAAGTAATAATTAACTAAGTTTTCATAATTTGCATTAAATAGAGGAAAAAAATCTTTCAATATTTTAGCATCATGAATACCAACAATTAGAGTTCTTAGCCACTTTAGACATGCGTTTTTTTTACCTGTTAGATACAGAAATCGAATAGCAGGTTCAATATCGATTATGTGATCATCATATAGAGGATAATGTGAAGGAGGATTTGTATTAATTAGAGAAACAAGCCCCTCTGCTAAGGTTAAAGCAGCTTTTTCATATATTTTTACTTGTTCTGGAGTCTCGGAGTTATAATGAAATTGATAATGCTTAATTTCTGTCAATCCAATATTTGCTACAATTCCAATTTCTTCCCATACTGTTAAACTATACTCTATTTGGTTCCGAGAATAACGCTGAAGACTATGTTCTACAAAATAATGCTCATTAACTTTATTATAATATGCAATACCAATCTTTCGTCTTAATAAGTGAATATTATAAAATTCTGATTGAATATAACTTTTGTTAAAGTGCCCTTGTTTATGTAGCCATTGAAATGATTTTATGATAGTTTTATCTGCGGCATAAATAGCAGATTTAATGTATCCATTCTCTTCTGACCACTTGTAGACAATGTTTAAACATATTTGTAATAATTTAAGTTGTTTAAGAAGTTGCTTTTTTGATTTAATAGATTTGTCCAATATTAGATCTACCAAATTCTTATAGTGGTTTAAATCATAATCTTTTAATTCAAGAAATGCCAGTGTTTTTTTTAGTAGTGTACGCATTTCAAAGCTAAAAAGTCTTTCTGATAGTAAGTTATCAGAAACCATTTTAGAAATATAATCGATACCCCAAAAATCAAATCTTAAATTTTCTTTTTCATATTTTTCTGTATATTTTGCCCAAGTAATTTGGACAGTTTGGTTTAGGTTACCATTAGTTGCAACTATGACTTTTTTTGGTAGTTTTTTTTGTTTTGAAGTTAAAGAAGTGGAAATATAAGTTTCTAATATTTCATTTAACGATTGCCTCACCGCATTTTGGCCAGAATCCCAAACTGACCTAGTGATATCTCCTTGTTTAACAGTAATAAGAAAAACTTTTTCTATACCATCTGTATCTTTACCTATTCCAGCTATATCAACCCCATATTGTCTACCCTTTTGAGGTTTTGAGATAGGGGTAATTCCTTTACTAACTAAAATATCTATAATTAAAGAGTCTAGTTCTTGATCTTCTTTTAAAAGAGTGATATATTCATTAATTAGGAAGTTCATCTCGTTTCATGTTTTGCCATATTAATCTAAGTTTTTCTTGTCCTATTTCATCAATATAATGAACACGAGCAGCTTCAACACTACTTCTAAACCGTTGCATTTCTGACTCTTGAGTATATTCTCCTCTGTATTTTGAAAAAAAATATTTACCAGCTCTAAGATTTATACTTGTTAACATGTCTAAAAACGAATCTTTTTTTCGTTCATTTGAATCCATTAGTTTTTGAAGCTGGATATTTTGTTGTTTTAAAAAATATTTCATTCGCTTATCAGAAGGCTCAAACTCATTGACAGGCTTTAAATCGTAAATTTGCTTATAGTAGTCTTCAGAAGCTTCAATAATTTGGTCAATAATTGAACTTATGATTTTATTTGCTGATTTTTTCTTTCCTTTTAAAATATCTGTTACTGAGTAATAATTTATTATTAAGTATTTAACAAATAAGGAAGCTATATGATTTCTAATTCTTTTATTATTGTAGTTAACTTCTAATATATTATAAAGCATTTCTGAAACATACTTATAATCTAAAATATTTCCAACAATCATAAAAACTATATATAGGGTGTCTGTTTCTGGAATTTTTTTTAACTCGTTCTTTGGAAGACTAATAAAATCAACTTTAGAACTGACGTTACTAATTATAAATTGTATTGATTTTTTTTTGTAATAATCATCTGAGTTGAGCCAATTTAAAAACATCAAACCTATAGTTTTTGGATTGTTAAAATATAGGTGTTCAAATATTCTTCGCAATACAAAAACTCCTTTAAGTTCTTTATTGTGATTTGATATCCAGCTGTTTATGAAATGTGTAGAGATATCAGGGTAAGAGTTTATTAAGCCTTTTAATCTATGTGATATTATACCATATACATTTTTATATTTAATTTCGGTAAAAGATAATAAATATAAACACTCTTTAAAATAATCGATGTCAGTACTAGGCTTGAATTCTTCATTTAATGATCTAGCAACTTCACTTTGAACATAAACACTTTTTAGTTTTAATAAACTAATTACAGTGTCTTTCGCTTCTATTATATTATTCAAATGTTTATTATAGAATCTTGTCACAATTCCAAGGTATTCTTCAAATTCAAGACTGATAATTTCTTTTAAGCTAGTATGAACTTCGTTCAAAAATTCAAAATCAATATTGTTATTTGGAAAAGAAATTCTATAAGCTGCATCAACACCAGAATATATTTTATTCTGATCTTGGCTATTAATAAACTCTAAGATTTTTTCTTTATATAAATAATCTGTTTTGCTACGTGAAAGGCCACTTAAAATTGAAGCGCTAAATTCAAGAGTTTCTTTAGTTCCTTGTTCTTCAATTCTTTTTAAGAGATCAATCGCATCATTTGGAGTCTTTTCTGCAAATTTACTTAATGCCTCATATATATAATATCCAGCTCCATCATTTTTTATGCGTTTATATAAAATGGGCAAACAATAAATAAATTCTTCTTTATCAGGTATTTTTAAATTTTCGCAATAAACCCTAAGATCTTGCCAAAACTCAAAATATTCAGGGTTCTCTTTCAGTTTTTTTAAAAATGAGTTAGACATATTTTTGCTTGATTAATTATTACTTGCCAAAAGCATATTTATAAATGGTTTCATTAGATATAATACCTCCTAAACCATAGTTACTGGAGGGGAGGTTAAAAACATAAATCCACCAGGAAGATTTTACAGCACCATTTGGACTAGATAAGTTCTTTGTGCCTTTCAAACTAAAATACGCTTCTACTTCATTCGCTTTTCGCATAGAGTCTTCATCTATACATTTCCAATGAATAATCTTTCCTTTTAAATTTTTATGTTCGGTTTTTCTTCTCTCTTCATTATTAGTAATTCCACAATACCAACCGTTCATCCTAGGGTTTTCGGAGTTCATTATTTTTTTTATGAATTTTGTGAATTCACTTTTTATGCTTGTTTTATTCATATTTTATAAACAAAAAAGCCAATGACATGTCATTAGCTCGTAATACGCTTAATATATTTTGAGGCTATTTTAGTTGCTTAAAAATACAAAAATTGATTAGTATTATTCTTGCGGTTTTCCGCAATTTGGTAAATTTTATTATAAATATTTTTTTATATCGAGACTTTCCTTATTAAAAGCAGTTAGATTTAACTTAATCACTAATTTACCTGATAAAACTAAAATTGGTTAAACGGGAAGAAAAGTAATAAATTTTACAGAGTATAAGCACTACATTTTCCTTTAATGTTTTCAAGAATGTTAAGAACTTCTTTTAAATCAAGCGTTTTGTTTTGAAATGTCACAATTCTATCAGCTTGATTATAAGCTCGTTGATAATATTTTGGTGTTTCCCATTTTTGTGATTTAAAAGGATTGAAAGCCAAATCAATAAAACTAACACTTGACTTGCCTTGAAATAAACGTTCTATGCGTTCGTCATAATGCTCAAAATGATTTCGTATATCTCTATCAGCAATAATACTGTTTTCATCAATATTCAGTAGTTCTCTTAACTCTTTACCTCGTTTTTGGCTTTTTTTTGAACTAGGCCAAAGTATTTTAGAAACATTTGCAGTTGCCCCAAGAATAGATTGAATTGAACACCATACATCTATATGATCGAAATTTCCAGGATCAATAGGTAGACGACTTGCTGCTTGTTGAGCAATTTTTACCTGAAAAACTATTTCGCTTAAATAAACTGTATAGGTAAACTCTTTCATGAAAATTAATAAAATGATTGATATCATTAAAATTAATTAAATTAACATCGTTTATCAACACTTTCTTTATCAAAAACAACAAATTAAATAGTTGTCTGATACGAGAGTGAGTTTTTTGACCATTTTTTAACTAGAAGTAATTTTTTATGGTAAAAACAAAAAACTTCAATACAATTGTATCTTATTCATTTTCTAATTTTGATGCTTCCCATCCTATTATTGCCTTCTTTCTGATTGGATTCCAACGATAACCACCTATTTTTCCAGAAGATTGAATTACCCTATGACAAGGAATTAAATAAGCAATAGGATTACTTCCAATTGCTGTTCCTACAGCTCTTGAAGCTTTTGGTTTTTCGATTTTTTTTGCAATTTCTCCATAGGTAGCCAATTTTCCTTTAGGAATAGTCAATAAAGCCTCCCAAACTTTTAATTGAAAATCAGTGCCTTTTAAATGTAATTTTATTTTACTAAGTTTATTCCAATCATTTAAGAACACCATCAATATTTCTTGTTGAATTTTATCAACCCTTTGTTGGTAATTTGCATTTGGAAAACTATTTGTCAAAACCTGTAAAGCCTCTTCTTTATTATCTACAAAAGCAATGTGACATATTCCTTTTTTAGTAGTGGCAATCAAAATATCACCAAACTGGGTTTCGGCATAGCTATAGTTTATATTTAAGCTCTTACCTCCGTTTTTATATTCTCCTGGTGTCATTCCTTCTATATTTATAAATAAATCGTGTAAACGACTCGTACTTGAAAGCCCTGTGTCTAAAGCAGTGTCAAACAATGTATTTTTATCTTTTTTAAGTTTGCTTTTGGCATAATTTACACTCAAAAATTGAATGTATTTTTTAGGTGTAACACCAACCCAATCTTTAAACAATCTTTGAAAATGAAAAGAACTCATATTTAAATGTTCAGCAATATCATCTAGAGTAGGTTGCTCTTTAAAATGCTCATCTAAATATTCAATAGCTTCTGCTATTTTAGCATAATGATATGTGTTTGTATTATTTGACATAATTAATCTTGATATGCTTTTCTTTCCTTATTTAATTCTTCAATTAATTCGTCTATTTCTGTTTCGGTTGTATTGTAATTAGTAATACAAGCTCTAAATGTTGGAACGTTTTTTATTGGGTAAACCGATATCCAAGAATTTCCTTTGGCCAAAATGTTGTCTAAAATGGTTTTTGTGAAATTTGCATCCGATTCAAATTTTTGGTCTGTAAAACAGATTACTGGTAATTCGGTACTGTTCTTAATAATCCAATTATTTTCTGTTAGTTTAGTTCTTAAATATTCTCCCATTTTAGCTTGATGATTGATTACTTTTTCATAACCATTCCAACCGTAAAATAATAAAGATAAATAGACTTTTAAACCTATAAATCGTCTTGACCATTGAATGGAATGTGAGAATGGTTCAACAATTTCTAATTCATTTGCCTCTTTAGGCATATATTCTGTGGTAATTCTAAATGTTTTGTTTAGAATTTCTTGATGAGAAGTCAAGAATACGCTTGTTCCCATAGGAACAGACATCCATTTATGTGCGTCAAAAGTTATAGAATCGGAAGCAGAAATACCTTTCAGTATGTGTTTTAGATTTGAACTTAAAACAGCTCCTCCACCATAAGCGGCATCAACATGAAACCAAATATTATGTGTTTTGCATATTTTTGAAATTTCTTCTAAGTCGTCTATTGTTCCTGTTCCTGTTGTTCCTGCTGTACCAATAACCATTAATGGGCTATGTGTTGAATTATTTAGGTTTTTGATTTCTTTTTCTAATAAATCAGTGTCTATTTTTAAATCTTTAGTCGTAGGAATTGTTTTTACAAACTCATATCCTAAGCCTACAATTTTCGCTGCTTTTTGCACAGAATGATGTGCTTCTTGAGAACAAAAAATAACAGGTTTTTTATCTAAACCAAACATTCCGTTTTTAGCGAAATCAGGATATTTATTATTTAATGCAGATAATACAGCAGTTAAATTTGCTTCAGCTCCGCCAGTTGTAAAAACTCCGTCTGATTTTTTTGGATTTAAGCCAAATTTTTCAATAAACTGATTAATTACGTGAGCTTCTACTTCAACGGCAAAAGGAGCATGACTCCAAGCTGCTAATTGAGGATTATAAGAAGCGGTTATAAAATCTGCAATAATTCCCGCAAAATTTGCTCGAGGATTAAATAAACCAAAATATTTTGGATGTGGTGTGTGAACAGAATAATTTTCAAGTCCGTTTATTATATGCTCTATAGCTTTGTTTGGTTCGGTTCCAGAAACTAAATTTTTAGATTCTATAATATTTCTAATTTCTTGTAAGTTAAGTTCTGGTGTAGTACTGTAATCTTTAGTATTACTATAAAAATGCTCTATTTTTTGTGAAACAGTATTTAGTATTTCTTTGCGTTGTTTTTTGTCAAAATCAAAATTCATTTTATGTATCGTTTTATTTTTTGACAAAATTCTAAAATGCTTTTTTGCTATAAAACCCGATTCTTGCGGTTTTCTTCTAAATGACTTACAACGGTCTCGTATAACCGTCAGTTACGGGTTAAATTAGCGTTTATTTTCGGTTTGGTACTGACTTTAGCAATTCCGTGTGGATTCGGACGTAGTCGAATCCGCCGACCAGAGCGCAGCGACCGATGAACTCCTATTTTCTAATATAACAAATAGTGAATAAATTGCGGTTATACATTGTTGTACACCGTTATTTATGCTGAAATTCCTAAATCAATAGGTTCCCAATTTTCAATTTCAATTCCGTAGATAGCAAACTCTCTTTTTTCAACAAAGTTAATTTCCCACTTAATCAATTCGTTAGGGTTTTTAGGAACATTTATAAAACTAACATCTAAATCTTTTACAATTGATACATATAAACTATTTGAGTCGAATTCTTGTAATCTTTTATTTAGAAAGTCTTCCAATTTGCTTATCAATTGAGGATATTTTTTTTCAATCGCTAAAATCATTTTTTTTTGTGATTCATCAATTCCATTTTCGTCATTGTAAATGTAAAACTCAACCATTTCGTTTACTGATTCTACTTTTCGGTCAACATTCCAATATGATTCATCCAGTCTATTCGATTTTCTGAATGTTAAAACACCGAGAGTTTCGTCCGTTATTTTCTTTCTTTTTTTCTTGAAAATATTCAGCATTTCAGGTTTTCTTAAATGGTGTACAACGTTTTGTGTATGATTAGTAGCGATTTTTTCCAAATGTAACTAAAAATTATTGGTATTCATTTTCATCGAATACTTTCTAAAGTGGAATAAACTTAGCAATTAATTATACATTTTGTTAGCATTAGTGATTATCAAAACTAAATTATTATATGTAAATTCTTCACTCTTTATTTTAGTTACAATATCTTTATTTCCAAATAATAAATTAGATATCTGCTTTTTAAATTTAATCTTTCCAACTCGAAAAAAACTATTTTCAGTTTGAATATAATAAGCTCCTTTTTGACTTATACTTACAGATGTTCCATTAATTCCAATGCCGAAAGATCGAGTATAATTGTTGTTATAAAAGAGTTTTATATCGCCATTAACTAACAATTCCAAAAATTTATATTTACTATTAATAGCAGTTAGATTATAATAAACTCTATTGTCAAAACGATAGGACAATACTTTTTTTACGTTTATTTTATTTTTTTTATTTTGTTTATCAATTAAATAGAGTTTTCCAAAAATAGTTTTTTTAATTTGGCCATAAATGGTATCTCTATTTTTAGTGAAAATATAATCAGTTAATTTCGGTGTCTTATTAATATGATTATTTAAATATTTATAAATGAAATTAGTGTCTTTTTTTTCTTCATTATCGTCATAAATACCGTCAAGTTTGGAATTATTTATTTTAGCAATATTCGGATGATAAACTTCATGATTATAACAAAATGAATGATCATTTTTTATAACATGAGAGAAAAATTTAATCCCTTTTTTATTAGATTTATTTCGCTCCCTTAATACTAGTCGATTATTGATAGGTGTAACTTCTAATTGAATTGTTCCGTAAATTGTATCATTACCTTTACTAACAATCCAATCATAATAATTAGATTTATTTTGAGAATGAGTTTTTGAAATAGAGATAAAAAATAATAATAAAAGTATCTTTTTCATAATTAATGCTAACGTGTTTGTGTATGATTTGTTTGCGTTGATTAAGCGACTAATTTAGTAAATACAAACTGAATAGAAAATCCGCGAGGATTTTCGTAAGTAGAGTAGAACTAGCAATTAATTATACACGGTGTTAGGCACTGGTATTTAATATTACCTTTTTCCTTTATTGTTTTGTGAAAATTGTCCTTAAATTATAAGTTAAGTTAATATAACCTCCAATAATTTCATGGCTTTTATTTTCTAATTTAATGGTGTTTGTTATTCCATAATCTCCAATTATTTCAAGACTTAAATTCTTTAAGAAATTAACTCCAAATCCAAATAATACTCCAGAGCTATTAGTCTTTAAAAGATCATCTGATTTTTTAGTAATAATTTTGTGTCTGAATCCTGTTAATAGATAAACGCCTTTATTATAAGCTTGATCTACATCATATTTTAGATAAGTTAGGACTTGAAAAGAATTAAATTCTATATTTTTGGATAACCGATAATCGGTATCATAATACGTCCCTTCTTTAGTATTATTAAAAAAAAGGTTTGTTTTTAAACCAAAACTGTTATTAAGTTGATAATCAAAATAACCTCCGTAGTTTAAAGAACTTTTTCCTGTTCCACTAATTAAATTATGGTAAGAAACGGCATTGATTTCAATATTGTAATTATTCCAACCCAATACAACTCCATAAGTGGTTTTTTGAGAATATGTGCTGATTATTAATAGGTTAAATAAAATTATTGATAAAATTAATTTCATAGATATTTAATTTCTGTTTATTAAACTATTCTTTACTTGTGGCTAACGGTCTAGTGTATAAAATGTAGCGTGTAAAAAGACACTAATTTTTCGGGTTAACACAGAGTCGAATTTTTATATTTTGTTTTTAATTTCTCTCTTTTAAAAAGCTAAATTAAAAATTTGGTGGACTTTCTAAATATACACAAACCTTTTGGTTTAGGACTTATTAGCTATGTTTTATACACCGTGTTGTAGGTAGTTTTTAGCTCGGTTCCCAAAAATCTATTCGATTTAGTTTTCCATTCAAAAAGAAAAAAATCAACCTGTTATCAGTCAACTCTCCATTTAATATTACTGGAATGTCACAACTTCTAAATTTTTCCTTTTCACCATAAATTTCTATTTCTCCAGTTGTCTTGCAATTTTGAGTAAAATATTTGGCAATATCATTTTCAGTTGTGTTTTTATTTAAAGTTATATCACCAATTTTAAGCTCCGTTTTTTCATCATCAAATTGAACAACATTTAATACACATTTATCGGAATTTTTATAGAATTCAAAATATGTCTTTCCAATATAGATTAATGAATCTGCCATTGACATATCCATTAATTCGGGAATTGGTTTTATACTATCAATTTTTGTGTCTGATAATTTTAATTCAGTCAATTTTATTATATATGGAATAGATTTATTTAATCTCACATCTTTCAAGTCAATAGATTGTGCATTAACAATATTAATAATTCCTATAAATATTAAAATCAAAAGTTTTTTCATAGTGGTAATTACCTACAACGGTCTCGTATAACCGCTTTTACGGGTAAATATACGTTAATTTTCGGTTAAGCACAGACCTTAGCAATTCCGAGTGGATTCGGACGTAGTCGAATCTGCCGTAATTGCGGTTATACATTGTTACCTGCTGGCTTTTATTCATTGGTTTTATATTCAATTCGCACTTTTCCAACATTATTCTCAAATCGGTTTTCTGTTTTAAAAGTCCGAATACTTTTTGGGTGAATAAATTCAACGGTTTCATTGTCAATCCAATTAGGAATTAAAATACTGTCGACACTTTTTTTTCCTTCAATTTTGTCCGCTAAAAATACATTTCCAACGTCTTCATTTGTCAATTCATAGTCATATCCTTGAATTGAGGCTTGAATTGAATTATTCATAGTTGCATTTCCGAGTTTTTCAAATACAATTACTTTCATACTTGATTTAGGGTTGTAATATTCTTTAATAAGTCGGTTTTCACTTTTGTTAAAAATCTGACAGCTAACAACCAAAGTCAGTATTAATATTCCTATTGTTCTTCTCAAGTACTTCATTTTATTAGCTTGCATACAACGGTATCGACTATGATTTCGTTGTGGAATCATCCGCAGGATTATTCCGCCGAAATCCAGCCGCTTGTTTTATAAATTAAACTTTGTTTTAGCTCGTTGCCACAATGAATTATAGCCATTGTTAGCTACTGGCTTTTTTTCTATTTTTTTATAATTCAACGATTTTTTCACATCAGTTATTAGTTGCGAAATGTCAAAATCCAATTTATTTCGCTTAACTTTTATTTCAACAAGTCCAAGTTTTTCAAGAATTGATTCAGCAAAGAATTGTTGTCGGTCAGTTTCAGATAATATGAAGAAATTTTTGTTATCCAGAATTATAGGTATTCCGATTGATTTTTCTTTTGGTCTATAATTTTCTATTTCCCTTAAGTTTTTTCTCAAATAAGGAATTGGTTTTACATAAACCTGAAATAAAATTATTTGAAGTCCTTGTCCGTAATTTTTCCATTTTAGATGAGCGAGTTTATTTTTCAATCCACTGTCACTCCACAAATAGTCTTTGACTAATTCTTGGGCAGTTTCGCCAGCATTAAAACTCGCAAAAAATCCAATTATATTTTCGTCAATCTTTTCGGTCATCTTTTTTCAGCTTTTAGCTAACGGTTAGTATAAGAAACGTAGGGCAGGTAATAAGCACTATCGTTTCGGTTTATTACTTAGCTAAATATAAATATTTTGCTTTTATCTTTTTTACTATAAACTCCAAATTTTATATTTAGCGGACTTTGTTAATATGTACATATCTTTCGGTTTAGCACAAACGCTCTATGTTTTTTATACATTGTTATCTGCTTTTATTTTTTATAAAACACCTTTATTTTCCCAATTTGAACTTCTATATCCTCTGCTTGCGGTAACTCTTCCATATTAATTCTCTTTTCTGGACTAAATGATTTTATTTTGACAAACATCTCTCTAATCGGGTCGTCAATATCAGTTTTTATCTTGGCTTGGGATTCAATCAATTGATGCCAGGAACTCCAAGCAACTGTTTCATCAGCGATTTCCATTCCTGTAAAGTTCATCTGATTTCTTGAGATAACAAAACAGCAAATTTCTTTTATTTCTACCCTTTCTTTCAATTGTTTGTTGATTTGAAGGGAATTGAAAATGGTTTTACTTGTATTATTTGTTGCCCAAAATTTCATCTTACTGACCCATTCATTTGCTTTTGGGAATAGATTACTCATCCTACTATACCTTTCAGTCATATCTTTAGCAAATGGGTCTTGCCACTTCAATTGAAAAATGCCTAAAGTTCCTGTTTTACTGTCAAATACAACAGCATCTATGTCTGTTTTTATTCCATTAAATGAAATGTTTATTTCTCTCGGGATTTTAATAATTCTTTTATCAGGAAAGAACATAAATAATTCTTTTCTAAATCGGTCTTCTCTACGATTTACAGCTTTATCATAATCACTTCGAAATTTTCTTTTTAGTTCTCTATTTAACAAAGAGAAAGGATTGCTTAAACAGCCAGCAATAGAACGAATAGTCAAATTATCCGAAACTTGGAAATACATTGGAGGAGGAGTTGAAGGATACTCTAAATAATAATCGAAATTTTCTTTTGAAAGAGTCAAACAAGAAAAAATTTGTTCAATTTTGTCTTTGCTCATTCCAAGATAATTAGAATAAGAACTTATTGTCTTATCTTTAAAATGAGTATAAGATAATATATTTAGTAGATTAACATTTGGATTCCTTTTGACTAATTCCAAACAAGCTTCCATATGCATAAGAGCTGTACCTGTTACAAGTTCAATTATATCTACATATTTCCAATATTCAATTCCGCCAAATTTATCTGTTGTGTCGAAATCATCATAACCTTGTAAGCGTAAAATATGATAATGTCCTTGTTGGTTGTAATATTCATCAATTTCAGGAGTAGTTTCATAACTAATCATTTTTCCATCTGGATTTTTAATGATTTTTCTTAACTCCTCTTTTATTCTTTCTTTGTCAAATGGCTTTGCCTTTTTCTTTTCAGTAATTATTCGTTCAACAATTTTTTCTTTATAAAAATCCATACTCATTTTGTCAAACTGTTCTATTCCAGTTATTTTGTGTGAGTATGAGAATGTAAACTCATTTTCCTTTGGAGATGTTATAGTAATAAGTCCAGCTTTTTCATAAGAAAGTAGTTGTTTGCAAAATTCTACTTTACCACTCAATTGAATATTAGAATCTGTCCAAGAAACCATTTCATCTGTCATCAAAGGAAATGGTTGATGTACATTTAGATTTATATCAGTATAATATTGTTTTAAAATAGGAGCCCAACCATAATTAAAAAACTCACGATAAGTGTCAATTTCCTGTTCTGACCAACCATCTCTCTTCCAAAATAATGGTAAGATGAAATCGATTCTACGTACAATATTTTGAATAGCCCAATAACTTTCTCCTCCAAAATTATTTTTAAGAACTTTAGCTTCTTCGTCTATTTTTTGCTTTAAAAGTTCACTTGGTTTCATTTTTTGGTAATTGCAGATAACTTGTTTATATATAGAACTTTTATCTTTTTATACAGTTAATTTGACTGGCTATGCAGAAGTTTAGGTTGTTTTTATGTTTTTTAATTTCCACAATAAAAAGTTGAAAATTCTTAGTTGATGTCAATTTAATGATACTTTATAAATTATCAAATGGATTTTTACTTTTTCTAATACTAATTTCAGTTACAAGTGTATAAATCATAGTAGTCTTTGGACTATTATGACCAAGAAGTTCTTGAATACATCTAATATCTGTTTCGTTTTCGAGAAAGAAGGCGAAAGTAAAGAGTAGCTATCTTTTTTACCTTTAGCACCTTTTATGTGATTTTAAATGATTTCAATTGATACCATAAAAATAAAAAACACTGAAAACCATATAGTTAACAGTGTTTTAATATTTTCTATTTCTAGGTTTGTCGGGGTGGCAGGGTTGTATATCCTTATATGAAGAGTCTTGACAAAACAAAACTTTTCCTTATGTTTTCTTTTGAATTTTCATTCAAGAAAACTCCACTCAAACTTTTTCGTCGGGGTGGCAGGATTCGAACCTGCGACCTCCTCGTCCCAAACGAGGCGCGATGACCGGGCTACGCTACACCCCGAAGTTTTTTCGGATTGCAAAGATACTATTATATTTCTATATTGTAAAGTTTTTTAAACTTAAATAAATAATTGAGATGAGTGCTTTTAAAAAGATCTTTGTGGTAGTACTGGTTAGTTTGCTTTGTGTTAGTTTTTTAACTCTAAAAAAGAACACTAAGCAAAAAGAATATGAATCGGTGGTTTCTGATTTGTCCATCCCCTGGGGATTTACTTTTTTACCAGATAACTCCATTCTAATCACAGAAAAAGAAGGTGTTTTAATCCATTTTAAAAACGGGAAAAAACATCAGATTGCTGGTTTACCTAAAATTAAAGTACTTGGTCAAGGTGGTTTTATGGATATTGAATTGCATCCAAATTATAAAGAAAATGGCTGGATTTATTTTAGTTACTCTTCAGGAAATAGCAAAGGAGCAAATACAACTTTAATGAGAGCAAGGCTACAAAACAATAGACTGATCAATCAAGAAGTACTGTATAAAGCAACTCCAAATACTAGAAGAGGACAGCATTTTGGTTCGCGTATTGCTTTTGATAAAAAAGGATACCTGTTTTTTAGTATTGGAGATAGGGGTAAAAGAGATGTAAATCCACAAGACTTAACCAAAGATGGAGGAAAGATTTATAGATTACACGACGATGGTAAAATTCCAACCGACAATCCTTTTGCAAATAGGAAAGGTGCTAAAAAAGCAATTTATAGTTACGGACATCGTAATCCTCAAGGAATGGAAATCAATCCTTTTACTGGAGAAATATGGACACACGAGCATGGGCCACGAGGAGGAGACGAGGTAAATATCATTCGTAAAGGAAAAAATTATGGCTGGCCAAAAGCAAGCTTCGGAATCAATTATAGCGGTACAAAATTTACAGATAAAACTTCTATTAGCGGTATGCAAGATCCATTATATCATTGGACGCCTTCTATTGCTCCAAGCGGAATGGCTTTTGTAAATTCTGATAGATATCCAAGGATGAAAGGAAATTTATTAGTTGGATCCTTAAAGTTTAGATATGTTTCTCATTGTACTTTAAAAGGAGGTAAAATTGTAAAAGAAGAAAAAATCTTGCAGGGATTAGGAAGAGTTCGCTCTATAGAACAAGGAAACGATGGTTTTATCTATGTTGGAATAGAACAATTGGGAATTGTAAAGTTGTTGCCAAATTAGTCTATAATATGAGAAATTGATGCAGTAGATAATTTACATTGATTTTTGTTATACCGCTATTGCAATTTATCATATTAAAAAAGTTGGAAAATAAATTTAAAAAAATACATTTGTAATCATAAAAATAAGAAACAATGGCAGAAAAAATTAAATGTTTGATTATTGGTTCAGGCCCTGCAGGTTATACCGCAGCAATTTATGCAGCAAGAGCAGATATGAAACCTGTAATGTATACTGGAATGCAAATGGGAGGTCAGTTAACAACCACTACAGAAGTAGATAATTTTCCAGGATATCCTAATGGAACAGACGGAACAGCAATGATGAATGATTTGCAAAAACAAGCGGAGCGTTTTGGAACTGAAGTGCGTTTTGGAATGGTTACTAAAGTTGAATTCTCTAAAGAAGAAGGTGGAATTCATAAAGTACTTGTTGATGGAGCTACCGAAATTGAAGCTGAAACAGTAATTATTTCTACTGGAGCTACTGCCAAATATTTAGGATTAGAAAGTGAGCAACGTTTAATTGGTGGTGGAGTTTCTGCTTGTGCTACTTGTGATGGATTCTTTTATAAAGGACAAGATGTTGTTGTAGTTGGTGCTGGAGATACTGCTGCAGAAGAAGCAACTTATTTAGCAAATATTTGTAATAAGGTTACCATGTTAGTTCGTAAAGATTATATGAGAGCTTCTAAAGCAATGCAGCATAGAGTGAATAAAACTGAAAATATTGAAGTATTGTACAATACAGAGATTGATGAGGTTATTGGTGATAATGTTGTGGATGGAGTAAGAGCTGTAAATAATCAAACAGGAGACAAAAAAGAGATTCCGGTTACTGGAGTATTTATTGCTATTGGACACAAACCTAATACAGATATTTTTAAAGGGATTTTAGATATGGACGAAACAGGATATCTAATCACTGAAGGAAAGTCTACAAAGACAAATTTACCAGGTGTTTTTGCAGCTGGAGATGTACAAGATAAAGAATACAGACAGGCAGTGACAGCTGCTGGTACTGGTTGTATGGCTGCTTTAGATGCTGAACGTTATTTAGGAGCTTTAGAATAAAAGCTAGCACATATCCATTAAAAAAAGAGCATTTATTTTTATAAGTGCTCTTTTTTATTTCATAATATAATTAGCTACTTTTGAAAACATAGAACAGAAGAATCAATTTAGGTTATGAAAAAGATATGCATTGTACTATTTCTTTTAGTAAGTATAAGCTTATTAGGACAACAAAAGACTAAATCCTTATCACAACTTTCTCCGTTTTTATCAAAAACATATTATAATTTTAATTTCGGACTTTTGTTTTACCCGTATTCTGATGCTAATTTAAAACCTGGATTTACTTCAGAGAGCATCTCTAAAAACAGGTTTTCTGGAAGAATTTTATTAGGATATAAGTTTAGAGAAGATTTTGCCATTCAGTATGGAGTTATGCGCCCTGCAAGTTGGCTTACCTATAATAATGTAAACAATATAGGATATAGCAAAAGTGTTTGGTTTAACCTTTGGTCACTTTCGCTTAAAAAAAGCTTTCAATTAAATAACAAACTCTCTTTTTATACAGAATTAGGAATTGCCAATGTTTCTAGAGTTGGTTTTGAAATTAATAATGAAGTCATTTATAAAGATGCACATTATGGTTCTTTATTAGCTGGGTTCGGTTTTTCATATAAAGTAAATAAGAATTGGGATGCTTTATTGAATGCCACTTATATCCCAAAATCATCGGAGCAAAATCAGCCTTATGTATTGCAAACCTCTGTTGGAATGTTGTATAATTTAAGAAACAAACCCAAAGAAGTTACCGATGCTTATGAAAAAGAAGGAAGGTATTTCTTCCCAAAAAGAACAATACAAATTGGCTATGGATCTAGTCGTTTTGGTTTTTTTGCTAATGAGTTTTTTGCTATGGCTGCAAAAATTGGGAAAACAGAAAACATTGGAGTTCCAGTATTTTGGATTGGAGAAGTACAAGCCAAAAATGCATTTATGATAAGCTATTCGCAAACGGCTTTTAGAACAGAAAAACTATTTTCTTTAGATTGGGGAATTAGCATTAGCGGTTTTCAAACCTTAGACAATACCAATGTATATACGTTATCTATTTTTCCAATGATGAAGTTTTATGTTTGGAGAAAAAGAACTTTTGATGCCTATATCAATTATTCAATTATTGGACCAACTTACTTAACAAAAAAGAATGTAGATAACTACAAAACAGGACCTAAAATTACCTACCAAGATTTTATGGGCTTTGGCGCTTACTTTGGTAAGAATAGAGATTATAATATTGAACTTAGAATTGCTCATTATTCAAACGGGAACTTTTTTCCTGAAAATGATGGAATCGATATACCACTTATGTTTACTATAGGAAAAACCTTGTAGAAAAACTTTTTTAGCAAATTCTTATTATATTTTGTAACGTTTTTATAAAACGACAGTTAATCATTTTAGAAACTAACAAACAAGACACAATTTGGATACACTATCTGATAATGCAATAATGCTAAAAGTAAAATCAGGAGAGACTTTTAGATTAGGGCTTTTATATGAACGATATAAAAAAAGATTATTTGGGTTCTTTTTCCAAATGAACAGAGACGCTAGCTTAAGTGAAGATTTGGTACAGAATGTTTTTATAAGAGTACTAAAGTACAAACATACATATACAGAAGATAGCACATTTGTTACTTGGGTATTCCAGATAGCTAGGAATTTATGTTATGACAATTATAAAAAAGCAACTAACAATAGACATAAAGATATTGATGAAATAGAACATGTTGTTGTTACTTCTGAAGGAAATATTGAGCAAAAAATTACTAAAGAAGAACATGTAAAAGTCTTAAAAGAAGCTTTAAAATATTTACCTACAGAAAAAAGAGAGCTTTTAATTCTAAGTAAGTTTAAAGAATTAAAATATAAAGAAGTAGGAGAAATTATTGGATGTAGTGAAGGAGCAGCAAGAACAAAAGTTCATAGAGCTATGAACGATTTAAAGAATATTTTTTTAACCCTTGAAAAAAGATAATAATGAAACGCGAAGAATTTGAAAAATTAATGACAGACTATGTAACAGGAAACTGTAATGCACAAGAAGTAGTTGCGTTTGAGCTTTTTTTAAAGAACAATCCACAATACAACGAAGAAGTAGTAGCAATGAAAATGTTTATGAATGCCGCTGAAGAAGAAGTAGAAACAAGTGCTTCTATGGATATGAAGTTTTATGCAATGTTAAATGCAGAAGAGCAAAAAACAAGCAAACCTTCATTGATAGAAAAACTGCAGGGTATTTTTTCAATGTCAAGAAGAAGCAAACAATTTGCCTATACATTTGCCATTTTAGCAGTAGGTTTTTTTGTAGGAAATCGTTTTCAATCTAATAAAGAAACAACAGCCACAGTTACCATGGCAAAAAATGAAACAGAAAATGTTCGTTCGCAATTGGTACTTACTTTATTAGATCAACCTTCTGTGAATAAAAGATTGCAAGCCGTTAATGAGGTAAGTAAGTTAAATGATGTAACAGAGGCAGTTACCAAGGCTTTGTTTTATACTTTAAATAATGATGCCAATGTAAATGTTAGATTGTCTGCGATTGAAGCATTGTCAAATTATACTAAAAATGCTAAAGTAAGAGAAGGGTTAATTGCTTCTATCATTCACCAAAAATCTCCGATGGTTCAAATTGCTTTGGCAGATTTAATGGTAAAATTACAAGAAAAGAAAGCTGTAAAATCATTTAAAAAATTGATAAAAGAAGAAGATGTAAATGAAAGTGCTAAACAACGTATGCAAGAAAGCATTCAGCAAATAATTTAAACAATATCGATTAATTCTGATCAAGTTAATCAAAAACAACTGATGTAATTGGCAAGTCCTAGGTCGCTTTTTACAAAAAAAGAAACAAGTCATTCATCAAAAAAGAAAAAAATGAAATTTTTAAAACCAATTATTACGATCATTGTTTGTTGCTGTACAATTATAGTATCAGCTCAAAGAAGTACAGAAACCATACAAAAAGAAGTTCAGTTTAATTCAAGTTCAAAAGAGAATACATTCTATGTAAATAACATGAATGGAGACATTGAAGTAGAAGGTTATAACGGAAAAACGATTCAGATTGAAGTTGTTAAAACAATCAGAGGAAAGTCGGAAGAAATTGTAGCCAAAGGAAAAAGAGAAATCAATTTAAAGATTGCTCAAAGAGGAAATAAAATTTATGCCTATTCAAATTCTCCGTATACTAATTTTGATATAGAAACAGGAGAGTACAATCATAAAGAAAATTGGAATTTCCGTTATAGAAGAAGGCATTATAAGTACTCATTAGATTTTAAAATAAAAGTACCTAAAAATATAAGTATTGATGTAAGTACTGTAAACGATGGGGATATTTATGTTAAGAATGTTCACGGAGAGAGTATTACGGCTGATAATATCAATGGCGCCATTACATTAAAAAATGTTTCTGGTACTACAGATGTAAATGCTTTAAACAAAGATATTACGATTGTGTATACTAAAAATCCAACGAAAGAAAGCTGGTACAAATCTTTAAATGGAGATATTAAAATTACTTTTCAAGGAGAATTAAATGCAAATGTGAGCCATAGAACAATGAATGGAGGTTTTTATACCAATTATTCAGTGTCAGAATTAACTCCACAAATTGTACAAGAAAAAGTAAGAAAGAGCAAAGGTGTAAAATACAAAGTAAGATCTAAAGGCCAATTTAGAATAGGGAACGGAGGCGTTCAATTAAATTTTGATCAATTAAACGGAGATACCATAGTAAAAAAATAAAACCATGAAATTACATACCATAAAATCAATCCTAGCAAGCGTACTATTTTTTATAGTAGTAAGTAGTACAGCACAAGAACAAATAAGTGTTCCATTAAGCAAACCAAATAGTCCCGTAACCTTAAAGATGGGTATTATAAATGGATCAATTACAATAACAGGACATCAAACAAAAGAAGTAATCGTTATTGGAACGAAAAGAGTCAGTAAATCAAGAAAAAATAAGCCTAATAAATACGGACTTAAAAAAGTGTCGAATAACTCAATGGAGTTTAGTGCAGAAGAATACGATAATACGGTAAGAGTAAAAAGTAGTCATGCAAGTACTGTTGATTTTGAAATTAAAGTTCCAATTAATACTTCGCTAAAAGTATCTACAATCAATAGAGGATTTATAGAGGTGTCTAATATCAATGGAGCGATTGAAGTTAGTAATACGAATGGAAGAATAACATTGAAAGATGTTTCTGGTTCGGTTAGTGCAGATACAGTAAATGGAGATGTTGTTGCTAATTTATTAAAGGTGACACCTAATACACCAATGGCTTTTAGTAATTTGAATGGTAAAATTGATATTACTTTACCAAAATCGATAAAAGCTACGGTAAAAATTAAATCTGATAGAGGAGATATTTTTACAGATTTTGATTTAAAATCGAAACCTCAAAAGGCGAAAGTAACTAAAGGAAAAGCTTCTAAAAAAGGAGTGTATAAAGTAAAAGTTGAGAATTGGATTACTGCGGCTATTAATGGTGGCGGACCTGAAATTTCTTTTAAAACTTTTAATGGAGATGTTGTGTTACGCGCAAAGTAATTTATGAATTGAATAAAAAAAGAGCTTACGATATCGTAAGCTCTTTTTTTAGCTAAGACTAAGATTTCTCTTTTGTTTTTTTATTAGAAAGTATACTACAATCATATTGGGTACCCAACTTAGCCAAGCAACAATTTTATAGGCTTCGATAAAACTTCCCAAAAGAAAGATTAAAAGCGGTAGCCATAAACGTAAAGTAACAGCGCCAAAAGTACCTGCATAACTGTACATCATTAGTTGCTTGTGTGCTTCTATTTTTCCTTTTTTAACAGTGGTAAAAGCAAAAAAGGTAAGAACTACCCAGAAAATTGCGCCTAAAGAAAACCCTAATTTTGGAGATAAACCACCAGTAGCTTCTAAGGCTATATAAAATCCTGGAATTCCACTTATCAATACTGAAACTACATATATTTTACCTATAATTCTATGTAAGTTAATGTATGCTGTTCTTAATTTTTTGCTAAACTGTAACCAGCCTATTAAAAGTGCAATTCCTCCAAAAATAATGTGAAGGTAAAAGCAAACCATATAAAAATGATTGCTTAAAAGTGTTGCTGATTTTGATAATAATAATCGGATAGGTTTTTCTGCTAAAAGATAACTGATTGGATAAAAACTGATAGCAATTGAAAGCCCACCAAAAAGAATCCAAGCGAATGTAATACGTGTTTTTTTCATGTTGTTTTTGTGTTAGATAATCACAAAGTAGTACGAAAAAATAGGAGAAAAGCAATGTTGATGAACTAAGGTATAAAAGCTGTTTTTTTAGGTTGAAAAAGAATGTTGAGGTATAAAATGATGGTTTTTTGGTACAAAAATTAGAGGTTTAAAAGGTTCTTTTTGTAGCTTTTTGATACTGGAAGCTCTTTCTCAGAAACTAAAATTGTTGTGGTATCTTTCCAAGATTTAAAATGCAATGGATTGATTAAATGCGAACGATGGATTTGAATTAAAAAGTCAAAATCTGCATGTACTTTTTTTAAGGAGCTGCGAATCAATTTGGTTTTGACAATATCCTTTTCTAAAAAGAAAACCTCAACATAATTCTGAGAATTTGAAATGCAAATTAACTCCGATTGTTTGATTTTTAAATAATCTAACTTGTTAGTTCCTTTAATGATGATTTCACCACTTTTTTTAGGAATTAGTTTGGTAACATAATGTCTTGCAATTAATACAATAGGAGTAAAAACTGCTATAATATTGATAATGATATTAGAGAAGAACTCTTGAAAATTATAAAACCCAGTAATGATTGGACTTCTGTAATAAAAATAAGTAGCAATTGTATAAAGTGAGTAAAATATAATGTAAATACTTATTTCTAAAATGAAGTTCCACTTTTTAAACTTTAAGAATAAAGCCTTTTGAATCCAACTGATTATAGCATAAGAAAAAAAAGCAATTACACTAAAACCTATTGCGACTTCATACCATCTTCTTAAGTCCATCTCGCCATGTTCGTAGGGTCTTGTAGAAAGTGTAAATAGTAAACTCCAAATACTTAATAATGCGCCAATAATTAAGTGGAGTTTAATAGATGGATTTAGTTTCATATGACTAGAAAGATATTCGGTTAAAAATACATTTTAATATGAAACAATAAAAAAAAGACCGTCAAAAATTAACTTGGCGATCTTTTAACAAACAACTAAATTCTAAAACTTATAAAGTTTGAGAAGCTTTTTTAAAGGTCAAATATTTATGTAATTAAGTTCCCCCAAACAAATCTATACATGTATAAATGACCTTAAAATATGTTAGAAACAATACTTGTTTTCTGTAGTTACTTTTTCTGCTATTGTATTTCTTAAAGCTACAATGTTAGGGTAGTTAGCGTATTTTGTAAAACGCTTTAATCCCATTAGCATCATTCTCATTTCATCTCCTTCAGCAAAAGAAATGATACCTTCTTTAGCATTTTTATGAACAATTTCTACAGCATTGTATAAATACAATTGAGACATGGCAATTTGTTCTTTTTGAGAATCTTCTCCGAAACGTTTTGCATTCTTTTCGGTTCTTAAAATTGCAGATTCTGCCATGTAAATTTCAATTAAGATATTGGCAGCAGCGTTTAATAATTGTTGGTGTTGTTCCAATTCTGGACCAAACTTTTGCAAAGCAGCTCCAGCAACCATTAAAAATACTTTTTTAAGTTTTGCAATCATTTCTTTTTCTTCAGAGAACAATTCAGAATAATCTGGAGTGTCAAAAGAAGGAATCCCCATTAATTCTTCTTGAACCGCCATGGCTGGATTTAATAAATCAACATGACCTTTCATGGCTTTTTTTACAAGCATTCCGATAGAAAGCATTCTGTTAATCTCGTTGGTTCCTTCGTAAATACGAGTAATTCTAGCATCTCTCCAAGCAGATTCCATTGGAGTCTCTTCAGAGAATCCCATACCTCCGAAAATTTGCAAACCTTCATCAGCACAATTCTGTACATCTTCTGAAACGGCAACTTTTAAAATAGAACATTCAATGGCATATTCTTCAACACCTTTTAGTTCTGCTTCTTGAGGAGTATTACCAGCAGCTTCTCTTAAAGCAACTCTATCTTCTATATTTTTAGCAGCTCTATACGAAGCAGATTCGCCAACATAAGTATTGGTTGCCATTTCTGCAATCTTCATTTTAATGGCACCAAACTGAGAAATTGCTGTTTTAAATTGCTTACGTTCATTGGCATAATTTATAGAAATGCTAGTCATTCTTCTTTGAGAATCTAAACAAGCAACTGCTAATTTTATACGTCCAACATTTAAGGCATTCATGGCAATTTTAAAACCATTTCCTCTAGTAGAAAGCATGTTTTCAACAGGTACAACTGTGTCGCTAAAAAATACTTGTCGAGTAGAAGAGGCTCTAATACCAAGTTTATGTTCTTCTTCTCCTAAAGTAATTCCGTTTGGATTTTCTGGATCATATTCAACAATAAATCCAGTAATATTTTTATCATCTTCAATACGAGCAAAAACAATCATTACGCTACAGAATCCTGCATTAGAAATCCACATTTTTTGCCCATTAATAGTATAAGTTTTTCCGTCTTCTGATAAAGTTGCGGTAGTTTTTCCAGAGTTAGCATCAGAACCAGCACCAGGTTCTGTTAAACAGTAAGAGCCAAACCATTCACCAGAAGCTAATTTTGGAACATATTTTTGTTTTTGCTCTTCAGTACCATATAAGGTAATTGGCATAGTTCCAATTCCGGTATGAGCACCAAAAGCTGTACTAAAAGAACCTGTACCACTAGAAATATAATCACAAGTAAGCATGGTAGAAACAAATCCCATACCTAAACCTCCATAAGCTTCAGGAACAGAAACACCTAAAAAACCTAATTCACCAGCTTTGCGCATAATCTCTTCTGTTAAAGCATAATCTTTTGCTTCAAATCTAGCTTTATGTGGAATAATTTCACGATCATTAAATTCCATTACAGCTTGTTTCATCATTTGTTGCTCCTCAGAAAAATCTTCTGGAGTAAATACATCATCACAATTGGTTTCTTTTACTAGGAATTGTCCTCCTCTTAATAATTCGTTTTTTTCTGCACTCATATTTAGTCTAGATTATAGAAGAAAGAAAATAGAAAGTAGACTTAAATAAGACTATTTTGAAACCTCAGAGTTATTCTTAGGGATTCTTCTATTTTTTCTTCAGGTATTTTTAAATTATATTCTTTTTCTCTGCTCTTTTTCTTATTTCAAGAATTCAAATATTCCAGCTGCTCCTTGACCAGTACCAACACACATAGTTACCATTCCGTATTTTCCAGTCATTTCTCTTTTACGCATTTCGTCAAATAATTGTACTGATAGTTTTGCTCCGGTACATCCCAAAGGATGACCAAGAGCAATAGCACCACCATTGACATTTACAATGTCTTGATTTAAATCTAACTCACGAATCACTGCTAGAGATTGAGAAGCAAAGGCTTCATTCAATTCAATTAATTCAATATCTTTTTGTGCTAATCCAGCTTGTTTTAAAGCTTTTGGAATTGCAGCAACTGGACCTATTCCCATAATTCTTGGTTCTACACCAGCAGCGGCATAGTTCACCATACGAGCAATAGGTTCTATGTTTAATTCTTTTACCATTTCTTCGCTCATCACCAATACAAAAGCTGCTCCATCACTCATCTGAGAAGAGTTACCAGCAGTTACGCTTCCACCTTGTGCAAATACAGCTCTTAATTTGGCTAAAGCTTCTTTGTTAGTTCCTTTTCTTGGACCTTCATCTTTTGTAACAGTATAAGATTTAGTAGCTTTTTTACCGTTAGCGTCAATGTATGTTTGATTTACTGTTATTGGTACAATTTGATCTTGAAAGCGATCTTCTGCTTGAGCTTTTAGTGCTTTCATATGAGAATTGTAGGCAAATTCATCTTGATCTTCTCTAGATACATTGAATTGATTGGCTACGGCTTCAGCAGTATTTCCCATTCCCCAATAATATTCTTCATGTCCGTTATTTACCAAATCATAATTCAGCTCAGGTTTAAAACCTGTCATAGGAACCGAACTCATACTTTCTGCACCACCAGCAATAATACAATCTGCCATTCCGGCTTGAATTTTAGCTGCTGCCATTGCAATTGTTTCTAATCCCGAAGAGCAAAAACGATTTACTGTAACTCCAGGAACATCAACAATATTTAATCCCATTAAAGAGATTAATCTACCCATGTTTAATCCTTGCGATCCTTCTGGCATTGCATTACCAACAATTACGTCGTCAATACGAGTTTTATCAAAGTTTGGTAACTCGTCCATCATATATTTGATGGTTTCTGCAGCCAGTTCATCAGTTCTTTTAAAACGGAACACACCTTTAGGAGCTTTACCTACTGCGGTTCTATATGCTTTTACTATATATGCTGTTTTCATCTTTTATGCTTTTGGCTATTAGCTTTTGGCTTCTAGCATCTAAATTTTATATCTTAAAACTGCCAATAGCAAATTGCTAAAGGCAAATCGTTTAGTAATTTTAATTACGAAGAGGTTTCCCTGTTTTTAACATATGTTGGATTCGCTCTAATGTTTTTCTTTCTGTACACAAACTCAAGAAAGCTTCTCTTTCTATATCTAATAAATATTGTTCAGAAACTTTTGTTGGTTCAGATAAGTCTCCACCAGCCATAACATATGCTAGTTTATTTGCAATTTTCTGATCATGTTCTGAGATATAATTTGCAGCTTCCATAGAATCTGTTCCAACTAAGAACATTCCCAAAGCTTGTTTCCCAAGAACTAATACATCTTTACGTTTAACAGGCTGAGTATACCCCGCATCTGCTAATAAAAGTGCATGCTTTTTAGCTTCTGCTATTTGACGATCTTTATTTACAACGACAATGTCTTTTCCTTTTTGTAAAATTCCTAAATCAAAAGCTTCATAAGCAGAGGTTGCAACTTTTGCCATTCCAATTGTTAAGAAATGTTCTTGTAAAATGTTTAACTGCACATCTCCTTTGTGGAAAAGATCTTGTGCTCTTAATGCCATTTCTTTAGAACCACCACCACCAGGAATTACTCCAACACCAAACTCTACCAATCCAATATAAGTCTCGGCTGCAGCAATCACTTTATCAGCATGCATAGATAACTCACATCCACCACCTAAAGTCATTCCATGTGGAGCAGCAATCGTTGGAATTGATGAGTATCTCATACGCATCATAGTATCTTGGAAATATTTAATTGCCATATTCAATTCGTCATATTCTTGCTCAACGGCCATCATAAAAATCATTCCAATATTAGCACCAACAGAAAAGTTTGCTCCTTGATTTCCGATAACTAAACCTTGAAAATCTTTTTCAGCTAAGTCAACAGCTTTGTTTAATCCTGCTAATACATCACCGCCAATGGTATTCATTTTAGATTGGAATTCACAGTTTAAAATTCCGTCTCCTAAATCTTCAATAACTACTCCAGAGTTTTTAAATACTTGGTTAGACTTGCGAATATTATCTAAAATAATGAATGCATCTTGCCCTGGTTTTTTAGTTTGTGTTTTCGAAGGAATATCATAATAATAGGTAGCTCCATTTTTAACAGTATAAAAAGAATCGTTACCGCTATCTATCATTTCTTGTACCCATGAAGCAGGGGTTACACCTTCTGCTTTCATAATTTCTAAACCTTTGACAACACCAATAGCATCCCAAATTTCAAACGGACCATTTTCCCAACCAAAACCAGCTTTCATTGCATCATCAATTCTATAAACTTCATCAGAAATTTCTGGAATACGATTAGAAACATAGGCAAACATAGCAGCAAAATTCTTTCTGTAGAATTCACCAGCTTTGTCTTTACCACCTACTAATATTTTAAAGCGATCAATAGGTTTATCTATCGTTTTTGTAAGTTCTAAAGTGGCAAATTTTGCTCTTTTTTTAGAACGATATTCTAAAGTATCTAAATCTAAGGTTAGGATTTCTTTTTTTCCTTCAGCATTAACCGTTTTCTTATAAAAACCTTGTTTTGTTTTACTACCCAACCATTTGTTTTCTACCATGGTATTAATAAATTCAGGTAGTTTAAATAGTTCATGAGCTTCATCGTTTGGACAATTCTCATAAATTCCGTTAGCTACATGTACCAACGTATCTAGTCCAACAACATCTACAGTTCTAAAAGTTGCTGATTTAGGTCGTCCAATTACTGGACCAGTTAATTTATCTACTTCTTCTACAGTTAATCCTAATTCTTTTACTTGGTGAAATAAAGATTGGATTCCGAAAATACCAATTCTATTTCCAATAAATGCAGGTGTATCTTTTGCTAAAACAGATGTTTTTCCTAAGAATTTAGAACCATACTCCATTAAGAAATCAGTAATTTCTTGTTTACAATTTGGTCCGGGAACCACTTCGAATAGTTTTAAATACCTAGGTGGATTGAAAAAGTGAGTAACGGCAAAATGTTGCTGAAAATCTTCACTTCTTCCTTGATTCATAAATTGAATCGGAATTCCGGATGTATTAGAAGATATAATAGTTCCAGGAGTTCTGTATTTTTCGATTTTTTCAAAAACCTGTTGTTTAATGTCAAGACGTTCTACTACCACTTCCATAATCCAGTCAACATCTTTTATTAAATGCAAGTCATCATCAATATTACCAGTTGTAATTCTATCGGCAAATTTTTGAGAATAAATTGGAGACGGTTTAGATTTTAACGATGCTTTTAAGGCATCATTTACCAATCTATTACGAACAACTTTGTCTTCTAAAGTAAGTCCAGCTGCTTTTTCTTTATCATTTAACTCTCTAGGAACAATGTCTAATAAAAGTACTTCCACACCAATATTAGCAAAATGACAAGCAATTCCGCTTCCCATAATTCCAGAACCAATGATGGCTACTTTTTTAATTCTTCTAGTCATTTGTATTATTTATTTAGCTTGACATTCGATTTTTCATAAATCTTTTTGTCTGCAATTAATTTATTTATGGTTTTTGTTACTTTAAAAAAGTTTTCTAGTTCTTCTTTAGTAACATGATCTCTCACTACATTATTAAATTGATATACAGATTCTTTAGAAATCTCTCTCATTTCTTTCCCATAATCTGTTAATTTGATGATAACACTTCTACCATCTTCTGGGTTTTTCTCTCTACTTATTGCTCCTTTATCTTCCATAGATTTTAAAATACGAGAAAGACTAGTTGGCTCCATTCCCATTAATGGTCCCAAAGCTGTTGATGGTGTTCCATTCTCATAATCTATATTTAATAAAACAAAGGCAGTTGCCATTGTACTATCATGTTTGGCAGCTTGTTCATTGTATAATTTTGCAACAGCTTGCCAAGTTGCTCTAAGTTGATGATCTATTGATAGGCTTTTATCCATGTTTCCAAAGTTATAAAAAAATATTATGCATGCATAGTAAATTGTAAAAAAAATTATGCATGCATAATAAAAATTTAACATTACTGTAATATTTTCGAGTGGAAGAGTACTAATATTCTTGTGAAATAATCAATAGTAGGTAAAAGAATATTACTAAGTTTGCTCTAAGTGAAAGTAGTAAAGCTTTCCAATTAATAAATGTTGTCAACCAATGAATAACTTATTAGAAATTAATAATGTAGTAAAGAAGTATGGAGAATATACTGCATTAAACGATGTGTCATTAACGATTCCGAAAGGAAGTGTTTTTGGTTTGCTAGGACCAAATGGTGCAGGAAAAACGTCCTTGATACGTATTATAAATCAAATTACATTACCAGATAGCGGTACAATTTTACTCGATGGAAAACCATTAGCTCCAAATGATGTTGAGCATATTGGTTATTTACCAGAAGAAAGAGGATTGTATAAAAGTATGAAGGTTGGAGAACAAGCTTTGTACTTAGCGCAATTAAAAGGATTAACAAAAACAGAAGCTAAAAAGCGTTTGCAGTATTGGTTTGACAAATTTGATATTGCTGCTTGGTGGGATAAAAAAATTGAAGAACTATCCAAGGGAATGGCACAAAAAGTACAATTTATTGTTACTGTTTTGCATCAGCCTAAATTGTTGATTTTTGATGAGCCTTTCTCAGGATTTGATCCAATCAATGCTCAATTAATAGCAAAAGAAATTTTACAATTAAGAGATGAAGGAGCAACCATTATCTTTTCTACTCATAGAATGGAGTCGGTAGAAGAAATGTGTGACTATATTGCTTTGATAAATAAATCTAATAAAATTATTGATGGAAAATTAGATGATATTAAAAGGCAATTTAGAAGCAATACTTTTCAGATAGGATTAAAAACACCAAATGCTGATAAGGCAGCAAATTTCTTAAAAGAAAAGTACACAACATCTCCATCAGAATATGTGATGTTAGATGAGGGATTGACACTGAATGTTCAAATTCCGAAAGGAGAATCTCCAAACAATTTATTAGCCGCTTTATCTAATTATGGAGATGTACAGCACTTTTTAGAAATTGTACCAAGTGCAAATGATATTTTTATTCAAGCAGTAAACCAAAACAGCTAAGAGATGAAGAAATTACAGTTAATAATAAAGAGAGAGTTCTTAGCAAAGATTAAGAATAAGTCATTTATAGTAATGACATTTTTAAGTCCGCTATTAATGGTTGGAATTGGTTTTTTAGTATTCTTTTTAAGCAAAAAGAACGACGAAAAGATAAAGAAAATAGTATATGTAGATGAGTATAAGTTGTTTGCTAAAAACGATTTTAAAAACACCAAAACATTTCAATATTCTGACTATTCTGCATTAGGAATTGAAGAGACCAAGAAGAAAGTAGAAGCAGGAGATTATTATGGTGTATTATACATTCCGAAAAAAGAAAATATTGAAGCTTTGGCAAAATCGATAGAGTTTTATTCTAAAGAGTCGCCAAGTATGTCAGTAATAGGAGGTTTAGAAAATAAAGTAGAATCAAAATTAAGAAACTTAAAACTAGATACATTTGGAATTGATATAGAGAAAATAGAAGCTTCTAAAATTAATTCTACGATTAAAATGTATAATTTTTCTGGAGAAGAATCTTCTAAGTTAATCAATGGATTAAAAATTGGTGTTGGCGCTATAGCAGGTTATTTATTAATGATGTTTGTAATGATTTACGGTACTTCTGTAATGCGAAGTGTTATTGAAGAAAAAACAAGCAGAATTATAGAAGTAATTGTTTCTTCTGTAAAACCTTTCCAATTAATGCTAGGGAAAATTATAGGAAATGCATCTGCAGGGTTATTACAGTTTTGTATTTGGGGAATTATCTTATTGATTTTAAGTATTGTTTCCTCTTCTGTTTTTGGAGTGGATATGGCAGAAATGCAATCAGCAAGATTATCTGCTGAACAGGTTGCTGCTATGAAAGAAGCAGCAGATGTAGGAACCATGCAAACATTGATTCAAGAATTTTTTAGATTACCGCTGGTAACTATTTTTATGTTGTTTATCTTTTACTTTTTAGGAGGTTTTTTCTTATATAGTTCTTTGTTTGCAGCAGTGGGTGCCGCAGTAGATAGTGAAACAGATACGCAACAATTTATGCTGCCAATAATGTTGCCGTTAATTTTGGGAGTTTATATTGGATTTGCAACTGTAATTAATGATCCACATGGACCAATTTCTACCGTTTTTTCAATGATTCCGTTTACTTCTCCAATAGTAATGTTAATGAGAGTACCTTTTGGAGTTCCTTGGTATGAGATTGTAATTTCTATGGCATTATTATTGTTTACCTTTGTGTTTATGGTTTGGTTTGCTGCTAAAATTTATCGTGTAGGAATCTTAATGTACGGTAAAAAACCAACCTATAAAGATCTATGGAAATGGATAAAATATAACGGCTAATTTAGTTTCTAAAGTTTGGATAGAAAATTGTAGAAACCAATTAAGCAGCAAAAAGATTTTAAATGATAACAACTTTTAACTACTAAAAGAATGAGTAAAATATTAATAATAGAAGACGAGGCTGCTATTAGAAGAGTATTAAGTAAAATCATCTCAGAAGAGAATGATGCTTATCATGTAGAAGAGGCAGAAGATGGATTGCAAGGAATTGAAATGATTATGAATAATGATTATGATTTGGTTTTTTGTGATATTAAAATGCCTAAAATGGATGGAGTAGAAGTATTGGAAAAGGCCAAGAAAATAAAACCAGAGATTCCAATTGTGATGATTTCTGGTCATGGAGATTTAGAAACTGCTGTGAATACTATGCGTTTAGGAGCGTTTGATTATATTTCGAAACCGCCAGATTTAAATAGGTTGTTAAATACTGTTCGAAATGCTTTAGACAGAAAAGAGTTGGTTGTAGAAAACAAACGACTTAAGAAAAAGGTGAGTAAAAGCTACGAAATGATTGGTGAAAGTAAAGCAATTACTCACATTAAAGACATTATAGAAAAAGTTGCGGCTACTGATGCTAGAGTATTAATTACTGGACCTAACGGAACAGGTAAAGAGTTGGTTTCTCATTGGTTGCATGAAAAATCAGATCGTTCTAAAGCACCAATGATTGAGGTAAACTGTGCCGCAATTCCATCAGAACTAATAGAAAGTGAATTGTTTGGACATGTAAAAGGATCTTTTACAGGAGCAAATAAAGATAGAGCAGGTAAGTTTGAAGCAGCTAATGGAGGTACTATCTTCTTGGATGAAATTGGAGATATGAGTTTGTCTGCACAAGCAAAAGTATTGCGTGCACTACAAGAAAATAGAATTTCTAGAGTAGGATCTGATAAAGATATTAAGGTAAATGTTAGAGTTGTTGCTGCCACCAATAAAGATTTAAAAAAGGAAATAGCTGAAGGAAAGTTTAGAGAAGATTTATATCATAGATTGGCAGTAATTTTAATTAAAGTTCCGGCATTGAATGATCGAAGAGAAGATATACCATTACTAGTAGATTTCTTTTCGCAAAAGATTGCAGAAGAACAAGGTGGTGTAAAAAAAGCCTTTTCTAAAGAAGCAATACAATTATTACAAGAGTATGATTGGACAGGAAACATTAGAGAATTACGTAATGTTGTAGAGCGTTTAATTATTTTAGGAGAAAATGAGGTTTCTAAAAATGATGTGAATTTATTTGCTAGTAAATAAGTTTAATCGATTTAAAAAGTATTTAACTATAAGTAAAGTTGATGTTAATATAAAAAATTAGCATCAACTTTTTTCTTTTAAAGAGTTTTGCGTGGTATATTTGTAACTGTTAAAAAAGAATATTAATACATAAAATATAATAAAAATGGCTACAGCAGTAGGGAAACAATTTCCAAATTTAAACGTAGATGCAATGGATGCTAAAGCAAGTACTTTTAAAGTAAATGTTTTAGAAGAAGCAATTAACAACAAGAAAAAAGTATTGTTATTCTGGTATCCAAAAGACTTTACATTTGTTTGTCCAACAGAATTACACGCTTTTCAAGCTGCTTTGGGTGAGTTCGAAAAAAGAAACACAATTGTAATTGGAGCTTCTTGTGATACTCCAGAAGTACACTCTGCATGGTTAAATACACCAAAAAATCACGGTGGAATCCAAGGTGTTACTTATCCATTATTAGCAGATTCTAACAGAAATTTATCTTCTATTTTAGGAATTTTAGATATTACTTCTGAGGAATTTGATGAAGCTACACAAACAATTCAAGTAGAAGGAGATAATGTAACTTATAGAGCTACTTATTTAATTGACGAAGACGGATTGGTTTTCCATGAAGGAATTAACCACATGCCTGTAGGAAGAAATGTAAATGAGTACTTACGTTTAATTGATGCTTATACTCACGTACAGAAGAACGGAGAAGTTTGTCCTGCAAACTGGCAAGAAGGTGAAGATGCAATGAAACCAAATGCAGAAGGAACTGCTGAGTATTTAGCTTCTCACTAAGACACTTAAAAACTTAGATAACAAAAAACCAAGTAATTAATTACTTGGTTTTTTTTATTAATCCATTTTCCAAATTTCTTCAAACTTTTTCTTAAAAATAATTGAAGGATTTTGTTGAAGACTTTCATTTACATAACTCTTCATCTCTTTTATTCTTTCAATATTGGAAGGATGTGTAAAAGACTTAGTTCCTAATAAATTAGATAACACAGAAAAATCATTAACAACTAAATTGAGTTGTTCATTTAATTGGGTATTTATTAAATGAATTGCTATTAAATCGGCTAAATATTCAGCTTTTTTATATTCATTAGTTAATGATCCTCTTGGAATTGAGTTGCCTAAATTAAATTTTTTAGCTTGATTTAAAGTAACAATATGTGCTACTTCGTGAGCGATAACAAATAGTTGAATGTACTCTTTATTATAATCAACTAAGCCTTTACTTATCTCTACATAACCAAATGCAGCTCCTGCATTAATACTAAGATCGTTTTCATCAATTTTAAATGTTGTAGGAATAGTGGCTTCAGTATACTCTTTAAAAAGCGGAATTATTTTTTCAACATAAAGCTTTTTAATTTTTTCTTTATTGGATAAAGGAACAGGTTCTTCTTTAATTATTGAATTGGAATTACTACAGCTAACTATTAAGCAAAGAACTATTCCAAAAAATAGATGTGTTTTTTTCATGATATTTTTATAAAAAAAGACGAGATCTTTAGGGAAGATACTCGTCTTAAAACTCTATTAAAGAATATTAATATTAATAATAGATAAATGTTTTAACTACAGTTGCTGCTCCAAAATACGTGTAAGAAGATGTTAAAGGATAATCATCTGTATTGTAAGTGTACGTAATTGCTGCATCTGCACCTGTTTTTGTAATAGGGTTATTTTTAGAAACACTGCTTATTCCAGAATTGATTTTTCCGTATGCAACTGGGTAAATACCTATAAAAGGATTGTTCTTATCATCATAAGTTGCAGTATAAACTTGACCATATCTGTCTTCTTTTGTTACATTATTAGCAGTGTATTCAAAAGTAATTTTAGATGTTGAGTTGTCAGAAGCTTTTAATCTACTTTCAGAAACTAAATCTCCAGAAGTATCATCATAAGTATAAGTATAGGTATATACTAATACATTTTTTTCTTTATAAGTACTAGTAACAATTTGTCCTTTGTCATTATAAACATAAACTGTACTAACTTCTGGATCTGAAGATTTTTTCTCTATCACTTGATTTTTAGAGTTATAAACTAAAGTATAGGTTGTTGTTTTAGAACCTATTTCTACGCTAAACTCATTAACAAATTTAGAATTAGTATCATATTTATAACTAGTTAATACATTATCTCCCCAAGCATCATTTCTTCTGTAAGATTTTAATTGAGAGCCGCTACCAACTTCTCCTCTAACATTAATAATAACATCATAAACTTTTTTAGTAACTCCATCTTCAGCTGTAACCGTAAAAGGTTTAGCAACTCCGTCAACAAAATCAACAGCAGTACCTGAAGCAGGTGAAACAGATGCTTTATCAGAAATACCAATAGTAGGGACTAATCCAGATAATTCTGTTTTAAAAGGTACACTTATAGTAATAGTATTACCTAAATCGTAAGTTATATCTTTTTCATCAACTCCAGTAAAAGCAATTTTAAATTCGTTAATACTACTTAGTGTAGATAATTCAATTTCGTTTTTTGTACAAGAGGTAATTGCTAACATAGCAATAAAGAAACATAAGATTGAGCTTTTTTTTATCATAATTAAATGTTTAAATTGATTATTAAGTTTTATCATTTTTATCCCTGAATGATAATAACAGTTGTTTTTTATTTTATAAATCAGGATTGTTAATAGTAGCATCCCTAGGAAAAGGAATTACATACCTAGTGTCATTTTTATTTAATGTGTAAATCTGATTTTTAAATATTTTTTTTATCTCTGGTTGTGTACTTCTTCTTAAATCGTACCAACGATGCCCTTCAATTGCAAATTCTTTTTTACGCTCTTCGAAAATTTCAGTAATTAATTCTTGAGAGGATAAACTAGCAGTTTTCGTTTTTAAAATATTCCAAGCAGATGGAGAATATCTATTTTTAGTAAACTCATTTAGTCTAAGTAATGCATTTGCTTTATCATTAAGTTCTGCATAAGCTTCGGCTAGAATTAAATAGAGTTCAGCAGTTCTATAAGAGCACTTAAATTTTTTGTTTGCACTTTTTTTAGAGCTATAAGTATTGTCAGCATTTTTAGTAAAATAAAGAGAGAATCTTAGATCGTCTATTTTATTATAGCTTGTTATTAATTCGCTAGAGATTGTAGCATTGTTAGCAATATCAAAAGAGGCTACTGTTTCTAAAGCTAAAATAGATTCAATAGCGTTGTATTCTGATGGCATTATTGAAGTGTCAACATTTAAATCCATTAGATTAGATTTTATAGCTAAAGCTTCATTTGCAGCGTTAATTGCTTTTTGCCATTCTTTTTGATATAAATAAAAACGCGCTTTAAAACTTTTAATAGCAAGTTTAGAAAATCGGTAGTTAAACCCTGTAATTTGCTTATCAATGTGAATTAATTTTTCAGCTTCTTCTATATCCATTTGTATCAAATCATAAACTTTACTTAAGTTTTGTATCGGATATGTATTATCTGAATTGTATTCGGTAGTGATGGGTACACCATTGTCTGTAGAAGCCGTAGTGCTATTAAATGGTTTAGCATATAAATTTACTAATTCGAAATACTGCATGGCACGTAAAGCATAAGCTTCTCCAACTAATTGGTTCTTTTCATTGGTGTCACCGAGCATTGTTGTTGCATTATTAATTATATGATTTGTATAAAAAATAGTAGTGTAAAAACTTGCATATGGAAAGTTTCTAGTTAGGGGGCTAGGGTTTGTATCATTCCATATGAACAAGTCTTTATATTGGTCAATTCCTACCGAAGTATCATCTACAGATAATTCGTCAGAACGGTAAGTGGTTAATATTTTTTGATCTTTAGAGATGGCATAAGCAGCTGTTAAAAAACTTCTATACTCAGCTACAGTTTTAGGAATTACTTGTCCAATTGGTTCAATATCCAAGTACTTGTCACAAGAAATAAATGCAACTAAAAAGAATAAGATTGTATATTTTAATTTACTCATAATTTTTTATTTAAAATGATACGTTAACTCCTAATGAAACAATCTTAGGAATAGGTTGAGCATAAGTGCTTCCAAATGTTTCAGGATCAAAATATCCGTTATAACTTGAACCAAAAACAAACAAATTCCTTCCTTCTAGATTAAGCCTTAAACTTGATAGTTTTAATTTTTTCAAAAGTTTTTCAGAAAAAGAATAGCCTAAACGGATACTATTAATTCTTATGTATGATATTTCTTTAATCCAAATATCTAAATCGTTGTATGTTCTACCATCATCAGAAGAATTGTACCAAGTATACACTAAATCAGTATCAAATCCAGGTGTTGTAAACCCTATTAAAGCAGGGAAATTACCCGTACCTGCTTTTAAAATATCTGTACTATAATTACTTCCTGGATGAACTAACGTAGGGTGATAGCTAGGAGTTTGTTTAACAGTTTGTTTTAAGTTAAAGTTGGCAGAGATACTTAAACTAAATTGTTTATAGTTAAATCTATTTATGATTCCGCCTGTAAATTTAGGAGCAGCATCACCAACATAAGAGTATAAATTTCTGTGTTCTTCTCTTGTTAATTGACTACCATTAGTACCGTTAGATAGTTTGTAAAAATCTACAGCAGAAATTTTCTTTCCATCTTTCCAAAATAATGGTAACCCATTACTATCAATTCCTGCAGTTTTTATTGCAAAAATTGCAGTAGCACTATATCCTTTTCTAGAAGGTTTAAAATCTTCTTCTCTAATTTCTATTTGATTAACCAAACTTTTATTGTGAGAAGTATTAAAGCTAGTAGTCCAATTAAAATCATCTGTACTAATATTTTTCGAAGTTATAGCTAATTCAAATCCCTTATTAGTAACTGTAGCCCAGTTGGTATTGATAAAGTTATATCCACTTTCTAGCGGAACAGATTTTAATCCAATTAAATCTGTACTTTTTCTATAGTAATAATCTCCAGAAACGTAGATTTTATTATTTAATAAACCTAAGTCAAATCCAATATTTGATGATACTGTTTTTTCCCAACGTAAATTTGCATTTGGAGCATTTAAAGCTCTAATGATTTCTTCTTCATTACCAGGTAAGATACTTTCAGAATAATAAGCTCCAATAACGAAAGGAGAAGTTGTTTTATCTATGTTACCTTGAATTCCAAATGAAGTTCTAAGTTTTAGCTCATTAATAGTTTCTTGATTGTACATAAATTTTTCTTTCATTACATTCCAAGAACCTGCAACAGACCAAATAGGTAAGTATCTATATTTAGGATCTACTCCAAATAAATTTGAACCATCATAACGTAAACTCGTAAAAAGAGTATACTTTTTATTAAAGGTGTAAGAAGCAGTTCCAAAAAAAGAAGCATAAGCATTTTCTAAAACTGTTTTTCTGTAGGTTTCAAAAGAAGAGATACCAACTGCTCTTTGGTCTGTAATAGGAATTGTTGTAAGTGTATTTGCATTGTAGCCAAATCCTTTTGTATGAATAGTTGTTCTTTTATTTTTTCGAAACTCTGTTCCAATCATTAAGTCAAGCTCATGTTTTTCATTAAAAGAAGTATTGTAATTTATTGTAGATTTCCAATTGTATTGAAAAGCATCAGTATTCCAATTCTGAATAATACCTCCATTTGGCATAAAGTAGTCATATCCGCCACTACCATTGCTATAGCGAGATCTTTGTTGGTACTTTCTTGTAAAATAACTTTCTTCTTGTGCTAATTTTTCTGTTTTATCAAAGTCAAATTGCAGTCCAAGTTGAGTATAAAGATTTAGTTTATCATTAACTTTATAATTAATATCTGTAATAGATTTTAATGAATTAGAAGTTAATGTGTATGCTGTATTATTTCTTTCTTCTAGAATATTATAATCTAAATTTAAATCAGATCTTTCTACTAAATCTGGATCATAAACATAATTGCCAGAAGCATCTCTAGTTTTTAAATAAGGATTAGTATTTCTAGAATAGTAAGAAGGATTGGTATATGCATCTATACCAGTAATATATGATTCTGTATTGTTTTGATTTCCGAAAAGAGCAATTCCTACCTTTAATTTATCAGTAATTTTATAATTGTTTTTTAAGGTGATATTATATCTATTAAGTGAAGTTCCTTTTGTAGCTCCTTTTTCATCATAAACACCCAAAGAGAAGTAATAGTCATTTTTATCTGATCCTCCAGAAATACTTAGTCCATATTGCTGATTTAAGGCTGTTTGATATAATTCATTACCCCAATTGGTAGTTGTTTTTCTTAAATCATTTATAGCATTTTGTGCAGCAATTTGAATACTAGAAAAACCATTGTTTTTAAAGTTATCATATTCTCCAAAGCTATTTAATATTCGAGCAACTTCTCCTCTGTTAGCTTGATATGTTAAATCAGATCTACCAGCTAAGTAGAGTTCAAAATCTACTTTTTGAGAAGAGTTCATTAAGTTTAGTTTACTAAAGTTTGGTTTTTGAGTAACAAAGTAATTGGCATTGAAATTTATACGCATAGCACCTTTCTTCCCTTTTTTACTTGTTATAACAATAACACCATTAGCAGCTCTAGCACCATAAATAGAAGTTGCAGAAGCATCTTTTAAAACAGTAATACTTTCAATATCTTCAGGATTTAGTCCTGCAATTGCATATGATTGAAGGTTGTCAATATTATCTTTATCTCTAAAATCTTTAGGAATATCATTCCCTTCTAGAGGAATTCCATCTAATACCCATAATGGTTCAGAAGCTCCATTTAAAGTAGAAGTACCTCGAATACTAATTTTAGCAGGAGCACCTGGAGCGCCGTTAGTTGGAGAAATCTGTACTCCAGAAATTTGACCCGTTAGCATTTGATCAATATTGGCTACACCAGCTTGTTTAATAGTTTCTATTTTTACTTTAGCGTAAGAAGAAGTAACTTTTCTTTTTTCTATTTTTTGGTAACCAGTTATAACAACTTCATCTAAAGCTTGTGCTGTTTCTTTTAAAAGTATAACAAGGTCATTGTGTTTTTTGCTAATGTTAATTTTTTGAGTCTCATATCCCATAAAAGAAACAGAAATAAACAATGTGTTTTTAGGTACTTTAAAAGAAAATTTACCATAAAAATCTGTTGTTGCTCCTAACATAGCGCCTTGAATAACTCCAGTTGCTTTTGTTGCATTTCCAACCAATGTTGAACCAGCAAATACAGAGGCTCCAATAACAGGCGTTTTTCCATCAACCTCATAAACAACACCAGTAACAGTTAGCTGTTTTTGAGCCAATAATAATGTTGGTATTAAAATAAAAAAGTAAAATAATTTGTTTTTCATCGATTTAATTATTCAAATTATACTCAATTCTTGCAATCAAGTCGTTATAATGATCTTGAGTTAATGTATCTCCAGATTTCCTTTTCTTTTTTAATAGCTTGAGTATTTTTTCAAGAGCAGCACGCTTATTTGAACCAATATCCGATACTCTTGGTATGTAGTTGTAGTGAATGTTTTTAAATGAAGTGTTTGTATTTAAAGACAGTTTATTTTCTTTAGTTCTCTTTAGAAGTTTATTTCTATCTACAGTTAAAACATCTACATAATTTTTTTGGGTAACTCTATCGAGCATTGTTAAAGATTCTCGATTTAATGTTTTTTTAAAGATAGATTCATGTAATTTTTGAAATAAATATTGTTGAGTAAATGCTCTTTCTCCTTCTTTTATTAATACTTCATTGTCTATAATTCTCATTAATCTTTCTGTTTTTAAAAGCGCAAAAATAATATTCGTCTGATAAATACGAAGCATAGAAATTGGTGAGTAATATCTTGGGCCATCAGGAGCATCTCTCACAGGATAAACATGATTTATTAGATCTGGAGTGAATAACCACTTTTGAGGTAAAACAGCGTTTTTAATTAAATAATCTAATGCTTCATTTTGCCTGTTAAAAGGTACAGGTATATAGCTGTTTTTAGAATCACCATACACAGTATTATTAATATACACTCCACCAATATTAGCTAAAACATGTCTGTTGTATAATTCCCATTGATCTATCACTGCTTTGTACAGTTTTGCAGAACTATAATAACTTTTACCTTCTTCTTCTGTCCATTTTATAATGTTGGGAATGATTCTTTTTAAGTTAAGTAAACCGTATTCACTAGCTTTTATTGCATTGTCTCCTAAGTCTTCGCTTTGAGATCTCGGATCAATAATAGCAGATGATGGCTGTTGTGGTCCATAGAAATATAATGGATTGTTTTCATGCTTTCTAATCCAACTATTAAGTATTGGAAGTTCATCTTTTGGAGATTTGAGATCTAACCATTTATAACCCCAATGAATTGCATATTTATCATATATTCCAATTTTTGGAGTAATTTCTGTAACCTTATCTTCTGGTTGAGCTACATAGTTAAAACGAGCATAATCCATAATTGAAGGTGCAGTTCCTCCCATTTTTGAAGTAAATGTTTTTGAACGTAAAGAGTCTACAGGGTAACTAAATGAAGCTCCCATATTGTGCTTTAGTCCAAAGGTATGTCCAACTTCATGAGAAGAAACAAAACGAATTGCTGACCCCATCAATTCATCAGAAAATTTATTTTTTCTAGCTCTTTCATCTATAGGTCCAGTTTGTACTCTTACCCAAGAATGTAACCCTTTCATTAAGTTATGCCACCAAATAATATCAGATTCTAAAATTTCACCACTTCTTGGATCAACGATAGAAGGTCCCATTGCATTTTGTTTTTCAGAAGCAGCATAAGTAATTACCGAATATCGAATATCATCTGCATCAAAATTGATGTCATCCTTTGACGGGTATTTTACAAGAATTGTATTTTTAAAACCAGCTTTTTCAAAAGCGATATTCCAATCGTAAACTCCTTTTTCGATATATGGACGCCATTTCTTTGGAGTTGCAGGATCTAAATAATAAACAATTTGTTTTTTGGGAGTAACTAAAATTCCTTTTTTATATTTTTCAATGTCTTCTTTTTTTGGTTCTAACCTCCATCGAGTAATCATCTTTCTATTTTCAACTTCATGTTGTTCATCAGAATAATAATCCATCGGTTGAGAAAAATAGCCTAATCTAAAATCTGCAAATCGTGGTTTCATTATTGTCTTAGGTAATAAAACAATGTTTGCTGTAATACCAATTGATAGAGGTAGAGGTGCGCTTCCTCCTTCGCTAACAGAAGTAGTGAGTAATGATTTGACTACAATATTATTTGGAAAAGATTTAACTTGTTCTATCTTAGAAAGTTTTGTTTTAATACTGCCTCCCAGTCCTGTGTTTTTTAAGACATTGATAAAGCTTTTTTCTTTTCCATTAAATATATTATTTACTTTAATAATTGTAGAAGTATTAAGTTTGTTATGAGCAATAATTTTAAACTCTTCAATCACAGATTCACCAAAGTTTGATTGAACAGATTTAGTTATTGCATCGTTTTTAGGAGACCTAACTCTTGGGTTTACTGTTTTGACCCAGACTTTATTTAGTAAAGTGTCTTTATAAAAACGAATTAATTTTGTTTCAAAAGTCATTCCTTTATTTAAGCCATGACCATTTAAAGCATAAGGAACTTTAGAAATTTTATTTACGATTAAGAAATCTTTAGTTAAAAGGCTGTCAGGAATTTCAAAATAAACTTCATCTTTTACTGTGTAAATAGTAAATAAGCCTTTCTTTTTATTGCCTTTGGTTGTTACTTTTATATAAGAGAGTTCGTCTGAATTTAGATCTTTTATAGAATCTTTCTTTTTTTGAGAATATATATTTGAGTAACAAATAATAAAAATTAATAAAAAGCCTTTTACGTAGTGATTCTTCATGTAATGATTTATTTAATCATTGATTTTCAACAAATTTATATTTGATAAAAGTATAGATGAAGAAAGGTTAATTAAAAAGAAAAAGAGTGAGTCTATTTATTTCTGGAGTGAAACTTCACTATTTGGGAGTAAAGGTAAATAACAAACAAATTGATGGTTAACGATTTCAGTTTTAAAAGCTTCTATATTGTAATATTGATAACTATTCTTGAGATAACTTAATCCAATATTATGACTGCTTTCCAATTGTCTTTTTCTTGGTCTATAAGTGTTTTTTACAATAATGTAATCATCATCTATAAAAAGACTTATATATAAAGGACTTTCATCTGTAAATTCATTATGCTTTATCGCATTTTCTACTAAAGTTTCTAGCGCTAAGAAAGGAATTCTCTTTGTATGAGATGTAGTTGTGTTTTTAATAGTTTTTAGTTGTAATGAGTTATTAAATCGTATTTTTTGTAAAAAAATATATTGCTCTAAAAAGTATAATTCTTCTTTAACGGTAATTAGATTACTTTCTCTATTATCTAATAAATACCTATAGACATCAGCCAATTTTAAGAGAAACTGCTGTGATAAATTTTGATCAACATGAATTAAAGCATGTAAAGAGTTTAAACTATTAAAAAGAAAATGAGGATTCATTTTCTTTTTTAATTGATTTAATTGTAGCAGTGCATTTTCCTTTTGATAAGTTTCATTACTAATAGATAGTAGTTCCTTTTCTTTTATGATTTTAAATTTTTCAACAAATTCTTTTCTTAATCGTAAACGAGAAAGTGTAAGAATAATCATAAAAGTAGTTAGCGCAAGTAAACTGACCCAAGAAATGTATTTTTTTACATCAATCATTGATTCATTAAAAAAAATATCTACAGGAAAACTTACTGCTAAAATTAATGAGTTATTGGTAGTTTGTACTTTCTTAAAATATCTTGAAACTTCTAGCCCTAAATATTCAGATTCTGTTTTAATATTTAAATGATGATTGTTTTTGTCTGAATTTTTTTGATTTAGGATTTCTTGTATTTTTATATCCTTAAAAAAAGTAGTTAGTTTTTTTCCAATGAATTTTGTTTCAGGATGTAATAAACAGATTCCGTTTTCATTAGTAACAACGATATAACCACCAACACCTTTATAATTTTCAGAAAAATACTTCCAAAAAGAAAGAAGATCAATATCAAAAGTAATACGTATAATTGTTTCTGAGTCAATCCTTTTAGCAATCGTTTTTCTATTTATAAAAGTGTTGTTTTTTTTGATAATACTATCAGAAATTCGATTTGAATCGCCCTTCTGTTGTGGCAAAATCTTCTTTTTAATAAATTGAATTTTACCTCTTGTTATTGATTTATTGCTAATTTGTTCATTGTTGAACGTCAGTTTTGCAATTAAATCATCAGTAGAGATTTTTTGCGAAGTATTTACAATTTTTTGAGCTTCAAGTACTGGACGTAGTAATTGATTAAACTCAAAAAGAATGATATTCTCTTTAGATTTAATATTACTATAAACAACATCATTAACTAAATCTTCTGTAACAGAAGTAATTTTAGGAGTAATAAGGGCATTCCCTATAAAGAAAACGGCAACAGATAAGATACTAATATAAAGGTAATGTTGATGTTTTTTTATTTTTAAGAGAAATTTCATATTACAGTAATAAGAATAAGTTTAGTGATTTAGCCAATTTTTAAATGAATTGTTTTTTGTAGAACTTACTAGTATGATTTCATCTAAATTCGGACTAGGGTTTAGTTCAATTTTTATTCTATTTGTACTGTATTTGAAAATATTTTTGATGGCATTATGCCTAATAATAAACTTTCTATTAATTTTAAAGAAATCTGTATTTGATAGTTTCGTTTCAAGGTTAGAAATAGTATCTTCATACAGATAGCTATTACCATTTATAGTATATAAAAATAAATTTTTTCCTTGAGCCATAAAGTAGGAGATTTCACTAGAATTTATCGAAATTAATTGTTTTCCTTTAAAGACTAAAAATCTTTCTTGGGTAGTTTTAGCGTTATAAGAATCTGAAACAGAGTTTAATTTATTTATTTCTAGATGCGGTTTAGATTTTAGTAGTAAAAATCTTTCTATAGCAAGATTAATTTTCTCTAAACTATAAGGTTTTAAAAGATAGCCAATTACGGTGAATTGAAAAGATTGTAGTGCGTACTTTTCAAAAGCAGTAGTAAATATAATGGGCGTTTTTATAGATAAGTTCTCAAATATTTCAAAACTATCACCATCACCTAAATGTATGTCACTAAAAATTAAATCGCATGAGTTATTTTTTAACCATTCAGTTGCCTTTTTTACATTCTCTAATTTGGCTTTTATCTTAATGTTAAAATTGCTTTTTAGTAAAAGATTTTCTAAAGATAAAGCAGCTATATTTTCATCTTCAATAATAATCACCTCCATTATTAAGCTATTTAGGGTTAAAAAAAGCAAATATAATTTAAATGATTAAAATAAAAAGCAAGTTGTTTTGAAGCTAATCTATTTGCTTTTTCTCATTGGCTTTTCTAATAATAGCTTTAAGTTTCTCTTTATGTGCTATTTTTTCTCGCCGCAACTTATTCGTTTTTTGCTGCATCAATTTACTGTGCTTGGCTTTGTTTGCTGTATTTTTCTCTTTCCCTTTTTTAGGCATTATTTTATAAAAGATTTTTAGCTTTTAATTCACGGTTCAATTTATTAAGGTTGTCTCCTTGCTTAAGAAAATGAACTTCTTGTGGAGAAAAAATAACCGTATAAGTTTTTTCATTGTAGTCTTTTTGAGTAAAGTTTTTATCTCTAAACTTACTTATTAATTGCTTCGAAAAATAAGAGCTTTGACGTTCAGGTGCCGTTAAAGAATAACATTGATACGCCTTTTTAGTCAAAGTAACTTTACCATTAATATACCTTACATTACTTTGTTTATAACCATAAGTGTATTCATTTTGAGTAAGGCTAGGTTTTAATTTTGCAAAAGAAACCTCAAATTTATACTTAGAAGTAGCAATAGCTTTACCACTTATTGTGCCTGTAAAATAGAATGAATGCTTTTTGCTTGCTGATTGTTTTGTAAGGTTTAAATAATTGTTTTCATAAATCCTTTTCAATACACCATTAGAAGTTTCTCTTAAACAATAATCTATTTTTTCTGAAACTTTAGTAAGCGTGGCTTTACTAAGATAATTGGTAAATGAAACCTTGCTTTTTTCAATTTTAGCAATAATCTGTTGCATGGTATTTCCTAAACTAATATTTTGATCATCATTAGATTTCTCTTCAAAAGTAACAAACATGTTTGTTAATTGTTCTTCGTAATCAATACCATTAGTTTTTCCGTAGGAAGTAATATTTCTAAAAGAAACTTTTCTACCTGCAAAACCTTTTTCAAAATACTCTTTGGTTAACTTATAAGCCTCTTTAAAATTACTTAAATGATAATTTGCCATTATTTTTAAGTATTCTAAATCTCTATTTGTTTTTCCTTGCAAACTTTTCTCTGATAACTGTAAGTTAATCAAAGTACTTTGATAATTTCCTTCGTTAAAGGTATTTACAGCATTAGAATAATAACTAGAAGCTCTTATGATGTCTAGATACGATTGCGAATAGGAATTGATAGTTAGAAAAAGAATACAAAAGAATAGGAGCAGTTTTCTCATTAAGTAGTTTTATAGTTGATTAAGTTTTTACTTAATTTCAAAGTTAAAAAAAACAAACTTAAAAAAACTGATGAGTGGTTATAAACTAGATTAATTTTCTAAAAGCATCAATTCTTTCAATAGCAGTAGGATTGACTATTCCATCTTCTACCCAAGTATGAGTATCGCCTAAATAAGTCATTCCTAAATAATTGGCACTTTCTTTAAAAGGCATAGAAAAACCATCTTTAATATCATCATAATTATTGTTGCTAATCATGGCCATCTTTTTACCGCGTAATTGTCTTCCTAAGTCTTTTTTGTAGTGTAATAAATCAGATAATCTATCAAAAAATGCTTTTAAGATTCCGCTCATATTATACCAATAAATTGGAGTTGCAAAAACAATAGTATCGTATTTAGCAATAATCTCTTCCATCAGTGGTAAAAAATCATCATCAGCATTTGAAAAATCATATTCAAAGTGACCAATATTTTTTGTTTTTAAATCGATAACATCAAAATTGTGGTGTTTATTTAGTTCATTAACAATTGTATGAGTATCTCCATGGCTTCTTGCACTTGCTTGTAGTATTACGGTTGTATTCATGTGTTTAATTTTTTAAAGGATAAAAATGAAAAAAAAGGAAGTTGGTAACGCTATAAAACCTATCAAAAAAAATGATAAGTCTACAGATAAAATTGATAGAAAATTGCTCAGATTTACATACCTTTAACCTACTATATCGCGCAAAGCGAAGAACGTTTAAAAAAGATGAATTTAAAATTAGAAAAACCAATTGTATTCTTTGATTTAGAAACAACTGGAGTAAATATAGGAACTGATAGAATTGTAGAGATTTCAATTTTAAAAGTGTTTCCAAATGGTAATAAAGAAAGTAAAACATGGTTGGTAAACCCAGAAATTGAGATCCCGAAAAATGCGTCTGATATTCATGGAATCACAAATGAAAAAGTGGTTACTGAACCAACCTTTAAAGAACTAGCACCAAAAGTTAGTGAGTTGATTGAAGGTTGTGATTTGGCTGGTTTTAATTCCAATCGATTTGATATTCCTTTATTAGCTGAAGAATTAATGAGAGCTGGTATTGATTTTGATATGAAAAATAGAAAGGCAATTGATGTTCAGGTTATTTTTCATAAAAAAGAACAACGTACTTTAAGTGCAGGTTATCAATTTTATTGTGGTAAAGAATTAGAAGGAGCTCATGGAGCAGAAGCTGATACCAATGCAACCTATGAAATTTTATTAGCACAAATAGAAAAATATGATGATATAGATAACACTGTTGAAGCATTGAGTGAATTTTCTTCACATACAAAAAGAGCAGACTTTGCTGGTTTTATATTGTTTAATGACAACGATCAAGAAATTTTTTCATTTGGAAAATATAAAAATAGAACGGTTGAAGAAGTTTTCAAAGAGAACCCAGGATACAATAACTGGATTCAAAATGCAGATTTTCCTTTGTATACAAAAAAAGTATTAAGAGAAATAAAAGAACGTATGTCGGCACCAAAAAATACAATGACCGATGAAGAAAAACTGAAAGCATTGCAACAAAAATTTAATTTAAGATAGTTTGTTTTAATTAAGAAAACACCAACAAAGAAAAGCTAATAGAAATGAAAAAAAGCCTCGTATTTTTTCTATTTATTTCGATACAAGTTTTAGCACAACAAGTACCTTTTAAAGGAAAGTTGTTAGATGCTAAAACTAAAGAGGCTGTGGTATATGCTAACATTAGTTTTTTAGAAACAACAAAAGGTATTTCTTCTACAGAAGATGGTACTTTTTTTATGAATATTCATCCAAAATACCTGAATGGAAAGATTCATATTTCCTGCTTAAATTATAAAGATACTATTGTGAATGCTTCTTCTCTTAACAATCGTATTTTATATATGCAACCAAAACAGAATGTATTAGAAGAAGTAGTTTTGAAAAAAAAGGTCAATAGATCTTTTGTAAAAGACAAAGTGAAAAAAAGAGTACATGGTGTACATAGTGCAGGAATGAGAATGATGGCAAAATATTTTCCAAAAGACAAAAAGAATAAATATTGCAACTATCTTTCTAAAGTAACGCTATATTTTTCTAAAAGAAACAATAAAAAGTCAAAGTTTAGAGTTCGTATTTTTAGTAAAGATGAAAAAACAGGCTTGCCAAAAGATGACTTATTACAAGTAAATCTTCCAGTAACAATAAAAGAAAAACAAATAGCTGTTACGGTGGACGTTTCAGCATATGATATAGAGATGCCAAAAAATGGCTTGTTTATTGCATTTGAAAAATTGTTTATTCCATTTAATGAATATGCAAAGAAACAAACGGAATCTAAAAACGATGTGTTTTATGCACCAGTGATTGGATTTACCAAATACAGATATAGAAAACCAAAAGAAAGAACCTATTATTTTGTGAAAGGAAATTGGAGAAAATCAGCATTAAATGAAGTTAGACGTTTTAAAAGCTACGCTCCTGCAATTTCTTTAACCTTAACCAATTAAAAATAGAAATATGTTTACAGAATATAATAAATTACCAAATAACTCAAGAGTTTGGGTGTACCAAGCAGATAGAGTCTTTACCACAGAAGAAGTAGCACATATTTCTTCTAAAGCTATTGAGTTTATTGAGCAATGGACGCGACATGGAGATAATTTAAAAGGCTCATTTACCATAAAGTACAATCAATTTTTAGTGATAGCTGTAGACGAAAGTTTTAACAATGTTTCTGGTTGTTCTATTGATGCTTCAGTTCGTTTTATTCAGCAATTAGAAAACGAATTGAAAATTGATTTAATGGACAAGATGAATGTGTCTTTTAAAGATGGGGACAATATAAATATTGTAAAGCTAGCAGATTTTCAACAATTTGCGAAAGCTCAAAAAATTACGTCTGAAACCATTGTTTTTAACAATATGGTGCAAACCAAAGGAGAAGTAGAATCTAGCTGGGAAGTACCAGCAAGTCAAAGCTGGCATAATCGTTTTTTAGCATAAGTATATGAAGAGAGTTTTAATTGTTTTTGCTGTTTTAAGTATTGGTTTTGTAAACGCACAAACCAAAAATCCGTTGGAAACCCCAGATGCTAAAGCTCAAAAGAAATGGGTGAATAAAATCCTTAAAAAAATGACCTTAGAAGAAAAGATTGGTCAGCTTTTTATGGTGCAGGCCTATTCTAATTTGGATGAGAAACATGAAAAATTTATTACTGATATGATTGAAAAATACCATGTCGGAAATTTAATTTTCATGCAAGGTACTCCAGAAAAACAAGCGGTTTTAAATAATAAATATCAAAAACTTTCTAAGATTCCTTTATTAATTGGTTTTGATGGAGAATGGGGGTTAGACATGCGTTTAAAAAATACTTTTCGATATCCTTGGAATATGACTTTAGGCGCGGTTACCGATAATTCGTTAATAGAAGAATTTGGTGCGCGTGTTGGAGCACATTGTAAACGTTTGGGGATTCATATCAATTTTGCACCTGTGGTAGATATCAATATCAATCCTAAAAATCCAATTATTGGAAATCGCTCTTTTGGAGAAAATAAATATAATGTAACCCAAAAAGCTATTGCATTCACAAAAGGAATGCAAGGCGTAGGAGTTTTAGCAAATGCGAAACATTTTCCTGGACATGGAGATACAGCCTCTGACTCTCATCATACTTTACCAGTGATTAATTTCTCTAAAAAAAGGCTAAATGATGTTGAGCTATATCCTTATAGAGAAATGTTTAAAGGAAATTTAGCAAGTGTTATGACAGCACATATGAGTGTGCCAAAGTTAGAACCAAAAAAAGAATTACCATCTTCATTGTCTAAAAAGATTGTTACAGATTTATTGATAAAGAGAATGGGCTTTAAAGGGTTGATTATTACAGATGGATTGAATATGAAAGGAGCTGCCAATTATGCTACTTCTTCTGAAATAGATTTGGCTGCAATTTTAGCAGGAAATGATATGCTATTGATTCCTCAGGATGTTCCTGCTACAGTGAAATTATTTAAAAAAGCAATCAAACAAAAAAAGTTATCAGTTAAAAGACTAAACCATTCAGTACGTAAGATTTTAATGGCAAAATATTGGGCAGGTTTACATAACTATCAACCTGTTGCATTAGAAAACTTACATGAAGATTTAAATACCAATAAAGATGTATTGCTACATAGAAAATTGGTTGAGAAATCGATTACTGTGGTAAAAAATGAAAAAGACATAATACCAATTCAAGATTTAGATAAACAGAAGATTGCCTATGTGAAATTTGGGGACGCTGATAGTAACTCTTTTGTTGCAATGCTTAAAAATTATGCAAAAGTAGATGTTGTTTCTGGTGTAAATTCTACGAATTACTTAGCCAAATTAAAAGCTTACAACTTAATCATTATTGGTTATCATACTTCAAACGCTCATCCCTGGAAAGGTTTTAAATTTAAAAAGGAAGATATTGCAGTTATTCAGAAAATAGCCAAAGAGAAAAAAGTAATCTTGGATGTGTTTTCTAGTCCGTATAGCCTTTTAGATTTTAAGGACTTTAAAAATATTGAAGGTTTAGTAGTGTCATATCAGAATAGTAAAATAGCTCAAGAAATTTCTGCACAACAATTATTTGGTGCTATGAAAGCCAAAGGAAAGTTGCCAGTTACTATTCATAAAAAGTTTAAAGAAGGTTACGGATTGCTAACATCAACTTTAAGTAGACTGCAATATGGATTGCCTGAAGAAGTAAAGATGTCTTCTGTAAAATTACAAGAGATTGATGAGATTGCTGACGAGGTGATGAAAAAAAAAATGGCACCTGGAATGCAAATATTAGTAGCAAGAGCAGGTAAAGTAGTATATCAAAAAAGCTTTGGTTATCACACAAATGATACATTAAAAAAAGTAAAGAATACTGATTTATATGATGTTGCTTCTCTTACCAAAATTTTAGCAACTTTACCTATGGTAATGAAAGCAGAAGGAGAGGGTAAGTTTAGGATTGCTACTAAGTTAAAACACTTATTGCCAGAGTTGAAGAATACCAATAAAGACACGCTAACTTTAAAAGAAGTACTTTCTCATAACGGTAGATTAAAAGCTTGGATTCCTTTTTATAAACAAACACAAGATAGTATCACTGGTAAAAATTTGCCTTTGTTTTATCAGACTACTAAAACTAAAAAATACGGAATAAAAGTAGCTGAGAATTTGTATTTACAAACAGCGTATAAAGATTCTATTTTAGATCGAATTAAAAAGACTGATCAGCGAGAAGAAGAAGGGTATAAGTATAGTGATTTAGGTTATTATATTTTGAAAAAAACCTTAGAACGTACTTACAAAAAACCATTAAATGAGTTAACTCAGAAATATTTTTACAATGCTTTGGGAGCCAATAGGACTAGCTATTTGCCTAGAGCTAAATATGCTTTGAGTGAGATTGTTCCTACAGAAAACGATGAGTATTATAGAAATCAGTTATTACATGGTTATGTGCATGATATGGGGGCAGCAATGTTAGGAGGAGTTGGTGGACATGCAGGATTGTTCTCAAATGCAAATGATGTAGCTAAAATTATGCAAATGTATTTACAAAAAGGTTTTTATGGAGGAAAACGCTTTTTAAAAAGCAGTACCGTAAGTAAATTTAACAAACGCTATTATGAAGATCTAAAAATCCGAAGAGGTTTAGGTTTTGATAAGCCACAATTAGATCCAGATGTAGAAGCTACTTGTGGTTGTGTTTCTGATCAAAGTTTTGGACATAGCGGATTTACTGGAACTTATACTTGGGCTGACCCTAAAAGCAGTATAGTATATGTGTTTTTATCTAATAGAGTATATCCAACCATGGATAATAATGGCTTAATTAAAGAAAATATAAGAACAAAAATCCAGCAAGTAATTCAAGATGCTATTCTGAAGGAGTAGCTGAAGTTTTGCTATAAAGAAGTGCAATTATTAAACTTGTAGCTAGGTAAACACCTGCAATTTCAATTGTGTAAAAAGAATATACTACGGCACTTTGCAGTAAATAACAGATAGGGAAAACACTAATTGTAAACCCAAATCTAAAAGTGTCAATAAATTCAATTTCGTCAATTTTTGTTTTAACTAGTTTCCAAAGTGTCCAGGGAACTAAGCTGTTTAAAATAAATAAAAATTTAAAAATGATTCCGAAATTAATAGGAGCTTTGTAATTTTTAAATACTTGTTTTTTTATACTTTTATTTACTGCAGTAACATTTGTAAAATCAACATTACTATTATTCAACTTTTCTAAAATGTGTTCGTAATTTTCATCATAAGGAATATGAACAGAAAGCTGTTTTAATTGTAGAGAAACTGCTTCTTTAATTGAGTTAATAGAATGATTGATTTCCTTTGGGTTATACAAATCATTAGCTAAGATGGGTTTCCCATAGTGAATGGCAACTTTTGAAGGAAAACTGCTAGAGTTTTGATAGCTAACTCCAACAGGAATAATTGTAATTTTTAAATCAGGATATTTGTCTATAGCTCCAAATAAAATTCTGGTAAACCCTTTACTAATTGGTCTAATTGTTCTTCTTCTGTCGTGACTTCCTTCAGGAAAAATCATCAAAGCGCTTTGTTTGTTTAAAATTTCAAAACAGTCATTAAAAACCGCTGTATTTTTAGAGAGTTCTTTAACTCCATCTCTTATTCTATAAATAGGCATGAGATTTAAAGTAGCAAGTAGTTTTTTTACAATTGGTTTTTTAAAAATCGCTGCTCTAACTAAATAATGAGTAACTCTAGGTGTATTTGTAGTAACTACTAAAGGGTCAAGTAATCCGTTGGGGTGATTTACAGCAAAAAGTACAGCACCTTTTTTAGGGATATGTTCTTTACCTACAATTTTTATTCTTTTGGTATAAAAAAATAAGCCTGTTTGTATAAATATTTTAAAAAAAGAATACCAGAGTTTTTTCAAAAGCAATAGGGTTAAAATCCTTGAGCAATCTTTTTAAGCTTTGGAATGCTAATCAGAGAAATGTTTTTTCCTTTTACTTTAATAACTCCTTCTTTTTTAAATTCAGATAACAATCGAATAGCAGATTCTGTAGCTGTACCAATTATATTAGCAATATCTTCTCTAGAAAGATGTATGTTTAAGACATTGTCCTCATCATGACCAAACCTGTTTTCTAAGTTGATAAGCATTTCTGCCAAACGTTGTTTTACAGTTTTTTGTGCCATGTCAACTATTACATTGTCTGCACTTTTTAAAGAGGAAGCCAAATCTTTTAAAATACTCATGGTAAAATCTGGATTTTTCTCTAAGTCATTAATGATTTCATCTCTTGGAATAAAACAGATTTCCATATCATTAATAGCAGTAGCTTTTAAGTTTGCAACTTCATCATTTATTAAGCTACGTTCTCCTAAAATATCACCCTTTTTTACTAAATGAATAATTTGATCTCTACCATTAGAACTCATTTTAGAGACCTTACAAATTCCTTCACTAATACAATAAACACCATTTAAATGTTCTCCTTCATCAAAAATGACTTCTCCTTTTTTTACAAATCGAGAAGTTTTACAAGCAGAAATTCTTACGAGTTCTTCTTTAGTTAAAGATTTTAAAGAGTTTAATTGTCTAACGATACACTGTTCGCACTTGCCCATTGATATTTTTTTTGCTCAATTCAAATATACTGAAAAACTGATAATTATCATATTTTAAAATAAACTTATCTTAGAACTTTGTGCCAGGCATTTAGAGTAAATAATTATGAACGATTTATTATGTTACCATTGTGGTAATGTGTGTGATAATAAGTCAATTGCAGTAGAAGAAAAATACTTCTGTTGTAATGGCTGTAAAACCGTTTTTGAAATCTTTTCTGAAAACGACTTAACTTGTTATTACGATTTAGAGAGTAATCCTGGAGCAATTCCAGAAGAAATACAGGGCAAATACGACTTTTTAGAAAACGAAAAGATTGTAAAAAAACTTTTAGAATTTGATGATAATAACAAACAAGTTGTATCATTATATATTCCGCATATTCATTGTAGTTCTTGTATTTGGATTTTAGAAAATCTACACAAGCTTCAAAAAAACATCATTGCTTCTCAGGTTAATTTTCCAAAGAAAACAATTCGTGTAACCTATGATGCTGAAAAAATGAGCCTAAAAGAGTTGGTTTTATTATTAAGCTCTATTGGATACGAACCTTATATTAGTTTAGAGGATTACGAAGTAGGAAAAAAGAAAGTAGATAGAACACTATTATATCAATTAGCTATTGCAGGTTTTGCTTTTGGTAATGTGATGTTTTTGTCTTTTCCAGAATATTTTGAAGTGAATGAATTTTGGCTAGAGCAATATAAACACGTTTTTAGATGGCTCATGTTTAGTTTTTCACTACCCGTAGTTTTTTATTCTGCCAAAGGTTATTTTATTTCTGCATACAAAGGATTAAGATCTAAGATTTTAAATATAGATGTTCCTATTGCTTTGGGAGTTTCGGTATTATTTATTAGAAGTAGTATTGAAATTATTTTTGATTTAGGAACAGGTTTTTTTGATAGTTTAACAGGACTGGTTTTCTTTTTATTGATAGGGAAATTTTTTCAGCAAAAAACCTATAGTTTTTTATCGTTTGAAAGAGATTTTAAATCCTATTTTCCTATTGCTGTAACTAAAATATCAGACGATAAAAAAGAAGAAAATATTCAGATATATGATGTAAAAAAAGGAGATCGATTACTCATTAGAAATCAAGAATTGATTCCAGTAGACGGAGTACTAATTTCTAAAAGAACAAGTATAGATTATAGTTTTGTAACAGGAGAATCTGTGGCAGTAGAAAAAGTTTCAGGAGATAAAATTTTTGCAGGAGGAAAACAGTTGAATGGAATTATTGAAATGGAGGTATTAAAATCTGTTTCTCAAAGTTATTTAACACAATTGTGGAGTAATGATGTTTTTAATGACACCAATGCATCAAAATTTAAAACATTAACAGATACAATTAGTAAACGCTTTACCATTTATGTATTGTCTATAGCAATTATTGCTACATTATTTTGGTTATATGCTGATTCGAGTAAAGCATTAAATGTATTTACAGCAGTGTTAATTATTGCTTGTCCTTGTGCAATTGCATTGGCAGCTCCTTTTACATTAGGAAATCTATTACGTATTCTTGGAAAGAAAAAATTCTATTTGAAAAATGCTTCTGTCATTGAAAAAATGGCCACAATAGATACCATTATTTTTGATAAAACAGGAACCTTAACTTCTACTAAAAACAATACCATTAATTATTTTGGTAAAGAGATGAGTGTAGAAGAGAAAACAAATATTCAAAATGTAGTTAGAGTATCAAATCATCCTTTAAGTAGAATGCTTTATGAATCGTTTGAAACAACAAAGAAAATAGGATTAACTTCTTATATTGAATTGTTAGGAAAAGGAATAGAGGCAACAATAAATAACTGTAAAATAAAAATAGGTTCCCAATCTTTTGTTGGCCAACAAACTGAAAATGCTTTTTTTGAAACAGCAATTCATATCAGTATTAATAACCAATATTATGGAAAGTATGTTTTTAAAAATGCTTATAGAGAAAACATGCAACAGTTATTTTTAGATTTAAAAGAAGAGTTCAATTTGTCAATTTTATCTGGAGATAATGAAGGAGAAAAAGAATATTTATCAAAACTTTTACCTAAAAAAGTAAACTATCTATTTAATCAAAAACCAGAAGATAAACTTGCTTATATAGAAAAATTACAGAATACAGGTAAAAAAGTAATGATGGTTGGAGATGGATTAAATGATGCAGGAGCATTGGCACAAAGTGATGTAGGAATTGCTTTGTCAGAAAATATCAATGTATTTTCTCCCGCTTGTGATGCCATTTTAGATGCCGATAAATTTAAAAATATAGCAACTTATATGCAGCTTTCTAAAAAGGCTATAAGAATTATAAAATACAGTTTTATTTTGTCTTTATGCTATAATGCTGTTGGGTTGTATTTTGCTGTAACTGGACAATTATTACCAGTAATAGCAGCCATATTAATGCCATTAAGTTCAATAACTATTGTTGTGTTTACAACAATTATGACCAATATTTTGGGTAAAAAACTAAAAAAATAAAATTATGAGTGTACATATTGATGCCAAAAAAGGAGATGTAGCAGAAACAATCTTATTACCAGGAGATCCATTAAGAGCCAAATGGATTGCAGATACTTTTCTAGAAGATGTAGTTTGCTATAATAAAGTAAGAGGAATGTTAGGTTTTACCGGAACTTATAAAGGAAAAAGAGTGTCTGTACAAGGAACAGGAATGGGAATTCCGTCTGCTTTAATTTATGCTAATGAATTAATAACACAATTTGGAGTAAAGAACTTAATTCGTGTAGGCTCAGCTGGATCATATCAAAAAGAAGTGAAAATAAGAGATATTGTATTGGCAATGGCAGGATCTACTACTTCTGGTATTAATGCACAACGATTTCATGGAGCAAGTTATGCGCCAACTGCCAGTTTTGAGCTTTTTAATAAGGCTGTAAATGCTGCTAAAGAAATGAATATCCCAATCAAAGCTGGAAATGTATTAAGCTCAGATGAATTTTATACAGACAACTTTGAAGATTATAAACATTGGGCAGAATTTGGAGTGCTTTGTGTAGAAATGGAAACAGCAGGTTTATATACTGCAGCTGCTAAACACAATGTAAATGCACTGTCTATTTTAACCATTTCTGACAGTCTTGTCACTAAAGAAAGAACTACAGCAGAAGAAAGAGAAAATACATTTAAAGAAATGGTACTAATTGCATTAGATACAATTTAATATGACATCATTAATTCAGAAATATAATATTCCAGGGCCTCGATATACAAGTTATCCAACTGTACCATATTGGAATAAAGCTGGAATCTCAAAACAAGATTGGATTTCGAGTTTTCAAAAATCATTTAAGGAGTCAAATTTAGAAGAGGGAATCAGTTTGTACATTCATTTACCTTTTTGTGAAAGTTTGTGTACGTTTTGTGCCTGTCATAAACATATAACCAAACGTCATGAGGTAGAAGAAGATTATATTGATACGGTTTTAAAAGAGTGGAAATTGTATGTTGATTTGGTAGATGAAAAGCCAATAATCAAAGAGATTCACTTAGGTGGTGGTACTCCTACTTTTTTTGCAAGTAGTCAATTAAAAAAACTAATTGATGGTTTATTTAAATTAGCAGATAAACACCCAAAACATGAGTTTAGTTTAGAAGGACATCCTAATAATACCACCAAAGAGCAATTACAAACTTTGTACGATTTAGGGTTTACAAGAATTAGTTTTGGAGTACAAGATTACGATCCAGAAGTTCAAAAAGCGATACATAGAGTTCAGCCTTTTGAAAATGTTGCCAATGTAACTAATTGGGCAAGAGAAATTGGATATACTTCAGTAAGCCATGATCTGATTTTTGGGTTACCATTTCAAACCAAAGAAAATGTTATTGAAACGATCCGAAAAACGAATCAATTAAGACCAGATAGAATTTCATTTTACAGTTATGCACATGTGCCTTGGGTTAAAGGAGTTGGACAAAGAGGTTTTAATGAACAAGATTTACCAAAAGATGAGCAGAAGAGAGAACTCTATGAAATAGGGAAACAACTATTTTCTGAAATGGGATATGTAGAAATTGGAATGGATCATTTTGCGTTAAAAACAGATTCATTATATATGGCAACGCAAGAAAAAACATTGCACAGGAATTTTATGGGTTATACAGCTAATAAAACCCAGTTAATGATAGGTTTAGGAATGTCTTCAATTTCAGATTCTTGGTATGCTTTTGCACAGAATGTAAAAACAGTAAAAGAATATCAGAAATTGGTAAATCAAGGAGAAATCCCTATTTTTAGAGGACACTTATTATCAGAAGAAGATCTAATTGTACGCCAGCACATCTTAAATATCATGTGCCATTTTACTACCAATTGGAAAGAAGAAGAAAAAGAAATTGTTGACTTAAAAAAGCAAACCGAGCTATTGTTTGAAATGGCTCAAGATGGTTTATTATTTATAAATGATAATGGAATTGAAATTCCAGAGAATGCAAGGCCTTATGTAAGAAATATATGTATGGCGTTTGATATGCATTTGCAAAAAAATAAACCAGAAACAAGGCTGTTTTCTATGACTATATAAAGGTTTTTTAGAAAAGTTTTAAAACATGACAAAAGTCATATTTTTTGAGATAGAGTCATCGTAATTTTGAAATTCAAATCAGGCAAGATATGAGCGTTATTTATTTACTACTTACACTAAGCATCTTAGTGGCTATTGTTTTTTTTATAGCATTTATTTTTTCGGTAAGAAAAGGGCAATACGATGATTCGTATACGCCATCTGTTCGTATGCTTTTTGATGATGAAATCGTAAAAGAAAAGAATTAACCAATTAAAAATTAAATATTAATACACACTAATTATGGAAATGCAACAATTTTATTACGATAATAAAATCGTAAAGAAATTTCTCTACGCAACACTACTTTGGGGAATAGTAGGGTTCTCTGTAGGGTTATTGCTAGCTTTTATGTTCTTATTCCCAAATTTAACCGATGACATTTCTTGGTTGAGTTTTGGTCGTTTAAGACCATTGCATACAAATGCAGTAATTTTTGCCTTTGTTGGAAACGCAATTTTTGCAGGAGTTTATTACTCGCTTCAACGTTTGTTAAAAGCAAGAATGGCGAGCGATTTTTTAAGTAAGTTTAACTTTTGGGGTTGGCAGTTAATCATTGTAGCCGCAGCAATTACATTACCTTTAGGGTATACAACTTCTAAAGAGTATGCTGAGTTAGAATGGCCAATTGATATTGCTATCGCATTAGTTTGGGTTGCATTTGGTGTAAACATGATTTGGACCATCTTACAAAGAAGACAAAGACATTTATATGTAGCAATTTGGTTCTATTTAGGAACCTTTGTAACGGTTGCAGTATTGCATATCTTTAATAGTTTGTCTTTACCAGTTAACTTCTTAAAAAGTTATTCTGTTTATGCAGGTGTTCAAGATGCATTAGTACAATGGTGGTACGGACATAATGCCGTAGCCTTTTTCTTAACAACACCTTTCTTAGGATTGATGTATTATTTTGTACCTAAAGCAGCAAACAGACCTGTATATTCATATAGATTATCTATTGTTCACTTCTGGTCTTTGATCTTTATTTACATTTGGGCAGGTCCTCACCACTTATTATATACAGCGTTACCAGATTGGGCACAAAATTTAGGAGTTGCGTTTTCTGTTATGTTAATTGCACCATCTTGGGGTGGTATGATTAATGGATTATTAACACTTCGTGGTGCTTGGGATAAAGTAAGAACAGATCCTGTTTTAAAATTTATGGTAGTTGCAATTACTGGTTATGGTATGGCAACTTTTGAAGGACCAATGTTATCATTAAAAAATGTAAATGCAATTGCACACTTTAGTGATTGGATTATTGCCCACGTTCACGTTGGAGCATTAGCATGGAATGGATTCTTAACCTTTGGTATGATTTATTGGTTAGTACCAAGAATGTTTAAAACAACATTATTCTCTAAAGGATTGGCAAATTTCCACTTCTGGATTGGAACTTTAGGTATTATTTTATATGCTTTACCAATGTATGTTGCAGGTTTTGTACAGGCATCTATGTGGAAACAGTTTAATCCTGATGGTACTTTAACATACGGAAACTTCTTAGAAACAGTAAATGAAATTATCCCAATGTACTGGATGCGTGCCATTGGAGGAAGTTTATTTATCCTTGGAGCCTTTGTAATGTTATATAATATTATTAAAACAATTAGATCTGGTAGTGAAGTTACTGATGATTTAGCTGAAGCTCCAGCATTAGAAAAAGTTTCTAAATACAGAACTAAAGGAGAAGGATACCATACTTGGTTAGAGCGTAAGCCTATTAAATTAACTATTTATGCAACTATTGCTATTTTAATTGGAGGTATTGTACAGATTATTCCAACCTTATTAGTAAAATCTAATATACCTACAATTAGTAGTGTAAAACCATATACTCCATTAGAATTAGAAGGTAGAGATATTTACATCCGTGAAGGTTGTGTTGGATGTCACTCACAAATGATTCGTCCATTTAGATCTGAAGTAGAGCGTTATGGAGAATACTCTAAAGCAGGTGAGTTTGTATACGATCATCCATTTTTATGGGGATCTAAAAGAACAGGGCCAGATTTACATAGAATTGGAGCAAAATATTCTGATAGTTGGCACTTAAACCACATGTACGACCCGCAAAGTACCTCTCCAGGTTCTATTATGCCAGGATACAAATGGTTAATCAGAAATGAATTAGATAAATCGTCTACAGAAGGTAAAATGAGAACAATGGTTTCTTTAGGAGTACCTTATACTGACGAAGAGATAGCGAATGCACAACAACATATGTTGGAACAAGGAACAGCTATTGAAAAGAACTTATATGCAGATCCAGATTTTGTTAAAAATTACGAAGCAGATAAGAAATATGCTCAAGATAATGGGAAACCATTTGTTGAGATGAGAAACAGAGAAATTGTAGCGCTTATTGCATACTTACAAAGACTTGGTACAGATATTAAGGTAAAAGATGTTCAGGCAGCTTTAATTAACAATCAAAAATAAGAAATCATGTTAAAGTTTGTAAAAAACCATATGGAAAGCATCACTGGAATAGAAATATTTCCAATGATTTCATTACTGATCTTTTTCACATTTTTCGTAATCCTTTTTTGGTGGGTATTCACTTCTAAAAAAGAGTACATCAGTAAAGTGAGTCAAATACCTTTAGATAACTAATAAAATACCTTTAAAATGAAAAAATATATTATAGCAGTCATAGCTGTACTCTTCATTTTTACTATGCCGTTTATATTTTCTGAAATTTCGGCTAGTTATGAAGAACCATACAATGTTTTAGAAAACCCATTGCCAACAATTGTATTAGCGACTTTTGTAGGTGTATTAATCATGTTTGTTTGGTTGTTAGTTGTAGCTCTTAAGAAAGTACAAGTATTAGAAGATGAGAAAAATGGAATTGCTCCAGAAGATTCTAAGAACAACTTTAATGTTTGGGCTAAAGAATTGATACAAAAATGGACGAATGCGAAAGAAATTGATCAAGAAGAAGAAATTGTTCTAGATCATAATTACGATGGTATTAAAGAATTAGACAATTCCTTACCACCATGGTGGGTATATATGTTCTATGCTACAATCATCTTTGCAGTTGTATACTTAGTTAGATTCCATGTTTTAGATGGAAATGACCAAGAAACAGAATACAAAATTGCTGTTGCTGAAGCAAAGGCATCTTTAGAAAAGTACCAAGAAACAGCTACAGATTTAGTTGATGTTAGTACTGTTACATTATTAACAGACGAAAAGGATTTAAATAGAGGTAAAGCCATCTATAATTTAAACTGTGTGGCTTGTCACTTAGCTGATGGTGGTGGTTCTATTGGACCTAACTTAACAGACGAATACTGGATTTTAGGAGGAGGAATCAAAAATGTTTTCAAAACTATTTCTGAAGGAGGTAGAGATGGAAAAGGAATGGTTGCTTGGAATAAGACTTTAAAACCGAAAGACATTGCTAAAGTAGCAAGTTATATCTTATCATTACAAGGAACAACGCCAGCAAATCCTAAGAAACCAGAAGGGGATTTGTGGAAAAGTGAAGAGTAAAAAAGAGAAGTTAATTATTTTATAATAGTAAAATGGAAACACCCAACAACGAAAAATTTAGAGACAGTATTAGTACCGTTAATAAGGAAGGTAAGCGTTCTTGGGTGTTTCCTAAAAGACCCAGCGGAAAGTTTTACAATTACAGAACTTATGTGAGTTACTTTTTATTAGTGATTCTTTTATGTTCTCCATTTGTAAAAATTAATGGGAATCAGTTTTTACTATTTAATGTATTAGAAAGAAAGTTCAATATTTTTGGATTTCCTTTTTGGCCACAAGATTTCCACTTACTTGTAGTCTCAATGATTATTGGTGTGGTGTTTATCATTCTCTTTACAGTAGTTTTTGGGCGTATTTTCTGTGGATGGATTTGTCCGCAAACCATTTTTTTAGAAATGGTATTCAGAAAAATAGAATATTGGATTGAAGGAGATAGAGGGAAGCAAATTCGATTAAGCAAGCAACCTTGGAATGCTGATAAAATAAAAAAAAGAGTATTAAAATGGATCATCTTTTTTATCATTTCTTTTTTAATAGCTAATGTATTCTTAGCTTATCTAATTGGAGGAGATACAGTGATAGAATATATTACAGGATCGCCGTTTGATAATCTAAACACATTAATCTCCCTATTAATTTTTACAGGAGTTTTCTATTTTATTTTTGCTTGGTTTAGAGAGCAAGTTTGTATTATTGCTTGTCCTTATGGAAGATTGCAAGGAGTATTACTGGATAATAAAACCATTAATGTTGCTTATGATTTTGTAAGAGGAGAAAAAGAAAAAGGTAGAGCTAAATTCAAGAAAAACGAAGATAGAGCAGCTTCAGGTAAAGGTGATTGTATAGATTGTATGCAATGTGTGCATGTATGTCCTACAGGAATTGATATTAGAAACGGGACACAGTTAGAATGTGTAAACTGTACCGCTTGTATTGATGAGTGTGATCATATGATGGAAAAAGTTGGTTTACCAACAGGATTGATACGATACGCCAGTGAAGATAACATAGAGAAGAAAGCGCCATTTAAATTTACAGCTAGAATGAAAGGGTACTCTGCAGTATTATTTATTTTAGTTGGAATCTTAATCGGAATGCTATTCTTGAGAAATGATGTAGAGGCAACTGTTTTACGTTTACCAGGACAATTGTACCAGCATAAGGATAATGGAATTATTAGTAATGTATATACCTTTAAAGTAATCAATAAAACATCAGAAGATATAGAAGATGTAAGCTATAAATTGCTATCTCATGATGGAAAAATAGAATCGGTTACACATAAAGATTTTACCGTGCCAAGTAGAGGTTTAGCTGAAGGAACTTTATTTATAGAAATCCATAGTTCTCAGATGAAAAAAGATAAAATTGAACTTAAAATTGGTGTGTACAGCGGAGATAAATTGATAGAAACAACCAAAACGAATTTCTTAGGACCAAGAAGTTATCGTTAATAAAATATAGAGATATGAAAATTAAATTGAATTGGGGATTTGGAATCGTATTAGCTTTTGTAGGCTTTATAGGGTTTATCATGTATTTCGTTATCACTATGAGTTCAGATAATAAATATAGCCATGATCTAGTCGCAAGTGATTATTATAAAAAAGAATTGAATTATCAGGAAAATATTGACGCGACCAAAAACGCCAAAAAATTAAAAGAAAATATTAAGATAGAACGTGTAAAAAAAGGATTGAAAATAATCTTTCCTAAAGAATTAAATGCATCTTCTATCAAAGGAAAAGTGTTCCTATACAGACCATCTAATAAACAACTTGATTTTGAAATGCCTATAACGGTTTCAGATTCATCTTATTTGCTCATGCCTGACAAACGTTTATTGGATGGTCGCTGGAACATTATTGTCGATTGGACATATAATGGACAAAGTTACTTATTTAAAAAAGAAATATTCTATTAAATGTTACTAACAGCAATTGTTTTTGGACTTTTAGGAAGCTTCCATTGTATTGGAATGTGCGGTCCAATTGCATTTATGCTGCCTGTAGATAGAACTAATCAAACAAAAAGAGTCTTGCAAATTTCTGTATATCATCTGGGTAGGCTGATTACTTATGGAATTTTGGGGCTTCTTTTTGGTTTATTAGGGAAAGGATTCTATTTCTTTGGTTTTCAACAATATTTATCAATTATTATTGGTGTAATAATGATTTTAGCAGTAGTATTACCAAGCAAAACTGTTGCAAAATTATCTATTACAAAGCCTATTTATAGATTGGTCTCTGGTGTAAAAAATAGGTTAGGAAAAGAATTAAAAAAGAAAAAAACGGATACTTTTTTTACCATTGGTTTTTTAAATGGTTTTTTACCCTGTGGATTGGTATATATGGCCATTTTTGCGTCCATTGCTACCGGAAATGCGCTAAATGGTAGTTTGTATATGATGCTTTTTGGATTGGGAACTATTCCATTAATGACAGCTTTTGTATACTTAGGAAATTTTACTACAGGTTTGGTTAGAAAGAGAATACAACAAATTATTCCAGTTGCTGTAGTGTTAATTGCAGTGTTATTTATTTTACGAGGAATGGGCTTAGGAATTCCTTATGTTTCTCCAATTCATGTTCACGATTTTGTTGATGGTGGTCAGATGTGCCACTAACCTTAAGAAAAGTTTTTAAGGCAATTTTCGTATTCAATCAAAAAAGCTTATTGATTAATTATTACATTACTACATTGTTACATTAATAGTGTAATATTAATGAGTTTATTTACGCTTCTTTCTTCCCCAATAAGTAGCCAATGCCATTCCAGAAAACACATCCCAGATTCCCCAAAAAGCAGCTAATAAAGCCATACCACCTAATCCGTCAAAAAAGCCAAAAATTAATAAGAGTCCTAAACCACCATTCTGAATTCCTGTTTCCATAGAAATTGTCTTAGTATCTCTGTCATCAAGTTTAAAGGCTTTAGCGGTATAAAAGCCTAAAATAAAAGCAAATATATTATGAAAAACTACTAGAAATAATACAAGGTGAATATAGTTAGTGAAAATATCTAGGTTTTGAGAAAAAGCAATAAATATCAAGGCAATAAATACCAACATTGATAATGGCTTTAATACCTTTTCAATTTTAAAAGCCATTTCTGAGTGATAATGTTTTACGAGCATTCCAGCAATTAAAGGGATCCCTAAAATGAGTAAAACCAACTTGAATAAATCGTAAGGATTTAGTTCTACTGTTTTTAAAATAAGATTGGTAGGCTCATATAAACTTCCCCAGAAATGTAAATTAAAAGGCGTCATAAAAATACAAATCAAGGTTGCAAAAGCAGTTAAACTAACCGATAAAGCTGCATTACCACCAGCCATTTTACTAAAGAAATTAGAAACATTTCCTCCAGGACAAGCGGCAATCATCATCATTCCTAAGGCAAAACTTGGATGAGGTTTAATAAGTAGTATAGCTAAGAAAGTAGTAGCAGGAAGCAAAATGAACTGAGATAAAACCCCAACAAAAACAATTTTAGGGTTTTTAAATAAACGTTTAAAATCATCAATAGAAATTCCCAATGCTACTCCAAACATAATAATACCAATAGCAATATTTAAGACCCATAATCCGCTAGTATCAAAATTGATTTTTATATCATCTATATTGGTAATTTCATTAATGTTTAAAGGCATATTCTATAATATTTGATCCCATTTTTAACGCTTTTTCTCGTACTTCTTTAGGATTGTTGTGAACAATAGTATCTTCCCAGCCATCACTCAAATCTGTTTCGTAATCATAAAAGCAAATTAATCTTCCTTCATAAAAAAGACCAAAACCTTGTGGAGCTTTTTTATTGTGTTCATGAATCTTTGGAATACCGTTTTTAAAAGTGAAAGTTTGGCTATAAATGAGATGGTTTTTCGGAATTTCTTGAAATTTTAATTCAGGGAAAACCTTTTTAAGTTCTCTACGAATAAATTTATCTAAACCGTAGTTATCAGAAATATGTAAAAAACCTCCAGAAATTAAATAGTTACGTAAGTTTTTTGCTTCTTCTTCAGAAAAAAACACATTACCATGTCCGGTTAAGAATACAATAGGGTAATTGAAAATATCTGTACTACCAACAGTAACAGTGTTGGGTACTTTTTTAATGTTAGTTTTTACATTTTTGTTAGTAAATTCAATCAAATTAGGAAGTGCAGTAGGGTTAGAGTACCAATCACCACCACCATTGTATTTTAAAACAGCAATTTCTTGTGCATTTATAGCAAAACTAAAGCTAAAAAGTAAGATTAAAAGGAATTGCTTCATTAAGAATATTAGAATTGAATCGGAAGCAAGATAATAAAATAAAGCTTAATGTAATTCATTAATTAAGGCTACAGTTTGAGTAGCAACAATAGCAGCAGTTTCTGTACGTAATCTACTTTCTCCAAGTGTAACTGGGAGAAAATTTTTACTCAATGCTTTTTCTATTTCTTTAGATGAAAAATCTCCTTCAGGGCCAATTAATATCAAAATATCTGTAGTTGGCTTAATGCTTTTTGCCAGTGTATGCTTTTTACTTTCTTCGCAATGAGCAATATATAAATTGGCATTAAAGTCTTTTTGAATAAATTCTGAAAACTTTATAGGAGAATTTAATTTAGGTAGAACAAACTTTAAAGATTGTTTCATTGCAGATTGTAAAATCTTTTCCAATCGCTCAGTTTTTAAAACTTTTCGCTCAGAATTATCACAAATGATCGGAGTAATTTCATCAATACCTATTTCGGTAGCCTTTTCTAAAAACCATTCCAAACGATCATTGTTTTTAGTAGGAGCAACGGCAACATGCAAATGATAATTCCATGGTTTAATTTTACTTTCAGAATTGACAATCTCTACCAAACATTTTTTATCATTTGCCAATATAATTTTTACTGTAAATAATTCATGTTTTCCATTAGTTATGTATAAGAGGTCTCCATCTTTCTTACGTAAAACCTTTACAATATGTCTACTTTCAGTTTTATCAAAAGTAAACTGAGTATCTGATACACTGATATCTTTATTATAAAATAACTGCATTAAATATCTAATCTGTAAGTTCTACGTCTTTTATGAGTCACAGGTTTAAAACTCTTCCAAATCTTATTGATAGCTTCATTCTCTTCTAATTCTGGAGTTCTAATACAATTCACAATGCCTTTTTCTGAAAATGTTTTAGTAAACTCATCAAAAATAACAGCGGTTACTCCTTTGTTTTGATATTCTGGGTGAACACCAATAAGATAAAAAGTAACGTCTTTAGCATGTTTTCTAGCATTTAACAAATGAAAAATACCAAAAGGGAATAGTTTTCCTTTTGCTTTTTGTAAAGCCTCAGAAAAAGAAGGCATCACAATAGCAAATGCAATCAGTTTATGATTGTTATCAACTACAAATTTGATATATTCTGGATTGATGAAACCAATGTATTTCTTTTTAAAAAAAGCAATTTGAGCATCAGAAATAGGAACATAAGAAGATAATTTAGAATAGGTTTCACTAAACACTTCAAACATTTCATCTACATAAGGAAGTATATCTTTTGTTTTGGTAAAGTTTAAAGGCTTTACATCTAATCTTTTCTGTATGATTTTACTGACTCTTTGGTAATAAGGAGCATTAACATTTTTAAATTCAAATTTATTTTCTAGGTATTCTTTTTCTTTTCTATATCCTAGTTTTTCTAAGTGCTCTTTATAATAAGGATGATTGTACCAAGTAATCATTGTCCCAATATGATCAAAACCATCAATTAAAACTCCAGTTTTATCTAAGTTGTTAAAACCAATTGGTCCTTCTATATATTCAAGCTTATTTTGATAACCAATTTCTTTTACTTTTTCTAGTAAAATTCGTGTTACTTCAATATCATCAATCATATCTAACCATCCAAAACGCATCTTTTTGATTTGTTGTTGATTGACCTCATAACTGTTAATAATGGCAACAACTCTACCTACAATTTTATTGTTTTTATAGGCTAAGAAAAAACGAGCATTAGCATGTTCAAAAACAGGGTTTGTGTCTTTATCAAACACACCCATCTCGTCTTTAATAATTGGAGGAACCCAATAGTTATTGTTTTTATAAAGCGAAAAAGGAAAAGTAACAAATTGTTTCAATTCCTTTTTGGAAAAAATTTCTTTAATGGTAATCATAAGGTAAAGATACAAAACCAGTCAAAACTAATTGTCGTTTTTTGTATCATCTTTCTTTTTGGTATCGTCACTTTTCTTAGAATCGTCTTTCTTCTTCTTGTCATTTTTCTTTTTACGTTTCAAGAAACTAAAGAATCCACCTTTCTTTTTCTTATCGTTTTTCTTTTTAGCTTTTTGTACTGTAGACTTAATTCTAGTTCTAGTAGGTCGTTTACGTTTGTATGGAGTTGCTTCTTTGGCTTTCTTTTCTTTTTTCTTTTTGCCTTTGAAAATACTAGTAATCTTATCAATCAACCTTCCAAAGAATTTTTTCTTTTTGGTATATATTGGTTCTAGTGGCTCAATTTTATTTCCGTTTTCATCAACTTCAATATAAGAATCTGTATGTCTATCTAAACGAAAAGAAAAACCTAAGGCCATATAATGTTCAGTAGTTTTTCCATTAAAATTTAATCGAGTAGAAGCATCGATTTGAAAATGTCTACTAGATAAATAAGCAACACCAGCACCAAAATTATTATTGGTTTGGTATTTATTATAGCTTGCTTGATACTCTAAAAAAGTAGACCAATCTTTATTTAACGTGTATGTGCTTGTTAAAATATAGGAAAACTCTGCATAATCACTTCCAATATAATCGTAAAAAATGTTGGTAACGATGTTAAATTTGTTGCTTAAGTTATTTTGTAATAAGACACCAACTTTAGGAGTCATTCCTTTAAGTTTGTATAGGTCACCAACAAAATTGGTATTAAGTCCGGCATAAACTGCAACAGAAGGAATGGTTCTTTTCCAGTCAAAAGCATGTCGTCTTTTCCAGCTTCTAATTTCTTTAGATTTGTCTTCGTACTCTTGTTCGTAAACTAAATATTTTGCTCCGATAGAAAATTCACTTAATCCAGTAGTAAAATAATGAGACTGGAAAACATTTTTAAAAGCTACTTTATCTCTTTGAAAGGTAATATTGGTATTAAACTCCAATTTTTCTTTAAAAAAGGCAGTTCTAAAGGTTAAATTTTGACCAAAAGAAAAAGGTACAGTAAATGTTCTTACAATTTTGGAAGAGTTCATAAAAAGACCTGTTTCTAATTGATAAACACCAATTCCAACACTATACGGACTTTCAGAAAAACCCGGTCTATTTGAGTTAATAACGTTGGTATATTGAGCATTTAACAGATAACTGCTACATAAAAAAAAGAAAAAAAGAATCTTTTTACACATACTCATTTTTAGGGACAAATCTATAGGTCTACAATTCTTAAATAGCCAGAATTACAAACATACAGCAAAAAAACCATACGATGTAATTCATAAAATGCTTTTTTAAAACTTTCGTTAAAGTTTTTTGTATAATCTTAACGTTAAAGTTGGTGTCAAATTGTTATTTTTGAATTTATTTAATTGAAAACATGCAGCAAGCAGGACCTATGAGTTTTTTAAGAACGATTTTTATAATCATATTAATCTATTATATATTTAAATTTTTAGCCAGATTATTTGCACCATATTTAATGAAAAAGATGGTGAATAAAATGCAGCAAAAAGCGCAAAATCAATATAATAATCAACAAAATACATCGAATGTTAAAGAAGGAGAAACAGTTATTGATAAAGCTCCCAAAACATCTAATAGTAATAATTCTGTTGGTGAATATGTTGATTATGAAGAAGTAGACTAATAGAAAACCTATCTAGAAGATTTAATAAATTAACCAAATTTTATCGATACACTTAGTATTTATTTATCGATAATGAAATTTTAAGTAGATGAAAGTAAATAAACTAGCACCTTACTTTATAGCAATTATCATTTTTGTAATCGCTGCAATTACCTATTTTAATCCCGTTTTAAAAGGACAAAAAATGAAACAGAGTGATATTACTCAGTTTAAAGGAATGTCTAAAGAAATTGTAGATTATAGAGTAGAAAAAGGAGAAGAACCTTATTGGACAGGTAGAGCGTTTAGCGGAATGCCAGCCTATCAATTAAGTGCCTATTACCCGAATGATTATATTAAAAAGATAGATAGTTTATTGCGATTTTTACCAAGACCAGCAGATTATTTGTTTTTATATTTTCTTGGTTTTTTATTATTGTTAACAGCTTTAAATGCTGAATGGAAGCTTGCTGTTTTAGGAGCTTTAGCTTTTGGCTTTTCTACATATCTGATTATTATTTTTGGAGCTGGACATAATGCAAAAGCACATGCAATTGGTTATATGCCAATGGTGTTAGCAGGAGTCATTTGGATTTTTAAACGAAAGTACTTACTCGGGTTTATTGTTACTTCTTTGGCAATGGCATTAGAAATTAACTCGAACCATCCACAAATGACCTATTATTTAGGCTTTATCATTTTAATTTTAGGGATTTTTAAACTAATAGATGCTATTAAAGAAAAACTATATATACCTTTTGTTAAACAAGCTGCAATTATTGTATTTGCAATGATTATTGGTTTAGGAGCAAATGCAACTCGCTTAATGGCGATGAAAGAGTATGCGGATAATAGTACTAGAGGAAAAACCGAATTAACGATAGAACCAGATGGGTCTCCTAAAAAAGTAACTCAAGGATTATCAAAAGAATATATTACTGAGTATAGTTACGGATTAACGGAAACTTTTAATTTATTTATTCCTCGTTTTATGGGGGGAGGAACAGTAGAAGAACTAGGAAAAGATTCTGAATATTACCAAGCTTTTAAAGCTAAATACGGTGCGCAAGCCGCTAATCAATATTCAAAACAAGTATTGACATATTGGGGAGAACAAACCATTATCGAAGCACCGGCATATATTGGAGCCGTTATTTTCTTTTTATTTTTTGTTGGTATATTCTTAGTAAAAGGGACTTTAAAAAAGTGGCTGGTTACTGCGACTATCTTTTCAATAATATTAAGTTGGGGAAAGAATTTTGACATTATCACTAACTTTTTTATAGATTACGTTCCATTGTATAACAAGTTTAGAGCAGTTTCTTCTATTCAAGTAATTGCAGAAATTTGTATTCCTTTATTAGGTATTTTAGCTCTAAAAGAATTCTTTTCTAAATCGGTTTCTGACGAAGAAAAAAAGAATGCATTAAAGAAGGCATTTTATATTTTAGGCGGAATTTCGATATTCTTTATTTTGTTCGGTTCTAGCTTTTTTGCTTTTGAAGGATTTAGAGATGCTAGCTTAAAACAATACAATATTGAAGGCTTAACTGAAGCGTTAATTTCTGACAGAAAATCGATGTTATTTTATGATAGTTTACGTTCGTTGGTGTTGGTAGCTATTTCATTCGGAATTTTATGGTTCTTTATTAAGAATAAGTTGAATCAAGTAAAAACAATTGTAGTGTTTGCTGCTATTATTTTGTTTGATTTAATTTCTGTAAACATCAATTATGTAAATAAAGACTCTTTTGAAAGAGCTAGAAATGTAGATGCACCATTTCAAATGAACGCAATTGATAAAGAAATTTTAAAGGATAAAACTCATTATAGAGTCGCAGATTTTAATGCAAGTCCGATGCAAGATGGAAGAACCTCGTACTTCCATAATTCTATTGGAGGTTATCATGCAGCAAAAATGGGGCGTTACCAAGAATTGTTTGATTATCAGATGACTTCTAAGATAAATATGGAAGTATTAAATATGTTAAATGCAAAGTATATTGTATTTCCAAATCAAGGAAAAGCAACATTGCAACAAAATCCAGAAGCAAATGGTAATGCCTGGTTTGTTTCTAATTTAAAAGTTGTAAACTCTGCAGATGATGAAATGAAAGCCTTGAGTAATTTAAAGACCAAAGAAGAGGCAGTAATAAGAAAGAGCGATTTTTCAAAAACAACTATTTTTCAAAAGGATTCTTTAGCAACTATTCAATTAGTTTCTTATGATGTAACTCAATTAAAATATCAAACAAAAACAAGTACACCGCAATTCGCTGTCTTTTCAGAAATTTATTATAAAAATGGATGGAATGCTTATATAGATGGGCAATTGGTTCCTCATTATAGAGTGGATTATGTTTTAAGAGGAATGGAAGTTCCTGCAGGAACACATACTATTGAGTTTAAGTTTGAACCAACGGTAATTAAAAATGGAAATACAATAACATTACTTAGTTACTTTTTCTTGTTAATTGTGCCAATTGGTTGGTTTTTTATAGAAAAGAAAAAGAAAGTAAAAACGGATTAGTTACTGCTAATAGACTTGATATATTCTGAAGGTGTAATTCCCATTTGCTTTTTAAATGCTCTGGTAAAAGCAGAGGCATTTGTATAACCAATCTCTTCTGCTAAGTACTGAATAGTATAGTTATGGTATTTGTAGTCTGTATTTAACTTGTGAATTAAATAATCAATTCTTAGTTGGGTAATATATTGCTTAAAGCTTTGATTTTTAGTGTTATTAATTATATAAGAAATATAAGTAGTGTTTGTGTCTAGTTTTTTAGCAAATACTTTTAAGGTGAAATCGTGACTTAAAAAGTCGGTAGATTTTTCAAGAGCTTCAAGTTGAGTTAAAATGGTTTCTTCTAACTCTTTTTCGATGTTGTAATCTTTTTTTGGTGGCGTTTCTGTAGTCTGAATTTCATCAATAATAGAATCAAATTTCTTTTTATTCTTTTCTCTTTTCTTTTTAGAGCGATAAATCAATGCAGTAATAAATAAAACAGAAAAAGAAGAAAGTGTAATGATCTGAACTAAATGTGTTTTATGGTTGTCATTAATTGCTATATCATTATTCTTTTTTATCTGATTAAAATTATATTCGTAATGAAACTTATTAATTTCTGTTTTATGTTCGTTCAATTCAGATACTTCTTTTAAGCCCAATCTTGAGTATTTATAAGCACTGTCTTTTTGTTTTATAAGATCGTATTGCTTGGCCAATACATCATAAATCTTGATTAGATTTTCTTTTGAGTTTGGTGTGTTTTTTTGATGATTTAAAAACTGATGAGCAAAATTAAGTGCAGTGGTGCTTTCATTTAAATGATGATACACAAGTGATTTGTAAAAGTATAACTCTTGGCTTAAGTTAGAGACTTTAAACTCTTTATCATTTTCTATTTCTTTTAAAATAGTTAAAGCGCTGTTATACTGTTCTTTTTTGATTAAAACTTTTACTTTTCTAAAAGAATACAAGTAATAGGTGTCAATATGTGGTGGAGAAAAGTTTTGAGCTAATTCATATGCTTTTTTGTAATACACATTTGCCGAGTCTAAACTAGAATCATTTTTATTGAGACTCTTTTTTAAGTAAATGTCACCTAAGATATTTAAAGCACTACTTTTATGAGTAATATAGTAGTAGTTTTCTTTTTCAGTTTTTATATCAATTCTTTGAGTATTGTTTATAGCAACTTTTAATATATCTATAGCTTCATCATAAAAACATAAAGCAGTTTTTATCAAAGCTTTGCTATATTCATTGGCAAGTTTTTTTAAATGAAACTTGGTGTTTTTTTCAAAAGTTTTAGAAATTTCTTCTTTTAAAACAAGGTAATTATAAGCTTCTTTATATCTATTGGTGTTTTTATTAATCCAAAATAGACGTTCATAAACTCTGTATTTATTTTGATCTTGACAAGTAGTTGATACGTCTTTTAATTCAGCTAATATATGTAAGCAAATTTCTTCTGATTTTTTGTAGTTACCTGTTTTATAGAAGTTGTTTGCTTCAATAAACTTTCCAAAAACCTTGGTACAAGGATCTGAAGATTCTTGCATTTTGTTCGCATAGTATTTTAAGCTATCAATATTTTTTTTGATTCCTTTAGAGTAGTTTTTCTTTTCATAATTGCCCAACTTATCAAAAATTGTTTGACTATTCATCGAGAAAGAAAAGAAGAATAAAAAAAAAGAAAACCAAATATACCTCACTATAAACTCAAAATGTTTTTATGTCAAAAAAAGTACAAAATGCTAATCAACTGTATGATATCTTTTTACTTTTTTTTAACTATGCTTTTTATAAAAAGCGCAATACATAATTATAATAGGGTAAAGATAATAGGTATATTTACATTATCAAACAAACAGGGATATAATTACTTGGTATGAAAAGGAAAAAAGAGAGCTTTGGCTCTCTTTTTTGTTTTATATGCTCTACTTTAAACTAGATTGTATACTTTTGGTTTTATTTTTAAAAACTAAAAAATAATAGCGCATAGAAGATGAACATAGGAATGTTGTTAAATGGAAATTATCCAGCAGATATACGTGTTAGAAAAGAAGCTGAAACTTTAGCAAAAAATCATTCTGTTTTTATTTTATGTAAAAAAAATCCTGACGAAAAAGAATATGAAGTAGTTAACGATGTTCAAGTTATTCGCAAAATAGAATACAATAGTTTAGCACATGAAGGAATTATTGATGTGATCGCTTCTGTGAGTTTTGTGCATCCATTTTTTAAAACAGCACTTCCTTATTTTATAGAAGAAAATAATATAGATGTACTTCATGTGCATGATTTACCTTTGGCTAAAACCGCCTTTTTAGCAGCAAAAAAACATCGTTTAAAAACAGTATTAGATTTACATGAGAATTATCCTGCTGCTTTAATGACTTGGTTTTCTTGGAGAAAGAATCCTGTAATTCGATTTAAAAATAAAATGTTTTTTAGCTATCAAAGATGGAGACATTATGAATCTAGGATTGTAAAAAAATACAATGTAGTAATTGCTGTGGTTGATGAAATGAAACAACGATTAATTGCTCAACATAATCTGGATGAAAACTCTGTGGTAATTGTGCCAAATGCAGAGAAAAAAGAGTTTGCAAATAATTTTAAAAATGATACGCCAGATTATTTTCAAGATAAGAAAGATCGTTTTGTAATTTCTTATGTTGGTGGTTTTGGACCACATAGAGGATTGCATACAGCCATTTTAGGAATGGTTGAAGTGATTAAAGAAGTGCCTAATGCATTACTCGTTTTAGTTGGACCATCTAATAAAGATGTAAGAAGTCATTTAGAAAATTTAGTAAAAGAGAATGATTTAGAAACTCATGTAGAAATTAGAGGAAGAGAGCCTTTTAAAAATGTAGTGAATATTATGAAGAGTTCTGCTTTAAATGTTATTCCACATATTTCTAATGAACATACAGAAAGTGCAGTGCCACATAAGTTTTTTCAAATCTTATTATCAGGAAAACCGCTTTTGGTATCAGATTGTGCTCCAATGAAAAGATTGGTTATTGATTATGGAATAGGTAATCACTTTGAATCTGAAAATCCTTCAAGTTTTGCAAAAGCTACTATTGATATTCATACTAATTATGAAAAAGCTTTAGAAAAAGCTAAAAAAGGGAATCATGAATCTCTAAATGGTGAATTAAATTGGGAATTTACTTCTAAAAACTTAGTACATTTATACGATAACTTAGATAAGTGAAAGTATTAATTGTAACATATTATTGGCCTCCTTCTGGTGGATCTGGAGTTCAACGTTGGCTAAAATTTACCAAATACTTACAAGAATATGGTATTGAGCCTATTATTTATACGGTAGAAAACCCTAAATATTCCATCACTGATACTTCTTTAGAAAAAGAAATACCTAACAACTGTACTGTTTTAAGACAACCAATTTGGGAGCCCAATACTTTATTAAATAGCTTTAAAAAGAATAAGGCTAAACAATCTGCAGGTTTTTTAAACCCGAATCCAACTTTTTTTGGTAAAGTTTTACAATATATAAGAGCTAATTATTTTATTCCTGATGCCAGAAAGTTTTGGGTTAAACCTTCTGTAGTTTATTTAGAAGAATACTTGTCTAAAGTAAAAGTAGATGCAATTATAACTACAGGACCACCTCATAGTTTGCATTTAATTGGGCTAGAATTAAAACAAAAAATGGGTATACAATGGATTTCAGATTTTAGAGATCCGTGGACAGAAATAGATTATTTTGATCAATTACCACTCACAAAAAGATCAAAAGAAAAACATCATCAGTTAGAACAAAAAGTATTAAAAAAATCTGATGCTGTTTTGGTAATCGGAAAGACAATGAAAGAAAAGTATAGTCAATTTTCTAAGTCAATACATGTACTAACTAATGGTTTTGATTCTGTAAAAACTAAAGAAGAAATCTCTTTAGATAAAAGATTTACAATTACCCATATTGGCTTGATGAATGCAGATAGAAACCCATATTCTTTTTGGAAAGCAGTGAATGAACTTGCACAAGAGAATGCTACTTTTGCTAAGGACTATAAAATTCAGTTGGTAGGAAAAATTGCAGAAGAGGTAAAAGCAAGTATTGAGTTAAACCAATTAAAAAATGTAGAAGAGTTAGGGTATCTTAGTTATAATGAGGTGGCCAATTATCAACAGAAGTCGCAAGTATTGTTATTAGCAGTTAATAAGGTTAAAAGCGCCAAAGGAATTATAACAGGTAAAATTTTTGAGTATTTACAAGCAAAACGTCCTATATTAGCTATTGGACCAGAAGATGGAGATTTGGCTGAAATTATTAGCACTACAAATGCTGGAGAGATGTTAGATTTTGATGCTGTTAAAAGTATAAAGGAAACTATTTTAAATATGTATCACTTGTATAAAGAAGAAAAACTATTTGTAGACTCAAAAAATATAGAACAATACCATAGAAAATCATTAACAAAAGAACTGTCAAAAATAATTAAAGACACTATTTCTAATAATTAAATGAAAAAAATAGTAACAATATTAGGAGCAAGACCGCAGTTTGTGAAAGCAGCTGTTTTAAGTAGGGTAATTCAAGAGAAAAAACAATTAGAAGAAGTGATTGTTCATACAGGACAGCATTTTGATGCTAACATGAGTGAAGTCTTTTTTAATGAAATGGAAATTCCAAAACCAGCATACAATTTAGATATTAATAGTTTAGGTCATGGAGCTATGACTGGACAAATGCTTGAAAAAATTGAAGCAATTTTAAAAGAAGAAAAGCCTGATGCAGTAGTAGTTTATGGAGATACGAATTCTACAATTGCTGGTTCTTTAGCGGCAAAAAAAATGCATATTAAAGTGGTGCACATTGAAGCTGGATTACGCTCTTTTAATATGAAAATGCCAGAAGAAGTAAATAGAATATTAACAGATCGAATTTCTGACTTGTTATGTTGTCCAACAGATTCTGCTTTAGCAAATTTAAAAAATGAAGGTTTTGAAAATTTACCAATTCTAATAGAAAAGAATGGTGATATAATGAAAGATGCTGTTGAGTATTATAGTAAAACATCAAAAGAAAAGTCTAGTATTATTTCTGACTTAAATTTAGTTTTTGAAAATTTTGTTTTGGCAACAATACATAGACAAGAAAACACAGATGATATAGATAAGTTAAAGGCAATTTTTAAGGCTTTGGAAGAAATTCATAAAGAAGCCCAAGTAGTATTGCCATTACATCCAAGAACAAAAAAGATACTAGAAAAGCATCAAATACAGCCAAATATTATTTGTATTGATCCTGTAGGATATTTTTCTATGTTAGAACTATTGAAAAATTGTAAAATGGTAGTTTCTGATAGTGGAGGATTGCAAAAAGAAGCTTTTTTTAACAAGAAAAATTGTGTAATTGTTAGAGAAGAAACTGAATGGGTTGAGCTCGTTGAAAATGATTTTGCAGAAATAGTAGGTAGCGATACTACAAAAATTGTGAGCGCTTATCGTAAATTTAGTACTAGTATATCTGACTTTAATAAACAATTATATGGTAATAATGTTGGTGAAAGTATTCATCAGTCTATAGTATCATTATTAAATACATAGTTTCATTGGGAGTTGTATTAAAACAATCATTTAAAAATACTGTAATAACCTTTACTGCTTTTGGTATTGGAGGTATAAATGCGTTGTTTTTATATACGAGCTTTTTATCAGATAAATATTATGCATTAGTAACCTTTTTGTTGACTACAGCAAACTTATTAATGCCATTAACAGCTTTTGGAGTACAGTATTCTATATTAAAATTCTTTTCATCCTATAAAACCAAGAAAGACAAGGATGTTTTTTTAAGTTTTTCGATGTTACTTCCTTTATTTATAGCAATTCCTTTTGGAGTTTTAGGAAGTGTTTTTTACGAGCAAATAAGCAATTATTTATCTATAAAAAACCCTATTATTAAAGAATATACTTGGGTAGTTTATCTTGTTGCTGTGGCTACAGCATATTTTGAAATATTTTATGCATGGGCAAAAGTGCAAATGCAATCTGTTATAGGGAATATTTTTAAAGAAATGTTTTCTAGAGTGGCAGCAACAATTTTATTATTGCTTGTTTATTTTGAGCTCATTTCTCAAGTTGAGTTTATTTATTATTTAACAGGTGCTTATTTTATTAGAATGAGTGTTATGCTTTTTTATGCTTTAAAGCTTTATAAACCTAGATTTCATTTTCAACTACCTAAAAATTATAAAGAGATTTTAAAATATGCATCGTATATTATTTTGGCGGGTTCTGCAGGAGCAATTTTATTAGATATTGATAAGTTTATGATTCCGCAAAAAGAAGCTATTGAGCTTACTGCGTATTATGCAGTTGGAGTTTATATTGCTTCTGTTATTGAAGTGCCAGGAAGATCTATGGCGCAAATAGTACAGCCAATAACAGCAAAAGCATTGAATGAAAATAATATGGCAGAAATAAAGAAGCTATATAAAAGTACTTCAATTAATTTACTATTAGCTTGTGGGTTAATTTTTCTATTAATTAATCTAAATATTAACCAGGCTTATTTGCTAATTGATGAAAAATATTCTGATGGAGTAATGGTCGTTTTAATGATCTCTTTAGCAAAGCTATATACGATGGCTTTAGGTAATAATGGGGCTATTATTTCGAATTCTAAATATTATAAAATCTTACTGCCTTATGCTATCGCTATGGCACTATCGGTTATATTTTTAAATGATTGGTTGATAGATTTATATCAAATGAATGGAGCTGCACTTTCTACTTTATTAGTTATTTTGTTTTTTAATACGGTAAAAATCTGGTATGTAAAACAAAAATTTAAAATACTGCCATTTAGTATAAAAACGCTCTACATAATTGTGTTAATTGTTATTGTTTATTCAATATTTTATTCTTGGGATTTTTCTTTCCATCCAATATTAAATATTGCTTTAAAGAGTATGCTGATTAGTATACTTTATTTTGTCTTTGTGTATAAGATGAAAGTTTCTTTAGATTTCAATCAACTTATAAATCGATTTATAAAAAGCAATCAATAGTATCTGCTAAAATATGTAGTAATAAGGCCAACCCAATAACTCTGGTTTTTTTTAAGACAAATAAAATCCAATAGATTATAATGGCGTAATAAGAATGTAAAGGATGAAAGTTAATACTACATCTATTTGGGTCAAAAATAGGAGTGGCTAATAAGTGATCTAAATCAATAACAATACCAGCAATTAATAATAGATATACTTTTTTCCACTGCTTTCTGTAAAAGAAATAGGCTATAATTCCAGGAACAATAAAGTGAAAACTATAATGAATGATAGGTTTTAATCCCATAGTTCACAAAAATAAAAAGACTTGTATAAAGTACAAGTCTTTTTTATTAAACAATAAATCACTAGGGGGATAGTTATTTATATTAGGGGACATTCTATTCCAAATATAGAATAATAAATAATGCATTCTATTAACATATGTTAATAGATTGTTATTTAGAGTATAATTCTTTTCTAATCCTGCTAAGCTGAACTGGAGTGATATTTAAATAAGACGCAATATGATATTGCTGAATTAAATTTTCTACTTCAGGAATATCATTCTTAAGTTTAAGATATCTTGCCGTAGCATCAAGGGTTGTGAGTTCATTAATGCGTTTAACCACACTTAAAAAAACATTCTGTAAAACTTTAGCATGAAATAAAGCAAGTTCATGATTTTTTTCTGTGAGTTCTAGAAACTTATAATAATCACCTTCTAAAAATTCACAGTCAGTAAGACAATCATAAGTAGAGGCAGAAGGTTGTTTTTTTACTAAAGCAGTTAAAGAGCCAGAAGTTGTAATAGGAACAAAGAGAGTTCTTATATGCTCTTTGCCTTTGTCATCTAGAACATATGACCTAGCTACACCTTTTTTTAAAATGTAAAATTTAGTAGGTAGCTCTCCTAAAGAAACAAATTCTGTTCCTTTTGTATAATTAACTTCGGTCATTACGCTTCTAAACAAATTACGAGCTTTATCAGATAAAGGACTAATTTGATTTATAAAGAGGTCTATAAAATCCATATGTTAGGGGCATTAGGTGAATATAGTTTTAATTGTTTTCTAAAAAGCTTATTGTATTGGGGCCTTCCATAAAAAGTAAATCTAAGATAGATAGGTCTTTTAGGAATCCATGTTTATCATCAAACATCTGAATGTAAGGTGTAAAGTTGATGTCTAACTCTTGTTTAGCATTTGCTAAATAGCGATAATCCTCTTTTATAGATATTTGATATGAAGTTGTTTTACTGTGCGTTTGTGCTATTTGTAAAGCATCGGTAATAAAAAGAAAGCTATCAATATTTACATCCAATAAATATTTGTACTCCTTGGTTAAAATAGGTTCCAAATCATCTTGGTAAAACTCAAAAAAAGGTGAGTTCCTATAAGCAATTTGGATAGACTTTAGGTGTTGGCTTTGCCATGGCGAGCTATTGTCAACAAGTGTATCTTTGGTTTTCTTTTTTAGAGATTTTGAGTTGTGCTTTACCGGGATATTCAATAGTTGTTTGCCATTTGGGCCATAAATATAGCATCTATTTCTATAGGTTTGCTTTTGAAAATTGTCCTCAACTTCAAACACAATTTCATCAGTATTAGTCATAACTTTATATTGAGAAATAGGGGAGAAGTATGTAGGTAAAAATAAGCCCATGATTTAGTTTGCAGCTTTCTTTTTCTTACGGAAATAGTTAATTACAAAATAACCAACCAAAGCGATCACAAAGAATCTAAAATATGAGTAAGGCTCTCCACTACCGCCAACTGTTGTAAACATTCTGTCCCAACGAATAGAAGAAAGTTTAGCAAATCCTTTGGCATTTGGATCCCAACTTAACCAAATAAATACAGGTTTTCCTACAACATGATCAAAAGGTACATAACCCCAAGCTCTTGCATCTAAAGAGTTGTGTCTATTATCTCCCATCATCCAATAATAGTCTTGTTTAAAGGTGTAAGATGTAATCTCTTTACCGTTTAAATAGTATTTGTTGTCAGCAATATTAAAGTTATTATGTTCGTATCTCCTAATAATTTGCTCGTAAAAAGGAATTGATTTCTCATTTAATGCTACTTTGTCTCCTTTTTTAGGAATGTAAATAGGACCATAATTATCTTGACTCCATTTATATTGTGGGTTATGTGGAAACAAACCTTGATTATAAGTTCCTTTAGGTTCTATGTTTTTGGTAATCTTTTTTACAATAGGATTTTTGGCAATTAAAGCAGCCTCTTCATCAGTTAAATTCAATACAAATTCACCATTTGCATTGGTTCTAAGCAATCCAGTATTTGGATCCCAAAATGCTTCTCTAATATTATAACGATTCAAAGCACCTCTACTAAATTGTTTCCCGCCAGTATCAACAGTAAAAATATATTGCGGTTTAGCTCTATCTGGTAAAACGGTTCTTTTTCCATTGATATAAACATAACCATCTCTTACTTCTAGAGAATCCCCAGGGATACCAACACAACGCTTTACGTAGTTTGTTCTTTTGTCAATTGGTTTATAAGTAAAGTTCTTAGAGTAATCATTATACATTGAGTTGGTAGAATCTGCCGGCCAACTAAATACAACAATGTCATTTCGTTTTATTTTTTGAATTCCTGGTAAACGTAAATAAGGTAATGAGAATTTATTTAACCAAGATTCTTGATCTTTTGAATTTGAGATATAAGATTTCCCTAAAAAAGGCAGTGTATCATGAACCATTGGAGCAGCAACAGGAGTCATCGGTACTCTAGCTCCATAATGGAATTTACTCACAAATAAATAGTCTCCAACATACAGTGTTTTTTCTAAAGAAGAAGTTGGAATTGTATAGGGTTGCATAAAATATGTATGCACCAAAGTAGCAGCAATTATAGCAAAAGAAATTGAGCTAACCCATTCACCTAAAGCAGTTCTAGGATCTAAACTTCTGTCTTTTATATGTTCTTGTGAAGAAGTATAATTAATATAAAATAGGTAAAAGCCAAGTGTAAGAACAGCTAAAATAGTATCGTGGTTTTTGTTATGACCAAAACTTCTACAAGTTTCTATCCAAACAATTGGAAACATTAATAAGTTTACAATAGGTATAAAAAGCAAAATAACCCACCATTTTGGTCTATTGATAATTTGCATTAGTACTATTGCATTGTATATAGGCACGATGGCTTCCCAAGCTTGTCTTCCAGCTTTTACATATAATTTCCAAGTAGCTAAAAAGTGAATAACTTGTATTGCTATAAAGAATATAAACCAATCTGTAAGTGTCATAATTTGTATTTTTTGTTTCTACTTTTAAGAAACGTATTTTCAATAATAATTAATAAGTTCTTGTTTTAAAGATTTGTTACATTCTTTAACCAATGTTTAACACATCTTTCATTGTAAAAACTCCTTTTTTGTTCAAAATCCACTCAGCAGCTACAACTGCTCCTAAAGCAAAACCTTTCCTGTTGTGTGCTGTATGTTTTATTTCTATGGTATCTACTTCAGAAGTATACGCTATACTATGAGTTCCTGGGACATCTGGAATCCTTTTTGCGGTAATCGGAATTACTTCAGAAGAAGATTTTGTATCTAATTCCCAAGAGGTTTTTGAGCTATTGGAAATAATTCCTTCTGCTAAAGTAATAGCTGTACCACTTGGTGCATCTAACTTTTTTGTATGGTGAATTTCTTCCATGGTAATATTATAGTCATTCAAAGCATTCATCATTTTAGCAAGCTGATTGTTCAACTCAAAAAAGATGTTTACTCCTAAACTAAAATTAGAAGCATAAATAAAAGCACCATTTTTCTCTTTACAATAGGTTAGGGCATCGTCATATTTTTCTAGCCAACCTGTAGTTCCAGAAATTACAGGAACATTATGATCAAAACAATTGGTGATGTTATTGTAAGCAGCTGTAGGAATACTAAAATCAATAGCTACATCAGCAGTACTTATATCATAAGAATCATCAGAACTTGTTTTTATTACAATTTCATGTCCGCGTTGTAAAGCAATTTTTTCAATTTCTTTACCCATTCTTCCGTAGCCTAATAATGCAATCTTCATTTAAAAGGAGAGTTTAAATTTTAATCCAAATTTGGGTATTTCATAGCTGTTTGTTGGGTTTGAAATAACCGTTGGAGAAAATGATAAATTATCGTTTGTGTTAAATTGTAATAAATGCGCATTTACACTGGCTTCAACAATTTGCAATACATAAAAAACAACAGTAGTTAATAAGGATAAATCTCTATTACTTTTTAAGGTTTTTTGAGCACTAATTAATCCATTTCTAGAGATTAAAACACTAGTATTTCCTTCTGTATCTACAGTTGTAAACTCATCTTTTAAACCCGCTTCACGTAATTTAAAAGCAGTTCTATATCTTTTGTATTCTCTGTTGTTGTCTAAATAAAAGTAAATGCTTGTTCCCATGGCAGCCCAGACTACTGGAACTTTCCAGTATTTTTTATTGTAAATCTGACCCAATCCAGGAAATACTGCAGAGTAAAATGCAGCTTTAGATGGAGACAAAGGGTTAAAATAATTACTATCTACTTTAATGTTTCCTTTTATCTGAACTCCATTTACTTGAGTAGAATCTTTTTGAGCGCTTATAGTTATTGTTATAAACACACATAAAATAAAAAGTATTTTTTTTGATAAAAACACTACTTCAATAAATTTTTAATTCGATTAAAATCTTCTTCTGAAGAAAACGGAATGGTTAATTTACCTTTTCCTTTTGCATTAACAGAAATAGAAACTTTTTGACCAAAAAATGAATTTAAATCATTGATGGCCTCTTTCGCAAATTTAGGAGTTTGCTGTTTTTTCTTAACAGCTGTATTTCCTTCTTTTAAACTTTTTACCAAAGCTTCAGTTTGTCTTACTGATAACTTTTCTTTTACAATCTTAGTGTAAATATTTAATTGATCCTCAGAAGAATCAACATTAATTAAAGCTCTACCATGTCCCATAGAAATAAAACCGTCTCTCATTCCTGTTTGGATGATTGGATCTAGTTTTAATAAACGTAAATAATTAGTAACGGTAGATCTTTTTTTACCAACTCTAGTACTTAATTGTTCTTGAGTTAATTTAATTTCATCAATTAAACGTTGGTAAGAAAGTGCTACTTCTATCGGATCTAGGTTTTTACGTTGAATATTTTCTACCAATGCCATTTCTAGCATTTCCTGATCATTAGCTATTCTAATATATGCAGGTACAGTAGTATTTCCAACTAATTTAGATGCTCTAAATCTACGTTCACCAGATACTAGTTGAAATTTATTTCCTTCTAATTTTCGAACAGTAATTGGTTGAATAACTCCTAATTCTTTAATAGAATTAGCTAGTTCAGTTAAAGCCTCTTCATCAAAATATGTTCTTGGTTGAAAAGGGTTTACTTCAATACTTTTCAGTTCAATTTCTACAATATTACCAACAAGTTTGTCGGCATTTTTATCTGAAGCAGAATTAATTTCTGCAGAGTTCTCTTTTAGTAAAGCAGACAATCCTCTTCCTAACGCTTGCTTTTTTGTTGCTTTTGCCATTATACGTTCTTCTTTATAATTTCGTTAGCCAAACTTAAGTAATTTACAGCACCTTTACTTGTTGCATCGTAAGCAATAATACTTTCTCCATAACTAGGTGCTTCTCCTAAACGAGTATTTCGTCTAATAATTGTTTCAAAAACCATCGAACTAAAGTGCTTTCTCACTTCTTCTACTACTTGATTAGACAAACGTAAACGAGAATCAAACATGGTTAATAAAAGACCTTCAATATCTAAATCTGGATTATGAATACTTTGTACGCTCTTAATTGTATTTAATAATTTACCCAAACCTTCTAATGCAAAATATTCGCATTGAATAGGAATGATTACAGAATTGGCAGCTACTAAAGAATTTAAAGTGATTAAACCTAGTGAAGGTGCACAATCAACTAAAATATAATCATAGTCATTTACTACTTCAGAGATGGCTCTTTGTAGCATGTATTCTCTTTGTTCTTTATCTACTAATTCTATCTCAATAGCAACTAAGTCTATATGAGCCGGAATGATATCTACATTAGGGGAGTTTGTGCTTTGGATGGCATCTTTAGCAGAAATTGTATGTTCTAAAACCTGATAAGTTCCTAGTTCTACACTTTCTACATCTATACCTAATCCAGAAGAAGCATTTGCCTGAGGGTCAGCATCGATCAATAATACTTTTTTTTCTAGCACGCCTAGGGAAGCTGCTAAGTTTACAGTGGTAGTTGTTTTACCAACACCACCTTTTTGATTTGCAATTGCTATGATTTTACCCATTAAATAAATCTGATTTATAAAAAAGTAAAAATACGATTATTTGTGGTTATTTAAAATCAAAGATGTTAACAATGTGGTAAAGTTGTAATTTTATTAAAATCAGTGTGTTGTCTGGGATTAAGACTTTGTAGTAAACAATTTTAAAAGAAAAAAACCGTTGAGTTATCAACGGTTTTAAATCAATTTTTTTAGGCTTTATTTGGGATATTTTTTAAAATTTCAATGAAAAATTTCCAAAACTTTTTAGTGGATGAAATACTAGCTCTTTCATCTGGTGAATGTGCTCCTAAAATTGTAGGGCCAAATGAAACCATATCCATGTTTGGATAATTTTGCCCTAAAATACCACATTCTAATCCAGCATGGCATGCAGCAATTGTCGCTTTTTCTCCATGTAATTTTTTATATAAATTATCTAACGTTTTTAGTATTTCAGAATCAATATTCGGTAGCCATCCAGGATATGCGCCAGAATAACTCACTTCAAAACCAGACAATTCAAAAGCAGCTCTAATTGTATTTGCCAAATCTATTTTATTAGATTCAGAAGAAGATCTTGTTAAGCAGTTAATTAGAATTTCACCATTTTTAACTACTACTTTAGCGATATTATTTGAGGTTTCTACCAAACCTTCAATATCAGGACTCATTCTATAGACACCATTTAAAGCTGTTTGTACAGATTTTAAAAAGCCTTCTTGTACACCAAGTTCCATAACTTGAGCAGGAGTATCTGCTGGAGTTATTTGAATAGTTAATTCTTTTTCAATACTTTTAAAATCGGCATAAATAGCATTGATTAATTCATTCATCTCAAAAAAGAAAGGTTCTTTAGAAACAGCATCAATTACAATGGTAGCTTTACTTTCTCTAGGAATAGCATTTCGTAAACTACCACCATTTATTTCAGCAACTCGTACACCAAAATTTTCAAAACCATCTAATAACAAACGGTTCATTATTTTGTTTGCATTCCCTAATCCCTTATGGATGTCCATACCAGAATGACCTCCATTTAAACCAGAAATTTTTAGGGTATAAGAAAGTGTATTATCAGGTGTTTCTTCTAATCGATAGGTTCTTTTTGCTGTAACATCGATTCCTCCAGCACAACCCATACCAATTTCATCATCTTCTTCTGTATCCAGGTTTAATAAAATTTCTCCTTCTAAATAACCAGCTTCTAATCCCATAGCTCCTGTCATTCCTGTTTCTTCATCAATTGTGAACAAGGCTTCAATAGCAGGGTGGGCTATCGTTTCAGATTCTAAAACACTCATAATTGCAGCTACACCTAATCCATTATCTGCACCTAATGTTGTGCCTTTTGCAGTAACCCAATCACCGTCTACATACATTTCTATTCCTTGCGAATCAAAATCAAATTCAGTGTCAGAGTTTTTTTGATGAACCATGTCTAAATGACTTTGTAAAACCACTGTTTTTCTGTTTTCCATACCAGAACTAGCAGGCTTCTTAATAATTACATTACCAACATTATCTACAATAGTTTCTAAGTTTAATTTTTTACCAAAATCAACCATAAAAGCAATTACTCTTTCTTCTTTTTTAGAAGGTCTAGGAACTGCATTTAAGTCGGCAAAATTATTCCAAATGGCTGTAGGCTCTAGGTTTCTTATTTCTGAATTCATTCTTGTGTGTTTGTGCTTAAGTTAGGTGTTCAAAGATACAATTATTTAGTTTTTTTAATTGATTTCAATTACAACATCTTCTAGTTTTTTTCGCACTTTTTTCAAGTCTTTCATATAATCATCTTCGGCTCTAACTCCAACTGGTAAAACCAACGTAGATGTTAAGTTGTAAGTATTTAATTCTAGAATTTCATCATATTTTTCAGGAATAAAACCTTCCATAGGACAAGCATCAATTTGTTCTACAGCTGCAACAGTTAGTAAATTTCCTAAAGCAATATACGCTTGGTTTTTCATCCAAAGTGCTAATTCATTTTCTGTTTTACTGGTAACACTTTCTTTTAAATACTCTTTGAATGGATTTAAAATTTCATCTGGAGTATTTCTGATGTCTTTTACAAGTTTAAAATAGCTTTCTATATCTTCTTTTGTGAGTGATTTTTTTATACAAATAACTAATACATGTGAAGCTTGAGCAACTTGCTGTTGATTCCAAGAATGTGGAACTAATTGTTGTTGTATTTCTTTGTTTTTTACAACAATCATTTGTACAGGTTGTAAACCGTAAGAGGTTGCTGTAAGGTTAAAGGCTTTTTTTAAGGTGTCTATTTGATCTGTAGAAAGAGTTTTGCTATCGTCAAATTTTTTAACTGCATAACGCCATTCCAAACTTTTAATTATTTCCATAGATAATATCTGTTTATTTTTTACAAGTAGCTTATAAGAAATGTACTTGTGTATTTTCTCTTACAAAAGTAATTTAATTTGTGTTGTGGCTTGCTGATGTGCTATTGTAAATTACAATGTATGGATAGATATTTTCTTGGGTAATTTTTATTTTTTGTAAATTGATTAGCGAAAAAGAAACCCATTTGCTATGAAAGAAGATTTTCTACACTATGTTTGGAAACATCAATTGTTTGCTACAAAAGATTTAAAAACTACTGATGATAAGGAGCTAACTATATTAAATAGTGGCAAGCATAATCTCTATACTGGTCCAGATTTTTTGGAAGCTAAAATAGAAATAGATTCAATTATATGGAGTGGAACAGTAGAAATGCATTTAAAGTCTTCTGATTGGTATTTTCATCAACACGAATGTGATGCGAATTATAAAAATGTAATCTTACATGTTGTTTGGGAAGATGATGTTTCGGTTTTTAATGAATGTAATCAGCAGATTCCAACCTTGGTTTTAAAAGGCCTAATTCCCAAAAGTTTGCTAGAGAATTATTATCGGTTGTATTCCAAAACAGAAAGATGGATTCCTTGTCAAAATCTAATTTCTAAAATTAGTGATTTTACTATGCAACATTGGAAAATGAGACTGTACTTACAACGATTGGAAACAAAATCAAACAGAATTAATAAGCTGTTAAAAGAATTAGAATATGATTATGAGGCGGTACTTTTTAGATTGCTTGCTAAAAACTTTGGACTTAATATTAATGGAGAAGCTTTTTTAAATTTAGCTAAGCAAATAGACTTTAAAATACTTCGAAAAGAGCAGCATAAATTTCAAAGTTTAAATGCATTGTTATTTGGTGTAGCTGGCTTTTTAGACGATGCTATTGAAGATGATTATTATATAAGCTTGCAAAAAGAATATGCGTATTTACAGCATAAATATCAGTTGAAAAGTTATCCAAACAATCAATTTCAATTTTTTAAAATGCGACCGAGTAATTTTCCAACCTTAAGAATTGCTCAGTTGGCAGCCTTGTATCATAAATACCAAAATTTGTTTTCTAAATTAATTGCTTGTACTGAAGTGTTGGAGTTTTATAGCTTGTTTACAGTAAGCTTACATCTTTTTTGGGAAACACATTTTACTTTTGCTAAAGTCTCGCCAAAAAGAAAAAAAAGAATTACTAAAGATTTTGTTGATTTAGTATTGATAAATACGGTCATTCCTTTAAAATTTACCTATTATAAAAATATAAATAAAGAAATTAACGAATCTTTTTTTGATGTTTTAAAAGAGTTAAAAGCAGAGAAGAATGGAGTTATTTCTAAGTTTTCTGATTTACAAATTCCAATTGATAGTGCTTTTGATAGTCAAGCTTTATTAGAGTTAAAAAACAGTTATTGCAATCAAAAACTTTGTTTGCAATGCGCTATAGGAAATGAACTCTTGAAAAATAACAATAACTAAAAAGCTACTTGTATTAAAATTTTACATTTTAATACAAGCTTTTAAATTTTTGTGGTTCAGCTTCATTCATAATTTGGTATGCTGCTTCAAAAATGTCTTCTGCAGATGGTTTAGAAAAGTAATCACCATCAGTTCCATAAGCAGGTCTGTGTGCTTTAGAAGTTAGGGTATAAGGTTTACTATCTAAATACTGGTAAGCATTTTGATTCTCTACAATTTCTTGTAATAAATAAGCAGAAGCTCCGCCTGGAACATCTTCGTCTACAATAAGTAAACGATTTGTTTTTGCTATACTTTTTACAGTGTCATGGTTTAAGTCAAAAGGAAGTAAACTTTGAGCGTCGATAATTTCTACGTTGATACCAACTTGTAATAAATCTTTAGCAGCTTCTTCTACAAGTCTCAATGTAGAACCATAAGAAACAATAGTGATATCTGTACCTTCTTTAACTACCTCGATTTCTCCAATTGGTGTTTTAAACTCACCTAAATTGTTTGGTAATTCTTCTTTTAAACGGTATCCATTTAAACACTCAACAACCAATGCAGGATCATCACCTTCTAATAACGTGTTGTAAAAACCAGCTGCTTTAGTCATGTTTCTAGGAACTAAAACATGCATTCCTCTTAAGTTGTTTATGATTCCTCCCATTGGAGAACCAGAATGCCAAATTCCTTCTAGCCTATGTCCACGAGTTCTTACGATTAATGGTGCTTTTTGTTTTCCTACTGTTCTGTATCTTAAAGTAGCTAAGTCATCACTCATTATTTGTAAGGCATATAATAAGTAATCTAAATACTGAATCTCAGCAATTGGTCTTAAACCTCTCATTGCCATTCCAATTCCTTGTCCTAAAATGGTAGCTTCTCTAATTCCTGTATCAGAAATTCTAGTTTCTCCGTATTTCTCTTGTAAACCTTCTAATCCTTGGTTTACATCACCAATAAATCCAGCATCTTCACCAAAAATTAATACTTCTGGATGTTTTTTTAACAATGCATCAAAATTATCTCTCATGATAATTCTTGCATCAACTACTCTCTTTTCTGAGTTATAAGTTGGAGCAACAGTTTCTACAGAAGTAGGAGCAAATGCTGTTTCACTTGTTAAGTTGGTAGAAAATAAATGATATCCGTTGTCAATTTTATTTTTAATAAAGCTCTGTAATGCTACTTTTTCGCTAAAGTTTTCATCTTTTACAAAACGAAGCGCTTTTCTACAAGCGATTAAAACATCTTTTCTGATAGGTTCAGAAACCGCTTCTAAATCACTTTTTAACTTGCTGATAAAAGAACTATTACTACTTTTTGAAGCTAAGTCATTTAATAACGAAACAGCAGTGTTTACTTCTGCTTTAATTTCATCTAAATATGCATTCCATGCATTTCTTTTAGATTGACTTACATGCTTTTTAGCCTCTTTTTCTATGGCGATTAATTCATCTTCTGCATTAACAAATTTTAAAGTTTCACCATTTTCATCTTCCAATTCAAAATCTAAAATCCAAGATCTCATTTTGGCAATACAGTCAAATTCTTTTTCCCACTTTAAACGTTCAGGAGATTTGTAACGTTCGTGAGAACCAGAAGTAGAATGTCCTTGAGGTTGTGTTAATTCTTTTACATGAATTAATACAGGAACATGTTCTTCTCTTGCAATTTTAGCAGCTTTGTTATATACATCTATAAGTTGTACATAATCCCAGCCATTTACTACAATAATTTCGTAGCCTTTATTCTTTTCATCTCGCTGAAATCCTTTTAAGATTTCTGAAATACTTTCTTTAGTTGTTTGATATTTTGCGTGTACAGAGATTCCGTATTCATCGTCCCAAACATTCATAATCATTGGTACTTGTAATACACCAGCAGCATTGATAGTTTCAAAAAATAAACCTTCACTCGTACTAGCGTTACCAATAGTTCCCCAAGCAATTTCGTTTCCGTTTACAGAAAACTTAGTGTTATTTTCTAATTCTTTTAGATTTCTATAAACTTTAGAGGCTTGAGCTAAACCTAATAGTCTTGGCATTTGTCCTGCAGTAGGAGAAATATCAGCGCTTGAGTTGTATTGTTGCGTAAGATTTTTCCATTCTCCGTTTTCATCCAAACTGTGCGTAGCAAAATGGCCTCCCATTTGACGTCCAGCTGACATCGGATCAGCTTCTATACTTGGATGCGCATATAAACCAGCAAAAAATTGTTGAGCTGTTAATTCTCCAATAGCCATCATAAAGGTTTGGTCTCTGTAATAACCAGATCTAAAATCACCTTTTTGAAAAGCTTTTGCCATGGCTAATTGAGGTACTTCTTTACCGTCACCAAAGATTCCAAATTTTGCTTTTCCTGTAAGAACTTCTCTTCTTCCTAGTAAACTACATTCTCTACTTATGCGAGCAATTTTATAATCGTTCAATACTTCTTTACGAAAATCATCAAATGAAAGTTGGTTTGAACTAGAAATTACTGCATCTTGAGTCATAGGTAGTGTGTTTTTTATTCTTTTGCAAAGGTAGGTTTTTTGATTGAAATTTAAAAATGTTTTATTTTATTGAGAATAATTCAATAAAAAACAATCGAAATGAGTTATTTGTGAGAATAATGCAAAGAATCTTCTTTTAAAGGAAACCTCTTCTAAAAAAGTTATAAATAGCTCTTGGCTCTAAAGTTAATACAAAACGTATTTTACTTGGATAAGCTTCTTGAGTAATCTCCCAACCTAAATTAGAATACATAGGAAAATAGAGTTCTAAGATGTTGTGAACAAAGTTAAATCGAATACCGTTTTCATATGCAAAATATAAACTTTGCTGTTTGTTTTTTAAAAAAGCAACATCATTATAGTATTCTAACCACCTCCATAAACCAATGCTAGAATTAAAGGATAGCATATATTGATTGGCAAATCGAGTAGGTAATACAGATTTAAAACCTCCGTCTTCAATAATAATTTGCTGACTAAATAAACCAGAACTTTCAGATCTACCAAAATACATTTGTTCAAATAAATAATCCGAAGGCCTATCTAGTCCAAAGCTAAAATAATCTCCATTGGTTTTATTATTAAAAAAGACACCTCCAAAAAATCTAAAATCCAATTGTCTATTACTGTCAGTTAATATTCTGTATCTAATATCTGCAGAAAGCTTGGTGAAATTGTTTGCAATATCTAAATTGAATTTATAAGAACTTCCATTGATAATATTAGGATTTGCATATACATATTTGAAATTAAAGACATTGTATTTGTCTTGTTCTTTACTAATTACATTAGGAGCAGATTCTTTATTTACATGTACGTATTTTGCCATAAAATAATTAATACTCGCATCTCTAAGGTTTTTGCGTTTAAAGACAGTAGTTATATAGGGTGCAAAAATTCGATATGATAATTCTGGAGCATAATGATAATTGCTTCCTGTAAGTCCGTATATTATTTTTTGAAATTTCGATTCTTCAAAAAATTGATTATACATAATCGTAGCAGAACCGGTAAGTGTTTCACTCTTTGTAGCATAAGACGGAATTACTTTAAAAATAAAGTTTCTAGGAATAATAGGTTTGTTGTGTAATTTTACTCCAAGACTTAGTCCGTCATAAAAATTATAATCAATTACAGGTTGGTAAAATAACTGACTATAATAAGGATCTGTAATATCTTTAACAGGTCTTAGTTGTAAAGGTTTGTTTAAAATGCTCGATTTTAAATTTTTCCAATTGTTTAGCGAGTTGTATTCTGGATATAATTGCTCATAATTCAATGCAATTTTGTCAAAATCTCCTTTAGGAATTGTAACCGTTTTGGTAGAATCAACTCCAGTAATCCATGTTTTAAATTTTACTTCTTTATCTTTAACGCCATAAAGAGCTACTGGAGCGGTAATATTCCTTTTGTTTTTAATCGTAATTTTTAAAGAGTCGTTAACTGTTTTTACACGTTTAATGGTGTAATCAATTTTTTTATTAGTGTTGATATAGTCTCCAAAAAACCATTGTAAGTCTTTTGTTGTTTTGTTAGATATGATAGTATTAAAATCTTTACTAGAACTAATTTTTAATAGGTGACTATTGTAAAAATCTTTAAAAGATGCTTTTAAAATACTATCACCAACATATCCTTTTAAGTATTGTAAACCTAAACCTGCTTTGTATTTATTACCAATTTTTCTATTAAAGTTAGACAAAGAATCTAATTGAGTAGTCAATGCTTGATCTAAGAATTTTCTAGCAACAAACTGATAAATAAACGGGTATTTATCATTAAAATCTAACTTAGAAATATTGAAAGACTTTAAAAGCCAAGTGTCAGATACGGTTCCTAATAGTTTTACTTCAGGGTAGTATTTTTTGACATATTCCATTAGTAAGAAAATTTGGATTCCGTCTGATAGCCAATAATCTGTTCTCTTATTTAATAGTAAAGTGTTTTCTAAATATTTTTTAGTAATGGTTTTAAACAAAGTGATATCTCTATCAAAAACATCAGAAAAAGGACTTAAAAAACCAGGAAGCTGATTTAAACCATATATGGGATTCTTCTTTTGGGTAATTTGATCCAAGAGCATTTTTTTAAACGGATATTTACCAAGATAACTTTCAATAAAATTGATTTCTCGATTAAGAATATCTGTAGTTAGCTGCTGACTTAAATCTTTAATTGGAATATCTGTGCTAATAGAAATATTATCTGTTTGATAGTTTTTAAATTGTTGTTGTTTGTTTAGGTATAGAATAATATCAGAAGCTCTTTCTCCTGAGAGTTTGTATTGATTGTTTTGTTGTGTGATTGGTAAATTACTAGCTAAATAAAAATTACTAGAAGTACTTAAATTGATGATGTATTTTGTGTTGTCTACAAATAAATCATCAGTATTTAAATAGCTCATTAACTGCCAATTTTCTTTAAAAATTGCTGGAGTTAAATACCAGTAACGTAGTCGATAATTGTTATTGTCTTTTCCGTATTTTGTAAACTTAGCATGTGGAATTTTAACCGTATAGGTTGCATTAATCACCACAGAATCTTTAGGAGCTAAGGCTTCATTTAGTTCAATTTTAAGAATGTCATCTTTGTGTTTTTCTGATGAGAAATTAGCGCTCTTATAATCTACAGTTAAGTTTAAAATAGTAGAGTGTCCTCTGTCTTTTTCTTTAGCAAAATGGAGAGATTTGTTGTAGTCTTCAATTAATCTTTTGGTAAGTGGTGTGTGTTTAGATTTATAACTATTAGACCAGTTATGTAAATAAATTTCCTTTAAAGTAGTATTGGAAACATTGTGGAAAATTATTTCTTGTTGAATTTTTAAAAGGTCATTTTTTTCATCCAACACTGCATCAATTGTTATGGAGTTTTTTTGACACAAAGCTCCAGAGGTAATAAATAATGCTATGAAAAATGTAAAAAATTTAAATTTCAAATGGTAAAAAAATATAATTCCTGCCATCTAAGATATAAAATGACAGGAATAAATATAAAAATGTTTTTAGAAGTTCGGTTTTAAACTGTACTTAGCGTAGAATTTATTTAAGTGTTCGATAGCTTCATCGGCTGTATCAACAACTCTAAATAAATTTAAATCTTCTGGACTAATATTTCCTTCTTCTATCAAGGTGTTTTTGATCCAATCTAATAAACCACTCCAAAATTTCTTTCCAACTAAAATAATTGGAAATCTTCCAATTTTGTTAGTTTGAATTAATGTAATTGCTTCAAACAATTCATCTAAAGTTCCAAAACCTCCAGGCATTACAACAAAACCTTGTGAGTATTTTACAAACATTACTTTTCTAACAAAGAAATAATCAAAGTTTAGGTTTTTATCATTGTCTATCCAAGGATTGTCGTGCTGTTCAAAAGGAAGTTCAATATTTAAACCTACAGAAGTTCCTTGACCACGATGTGCTCCTTTGTTACCAGCTTCCATAATTCCTGGTCCTCCACCAGTAATAACTCCAAAACCATTTTGAGTTAATTTATAGGCAACTTCTTCAGATAATTTGTAGTATTCATGATCTGGTTTGGTTCTAGCAGAACCGAAGATTGAAACACAAGGCCCAATCTTACTTAGTTTTTCATAGCCCTCAACAAACTCAGACATTATTTTAAATATTGCCCAAGAATCATTTGTTTTTATTTGGTTCCAAGTTTTTTGTTCAAATTTTTCTCTAATTCTTCTGTCTTCATTCGGATTCATAATCGCTCTTAAATTTATATTTTAATTAAACGTCTGCATGCCAAAAATATTTTTTGGCAAACGTGCTAAGATAGTTCTTTTTTTAAGAATTTTAATAAGATAGTTTTTAACTTTTTTTTGAAGCTTAACATAGCTTAACAGTAATTAACTTTTTAAAGAAAAAGAATACTGTAAGTTCGTTCAATAATCATCAAAAAAAACTTGACTATGCTTATAAATAAATACTTGTTTGCTTTATTGTTTTTTAGAATTGTTGTTTTTGGACAAAATACGGAAAACAAATATTTGCTCACTTATCTAGAAAAAAGAATTGCGAGTAAAGAATGGATTCAAAAAGTAGAAGAATATCCACAGTTGATTAAAGAGAAAATCTTGAGAGAAATTAAAACAGGAGAGGAGAAGATGTTGTTTTTAACAAAGAATGTTTCTTTTTATTCGTTAAAAGAAGCAATTTTGAATGAACAAACTTTAGGAGAACGCACTGTAAAAATTACACTTACAGATTATTATAAGAAATATAAAGATGATCAACTGCTCATTCAGAAGAAAATAGGAGAAGAGAAGGTGTTGATTAAAGATGATTTGCATCCGTTTCAATGGGAATTGACTAATGAAAAAAGAAAAATAAAATCGTTTATGTGTAAAAAGGCAATTTCTACAGATTCAAAAGGAAATGAACTCATTGCTTGGTATACAGAAGCTATAAAGATATCAAATGGTCCAGCTCAGTATGGAGGTTTACCTGGTTTAATTATCAAGCTTAAAAGTAAGTATAGAACTTACGAGTTAAAAGAGTTTGAACAGACTAATACTACTAATAAAATAGATTTCCCATCTATAGAAAATGCTATAACTATGGAAGTGTTTAAAAAACAATACAATCCGAAAAATGCAGTAAGAAAAACAGTAAGGTATAACTAGTTTAGTTCCTTTTTAAGAAATCTTGCAGTATGACTTTTTGAATGTTTACTTACTTCTTCTGGAGTACCAGTACATAATACTTGTCCACCATTTTTTCCGCCTTCTAAACCAATATCAATGATATGATCTGCAAGTTTTACTACATCTAAATTATGTTCTATAATTAATACAGTATTTCCTTTATCTGCAAGTTTGTTAAGTACTTCCATTAATACTCTAATGTCTTCAAAATGAAGTCCAGTTGTTGGTTCGTCAAGAATATAAAAGGTATTTCCTGTGTCTCTTTTAGATAATTCTGAAGCTAATTTTATACGTTGAGCTTCTCCACCAGATAATGTTGTAGATTGTTGCCCTAAAGTGATATAGCCTAAGCCAACATCTTGAATGGTTTTAATTTTACGATAAATCTTCGGTACTTTTTCAAAAAAGATTACTGCTTCATTGATCGTCATTGCCAATACATCAGCAATAGATTTTCCTTTATATCTTATTTCTAAAGTTTCTCTATTAAAACGTTTTCCTTGACAAGTTTCACATTCTACATGAACATCTGGTAAAAAGTTCATTTCAATTACGCGAACTCCACCACCTTGACAAGTTTCACATCTCCCTCCTTTTACATTAAAAGAAAAACGCCCAGGTTTGTAACCTCTAATGGCGGCTTCTGGAGTACGAGCAAATAAGCTTCTTATTTCACTAAATACTCCTGTATAAGTTGCTGGGTTTGATCTTGGTGTTCTTCCAATTGGAGATTGATCAATATCTATAACTTTATCTATATGTTCTAAACCTTTAATGCTTTTGTATGGCATTGGTTTTTTTACACCTCTATAAATATGTGCATTTAAAATTGGATATAGTGTACCATTGATTAAGGTAGATTTTCCACTTCCAGAAACTCCAGTAACACAAATCATTTTACCTAAAGGAAATTCTACAGAGACATTTTTTAAATTATTTCCACTAGCTCCGGTAAGTTTTATTGTATGCCCATTTCCTTTTCTTCTTTTGGTTGGAATAGCAATTTCTTTTTTACCAGTAATATAATCTGCTGTAAGTGTACTGTGTTGTTTTAATTCTTCAAAGGTACCTTCACTTACAATTTCACCACCATGTCTTCCTGCTCCAGGACCAATATCAAAAACAAAATCAGCATGCTCAATCATGTCTTTGTCGTGTTCAACAACCAAAACAGAATTTCCAATATCTCTAAGTTTCACTAAAGAGTCAATTAGTTTTTGGTTGTCTCTTTGATGGAGTCCAATACTTGGTTCGTCTAAAATATACAATACACCAACAAGTTGAGAGCCAATTTGTGTAGCCAAACGAATACGTTGAGCTTCTCCACCAGATAAGGATTTAGAAGTCCTGTTTAAATTTAAATAATCCAATCCAACATCTAATAAAAACTGAATTCTAGTTTTAATTTCTTTTAAAATTTCAGAAGCAATTGTACGTTGTTTATCAGAAAGTTTTGCCTCAGTGTTTTGAAACCAATTAGACAACTCGGTAACGTCCATTTTTGCAAGATCACTAATGTTTTTACCCTGGATTTTAAAATAGAGTGCTTCCTTTTTTAATCGATTTCCATCGCAAGAAGAACAAGAAACTTCGTCCATAAAATCTTTTGCCCATCTTTTAATAGAGGTAGAGTCGCTATTTTTATATTGATTCGTGATAAAAGAAATAATCCCTTCAAAATCTATTTCGTAATTACGTGTAACTCCAACAGTTTTAGAACTTACTTTAAATTTTTCATTTCCGCCATTTAATATAATCTCTAAAGCTTCTTTTGGAATTTTATGAATTGGATCGTTTAGTTTAAAGTTGTAGCGTTCTCCAATAAGTGTTAGCTGTTTAAAAATCCAACTATTTTTTTGTTCTCCTAATGGTGCAATTCCGCCATTTTTTATGGAAACAGTATCGTCTGGAATTACTTTATTTAAATTTACTTCATTAGTAATTCCGAGTCCGTTACAAGAAGGACAAGCGCCTTTTGGTGAGTTAAAAGAGAATGTATTTGGTTCTGGATTTGGATAGGCAATACCCGTAGTTGGACACATTAACTCTCTACTAAAATATCGAGGTGTATTGGTTCCTAAGTCAATCACCATTAAAATATTATTTCCTGTATAAAGAGCTGTTTTAATGGTTTCTTCTAATCTTTTTTCAGCAGATTGATTGGCAATGATTCTATCAATTACAACTTCTATATCATGCGTTTTATATCTGTCTAAACGCATGCCTTTTTCAATTTCCTTAATTTCACCATCAACTCGAACTCTTACAAACCCTTGTTTAGAAATTTGTTCAAATAGTTCTCTATAATGTCCTTTTCTAGATTTTATTAATGGCGCTAAAACAGCAATCTTTTTGTCTTTAAATTCTGATAAAATCAATTCTTTAATTTTTTCATCAGAATAACTCACCATTTTTTCGTTGGTGTTATACGAATATGCATCTGCTGCTCTTGCGTATAAAAGTCTCAAGAAATCGTATATTTCTGTAATGGTTCCAACAGTAGATCTTGGACTCTTATTTGTGGTTTTTTGTTCAATAGAAATCACCGGAGATAATCCATCTATTTTATCAACATCAGGTCTTTCTAATCCACCTAAGAATTGTCTTGCGTAAGCAGAAAAAGTTTCGATATATCTACGTTGTCCTTCAGCATAAATGGTATCAAATGCTAAAGAAGATTTTCCACTTCCGCTAAGTCCAGTAATAACGACTAACTTTTCTCTAGGGATTTGAACATCAATATTCTTTAAATTGTGGGCTCTTGCTCCAAAAACTTCTATGTATTCTTGCTGTTTCAAAGTGGAAATTTTATGAAAAAGCAAAGCTACATAAATCAATTTATTTTTTGCTAAAAACCTAAGAGCAATTCATCTTAAAATACTATCTTGCATTTGTTAAGAGAGTACAATGAGCTTCATACATTCGGTAAGACATTATTTTGAGCGTCATGGATTTGCGGTTTCTACAAGACTAGCAGATAGATTAGGTATGCGTGCTTTAAATGTACGGTTGTTCTTTATTTATATTTCTTTTGTAACTATCGGTTTGTCTTTTGGTTTGTACTTAACATTGGCATTTGTATTGCGTTTAAAAGATATGATTTATACAAAACGTAGCTCGGTTTTTGACTTATAATGATAAAATTTAAATCTAAATTTCATAAAGCTTTATTCTTTTTAATTTCAGTTCTAGCAATTGGAGTAATTGGTTATATGCTTTTATCTGGTTTTAGTTTTATCGATGCTGTATATATGACAGTAATTACTATTTCTACAGTTGGATTTAGAGAATTGCATCCAATGAATACTACAGAAAAAGTATTTACCATAATGTTAATCTTAACGAGTATATCTTTGTTTGGATATGCCGTTTCTGCTTTTACAGAAGCTTTGGCTAGCGGAGTATTTTTTAAAAAATTAAAATTGAAGAGAGTGCAACAGAAAATAGACAAAATGAAAGACCATACAATTGTTTGTGGTTATGGTAGAAACGGAATGCAAGCAATTGTCAAGTTAAAGAATTATCAGAAAGAATTTGTAGTTATAGAAAAAGATAAAGATTTAATTGAAACTTTAGAAGAAGAAGGAATTTTGTATGTTGAAGGTGATGCTACAACTGATGAAGTTTTAATAAAAGCAGGAGTAAAAAAGGTTAGTAATCTAATTACTGCTTTGCCATCAGATGCAGATAACTTATTTGTGGTTTTAAGTGCAAATCAGTTAAATAAAGAATGTAGAATTATTAGTAGAGCTTCTAATGAATCATCATATAATAAGCTGAAAATTGCAGGAGCAGACAATGTAATAATGCCTGATAAATTAGGAGGTGCTCATATGGCTTCTTTGGTAGTAACACCTGATGTTTTAGAATTTGTAGATCGATTGACAATTGAAGGAGAAACTACAGCCAATTTAGAAGAAGTTGATGTAAACGATTTGCCAAAAGAATATGTAGGGAAAACAATATTAGATTTAGACTTGCGTAAAAAAACAGGTTGTACGGTAATTGGTTTTAAAGCTTCTAATGGAAGTTATGTCATAAACCCAGAAGCATCTATAACCTTAGAAGCTGATGCAAGTTTAATTGTATTGGGTAGACCAGAGCAAATAGTGAAGTTAAGAAAGTTATTTTAATGCAGAAGAAAGTTGTAATTACAGGAAGTAATGGATTGTTAGGTCAGAATTTAATTGACCTTTTTTTAAAAGATAAAAATAATTACCAAGTTGTAGGCTTTTCTAGAGGGATAAATAGAAGTGGAAGAGAGGATTTTGAATACGTTTCTATTGATATTACTGATGCATCTAAGCTAAGACAAGCATTAGAAAAGGCTAGCCCAGAGGTAATTATCAATACAGCAGCAATGACAAATGTTGATGCTTGTGAAAATAACCAAGAAGCATGTTATGATTTAAATGTAAATGTTGTGCAATATTTAGCAGATTATTGTTCGAAATCAGCAGCTCATTTAATTCATTTATCAACAGATTTCATTTTTGATGGAGAGAAAGGAAACTATATAGAAGAAGATGTACCTAATCCATTAAGTTATTATGGTGAAACGAAATTAGCCTCAGAACAAATACTTCAAAAATCAAATATCGATTACACCATTTTAAGAACCATATTGGTTTACGGATTGGTGAATGATATGAGTAGAAGTAATATTGTATTGTGGGTAAAAGAATCTTTAGAAAATCAAAAAAAGATAACTATAGTAGATGATCAATACAGAACACCAACTTATGTTGAAGACTTAGCATTGTCTTGTAAATTATCATTAGATAAAAAAGCAACAGGAGTTTTTAATGTTGCTAGTAGCGAATTGTTAAGTGTTTATGAGATTGCACAAGAGATTGCTATGGCTTTTGAGTTAGATAAATCACTAATAGAGCCCATTTCAACTTCAACACTAAATCAAACGGCTCCAAGACCACCCAAAACAGGTTTTGACTTATCTAAGACAAATAGAGTCTTAGGACTTTATCCAAAAACATTTAAAGAAGATTTACAAAGATTTAAGCAAAAGTTGATGTAAAATTCATTTTTAACGGATAAAAGTTGTCAAAAGATCAATTTTTTATGATATTGCGGTCAACTAAATTAAATAAACTAACATAATTTATTATGAAGAAAAAACTTCTTGCGTCATTACTTTTAATGATGCCAATGTTCACATTCGCTCAAGAAAAAGGGTTAGACCAAAAGATTGACGAAGCTTTTAAGCCTATATCAGATTTCTTTAGTAGCGTAATTTTCTTTCCTATATATAAAAGTGAAAGTATCGAAATTCCGTTTGTACTCCTTTTATTAGTAGCCAGTGCTGCATTTTTTACTATTTATTTTAAGTTTCCAAACATTTTTCACTTTAAAACTGCAATTAATGTAGTTAGAGGGAAATATGATGAGTTAGATCATCATTCTTCTGGAAACGAAGACTTATCAGTTGGAGGAGATGTAAAAGGAACTATTAAAGACGAAAGTGAAGAAGGAGAAGTAACCCACTTCCAAGCACTAGCAACAGCCGTTTCTGGAACTGTTGGTAATGGTAATATTGCGGGAGTTGCTTTAGCAATTGCATTAGGAGGTCCAGGAGCAACATTCTGGATGGTGATTTGTGGATTGTTAGGAATGTCAACAAAATTTGTAGAGTGTACATTAGGTGTTCAGTATAGAGATGTTGGAGAAGATGGAACAGTTTATGGAGGTCCGATGTACTATATAAGTAAAGGATTAAAAGAAAGAGGTTTTGAAATGTTAGGGAAAATAGCAGCAGTATTTTTTGCTATTTTCTGTATTGGAGGATCATTTGGTGGTGGTAACGCAGCACAATCTAACCAAGCAACAGTAGTATTAAAAGAATTATTAGGTTTGGAAAGTACAGCTGCAGGAGCAATTATAGGAGTTGTTTTAGCAGTTTTAGTAGGTATCATTATTATTGGTGGAATTAAAAGAATCGCTTCTGTAACAGAAAAAGTGGTTCCTTTTATGGCTTTATTATATTTACTAGCTTGTATCTATATATTAGGTTCTAACTTCTCATTAATTGATGATGCATTTGCGTTGATCTTTAAAGAAGCATTTAACCCAACAGCTATTGGAGTAGGAGGATTTATTGGAGTATTATTAGTAGGATTTAAAAGAGCAGCATTTTCTAATGAAGCTGGAGCAGGTTCTGCGTCAATTGCACACTCTGCAGTAAAAACAAAATACTCTGCATCTGAAGGATTGGTTGCTTTATTAGAGCCATTCATTGATACAGTAGTAATTTGTACTATGACAGCTTTAGTAATTATCATTTTTAACTTTGGAGGAGATGCTTCTGGTGCAAATGTATTCCAATATGGAGGAGATGGATCTGGAGCTGTATTGATTGATGGAGTTGCTTATGAAGGAGCAGGAATTACATCAAAAGCATTTGCAAAATACATTCCATTCTCTAATGTATTCTTAACAATTGCTGTAGTGTTATTTGCAGTATCTACAATGATTTCTTGGTCTTATTATGGATTACAATCTTGGAAATTCTTATTTGGAAGAGGTAAGAAAGCAGATATGGCATATAAATTATTATTCTTATTATTTGTAATTATTGGAGCTGCAGCAAGTATGAAATCTATTTGGGATTTCTCTGATGCAATGATTTTTGCTATGGTATTCCCTAATATGATTGGATTATACTTCTTGTTCCCTGTTGTAAAGAAACAATTAAAGAGATATACAGATGCTATAAAGTCGACGAAGGCGTAAATACATTTTTATGAAAATAGTAAAGCCCCATTTTTGGTATAATAAAAGCCAAAGAAATGGGGCTTTTTTATTGTTGGCTGTTATTGTTGTTATACAGCTGATTTATGTGTTTGTAGATTTTTCTAATGAGGGAAAATCATTTGATAAGAATGATACAAAACAAATTCAGGCTCGTATAGATTCATTGAAAAAATTGACTTTAGAAAAAAGAAAGCCAAAGATATACCCTTTTAATCCTAATTATTTATCAGAGTATAAAGCAGAGCAATTAGGGTTGTCTTTAGTAGAGATAGATCGACTTATAGCATATCGTAAGCAAGGTAAGTTTGTTAATTCGGCAAAAGAATTTCAAAAGATAACAGGAATTACTGATAGTTTGTTAATAGAAATTTCTCCTTATTTTAAATTTCCTGATTGGTTAGCTAAAAAAACTTCCAAGTCAGTAAAAAAAATGCCTGACATTAAAAAAGAATCTTTATCAACAACGGATTTAAATATGGCGACTATTGCTGATTTTGAAAAGATAAATGATATTAATGAGTTTTTGGCTAAAAGAATTGTAAAGTACAGAGAGAAATTACAAGGCTTTAGTGCTACGAGTCAATTGCAAGAAATTTGGGGAATAGATCAAGAAAAAGCAATTAAAATATTACATGTTTTATCAATAAAAACTGCACCAAAAATTGTTAAAATAAATGTAAATACTGCTTCGTTTAAACAACTGCTTTCTAATCCTTATATAGATTATAATCTATGTAAAAAAATACTGGATTATAGAGATGAGGTGGCTGAATTACAATCTATTGAAGAATTAAAAAATATTCAAGGTTTTCCTATAGATAAATATGATAGAATAGTTTTATATTTGGAAGCTAATTAAACAATCAAAAGACTGAGTAATGAATAAAATGTACTTTACAGAAGAACATATTGCATTTAGAGAAAGCTTTCAAGAGTTTCTTAAGAAAGAAGTTGTTCCACATGTTGATAAATGGGAAAGAGATGGAACTATTGAAAGGTTTATATGGGGGAAGTTTGGAGAAATGGGGTATTTTGGTTTAAATGTAGCTGAAGAGAATGGTGGCCTAGGATTGGATATTTTTTATACAGTTATCTTTTTAGAGGAATTACAAAAAGTAAATTCTGGAGGTTTTGCTGCCGCTATGTGGGCACATGTTTATTTAGCAATGACGCATTTAGAAAAAGAAGGAGATGATCGAATTAAAGAAGAATATTTGATTCCGAGTATTAATGGAGAAAAAATAGGTTGTTTATGTATTTCAGAGCCATTTGCAGGATCTGACGTAGCAGGAATTCGTACAACAGCTGTAAAAAAAGGAGACACCTATATAATTAATGGATCTAAAACGTTTATTACAAATGGTGTTTATTCTGATTATTTGGTAGTTGCTGCGAAAACTCAACCAGAATTAGGAAATAAGGGGATAAGTATTTTTGTTGTTGATAGAAATACGGAAGGAATAACTTCTACTAAACTAGATAAATTAGGTTGGAGAGCATCAGATACGGGAGAAATTTCTTTTGATAATGTGGTGATTTCTAAAGATAATCTGATGGGAGAAGAAGGAAAAGGGTTTCCTTATATTATGCAACATTTTGCTTTAGAAAGATTGGTGATGGGAGTAAATGCTCATGCAAGAGCAGAATATGCTGTTGAGTATGCAATGGAATATATGAAAGAAAGAATTGCTTTTGGAAAATCATTGGATAAGTTTCAAGCATTGCGACATAGAATTGCAGAAATGGCAAGTGAGGTAGAAATGTGTAAAGAATTTAATTATTCTATTGCAAAAAGATTGAACGATGGCGAATATGTAGTTAAAGAAGCAAGTATGTCTAAATTAGTGTCTACTAAAATGGCAGATTCAGTAATTTATAGTGCATTACAAATGTTAGGAGGATACGGGTATATGGAAGACTATCCAATGGCAAGATTGTTAAGAGATAGTAGATTAGGGCCAATCGGTGGTGGTACTTCTGAAATCTTGAAAGAGATTATCGCAAAAATGATAATTGATAAAAAAGACTATAAGCCAGCAACGAAGTAAATCATTTTTTGCGAAAATACGTTTTCGTATCGCAAAAATGATAATTGATAAAAAAGACTACAAGCCAGCAACGAAGTAAATCATTTTTTGCGAAAATACGTTTTCGTATCGCAAAAATGATAATTGATAAAAAAGACT
>CANMHT010000006.1 GCA_947497755.1 uncultured Polaribacter sp. | reverse complement strand
AAAGATGCTAATGTTACTGAAGACAAAATTGCTGATGCCAATGTTACTGAAGACAAAATTGCTAACAATGCAGTAACAACAACTAAAATTAAAGATGCAAATATTACTGAAGACAAAATAGCAACAAATGCTATTGTTGAAGCTAAAATTGCTACCAATGCTGTTACTACTGGCAAAATTATAAAAGCTGCTGTAGATTCTACAAAAATTAAAAACAATGCAATTACCAAATTTAAAATTGAAGACAATGCTGTTGTAGAAACCAAAATAGCAGATAATGCTGTTACTACAGATAAAATTAAAAACTTTAGTATTGGTAAAGACAAACTTTTAGACAATTCTATACCTGCTTCTAAATTAGAGAGCAATGCAGTTGTTGAAGCAAAAATTGCTAACGATGCAGTAACAAAAGATAAAATTGCAGATAATGCAGTTACTACTAACAAAATTATCAATGAAGCTATTACAAGTGTAAAAATTGCCAATGGTAATGTAACCAGAAATAAAATTACTAGTTTGGCTGTAGATGAAACCAAACTAGCAGAAGACGCTGTTATTACAACTAAAATTAAGGATGCAAACATTACTACAGCTAAAATTGCTGATGCAAATATTACTACAGCTAAAATTGCTGATGCAAATGTTACGACTGCTAAAATTGCTGATGCCAATATTACTACTGCAAAAGTACAAGCCAGTACAACTGCTAATACTTTTCTTAAAACAAATGCAAGCAATGAAGTAGTGTGGAGTTCTGAAATAGAAGCAACTGCCTTAAAAATTACTACTAATGCAAGTGCTGGTAAAATTCTTACCTCAGATGCCAATGGTAATGGAGTATGGGAAGCTCCTGCTACTTTAAGTTTAGAAGATAATTCTGTAACTCCTGTAAAAATGGGTAGTGCGGGCGCTTCAGATGCTAATAAAGTATTGGTAACAGACAATGCTGGTAAACCAAAATGGCAAGCTTCTGGAGGTACTAAAATTAATATTGCTGGTGACATTAAACAAGGTTTCCAAGCTGCAGACCACGATGGTTGGATAGCTTTAGATGGTAGAGCTTTAAGTAACTTAACACCTACACAACAAGCAGCAGCTACAGCTTTAGGATTTAGTGGTAATTTACCGGATGCTAGAGACAAAGTTTTAAAAAGTTTTGCTAGCAATACTTCTGAAATTAAAACTACTGTAGGAGCTAATGAGGTAAACCTTACTAAAGCAAACTTACCTACAGATACGTTTAATACTGATAATACTAGTGTTACGCCTAGTGGTAGTGTTTCAGATGCCCAAGATAACTATGTAACTGGTATTGACTCTGATTATGTACAAAATACAAGTGCATACAATTATGCTACTCAAAGTACATCATATATACTGAATCAAAATAATTATTCAGGATATGTAAGATCAGGGAGGGATGCAGGAACCTACAATATGGGAGTACGTTTAAGCTCAACATCAGAAAAAAGAGGTATTTCATTTACAGGAACAGCTCAAAACCACAACCATAGTTTTAAACTAAATAATACAACCCAAACCAAATTAAACATTACCCCAAAAGCATTGGTAGTTAACACCTTTGTGTATTTGGGTAATTAATAACCAAACTTTGTTGCTATGCAATGTAAGCAGTCCTAACTATAGCTATTTTTAATAGTAATTAGGGCTGCTTTTTTAACAAAACTTTTATGAAAACAAAATTACTTTTTTTATTTTTTACCATTGGAGCTTGGGGACTGTTTGCTCAAGAGAATATACCTAAAATAACCAATAGCTTTCCAAAAATTATACTAAGCTTATCTAATGGCAGTGAAACTAAAACTACAGAGATTTCCTATACAGACGATACAATTCCAATTTTTGCTTCTACTATTGGTCTAGACCAAGGTCTTGATGCTGGTGCATTTTCTGACGGAGCAATTTCATTGGGTCTCTATACACATTTAGTAAATGATCATGAAAATGGTGTAGAATATGAGAAACAGGCATTACCAAATACTAATCACGAAACTTTTGCAGTTCCTTTGTCTGTATATATAGCTGCCGGAAGCACATTTAATTTTAGTGTGGTAAAAGAGAATTTTCCAGTCAATTTAATTATCTATATAGAAGATCGTTTACATGGCAACATACATAATATTACTTCTAATAATTACCAAACTTCTACTGTAGAAGCCTTAACTGGTAAAGCCGAACGTTTTTATCTTTTTGTTTCTGCCAACCCTGTTTGGTTAGGTACAACCAATACAGATTGGCAAACAGCAACAAACTGGAGCACCAATACTGTACCCACCACAACAGATACTGTATTAATTACTAATGCTACTAACCAACCCCTTGTTACAGGTAATTTAACTATAGAAAATATGAGCATTACTTCTGGTGCTACTTTAACCGTTAATGGAGATTTAACCATTGGCAATTTATTAACCATAAACTCAGATAAGCGCCTTTCTGGTTCTTTAATAGTAAGTGGTAATAGTACTGGGCAAATTACGTATAATAGACACCAATCTTATAATAGCAATACTAATTTAGGCTGGCATTTAATAGGAGCTCCTGTTGCAGGAGAAACCTTAGAAGATGTAATTTCTCATAAGCATACAAATTTAGCAGATGGCTCTGCTAGTAAAAAGGGAATAGCATCGTACAACAATAATTTAAGTACAAATCGATGGGAATATCAAACCAGTACTTCTACAGGAAGTATAATTTCTGGTAAAGGATATTCAGTAAAAAGAAAAGCTATTGGTATTGTTCCTTTTACTGGTACTCTAGTAACCAATAATATAACTTATCCAATTGCACAAGGTTCTGGAACTATTTGGAATTTGATTGCCAATCCTTTTTCATCTTTTATTAAAGTAAAAGGAGACGCTACTTCATTTTACGAAGTAAACCAACACCAATTTGAAAGCAATGCAATGGCATTGTATGTTTGGAACTCTAAAAAAAATAATGGGAATGGTGGTTATGACATCATTAACAACTCATCATCAACAACCTATATTGCACCTGGACAAGCTTTTTTTGTTTCTTCAAAATCTGGAGCAGGTTTAACGGTTTCTTTTAATAAAAACATGCAAACTCATACTTCTGGAGGTGTATTTTATAAAGGTCATAAACCAACTTCTCAAATTGAATTAGAAGCTTCGATAAATGGCTTTACAAAAAGTACTACAATTAAACTACTAAATTCTACAGAGGTAAGTACAAAATTAGATCCTGGTTTTGATTCTGAAGTATTTGAAAACTCAACAAAAGAACTCTCTTTATTTAGTAGAACTGCAGATTTAAGTTCATCTATAAATTTAGGCTTACAAGTTGTACCATTTTCTAAATCAGAAAATTTAATCATTCCAATTGGATTACATTCAGATTCAGAAGCAACCGTTACTTTTAATGGAACATTACAAAACATTCCTAATAAACTAAATGTATTTTTAGAAGACCGAAAAGCAAATAAAGTACTACGATTAAATGTAACTAATTTCTCATATACTACTCAGATAAAACAACACGAAAAAAGTACAGGGAGATTTTTTATTCATACTAGCAATCAAGAAAATATTGATCAACCTAAAATATTTAACAACGTATTAGTATACAGCTCTGCGAAAAATAATTTAAGAGTTGTAGGCTTACCTAAAGGTGCAGTTACTATCGAAATTTTTAGTGTTTTAGGAAAAAAGTTATTCCAAACGTCTTTTAATTCTGACACAAGTGTTAAAAACATTACACTAAAGAATTCTGACTTAAAGTTATTTCTCGTAAACATTAAAACTGCAAAAGGAACACTAACCAAAAAGATTGTAAACAAACCGTATTGATTAATTATTATTTTCATTGTGTAAGGAGGGAAAAAAAGGACAGATAGCTTGTTAAGCTATCATACTCCTTTTTTTCCTATTTATATTCTTTACATGATATTTTAATGTATTTTCAGAAATATTTAGTTGTTCACAAACATCTTTATATCTGTTGTTATTTTCTAATAACAAATAGATTTCTTTCTCTCTTTTTGTTAATAGATCAATGAAATATTCTTTATCAACTTTAAGATTTTTTGTTTTTTCTATTTCTGATTTTATCCTATGCTTTTGAAAAATTTTAAAGATTAAAAAGCTAAAAATTAAAATAATTCCTGCGGCGATTTTTGCCAACATATAATTCATTTTTTTTCTTGCATTAGCATTCTTTTCTTTCTCCAATAATAGTTCATTCTCTTTACTTTGGGTACTTAGTTTTGTAATATGTGCTTCTTTATTATAAATAGAATCTAATAAATTGTATTCTTTCTGAAGATAAAAAGCTGCCTTATAGTTTTTGTTTTGTCTATAGATTCTTAGCAATTCGCTTTTGGTATATAAATTGTATTTTAGAATTCCGCAAGAATCTGCATAATGTATAGACAAATTGTAATACTTGTCTCTATTAACTGTGTCTTTAGTAGCTGCATACAATTGCATTTTTTTTGTAAAAATCATTGGCAAATCACAAATAGATGATTTTTTCATTAACTGAATAGCAAAGTCATATTTTTCATTGGCAGCTGCATATTCTCTTTTTAAATATTTTAAATAACCTTGTTGCATCATTAGTTTAGAAATGTTTTCTGAATTGACACCTAAATAATTGGTCTTAGCAACACTTTCCATATACTTAACAGCTATTTCGTATTCACAAATATCAAAATGAGCAAATGCTTTTTGCACTTTAATATTGTTTGTAAAAAAAGATGCATTATTGGTTTTTTTCCCATAAACATTTGCACTGTCTAAATACCTAAGTACTTCTTTATAGTTTTGTAATCTTTTTTGTGTATAAGATAAAAACAAATACACATGGTATTTATCTGAATTGGAAATATTAGAAAGGTTTAAAACATTCAACAATTTTTTTTGAGATTCATCAAATTTCTGAGCATTGTTTAAAGCATAAATTTCTAGTTCTAATTTTTTATAATCTATCGATTGAGAATATATAGAGCAACAAGATAGAAAAAGCATATAAATACACCATTTCTTTCGTTTTTTTAATAAATAAAAGTCTATTAATCTCCCCATTATAAAAATACATCTTAAACATATTAGCAATATTAATTATCTATTCATCATATTTTTATACACCTACTTTTTAAATTCTTTTTGCATTAAAATTTATTTATAAAAAACCGAATAAATAATTGATTAATCATACTCTTAAAAATAAACAGCTTTTTTCCTAAACGTTTATTTTATTTCCTAAACTTTTTTTTTAGACGTATAAAAAATTATATATTATTATCTATCAGATATTTACAAACAAAATAACAGACATAATTAACTACTTTTATCACAAAAAACACTTTCAAAATTAAACAACATCAAAATCAACACTTTACAAAACAGAATAATTACTTAATTTGACGGTTAGGACAAACTTTAATACACAGAAAAACAGCAAGCATTATTTATACAATTCTTAAAAGGAAAGTTAGTAGAAATTCCTATTTCCTATTCTTTCCAAGTTTTGTAATTTCATTGTTAATTTTACGACCAATAATACTTTAATACAGAAGCAATGACTTGGAAAGACATTATACATTTTGCTACACATGGCAATCCTACACCAGATAAAATAATTGTAAAAACAGATCAAGAATGGAAAGCTCAATTAACTCCAGAACAATATCAAATTACTAGACTAAAAGGAACAGAACGTGCTTTTACAGGAGCACATTGTAGCACTTTTGAAACAGGAAAATATACTTGTATTTGTTGCAACACTCCATTGTTTGACTCTACAATAAAATTTAATTCTTCTAGTGGCTGGCCAAGTTTTACACAACCAATTAAAGAAAATGCAATAAAATATATAAGAGATACTTCTCACGGAATGGTTCGTGTAGAGATTGTATGCAATACTTGTGAAGCTCATTTGGGACATGTTTTTCCTGATGGCCCTAAACCTAGTGGATTGCGATTTTGTGTTAACTCAGCATCAATTCAATTAGAAAAAAATGAATAATACAATAGATACAGTCATCGTTGGCGGCGGATGCTTTTGGTGTACAGAAGCCATTTTTCAAGAAGTAAATGGTGTATTAGAAGTAACTTCTGGTTATTCTGGAGGAAATGTACCTGGAAAACCTACTTATAGAGAAGTATGTTCTGGATTAACTGGTCATGCAGAAGTGGTAAAAATTAGCTTTGACACTAACTTGATTTCTTTTGAAGAAATCTTAATCATTTTTATGACTACTCATGACCCTACAACATTAAACAGGCAAGGTGCCGATAAAGGAACTCAATATAGATCTGTTATTTTTTATAAAAATGAAACAGAAAAACAAATCGCTACTGATGTAATACATCAATTAACAACTGTTTATGAAGATCCAATTGTTACAGAAGTAAGTCAATTTTCTACTTTTTTTGAAGCAGAGAAAGAGCACCAAGATTATTATAGGAACCACAAAGAGCAACCTTATTGTTCTTATGTTATTAGTCCAAAATTGAATAAATTAAGGCAATTACATGCCCAAAAACTTAAATAAATGTTAAAAACTAATAATTCCTGTAAGATTTTTAGTTCTATCACGTCTTTATAAGTGATAAGAGTTTCTTATCATTCTTTTTCATAGCAATTTTCCCGCTTCATTTGTTTGAAGCGGGTTTTTTATACCAAATACACAAAAAAACATACCAATCGTCTAAAGAAAAGTGCCATTCAACTAAAAATAATTTTTTTATTGATAAATATGTATATATTTGCTAGAGAATACTGATATACTTATCGGTATTCATCTTTTTCATAGCAATTTTCCCGTTTCAAATACTTTGAAACGGGTTTTTTTATTTTAACAAGTACTTTAAAGTAGCGAGTTTAAAAAAAAGCGGCCAACACAAAATAGAAGATGCTTGTGTTTTTAAATGTATTTCTTCTTGATACAAAGACCAATTGTATTTTTTAGAACGACCATAAATACCACAACTTGCAATAAATAAATCTAGTTCTTTAACTGGTACTTTTTGCTTAAATAAGGCTAAATTCATTGCATAATCTGCTAAGACATTATAACGTAGATTAAATTGTTCTTTTGCCAGTAACTCTTTTCTATAAAAAGTTGCTTGATGATGTACTGTATTTTTAATCCATAATTTACGTGACCATCTAGCTCTAAAAACACCATTATTCTTTAGTAAATGTTTTGGAGTTTCATTATCAATTCTATATTGAATTTTACCACATACAACAGCAACGCTTTTAGAAAACTCTTTTTCTACCGCAAACAAAACATTTGCATTGTACAATCTATCATCTGCTCCCATAAAGTACAACCACTCTCCTTTTGCCAAAGAAATTCCTTTGTTCATAGCATCATAAATTCCATTATCAGCTTCAGAAATAAAACTAAAAGGACTTGCTAAACTTTTAAGAAACTTAAGTGTATCGTCTGTAGATTTTCCATCAATAATCCATACTTCAAAATCTAAATAAACTTGATTTTGAATACTCGCAACACATTTCTTTAGTTCATCTAAATTATTAAATGTTGGTATTATTATGGATATTTTTGGTTTGATGGCTACTTAAAATAATTGTTTAATAGTTGTTTTTCTTGCTCCCAACACAATTCTCTTTTTGCTTTTTGTTGGTTTTCTTTTATTTGTTGATAATATGCTCTATCCTCTAATAAATTCTGAATTGATTTTGCAATAGTTGCTGGCTTATAATTAGCTACCACTTCTCCTACTTTATAATGTGTAACCAACTTGCTAATCTCAGTTAATGGCCCACAAATTAAAGGTAGCTCTGCATGAATATAATCAAATAATTTATTAGGCAAAGAATATTCAAAGCTCAACCCTAAAGGTTCTTCTAACACCATTCCTAATGTTGCTAATTGAGTATAATTAGGGAGTTCTTCATAAGGGATTCTCCCTAAAAAATGCACTCTATCTTCTAGCTTTTCTTCTTTTATAAATTGTTTTAACCCTGCTTCTACTTTACCGTAACCAATAATCACCAAGTCAACATTTTTTACTATATGCAATGCTTGTATTGTAGGTTTAATTCCTCTACCAGGATTAAGCACTCCTTGGTATAAAATGGTGTTATTTTTTGTTGGGAAAGCTACTTTTTTCTTTAGAACTGCTCTATGCAAAACAGGCACATTTCTTACAACTCCCATAGCTTTCTTGTACTTCTTATTGTAAAAATTGGCAATGGATTGACTAACTGTATACGAATGTTGAATTCTTGGTAAAAAGAAATCTTCTAGCCTTCTCCAAAAACCTTTTACAAAATTTCTCCCTTGTAATTCTGGCCCTTCAGAAAACAACTCATGACTGTCGTATACCAAGCTTGCTTTTTTAATTTTGCTTGCAAAAAAGCAAGCAGGCAAGCTATCTAAGTCATTAGCTAAAATATAATCGCACTTGTAAAACAATAATTTAAAAAACAATCTGATATTATACTCTGCATAAAACAGAAAATTATGATTAAACCATAACTTTTTCCTTTCAATACGATAGCTTCTTTTTACTTGAAAAGTATTTGGTAAAACCCTACCATACACTAAAATATCAAATCCTTTTTCTTCTAAATAACTAGCTATTTTGTGTACTCTTTGATCTGTAGAAACATCGTTTGTAACGGCTACAAAAATTGTCTTCTTAGAAATCAAAATACGCCCAATTAATTAAACACTTGCTTGCTGAACCACTTCGAACAATTCTCCTCCTTCACACTTAATTGTTTTTTGCTTAAACTTTACAATTAAGGCATAATCATGAGTAGCCATTAAAATCGATTTTCCGCTTTGGTGAATTTCATTTAATAACTGCATTACTTCTAACGAAGTTTTAGGGTCTAAATTTCCTGTAGGTTCATCTGCCAAAATTAAATCTGGATCATTTAACAAAGCTCGAGCAATCGCAACACGTTGTTGTTCTCCTCCTGATAATTCAAATGGCTTCTTAAAACCTTTGGTTTTCATGGCAACTTTTTCTAAAACTTCATGAATTTTAGCTGTCATTTTATCTTTGTCTTTCCAACCTGTAGCTTTTAACACAAACAATAAATTATCAAAAACGGTTCTATCATTTAATAGTTTAAAATCCTGAAAAACGATACCAATTTTTCGTCGTAAAAACGGAATGTCTTTTTCTTTTAGCTTTCTTAAGTCAAAACCTACGATACTTCCTTTTCCGTTTTTCAACAACAAATCTCCATATAAAGTTTTCATCAAACTACTTTTTCCACTTCCTGTTTTTCCAATTAAATAGAAAAACGCTCCCTTTTCAATTTTTAAATTGACTTTTGATAGCACCAAATTATCTCTTTGATAGATATCTACGTCTTCTAAATGTAAAATTGCATCTGCCATAAAAAAGTAGTTTTTACAAACTTATCATTTTATTACGAGTTTAAAGAAATATTAAGAGGATTAATCTAAGACAATTTTTACCTTTGGGTTTTTATAGAATTTAGTTTTTTAATTTAAAATCAAACAAAATATAAAAAACTGCGTTATAGTTTTCAAATAGCTAAAAAACCCCAACATAAAATGAATGCTCGTTTTTTAAAAAAATTCGCTTTTTTAACTTTCTTATTAGTAAGCATTACTAATATTACTGCCCAGCAAACAGAAATGAATGCCAATAATTATACAGCATACAATCATGCCATGAAACTGTATAATAATAAGGCCTATGCTGCTGCACAAAAAACATTTGGTGAAGTAGCTCAAAATACTACTGAGAATTCTAATTTAAAGTCAGACTCTGAATATTACAAAGCGATGTGTGCTATTAAACTGCATCAAACTGATGCAGATAAAATGGTATTGGATTTTGTAGAAAACAATCCAAATAGCAATAAGAAAGAAAAAGCATTTTTAAATGTTGGTAATTACTATTTTGCCAATAAAAAAGCTGCTTATGCTTTAAAATGGTATACCAAAGTAAATAGAGATATTCTTTCTACAGAAAATAAAAAAGAGCTCGATTTTAAAATGGGTTATGCCATGTTAGCTACCGGAAGTTTAAAACTAGCAAGAAAAAAGTTTTTACCATTAATTAATGATGCTCGTTATGGAAACGATTCTAGATATTACTACGGATTTATTGCTTACAAACAAGCAGACTATGATGAAGCAGAAACACATTTGACAGAAATTGCCAAACAAGCATCGTACAAAAGTGAAGCAACATACTATTTACTAGATATTAGTTTTAAAGATGGACGCTTTGAAAAATGTATTGAGATTGGAAAAAAATTATTGATTAATAAAAAGCAAAAAAACCGTTCTGATATTTCTAAAATTATTGGAGAAAGCTATTTTAATCTAAAAAAATACAACGAAGCTTTACCTTATTTAAGAGCCTACAAAGGGAAACGTGGTAAATGGAATAATACAGATTACTATCAATTAGGATATACTTATTACAAACAAAACGATTTTGAAAATGCTGTAAAAAACTTTAATAAAATTATTGGAGACCAAAACAATGTTTCTCAAAACGCTTATTACCATTTAGCAGAGTGCTATTTGTATTTAGAAAGAAAACCTGAAGCCCTAAATGCATTTAAAAGCGCTAGCGAAATGGATTTTGATTTAAAAATTAAAGAAGATGCTTTTTTAAATTATGCCAAATTAAGTTACGAAGAAGGTAATCCTTATAAAAGTGTTGCTGAAGTATTGCAAGATTTTTTAGCAAGCTATCCTAAATCTCCTTATTACCAAGAAATTAATCAATTGGTAGTTACTTCTTATTTATACCAACAAGATTATCAAGGAGCTTTAGACTATTTAGCAAAAAAGAGAAGCAAAGAAAATAGAGAATTAACCAAAGAGGTTTCTTTTTATAGAGGTGTACAATTATACAACACCAAAAAATTACAAGAAGCATATCCATATTTTGAAACTGCTACCAAAGCTGATGATAAGACTATAAAAGCTAGTGCCATGTATTGGAAAGCCGAAACCGATTTTCATTTGTCTAATTTCCAAAAATCATTGGATGGTTTTAATGCGTTTAAAAAGACTTTTGGTGCTTCATCTATAGAAGAATATAAAAACACAGATTATAATATTGCGTATAGTTATTTTAAATTAAAAGATTATGACAAAGCCGCTGTAGCTTTTAATAAATTCACTGCAAAAGCTAAAGAAGACAATCCTTTATTAGATGATGCCAATATTCGATTAGCAGATTGTTATTTTGTAACTAAAAAATATGCCAATGCAATTAAAGCCTATGATAAAGTTATTAATAATTTAGGTGTTGGATCTGATTATGCTGTTTATCAAAAAGCCATTAGTTTTGGTTTTTTAGGAGATAATACTAAAAAGATTGACAACTTAAAAGAACTTGTAGCAAACTACGAGTTTACAAGCTTACAAGACGACGCTTTGTATCAATTAGCAAATACGTATATCGCTATTAAAAACAATGCAGAAGCTCATAAAACATTCAATATATTAACTTCTAAATACACCAGAAGCTCTTATATTCCTAGAGCGTTATTGCGTCAAGGGTTAGTGTATTACAATGACAATCAGAACACTGAAGCTTTAGCTAAATTTAAAAAAATTGTAAGTACATATCCTAATTCTAGCGAAGCTCGTGAAGCCTTTGCCAATGCTAAAAATGTATATGTAGATTTAGGACAAGTAGATCTATATGCAGATTGGGCAAAAACAGTAAGTTTTGCTAAAGTTACCAATTCAGAAATTGATAATGCAGCTTATGAAGCTGCAGAAAACAAGTTCTTAGAAAACAATACAGAAAAAGCCATTGAAGGATTTACTAAATATGTAAACAACCATCCTAATGGATTGCATGCTTTAAAAGCGAATTTCTATTTAGCACAATTATTATCTAAAACCAATCAAAATGATAAAGCTGCTACTTATTATGCTTATGTTGTAAATCAAAGTCAAAGTGAGTTTAGTGAAGAATCATTGAATAAACTATCTCAAATCTATTTAGAAAAAGAAGAGTGGAATAATGCAATGCCTTTGTTAAAAAGACTAGAACAAGAAGCAAACTATCCACAAAATATTGTGTTTGCACAAAGTAATTTAATGAAAGGACATTATCAAGCAAATGAATTTAAAGAAGCTGTAACCTATGCAGAAAAAGTATTGCAAAAAGATAAATTGGATGAAAATGTAGAATTCGATGCTAAAATTATCATTGCTCGTTCTGCATTTAAAACAGACGATTTATTAACTGCAGAAGAATTTTACAACGAAGTAGAACGTAATGCAAATGGCGAATTAAAAGCAGAAGCCTTGTACTACAACGCTTACTTTAAAAATCAGAATAAAAAATACAAAGCATCTAATAAGATCGTTCAAACCTTAATAGCAGATTACTCTACCTATAAATATTGGGGAGTAAAAAGTTATATCATTATGGCAAAAAATTACTACGGACTTAAAGATGCTTACCAAGCAACTTATATTTTAGAAAATATCATTAAGAACTTTAAACAGTTTGATGATGTTATTTTAGATGCCCAAAAAGAGCTTACCAACATTAAAAACAACGAAGCAAAAACAAACGAATCTGTAACCCCAAACAACAATTAAAGAGATTTAAAAATGCGTAAAATTGTAGTAACCCTTTGCTTAGGTACTTTAGTAAGTATCGCTGGATTTTCTCAAAATAACAACCAAGTCAAAGACACCTTAAAAACCAATGTGATTGAGGTTGTAACATCGTATACTCCAACTATTGCAGATGCCTTTAAAATTAAAAAGAACCCTAAAATTAAACTAGGTGCAAAAACCAAAAAGAAGCAATTAAAGTATAAAATATTTTCGGCTCCTGTAGCCTCAACTTTTATTCCAAAAAGTGGTGTTGCCAAAGGAATTAACATGGGAGTTAAAGAGCGTTTGTATAAAAATTATTTAGCTGCTGGATTTGGAAATAACACAACTCCTTTTGTTGAAACATTTTTACATCATGCTACGCGTTTTAAAAATGATTTTGGGTTTTATGCAAAATATCTATCCTCAGAGAACAGTATTGATGGAACTCCTTTAGATAGTAATTTTTCTAATATTAATGCAGGTGCATACTACAAGCAAGAAGAACGATATTTTACTTGGAAAATTGGAGCTAATTTTCAAAGAGACACTTATAATTGGTACGGATTACCCAATACAATTACATTCAATCCTTTAGTGATTAGCGCAATTGATGAAGAACAATCCTACACCAATATTGATGTTGATGGAGAAATTGTTTTTGAAGATTTTTATATGAATTCTGCAAAAGCTAATCTTTCATTATTTTCTGATGGCTTATCAAGTAAAGAACTACGCTTTCAGATACAACCACAATTTCAAATTCCTTTAAGAAGTATTGGAAGAAGAATGAATGATTTAACTCTGGATACTTCTATTGATTATGTAAACGGAGAATTTGCACAATCTTATAGTAGCACATCTAAATTAGAGCATAGTTTTTTTACCGTTGGTTTATTACCTAAATACAATTTTAAATATGGTGATTTCACCTTTAATTTAGGTGCTAAATTTTATTTCACTTCAGATTTAGAAAACAAAATAAGTCAGGTATATGCTTATCCTAATGTAAATATCAATTACCCTTTAGTTAAGAACTTTGTAAACTTTTATGTTGGAGCAAATGGAGATTTAAAAACCAATACTTACAAAGATTTTTCTTTAGTAAACCCATACATTTCTCCAACACAATTTATTACACAAACCAATGAGAAATACAACTTTTTTGGTGGATTTAACGGAAAGCTATCTACCAATGTAAGCTATGATATCAAAGCAAGCTATGCAGATGAAGAAGACAAAGCTTTGTTTATTAGAAACAATTCTAAGTCTGATGGAACACCAAGTATTGCTAATGCAATTCCGTTAAAAGGATATGAATACGGAAACTCGTTCTCTTATATTTATGACGATGTAACTACCTTATCTATTTCTGGAGAAATTACTGTTGATGTAAATAGATTTTTAGTGGTTGGTGCAAACGGGGAATTCAATTCTTATACAATGACAAATCAAGCTGAAGCATGGAATTTACCTGAGCTCAGTGGTGAAGTTTTTGCTAAATACAAAAGAAATAAATGGTATGCAGGTACAAATATCTTCTTTGTTTCTGACAGAAAAGATGTGCAATACAGTGGTACTTATCCTTCTGCTATTAGTAAAGTTGTTACCTTAAAATCTTATGTAGACTTAAACTTAAATGGAGGATATCATTTTAATGATAAGTTTACTGCTTTTATAAAAATGAATAATGTACTGAATTCTGAATACCAAAGATTTAGCAATTTTAATGTACAATCTTTTCAAGTATTGGGCGGAATTAACTACAAGTTTGATTTTTAATATTGTTTAAAATAATTTTACATACGCTAATTTTTGTATTACTAACGATAGTAACTCAAATTGGAGGCGTTCTATATCTTACCACATTATTCTTATTCAAAAAATATTCTAAGGCAAAAATGGCACTCGTTTTTTTTGCCTTATATTTATTTAGTACTTTTTTAATTGTTCCTATTATTGCTCCTTGGTTTGGAAGAGAAAAAATTGATGATACAGCAAAAATTTCAGCGCATAATTTTATAACTAAACTTTGTAACAGGAATTATGTAACACCAAACTTGAATGAGGTTTTAAAAAATATTTCACTTCAACTAAATAAAAAACACCCTGATATAAAAGTAATTTACCTTGACGCCAATTTTCCTTTTATTGATAAATTTCCTCTTCTTCCACATTTAAGTCATAATGATGGAAAGAAAATTGATATTGCATTTATTTATAAAAACAATCAACAAAAAATATCTAACCTAAAACCGTCTAGAAGTGGATACGGTGTGTTCGAAGCACCTCTAAAAACAGAAATAAATCAACCATTAATTTGTAAAAAGAAGAACTATTGGCAATATGACTTTACTAAACACTTAACATTTGGTATTACAAACAATCAGTTAAGTCTTGACACAGAAGCAAGTGCAACATTAATTCAGATTATTGCCAACAACCCTAAAGTTTCAAAAGTTTTTATAGAACCCCATTTAAAAACAAGAATGAAACTTCATAATTCTAAAATTAGATATCATGGTTGCAAAGCAGTAAGGCACGATGATCATATTCATTTTCAAATAAAGTAATTTTATTGCTAACTTAGTTTCCTCGAAAACAATTCTAATGTTAGCAACTATTTCTTATTACACCACCGCAATTGTTTGCTGTATTGCTGCATTTGTAATACAACGTATTTATTTAAAAGAGAAAGCTAAAAACGCAACTTCTATTTCTGTTCAAGGAATAAAATGGTTTGCTTTGGCTATTTTTTCTTGGGGATTGGGTGCTTTTATTAATATTACACTCACTCATTTTTTTGAAGTACCTCATCAAAGCACACTGATAATTAGTTTGGGCGTATTCTTCTCTTTACTTAATTCACTGTTTATCTTAATGTCCATTCCTTCTATTGAGCATTCAGGAAAAAGGAATCTTGTTATTCGAATCATAGAACGTTTTACCAACAAAGAAGTATTTATCATTTTCGGAGTTATACTTCTAATGATTTCTTCGGTGTTTTTAATTTCATTCTATAGCAACAATCAATCGAATACTAATTCTAATGTAATTTGGCTTATAGACATTCCTATTTCTTTAGTGGTTGCTATTGCATTGCTACAAGAACTTAATAAAGCATTTAAAAATCGTGGAATGCGCTTTATGTACTTACCTACTTTTGCTTTGTTTTTACTAATTGTAGTCGCTGTAACACATAGAATTATTCCTATTAAACAAGCTACTATTTGGCTTTCAGAAAATACTTGGAATTTACTTGGAGTTATTACTGGACTTTCTTTTAAGTTTCTTTTTATATTGTTATTTACCATTCTTTTGTACAGTTGGAAATTATTAGCAGAAAAAGAAGAACAACAATCAGAATTCTTAAAAATAAAAGCTTCAAAAACTACTTTAGAAAAAGATAAAGAAAGTTTATTAATTGCTAATGAAAGTCATTTAGATACCATCAAACACCTTAAACTTGAACTGTCTCAGCAAAAGAAAAAATATAAAAAACTTAAAGAGTCTTCTGTTGTCGAACTTTCAGAACGTCAAAAAGAAGTACTTGCTAATCTTGGGGTTTGTGGCACAAAAAAATCATATACAGAAATTGCAGAAGAAATGCACATTAGTGTAGATGGTTTTCAAGCACATATTTATCAAATAAAAAAAGCATTAAACATCTCTGGAACTGGAGGTAAAGAGCAATTGATACAATATGCCAAAGACAATAACCTTTTAAGTTTTGCTACCATTTCTTGTGATTAAACCTTACTACTTAATCAATACTTAAGTAGTAGAACACAAAAATTTCACCACTGCGTAAGCTTTTGTTTTTAATTGATTTACAACACCTTAGCTGAAATCAATTTTAACAATAATGAAAACAGCAACATTACTTAAAAACCTAACTACTTCTACTCTTTCAATTCAAGAAAAACCACAATCTTTAGATCAACAAATAGATGCATCTTTTGGCAATGCAACAAGCTGGTTTACAGATAGCATTCTAGCAGAAATTCCTATTACAGAAAACATCGGCATACCATGGGTACTAGTCATTCTTATTTCTGGTGCACTTTATTTTTCTACATATTTTAAACTCATCAACTTTAGTGGCTTTTTTACTGCTATAAATGTAGTAAGAGGAAAATATGATTATGTAGATAAACCCAGTAATAAAGAAAATGACAATACAGAATCTGGAGAAGTTTCTCATTTTCAAGCCCTAACTGCTGCTTTATCGGCAACCGTTGGACTCGGAAATATTGCTGGAGTTGCTATTGCTCTTTCAATTGGAGGTGCAGGTGCTACTTTCTGGATGATTCTAGTTGGTTTTTTAGGTATGGCATCTAAGTTTGTAGAATGTACTCTTGGTGTAAAATATAGAGAAATTACTGCAGATGGAACTGTTTATGGTGGACCAATGTATTATTTAAAAAATGGATTAAAGGGAATTGGCCTTAGTAAATTTGGTAAAGTACTTTCTATACTGTTTGCCATTATGTGTGTTGGTGGTTCTTTTGGTGGTGGTAATATGTTTCAAGTAAATCAAGCTTTTAAATTGTTTGAATATGTTACTGGAGGCAAAGAAAGTTTTATTTACGGACAAGGTTGGATCTTTGGTTTGGTTATGGCCATTTTTGCTGGTATTGTTATTATTGGAGGTATCAAAAAAATAGCAAAAGTTACAGACAAAGTTGTACCTGTTATGGTATTGGTATATGTACTTGCTGTGATAACTATCCTTTTTATGAACTATACCCAGATTCCAAATGCACTTTCTCAAATTATTAATGGTGCTTTTAATCCAACAGGAATTGCTGGTGGTTTTGTTGGAGTAATGATTCAAGGATTTAGACGTGGAGCATTTTCTAATGAAGCTGGTATTGGTTCTTCTTCTATTGCGCATTCTGCTGTAAAAACCAATTATGCAGCTAGTGAAGGATTGGTTGCTTTATTAGAACCATTTATTGACACCGTAGTTGTTTGTACCATGACAGCATTAGCTCTTATCATTACAGGTCAAATAATTCCAGGGAATGAAATTTCATATGAACAAGGTGCTATTTTAACTTCTAAAGCTTTAGAAAGTGGTATCACTTGGTTTCCATATTTATTAACAATAGCAGTAATACTTTTTGCTTTTTCATCAATGATTTCTTGGTCTTATTATGGATATCAAGCTTGGTCTTACTTATTTGGAAGAAAGAAAAGCACAGGAAACATCTACAAAATCATCTTCTGTATTTTTACTGTAATTGGTGCTGCAGCAACACTTAACTCTGTTGTTGATTTTTCTGATGCTATGGTATTTGCCATGATGGTTCCTAATATGATTGGTTTGGTACTCTTAGCTCCTAAAGTTGTTAAAGAACTTCAACGATATAAGTCAGCAATTATGAATAAATAAGATTGCTCCCAATCTATTAATTCCAAATCTCATTTAAATACTTAATATGAAAATCATAAAACAATATTACTGTTTCAGCTTTATGCTATTTATCTGTTTTGCCATTGGATGCCAAGACAAAAACAGATTCAATAAAAAAAACTCACTATCTAACCTTGAGACTATTATTGAAACCTATATAGATAGTTTTTACACTACCTATAAAAGATATAACTACGATTGGATCGATTTTTTTGAAGATGAGTTTACTAATGTTTTTCCAGACACACCAATTCGTAAAATTTCTAAAGATTCAACAAAAAACATATGGAAGAATATTTATAAAAGATACCATGTACAAATTGTCGACTATGGAAAACCTTCTTTCATTACATCTAAAGACATGGTAATTTCTCATAATAGCTTCCATGAAATTTTCATCAATAAAAAAAGTCGTGATACGATAAAGAATATTGGCACATATATCATTGCTTGGAGACGGCAAAAAAATGAAACATGGAAAATAGTATTCGAAACTGTACAAAATAACCCAAACTAAACACATTTCACATGCTTAAAACAAAGAGACTAGTTTTAGAGAAATTAGAAAGTAAAGACAGTTTATTTATACTAAAACTGGTAAATACTAAAGGATGGATAAAATTTATTGGAGATAGAAATATAAACAATGATGATGACGCATTAAAATATATTAAAAAAATCAATGAGAATCTAAAAATGACGTATTGGGTAGTTTCACTAAAAGACAAAACATCCATCGGAGTTATTACACTTATAAAAAGAGAACATTTAGAATATTATGATATTGGCTTTGCCTTTTTGCCATCATATCACAATAAAGGCTATGCTTATGAAGCTACCAAAGAAGTTTTCTCTCATATTATTAAATCAACAAATTTCAGATTCTTATTAGCTACAACTAACCCTCAAAACAAAAGCTCAATCAAACTAATCAAAAAATTAGGAATGGCTTTTTACAAATCTGATATTCAAAACAATGAAAACAAATTAAGTCTTTTTAAAATTGATTTAGATAAAATTAAAATCGATCAATTAATCAACTCTTTTTTTAATGCTTTTACAAATAAAGACACTATTCCTAATCTGAATCTGCTGCGCACAACTTGTATTAAAGAGGTAATCATTATAAAAAATACAGATGGCATCTGTGAAAAATACAATTTGGAAACTTTTATTACTCCTAGAGAAGAAATACTTACAAATGGTATTCTTACTGATTTTAAAGAAAAAGAAATTAATGAAAAGACAATAATCAATAGAAATATTGCTCAAAGAATATCAGAATATGAAAAAGAAGGAATTAAAAACTCGAAAATCATTTCGGGAAAAGGAACTAAAATGTTTCAACTCATAAAAATTAAAAATAATTGGAAAATATGCTCCTTAATTTGGGAAGAAAGATAAGCTATAAATTAGATCATCACAATTTTCCAATAACAAATCATTCACTTAAACAGCTTAGCTAATCTTATAATGCCATGCTATTCTACTAAAATATAAAACATGAAAAATTATATCATTCTAACAATAATTATTCTATTAATTAATATAAACGGATTTAGTCAATCATCTAGCAACAAACCCTTTAAAGATTTTACCAATCATTCCAAATCTCCTGCTTTTAACGAAGAAATGATTTTGACAGTCAAAAACGACACTATTGCTGGTTATGCTTTTATTGCTAATGGAGAAAAAGCAAAAGAAACAATACTATTGTTGCATGGGTTACCCGGAAATGATAACCAGTTTGATATTGCTCAATCTATAAGAAGAACAGGAAGAAATGTAATTCACTTTAATTACAGAGGCTCGTGGGGAAGTCAAGGTGACTTTCTATATTCTAATAGTCTGGAAGACGTAAATCTTATTATAGCATATTTATCAAAACCAGAGAATGCTAAAAGACTTAGAATCAACACCGCTGCTTTTGTTGTTATTGGCCGTAGTTATGGAGGTGGAATTGCATTAATCCAAGGAAGTAAAAATGAACAAATAAAAAAAGTCATTGCTATTTCATCTATGAATGCAGGCTTTAGATTTCATTCAACTCAAAATTTAAGTGAACTTTCTTTATGGAAAGATTATTTAAATAAGCAAATTATGCTAAATGTAAATCCAAATGCTTTTTTACAAGAAATCTTAGACCATAAAGAAAAATTTAATGTAGTAACCTACAAAAACCTATTAAAGAACAAAAAAGTATTACTTATTGAAAGTAGAAAAAACAACCATCATTGGATTCAACTTTTAGAAAACATCAACATTAAAATGATTGAATCAGATCATAACTTTATTAGCAATAGAATTGAATTAACTACAACAATTATTGAATGGCTAAATAATAACTAAAGGCAAAACTATTAACATGAAAACTAAAATATTCTTCATAGCTACTTTGTTTTGTATGAACTGCTTTGCTCAAGAGCTTTTCAATGATTCCCTTTTAAAAGAAGACTTTAATATATTAACTAATATCGTATGTGAAGTTTCTCCAAATCTTAATTTAAAAGAAAAAAAGGCATTGTATAGTTATTTAAACAACCGTAGTCAAAAACTTAATGGAAAAACCATGTCTACTATTGATTTTTTCAGGTTTTTAATGGATACAAAAGCCAATACAAAATTAGATGAGCATGGTGCTATTTCACTTTCTAATAAGGTTATGAAAACATTATTAACAGATAAGAAAGTACTTTTCCCATTACCAATTATTATCTCCGACAATAAATTGATTATTAATCATGAAAATGTTCAAATTCCTTTTGGCTCTAGTATCTTAAAAATTAATGGCGTTTCAACTTCTAATATTATAGAAAGTCTACTTAGAGAAAAAAGCACTTTTGCTTTAAGAAACTTAGAACAATCTTTCGACATATTTTACCTTTTAAAATATGGTATCCCAAAAACCTATGATATAAGCTATACTTTACCTAATTCAGACATAATCAAAACGATTACATTATTTCCTGTAGATATTAAAACTCGAGAAAATATTTATAGCAAAATCATTTACCCTTTAAATCCACAACAGTATAAAAATATAACAAATACATCATATTTTAAAGATATTGACACCTATTATATTCAATTAAACTCCTTTTACTGGAGAAAAAATACTACGGATATTTACAACACATTTAACAAACATTTTTCATTAATCTTTAAGAAGATAAAAAAACAAAAAGCTAAAAACTTAATTATAGATTTAAGGTATAACAAAGGAGGAAATATGATGATTCCAGCATTATTCTATTCTTATATTTCTCGAGACAACTTCAACGAATACATGTCTTTAACTGTTCCTGACTTTAAATTACCTTATAAAAATCATATTGTTAGAATAGTTCATCAAACTAATAAAAATAATGAGGTTGATCATTTTATAAATGATTTTAAAAAGCATTTCAAGAAGAATCGTAACTATTATGAAAATGTTTTTATAAACAATATAAAACGACAAAAAAACAAAAGAAGTTTCAAAGGCAATGTATATTTACTCGTTGGTGGAAGAACTTTTTCTGCAGCTGCTTATTATACTGCTCTTTTTAAAAACTATAAAAGAGGAATTATTATTGGAGAACAAGTAGGAGGTTCTCACCATAACATAACCGCAGGAAAACAAATTGAATATGTGCTTCCCAATACCAAAATTATTGTATCTGTTCCTATGGGACTTTTAAAATTCTCTCAAGAAATTGAAAAAAATATTCCTGAGTTAAAAATAACTCCAGATGTTCAACCTTCTACAGAATATCAATATCAGTCTTTAATAAAAAAAGAAGATTGGGACTTAGAAACAGTATTGAATATTATCAAAAAGAATAATCAACATTAAAACTTTACTAAATTAGAAAAACAGTAAAAAACTCATTTTAGTCTTATATTCCAAAATATTATAAAGTTAAGTCATTACAAATTAGCAATACAAACAAAGAAATCTTAAACATTTTGTGTAGCTTTATAACCTTGATAAAATAACAACTAATGAAAAAACTATCTATGTTGTTGGTAATAGCAATAGTATGTGTTGCTTGTAACCAAACAAAAGAAGCTAAAACAAAAACCTCAACACTCACCGCAGAGGAAAAAATTGACTCAACAAACATTAAAAAGATTTTTAACAGTGCCTTATTGCATGGAAAATCTTACGAATGGCTAAGAGATTTAACTACTAATATTGGTGGTAGAATGTCTGGTTCACCTGAAGCTGAAAAAGCAGTAATTTGGGGAGAAAAAGTAATGAAAGAATCTAATTTAGATACGGTTTGGCTACAACCGGCAATTGTTCCTCATTGGGTTCGTGGAGAAAAAGAAGAGGCCTATTATATCTCTAAAGGTAAAAAAGTAACGATGGCGGTTGCTGCTTTGGGTAGTTCTATTGCAACTCCTAAAAACGGAATCACAGCAGAAGTAATCGAAGTAAAATCTATTAAAGAAGCGGAAGCTTTGGGAGAAAAAGCAAGAGGAAAAATTATTTTCTATAATAGACCTTTTGATGATACTTTAATCAATACTTTTCATGCCTATGGTGGTTGTGTAGACCAACGTGTAAATGGAGCTAAAGTTGTTGGTAAATTTGGAGCTTTGGCAGTTTTAGTACGTTCTATGACTAATAAAATTGATGATTATCCGCATACTGGTACCATGAGATATGGAGATATTCCAAAAAGCGAATACATTCCAACTGCAGCAATTAGCACACTTGCAGCAGAAAACTTAAGTAAAAGTTTAAAAGAAGATCCTAACTTAAAAGTATTCTTTAAACAAAGCTGTAAAAATCTACCTAAGAAAAAATCTTACAATGTAATTGGTGAAATTAGAGGAAGTGAAAATCCTGAAAAAATTATTGTTGTTGGTGGACATTTAGATTCTTGGGATTTGGGTGATGGTGCTCATGATGATGGAACAGGAATTGTGCAATCATTAGAGGTATTACATATCTTTAAAATGAATAATATCAAACCAAAAAATACCATTCGTGTAGTATTCTTTATGGACGAAGAGCAAGGTGGCGGTGGAGCAACTGCTTATGCTGATGCAGCCAAACTTACTAATGAAAATCATTTAGGTGGTTTAGAATCTGATGCAGGAGGTCATACTCCTAGAGGTTTTACCATAGATGCAAATTCTGGAAATACTAAACTTTTAAAAAGTTGGAAAAAATTATTAGCACCTTATGGTTTACATGATATTAAAAAAGGAAGTAGTGGGGCAGATATTAGTCCGTTAAAAGCAGAACAAACAACATTAGTTGGTTACAGACCAGATTCTCAGCGTTATTTTGATTATCATCATGCAGCAACTGATACTTTTGACAAAGTAAATAAAAGAGAATTAGAATTGGGTAGCGCTTCTATGGCTAGTATGATCTATTTAATGGATAAATACTTAGAAAACCCAGACACAATTAAACATTAACAACAAAGCCTGAATTAACAGATAAATTCAAGACTCATTAATAGAAAAATAAATGAGTAATAAAATTTTACATAAATGAGAAAAATAATTTTATCGCTTGGTATCCTTACTTCTTTTTTTGCTTGTCAACAACAAGAAAAAGCAGACCTAATTGTAATCAATGCCAATGCATATACTGTAAACAACACTTTTGATAAAGCAGAAAGTTTTGCCATTAAAGATGGTAAGTTTATCGCAATTGGTAGCACTTCAGAGATTCAATCAAAATATGTTGCTTTAAAAACTATTGATGCTAAAAAACAAACAATAGTTCCTGGTTTAATTGATGCACATTGTCATTTTTATGGCTTAGGTTTAAGTCTTCAAAAAGTAAACCTTAGAGGAACTAAAAGTTACGATGAAGTTTTAGAGCGCTTAATGAATTTTAAGAAAGAAAAAAACTCAGATTATATTACAGGTCGTGGTTGGGATCAAAATGATTGGGAAGTGAAAGAATTTCCAACCAAAGAGAAATTAGATAAATTATTTCCTAACACACCGGTGGCTGTTCGTAGAGTTGACGGGCATGCTTTGTTAGTTAATGAAGCTGCATTAAAATATTCTGGATTATCTAGCACTAAATTCCCTAAAAATGTAACTGGAGGAGAATTTATTCAAAAGAACGGAAAACTTACTGGAGTTTTAATTGATGCCGCTATGGGATATATCAAAACACCAAGTTCTTCAAAAAAAGAAGCTGTACAAGGATTGTTAGATGCACAAAAAGTTGGTTTTAGTTATGGATTAACAACTGTAGATGATGCTGGGTTGGAAAAGTTTGCCATCGATTTAATTGATAGCTTACAACAAACTGGAGATTTAAAAATGAGAGTTTATGCCATGGTTTCTGCTAGCCAAAAAAACTTAGATTATTATATCTCTAAAGGAATTATCAAAACTGATCGATTAAATGTACGTTCTTTTAAAGTATATGGAGATGGTGCTTTAGGATCTAGAGGTGCTGCTATGAGAAAACCTTATAGTGATAGACACAATCACTTCGGTGCCTTAATTTACCCTCCAAAAAGATATCGAGAAATTGCGGCTCAAATTGCCAAATCTGATTACCAAATGAATACACATGCCATTGGTGATTCTGCCAATACCTGGATATTAAAAACGTATAAAGACGCTCTGAAAGGTAAAAAAGATAGACGTTGGAAAATTGAGCATGCACAAATCATTTCTCCTGAAGATTTTGATTTATTTGACAATATTGTTCCTTCTGTACAACCAACACATGCTACTTCTGATATGTATTGGGCAAAAGATAGAGTTGGTGCTAAAAGAATGAAAGGTGCTTATGCTTTTAAAGATTTATTAAATAAATACGGAAGTGTGGCATTAGGAACTGATTTTCCTGTTGAAAAAGTAAGTCCGTTTTTAACTTTCTATGCAGCTACTATAAGAAAAGATACTGACAATTATCCTAAAGATGGTTTTCAAATGGAAAATGCCTTAACTAGAGAAGAAACTTTACGCGGAATGACTATCTGGGCGGCACATTCTAACTTTGAAGAAAACGAAAAAGGAAGCATAGAAGTTGGAAAAGTCGCAGATTTTGTAATATTAAGTCAGAATATTATGGAAGTAGAAGGAAGTAAAATTCCGGATACCAAAGTAATTTCTACTTATGTAAATGGAGAAAATGTATACTCTTCTAAAAAATAAAAAGATAAAAAAAGGCGAGTCAATGATTGACTCGCCTTTTTTATTGCACTAAATATAAATATCCATTAGTTAATATCTTGCAACAATATCTCTACTGCTTTCTTTAACTGATCATCTTCTCCTCTAGCTTTCCATCCTGGCTTATTGGTTACTAAATAATCTGGCATTGCAGGTTCTTCATTCTCCATGTTTTTTCCTGACTCTTTTACATACCAAGCTCTATAAGGCATTCTAATAAATCCGTTTTGTAAAGAATGACCTCCTGTAGAAATTACTGCTCCAAAAGTTGGTTGTCCTACTAGTTTCCCTAACTTAAAGCTTTTAAATGCATGTGCAAAAATCTCTGCATTAGAATAACTATTTTCATTAGCTAATGCAACCAATGGTTTTGTATTTACAGATAAAATAGCTCTTTCGTTAAAAGGATAATTTTTCGCAAATTTCTTATGATTTCTTTCCAAATTATTAGTTGCTCCTCTAGGAACAGTATAAGCATGTTGACGCACCGTTAATACAGCCATTAACCTATCAGTAGTCCATCCACCACCATTATAACGTACATCAATTACAATTCCTTTTTTACCATAACCACTAGCTTTTAACTCTCTTTCGAAACGCTCAAAACTTGGTAAATTCATTCCTTGTATATGAATATATCCTAACTGTCCGTTTGAATATTTATCTACTAACTTTTTACGAGAATTAATCCATTCCTCATAACGAAGTTGACTTAACTTACGTGTAGATTCTGTTCTAACAACTACTTCCTTCCCTCCTTTTAAGCTTAGTAAAATTTCTTTCCCAGAAGTATTTTTTAATAAACTATAAAAGTTTGTATTCTTTTCGATTTTTTTGTGATTAACTGAAGCAATAACATCACCAACTTTTAATGCTACTCCAGACTTAGTAGCTGCAGAATTTGGCAATATATAATTAATTCTTGCGCCATCTTTTGTATTGGTAACATCCAAGCCTAAAATACCAACTCTATCTCCAGATACTTTTTCTGGATTTCTACCTCTATATCCCATATGACTTGCATTTAACTGCCCCAACATATTGTTAAACATAAAAGTATAATCTTGTTGTGTTTTTGCAGCTAATACCCAAGGACGGTATCTTTTTACAATACTTTTCCAATTGTATCCATGGTATTTTGGATCATAAAAACCTGCAGTAATTGCTCTAACACCTTCTTCAAAAACTTGCTCGTTTAGTTTTCCAAAATTGGTTGTATACGTTGCAGAATGTGCATACGAAGTAACTCTATCAGATTTTAAATTCATTGATTTTAATCTTCCTCTAGAAGCATAATACAAACTTCCTTTCCCCATACTTGCAGCTCCTACATTAGACACTCCTTTCACTGGTTTTGGTATTCCACCAGTTAGTTTCACCTTGTAAAAACCATTCTTTCTAGTAGCAGGGTTTGTTGCAGAAATATAAATACTTTTACTATCTGCACTAAACATTGCTCCAAACTCATTTCCTGCCCAGCTTGTTAATTGCACCAATCTGTCAAAAATTCTGTCTTTATCTATTTTAACTACTACTGATTTCTTTTTAGAACCTTTAGATTTCGGGTCTTTCTTAGGTTGATAATATGCTCCTTCTTTAAAATCAGATCTTGTTTTTTCCCAGTCAGATTTTTGCAACCATACCATCCAAGTATCAAAGTTAATTCCGCCTCTATCACCAGCTCTGTTAGAAATAAACGATAATTTTTTTCCATCTGGACTCCAAACTGGACTCACATCAGATCTTGGATGCATAGATACATTCATTTTTTCTGAAGGATTAGCCACAGACTGAATAAAAATTTCACTATCAAAATTTAAATCTTCTTGAGAATACGCAATGTATTTACTATCAGGACTCCAAGCAACTCCTTCTGCTGCTGCCCAAGAATCAGAATAGGTTTTAATATTTTTTATTGCTCCTTTAACAACATCAGCAATAACCAATTTACCTCTACCAATTCTATACGAAATTTTCTTTCTATCTGGAGATAGTAAAGGTTCAAAAACATCAATATCACTTGTTGTTAATTTACTTACTTTCGTTTTTAAGCTTCTATTTAATTTTACATCTTTATCAGTAGAAACTACTTTGTACAACTCATTTTGTCCGCTTCTATCAGATAAAAATCCTAAGGTATTATCATCAATCCAAAAAGGATTATCATCTCTAAATGGATGATTACTTACATTATTGGTGTTGCTTCTATCTTTCTTGTTTTCTTTTACAAAAATTTCTCCATTAATACTTAAAGCAATTAATTTCCCATTTGGAGAAACACTTAAATCTCTAATTCCATTTGAAACAGTTTTTGTCTCTTCCAAATCAAAGCGATTATCTGTTGCTAAAGGAATACTTAGCTTTTTAGTACTTCCGTTTTGAAGTTTGTATACATTAATTCCGCTATTGTAAACAATAGTTCCATTATTACTTACAGAATAAGCCAATACTCCATTTTTATTCAATCTCGTTAATCGATTCGCTTTTCCACTTGCAGATCCATTAGGGTTTAAAGAAGTTTTATAAATATTATACCTACCACTTTCTGCTCCAACATAATACAAGTTATTATTGGCATCCCATTGTGGTGTATGATCATTTTTTTTACTTGTTGTTATCTGAAAATACTTTTTTGTTTTTAAGTTATAAATCCAGATATCTCTTTGAGCAGGTCCGCTGTAATCTTCTCTAGAAATTCTACAAGCTCCTTTTACAAAAGCCACAAAATTTCCATTTGGAGAAACAGCAGCTTGACTACCTAAAGCAGTCATAAAACGCTGTGGCGTACCTCCTTTATCATTTACCGCATAAATTGCTGGATCCCATTCTGGCCCTTTGTACATTCTGTTTGTTGTAAACAAAATATCTCCATTTTTATTCCATTGTGAAGGAGTATCAGTAGTAGGAAAATACGTCATTTGCGTTGGGATTCCTCCTTGAATTCCAGAAATAAAAATATTTGTACTACCTCTTCTATTAGAAGTAAAAGCTAATTGGTTGCTTTTAGAATTCCACACAGGATTACTTTCGTATCCTTGATGTACAGTTAATCTTTTAGTTTGTTGATTTGAAAAATTATATACCCAAATATCACCATGATAACCAAAAGCCATTTTTGTAGCATCTGGACTAATCGATGGTTGTCTGATTAATGTATTCTGGGCAATTAGTAATCCGCATTGAAAAAGGACTACTAGTGAGAATAGAGTTTTTTTATTCATTATGTTTAATTTAGTAAAAGACTAAAATTAAACTATATAAACTAAAATCGCTCTTTATCAGAATTTCTTTAACGTTTTTTTAGGTATTAATTAACTTTTTACCGAGCTAATAAAATTCGCAATTCCAGAAACTCCATTTTTAGCCAATTCTTTAATAAAAGCCGAACCTATAATTGCCCCATCTGCATATTGACAAGCTGTACTAAATGTTTTATTATCAGAAATACCAAATCCTACAACTAAATTACTTTTTAAGTTCATAGATTGAATTCGTTCAAAGTAGTTGATCTGTTCTTCAGATATTTCTCCTTTTGCACCTGTGATTGATGCAGAAGCAACTACATAAATAAAAGTTTCTGTTAAGGCATCAATTTTTCTAATTCTTTCTTCTGATGTATGTGGCGTAATTAAAAAAACGTTGGTTAATCCGTATTTTTTAAACAATTGCTGATAGTGGTTTTCATATTCAATCATTGGTAAATCAGGAAGTATTAATGTTTCAACACCCACATCAACACAAGCTTGACAAAACTTTTCTTCTCCGTATTTTAAAACCTGATTTAAATATCCCATTACAACCAAAGGAGTTGTATTCGTATCTTTAATTGATTTTAATTGTTCAAAAACAACATCTAAATTCATTCCATTTTTTAAAGCAACCTGACTACTATCTTGTATGGTTGGTCCGTCTGCTAAAGGATCAGAATACGGAAGTCCGACTTCTATAAAGTCAACTTTACTTTTACTCAATTCTGCAATAATAGACGTTGTATCATTTATATTTGGAAATCCAGCTGTAAAAAAGATAGATAATAATGCTTCCTGTTCTTGAAATATTTGTTTGAGCTTATTCATGATACTTTACTCTTCTAAATGATTGATATATGTTTCTAAATCTTTATCTCCTCTACCTGATAAGTTAATAACTACAACTTGATCTTCTTTCAAATCCATTTTTAGCAATACAGCTAAGGCATGTGCACTTTCTAATGCGGGAATAATCCCTTCTATTTTTGTCAGCTCAAAAGCAGCTTCTAAAGCCTCTTTATCTGTTGCGTTCATAAAGACAGCTCTATTGGTTTCGTGTAAATAAGCATGTAAAGGACCAACTCCAGGATAATCCAGTCCTGCAGAAATAGAATAGGGTTCTACAATTTGCCCATATTCATCTTGCATTAAAATTGTTTTGCTACCGTGAATTACACCAACTTCTCCTAATTGAGAAGTGGCAGCACTTTCACCAGAATTTACACCCAAGCCAGCAGCTTCTACAGCAATTAAATCTACTTCTTCATCATCTAAATAATGGTAAAAAGCTCCAGCTGCATTAGAACCACCTCCAACACAAGCAACAATAGTATCTGGGTTTTCTTTACCTGTTTGTGCTTTCAATTGAATTTTCATCTCTTCAGAAATAACAGCTTGTAAACGTGCCACCATATCTGGATACGGATGCGGACCAACAACAGAACCAATTAAATAATACGTTTCTGGATGCTGAATCCAATAACGAATTGCTTCATTAGTAGCATCTTTTAAGGTTTTACTTCCACTAGTTGCAGCTACCACTTTAGCACCTAACATTTTCATACGAGCAACATTAGGAGCTTGACGTTTTATATCTGTTTCTCCCATAAACACCACACATTCTAAATTCATTAATGCACACACTGTAGCAGTTGCAACTCCATGCTGACCAGCTCCTGTCTCTGCAATAATCTTCGTTTTGCCTAAATGTTTTGCTACTAATATCTGTCCAATAGTATTATTTACTTTATGCGCACCAGTATGATTTAAATCCTCTCGTTTTAAATAGATGGTAGCTCCATATTTTTTTGACAATCCTTTTGCTAAATACAACGGACTAGGACGACCTACATAATGTTTTAGCAGGTCTTTATACTCTTTTTGAAATGCATCTGACTGGATAATTTTCAAGTAATTATCTTCTAGTTCCTTTACATTTGGATATAATAATTCTGGAATAAATGCTCCTCCAAACTGTCCGTAATATCCTTCTTTAGTTGGTTGAAATTTTGATTTCATATTTTTAGTTCTTTCATTTCGAATAGACCTTACTATTCTTAATTACTTTGCTTGTTCTTTATCACTTCAGCTTTAAACTCTTTCAACTTATTTATTGATTTTAAGCCAGCTTCTATTTCAAACTTACTGTTTACATCCAATGCATAAATTGGCAAATTTGATTTTTGTATTTCTTTTAACTCAGCTACTTGTTCCAATCCAATACCACCACTTAAAAAAAAGGGTTTGGTTGAATTATATTTTTGCAACACTTCCCAATTAAATGTAATTCCATTACCTCCTCTTTCTTTGCCTTTAGTATCAAATAAAAAATAATCTACCAATGACTCGTATGGCTTTAATATTTCAAAATTAAATTGATCTTTAATTCCAAATACTTTAATAATTTCTACTTGTTTTTCAACTCCACAATTAGCAATTAACTCACTAATAAATTCAACTGTTTCATCTCCATGAAGCTGAATCGCTTGTAGATTGTAAGTGCTGATTTTTTCTAGAATTTTATCAATAGTTGCATTTACAAAAACGCCTGTTTTCTTAATTGTTTTTGGCAATTGTGGAATAACACCTTCAAAATTTCTCTTCGATTTATCGTAGAAAATAAACCCCAAATAATCAGGGTTTAATTCAGCTACTTGCTGAATATTTTCAAGATATTTCATTCCACAAACTTTTAATTTCATCAGTCTAAAACTTTAATGTATTATCTAATTTGACTGATAAAATCTTGGCAAGATTCTCCTGGGTTTTCAGTTTTCATAAAATTTTCTCCAATTAAAAAACCATGAAAACCATATTCTTTTAATCCAGTAATAATCTTAGGATCAGAAATACCGCTTTCAGAAACTTTTACACAAGTATCAGGTATTTGACCTGCTAATTGAATAGAATTTTCTAAATCAACTTTAAATGTCTTTAGGTTTCGATTGTTAATTCCGATAATTTTATTGTCCAATTCAATTTTATCTAAATCTTCTTGATTGTGTACTTCATACAAAACCTCCAAACCTAAATCATTTGCCAATTGCCCGTAATTTTTCAATTGCTCTTTGGTTAAACAAGCAGCAATTAATAAAATAACATCTGCTCCAATTGCTTTTGCCTCAACTATCTGAAAACCATCTACAATAAAATCTTTTCGTAAAATTGGCTTGATATTATTCACTACTCTAGCTTCCATTAAATCTGCCATGGTACCGCCAAAAAATGAAGTATCTGTTAAAATAGATTGTGCAGCTACATTGGCATCTAAATATCCATTCGTAACATCAGTAACATTCACTTTATCGTTAATAATTCCTTTGGATGGCGATTGACGTTTAAACTCGGCAATGATTCCAGTTGATCCCACTTCTAAAAGTGATTTCTTAAGTGATATAGCTGGTCTTTTAAAATTTGGACTTTCTACTAATTTCTTCACAGGAACTTCTGCTTTTATCTTAGCAACTTCTTTCTTTTTAAATGCGATTATTTTCTCTAGTATTGTCATTTCAATTGTGAATTTTAAATTATGAATTACGAATTCGTAATTAACTTATCTAAACATGTTTTCGCTTTTAATCCAAAAAGCGATTCTTTAGCTGCAGCAAAAGTATCATGAAAAGATCTATTCTCATCAATAATTTTTAATGCAAATGCAGCATTTGTTAACACAACATTATTTTGAGCCTCTGTTCCGTTTCCTTCAATGATACTTTTAAAAATTTTAGCTGCATCAGCAACTGAGCTTCCTCCAAATATTTCTGATTGCGCTAAATTTTGAAATCCTAATTCTTCAGGAGTAATCAATTGTTCTCCGTTTTTAGTAAATAGTTTAAATGCTCCTGTTAATGAAATTTCATCATATCCATCTAAGGCATGAACAATTCCATAATTAGTACCTTCTTCTTGTAAAATATAATTGTACAAACGCGCAACTTCTAAGTTAAAAGTACCTAATAATTGGTTTTGAGGAGAACTTGGATTTACCAAAGGTCCTAACATATTAAAAAATGTTTTAAGCTTTAGCGCTTTCCTTGTTGGTCCTACTGCTTTCATTGCTGGATGAAACTTTGGTGCATGTAAAAAACAAATATTGGCTGTTTCTAATTGTTTTTTCAATACACTTTCATCGTTTGTAAATTCGTAACCAAAACTTTCTAACATATCAGAAGAACCAGATTGTGATGATACCGAATAGTTTCCATGCTTTGCTACCTTTTGACCAGTTCCAGCTACAATAAAAGAAGTTAATGTAGAAATATTAAAGGTATCTTTTCCATCGCCACCAGTTCCAACAATATCAATAGTATTAAAATCAGATAGATCTACTTTTATTGCTAACTCTTTTAATGCATCTCTAAATCCAGAAAGTTCATTAACCGTAATAGGACGCATCATAAATACCGTCATAAAAGAAGCTAAATGTGCCTCGTTATAAGCATCAGAAGCAATATTTATTAATACTTGTTTCGCTTCTGTTCTTGACAGCTTTTTTTGTTGATATAAATCATTCAGTAGTTGTTTCATTTTATTGAAAATATTTTGATAAAAATTAGCAATGATTTAGTGAACTGTTTCTAAGAAATTTCTTACAATTTGCTCTCCTACCTCTGTTAAAATTGATTCTGGATGAAACTGTACTGCAGAAACATTAAATTCCTTATGCTCAATGGCTTGAATTTCTCCATCTTCATCTACTGCTGTAATTGCAATTGTTCTTGGAAAATCTTCTTTAGAAGCAATCCAGGAATGATATCTTGCTGCATTAAATTTATCTGGAATTCCTTTAAAAATAGCTGCATTATTTTCTACTACTTCCATTTCTGTTGCGACACCATGAAAAACTTCTCCCATATTTTTAATTTTCCCTCCAAAAACTTCTGTGATAGCTTGCAACCCTAAACAAACTCCAAAAATCGGAATACGTCCGGCATAGGTAGCAATTACCTCTTTTAAAATACCTGCTTCATCAGGAATTCCAGGTCCAGGAGATAAAATAATAGCATTATAAACTTTAATAGCTTCTAACTCAATTTCATCATTACGATACACATCTGGCAATTGCCCTGTGATATCTTCTATCATATGTACCAAGTTATAGGTAAACGAATCGTAATTGTCTAATATTAATATCTTCATCTTAAATATTTTCTGCTAATAACAACGCTTTTTTCAAAGCTGCTAATTTATTATTTACTTCTTGTAACTCTTTTTCTTCATCAGAATGAATAACAATTCCTGCTCCTGCCTGATAATACAATACATTGTTTTTACTAACAAAAGAGCGAATCGCGATGGCCAAGTTTACAGATCCATCCAATCCAATAATTCCAACGGCTCCTCCATAAAAACCTCTAGATTGATTTTCATACGTATCAATTAATTGCATGGCTTTGTACTTTGGAGCTCCACTTAAAGTTCCAGCCGGAAAAGTATCTCCTACAATTTCAATTGGATTCCCTTTAATTTCTCCTTGTACAGTAGAAACCAAATGTATTACATGACTAAAATATTGTACTTCTTTAAACACTTCTACATTTACATTTGCTGCATGTTTACTTAAATCGTTTCTAGCCAAATCTACTAGCATAACATGTTCTGCAGTTTCTTTTTTATCTTCTGATAAGATTTTTCCTAGTTTAATATCTTCTGCCATATTACCAGTTCTTCTAAATGTTCCTGCAATAGGATTGATAATGGCTTTACCTGCATTGATTTTGATCTGTGCTTCTGGAGATGACCCCATCAACTTAAAAGAACCGTAATCAAAATAAAACAAATACGGAGATGGATTGATAGAACGTAAGGCCCTATACACATTAAACTCATCTCCTTTAAATTTTTGTTGAAACTGACGAGATAACACCAATTGAAAAACATCTCCACGTTTACAATGTGCTTTAGCTTTGACTACATACTCTTTAAAATCTTCGTTTGTACAATTAGAAGTTTCTTCTCCTGAAATTTCAAATTTTTGTGTGTTAAAAGTTTGCGCTTCTATAATCGTTTCTATTTCAGAAACTCTAGATTCTGTACCTTCTTCTACATTTTCTATCAATGTCATTTCATCATTAAAATGATTAATAGCAATAATAAATCGATAAAAACTGTATTGCATTAATGGTATTTTCGACGGAGCTCCTTTTACAGTAAGTTGAATGTTTTCGAAATACTGAACACTATCATAAGTTGTATATCCGTACAAACCATTAAAAGCCTTAAGCTCTGGTGCACATTCTAAATCAATCGTTTTAGAAAAACCATCAAACAATTCATAAAAATTATTTGTAATGGATTGCTTCTCTATGCTTCTTCCTTTTTTAGAAACTTCGAATACATCATTATCTACTTTCATAGAAAGTATTGGATCTATACAGATAAATGAATAGCTCTCTTCTTTACTATGATAATCAGAACTTTCTAGTAACAACGAGTTTGCATACTTATCTCTAAATCTTAAATACAAACCAACGGGAGTTACCGTATCAGATATTCGAGTGGAACTAATTGTTTTAAATTTTATTTTTTTCATTTTCTTTAAAAAACAAAAAAGGCTTATCGTGAGATAAGCCTTTTTTAAATTATGTTATATATACATATAGGAATTTACTCACTTAATCAGTTAAGAGAGTTCCACCACCATATGTTTTGTTGTTTCATCATTGTGCTACAAATGTATAACAGATTTTTTATTCTCCAAATTTTATTTAAAAAAAATTACAGAATTATCATTACCACTTAAAATCAGAAAAATTTACTTATTGGTTTATCTAAAATCAATGTTTACCCAAACTCACAGTCATACAAAATAACAGATTGTAAGCATCCTTATCATTTTTAACACATTTAAATTACATTTTCAAACAAATAACACGCATTTGGTTAATTTAAAAAATCAATACACTAAAAATAGTTTTCAAATGAAATTTATCAAACGTTATTTGCATGGTAATTATAACAAACATCACAAAAAAGAAGATTATGTGTGGAATAGTATGTGCATTTGATTTAAAAGAAGAAACAACAGCGTTAAGACCTCAACTATTAGAAATGTCTAAAAAGATTAGACATCGTGGACCAGATTGGAGTGGAATATATAGTGATTCTAAAGCGATCTTAGCACACGAGCGTTTGGCAATTGTAGATCCAGCTTCTGGACAACAACCTTTATTTAGTAAAGACAAAAAATTGATTTTGGCTGCTAATGGTGAAATCTATAATCATAGAGCTTTAAAAAAACAATTTGAAGGTTCGTACGATTTTTTAACCGCTTCTGATTGTGAAGTTATTTTGGCACTTTATCAAAAGAAAGGCGTTGATTTTATTGATGATATGAATGGTATTTTTGGATTCGCTTTGTATGATGTAGAAAAAGATGAGTATCTAATTGCAAGAGATCATATGGGAATTGTTCCTTTATATATTGGTTGGGATAAAAACGGGACTTTCTATGTAGCTTCAGAACTAAAAGCTTTAGAAGGTGTTTGTACAAAGATTGAATTATTTCCTCCGGGGCATTATTTATCAAGTAAAGATGGTCAATTTGTAAAATGGTATAAAAGAGATTGGTCTGAATATGATGCTGTTAAAGAAAATCAAACTAGTATTGATGAAGTAAAAGAAGCATTAGAAGCTGCAGTTCATAGACAATTAATGTCTGATGTTCCTTACGGTGTTTTATTATCTGGCGGATTAGATTCTTCTGTAACTTCTGCAATTGCCAAAAAGTATGCACAAAAAAGAATAGAAACTGATGACCAATCTGATGCTTGGTATCCACAATTGCATTCTTTTTCTGTAGGATTAGAAGGCTCTCCAGATTTAGCTGCTGCTCAAAAAGTTGCCGATCATATTGGCACTATTCATCACGAAATAAAATTTACTATTCAAGAAGGTTTAGACGCCATCAAAGATGTAATTTATAATATAGAAACCTATGATATCACAACGATTCGTTCTTCTACTCCGATGTATTTAATGGCTCGTGTTATTAAATCAATGGGGATTAAGATGGTCTTATCAGGAGAAGGCGCCGATGAAATTTTTGGAGGTTATTTATATTTTCATAAGGCTCCAGATGCCGAAGAATTTCATAAAGAAACCGTACGTAAATTAGATAAGTTACATATGTATGATTGTTTGAGAGCAAACAAAAGTTTAATGGCTTGGGGAATTGAAGGAAGAGTTCCTTTTTTAGACAAAGAATTTATGGATGTTGCTATGCGAATTAACCCAGAAGATAAAATGATACATGGAGAACGCATGGAAAAATGGGTCATTAGAAAAGCATTTGAAGACTTACTACCAGAAAGTGTTGCTTGGAGACAAAAAGAACAATTTTCTGACGGTGTTGGTTATAGCTGGATTGACACATTAAAAGAAATCGTAGAAAAAGAAGTTAGTGATGAGCAATTGGCAAATGCAAAGTTTAGATTTCCAATTCAAACTCCACAAAACAAAGAAGAGTTTTACTACCGTTCAATTTTTGAAGAACATTTTCCAAGTGATGCCGCTGCGTTAAGCGTACCACAAGAAGCAAGTGTAGCTTGTAGCACAGCCATTGCATTAGAATGGGATGAAGCTTTTAAAAACATGAACGAACCTTCTGGAAGAGCTATTGCAAATGTGCATGATGATGCCTATTAAATATTAATAGATAAAAAAGGAGTTGTAATTACAACTCCTTTTTTATACTTCATTAGGTAAAACACCAAAACGTTCTTTAAACTTTTTATTAAAATAACTGGTAGATGTAATTCCTATTTCATATTTCACTTCACTTAATGTTAAAAAAGCTTTTTGCTGAAGCAACACATAGGCTTTTTGCAATCTAATTTCTAAAATAAATTTTACTGGAGACATTCCTGTATATTGCTTTAAAAATCGAGTTAATTGTCGCTGACTATAACCAATCTCAAGAGCTAAATCTACTACCTTATAATTTTCATTACTTAAATTATCTAACACAGCTTTTTCTGCTTTATCAATAATTTTCTTATCAAAAGATACAATAGATTCTTCTAACAAGTCTTTATTTTCAATACTCCATTGCTCTCTAGATTTTTTATTTTCTATTAAATTTTTAACTCTTGCTAATAGCTCATTTTTATTAAAAGGTTTTACAATATAATCATCAATACCTAAATCAAATCCTTTTAATTTATCTTCTTCTAAACTTTTTGCAGAAATAAAAACAAAAGGAATACTCTTATACCTTTTATTTTCACTTAGCGCCTCTTTAAATTTAAAACCATCTATTTTAGGCATCATTATATCAGAAGTAATTAAATCAAAAGAAGTGTTTTTTATTTTTTTTAAAGCCTCTTCTCCATTAAATGCTGTAGCACAATGGTATTTTTCTTGAAGTATTTCAACTAAAAAATTACTCATCTCTACATTATCTTCTACCACTAACACTTTTGGTTTCTGTACACTTTCTGCACTATATTCTTTAGTTTCTAAAACTTCTATACTTTTCTTTTCTTCTATTTTTTTTGCCGACACATACGGAATGGCTAACTGAAAAATACTTCCCTTACCCAATTTACTATTTACTGTTAAATCTCCATTTAACAATTCGGCAAACTTCTTTGAAAGCGACAATCCGATCCCAATACCTCCAATGTTCTTAGAATTTTTTGCTTGATAAAAACGATTAAAAACCTTTTCTCTTTCTTCTGAAGGAATTCCCAAGCCTTGATCTTTAACTTTTATACTTAAGTAATTATTTTCTTGCATTAACTCAAAATAAATAACACTATCAGAGTTGCTATATTTTATAGCATTAGAAACTAAGTTATTGATAATTTTCTCTAACTTATTTTCATCAGAAATAATTTGTTTATCAATAGCAATATCACTTTTAAATTCTAATTGAATGTTTTTTATCGCTGCTAATGACTCAAAAGATAAAAAAAGGCCTTTGCAAAAAGGTGTAATCGCAATTGCAGTCTCTTGCAATTCTTGTTTGTTTTTCTCAAATTTTAGAAGTTCTAATATTTGATTAGAATCTTCAATAACTTTTTTAGAACTTGCTAATGCCTTATTTATATAATTACTAAGTTTTTTATTTCTTGTTTTTTCTTCTTGAGCTAATTGTAAATTTCCAATAATTAAGGTTAATGGCGTTCTAATCTCATGAGAAATATTTCCTAATAATTCTGTTCTAACAATTTCTATTTCCTTAGCTTTTTCTAGTTCGTTCTCTACAGTAATCTTCTTGCGCTTTTGCTTAGCAAAGTAAACCTGAAAGATTAATATAATAACCACCAATACAAGAATACTAACTCCAACCCATAAGTTTTTACTATTTTTTTCTTGAACAATCTTTAGTTTTTGCTCTGCAATTTGTTTGTCTTTTTCTGCAGTTTTATACCTCACATCAAATTCAGCAAAACTTCTTTTAGTCTCTTCTTTTTGGATAGAATCTAATAACTCTTTTTTTAAAAGCATTAATTCATAAGCTTTTTTGTAATCATTCTTAAGCGAGTTCGCTTCTGCTCCAATATCTAACAATAAACCATAATTAATACTATTAGGTTGTTCTAACTGTAGTGCACTTGACACATTCATCGCTGCTTCATGATATTGCTTAAGTGAAGTATTTACTCTCGCCAAAAAAAGTAACGATAAATTTTTCACTTCTCTATCATTAATACTATCTGCTATTCTATAAGCTTTGCGCAATGCTTTTTTACTTTCATAATAATACTTTTTATTTTTAAAAGCATCGCCTTTTACTCTAAAAGCCTCTCCTTTTGTTAACTGAAAATTTGCATCTCTATGTGGATTTACAGTTCCTTTATCAATCTCTTCAATTTTATTTAACAATACTTTTGTTTCTTCAAAAGTGGATGTTAACCTAGACAACTGTAAGTAAGTTCCTCGCTTTTTTTTCTCCTCAATATTTGCTTGATTGTAAATCTTTAAAGCCAATCTATAATATTGTTCAGCTTTTTTATTGAAATTATTTACCAAGTACACACCTGCTATATTATGATAAATAGTTGCCATTGATAAAGAATCTCTCTTTTCTTTAGTGATACTCAAAGCTTTTTTAAAATACTTTAAAGATTCATTTTTATTTGAAAGCATAAAATTTGCTTTCCCTAAAGAATTATAGCTTTTATATTGATAATATAAAATAGACTTTTGTTGACTTAGAGAATCTAACTTATAACAAATTGCTACTGATTTTTTAAACTTTTGAGCATTATAATAAGTTAATGCCTTTTGATAATAACCTTCTAAGAATAAAGAATCTTTTTGATGAGTTTTTGCAACATCTATTGCCTCATTTATAAATAATAAAGCAGAATCTAAAGGTTTATTCACTTTCATTTTTAGTAAATACAACACTTTGTCTTCTGGTGATTTTCCTTTTAAAGAATCTTCAATATTCAATTGTTTTTGAGCAAATGTTAGCGATGATACTAATCCCAAAAACAGTATTAAAACCTTCCTTTTCATTCATATTTTTTTTAGCTACTAATAATCAAACGAATATAAGAAGTATTTCTTCTTTACACATATCTAAATCTTAAATGAGCATGTAATTGGCAAAAATGAGCATCTTAAAAATAGCAATCTAACAGACTTTTGTAATTCAACAAAAAACAAAAATATCTTATGAAAAAATATTACATTTTCTGTTTACTTATTCTTAATCTTACTGTTGCTTTTACTCAAAATGGAAGTGACCCAGCTTTAAGTGATTATTTGTTTAAGCAAGAAATCATAAAAAAATACCCGAGTGTAGATTTTAATAAAGACGGAGATATCAGTATTCATGAAGCAGGAAATTATTTCCCTGGAAATAAAATGGAATTATCTCTTGACCCTAATGTTATTTCTTCTATCAATTTTGAAGGAATTAAATATTTTGGACTAAAAACACTAAAAATTATTAACACTAATCATTATGCTAAAAAAATTAGAGGTTATAATTTAGATTTATCAAAAATTGGGGTCATTATTGGGCTTCCAACAACTGGTCGCTCATTAGATGAATTGTATCTTAAAGGTATTCAATTTAGTTTTTTAGATTTTGAAAGAGCTCCAACTTTTAGAAGAATACATCTAGAATCTTGTAGCCAAGACATGGATATTTCTAGTATAGAAAAAGCATCATTTCACGATACTGGAGATGCTAGCTTATTTATACACGATACTGGTCGTTTTGCTAATTTAAAAATCACTAGCACCAATTTAAAAAACTTACATATTACCAATACTTATATACAAGGATTAGATTTAACTCCTCCAACAAATTATATTTCTGGTATTAGATTTTTAAAACTATCTTCTTTAGAAGATTTCGAAACCTTAAAACTTCCAGGCACAAATAGTCTTAAAGAGTTAATTGTTAACTATACACTTTTAAAAAACATTAACTTATCCAAAGAAAAATCATTAGAAGTAGTTCATCTTTCAGAAAATAAATTAATAGATATTGACATCACATCACTAAGTAAACTAACAGCTTTAGATATTTCATTTAATAAGTTAGATCTAAAAAAACTAGATACAGAAAAAAATATTTCACTAGAAAAATTAGCCGTATCTTTTAATAAAATTTCATCAATAGATGTATCAAAAAACACAAAACTAAAACAACTAGAAGTTGGCACAACAACCTTAACCAATTTAGATGTTACGCAACTTCCCTTACTAGAATTTTTAGATGCCTCAGAAAATCAGTTAAAATCTATCGACTTATCTAAAAGTCAAAAATTATCTAGAGTGTACCTAAACAAAAATTCTTTAAGTGTGTTAGACCTATCAAAAACTCAGGCAGAATATATACAAGTAAGAGAAAATTTCTTAATTGCTTTAAATGTTGCTAACGGACTTAATAGTAATTTGGATGGAAATAACGAAAAACATCTCAATGCTAGAAACAACCCTTTACTTACCTGTATTATTGTTGATTCTGGTACAGACACCTCAAGTTATGCTTGGGAAAAAGATGACCATACAGATTTCACTATAGATGATGCTTTAAGCTTTACCAATACTAATGTTAAAACAGCATTATTAAACACTCCTAAGTTAGATGCAGACAACAATGGTAAAATAAGTTCTTGTGAAGCAGAAAATTTTAATGGAGAAATTAATCTTGCCGATTTAGATTTGTACAATAATGACATTAAAGAGTTACACAGATTTAAAAACATTACTAGTTTAATACTTCGTAACAACAGTATAAATAGCTGGGATTTTAGCCAACATAAAAAACTAGTTACTCTAGATATAAGTCATAATAACTTCAGCTCTATTAACATTAGTAAAAACACTGCATTAACATCATTCTATAGCAACAATAACAACTTATCTTCAATAGACATAACTACAAATACCAATTTAGAATTTCTTTGGATAGAGAATAATCAATTAACAATTCTAGATATTACTAAAAACAATAAAATCAGTAATTTAAATTGTAGTAAAAACAAATTAATCCACTTAAATACCTCAAAAAACAATCAACTTAAAGTTTTAAATTGTAGTAACAACTTAATTCAATGGTTAGATTTAGTAAACAATCAAAAACTCGAAGTCTTAAATTGTTATAACAATCCATTTACAGCAGCAGCTGTTGTTGATGTAGAGTTAAAATTAAATGCAAACACAGAGTTATTGCAATTAAACTGCAGTAACACACAAATTACTACTTTAAATATTAGCACTCTTTCTAAATTGGAATTACTAATTGCAAAAGACAATAACTTCAAAAAAATAAATATTGCTAATACTAATAATAGCGCTTTACGTCTAGATATTTCTTCAAATCCAAAACTAAAATGTGTACAAGTAGATGACACTGTTCTTAACAACATTCCTAATAACTGGAAATATGATACTTCTATAATTTTTAATACAGATGATAGTTGTCAACCACTTTCTACAGACAATTACTTATTAAAAAAATCTTTTACTATTTCTCCTAATCCAAGTTCAGATATTATTCAAATAAAGAACAACTCAAATCTTACAATTAAAAATAGTATACTTATAGATGCTAATGGTAAAACTGTTTTAACAACTACAAAAAACAAATTGAATATTTCTCATTTAAAATCTGGAATCTATTTATTAAAAATTGAATTAAACAATCATAAAAAACTCACTAAAAAAATAATTAAAGAGTAATTGAAAAAGAAACTTGTTTAAACACTTAAAAATCCTGTTTTACAGGATTTTTTTGCTTTATATACTCTACAAAGCCTATATTTACTGTAACTGACAGAAAGGTGACATTTAAATGGCGTAAGAAAAACCAACCCTTCGCCGTAGATTTGCTTCATCAAAAACAAGAAAATGGAAAACAACACATTAGGCAAAAGATTAAAATACCAACGTTCATTAAAAGGCTTTACTCAAGAAGAACTTTCTGATGCTTCTAGTGTTGGAATTAGAACAATTCAACGCATCGAAAAAGAAGAAGTTTCTCCACATTTACAAACTGTAAAATTATTGGCTGTCGGTTTAAATGTTCGAATTGAAGATTTAATGATTATTGACAATCCTAGTCAAGAAAAAATTCAAAGAAAATGGATGCTATTATTTCATGCGATCCCATTTTTAGGACTTATAATTCCGTTTGGAAGTATCTTATTTCCACTATTTTTATGGATACATAAATCAAATGATCATCCTACTTATGACAAACACGGAAGAGCAGTAGTTAATTTTCATTGTTCAATCTTATTATACTTTGTCATTTCTTTGGTATTATTCTTTCCTTTTCCAGGATACAATTTCTTTTTAACGGCAGCTGTAGTTCTTTTTAGCATTATTACTTCAGTAGTAAATATCATGTCTGCCTTAAATAAAGGAACTTGTAATTATCCACTTTCCATTTCTTTTTTGAAGTCTAAAGTATAACATTTAAAAACCTTAAAAAATTATGTTAGGATTATTAGTAATTATAATAATCTCATGGATGCTATTGCATTTTTTTGAGAAAAAAAACATCGAAATATTAGGAATCATTCCTACAAAAAAAAGAATTAATCAATTTGTAATTGGGTTTTTCGTAATAATTAGTATCAACCTAATTGCCATTCTCATAGAATCCTTTATCTTAAATGTAACATGGAAACAAAATGACACCATACATTACAACTTACTATTTGATGCATTTGTATACCATATCAGATCTGCTCTAACAGAAGATCTGGTTTTTAGAGGAGCTATTCTGTATATATTAATTCAAAGAATTGGTGCAAAAAAGGGAATTCTTATTTCTGCACTTGTATTTGGAGTATATCATATTTTCTCATACGGAATGACAAACAGCAGCATCATTGCAATGCTTTATGTAACCTTAATTACAGGATTTACTGGCTACGTTTGGGCATATACTTTTCATAAAACAAAATCTATCATGTTAGGATTAGGTTTTCATCTAGGATACAATTATCTAATGTCAATGTTTTATGAAAACCAACCGTATGGTCAATTGATTTTTCAAGAAGTCTCTAAAATTCATTTAGCAGATTGGAATTGGTTATTCTATCATATACCAAAAGGGTTATTCCCATCAATATTGACTTTCATTTTTGTAAAGCAGTATTTAAAATATCAAGCTAAAAAACAGCAACAATAGTCATGAAAAAGATTACCAACTCATATCCAACACTTTTTCTATTTACCAGAGCAATTTCTCTATTTGCTATTGCTTTATTTGTTAGTACTTTACTAAACAAAGGCTTTATAAAAGAATACTTTCCTTACACAGCTGTCATACTTTTAATTACTGCAACTTGGTTTTTATACAAAAGAGAAGGTGCCACTTTAAATAAAATCGGACTCAATTTTAATTTTAAAAACTGGCTATTGCTTCCTCTAGGAATACTTGTCGGTGCTGGAGCATTCTTAATAGCTAAATATCTAAGAGCTTTGTATTTGGGTGAAACGATTAGTTTAAGCACAGAAATAGATATTGAAACGATACTAATTGCTCTCTATTTAATTTTACCTACTGTAGCTGTAGAAGAGTTCTTGTTTAGAGGTTACCTTTTTAAGAAAACTACAGAGCTAAGTTCCGTTACAAAAGCCAATATTATTTTTTCACTTTTATTTATGTCTATCCATGTATTAGATAGCCATGTTTTACAAAACCCTGGAATGATCATTCTATTGGTCATTTCTATTCCAGTTGGACATTTAATGTACGCTACAGCATTTCTGAAATCGAAATCTATTCTTCTTCCAATCGGAATTCACTTAGGAAACAATTGGGCAACAAGACATTTAATTAATACTGACTTAAACAGCGATAGTATTTTCCACATTTCAAACAATGCATCCTTTGATACATGGTCTTCATTTATTGCATTTGTTTTGTTGTGGAACTTATTTTTTCTAATGATCACATTTATCATTTGGAAATTCGATTTTACTTGGTTCAAAAATCAGTGAAAGCAAGAATAATTTGATGCTATTCTTTTGTTTTATTGATTTTAAAATCTCGCATTAGCGGGATTTTTTTTCATTTCAACATTTAGTTAAAGTTTCGAAATCTCAATTTTTAAAATAAGGTCATTTTTAAGCGATTTAAGACACTTTTAAGTAATTAACAAATGTTAATATTTAACTAACAAATCTCTTATTTTAGTTTTATTCAACTACTTATTTTGTTAAATTTGTTAGGTATGAATTCGTCTTTTTAAGGCGATTTTTTTTGATTTTTTAATAACTCGTTATTGCAAAACAAAGTAATACAATCTATGGATTGCATTATTATGCAATAACCTAATATAAATTATAAATGAGCGAAGAAAAAAAACATAGCTACGATGCATCCAGTATCCAGGCCTTAGAAGGTATGGAACACGTAAGAATGCGTCCATCAATGTACATTGGAGATGTTGGCGTTAGAGGTTTACACCACTTAGTTTATGAGGTTGTAGATAACTCAATTGATGAAGCATTAGCTGGACACTGTGATAGGATTGAAGTAACTATTAATGAAGACAATTCGATTACCACAAAAGATAACGGACGTGGAATTCCTGTTGGAATACACCAAAAAGAAGGAGTTTCTGCTTTACAAGTAGTAATGACTAAAATTGGAGCTGGTGGTAAGTTTGATAAAGACTCATATAAAGTTTCTGGAGGATTACACGGAGTTGGGGTAAGTTGTGTGAATGCATTATCTGACCATTTAACAGCTACTGTACACAAAGAAGGTAAAATTTGGCAACAAGAATACGAAAGAGGTAAAACTTTATATCCAGTTAAAACGATTGGAGAAACAGATTTTACGGGGACAATTGTAACTTTTTTACCAGACAAATCAATTTTCCAACAAACTACAGAATACAACTACGATACACTAGCAACTCGTATGCGCGAGTTATCGTACTTAAATAAAGGAATTACCATTACCTTAACAGATAGAAGAAATACAGACGATGAAGGAAACTTTATTTCTGAAACCTTCCATTCTACCGAAGGACTTTCTGAATTTGTAAAGTATTTAGACTCTACTCGTGAGCAATTAACTGCTGGTGTAATTGCTATGGAAGGAGAGAAAAACGGAATTCCTGTAGAAGTTGCAATGGTTTATAACACTTCGTACTCAGAAAATTTACACTCGTATGTAAACAATATTAACACTCACGAAGGAGGAACACATTTATCTGGATTTAGGCGTGGATTAACACACACTTTAAAAAAGTATGCAGATGAATCTGGATTGTTAAAAAATGTAAAGTTTGAAATCTCTGGAGATGATTTCCGTGAAGGATTAACTGCCATTGTTTCTGTAAAAGTTGCTGAACCTCAATTTGAAGGACAAACAAAAACTAAATTAGGAAACCGTGAAGTAAGTTCTGCTGTTTCTCAAGCGGTAGCAGAAATGCTAACTGATTATCTTGAAGAAAATCCAAACGATGCTAAAACCATTGTACAAAAAGTAATTTTAGCTGCTCAAGCACGTCATGCTGCTCGTAAAGCACGTGAAATGGTGCAACGTAAAACAGTAATGAGCATTGGCGGATTACCTGGAAAATTATCTGACTGTTCTGAAACAGACCCAGCTCAATGTGAAATCTTCTTAGTTGAGGGAGATTCGGCAGGTGGAACTGCAAAACAAGGTCGTGATCGTAATTTCCAAGCTATTCTACCACTAAGAGGTAAAATTTTAAACGTAGAAAAAGCAATGCAACACAAAGTTTTTGAAAACGAAGAAATCAAAAACATGTTTACCGCATTAGGAGTCTCTATCGGAACTGAAGAAGATCCAAGAGCTTTAAATCTAACAAAAGTGCGTTATCACAAAGTAGTAATTATGTGTGATGCCGATGTAGATGGTAGTCATATTGCTACCTTAATCTTAACATTCTTCTTTAGATATATGAGAGAAATGATTGAACAAGGATATGTTTATATTGCTACTCCACCTTTATATTTAGTTAAAAAAGGACAAAAAAGAGAATACGCTTGGGATGATAACCAACGTGATTTAATTGCTCAAAAAATGGGTGGTGGCGTAAACATTCAACGTTATAAAGGTCTTGGAGAGATGAACGCTGAACAATTATGGGATACTACGATGAATCCTGAGTTTAGAACATTACGTCAAGTAACCATTGATAATATGACAGAAGCAGATAGAGTCTTTTCTATGTTAATGGGAGATGAAGTACCTCCTCGTAGAGATTTTATCGAAAGAAATGCAAAATATGCAAATATTGATGCTTAATTAAAGCATACTCACAATAAGTAAAAACACACCAAATTTGGTGTGTTTTTCTTTTTCTTACTATATTAGCTGCGTAATATTTCCCCTTAAAGAAAATTTACTAACTTAACTTTTAAAACTAATGAAAAAGTACATTTTAATTTTTATCAGTGTTTTTACACTAACTTTTAACGCCAAAGCTCAAGATGGATTAGAATCTATCCTACTTTCTGGAGTAGATGATGCAGCTAAACTTACAGAAGCTTACATTAACCCTGCAATGAAAGGGCTTATTTATTCTATGAATGGTGGTTGGTATCATACCGCAAAAGTTCACAAAACATTAGGGTTTGATATTACAATTGGATTGAACGCATCTGTTGTTCCTTCTAGTGATGAAATCTTTAATGTTGCTGCTTTAAATTTATCAAGTAATGTCACAGATAATCCTACAACTTCTCCAACAGTTGCTGGTTTAGACAATGCTTTAACTAATGGGTTTACAATTACAATTCCTGCAAATTCAGACCCAGCAATTAACGGTGGAGTTCATCCTGCATTAGAAGCAAAATTCACTATGCCTGGTGGAGTTAAAGATGACTTACCTTTAAATGCTGTTCCTGCACCAGCAGTTCAGTTTAACTTAGGATTACCTTTTAAGATGGAAGCTATGCTACGTATGGTACCTAAAGTTGGATCTGATGATGTAAAAGGGCAATTATTAGGAATAGGATTAAAAAAAGAAATTACAAGCTGGTTTGGCCCAATGGACAAAACACCTTTACACGTTTCTTTATTAGCCGCATATACTTCTATGAATGTTGATTACGATATTCAAAATGGTAGTTCAATTAATGGTTCTGGACAAAATGCAGAGTTCAAGTTAACATCGTATACTGTAGAAGCTATTGCTTCATTAAATTTTCCTTTTATCAATATTTTTGGAGGATTTGGATACAATAGCGGAGATTCTACTTTAAAAATGAACGGTACTTATAACTTAGAATATACTCCAGTTGCTGGAGGACCAAGCTCTACAAAAACATTAACTAATCCTTTAAATTTAGGTTTTGATGCAAGTGGCTTTAAAACAACTTTAGGTGCTAGAATTAGCTTAGGATTCTTTAAAATATTTGGAAGCTATACTTTACAAGATTACAATACAATCAATGCTGGTATTGCATTTAGCATTAGATAATCTTTTTTTATACAAACTAAAAAAGGCTGCAATATTTGCAGCCTTTTTTAGTTTGTATAACTTCTAAATTTTCAATTATTTATAGTACTTTTGCACAACAAAATTTATTCAACACAAAACAAATATAAAAATGAAAGTAACAGTTGTAGGAGCAGGTGCCGTTGGTGCAAGTTGTGCAGAGTACATTGCCATTAAAAACTTCGCATCAGAGGTAGTAATTTTAGATATTAAAGAAGGATTTGCTGAAGGAAAAGCAATGGACTTAATGCAAACTGCTTCATTAAACGGATTTGATACAAAAATTACTGGAAGCACAAACGATTATACAAAAACAGCAAATTCTGACATTTGTGTAATTACTTCTGGAATTCCTCGTAAACCTGGAATGACTCGTGAAGAATTAATCGGAATTAATGCGGGAATCGTAAAATCAGTTTCTGCAAGTTTAATTGAGCATTCTCCAAATACAATTATCATTGTCGTTTCTAATCCAATGGACACAATGACTTATTTAACTCATAAAACAACTGGTTTACCTAAAAATAGAATTATTGGAATGGGTGGTGCTTTAGATTCTGCTCGTTTTAAATATAGATTAGCTGAAGCTTTAGAAGCACCAATTTCTGATGTTGACGGAATGGTAATTGGAGGGCATTCTGATAAAGGAATGGTTCCTTTAACTCGTTTAGCAACAAGAAATTCTGTTCCAGCTTCTGAGTTCTTATCAGAAGAAAGATTGCAACAAGTTTTAGAAGATACTAAAGTTGGTGGAGCTACATTAACTGGATTATTAGGAACTTCTGCTTGGTATGCTCCTGGTGCTGCTGTTTCAGGATTGGTGCAAGCAATTGCTTGTGATCAAAAGAAAATATTCCCATGTTCTACTTTATTAGATGGTGAATACGGGTTAAACGATTTATGTATTGGAGTTCCTGTTGTATTAGGAAAAAACGGAATTGAAAAAGTAGTTGAAATCGAATTAAACGATGCTGAAAAAGCGCATTTAGCTGCTTCTGCAGAAGGTGTTAAGAAAACAAATGGATTATTAGAATTATAAAATCCTAATTATTATATAAAACAAAAGACCAGCCTTTTGGCTGGTCTTTTTGTTTATTAGAAGCTATTCCTTTTAACAAAATTTACTTTCTTTGATATCATTAAATTTTTCCAAATGGATTTACAAATTTTCAAACCAAAGAATGATTATTGTTCAAGATAATTCTTTAGCTGAGTAGTGAAATACTCCCAACCTCCTTTACAACTTTCTCTAGTAAACTCTGGAATATTAAAGTTTTCAAATTGTCCAATTCCCTTTGCAGTAACAGTAAATTGAGTTTGGTTTTGTGCAATACTTTCCAATTCGAAAGTTACTAAGAATGGTTCTTTTACATAATCAGGATAAGTCCATTCAACAGCAATAGATTGTTTTTCTACCACTTGAACCACTTCCCATAAATGATAAAAAGTACGATCTTCATTTGCTACCACAAACCACGTTTTAAAACCTACTTGAGCTTTAAATTCAGGTATATTATCAAAAAACCACAAAACCATTTGGTCTAACTCAGTAATAGCAGACCAAATGGTTTTTACATCTTTGTCAATTATTTTTGATACGATGACTGGTTTCATATTCTTTTTTTTTAAGATAAGCCAGAAATTACTCCATTGTTATCAATTGTCATTCCTTCTGACGCAGGTTTTCCTGGTAATCCTGGCATACGCATCATTTTTCCTAAAATTGGAATGATAAATTGAGCTCCTGCTGCAATCTCTATCTCTCTAACAGTTACTTTAAATCCTGTAGGCCTTCCAATAAGTTTATCATCATCAGAAAAAGACTTTTGAGTTTTAGCCATACAAATTGCAAAATCATTAAAGCCTAAACGATCAATTCTTCTTAAATTTAATTGCGCTTTTTTATCATAAATTACACCTTCTGCTCCATAAACTTCTCTAGCAATCGTTTCAATTTTTTCTTTTACCGGACTACTCCAATCATATAAAGGTTTAAACTGTGTTGCTTTATTTTCTACAACATCAGCTACTGCTGCAGCCAATTCTTTAGTTCCTTCTCCACCTTTTGCCCATCCTTCTGACAATACAGCATGTACTCCTAAATCTGCACAAGCATCTTTAATAAATTGTACTTCTTCTTCAGAATCAGAAATAAATGAATTGATTGCCACTACTGGCTCAATATTAAACTTACGTATATTTTCAATGTGCTTCTCAAGATTTTTAAAACCTTCTTTTACTCTTTCTACACTTGCAGTATTGTATTCTTCTTTAGCAGCACCTCCATGATGACGTAAAGCTCTAATGGTAGCAACTAAGACTACACATTTTGGGTTTAATCCAGCAAATGCAGACTTAATATTTAAGAATTTTTCTGCGCCTAAATCTGCACCAAATCCAGCTTCTGTTACTACATAATCAGATAAAGACAACCCCATTTTAGTAGCTAAAACAGTATTAGTTCCTTGTGCAATATTAGCAAAAGGTCCACCATGAATAATCGCGGGATTTTCTTCTAAAGTTTGTACCAAATTTGGCTTAATGGCATCTTTTAATAAAATAGCCATGGCATTTTCTGCATTTAAATCTCTGGCAAAAACAGGTTTTTTATCAAAAGTAAATCCGATAAAAATATTTCCTAAACGTTCTTTTAAATTATCAAAACTAGTCGCCATACATAAAATAGCCATTACCTCAGATGCTGGTGTAATATTAAAACCATCTTGTCTTGGAATACCGTTAGCAGTTCCACCTAAACCAATGGTAATATCACGCAAAGCTCTATCGTTCATATCAATAACACGTTTCCATAAAATAGTACGTGGATCTATATTTAAATTATTCACCTTGCTTTGTAAATTATTATCGATTAATGCTGATAATAAATTATTTGCTTTTTCTACGGCATTAAAATCACCTGTAAAATGCAAATTAATGTCTTCCATCGGAACCACTTGTGAGTGTCCTCCTCCAGCAGCACCTCCTTTAATTCCAAAAACAGGTCCTAAAGATGGTTCTCTTAATACTACTGTTGCTTGTTTTCCGATCTTATTTAGTCCTTCAGTCAAACCAATAGAAACAGTTGTTTTTCCTTCTCCAGCAGGTGTTGGTGTTAATGCAGTAACTAAAACTAAGTTGTTCTTTGCAATTTTTTCTTCATCAATTAAATCTAAAGGTAATTTTGCTTTGTATTTTCCATACATTTCTAAATTATCTTCTGCTACGTTTAATTTGGCTGCAATTTCTCTAATATGCACCAAACTTTTAGCCTGTGCAATTTCTATATCTGACTGATATGACATTATTAAATTTTTTGATTAATTATTTTTCTAATTTTGGCTAGTAAATATATAAAAAAAAGGGGCTAAAAAATCTTGATTTTCTTTAAAGGTTTGAAAAACAAGATTCCGTACCGACAAATATGCTAAAACAATTGGCTAATCTTTTTTGAAATACTATATTTGCACGTTTTTACAAAGAAGTCGATTAAAATTTAAGAGAAGATGCAAAACAAAGGACTAATCAGATTATTTGCTATCCTTTTTGGAATAGTAAGTTTATATCAACTATCATTTACCTATTTCGCGGGGAATGTAGAAGATGCTGCAAAAGCTTATGCTAAAGAAAAAGTTACCGATAATGATGGTAAAGCTTTAGCTAGATTTGAAAAAAAATATTTAGACAGCGTTGGAAACGCTAAAATCATCAATTTAGGTTTTGCTGAATATAGCTACAATGATATCAGAGACAAGGAAATGAACCTTGGTCTTGACTTAAAAGGTGGTATTAATGCTGTATTACAAGTTTCTGTAAAAGACATTTTAATTGGTTTATCTAATGAATCAAAAAACACAGCATTTAATCAAGCTTTAACTGCTGCTGATGCTGCTCAAAAAAACAGTACAGATACTTATTTAAATTTATTCTTTGCTGAATTTGAAAAAGTTGCTAATGGAACTAAGTTAAGTGACCCTTCTATTTTTGGAACAAAAAACTTAGCTGATAAAGGAATCAACTTCAACAAAACAAATGCTGAGATAAAGCCAATTATTCAAACAGAAATAGACAATTCTATCAACACTGCTTTTGAAGTTTTACGTAGTAGAATTGATAAGTTTGGTGTAACTCAACCTAATATTCAACGTTTAGGAAACTCTGGTAGAATTCAAATTGAATTACCTGGAGCAAAAGATATTGCACGTGTTAGTAGATTATTAGAAAGTACAGCTAAATTGCAATTCTGGGAAGTATTTACCAATGAAGAATTAATTTCATTCTTTGTTTCTGCAAATACTAAAGTAACTGAACTTTTAAAAGAAGAAGCTCCTAAAACTTTAAACGACTCAATTAAAAAAGACAATATAGACAATTTATTAGGCGCTAAAGATTCTACAGCTACTAATAACCAAAAAACATTATTTACTTACTTGTCTCCTTACTACGGACAAAATTTCCCTAGAAGTTCTCAAGTAGCTTTAGCGAAAGTTTCTGATACTGCAACGGTAAATAAATTATTAGCTAGAAAAGAAGTAAGAGCCTTATTGCCAAGTAACTTAAGATATGTAAAATTCTTATGGGATTACAAAGCAAATCCTGGTGCTGATGAAGCTAGTGAAGTAATTGCTTTATATGCTATTAAATCTAACAGGAAAGATGTAGCTCCTATTGAAGGAGATGTAATTGTAGATGCTGCTCAGGTATTTGACCAATTAGGAAACAAACCAGAGGTTAGTATGACAATGAACAGTACTGGTTCAAAACAATGGGAAAAATTAACTGGAGAAAATGCAGGAAAATTCGTTTCTGTTGTATTAGATAATTATGTATATACTGCTCCTTCTGTTCCTGGACCAATTGTAGGAGGTAGAACTTCTATTTCTGGAGGATCTATGACTATTGAAGAAGCTCAAGATATCGCTACAGTATTAAAAGCTGGTAAATTACCTGCTGCTGCAAGAATTATCGAATCTAGTGTTGTGGGACCTTCTTTAGGACAAGAATCTATCGATAGATCTTTCAACTCATTTGGTTTAGCAATTGCATTGGTATTAATCTGGATGGTTTTTTATTACGGAAAAGCTGGTTTATTTGCAAACGTAGCCTTATTAGTAAACATCTTATTTATATTCGGAATTTTAGCATCATTTAGTGCTGTGTTAACTTTACCAGGTATTGCTGGTATTATCTTAACTATAGGTATGTCTGTAGATGCCAACGTAATTATTTTCGAAAGAATTAAAGAAGGATTAAACGGTGGAAAAGGATTAAAGCAAGCTGTAGAAGATGGATTTAGTATTAAAGGAGCTTTATCTGCAATTATTGATGCAAATATTACTACCTTATTAACCGGTATTATCTTATATGTATTTGGTACTGGACCAATTAAAGGTTTTGCCTTAACATTAATGATTGGTATTGCAACTTCATTATTTACTGCAGTATTTATTACACGTATGTTAATTGATTCTGCTGCTAACAAAAACAGCAACTTAACATTCAATACGAGTATTTCTAAAAACTGGTTCAAGAATATCAATATCGAATTCTTAAGAAAACGTAAGTTTGGATATGTTGTTTCTGGATTAATTATTTTAGGAGGAATTGCTTCTATCGCATCTATTGGGTTAAAACAAGGAGTTGACTTTAAAGGAGGACGTTCTTATATGGTACGTTTTGACAAGCCAATGAACTCTGCTGAAGTTAGAAACGAATTAGCAAAAGTATTTGATGGTGCTCCTGAAGTAAAAACGTATGGTGCAGACAATCAATTAAAAATTACTACTGCTTATAAAATTGATGACGAAGGTAAATCTGCTGATGAAGAAGTACAATTAGCATTATACAACGGTTTAAAATCTTATATCGGTGCTACTACATACGAAAACTTTAAACCTGGTTTTGAAAAAGCTGAAAACGCAAACGGAATCATGAGTTACCGTAAAGTAGACCCAACTATCGCAGATGATATTAAAACATCAGCATTATGGGCTGTATTAGGATCTTTAATTGTAGTATTCTTATACATCTTATTACGTTTTAGAAAAGTATCGTTCAGTTTAGGTGCTGTAGTTGCGGTATTCCACGATGTATTAATTGTATTAGGAATCTTCTCTATCTTATATAAATTTATGCCATTTGATATGGAAATTGACCAATCATTTATTGCAGCAATCTTAACAGTAGTTGGATACTCTCTGAATGATACCGTGGTTATCTTTGATAGAATTAGAGAGTTTGCTGGAATTCATACTAAATGGAAATATACAGAAGTTGTTGATAAAGCCTTAAGTAGTACTTTAGGAAGAACAATCAATACTTCGTTAACAACATTATTAGTAATGTTAGCCATCTTCTTATTTGGAGGTGACTCTATTAAAGGATTTATGTTTGCTTTAATTGTGGGTGTATTAGTTGGTACTTATTCATCTTTATTTATTGCAACTCCGGTTATGTTTGATTCTTCTAAAAAAGAAGAAAAAGAGTAACAAGTATATAAAACAAACCAAAGACCGTTTTGCATCACTGAAATAGATTCAGCCAGAGCAAAACGGTTTTTTCATTCAACGTGATACGTAGTAAAATGGACACAATTAAACTACACGACTTATATTTTAAACCTTTTATTAAAGAAGAAGAAATACAAGCTATTGTTCACAACTTAGTGCAACAAGTTACTAATGATTGTAAAGACGAGACTCCTATATTTATCGGAATTCTAAATGGCTCTTTTATGTTTGTTTCTGATTTTGTAAAAGCATATAAAGGAAACTGTGAAGTTTCTTTTGTAAAGTTAGCTTCATATCAAGGGACAGCTTCCTCTGAAAAAGTAAAACATTTGGTTGGTATTAACGAAGATTTAGAAGGAAGAACCGTTATTATTTTAGAAGATATTGTAGACACAGGAAATACATTACAAGAAATTTACAACATATTTAAAGACAAAAAAGTAAAGCAATTAAAAATTGCTACCTTGTTCTTTAAACCAGATGTATTTAAAAAAGAATTACCAATAGATTATATTGGAAAAAGTATTGAAGATAAATTTATAGTAGGTTACGGCCTAGATTATAACGGATTAGGAAGAAATAACCCTGCCGTTTATCAATTAACAACAACACAACAATAAGATGAAAAACATTGTATTATTTGGTCCTCCAGGTGCAGGAAAAGGTACACAAGCAACGCTATTAAAAGAAAAATACAACCTTATTCACATTTCTACAGGTGATGTGTTCAGGTTTAATATTAAAAATGAAACTGAATTAGGTCTATTAGCTAAAAAATATATGGATGAAGGAGATTTAGTTCCTGATGAAGTAACTATTAATATGCTAAAAGCAGAAGTAGAAAAAAATGCTGATGCCAATGGTTTTATCTTTGATGGATTTCCAAGAACAGAATCTCAAGCAGAAGCTTTGGATGTATTTTTAACAGAAAAAGAAGCTCAAATAAACGGAATGGTTGCTTTAGAAGTACCAGAAGACTTATTAGTTGAACGTTTATTAGAAAGAGGAAAAACTAGTGGAAGAACTGACGATACTGATGAAGGAAAAATTAGAAATCGTTTTAACGAGTATAACACAAAAACGGCTATTTTAAAAGACTATTACCAAGCTCAAGGAAACTATTATGGTGTAAATGGTGTTGGTAGTATTGAAGAGATAACCAATCGTTTAGCAGAAGTTTTTGACAAACTTTAAGCAAACACTGTTTATCTGTTAATCATTGATTTTGTTTATCTTAAAACGCAAATCAAATCAAAACAGTAGATTATGACTGAAGGAAATTTTGTTGACTATGTAAAAATTCACGCTACTTCTGGAAAAGGTGGTAGAGGCTCTGCGCATTTGCACAGAGAAAAATATATTGCCAAAGGTGGTCCTGATGGTGGTGATGGTGGTCGTGGCGGACATGTTATTATTCGTGGAGATAAAAACATGTGGACATTATTTCATATGAAGTTTAAAAAACACTTTAAAGCAACCCATGGTGGCGATGGTGGTAAAAGTAGAAGTACCGGATCTGATGGTACTGACAGTTATGTTGATGTCCCTTTAGGAACAATTGTTAGAGATGCTGACACCAATGAAATTCTATTTGAAATTACTGAAGATCAACAAGAAGTTGTTTTATTAGAAGGTGGTAAAGGAGGTAAAGGTAACTGGCATTTTAAATCAGCTACGAATCAAACACCTAGATATGCACAACCTGGATTAGAAGGCTCTGAAGGTTGGTTTTTAATCGAATTAAAAATCTTAGCAGATGTCGGTTTGGTTGGGTTTCCTAATGCTGGTAAATCTACATTACTTTCTGTTATAACATCAGCAAAACCTAAAATTGCAGACTATGCTTTTACTACATTAAAACCTAACTTAGGTATTGTAGAGTATCGTGATTTTAAAAGTTTTGTAATTGCAGATATTCCTGGAATTATTGAAGGAGCAGCAGAAGGAAAAGGTTTAGGACATCGCTTTTTAAGACATATTGAAAGAAACTCAACATTATTGTTTTTAGTTCCTGCAGATAGTGAAGACATTAATAAAGAATATGAAATTCTTTTAAATGAATTAAAAAAACACAATCCAGAATTGCTAGACAAACAGCGTTTATTAGCCATTTCTAAAGATGATATGCTAGATGATGAGTTACGAGAAGAAATTACAAAAGAACTCCCAAAAGAGGTACCTTATATTTTCTTTTCATCTATAGCGCAAAAAGGGCTCACAGAACTAAAAGACAAACTTTGGCAAATGCTAAATTAAAATGAATAAAGAATAGATTTTCGGAAACGGAAATCTATTTTTATTTTACCTGTATTCGAATTGGAATTTGATATTGTGTTGTTACCGGTATTCCTCTTTTAATTGCTGGAGAAAGTTTTGGCAATTTCGCCACACTTATTGTTACCAAACTATCAAAATTCTGAATAGTTTCTTTTACCAAATCTGAAGCAATAATTCTTTTTACAGAAACGTTTCCTTTACGATCTATAATAACCTCAACCTTTACCTCTTCATCAATTGGTTTTCTAACTTCTATTTTATGTTGCGTTAAACTTTGAGAAAGAAAATTATATATTCTAGTTCTAAAACAATTACTAATAGCTTCTTGATCTATCAGTTTTTTACATGCATCAAATTTTGGAGAAACATCTACTGCCGAATAATTAATAATTGTATCTACCTCTTGAAGTTGTGACTTCTTTTTAAAACTAAAGAATTCACAAGAAGTACATAATAACATCAGTAAACAAAAAGAGGCAAATCGCAATTGCATAGTATAAATTTACTAGGTAAAAATACGATTTTAATACTGTATTAAAAAACAACCTTTTTACTCTACTTTTTCTCCTTTAAAAAAGAGTTCTTTTTTAAGTTCTTTCATCCTATTTTTAACAAAAAGACTTATGTCTTTATCCTTTTCTTCAAAACGTAAAATATACTCATCATATAAATCATATGCTTTCTTTTTATCCTTATAATGTGAGTCATATGTTAATGCTTTTTGATAAAAAGCTTGGTATTTTTTTGAACTCTCTCTTAATGCTCTATCAAACATAGCAACTGCACTTTTTGGTTGCTTCATTTCTAAATACAACATACCTAAACTATAGTATTCTTCGTCTCTCGATTTTTTTCCTTTTGAAGTTGCTCTAAAATAACTCAACATTGCTTTACGGTATTTCTTTCTTGACTTATAGATATGTCCTAAATACAAATCAATCTTAAAATCCTCCTTATCTAAAGTTGTAGCAGTCTTAAAATTCTTTTCAGCCAACACTAATGAATCTATGTTAAAATAAGACCTTCCTAACATCTTTTTTACATACAAATCACTTGAATATAAAGTATCTAATAATTGTAGCTTCGTAATTGCCTCTTTGTACCTTTTATTCCTAAAATGTTCGTTGATTTTTAGTTTATTTAAATTTATATGCAAACTATCTAATTGCAAACCTATATCTGTAAATATTCGAGAAGAATCTCTTTTACGTAATTGAGCAAATGTTTTCGCCAATTGATATACCGATTTTATATGTGTTTGATCGGCTTTATAAGCTCTTAAAAAATTATCTAACATTCCATTTCCATCAAATTTCCTAGCAGCTATTAAACCTAATTGATAATGATAATTTGGATTTTGACGATCTTTTTGAGAAAGTAACTTAAATGTTTTTCTTGCTTCTTTTAAATTATTAGTAGCAAAATATAATTTTCCGAGTTGATAGCTTACCAATAAATTTTCTGGATCTTCTTCTCGTATCTGTTCATAAATCTTAATTGCTTTTAAGTACTGCTTTGTTTTTTGATAGGCTTTTGCTAGAGAAATAGCTGCTTTTAAATCCTTTTTAAAAGAAAGTGATTTCTTATAAAACTCAATAGCTTTTTTTGGTGCATCAATCGCTGTATAAATTGCTCCAATTTTATAATTAGAGATATTTTGCAAGGTATCAATTGATTTTAATTCAGTTAAAGCCAAACGATATCTTCCTTTGGCTAACAAGCTATCTGCATGCGAAAAAGTAGCAACTTGCGTTGCTACTTTTGTATTCATACATATACAAAAAAGTATAATTATCTTTTTCATAAAAAATATTTTTGTTTTTATTCTACGTTAAAAGAGATTGGTAACGTATATTTTACTCCTACTTCTTTTCCTCTTTGCTTTGCAGGTATCATATTAGGTAATAATTTTACAACTCTTATAGCCTCTTCTTTTAACTTAGGGTGTGGTGCTCTTGCATGTACTCCAACAACTTCTCCTTTTTTATCAATTTTAAAAATGACCCAAATTTTCTTTTTCCCTTTTGGTAGATTTAACTCTTTTGGTAAACCTATATTAAAGTTTTTTATCACCATTTTTTGTATCATTTTATCTAAGCACTTTGCTTTTTGCGTTCTTGTACCTGTACATCCTGGGTAAACTGGGACTTCCTCTACGATGGTTAAAGGGACATCATCTGTCTCTAATATTGAATCATTTACTAGTAATAAAGAAGACATTTTCTCTTTTTGTAAGTTACTCTTCGCTTCTAAATCTTGAAGCTTTGATTCTAGCACTGCAATTTTTTGATCTTTAGCTAGACTTGCATTGGTTGTGCAAGATGTATACAGTAACATTCCTGCCAATAATGGTAGTAGTAATAAATACTTTGCTTTTTTAATTTGTTTCGATTTGTTTTTTGTCATCATGAGAATTCGTTTTTTAATAAATGAATGTTTGTAAAATTGATTGACAAACGATATGTTTTCAACCTCGAAAGTTTGGGATAGTAATTTGTTAAAATAGGATTGCTTCTCTGTAGTTTTTACCACTTCCGCATCCGAAATGTATTCGTGTAATAAGGTGATTCGCTTTTGATATAAATAAATCATAGGGTTAAACCACATACTTATTCGTAATAATTCAAAAAGTAGTAAGTCTAGCGAATGTTTTTGTTTGGCGTGAATCAATTCGTGCTTTATAATATCTTCTTGTTTGCTTTTAGCAATCTTTTCTCCCAAAAAGATATAGTTAAAGAACGAAAAAGCAACTTGTTGTTTTGGCAATAAAACCAATTTATACGAATGCTTTTTTACTGTTTGATTCTTATAAATCAGTCTAAGGATTTTTATCAATTTCACAATCAGTAATAAAGAAAACAACACAACTCCAATCCAAAACAACAACAACATATAATTTATGGAACTTTCATTATAATAAGTAGTTTGTTCAATAACCTTCTGTGGGGACATTACTAATTCAGGTAAATAAATCATCAATTCTTCTGGTACAGCTTTTTGAATTGTAGGAATCTTAATTAGTGGTAAAACAAATGAAATTAATGGAGTTCCCAGAAGATAAGCTCTATTATGAGTATGAAATGTTTCTTTACTTAAAAAGAAATCATACACTCCTAAAAATAGTATTTGAAAAAGTAATACTTGTATAATATATGTAAGCATAGCTATTCTTTTTTACTATTAATTTCTTTTAAAATACTTTCAAGTTCAGAAATATCCATGTCGTTTTTCTTTACAAAAAAAGATACCATGCTTTTAAAAGAACCTCCAAAATAACCATCAACTACCTTATGTAAAGTTTGATTACTATACACATCTTTTTCTATCAAAGGAAAATATACATATCCTCTTCCTACTGATCTATGATTTACAAAATTTTTAGTTTCTAAAATTCTAATAATAGTAGAAACTGTATTGTATGCTGGTTTTGGATTTGGTAATTCTGCGATTATTTCTTTTACACTCGCCTCTCCTAATCTCCATAAAACCTGCATAAATTGTTCTTCTGCTTTTGTCAATTGCTTTGCCATATAATCAACTAATTTTTTAGTTCAACGAAACAAATATAACTATATTTTTAGTTTAAACTAATTTTTTAGTTAAAAATTTATCGTAACAAAGTAAACTTCTTTTCGTCTTGTATACATAAGCTCAATAAAAATGGACATACTCTTACTTGTTTTAGGTCTCATCTGCATGGTTTTAGGAATCATTGGCGCTTTTTTACCAATATTACCTGGTCCACTTACTGGTTGGGTGGGTTTATTATTATTAAGTTTTACTTCTGCAGTACCAAAAGATTGGACTTTTCTAGGCATAACTTTAGCTGTTGCTGTTTTTGTATGGATCATTGATTATTTTATTCCTGCAATGGGAACCAAACGTTTTGGTGGTAGTAAATATGGAGTTTATGGCACCATGATTGGTTTAGTTGTAGGACTCTTCTCTCCTATTCCATTCGGAATGCTAATTGGAGCATTTGTTGGTGCATTTATTGGAGAAACAGCTTTTGATAAAAAAGACACCAATAAAGCATTGAAAGCATCTTTTGGATCACTACTAGGCTTTTTTGTTTCTGCGAGTTTAAAATTTGGTGTTGGCTTGGTCTATTGTTGGTTTTTCATCAGTATGTTTTGGGAAAACAAGTCGGCATTTTTTTAAATTGATTCCAAAAAAAAAGCGTCCCATCTCAGGGAAGCTTTCCATTGGTTAACAAAACCACGACACTTTTACGAAAGTGCCAAAACAACACAACTAAACGCCGCTTACAAAAAAGCAGCCTGCAAATATACGCTCTTTTTTTAAATCCACAACTATTAATTGAATTTTTATTAAAATTTCTCTCCAATTCAGCATTGCTTTATTCTTTAATTGATTGTATCTTTGCGCCTTTAATAAAAACATCCTACTAAAAAAAGGCATTATGCAATTATCAGAACAAGAAGTTGTAAGAAGAGAAAAGCTATCTAAATTACGTGAGTTAGGAATCAATCCATATCCTGCTGACTTATTTCCAGTAAATCAGAATTCCAAACAGATAAAGGAAGATTTCGAAGAGAATAAAAAGGTAGTTATTGCAGGTAGATTAATGTCTAGAAGAATACAAGGGAAAGCTTCTTTTGCTGAGTTACAAGATTCTGAAGGAAGAGTTCAAGTATATTTTAATAGAGATGAAATTTGTTTAGGAGAAGACAAAACTTTATACAACGAAGTATATAAAAAGTTACTTGATATTGGTGATTTTATTGGTATTGAAGGAGAATTATTTACTACAAAAGTTGGTGAAAAAAGTGTAAGAGTTCAAAACTTTACTTTATTAAGCAAAGCTTTAAAACCGTTACCTTTACCAAAAACTGATGCAGAAGGAAATACCTATGATGAGTTTAACGACCCTGAAATGCGTTACCGCCAACGTTATGCAGATTTAGCTGTAAATCCACATGTAAAAGAAGTATTTGTAAAGAGAACTAAATTGTTCAATGCAATGCGTAATTTCTTTAATACTGCTGGATATTTTGAAGTTGAAACACCAATATTACAACCGATTCCTGGTGGAGCAGCAGCAAGACCATTTATTACACATCACAATTCTTTAGATATTCCTCTATATATGAGAATTGCGAATGAACTGTATTTAAAACGTTTAATTGTTGGTGGTTTTGAAGGTGTATATGAGTTTTCTAAAAACTTCCGTAACGAAGGAATGGACAGAACTCATAACCCAGAATTTACTGCAATGGAAATCTATGTTGCTTATAAAGACTACAACTGGATGATGGACTTTTGTGAGCGTTTATTAGAACACTGTGCAATTGCAGTAAACGGAAGTACAAAAGCTACTTTTGGTGAACATGAAATTGACTTTAAAGCACCATATGCAAGAGTAACCATGGCAGACTCTATTAAGCATTTTACTGGTTTTGATATTACTGGAAAAACAGAAGATGAAATAAGAACTGCTGCAAAAGGTATGGGAATTGAGGTTGATGAAACCATGGGGAAAGGAAAGTTAATCGATGAAATTTTTGGAGAAAAATGTGAAGGAAACTACATCCAACCAACATTCATCACAGATTACCCAAAAGAAATGTCTCCTTTATGTAAAGAGCATAGAGACAATCCAGAATTGACAGAACGTTTTGAATTAATGGTATGTGGTAAAGAAATTGCCAATGCTTATTCAGAATTAAATGACCCAATAGATCAACGTGAGCGTTTTGAAGATCAATTAAAATTAGCAGAAAAAGGAGATGATGAAGCTACTGAGTTTATCGATTTTGATTTCTTAAGAGCCTTGGAATATGGTATGCCTCCAACGTCTGGTATGGGAATTGGAATGGATCGTTTAATTATGTTTTTAACAAACAATCAATCCATACAAGAAGTATTGTTCTTCCCACAAATGAGACCAGAGAAAAAAACTCCTGCGGTAGAATTAAACGATGACGAAAAAGCCGTATTGGAAATTCTATCAAAAGTTGAAAAACTAGAATTAGTTGATTTAAAATCTCAATCTGGTTTATCAAATAAAAAATGGGATAAAACCATTAAAGGCTTAACTAAAAAAGAAGTTGCCAAAGTTTCTAAAACCGATGAAGGTTTGTTTGTAGAAACTTTATAAAAACATATTTTCTTATAAATGATAAAGGAATTACAGAAATGTAGTTCCTTTTTTTATTACTCAAACTCAAAAGATACCTTAAAATTCACTGTTCTTTTGGGAACTTATTTTATTTTTGAAGTCACATACAAAAAACAAAACTGATTCGTTAGATTATTATGACTCGTAATTTACTTCTTTTAAGCTTCGTGCTTTTACTTTTTATTTCTTGTACAGACAGTGAGATCAATTACATCAATCAGTCTGATAATTCACAACGATACAACAGTCAAATTTTTGCAACGCTTACTGTAACAAAAGACATTCGTTATGGTGCCAATGTTACTCTTGGTGGCGCTACTCAAGGTTTAACAATGGACATTTACGAGCCAGAAAATGACACAGAAACTAACAGACCTTTAATCGTTTTAGCACATGGTGGTAGTTTTATTAGCGGTAATAAAGCAGATATGGAACCTATTGCAACCTTTTTGGCGAAAGCAGGTTATGTTGTGGCTTCAATTAATTATAGATTGATTGACGTTATTCCAAGTCAATTAACATTTAAACAAGCCGCAGTAAATGCTGTTGCTGATATGAAAGCGGCAGTACGTTATTTTCATAAAGACATTGCTACAGATAATAAATACAAGATTAATGCAAATACAATTTTTGTTGGAGGATATTCTGCTGGAGCAATCACTGCGCTTCATTATGCTTACTTAAAAACAGATAGTGAACTTGCTACTATTGGAGGCACTAGCTTTGTTAATTATGTAAATTCTAATGGTGGAATTGAAGGTAAAAGTGGTAATGAATCTTATCCATCTACCATTAAAGGGGTAATTAATATTTCTGGTTCTCTTTTTGACAAAAACTTTATCAATGCTAACGAACCTGTTTTATATAGCATTCACGGTACGGCAGATGCTGTAGTTCCTTATTTAAATGGAAATACTAGCAGTACTGGAATTTTAACAGATGGTTCTGGATTACTTCATCCACAGGCAACAGCAGTTGGAGTTTACAGTGAGTTAAAAACAATTACAAATGGTAAGCACGATGCCTATCTAAAATGTAATTCTTGTGAAGTAGAAATAAGAAACTTTCTATATTCTCAACTCTCAAAATAGTTTTTGTTTTTTAATTTCCTCAATGTTAAAGGATTTCCGCTCTTTAACATTTTTTTAAGAAATCTCATTGATAGATTCCTTAACTTCGGGAACTAATTATTATCACAAACATTTAAACTTAATATTATGATCCAAAAAGTACTATCAAGGTTACTTATTGTATTGTTTGTTTTTGGTGTTTCTTTAGATGCTGAAGCGCAGCGTAGAAAAAAGAAAAAGAAGAAAGACACCAAGCAAACGGTTAAACCAGCCCCAAAACCTAGACCTAAAAAAGGAGCAATTCAGCCTTATGCAAAAGTTGTTACTAAAAAACACAAAACTGACAAAGGTCTATTTGACGTACATACAAAAGACGAAAAATACTTATTCGAAATTCCAGATTCTCTTTTAGGAAGAGAAATGTTAATGGTAACTAGAATTGCTAAAACTGCCAGCGGACTTGGTTTTGGTGGTGGAAAGCAAAATACACAAGTATTACGTTGGGAGAAAAAAGGAAAAAAAATCTTATTACGTGTAGTTTCTCATAACGTAGTAGCAGACAAAGATTTACCTGTACACGAAGCAGTAGTAAATTCTAATTTTGAGCCTGTATTATTTTCTTTCCCAATTAAAGCTTTTAACAAAGATGCAAAAGCTACAGTAATTGATGCAACATCTTTATTTGCAACAGATGTTAAGCCTTTAGGTTTCCCAGGAAGAAACAGAAGAAGGTACCAAATTACAAGAATGGATAAAACGCGTTCTTTTATTGAAAGAGTAAGTAGTTACCCAAAAAACATTGAAGTAAGACACGTAAAAACGTATTTTGCTAATAAAGCACCTTCTAACGGAAGTGTTGGTTCAATTTCTTTAGAAATGAGCAACTCTATGATCTTACTACCTAAGGTTCCTATGAAACGTCGTTATTTTGATGAAAGAGTTGGATGGTTTGCTAGATCTCAAACAGATTACGGATTAAAAGCTCAAAAAAGTAAAACACTTACTTATTTAGACAGATACCGTTTAGAAGTTAAAGATGAAGACATTGAAAAGTTTAAAAGAGGTGAATTAGTTGAGCCTAAAAAACAAATCGTTTATTATGTAGATAGAGCTACACCAAAAGAGTGGGTTCCTTACATCATTCAAGGTGTAAATGATTGGAATGTTGCCTTTGAAGCTGCAGGATTTAAGAATGCAATTGTAGGTAAAATGGCTCCAACAAAAGAAGAAGATCCTGAGTATAGTCCAGAAGATGTTCGTTATTCTGTAATCCGTTATTTAGCTTCTCCAATTCCAAATGCAAACGGACCTCACGTAAGTGATCCTCGTTCTGGAGAAATTCTAGAATCAGATATTAACTGGTACCACAATGTAATGACTTTATTACACAACTGGTTCTTTATTCAAACTGCAGCAATTAACCCTGATGCAAGAAGTAATGAGTTTAAAACTGAAGTTATGGGACGTTTAATTCGTTTTGTTTCTTCTCACGAGTTAGGACATACCTTAGGATTACCTCATAACATGGGAAGTTCTGTTGCTTATCCTGTAGATTCTTTACGTTCTGCAACATTTACTAAAAAATACGGAACTGCGCCATCGATTATGGATTATGCTCGTTTTAACTACGTAGCTCAACCTGGTGATAAAGGAGTTGCTTTAATGCCAAATATTGGTGTGTATGATAAATACTCAATTGCTTGGGGATATAAACCAATCTTAGGAAAAACTGCCAAGGAAGAAAAGCCAATCTTAGATAGCTGGATTTTAAAACATGCTGGAGACCCTATGTACCGTTTTGGTCACCAACAAGTTGTTAATGTTGTAGACCCAAGTTCTCAAACAGAAGATTTAGGAGATGATGCTATTAAAGCAAGTGATTATGGTATTAAAAACTTAAAGAGAATTTTACCTAGATTACAAGAGTGGACTAATGAAAAAGGACAAAACTATACAGAATTAAAAACCATGTATGGTCAATTATTAGGACAATTTAACCGTTATATGGGACATGTTGCTTCTAATATTGGTGGAGTTTATGAGCATTACAAGACTTCTGATCAAGCTGGAGCTGTTTATACTCATGTAGATAAAAATCATCAAAGAAATGCTTTAAAATTCATGAACAAGCAATTATTCAACACTCCGTATTGGATGATTGATAAAGACATCATAAGTAAAACTCAATTCTCTGGTCATGCAGATAGAATTATGGGAATGCAAACTGGTGCTTTAAGAAGAATTTTAAAGAAAGGAAGATTAACTAGAATGATTGAGAACCAAACTTTAAATGGTTCTAAAGCCTATACTATCTTAACCTTAATGGGAGATTTACGTAGAGGAATTTGGTCTGAATTAAGTGCTAAAAAATCTATTGACGTTTACAGAAGAAACTTACAAAGAGCTCATATTGATCAACTAGGAAGCTTAATGAAAGCTAAGAGTCAACGTGCTGCAAATAACGGAGGTTACTTTAAAGCTACTGGATTTAATGCTAGCTTATCAGACGTAAAACCAATTGTAAGAGGAGAATTAAATAGAATTAAACGTGATGCAAAAAGAGCTATTGCAACTGCTCCAAATACAATCACAAGATATCATTTAAGAGATATTGTAGAAAGAATCGATGCTATTTTAGATCCAAAATAAAATTCATTTTTCTAAACATGTAAAAAAGCCTCTCCAAATGGAGAGGCTTTTCTTATTTAAATATTTCACTATTTATTAAATTCTTTGATGGTCTTTTCTATTGCTTCATCAATAGTCTTTTGATCTGTTACATACTTTAAGTCCAAAGCGTTTTTGTCTGGAAACTGCTCTATCATTACAGTAGATGATGGGAAAGCAAATTCAACACCTAAAGCTTTAGCTAATTTTACAATAGCCATATGCAATCTGTGTTTAGAAGATTGCTCTACACCCCATTCTAATGATTTAAAATACACATTGATCATAATTAACAACGCAGAGTCTCCAAAACCAGTAAACTCCACATTATATGATTCTGATCTTGTCTCTGGATGTGCTATGATAATTTCTCTAACACCTTTCACAAAAGCTTCAATCAATTCTGGTGGTGTATCATAACGAATTCCTAATTTAGTATTGTATCTTCTGTACAAACGCAATCCTTTATTGTTGATTACGATTTCAGATAATTTACTATTCGGAATTTGATATACAGAAGTATCTGCAGCTCTAATTCTTGATGATCTAAATCCAACTTCTTCTACAGAACCAACAACTCCTCCAGCTTCAATCCAATCTCCAATATGAAATGGCTTGTCTAAGAAAATCATAAAGGTTCCAATTAAATTCTTAACAGTATCTTGAGATGCCAATGCAACTGCCAAACCTCCAATTGAAGCTCCTGCAATTACTGTTGTAGCATCAATTCCAAATAGCGTTAACATCTTAAGCAATCCTAAAAAGATAACAACACCCGTTAAAAAGTTATTTAAGATTGGTACTAATTGATCATCTAACTTCCCATGAGTTCTCTCTGTAAATTCAGCATAGATTTGCATAACTACCTGGACTAACTTTAAGAAAACATAAATCCAAAATATGGTGGTTGTTATATGCAATCCTAAAAATACCCAATGATTAATATCTAGTCCGAATTGTAACGAAGGAAATATTTTTTCTATAAAACTAAACGCCAATAATAAGCTTATTGGATGTGCTAATTTCTTTAAAACTTTCGCAATAGCTAATCCATCATTTTTTACAAAATACTTATGGATCCTTTGTAATATAAAATAGATTAAACGCTTAAATATAGCATGTAACAAAAAGCTTATTAATAATAAAACTACTAAACCAATTAATTTCCAGACTTCAATGTTTAAAACTGTTTTATGTCCAACATTTGGTACTAATTGTTCTAATTTTAAAACATACCACGGAAAAACTTCATTGTATATTTTATCTAAATTCTGAATAGTTTCTGCTGAATAATACCAATGATTTCCGACCTTTTCTACAGAAATTAACGGCATTTGCTCTGGAAACAGCACGTACTTACTCAATGCAGTATGATAGCTTACAGAATCTTTATAATTTGGATTAGAAGGAATCATTTTAAAGTCTACAAACAACCCTTTACCATCTAAAATTTGCTTTAATTTAATTGCGGCTTTTTGAGCATCATCAGTAGCATTTGGTAAAATTGTTTTCGCTGCTTTTTCTGGTTCATAAGAATCAGATTGTAAAAAATATAAGTGTGTATAAATGGTTCCGCTAGGATTATCTAAATTTACTTTCACTGATTCTTGAGCATTTATAAACACTGAAGAAATCAACATAAAAAACAGCAATAATCTTTTCATTTTCAATACTATTTGAATTGTTAATCGAATGTTAAAAATCGATTCAAAGTTAAACCTTTTCCTTTTTCTATGGTCATAGAAACAAAAGAAATAATAATTAAAAACTTAAGAGATGAAAAAAATACTTTTCCTATTAGCATTTGTTCTAACGGTTTCTTCTGGATTTTCTCAAAAGAGAAAAAGAATGCACAGAGCAGATAATATGACTCCAGAACAGCGTACTACTTTAGCTGTTAAAAAATTAACCTTAGCCTTAGATTTAGATAAAAGTCAAGCTAAAAAAGTAAAAGCACTTTACACAAAAATGGCCAAGAAAAGAATGGCTAATCGTAAAGTAAGAAAAGATAAAAATGCTGATGCTAGAATGGAGCTAGCAAAAATCAAAAAGAACAGCAAAAACAAAGAAGATTTTAAGAAGCAGGTTAAAGTTGCTATCAAAGAAGGAAAAATAAAAAAAGAAGATCTTCAAAGAATGCGAAAAAGAGGTAGAAGCTTTGAAGCAAAAAATAAAGCTTTAGATCACATGATTGCTATGCAAAATGAAATGAAAAAGATCTTAACCAAAGAACAGTACGAAAAATTTAAGAAATTAAAAAAGCGTAAAATAAAGTCTGCTAAGCATAAAATGAAAAAACACAAAATGGCAAAGCGTCATAAGAGAGCACGCCGTTAAACATTTTGATGTATTGTTTGATTGATTGACAACGAAAACTCAGTAAAATTTTTACTGGGTTTTTATCGTTCCCCGATAAAAAGCCTTACTTAATAAGTAAGGCTTTTTCTATTCTTTAAACCAACTCGAATATTTTACATAATTATTGGCTATTCTATCTATCTCTCCCGAAATTAATTCTTTAGAAATGTCCTTTACTTTTTTAGCTGGGACACCTGCATATATGCATCCACTTTTGACATGAGTATTTTTGGTTACTACAGCACCAGCAGCTATAATAGAATTGCTTTCAATTATACAATCATCCATCACTATACTTCCCATACCAATCAATACATTATCATGAATAGTACAGCCGTGAACAATGGCGTTATGACCAATAGACACATTATTACCAATAGTTGTAGGTGATTTTTGATAGGTTGCATGAATTACAGCACCATCTTGTACATTTACCTTGTTTCCCATTTTAATAAAATGTACATCTCCTTTAATAACAGCATTATACCAAACACTACATTCGTTTCCCATAGAAACCTCTCCAACAATTGTAGCATTTTCGGCCACAAAACAATCTTCTGGTATTTGAGGGTATTTTCCGTTTACTGGTTTTATAATTTTCATAAGTACTATTTAAAATAAGACAACAAATTAGCTTTTTTAGAAGCCGAAACTAAAATTTCTTTTCCATTAGAAACAATGACACTTCCTCCTTTTCCTTTTTTATATTTTGTAATTGCAGTAATATTTACCAAATAAGATTTGTGTATTCTTACAAATGAATGCTTAGCTAAAACATCTTCAAAATACTTTAAAGTTTTACTCACTAGCATTTTAGAGTTCTCTAAATGAATTTCAGTATAATTATCATCAGCTTTACAAAAAACAATATCATTTACATCCAACACTTCAAAACCATCTTGTTGTGGAATGGTTATTTTTTCTGAGGTTGACAGGTTTTTTGGAGACAAAACTGCATGCTGTAACTCATTTTCTTTTTCTTTAATTTCAGCAACAATATTTACAGCCTTGATAAGTTCATCAATAGAAATTGGCTTTAATAAATAATAGGAAGCATGATTGTTTAGTGCTTCAATTGCATAATGATCATAGGCTGTAACAAAAACTGTTTCAAAAGTTCGATTTTCTACTTTATCTAGCAAGTCAAAACCAGTACCAAAAGGCATTTCTACATCTAAAAAGACTAAATCTAATTCATTTTCCTCAATCAGTTTTAGTCCGTCTTCAATATTATTAGCTTCTCCTAACAATTCTACATTTGGACAATACTTTCCCAAATAGTTTCTTAAAATTTTTCTACTTACTTCTTCATCTTCTACAATAATCGCTCTCATTTTCATATTTATTCTCTTTTTAATAACAATTCTACTTTTGTTCCTTCTCCGTTTTCAAACATATCAGATACTTTTACAGAAATTCTATCTTCATACATATTGTTTAAAATATCAATTCTGTTTTTAATATTAATCATTCCTTTTGATTTGCGCTTTAACTGATTTCCTGTTTTCATTTTTCTTGAATTCTCTCTACCAATACCGTCATCTTCAATAGAAATCAAAATAGTTTCTTCATCAATTTGCTCCATAGAAATTGTTAAATTTCCTTTCTCTTTTTTATAACGTAAGCCATGCCAAATAGCATTTTCTATGTATGGTTGTAACAACATAGGCGGAATACTAAAATTGGTTACTTGTATATTACTATCAATTAAAATATCATAATCAAACTTATCTCTAAAACGGTTGTGTTCTAGTTTCACATACAATTCTAGCAACTCAATTTCTTTACTAATCGGTATAAAATCTTCGTCAGAGTTTTCCAAAACAGTTCTCATTAATGTAGAAAATTCAGACAAATATCGATTGGCATTACGCTCATCATTTTCTGCGATAAAACTATTGACTGAATTCAATGCATTAAAAATAAAATGAGGATTCATTTGTGTTCTCATAGATTTTAATGCTAATAAGTTATTGGCAAGTTTTTGCTGTTTATTATTTCTTACTTGTAAATATGCCAATAATATCAACAATAAGATTCCGGCAATTAACGTATAAATTAAGTTCAGTTGACGTTTGTTTATCTCTTCTGCCAACTGCTTTTCTTTATTAGCCAAATTAATTTTACTATCGATTAATTCTCTGTTCTTTTCTAAGCTAGAAATCCTGTTCTGATTTTCAGAAATCTTCTTATTAAATCGCTGAATTTGTGCTATTTCCTGTTGTTTTCTAACATAAATTGTATCTATTAAATTCACATAATCTTCATAAGCTTTTGTTGCATCCACATACCTATTTAGATTTTCATACACTTCAGATAATTTTCTAGTAGCATCTTTTTGTACTACAATATCATTTCTCTTTTTTGCCTCTTCAATACTCTTCTTTAAATAGGGAATAGAAGCTCTATATTGCTCTTTTTGCACATAAGCTCTACCTATTTTATAGTTAATAGATTGTACTGTAATTTGACTTTTTGGAATTGTTAAACCATTACCTATATCATAAATTGACCTTAGCCCTTCTAGAAGAATACTACCTATATTACTTTCAATCCACCCTTTAACTTTTACAGAATCTTCAACCTTTTTTAGTTCTTCTAAACCTTTCTTTCTTAATGCTATTTCATCTTCGTAAAAACCGTTATAATTAAAAAAATTAGCTACTTTTTCTTGCTCACTTAACAAACGAGCAACTCCTTCTTTTTTTGCTAGTTCTAACGAATTCTTAAAATACTGACTTGCTTCGTTTAACTTCCCTTCAAGCCCATACACCTCAGCTATTCTAGAATTTAAATCTGTAACTTCAGATCTAAAATCATTTTCCTCTGCTATAAATAAGGCTTTTTGGTAATTATCTTTGGCTTGTGCGTACTCTTTCAAACCAATATTTGCATCACCTAAACCTTCGTAAATAATTACTTTATCCTTTTCATTTAATTTATCTATCGAGAGTAATAATTCAATATAAACTCTTTTACTTTCTTTAAAATCTTTGAATAAATAATTGGTTCTTGCTAACTTAATTTCTGTTGAAACATCTGGAAAAAGACTAATGGAAGTTTTGTAATTAGCTATAGCCAAATCGTATTGTTTCCAGTATAGGTAAATGTCTCCCAATACTTTATAAGATGCAGCGTCTCTTTTACTGCTTTTACTTTCTAATAAAATCTTTTCAATAAAAGAAAGGCTTTTGTCGATGTCTCGGGTTTTATAATACTTGGCAGAATCTAAATATTGAAAGTATAAATTGGGATCTATATTATTTTTATATCTAGTTTTACTAAAAACACCTCTCTTTTCTTGAGGATTCAGATTTTCTTTGGGAATAGCAACACTCAACTCAGGCTCGACCTGTCCTTCTACAAAAATTTTTATTTCTTCGTCGTTTTTAATATTATAATAAACTGTCTCAAAATCTTTATGAGAAACCACTAATTCGTCTCCAATTTTGGCTCTAATTACATAATTATCTGTTACCTGATGATAATTAAAAAGACGACCATTTACTTTTACCTCTGCATCTTTAATGGGCTCTTCAGTTTTTTTATCTAAAACCCTTAATTTTATGTTTAACTCTTTTAGATTTTCTCTTAAATCTTGTGAAAATCCAACTTGGTAACCAATAAAAAAAACAAAAAGTAAAAAGTGTAGTTTCTTGCCCATATCAAAAAATTGCTTGGTAAACATACACACAAATTACCAGCTAAAAAAATGGGGTTTCATCAAATTTGTTACCAAAAAAAAGAAAAAATCCTCGTTCACTCATTCAAACGTCTCATTCACTCAATTAAAAAGATGGTTAACTCATTCTAATTTTCATGAAAAAAAAATCTACTTAGTTTTACAGCTCAAAAATCAGCCAGATAATCGCTATGAAAAAATGAAATAAAAAGTAACGAAATTAGTCTGGTTGATGGGCGGGTCCGTGAAAGCAGGTGGTCTTTTGCGGACCTATTTCTTTAACTTTAATTTTTGACCAATACTAATAATATTGTCTTTTAAATTATTGAGCTTTTTAAGCTCATTTACAGACACATTGGTTTTTTTAGAAATAGAATATAAGGTATCTCCTTTTTTAACAGTATAAGTAGCTATAGAAGTTGTTGTTTTTGTACCAACCTTTGTACTAGCAGTCACCACTTTTGGTTTTCTATTTTCTCTCTTATACTTTTTTAGGTCTTTTTTTCTAACTTTATCAAATTCATACAATTGGTAGTTTTGTATTATTCCGATCAATTTTTTAGGATATTTTTTATCAGTAGCATATCCTGCTTTTTTTAAACCTCTTGCCCAACCTTTATAATCAGTTATTCTAAGTTTAAATAAAAACGCATATCGTTTTCTTCCTGTTAAAAATTTAGAATGATCATTATATGAATGCTCTACATAATCATATTTTCTAAAGCAATCATCCTTTTTATCATCATCATGATATACACGTTTTCCTTTCCATCCTCGGTGGCATTTTATTCCGAAATGATTGTTAGACTTAGATGCTAATCTACTTCTCCCATTTCCAGATTCTAAAATTCCTTGCGCCAAAGTGATACTAGCCGGAATCTTATACTCATGCATTTTTATTACCGCTAAAGGTGCGTATTTTTTGATATAAGTAAGTGTATGTTTATTTAAGTTTTTCTTTTTCTTAGTAAGCTTTTTTACATGTTCTTTTTGTTTAACAGAAGGTAACTTTTTTACAACAGTGGTATTTTTCTTTCTTTTAGATGATTTTACCACATTTTTTTTAGAGCCACAACTCACTATAAATAAGCTTACAAATGCTATCGCTAAAAAAGATTTTAATTTCATGTGCTTCTACTTATAGTCTTTAAATTAATAAAGAAGATTCTTTATTGTAAAATTAGTTCTTGTTGTTTCTTTGCCAACATTTGGTTAAACCCTTCAATTCCCTGAATTCCACCAGTATGAATTGCTAGAATACAACTATTTTCTGAAAAATAGTTCTTTTTAATTAAATCAACAATTCCAAACATCATTTTTCCTGTATAAATTGGATCTAATAAAATAGCTGTTTGCTTATAAAACCAGTTCATAAAAGAAATTAATTCTGAATTGTATTTTGCATAACCTCCAAAATGATATGCACTTATTAACTCCCAATGTTTTCTTTGAGAAGTAAATTTTTCTACTTCTGCAGTTAAGAAATTTCCTTTTAAAGCTGGAAATCCTATTATTTTTTGGGGTTCTTTAGCTGTATTAATTAATCCTGCTATTGTTCCTCCAGTTCCAACAGCAGAGCAAATGTGTGTAAAATCATTTTCATTTTCAGACAAAATCTCTTCACAGCCTTTAATTGCTAATTCATTGGTTCCTCCTTCTGGCACCAAATAAAAGTCGCCAAATTTATCTTTAAGTTTTTGTATAAACGCTGTTGTTGTTTTAGTACGATAGGTTTCTCGATCAACAAAATAAAAAGTCATTCCGCACTTGTACGCCTCTCTTAAAGTAGCATTTTGAGCAAGTGTTTTTTCTAAATCCTTTCCTAATTCATCACCTCTAATAACTCCAATAGTTTTTAACCCAGCAATTTTTCCTGCATGAGCAGTGGCAGCAATATGATTGGAAAAAGCTCCACCAAAAGTAAGTATGTTTTTTTGCTGTGCTTTTTGTACTTGTAAAACGGTATGCTTTAGTTTTCTAAATTTATTTCCAGAAACAAAAGGGTGAATTAAATCCTCTCTCTTAACAAAGAGCTTTACTTTTTTCTCTGTTAAAAGAGGGAAAAAGACTTCTTGGTTTTGTGTTTCAAAAATTTCAGAAAAAAAAGAATTATTAATTATTGACAAGTGTTTTAACTTTAAAGTTTCAAAAATAAGAAAACAATTTATCTTGATGACTATATTTAGTTTAACTAACTTTCACTAATTTGTTGCTTTATATCTATTATAAAAGCTCTTAAAACTAATTGATGATTTCATACGAGAAAGAAATATTACGAATTAAAGCCGATTGTTATTCTAATCAATGGCAGATAGATACTGTTATTGGTTTGAGAAACTATATTAACAACAACTTCAATGAAAAATTAAATTTAGATCTCTTTTCTCGTATTCGATTTGTTTCAAAATACCACCTTCTAAGGTTATTTAAAAGATATTATGGCCAAACTCCTAATCAATATCTAATTGATAAAAGAATTCAAAAGGCTAAAGAGTACATAAAAAAAGGATTCTCTATATCAGAAACATGTTATAAAGTAGGCTTTGAAAGTTTAGGTTCGTTCAGTTCATTATTTAAACGCAAGACTGGTTTTTCCCCTAAGTCTTATCAAAAGAGCAATTTTCGATAAATTTATTTGATTGTAATTTTAAATCTTTGCATCATTAAATCTATTATTTATGAAAATTAAACTTATTAGTATTCCTGTTGAGAATCAAGAAAAAGCACTTGAATTTTACACTGAAAAATTAAATTTTGTGAAGAAAATTGATATTCCTGTGGGTGATGGAAATAGATGGTTAACTTTAGTATCTGAAGAAGAACAAGATGGGCCTGAATTATTGTTAGAGCCAGCTCCTAAAAATTTTAAACCATCAAAAGTATATCAAAAAGCTCTTTTTGATGCCGGATTACCCTACACTCAGTTTAATGTTTCTGATGTTGAAAAAGAATATGCTAGACTTATAAAACTTGGAGTTAAGTTTAGTGCAAAACCAATACAAATGGGAACAGCCAAAATTGCTGTATTTGATGACACTTGCGGCAATCATTTACAAATTGTAGAAGTTTTATAATTATCATCTCTTTTTAAGAGGAAATCAACACATAATATACTAAAATGAAAAAAAAATTACCTGCATTGTTTTTATTGAGTTTGTTTTCAATTTGTTGTACAAATACTAAAAACAAAGAGATGACTATTATTAAAGTTAAACAACTTAAATTAGAAAATGATAGTTTAAAAAATATTCTAATTAAGGATAAGAAAAAAGTACGATTAGAAATTAATCTAATAGTTACTGATGCAAAAAAAGCTGCAAGTTACTATGAAAAAATACTGAACGCTGAGATTATTTCTCAAACAAATAATGAAATCGGTTCAAATGAGACAATGATGAAACTTGGCAATGTTGAAGTTAGAATTCTTGATGAAAATAAAGATTTAGGATTGTTTGCTCCTGTAAAAATAGGAGCATCCTCAATAGGAATAAATTTATTTGTAAATAATATCGATGTATTTTTTAATAATGCCATAAAAAATGGATGTACTATTGTTTCTCCTATCCAAGAGTTCCCTAACATTCCAGCTAAAAATGCTGTTTTCTCAGATGAGTTTAATCATTTATGGGTAATAAATCAAAAGTACTAATACAAAAACTCGTTAAGAATGAAAAATCAAATGATTAAATCGCTAACTTTTCAAGATGGTAATGCAGAAAAAGCGATGAACTTTTATGTGGAATTATTCAAAAATTCTAAAATTATTAATATAAAACGCTGGGAAAAAGAATTACCAGATGTCGGAGGAAAAATTATGCAAGCTATCTTTGATTTAGATGGAAATATTTTTATGTGTAGCGATAGTCCAGCTATTCATGATTGGAATTTTACACCAGCTGTTTCAATATATATAGAATGTGAAAATGAAGAGGAAATTCAAAGACTAAATTCAAAATTATCAGAAAATGGAAAGGTTATGATGTCTATTGATTTTGACTATGGTTTTAGTCAAAAATTTGGATTCATTCAAGATCAATTTGGAGTCTGTTGGCAATTGAATTTAAATTAAACAATAGTATTCTTGCAAAAACAGTTTGAAAATAATCTCAAACTGTTTTTTTTACTTTTAGATTCCTGCAACCTTCTCTTCTACCACTTCCCAATCTTCCATTAATTGATCTAATTTTGCTTTTTTAGCTTTATAGTTTTCAAAAAAGTTTGGTTGGGCAGAAACCTCTTCATAATTCTGAGCCAATTCTATATCTATCTTTTCTATTTCTGCTTCTAAATTCGCTATATCAGATTCTATTTTAGAAAGTTTATTTTTTAGTTTTTTCAGTTCTTTTTCATCAGCCTTACTTAATAAATAGGCTTCTTTTTTAGAGGTATCTTTTTCTTCTTTTACTACAGTACGTTTTTCGGCTTCACGTAAGCTTTCCATTTTGTGCTGCTCTAAAAAGTAATCGATATCTCCTAAATATTCTTTAATCACCTTATCTTTAAAACCATATACTGTAGTGGTTAATCCCTGTAAAAACTCTCTATCGTGAGATACTACAATTAAAGTTCCATTAAAATTCTTCAGAGCTTCTTTTAAAACGTTTTTAGAAGCTATATCTAAGTGGTTTGTTGGCTCATCCATTATCAACACGTTAAACGGTGACAATAATAGTTTACACAATGCCAAACGATTTCTTTCTCCTCCAGATAATACTTTGGCTTTTTTATCAACAGCATCGCCTCCAAATAAAAATGCCCCTAACATATCTCTTACTCGAGCTCTATTAGAATCATTTGCAGCATCTTCCATAATTTCTAAAACTGTCTTCTCTGGAGGTAAATGTTCAGACTGATTTTGAGCAAAATATCCTATTTCTACATTGTGTCCTAATTTTAAATGCCCTTCAAATGGAATATCTCCAACCATCATCTTTGCCAAGGTAGATTTTCCCTGTCCGTTTTGCCCAACAAAAGCAATTCTACTATTGCGTTCAATAAGCAGATTTACATTTTCTAATACATGATTATCGCCATAACTCTTACTCATGTTTTCTGCTTCAACAATAATTTTTCCTGGATCTTTAGAAATTGCAAAACGCACATTCATTGTAGCATTATCATCTTGATCTACTTCAATTCGTTCTACTTTATCCAATTGCTTCATTAGAGATTGAGCCATAGATGCTTTGCTAGCTTTTGCTTTAAATTTATCAATAAGCATTTGCTTTTGCTTAATCTCTCTATCTTGATTTTTCTGTGCTTGTAATTGCTTTTCTTTAATCTCTCCACGTAATTTCAAGAACTCTGTATAAGGTTTTTTATAATCATAAATTTGCCCCAACGAAATTTCAATAGTTCTATTGGTTACATTGTTTAGAAACATTTTATCGTGAGAAACTAACACAATAGCTCCAGAATAGCCTTTTAAAAAGTTTTCTAACCAAATAATCGATTCAATATCTAAGTGGTTTGTTGGCTCATCTAATAATAAAATATCATTGTTTTGTAATAAAAGTTTTGCCAATTCAATACGCATTCTCCATCCGCCAGAAAAAGTATCAGTTAATTTATCAAAATCTTCTCTTTTAAACCCTAATCCTTGTAAAATCTTCTCTGTATTCCCTTGGTAATTATAACCTCCTAATACTTCATATCTTTCGGTTAATTCAGTTAAATCAACAATTAACTTACTATAAGCATCACTTTCATAATCTGTTCTTGTTGCTAATTGATTATTAATATCATCTAACTTTAATTCAATCTCTTTAATTTCTTTAAAAGCTTGATAAGCTTCTTCTAAAATCGTTCTTCCTGCAACAAAATCGATGTCTTGTCGTAAAAAACCAACCTGTACATCTTTATCAAAAGCCATAGTACCACCACTGGTTTCAATATCTTTCGCTAATACTTTTAATAAGGTAGATTTTCCGGCTCCATTTTTACCTATCAATCCAATTCTATCTCCTTTATTTAATTTAAAAGTGATTCCAGAAAACAAATCTGACCCCATAAATGAGACCGTTAAATTGTGTACGTTTAGCATAAATATTGATTATTTACAATAACTTTGTAACCCTTGTTACAAGGTAAAAGTTAGTTTTTTATGATTTTTGCACAAAACTACAAAAACGAAATAGTTAATTGAACTTATAATAAAGAAGATATGTTTAAAAAAGGCACAAAAATGTTTAGCATTACGAGAAATAAATGTCCGAAATGCCATGAAGGAGATTTTTTTAAATATGGTTTTACTTATGTGCCAGGTAAAGTAAGTGAATTACACGAGCATTGTCCTAAATGTGATTTTAAATATATGATAGAACCTTCTTTTTTTTATGGCGCTATGTATGTAGGCTATGCCATTACTGTTGCTATGTGTGTCATTACATTTTTACTTACGGTCATATTAGTAGATATTAGCTTGTTAGAATCTTTTGCCGTAATTTTTGTAGTGTTGGTGTTTATGATGCCTTTAAACTTACGTTTGTCTAGAATTCTTTGGATTAATATGTTTGTTTCTTACGATAAAAAAGCCTTAAAAGAAGCCACTAATAAAACCTCTTAATATCTATTTCTTGATCAAGAGTTTCATTATTTTCTAGGCGATTGAACAAACTTTTTGCTACTGTTGGAGCAATCATAACACCTCTTGTTCCTAAACCGTTTAAAACGGCTAATTCAGGATGATTTGGGTGCACACCAACTAAAGGTCTTCGATCTTTAACTGTTGGTCTTATTCCTGCTGTTTGATTGATTATTGTATAAGATACGGTAAGCACTTTTGTTAACTTCTCAATGAGTTCTTCTCGACCTTCTTTTGATGGACTTGATGTTTTATCTTGCCAATTAAAAGTAGCACCAACTTTGTAATAATGATTTCCTAAAGGAAGTACAAATAAAGTTGACTTTAACAAGAAATCAATATCCAATTCTGGAGCATGAATGGTTAATAATTCTCCTTTAGCTTCTTTTAATGGCAAATGCTTAAAAAATGGATTTTGCTGTACTCCATAACCTTCGCAAAAAACAACTTTAGCTGCAGAAATATTTTTATACTGTATCATAGTATTTTCTACATCTAATTGCTCATACTCAAAATTTTCAAAGAGTATTTTCTCCTCTTTTTCTAAATAAGCTCTATAGGATTTCACAAGTTTTTCTGTATCAATTCTACCTGTTCCTTGCAATTCTCCAAAACCATAATCTGCAATAACTCCTGTATAGGTTTCTTTTACAATTGTTGGTTTCATATATTTAGAAAGCATTGGCTTGTCTGATGCTTCAAACCAATTATTTTGATCTTCAATAGACTTGAATGATTTTTTAGTTGCAAACTTTACATCGAAAGTATCTTCCAACTTAGCTTCTAAGTTTTTATAAAATGGCAATGCTAATTGAAGTTGAGCGTCTCCGTTCCATACTGGAGTAAATCTTTTTAAAACAACAGGATTATATACACCACCAGCAACTAATGAAGATGTTTGAGAGTCATTTTCAAAAACAACAAATGTTTTATCCGCTTTAATTAACTCCTCTACAAAAGCCAATCCAGCTAAACCTAAACCTACAACAATATAATCTACTTTCATAAGACAAAAATACGCGAATAATTGTGCTTAGAGAAGTCTTTTAAAAAAGAATATCACATTATAAAACAACAAAAGCGTTCTGAATACAGAACGCTTTTATTTATAATTGTAGATAAGATATTAGTAATTCCACATATCTATTTCTCTATTTCTAATTCCTTCTTTAATCTTATCTGCCTCTAACAATTGGAAAAGTGAATTCCCTCTCACATAATCCGCAATTTTACGGTTGTCATATAAATTCTCTTCCCGAACAATAAAGGAGGCAAATCGCCTAGCATTTAGCAAGTGATCAAAGGATATTGGATGCGAAGAATTTTTTGGATTGAATACTTTGGCTTTGTGCAATACTTCTCTTGCAGAAGGATAAAACACCCAAAATAATTCATATAAATTATCATCTTCAATTTCAGATACACCTAGAGTTTTAACATCTGGCCCTAATGGTGCAATTCCCAATAATCTATATTTTAATTCTCCTTGTCTCTTATCAAAATACCACATTCCTTTAATTTTAAAAGCGGTAATATCTTGCGTACTAATTCTAAAAGTATCAATATTAGCTCCTTCTCTACGTACATTAATTAACATATTTGCTATTTCTTGACGGGTTACTTTTCCGTTAAAGAAAGAATCAGAATATGCCTCTTTAATTTTCCCAGATTTTACTCCTTTGTATAAGGTATCAAATAAAGATCTACGATTGTTAGAAATATTCACAGTATCAATAGGGAAATAATATGGTAGGTTTATTTTTTGGTTTAAATCTACTATTTCCCAAACGATTTTAGACCATAAAATATCTCTATCATCTATGTAACCATAAGCTAATGGTGCATCGTTATCTGCAACTAACTGCTCTTTTGTTTGCTTACCAATTTGATCTACAGATTTTGAGTTTAACAAATTAGCTTGCGCATTTATAACTCCAGAAGTTATGAATGCTAAAAAAACAATAAAATAATATTTCTTGTACATACTTTTTATGAATTATTCTTAATTAGAAACTTCAATAATTACTGGCAATACTTTGTTTAATTTATAAGAAGTATTGTTTTCAATAACAGCTTCAATATCAAAAATTGTTATTTGATCTCCTCTACGAGCTCTAGACAATACTCTTTTTGCTGCTGCATTAAAAGAAGTTCCATTAACAGTAACAGCTAATTGCCCTGGTACTTTTACTGTAAACTTTGTTACTTTTAATTTTAAATCGAAAACAAAATCAGGCAAACCTGCTCCGATTGCTACTCTTCCAATACTAGATTTTGGCATTTTTACTACACCAAAATTTCCTCTTGCCATTCCCATTGCTGCTGGGATATCTTTTACTCTAAATTTCTTTGGAGAATTTACTTTCTTCCCACTACTTAAAGTAGCACTTACATTTACAGTTAATTCAGAACCACTTCCTGGCTTAATAATAAAACCTGAACCATTCTTTACAATTTGACCACCTTTAGCAGTAACATTTAAATTATTATTACTAACTCCTGGTAATGAAACAGACACTGGGTTATCAACACCACGATAAACAACATTCATCGCATCAGCAGAAATTACTGCGTCATTTGGCTCTGGAATAACAGTATAAGTTCCATTAAATGGTACATCAATTGGTTTTCCATCTTGAGTAAAAGTAATACTACCTTTTAACGGGTTGTCTCCTAATTTAGATGCATTAAAATCTAAAACTACTTGACCATCTTTAATGTTAGAGTAGTTACGTCCATTTAATGTTACTTTATCTGGTTTTAAACCTTTGTCATATCTACCTAATACAACAACACCTTCTACTTTTTCACCAACATAGTAAGCAGATTTCTTTAAAGAAACAATTCCTTCATAGTTATTTAAAGAAACTTCTTCTTCTAACTTACCGCTTAATAATGAAGACAAGATATCTGCTTCAGTATTTTTAATGTTTGATTGCATTTGAGTTATGTTAGCAATAGATGCAATCAGAGGGAATCCCTCATATCTATATTTTAACCAAGGTATTTTTTTACCATCTTTATCTGTTTGTTCGTCTGTATTAAATCTTCTATTTACTGTTGACTTTAATGTTGCATTATCTCCTAGTGCAGCAGCCATACCATTTCTATAACTTGCTATTTTAGCTAAGAATTCATCACCTTTAGGTGTATATTTATCTCCTTGAAAGAAATAGGTATCTAAAAAATCTGTTTTATCCATAGATTGATAGTCTTTGCTATCCTCTACAGTATTTTCCATTTCTGTTTTTAAATTACCTAAATACGAATAAAAGTCATCAGATAATGCTTTAATTTTTAATGCATTATTATTTAACTCTTGATACTCATCTGGCTGATCATTAGCTTTAGATGCTAAACTTGCATATGCTCTAGTATTCTTTTGAGATGTAGTTGCATTATTCTCTTCAATTCCTGCATTCATAAATCCGAATGCTGATAAAACTTCTTTACTCATGTTCATTGCTAACATTGCAATAAATACAAGATACATTAAGTTTATCATTTTCTGTCTTGGTGACATTTTTCCTCCTGCCATATCTAATTAGTTTTTAGTGATACAATTAATACTAATTATTTACTTGACATTGCAGAAAGCATTCCACCATATACTCCATTAAGAGAAGACATATTTTCGGCTAATGTTTCCATTTGAGACTTTAATTTCTCTGAATTTTCTACTAAAGAGTTATTCAATTCTGTTTGCTTGTTTGCATTTTCCATTTGTACTTGGTACAATCCATTTAGCGACTCCATTTGAGAGGCAGCTAATGCCATTTGCTCGTTATAGCTATTTGTTGTTGCAATAGATTCTGAGGCAGATGATAATCCTGTTGCAGCTCCTTGAAAGTTTTTAATACTTTCTCCTAAGCTTTCAATCAAAGCTCCATCTAATTGAGCTTCTTTTAATAAATTATCTAATTTTTGAGATAACATACCATTAGCTCCAGTAGCTTCACCTTCAGCATCTCCAAGTTCTGGGTATACTTTTGTCCAATCCAAATCGTCATCAACAGGTTCAAATGCAGAAATCGCAAATACGATTGCTTCTACTACTAAACCAATTGTTAGCATCAATCCTCCAGAGATAGGTCCGAAAGATAAATGTTGAATTTTAAAAAGTGCTCCGATAATTACGATTGCGGCTCCTAAACCGTAAACCATATTCATCATCTTTTTACCTTTTTTTGACTGTGCCATAATTTCTAAATTTTAGGGGGTTAATTAATTTCTAGTTATTCGTCTTTCCGTAGATTTTACCTAGATAGTTTTGTACAGTTCTAAAACCGATATAACTTCTAGCCGTATCTGCATACTCATAGTCTCTTGAACTAACTTCTAAAAAGTAAGCTACGTCTTTCCAAGATCCTCCACGGATAATTTTTCTTTTGTTATTTCTGTCTTCAACATTCGGGTTCATTGTAGACCCCATATAATACGATGACATATTGTAAGATGAATTGGTCCATTCAGCAACGTTTCCTGCCATGTTATACAATCCATAGTCATTTGCATTGAATGATTTTGCTTCCATAGTATATAAAGCTCCATCTACAGCATAATTACCTCTCACAGGTTTAAAGTTTGCTAAGAAACAACCTCTATCACTTGTAGTTGCTGGTCCTGCACCCCAAGGATATTTTCCAAACTCTAATCCACCACGAGCTGCATACTCCCATTCTGCTTCTGTTGGTAGTCTAAAGCTAGGTACAGCTACTGTATTTTTTCTTGCTCTTAAATAATCGTTTTTGTTTTTTGTTCTCCAGTTACAAAAAGCTTCTGCCTGATACCAGTTTACCCCAACTACTGGATAATCTCCATAAGCTTGATGGTAAAAATAATCTTGGTGCATTGGGTCATTGTACGAATAATTAAAATCTCTTACCCAAACTGTAGTATCTGGATAAATATTGATCATTTCTGTACGTAAAAAATCTTTTCTATCTCCACCTTTTCTTGCTGCTACTGCTCTATCAAACCAAGAGTATCTGTATTCTAAAAATTTTGTATTAAAACTTCTATTACCGTCTACAGCAACATCTTTCTTTAAATATAAAGAGTCCATTACTTCTACGTAATGCACATCTGGATATTCATTTTTATCCCAAATAATATCAATATCTTTTTTCAAAGGTCTTAAAGAATCTAAACCTCCTCCGATATCATAATAATTTTCTAACATGTATTTATGATACGGATTTGCATCTGTTGTATCAATCACAGCAAAAGAAAAATCATGAATTCCTCCAGTTAAAGGAGTTCCATCAGGGTTTCCATCAGAAAGCAAACTAACTTCAGCAGCCTTATAAGCCAACTTAGTTCTTACAACAGAATCTCTAACCCAGTATACAAACTGCTTGTATTCACTATTGGTAATTTCTGTTTCATCCATATAATATGGACGTACAGTTACAGTTCTTGTAGGTGCACTAAGAGTTCCCATAACGTCTTCGTCTTGTTTACCCATTGTAAAAGAACCTCCTGGAATTAAGGTCATTCCAGTTGGTTTTTCTGCAAACCACTTTCTTTTAGAACTAACACCTGTCAACTCTCCTCTATCATTAGAACCACAGCTGTAAAGCAGGATTACTATTAGTGCATAAAATGCTACTTTCTTCATATTATTAATATCTTTCAACTAAAAAGTTCGTAAACCTATTATTTTTTTTGATAAAAACCAATCGTTTTAACTACTTTAAATATAATATTTAGGTTAAATAAACTTTTCATTAATTTATTTACATTAATTTCCTTTGAGCTTTATACCACCTTTCTGGTATCTTTTGTTCCGTAGCCTCCAAATAGTCTTGGTAGGTACAAGGTATTAACGTATGTCTTTTGTATTTATTATTTGTTAGAATATTTATCTCCATCCACCATCTTCCACTTTTATCACTTTTATAAAAATTTATTGGATCATCGTTTTCTGCTAAAACAATAAATTTCTGGTATGATTCTTTGGTTGAATAAGGGTAATCTTTGGCTCTATAGTTCACTCCTTCAATAAAATACCAAATCATTTGAGAGACCAAACTTGCTGTTTGATTATTACGATCAAATCTAGGATTGTATTCATAAATCCCAAAAGAAGTTACCTTATCACTTATCCCAGCATATCTTGCTATTGCACAAATTTCTTCTCCATAAAAGCCGTTTGGAGAACATGTATTATTTGCAGGTGCTTCACTTTGTCTTATCGCTCCAAGATCAATGCTAACCATATCTGCATCTCTCATAATAGGCTCTACTTTGGTAAGATCTTTAACTTCTCCAAGCCTATAAGCATCAAAAAACAGGCTTTGTAACAAATCCAATTCCTCTTGAGAATTGTAATAGGTTTGATAACCAATATTGCTAAAATTAAACATATTGGTAGGTTCGTCCATAACTATTTTACTTAAATAAGATCTTGAGTTTAGCTCGTCTTCAGAAGAACCAATATCAAACTTACTATCTACAGAAACAATGTTTACTGTTTGCTCTAAAGTATCATAAGCTCGGTAATTCGCATAAGTAATATCCTGACTACCTCCAATAATTATTGGTATGATATTTTTTTTAAGTAAATAGGCTGTAAGAGTACTCACTGCAAAATAAGTATCTGCAATTGTATTTCCTTTTTGAATGTCTCCTAAATCTACAATTGAAGTATGCCAATTTCCTGGAAACAATTGATACAAATGCTTTCGAATAGCATCAATATTTTCTCCACACCAAAGATTGTCTATGGCGTTTCTATCTTCTAAGACTCCAAAAATTGCTATTTGAACATCTTCCAATTCTGGAAGTCCATTTTGAGCAGAATGTATAGCCATACTTCTACCCAAGCTTTGTGCTGATTGTAGCACCAAATGAGCAATGATCGTATCTTTTATAGGGGTTAAAAAATCGAAATTCATTTACTGGTTTATCGATTAAACTATCGCAATATAACTAATTGTTATTTCTTTTTAGTAGTTTTTTTTCTTGTTGTTTTTTTCTTAGGAGCTTTAGCTTCAATAATTTTTTCTACTTCTTCTAAAGTTAACTCTTCTGCCTTGGTTGTTTTAGGCATTTCAATCTTTACTTTTCCTTTAATAATATTGAAACGTCCCCAACGAGCTTTCTCAACTCTAATTCCGGCATCTTCCCAATTATGTATCAACTTATCTCTTTCTTTTTGCTTTTTATCTTCAATTAGACTCACTAAATCTTCTTGAGATAGATTATCAAAATCGTATTTTTTATTAACGTTGATAAAAATAGAGTTCCACTTAATAAATGGACCAAATCTACCAACACCTTTCTGAATTGGGTATCCTTCATATTCTCCAATTGGAGCATCTGCTTTTTGCTTAGCAACAATTAATTCTATAGCTCTATCCATATCTACTGTCATTGGATTTTCTCCTTTATCTAGCGATACATATTTTGCTCCAAATTTTATATAAGGACCAAATCTACCATTAGAAACCACAACATCTTCTCCTTCATATTGCCCTAAATTCTTAGGCAACTGGAACAAGTCCATTGCTTCTTCAAAAGTTATAGAGTTTAATGTTTGCTCCCCTTGTAAACTAGCAAATTTTGGCTTTTCTTCGTCTGTAGCTTCTCCAATTTGAACCATTGCACCAAATCTTCCTAGACGAGCATACACGTTTTTTCCGCTTTCTGGGTCGATTCCTAATAAACGTTCTCCTTTTGCTCTTTCTGCATTGGCAGCAACATCTTCTACAGTAATATGAAAATCTTGATAAAATTCTTTTATCATTGCTGTCCAATCTTCTTTCCCATCTGCAATCTCATCAAATTCAGATTCTACTTTTGCTGTAAATCCAAAATCCAAAATATTTGAGAAATTCGCTACTAAAAAGTCATTTACAATATTTCCTATGTCTGTTGGCACTAACTTCCCTTTATCAGAACCTACTTTTTCTATTAAAGTTTCAGAAGAAATTTGGTTTGACTTTAAAGTCATTTGCAAGTAATTTCTTTCTTTACCTTCAACAGCTCCTTTTTGGATATACTCTCTACGTTGAATTGTAGAAATTGTAGGTGCATACGTAGAAGGTCTTCCTATCCCTAATTCTTCTAATCGTTTTACCAAAGAAGCTTCAGAAAAACGATATGGCGCTTTTGTATAACGCTCTGTAGCTGTAATAAATTCGTTTCCTAATTGCTCTCCAACATTTAATTTTGGCAATGTACCTGCTTGCTCATCATCCTCATTATCAGTTCCTTCTAAATACACTTTTAAGAAACCTTCAAAAGTAATCACCTCTCCATTAGCAGTAAACAATTTACTATTATTAGAGTTGTTTATTTTTACATTCGTTCTTTCCAACTGAGCATCACTCATTTGAGATGCAATAGTACGTTTCCAAATCAAGGCATACAATCTATCCTGATCATAATCAACAGAAACAGTATGCTTACTCATATTGGTAGGACGAATAGCTTCGTGTGCTTCTTGAGCGCCTTTAGATTTTGTAGAAAAATTTCTTGGAGTACTATAACTATCTCCGTAAGACGTTATGATTTCTTCTTGTGCTGCATTCTTAGCGTCATCAGAAAGATTTACACTATCAGTTCTCATATAAGTAATCAATCCAGCCTCATATAAACGCTGTGCCATCATCATCGTTTTTGCTACCGGAAAACCTAATTTACGAGAAGCTTCTTGCTGTAAAGTTGATGTAGTAAATGGTGCTGCTGGTGTTTTCTTTGCTGGTTTTTTTTGTAAATCTTCTACATGAAAATCTGCATTGACACAAGATTGTAAAAAAGCTTCTGCTTCTGCTTTACTTGTAAAGTTTTTACCAAGCTTAGCTTTAAACTTTTTCCCGTTTGCATTGATAAACTCTGCATCAATTCTATAAGAAGCAACAGGTGTAAAGTTTTCTATTTCACGTTCTCTCTCTACAATTAAACGAACTGCAACAGATTGTACTCTACCTGCAGACAAACCTCCTTTTACTTTTCTCCAAAGTACAGGAGACAACTCATATCCTACCAAACGATCTAATACTCTTCGGGCCTGTTGTGCATTTACCAAATTGTAATTAATATCTCTAGGATTCTCTACAGCTTTTAAAATTGCTTTCTTAGTAATCTCATGAAAAACAATACGTTTGGTTTTTTCTGCTTTTAATTTTAATTGCTCTGCCAAATGCCAAGCAATCGCTTCTCCTTCACGATCCTCATCACTAGCTAACCAAACAGTATCTGCTTTCTTTGCTAAGTCTTTTAATTTTTTTACCACCGCTTTCTTGTCGGTAGAAATTATATAGTTGGGCAAAAAATCACCTTCAACATTCACTCCTAGTTCTTTAGATGGTAGATCTGCTATGTGTCCAAAACTAGATTCTACTTGAAAATCTTTTCCTAAAAACTTCTCAATAGTTTTTGCCTTTGCAGGTGACTCTACGATAACTAAATTCTTTGCCATAAATCTTTTCTATTTGTAATAACTACACCTTATATATTAAGGTAAATTCGGATTGCAAAAGTAGGTAGTTTTTTTTTATTTCAAATTTTATACTCGTTTTTTCATTAAAAATTGCTTCTTTACCCTTGTTAATTTTCTGCCAATTTGTCATAAATTTTAGATTTTGGTTGTATATTTGCCCTTCATTTCGAATATGAATATGGAACAGACTGAGAAGATTATAGATGAAAACTTACAAGGAAAAGCTCTTGTAAAAGAAAGCAACCCAAACAACACTAAAAAATTGTTTATTGAAAGTTACGGTTGTCAAATGAACATGAATGATAGCGAAATTGTTGCGTCTATCTTAACCAAAGAGGGTTTTAATACTACTCAAAGCCTTGAGGATGCCGATTTAGTTTTAGTTAACACATGCTCAATTAGAGAAAAAGCAGAACAAACCATTAGAAAACGTTTGCAAAAATACAACGCTGTAAAAAAGACCAATTCTAAAATGAAAGTGGGAGTTTTAGGTTGTATGGCAGAACGTTTAAAAGAGAAATTTTTAGAAGAAGAACGTATTGTAGATTTGGTAGTTGGACCTGATGCCTACAGAGACTTGCCTAATTTACTAGAAGAAATTGATGCTGGTAGAGATGCTGTTAATGTTATTTTATCTAAAGATGAAACCTATGGCGATGTTGCCCCTGTTAGATTAAATAACAATGGAGTTTCTGCTTTTGTATCGATCACAAGAGGTTGTGATAACATGTGTACTTTTTGTGTGGTACCATTTACTAGAGGAAGAGAGAGAAGTCGTGATCCGCAAAGTATTTTAGAAGAAATACAATCTATGGCAGATCAGAACTACAAAGAAATTACTCTATTAGGACAAAATGTAGATAGTTACTTATGGTATGGAGGCGGATTGAAAAAAGATTTCAAAAAAGCTTCTGAAATGGCGCAAGCAACAGCGGTAGATTTTGCTCAGTTATTAGATATGTGTGCTACTCGTTTTCCAAAAATGCGCTTTCGTTTTTCTACATCTAACCCTCAAGACATGAGTTTAGAGGTAATTCATACTATGGCAAAACACAAAAATATTTGCAAATACATTCACTTACCTGTACAAAGTGGAAGTAACGCTATGTTAAAAGCCATGAACCGACAACACACCAGAGAAGAATATAAAGAATTGGTAGATAACATCTACAGAATTGTTCCAGAAATGGCACTATCTCAAGATATGATTGTTGGTTTTTGTGGAGAAACAGAACAAGATCATCAAGATACTTTAGAATTAATGGAGCATGTAAAATATGATTTTGGTTTTATGTTTGCGTATTCTGAAAGACCTGGAACTTTGGCTGCTAAAAAAATGGAAGATGATGTTCCTAATGAAGTAAAGAAAAGAAGACTAAAAGAAGTCATTGACCTACAATTAAAACACAGTTTATATAGAACACAACAACATTTAGGAAAAATAGAAGAAGTTCTTATTGAAGGAGAGTCTAAAAAATCTTCTGATCATTGGAAAGCAAGAAACACGCAAAATACTGTAATTGTTTTCCCAAAAGAACATTATAAAATTGGTGATTTTGTAAATGTAAAAGTAGAAGACTGTACTTCTGCTACTTTAATTGGTACAGCTGTAGGATACTCAGATAATAATTAATTGCTCATGGAAAATTTACAATCTTTAAAACAACGTTTTGGCATTATTGGTAACGACTTACATTTAAATCGTTCTTTAGAAAAAGCTGTAAGAGTAGCTCCTACAGATATTTCTGTATTGGTTACTGGAGAAAGCGGTGTTGGTAAAGAAAATATTCCACGAATCATTCATCAATTATCACACAGAAAACATGCTAAATACATAGCTGTTAACTGCGGAGCAATACCAGAAGGAACTATAGACAGTGAACTTTTTGGTCATGAAAAAGGTGCTTTTACAGGAGCAACTACTACCCGAAAAGGTTATTTTGAAGTAGCCGATGGCGGAACCATCTTTTTAGACGAAGTTGGAGAGTTACCATTAACAACACAAGTACGTTTGTTACGTGTTTTAGAAAATGGTGAGTTTATAAAAGTTGGGTCTTCTCAGGTACAAAAAACTAATGTTAGAATTGTTGCTGCCACCAACTTAGAAATGCAAAGCGCTATTGAAAAAGGGAAATTTAGAGAAGATTTATTCTACAGATTAAGCACCATAGAAATTACTTTACCCCCTTTAAGAGAGCGTAAAGAGGATATCCATTTATTATTTAGAAAGTTTGCTGCAGATTTTGCTCAAAAATACAGTATGCCAACAATTAGATTAGATAATGATGCTATTAGGTTACTTTCTAATTATCGTTTCCAAGGAAATATCCGTCAGTTGAGAAATATTGCTGAACAAATTTCTGTTGTTGAAGAAAATAGAATGATTACTCCTGAGAAATTAAATCAATATTTACCAAATAACAGAGGTAATTTGCCCGCTGTTGTTGGAGGATCTAAAGCCGAAAATGATTTTGCTAACGAAAGAGATATTATGTACAAGATTCTTTTTGATATGCGAAATGACATTAATGACTTAAAGAAACTCACTTTAGACATTATGAAAGGTGGAAGTATTGATAATTTAAATGAAGAGAATCACAAATTATTCGAAAAGATTTATCAAGAACAACACCCTTCAGAAACTGGTAATGTAGAAGTTGTTCAGTTACCAAACACTACAACAATAGATAATCAAAATACCTACGATTTTGTAGAAACCATTGAAGAAGATGAATCTTTATCATTGCAAGACAAAGAAATTGAAATGATAAAAAAATCTTTAGAAAAAAATAACAACAAACGAAAATTAGCTGCTAAAGAACTAGGGATTTCTGAAAGAACTCTTTATAGAAAAATTAAGCAGTACGATTTATAAATTATTCTTTTGACTATATTTGATATCCTTATATGAAAAAAACAGTTTACATTTTTTTAGTTGTCATCAGTAACGTACTGCTAATTTCTTGTGGTGTATATTCTTTTACTGGCGGAGATGTAGGAAGAGCAAAAACCATTCAAGTGGACTTTTTCAGAAACAATGCTCCGTTAATTGAACCATCATTAAGTCAAGAATTTACTCAAAGACTACAAGATTTATTTACCAGACAAACCAATTTAAGTCCAACAAATTCTGGTGGAGATATTCATTTTGAAGGAGAAATAACTGGCTACAGAATTGTTCCTATGAGTGCAACTGCACAACAAACAGCTGCACAAAATAGACTAACGATTACTGTAAATGTAAGGTACAACAATAAGTTTATTGAAAAAGATAATTTTGACAGATCTTTTAGTCATTATTATGACTATGATGCTACCGCACAATTAACAGGAGGAACTTTAGAAGCCGCTTTTGATGAAATCATTGGACGAATTACTCAGGATATTTTTAACGCTTCAATTAACAAATGGTAATTTAAAAGAATGGATTCGAAAAAGTTTACAAATCTTTTAAAACAACCTCAGCAAATTGATACTGACAGTATTGATTTATTGCAAAATATTATAGAAGAATATCCATATTTCCAAGCTGCCAAAGCTATCCATTTAAAACATTTAAAAGACAAGGATAGTTTTAAATACAATTCAGAATTAAAGAAAGTTGCTGCATATACAACAGACAGAACTATTCTTTTTGATTTTATTACTTCTGAGGTATTTACTAATACGAACAGCACTTCTTCTAAAGTACATCAAGAAATTGTCGATAAAATTAATGTCATAGATCCAGAGGTGATTGAAGAGACTTTAACAATTGGAAAACCTATTTCTTTTACCAAAACAGAAACACATTCTTTTAACGAATGGCTACAACTCTCTTCTCACAAAAAGATTGTTAGACAAGAAGAAAAAGTCTTGAGTAAAAAATCAATTATTGATAATTTCATAAGACAAAACCCAAAAATTAGCAAGGTATCTAAAGAAACAGAAGCTAAAGAAATCATTATCAAAGAGAAGCCAGATTCTCATTTAATGACAGAAACTTTAGCCAAAGTTTATTTAGAACAAAAAAAATACACCAATGCAATTAAAGCTTACGAAATATTAAGTTTGAAATATCCAGAAAAAAGTGGTTTCTTTGCAGACCAAATTAAAAGAATTAGAATTTTACAAAATAAATAGATCATGAGTTATAACTTATTTTTAGTATTAATATTAATTGTAGCAGTTGCTTTAATATTAATTGTTATGGTACAAAATCCAAAAGGAGGAGGATTATCTTCTTCATTCGGTGGTGGCGGTGCACAATCAATGGGTGGTGTACAAAACACAAATAACTTTTTAGATCGTTCTACTTGGACTTTAGCAATTTCTATGTTTGCTTTAATTTTATTAGCAAATTTTGCCATTCCAAGAGGAAACAATAACAATCCACAGTTAGAAAACACATTAGATGGTGTAAATACAACTACACCAGCTACTACTACTCCTATCACAACAACAGAAGATAAAACTAACGAATAAGTGTAAGGATTAACAAAATAACTAGAAATGCCAACGTATAAATGACACGTTGGCATTTTTTTATACATTAAATTTGCATTAAAATTAATAGTTAGCAAGATTGTCAGTTTTTAAGAACTGGCATAATTTCTGACAAATTCTTAAACGAAAATTATACAAAAATTAAAAACGAATACTAATGGGATTAAACATTAAACCTTTAGCAGACAGAGTTCTTGTAGAACCAGCTGCTGCAGAAACAACTACAGCTTCAGGTATCATTATTCCTGATAACGCTAAAGAAAAACCTCAAAAAGGGATTATTGTTGCTGTAGGTACTGGAACTAAAGACGAACCATTAACAGTAAAAGTTGGAGACACTGTTTTATATGGAAAGTATGCAGGTACCGACTTAAAATTTGAAGGAAAAGATTATTTAATTATGCGTGAGAGCGATGTTTTAGCAATCATCTAATTAGTGAATTAATACAATTATTAAACAACAGTTCTAAGTAAAAACAGCTTAGTTTACTTTCAACTTAGAACTTTAAACTCATAAACAAATGGCAAAAGATATAAAATTTGATGTAGAAGCACGTGACGGCTTAAAACGTGGTGTTGATGCATTGGCAAATGCAGTAAAAGTTACCTTAGGCCCAAAAGGACGTAATGTAATTATTTCTAAAGCTTTTGGAGCTCCAAATGTAACTAAAGACGGAGTTTCTGTTGCTAAAGAAATCGAATTAGAAAATGAGCTTGAAAATATGGGAGCTCAAATGGTAAAAGAAGTTGCTTCTAAAACTAATGATTTAGCTGGTGATGGTACAACTACCGCTACTGTTTTAGCACAAGCAATCGTAAAAGAAGGATTAAAAAATGTTGCTGCAGGTGCAAATCCTATGGATTTAAAACGCGGAATAGACAAAGCAGTTTCTTCTATCGTTGATGATTTAAACAAACAATCTGAAGAAGTTGGTAACTCATCAGAAAAAATTAAACAAGTAGCTTCTATTTCTGCTAATAACGATGATGTAATTGGAGATTTAATTGCAACTGCTTTTAATAAAGTTGGTAAAGAAGGTGTAATTACTGTAGAAGAAGCTAAAGGAACAGATACTTATGTAGATGTAGTAGAAGGAATGCAGTTTGATAGAGGTTACTTATCTCCTTACTTTGTTACTGATGCAGATAAAATGATTGCTGATTTAGAAAATCCTTATATTTTATTATTTGATAAAAAGATTTCTAACTTACAAGAAATTCTTCCAATCTTAGAGCCAGTTGCTCAATCTAGCAGACCTTTATTAATTATTGCTGAAGATGTAGATGGACAAGCCTTAGCTACTTTAGTAGTAAATAAATTAAGAGGTGGATTAAAAATTGCTGCGGTTAAAGCTCCTGGATTTGGAGATAGAAGAAAAGCAATGTTAGAAGACATCGCTATCTTAACTGGAGGAACTGTAATTTCTGAAGAAAGAGGATTCTCTTTAGAAAATGCAACTTTAGACTTATTAGGAACCGCTGAAACTGTAACTATTGATAAAGACAATACAACAATTGTAAATGGTTCTGGAGATGCAGAAACTATCAAAGCTAGAGTAAATCAAATTAAAGCTCAAATAGAAACTACAACTTCTGATTACGACAAAGAAAAACTACAAGAACGCTTAGCTAAATTAGCTGGTGGTGTTGCTGTTTTATATGTTGGTGCTGCTTCTGAAGTTGAAATGAAAGAAAAGAAAGACAGAGTAGATGATGCTTTACATGCAACTAGAGCTGCTGTAGAAGAAGGAATTGTTGCTGGTGGTGGAGTTGCTTTAGTAAGAGCAAAGAAAGTACTAGAAAAATTAACTACAGATAACTTAGACGAAGTAACCGGAGTGCAAATTGTTGCTAGAGCTATTGAAGCACCATTAAGAACCATTGTTGAAAATGCAGGAGGTGAAGGCTCTGTTGTAATCAACAAAGTATTAGAAGGTAAAAAAGACTTTGGTTACGATGCAAAATCTGATGAGTATGTAAACATGTTAAAAGCCGGAATTATCGATCCTAAAAAAGTAACTCGTGTTGCTTTAGAAAATGCTGCTTCTGTAGCTGGAATGATTTTAACTACTGAGTGTGCTTTGATTGACATTAAAGAAGACAATCCTTCAGCTGCTATGCCGCCAATGGGTGGTGGAATGCCAGGAATGATGTAAGCAAAATACTTTCTATAAATACTAAAAAAAGCCTTAAGAAGTTCTTGAGGCTTTTTTTTTTGGAATAATTTTTGATAATTTAAGAAGCTAGAAACCAACCACATACTCTATGAAGAAAAAATACCTCCTCTTAACACTACTACTATCTTCTTTTTTCAGCTTCAGTCAAAACAAAGAAAAAATTGACGAATCTTACACTGATTACTTTAAACTTTCTCGAGAAATCCCATATCTACACCTTAACAAAACTAATTTTATCAAAGGTGAAGAAGTTTGGTTTCAAGCTTATATTTTAAATCAACAAACTAACAAATTACATCAAGAAACTACAAACTTGTATTGCTCAATTTATGACCAAAATGGAACATATAAACAATCTCAATTAGTATATGTAAAAAATGGAATCGCTGCTGGGAGCATCAAAATTGATTCCTCTTTCAACAAAAGCACATACTACATTAAGGCATCAACTAACTGGATGAAAAATTTTAATGAAAAGAATTTTTATCTCCAAAGAATAAACATCATAAATCCAAAAAAAACTAAAATAATCTCAAAAACTTCTGAGTACGATGTTCAATTATTACCCGAAGGTGGACATTTGGTTGAATCAACAAAATCAGTAGTTGGGCTAATTGTTAAAAACAATAAAGGAAAAGGTATTGAAATAAATTCTGGACATTTATTAGATGATAAAAATAGAATCATAAAAAAAATTGAAACAAACCAATTTGGTATAGGTAAATTTAATTTCACTTATAAACCAAATGTAAAATACAAGGTTAAAATCAACACTTTTGATGGTAAAAAGCTTATTAAAAAAGTTCCTATTGCAAAAAAACTAGGGATAATTTTAAATGTTAGTAACCCAAACACCTCTTTCACAAAAATATCCATTAAAACTAATAATAAAACCTTAAAAAACAACTTAAACAATATCTATTACCTATACATACACAATTCTAAATCGTTTTTAAAAAGTAAAATTAAATTCAAAAAAAATACTTTAGGATATCAATACTCTTTTCCGAATAAAAAACTAAAAAAAGGAATAAACATAGTAACAATATTCAATCATAAAAACCAACCCATAGTTGAACGTGTATTTTTTAATTATCACAAAAGTTTATTATCTAACATAAAAACCAAAGTAATTAAAAGCTCTAAAGATTCCATTACACTACAATTAAATAATTCAACTAAAGGTTACACACATTTAAGTGCATCAATACTACCAGAAAGTACAGAAAGTTATTCCCCTGAAAATTCGATAGCTTCAAAATTTCTTCTTAAACCATATATTAAAGGACAAATAGAGAACAATCGTTACTATTTTACTAAAATAAACAGAAGTAAATTAGATGACCTTGATCTACTTTTATTAACTCAAGGGTGGAGTAAATATAATTGGAACAATATCTTTAATTCAGCACCTACTTCAAAATATTTATTTGAAAAGGGAATAACTATCAATGGAACTATAAATTCAGGAAAAATCAAAGATTCTACATTAATAACCTTATTCTCTCCTCAAAATAACCTAGCTATTAATACATCAATTACAAAAAATAGATTCTCTTTTAAAAACCTTCATATTAAAGACTCTAGTACAATTAGCTTTACAATGCAAGGAAAAAGAAGACTTAAAAAACCTAAAATTTTCACTAACCTCTACCCTAGACGAGACACTCAAGATATAAAAATAAAGACCACACTTAATTTTGATGGATTTAAACACATAAATTTGAAAAAATTTATTAGTAATAGAGTACTTCTAAATGAAGTTGTTGTTGTTGGAAAAGAAAGAACAAAACATAAGCCTTTTTTTTTAGGACCTACAAAAAGAATTAAAATAACAGATAAAACACCCTTTAAAGCACAATCAATATTTTCTTACTTAATTGGACAAGGATTTAACATAAAAGGAGTTTTTCCTGACTTTATAATTTCAGCTCGAGGACATAAATCCACTGTCTACTTGGATGGAATGCTAATTCACAGAGGCCCATTTACCAGAAACAATCCTCTTGGGCAAGATGAGAGTGATGACCCACGTCTTGATCCAATAAATCAAATGGGGTCTTTATATGAAAAAACTCTTGACGATTTTGAAGAAATTCATTACACTCGCTTTCAAGGAGGAGAAATACATCTATACCAAGATAGGACTATAAAAAAAGGCTTCAAAACTAGCTCTTTTAAAAACATTAAAATACCTTTCGGTTTTTCTAATGAAAAAACATATTATCAACCAAAATACCATAGCACTTCTAATAATATATTCAAAAAATATGGAGCAATTTATTGGAAACCAAAAATCATTTTAAAAAATGGAAACACTACTTTTACTACGCCAACTTTAAACAATAAAAATTTAAAAATTTTTATTGAAGGAATTACTGATGATGGAAAAATTATTTATGAAGAAAAAATAATTAACATCAAATAAAACAATATTACATTCTTCGAACAGGTAAAATTTCACTTAACAAAACAACCCTCAAGAAATTCTTGAGGGTCGTTATTTTATTCATTAAAATGAAAGATTAACTCTTTTTCTTTCCTTCGTTTTTATGATCTTCTACAATCTTAATATCTCGGTATTTACAACAAGGATGCACTGAATTATACGCTTCATCTGTTGCTTTAATTGCTTTGGTATCATGACCTACTGAAGCTACTTTTTTCTGGATAGTTTTAATATCTGTTTTTCGCTCGTCAATAATCATACTAAGCTCATGTGTTTTCACATTCCAACTAGCAAATTTCACACCTTTTGTTTTTAAAGCCGCAGTTTCTATACGCTTTTTACACATCATACAAACACCATCTACTTCAATAGATACTTTTGCATTTTTCTTTTTTTTCTGAGCATTTACAGTCATTGTCATTAATACTGCAAACACAATTAATAAACCTTTTTTCATTTTTAATCTAATTTAAATCGTAATCCCATATATATTGATCTTCCAAAGATTGGTGCATATACAATTGTTGTATCAAAATTTGCTCCAAAAGGATTATCGTTAGCTAAAATAGGATTTTTTTGTTTGTAATTTGTTAAATTTTCTGCACCAGTATACATCTCAAACTTTTTCGAAAATACTCTTGTTATCTGAGTATTTAGTAAACTATATGAGTTAGAATATGCTGGCAATTGATATATTCCTGGGTTAAAAGATGTATTTGGCAATCGTTGTTTACCAATTAAATTATAGGTTAGATCAAATTTCCATTGTTTGTTATCTAAAGTCAATTCTGTATCATAAGAAATATTGGCAAAAAACCTATGTTTAGCTTGAATTGGCTTTTGAAATTTTCCTGATTTATAATCTGTATATACATCGTAATATTTATAAGCAGTTCTTAAATTTAATCGATCTGCCAATTCGTAGTTTACCTCTAATTGAAAACTATCTGCAATACTTTTTCCATTTAAATTGTAAAAAGAAATTGCTCTCGGGTCTTCTAAATCAACCACAATTTGATTTGAAAAATCTGTTCTATAAAAATCTAAAGTAATATCACCTTTTCTTTCAAATAAATTAAACTTTTGCAAATAAGACATTCCGTAATTCCAAGCTATTTCAGGATTTAATCCGTAGATTTCCCCACCAACATTGTCAATATTTATTTGTCTTGAACTCGCAAAATAACGCTGATTTTCTGCAAAAATATTAGCACTTCTTCTCCCCTTTCCTACTGATGCTCTTAGAACAGCATTTTCCCAAGGCACATATCTTAAGTGTAATCTTGGAGTTACAAACGTTCCTAATAAATTATGGCTATCTATTCTTAATCCAGCTGAAAAACTAAAATTATCTAGATTGTCAAAAGCATATTCAAAAAAGGCTCCAACAACATCTTCATTTCTATTATAATTGGTAATATTTACCAACTCATCATACTTGTCATAAGCAAAACTAATTCCTGTTTTAAACTTATTTCTTGTATCACCAATTATGGAATTAAACATTAAGTTTCCATAAAAACTTTGGTGTTCAATATCATACACCTGTAACCCAAAATAAGAATCTTGCTGATGATTACTATATGCTAATTGCAAACCAAAACTTTGAAAAGGCATTTCAGGAAAAACGTATCCTACTTTGGCTGAAGTTTCGAATCTTTTAGTTTCAATCTCACTTCCCCAGATTGTTCCGCTACCTTTATCTACAGAAGGATTAAAATTAATTTCTCCTGTTTGTTTTTTATCCTTTAAATATCTAAAATTGATAAAACTAATCCATCCTTTTTCTGCATTGGTATACTGCCATCTATTCATCACATTGATCTGATTAGCAATTGGAGCATCTAAAAAATTATCATTATTGTTATCAAACTTTTCTCCTCTATAATTTCCATGAACATATAACCCAGTTTGCCATTTCTCTGACAATTTCTGATTTACATGGGTATTTAGTTCAAGTCTACCATTTAAAGAAGAATAAGCGTTTACAAATAACTTATTATCAGAAAAAGGTTTTACCAATTCTGCATTAATTTGTCCTGAAATACTCTCAAAGCCATTAATTACACTTCCAGCTCCTTTGGTAATCTGAATACTTTCTACCCAAGTTCCTGGTGTAAACGTTAATCCAAAAGCCTGAGACGCTCCTCTAATTGAAGGAATATTCTCTTGATTAAACAACAAATACGGACTCGTTAAACCCAGCATTTGAATTTGTTTTGTTCCTGTTAAGGCATCAGAAAAACTTACATCAATGGATGGATTTGTTTCAAAACTTTCAGATAAATTACAACAAGCAGCTTTTAATAGCTCATCTTTATTTACCGTAAATGTATTTTGAGTTTTTAAGAACGATTTTTGAATTGACTTTTTGTCGCTAGTGATAACTACCTCGTCCAATTGTCCTTCTGGAGTTAGAAAATGGTGAATTGTTTTTAAACTAGTAATTGTTAGCGTATCTGTTTTATAACCTACAAAACTTACTACTAATTTTTTATACTCTTTTTTATACGGAATCGTAAACCAGCCTTTTTCATTGGTTACAGTTCCAACTTTTGTACCAAGCCAATAAACATTTGCTCCATAAACACCTAGGTTATCTTTTGGATTTTCTTTATCCATAATCATTCCCTTTAATTCTTGTTGTGAGAACGACATCATTGGTATCAGTAATAGCATACTGATTATTATTTTTTTCATTGTTTTATTTTATAAAAATTATACTTCTTGCTCCTCAAGTAAGAAGAGCTAGGCTGTTGTAATTCTTATAAAAATCAAATCAAAAAAGTCTGGTATAATGTCTGAAAGTCCCTTTCGAGATCTGGTGGAGAAAAATCGTGGTAATATTTTTTCTCTTTGGTAAAGTCTACAAATAAAGATTGGTACGAAAAAGCAAAAGCTATAATGGCTTTTTGTTGCTCAAAAGTTAACTTATTAGAACTATCTTTTTGCAGTTCATCTTGCCCTTCTATATGATGCACCTCATCTTTACAGCAGTTTTTCTTTTTCATTAGTGCTGCTTTATTTGCATTCATATTGCACTTTTCTGCTTCACCAATAAAAGAAACATCTACTAAAAAATCACCACAATAATGTTTTTCTACCGTAAAAGACATGGTAGAAAGCAGTACTATCACTGCCATTAATATTGAGGTTATTTTATGTACGATTTTTCTCATAAAGTAATTGCAAAGTTACAATCTATTCTCTTAAGAAAATATTAAAATTTATTTTTATTTAATTTTTGATAATAAAATGCCGGCAACAAGAGCAATAAAAATAATGGATGAATTAAGAATCGTCTGATGTAAAATGGAAACAAATAACCTGCTTCAAACTCTTCTCTTAATAAGTACACAAATATTGGAATCAATATCATAAAAGCCAACATAAAAAAGAATCCAGCAAACTTTACAAATCGCTTTTTATTAAAAATAAGATGAATAATTGCTAAGGATATTAAAGAATTTAAGGTATATCTAAATAAGGTATCCACTACCATTTTCCAAATATCTATTTTCGGAATTTTGGTATACAAATAATCATTTTGGAAATACTTAATTAAAGGATCATAAAACAACTCACTTTCAAAAGCTCTTATCAGAAAAAGTAATGAAAAGAGTAAAAAAACTAGTATGTATTTTATTGGCTTACTCATTTCTTATAATGTGAAAACTTTTGTACCCAAACAATCCATAATAAAAAAGTGGTTCCGTATATAATTGCAGGAAACACCAAATTATGCAATAACAGTTGCTCTTGTGGATATTTGTACAGCATCATTGTTAAAAATGCAATTCTTAAAATATTTATTCCATAAATAATTAAACTCCCAATAATTACATACAGAATCGTATTTTTAGTTGGCCCAGCAAAAGCAATAATAAATGACACAAACAAAATAATAATACTCATCGAGTTACAACCTTCTATAACTCTAGCTACATATTGACCGCTAACCAATAATTTCACAGACATTTCTTCGCTATGTTGAATACTTGTAACATGATAACCAAAAGTATTTAATAACGACACCGTTTGATCTGCAACCTTAGTTGTTAACGAAGAACATTGAAATCCATTTTCTTTTATCTGACTCTTATGTAAGTATGCAGCATAAATTGCGAACAACAAGAAATAAGTTCCGAAAAACTTAATCAGAAAAACAGTAATTTTTTTATACTTATTCAAAGCAAAATTTAGTTATTTTGTAACTTCATTATTTAAACGCTTAACAAATATAAGTATTTCTAATAATTCAATTTAAAAATAATCATGCAGTTAGAAAACCTAAAAGAAAATATCACTCAAATTGTAGAGAACAACCAAACAACTGAAAACAAATTACAAGCTATTTGTGATTATTTAGAAAAAGAAATTTCTTATTACGATTGGGTTGGTTTTTACTTTAAAAATGGAGATAAAAACGAACTTAAATTAGCTCAATTTACCGGAGAACCAACCGAGCATACAATTATCCCTTTTGGCAAAGGAATTTGTGGCCAAGTTGCTGTAAGTAATGAAAATTTTGTAGTACAAGATGTTAGTGAACAAGACAATTATATTTCTTGTGGTTGGAAAGTAAAATCAGAAATTGTAATTCCTATTTTTGTAAATGGTGAAAATATTGGTCAAATTGATATTGACTCACATACAGCCAATATTTTTACTCAAAATGATGAGGAATTACTAGAGTTTACTTGTAAAAAAGTTTCTCAAATTTTGTAAAGCTACTATCTCAAAAAAATATTTTTGGGTATTGTTTTTTAGTTTTTTTTTCTTTAAGTTTGTTTCCAACATATAGCAACAAACTATTTTTTGTAATCATTAATCCCCCTAAACGATGAAGAAACAAAACAGCATCCTCAGCATCTTTGTTAACAAGTTTTCTAATTCTAGAAAAAACGAGATTTACTCAAAAAAATATAAAAACTACACTAGCTTAGTTAACAATTTCAAGACCAAAATAGAACTTCAATAGTCTACATATTTTTAGATAAATTACTATTGTAATAACCTTTAAGTTTTACTAGTTTTGTGTGTTTAACAACACAACAAAAATGAACCACACAAAAACTATTAAATCTGCCTTAATTTCTGTATTTCACAAAGACGGATTAGAGCCGCTTGTAAAAAAGCTAAACGAACAAAATGTTACCATTTACTCTACCGGAGGAACAGAAAAATTCATTAAAGACTTAGGGATTGATGTTGTTCCTGTTGAAGATGTAACTTCTTACCCATCTATTTTAGGAGGAAGAGTTAAAACCTTACACCCAAAAGTTTTTGGAGGAATCTTAAACAGACAAGACAACGAAAATGATGCTTCTCAACTAAAAGAATTTGACATTCCGCAAATAGATTTAGTCATAGTAGATTTATACCCTTTTGAAAAAACAGTTGCTTCTGGTGCTAGCGAACAAAATATTATTGAAAAAATTGATATTGGAGGAATTTCTTTAATTAGAGCTGCCGCTAAAAACTTTAAAGACACTGTTATTATTTCTTCAATGGAACAATATGCAGATTTTTTAACTTTAATTTCAGAGAATAATTGTGCCACTACAATCTCAGACAGAAAAAAACTAGCAGCAAAAGCATTTAACATTTCTTCTCATTATGATACTGCCATCTTTAATTATTTTAATGAAGACGAAGTAGTGTTTAAAGCAAGTGAAACTACTTCTAAAACATTAAGATATGGAGAAAACCCACATCAAAAAGGGTACTTTTTTGGTGATTTAGACGCAATGTTTGATAAATTACACGGAAAAGAGTTAAGCTATAACAATCTACTAGATGTTGATGCCGCAGTTAACCTAATGAATGAGTTTATTGGAGAAGCACCAACTTTTGCAGTTTTAAAACACAACAATGCTTGTGGATTTGCTCAAAGAGGTACAATAAAGCAAGCTTATTTAGATGCTTTAGCTGGTGATCCTACTTCTGCTTTTGGCGGAATTTTAATTGCCAATACAGAAATTGATGCTGAAACTGCAGAAGAAATTCACAAATTGTTTTGTGAAGTAGTTATTGCCCCGTCATTTACGAATGAAGCTTTAGACATATTAAAAGGCAAAAAGAACAGAGTTTTATTAGTACAAAAAAGCACTGAATTACCAACTCAAAATGTTAGAACTGCATTAAATGGGTTATTAGTTCAAGATAAAGATGCGAAAACAGATTCTCTTGAAGATTTAACATACGCTACCAATACTAAACCAGCAAATAATGAGTTAAATGATTTACTATTTGCTTCTAAAATCTGTAAGCATACCAAGTCTAATACAATAGTACTTGTAAAGAACAATCAGTTGTTGGCAAGTGGAACTGGACAAACCAGTAGAGTTGACGCTTTAAGACAAGCAATAGAAAAAGCAACTCATTTTGGTTTTGACTTACAAGGAGCGGTAATGGCGAGTGATGCCTTTTTCCCTTTTCCAGACTGTGTAGAAATTGCTGGAAAAGCTGGAATTACGAGTGTAATTCAACCTGGTGGTTCTATAAAAGATCAATTAAGTATTGATTATTGTAATGAGAATACTATCTCAATGGTTTTAACTGGAACACGCCATTTTAAACACTAAAAAATAACTATAAAATAAACTGTATTTGAACAGAGAAATTTAGTAGCTTTGTAAGGATACAGCAAAATTTAAAAACAAAGGATAATTTTATGGGTTTTTTCGATTTCATGACGGAAGATATAGCTATCGATTTAGGTACTGCAAACACACTTATCATTCACAATGGTAAAGTAGTAATAGACAGTCCATCAATAGTCGCCCGAAACAGAGTAAGCGGAAAAATTATTGCTACCGGTAAGGAAGCTAATATGATGCAAGGAAAAACCCATGAAAATATCAAGACAATTCGTCCGTTAAAAGACGGAGTTATTGCTGACTTCCAAGCTTCAGAAGAAATGATTAAAGAATTTGTAAAACAAATTCCATCTATTAAAAAGAAGCTTTTCCCACCTGCATTAAGAATGGTTATTTGTATTCCGTCTGGAATTACTGAAGTTGAAAAACGAGCAGTAATCGACTCGGGTAGACATATGAATGCAAAAGAAATATTCTTAATCTACGAACCAATGGCTGCTGCAATTGGAGTTGGTATTGATATTATGGAACCTAAAGGAAACATGATTATTGATATAGGTGGAGGAACTACAGAAATTGCAGTGATCGCTTTAGCAGGTATCGTATGTGATCAATCCGTAAAAGTTGCTGGAGATTTATTTACCAGTGATATTATGTATTATATGCGTACTCAACACAATTTATATGTTGGAGAGACTACTGCTGAAAAAATAAAAATTACAATCGGTGCTGCTACGGAAGATTTAGATGCTCCGCCTGAGGATATGTTAGTTCAAGGTAGAGATTTATTAAGCGGAAAACCAAAACAAGTACAAGTTTCTTACAGAGAAATAGCTAAAGCATTAGACAAATCAATTTTAAGAATTGAGGATGCCGTAATGGAGACTTTATCTAAAACTCCACCAGAATTAGCTGCAGATATTTATAATACAGGAATCTATTTAGCTGGAGGTGGTTCTATGCTTCGTGGCTTAGATAAAAGGCTTTCTAGAAAAACAGATTTACCTGTGTATGTTGCAGAAGATCCGTTAAGAGCAGTAGTACGTGGTACTGGAATTGCTCTTAAAGAGATTGAAAAATACAAAAGTGTATTAATGAAATAATAGACTTTGGTAGCAAATGCAACAACTCATATATTTTTTCCAGAAGTATAAATATTTTCTGTTCTTTTTGTTGCTACAAGCAATTGCGCTTTTTCTTACAATAAACAATAACAATTTTCACAAAAGTAAGTTTGTAAGTTCTGCCAACAATGTTACTGGTGGCTTTTACGAACGCTTTTCAAAATTGTCTGATTATTTTGATTTAAAGTCACAAAATGAAGCATTGGCTTCTGAGAACGAACACTTAAAGAACTTATTAGAAAAATACACTTCTCCAAAAGATTCTTTAGGTAATTACTTAGTAGTTGATACTGTAAAGTATCATCAAAAATATATTTACACTAAGGCTAAAATAATTAGAAATAGCTACCACAAACCAAGTAATTATTTACTTATTGATAAAGGGAGTAATCAAAGTGTTTCTAAAGAAATGGCAGTAATTAACAGCAAAGGAATTATTGGTATTACAGAAAAATCAAGCACAAATTATTCTAGAGTACAATCCATTTTAAATAGCAATAGTAAAATTAATGCACGTTTAAAAAACAGCAATCATTTTGGTACCTTAATTTGGAATGGAAAAGATTACAATACTGTACAACTAGAAGACATTCCAAGACAAGCGGCCATTCAAGTTGGAGACACTATTATCACTGGAGGAAAGTCCACTATTTTCCCTGAAGGAATACTTATTGGCACTATACAAAGTATTGACAACAGAAACTCAATTGATATTCGCCTGTTTAATGACATGAGTAATCTAAAACACATTTATGTTGTTATCAACTTAGACAAAGAAGAAATTAACGCTCTAAAAAACACTGAAAATGAATAGAGTTATTTACATTGCCTTTTTGTTTTTATCACTACTATTCTTACAAGTATTTGTATTTAATAATATTCTGTTTTTAGGTTATATCAACCCTTATTTATATATCGCTTTTGTTATTTTTTACCCTTTACAAAAAGAACGCTACCTCTTTCTTTTCCTTACTTTTTTATTAGGAATTTCGATTGATTTCTTTTCTGATTCTGGAGGGATTAATGCTTTTGCACTACTATTTATAGCATATATAAGATTATTTTTAGTTCGAGTAATATTTAAAAAGACAGAACAAGATTATTTACTTTTCAATTTGCACCAAGAGCCATTTGGAAAAGTTTTCAATTATGTGATAATTTTAATACTTATTCACCACTTCATTTTATTTTCTTTAGCTAACTTTAGCACACAAAACTTTTTAAGCGTTTTAACAAACACCTTATACTCAAGTATTTTTACTGCAGTTTTGTTTTTTTTAGGAACTTTTATTATTAGAAAAAAGAAATAAATGAAGCGTAGCTTTTTACTCTATTTTTTAATCACTCTTGCGGGATTAATCATCATCGGCCGACTATTTCAATTACAAATATTGAATGGGGGTAATAATGATCTAACCAACAGTGCTGCCGTAAAAACTGTATATGATTTCCCAGAAAGAGGTTATGTTTATGACAGAAACGGTGTACTACTTGTAGCCAATCAACTTTCTTATGATGTCATGGTTATTCCTAATGAAGTAGAACCTTTAGATACTCTTGAATTTTGTAAATTATTAAAAATTAACAAAGAATATTTTAAGAAAAAATACGCAACTGCCAATAGGTATTCTCCTTGGCTACCTTCGGTATTTTTAAAACAATTAGCCAAAGAAGATTTTGCTTTTTTACAAGAGAAACTCCATAAATTTAAAGGTTTTTACATACAAAAAAGAAGTATTAGAAATTATCCTATTGCCTCTGCAGCTAATGTGCTTGGATATATTAGTGAAGTAAAAGAATCTGAACTTAGAAAAAACAAGAAATATCAACAAGGAGAATTAATCGGTACTTTAGGTATAGAAAAATCTTACGATTCTGTTTTAAGAGGTATTAAAGGAAAACGTTTTTTACAGAGAGATCGACTTAATAAAATTATTGGCTCTTTTAAAAATGGAGTGCACGACACATTAGCACAAAATGGCCAAGACATTACTTTAACAATAGATACAGAACTACAACAATACGGAGAAACTTTAATGAAAGGGAAACGTGGAGGAATTGTTGCTATTGAACCAAGTAGTGGAGAAATATTAGCCTTGGTTTCTTCTCCAACTTATGATCCAAATGAAATGGTAGGTAGACAAAGAGCGCCAAATTCAGTAAGATTATTTGGCGACAAACACAACAAACCAATGTATGACAGAGGCTTACAAGCTACCTATCCTCCTGGTTCTCCATTTAAACTTATCAATGCATTAATAGGTTTACAAGAAGGAGTTATCAATCCACATATAACCGTTTCTTGTTTTGGAGGATATCGCTATGGAAATAGACCTAATGCTTTTCAGAAATGTCACTGTGACACATACGGAGGCGGAATTAACCTGAGCAAAGCCATTGCAAAATCTTGTAATAGTTATTTTTCTAATGCCTATCGAAAAATTATTGACAAAGCAGAGAATGCAACTATTGGAATGAATCAATGGAGCAAACATGTAAAGAGTTTTGGCTTAGGAAACTATTTAGGTTATGATTTACCTTCTGGTCAAAAAGGATTAATCCCCGATGGAAAATATTATGACAATCGCTATAAGTACAGATGGGGACCAACTACTAACATCTCTAATGCAATTGGACAAGGAGAAGTACTTACTACACCAATTCAACTTGCAAATGTTACCGCAGCAATTGCTAATAAAGGATTCTATTATACACCTCATATCATTAAAAAAATAAACGGAAAGCCTATTTCTATCACAAAATACACAGAACGTAAACACACAACTATAGATCCTAAGTTTTTCCCTCCAATTATTGAAGGAATGCACGAAGTATTTAAAGACGGTACAGGAACCTCTAGTAGAGTTGATGGTATTGAAATTGTGGGTAAAACAGGAACTTCAGAAAACTTTATAAAAGTAGATGGCGTTATTAAACAATTAAGAGATCATTCTATTTTAATTGCATTTGCTCCTAAAAAAGATCCTAAAATTGCTATTGCGGTATTTGTAGAAAATGGTGGTTATGGATCTGTTATTGCTGGACCAATTACCAGTTTGTTAATCGAGAAATACTTAACTAAAAAAATCACTGGAAAAAGAAGAAAATGGATAGAAAACAATATGATCAATCTTAGCTTACAAGATATCTATGATCAAAAAATAATAACTCCAAAAGAAGAATTTAAAGATTGAGAGCTGAAAAAAACAACATCTTTTACGGAATAGATTGGACACTGGTAATTCTTTACGTTTTATTAGTTGCTTTTGGATGGATGAGCATTTATGCTACTTCTGTAACAGAAGAAGACATCCCTATCTTTAACCTAACTACACGCTATGGAAAACAATTGGTTTGGATTGCTCTTTGTGTACCACTAATCATCTTTACGCTCTTTTTTAACTCAAAGTTTTACGAACGATTTGCTAGTATTTTTTACTTTATATCTATAGGTTCTTTATTAGGTTTATTCCTTTTTGGAAAAAACATTAATGGAGCAACATCTTGGTACAACTTTGGTTTTATGGGGCTACAGCCTTCAGAGTTTGCAAAAGCATTTACAGCTCTTGCAGTAGCTAAATTACTAAGTGATAAACAATACAATTTAAAATTGGTTAAAAACCAAATAAAAGCCTTTATCATTATCTTTTTACCTGCTGGACTTATTGCTTTACAGCCCGACATGGGATCTGTTTTAGTATACCTCTCTTTTTTCTTTGTTCTAAATAGAGAAGGCTTAACTTTAAATTATATTCTTATTGGTTCTATAGCAATCATTCTTTTTTTAACCACCTTATTATTTGGACCTATAAAAGTAACCCTGTTCGCTTTTACTTTGGTTAGTATTTTTGTCCTTTACTTTTTAAAAAGGAATAAAGGTTATTTAAAATTTAACTGGCCAAAAGTATTAAGTCTTTATGCCATACTAGGCATTTTTGTTTTTAGTACAAGTTATACTTATAATAATATTTTTGAACAGCATCATAGAGATCGTTTTGACATTCTTTTAGGAATTTCTAAAGACACCAAAAAGATTGGATACAATACACAGCAATCTATTCAAGCCATTAGTTCTGGTGGATTTTCTGGAAAAGGTTTTTTAGAAGGAGATAGAACACAAGGAAAGTTTGTGCCGGAACAAGATACCGATTATATTTTTAGTGCTGTAGGAGAAGAATGGGGCTTTATAGGTACATCTTTTGTTGTTATCCTATTTATGTTACTACTTTATCGTATCATATATCTTGCAGAAACTCATAACAACAAATTTGGAAGAATTTATGGCTATGGACTTGCCTCGATCTTATTCTTTCATGTTATTATTAATATTGGTATGGTAATTCAATTACTACCAACTATCGGAATTCCTCTACCCTTTTTTAGCTATGGAGGTTCTTCTCTTTGGGGATTTACCCTACTATTATTTATTTTTGTTAAGCTCGATGCCAATAAAAGTTATGACTGGTAGGTAAAACATCATTTACCTACTCAATTTAGCACATAGTAACATATCATTGGGTTTTTACTGACCAAATTAACCAGCAATACTTTTATAAAAAAACTGATATATTAATATAAATAACAAAAAAAAATGTTCTAAAAATTAGAACACTTTTTAAATTTTGTAAATAACTAAAATTACATAGCTGCTACATGCTTAGCTAATTTAGATTTTAAGTTACCAGCTTTGTTTTGGTGAATAATGTTGTTCTTTGCTAACTTATCTAACATAGCAACAACTTTAGGTAATAACGCTTCAGCTTCCTTCTTATCCTCCATTGCACGCAAGTTTCTTACAGCATTTCTTGTAGTCTTATGCTGATACTTGTTTCTTAATCTCTTCGCTTCGTTACTTCTAATTCTTTTTAAAGCTGACTTATGATTTGCCATAATCTTAATTTTAGTTTATTTAAAACTTGTAGTCCGTACGGGAATCGAACCCGTGTTACCAGGATGAAAACCTGGCGTCCTAACCCCTAGACGAACGGACCATTACAATTGTGATATGTATTATATCGTGATTGCGGGTGCAAATATACAACGTTTTTGAAATACTGCAACACTTTTTTTATTTTTTTTAAAAAAAATTTTAATACGCTTTTGCAAACAATACTTTTCTGGCAGATGGGTTTCCAGAATAAACACAAATACCCTCCTCATAATCAGCATCATTAGGTATACATCTAATCGTTGCCTTTGTTATTTCTTTAATTTTTTCTTCTGTTTCTTCTGTACCATCCCAATGTGCTAATACAAATCCACCTTTATTCTCTATCACATCTTTGAACTCATCAAAAGTAGTTACTTCTGTTGTATGTTCTTTTCTGTAATCAATAGCCTTCTTAAATAAGTTCTCTTGAATTTCCTCTAATAAATTCTCTATATAACTTACAACATCATCTTGAGAAACAGAATTCTTCTCTAAAGTATCTCTTCGAGCTACCTCTACAGTATTATTTTCTAAATCTCTTGCTCCAATAGCGATTCTAACAGGAACTCCTTTTAATTCGTATTCTGCAAATTTTGCTCCTGGTCTAAATGTATCTCTTTTATCAAACTTAACAGAAATTCCTTTCTTTCTAAATTCTTTTACAAAACCATCTACTCTTTCAGAAATAGCATCCAATTGCTCATCTCCTTTATATATAGGAACAATAACCACTTGAATTGGTGCTAATTTAGGTGGTAACACCAATCCAAAATCATCAGAATGTGTCATAATTAAACCACCTATTAAACGTGTAGAAACTCCCCAAGAAGTAGCCCAAACATATTCTTGCTTTCCTTCTTTAGAGGTATACTTTACATCAAAAGCTTCAGCAAAGTTTTGTCCTAAAAAGTGAGAAGTCCCAGCTTGCAATGCTTTTCCATCTTGCATCAATGCTTCAATAGTATAGGTGTCTTCTGCTCCAGCAAAACGTTCACTTTCAGATTTTGCTCCTTTAACTACTGGCATCGCCATAAAATTCTCTGCAAAGTTTGCATATACTTCTTGCATTTGCTTTGCTTCTGCCACAGCTTCCTCTTTAGTTGCATGTGCTGTATGTCCTTCTTGCCATAAAAATTCGGCAGTTCTTAAAAACAAACGTGTACGCATCTCCCAACGAACAACATTAGCCCATTGGTTAATTAATAAAGGTAAATCTCTATAAGATTGAATCCATCCTTTATAGGTATTCCAAATAATTGCTTCCGATGTAGGCCTAACTACTAGCTCTTCTTCTAGTTTTGCATTAGGATCTACAATCAGTTTCCCTTTATTTTCAGCATCATTCTTTAAACGATAGTGTGTAACTACTGCACATTCTTTTGCAAAACCTTCAGCATTTTTCTCTTCAGCTTCAAACAAACTTTTAGGAACAAACAAAGGAAAGTATGCATTCTCATGACCTGTTTCCTTAAACATCCTATCTAATTCTGCCTGCATTTTTTCCCAAATAGCAAAACCGTAGGGTTTAATTACCATACAACCTCTTACTGCAGAATTTTCTGCTAAGTCAGCTCTTACTACTAATTCGTTATACCATTTAGAATAATCTACTGCTCTCTTTGTTAATTTTTTACCCATATATTAAAAGTTTGGCACAAAACTTGTTATCTTTAATGTGGATTATTAATCCAGCACAAAACTAATGCAAAAAGATTAGTACCCCAATCAAAGTTTAATTTTTTTGCAAAACAATATTAATCTATCAATTGATTCATCATGAAACTAACTCATTTTACTAAAAGAAATTTTCGCTACTTTTTTGTATCACTTATATCTGCAACAGTTTTAGTTTCGTGTGGTACATACCAAAGTGTTTATACATCTGATGGAATATACGATGACGAAGACCCTATAGAAACTGTAGAGGAAGAAGTAGTTATTGTAACATCGAAGAAAAAAGCAACAACAGTTGATGACAATTATTTTAAAAGAGAGTTAGACAAATTAAATGCTATTGAAGACACAGATGTTTTTACCGATCCTAATGATTATAACTCTTATGACAATTTAGATGACGATTATTCTTTTGACAATGACCCTTGGGGAAATTCTTCTGATGACAAGGTCATTGTAAACATTAACTTTAGAAATAGATATTGGAACAACCATTGGACCTATTGGAACTATTGGGATATTTATGATGATGATTATCGTTATTGGAGATACAGGTGGGGCTTTAGATATGGTTTCTATGGAAACTACGTTTATCAACCTTATTACTACGGATATTATCGTAATTACAGACATTTTGGATTCTATTATCACCACCCTTTTTACAGACCTGTATATTATAGAAACGTAAGATATTACAACAATAGATATCAAAGAAATAATTATACCTATACACAAAGAAACACTAATTACAGAAGAAGTAATTCTACAACAACAAGAAGAGCTACAAACTATAATAGCAGGAGAAATAATACCTATTCTAATAGAAGAAGTAATTCTACAACAACAACAAGAAGAGCTACAAACTATAATAGCAGAAGAAACAATACCTATTCTAATAGAAGAAGTTCTAATAGAAACTACAATATCAATACAACGAGAAGAAGAAATAGTTCTGTAAACTATGGATCTTCTAACACAAGACGTCGTAATTCTTCAGTGAATTCGTCAAATCGTAGAAGATCATCTTCAACAAGAAACTCTAACAGTAGTTATAGAAGAAGCTCTTCAAGTTCAAACAGATCAAGATCATATAGGTCATCAAACTCTTCTTCAAGCAGAAGAAGCTCTTCAACAGTTAGGAGATCTTCTAGTTCATCAAGAAATAGCTCTAGTACAAGAAGCAGCGGTTCAAGAAGAAGAAATTAAATTTATTTAAACATAACAACATTATGAAAAAAGTTACATTATTTGTACTCTTTTGTGCAATCTCTTTGCCTAATTTTTCACAAAGTTTAGGATATCAAGACTTAGCTTTATTATTCTCTAAAGACAACAACGCCGGTACCGCTAGGTTTACAGCAATGAGTGGTGCATTCGGAGCTTTAGGTGGAGATGTTTCTGCCATTAAAATAAATCCTGCTGGTGCTTCTGTTTTTAAGCACAGTTTATTTACAGCTTCTGTAAACTCTAGAACTACAGATATTACTTCAAAATATTATAATAATAGTGTTACTACACAAAACGAATACTTTGATTTTTCACAAGCTGGAGCTGCTTTTGTTTATAAAACATACGATAGCAGCGAATGGTCTAAGTTTGCTTTTAGCTTTAACTATTCTATCAGGAATAATTTTGACAATCATTTTATAAGTAGTGGAAATAGTGGATTTGCAACTTTTGTAGAGTTTCCTTTAGATACTGGAACTCCAAAAACACAATATACAAATGCAGAGTCTCAAAGTTTTGATAATACTTATAGTGGAGAATTAGCTGAATACAACTTTGCAATTTCTGGTGTATACCAAAACGACTTACATCTAGGTGTCGCTGTAAATACTTACGACTTAAGGTTTACTCAACGCTCTATCTTAAGAGAACAGAATAATGATGGTAACGGGAATATTTTGAATGCTAAGTTTTACCAACAAAACATTACTACAGGTACAGGGTTTTCTTTAAGTGCAGGGGCAATTTATAAAGCCTCTAAAAGTTTACGTTTAGGTTTCTCTTATCAAACTCCTATTTGGTTTACAGAAATAAACGAAGAAAGTAATATTGTAGATAACAATGGTTTTTTAGGAGATACTGAAATACGAGTTTCAGGAAACAACACTATTTACGACAATACTTCTGGAAACAATTTCCCAGTTCAAGTATTTAATTACAAATTAAAAACACCTGCAAAAACAACATTTAGTGCAGCTTATATTTTTGGAAAAAGCGGATTAATTAGTGCCGATTATACAATTAATGGTTATAAAAAAATGAAATTATCTAATGGAGATTTCAATACAGAAAATCAGTTTTTTAATACCGACTTAAGAAACTCGTATACTTTAAATGTTGGATCTGAATGGCGATTTAAAGCATTGAGTTTACGAGGAGGATATCACTATCAACAAAGTCCTGATGCCAATGCTATTTCTTCAGATAATATAAAAGGATATTCTTTCGGTGCTGGTTATACTTTTGGAAATACTAAATTAGATTTTGCTTATCAAAACAAATCAAATACACAGTTGTATAATTTTTACCCACAATACAACCAAGTGAATGCAGCTGAATTAAATATTGATAATCAAGTGATCACTGCTACACTTACAATTAACTTATAAAATACCACTCCTAAATACAAGAAAGACCTTAAAGGAAATAAACCTTTAGGGTCTTTGCTATTCATTCATAATTTTAGCTTAATTTTGCTAAACATTTTATTCAGAAAAAATACTGAATAGTTTATTCAAAATTATGAGCGAAATTTCAATTTCAATTCAGAATACCAACAATAATACAATTGTAAAATTTGTAAGCAACACCACTTTGATTAATGGTGGTAGTTACGAATTTAATAATATAGATGAAGCTAAAAATGCTCCATTAGCACAACAATTATTTTATCTACCTTTTGTAAAAAAAGTTTTTGTTACCGCTAATTTTATTGCCATCCAAAAATACGATATTGTAGAATGGCAAGATGTACAAGAAGAAGTTAGAGAGCAAATCGAAGCTTATTTAAAAGACGGAAATGTTGTTGTAAAAGAAGCTAATAGTAGCGTCTCAAAAAAGAAAGCTATAGAAGTTTATGCAGAAGTGACTCCAAATCCTTCAGTAATGAAATTTGGAACAAACAAATCATTAACTACTGTAGATGTTGAATGTAAAAATATAGACGAGGCTAGCGCTAGTTCTCCTTTAGCTCAAGAATTATTTCATTTCCCATTTGTTAAAGAAGTTTTTATTTCTGAAAACTATGTTTCAATTACAAAATTTGACATGGTAGAATGGAATGATATTTATCCTGAATTAAGAAACTTTATCCGCACTTATTTACAAGAAGATAAAACGATTGTAAAAGCAATTTCTAAAAAAGTAGCCACAACTACAGAAGCAACTTCTATTGCACCAGAAAACCTAGATGAAACTTCTGCTAAAATTGTAAGTATCTTAGACGAATATATAAAACCAGCTGTAGCTTCTGACGGAGGTAATATTGCTTTTAAAGCTTACAACAAAGAAACAAAAGTAGTTAGCGTTATTTTACAAGGTGCTTGTAGTGGTTGTCCGTCTTCTACAATTACATTAAAAAACGGAATTGAAACCATGTTAAAAGACATGTTACCAAATCAAATTAGTGAAGTGGTAGCCATTAATGGATAATAATTATGTCAGCAGAACACATTAAACCTTATAAAGATTCAGACAAAGACAAAAAAGAACAGATTACTCAAATGTTTGACAATATTTCAGAAAATTACGATGGTTTAAACAGAGTAATTTCATTCGGAATTGATGTTAAATGGCGTAAAAAAGTTGTCGCAATCGTTGGTAAAAACAACCCAAAACAGATTTTAGATATTGCTACTGGAACTGGAGACCTAGCTATCATGATGGCCAATTTAAATCCTGATAGAATTGTTGGACTAGATATTTCTGAAGGAATGCTAGAAGTTGGAAGGCAAAAAATTGCCAAAGCTCAACTTTCTGACACGATAGAAATGGTTGTTGGGGATTCTGAAAATATGCCTTTTAAAGACAATACTTTTGATGCAATTACTGTGTCTTTTGGAATTCGTAACTTTGCAAATCTTGACAAAGGCTTAAAAGAAATTAGACGTGTTTTAAAACCTGGCGGAACCTTTGTTGTATTAGAAACCTCAAATCCGACAAAGTTTCCCTTTAAACAAGGATACCGTTTTCACACTTCTGTGTTATTACCAATTATCGGAAAACTATTCTCTAAAGACAAAGTTGCCTATTCTTATTTATCAGAATCTGCAAATTCTTTTCCTTTTGGTGAAAAGTTCAACAATATTTTACTAAAAAACGGGTTTACTACTGCAACAGACAAACCTGTAACATTTGGAGTAGCGTCAATTTATACTGCCACTAAGTAAAAAAATGAAGAAATTATCGTTTGTATTTTTAGGAGTTTTCATCTTTGCTTCGAGCTCAATTTTTGCTCAAGCCGATAGAGTAATTAACAAACCTAACTTTGATAAAAAGCTATTACACTATGGTTTTTACTTAGGTCTAAATCAAAACGATTTCAAAATTGATTACAAAAACAGCAACTATGCTAATGCAAATGTTAGTGTAAAAGCCACCAGCGGCTTTAATGTTGGTTTAATTGCTGATTTACGCTTACATAAAAATGTAAATCTTCGTTTTGAACCTGGACTTATTAGCAATTCTAAAACACTTGCCTTTACACATGTTAACACCAAAAGAGATAGTATTAGAGAAATTGGTTCTACATATTTACATTTACCTTTAGTGTTAAAGTTTAGTACCGATAGAATGCACAATGTTAGACCTTATGTATTAGCAGGGATCTCTATGGATTACAACTTCTCTAGTAATGAAAAGAATTCTAATGATAATGCTGGTGGTGAATTTAGAATGAAGTCTTACAATTATATGTACGAAGTGGGAATTGGAATAGACATTTATCTAAATTATTTTAAGTTCTCTCCTTCAATTAGAGGAGTATTTGCCATGAACAATGAATTAAAATATGATCTTGACACTAATAGTCAATGGACATCTCCAATTAATTTCTTAGGAACCCGAGGTATCTTTTTAAATTTTGCTTTCGAATAAAATACAGTTACAAACCTCTCTTAAATTCGCTTAATAAAATTGCAGTTGCTGTAGCAACATTTAAACTTTCTGTTTCTTGGATTTTTCCAAATCGTGGAATAGAGATTTTAGCATCAACAATTTCTCTAACTTCCTTAGAAACTCCGTTTGCTTCATTTCCCATAATTAAAATAGCTTCTTTTGGTAAAGAAGTTTCATACACATTGGTTCCATCCATATCAGCAATATAACTTGGTAAATTTGTAGATTTTAAATAAGAAGTCAAATCACCATACACAATAGCTACTCTAGTTAATGAACCCATAGAAGCTTGCACTACTTTTTGATTGTAACAATCTACCGTGTCTTTAGAACACACTAATATATCAACCCCGAACCAATCACAAAGTCGAATAATTGTTCCTAAATTCCCTGGATCATTAATCGCATCTAAAGCAACAACAAGTCCTTGATTTCCTAACTCTTGATTTTCTGGGATTTTAAAGAGTCCCAATACTTTATTAGGTGTTTTTAACTGACTAATCTTTTTTAATTCTAAATCAGAAATAAGTACTCGTTTATCTTCCAATCCAGAAAACTCATAATTCTCTGTCGCAAAAACCCTTTCACACTCAAAATCAGAATTCAAGAATTCCTCTACAACCTTAACACCCTCTGCAACAAATAATTTATGCTTTTGCCTATACTTTTTTTGTTGTAAACTTGTTATAAGTTTGATATGATTCTTTGATAAACTCATTAATTAATTTTAAATTAGAAAACCCATCTAAAAATAGTACTTTTGAAACGGGGAAATCGTGCATACAAAGCTAATGAAAAAAGTTTCGTTTTATTTTTTAATCTTATTAATTATTGCCTCTTGTAATTCTGTTAAAAGAGTTGCAGAAAATGAGCAATTGTTAAAATCTACAACCATTATTGTAGATAGCTTAAAAAATAGAAATATTGAACTGAATGATTATGTAATTCAAAAACCAAACTCTAAAGTAATTGGCTTACCTGTTTCTCTATATTTTCACAACCTAGGAAATCCGAATGGACCTAAAACTCCTAAAGAATGGGGAAAAGCAAATCCAAAGAAATATAAGTTTTTTAAAAATCTCTTTTCTGAAAAACAAAGTATTGGCGTAGCCAAATCATACATCAACTTTAATAATTGGTTTTTAAAGAATGGCGAATCTCCTGTTATTATTGATGATTTAAAAACAAAAAAAACTGTCCGAAATCTAAATACGTATTTTAAAACTATTGGATATTGGAAAAACACCGTAACTGCAAAAAAAGATTCTTTAAAAAAGAAAAAAGGTGCGATTACTTATTATATCACCAAAAACAACCCTTTATTTCTTGATACAATTTCTACCAATATTCCATCCTCAATATTAAAAGCGATTTATCAAAGAGACACGATTAACACTTTTTTAAAAACAGGAGATCAATACAATCAAGACAACTTTATTAAAGAAGCTGAAAGGATTGTAAAAATGTATCGAAACTCTGGAATTTACCATTTCACTAACAGCTACCTAACCTTTGATGACATAGATACTGTTGGCACAAAAACCAATGTAATTACCACAATCCAAGAAAATTACATTGAAGAAAAAAATGGAAAACGTGTATCAAAACCATTTCAGATTCAGAAAATATCGAGAGTAAATATTTATACTGATTATTCTTATAATCAAGAAGGAGAGCCTTATTTAGATTCTATATCTTACAATGGATTACAATTTTATGCACATAAAAAACTACGTTACAATCCAAAATATTTGGCACAATCATTTTTTATAAAAGCCAATCAAATTTATTCAGATACTTTAAGAAACCTAACTCGTAATCATTTAAAATCTTTAAATAATTTTAAAGCAATTAGCATTAACTATCAACAAATTGAAAATTCAGATTCTTTATTAGTTGCTAATATTCGATTAACTCCTCAAGAAAAATATACCCTAGGAGCAGAAACAGAACTAACACATTCTAATATTAGAAAACTTGGTGTTGCTGGTAAAATTTCTGCAACTAATAGAAATTCTTTTAAAGGCGCCGAGTTATTTAAATTTTCGTTTACTGGTTCGTTTTTTAATACCTCAACACAACCAGGAAACTCTAATGGTTTTTTCAACGCTTGGGAATTAGGAGTTGACTTGTCTTTAGAAATACCTAGATTTTTTGCTCCATTTGGACTCAACAGATTAGTCCCTAAAGAAATGTCTCCAAAAACATTGTTTTCTGTTGGTACAGCCATTCAGAAAAATATTGGATTGGACAGACAAACTATCAATGCTAATATTAATTACAATTGGAAATTTAATCAGAAGAAATCCATCAATTTAGAACTATTTAATGTTCAGTACATTCGAAATTTAAATAATAGAGAATACTTTAATATTTACAGTTCTGAATTCAACAAGTTAAAACCAATTGCTGCTAAGTTTAATAATTTCTCTTTAACTACAGCCAATGCTCCCGAAATGATGCGATTGGTTATGGCTGATTCACAATTTCAAGTAGACAACCCAACAGAATACAGAGATAATTTAAATGTAAATAACAGGTACAATATTATTACTTCTAATTTCATCATTCCAACGATTGCTTATTCTTATACATATAATAGTCAATCTAATTATAAGGACAATAATTTTTCTTTTTTCAAAGTAAGAGTAGCAAACTCGGGAAATTTTGTTTCCTTATTAAGCAATCAAACCAATGCAAATGGTGTGAAAACTATTGCTGATACACCAATTGCGCAATACTTTAAAACTGATATAGAATACAAAAGATTTTGGGATGTCTCAAGAAATTCTGTTTTAGGATTTAGATCTTTTTTAGGAGTGATACTTGCTTATGGGAAGTCTGACATTCCTTTCACCAAAAGCTATTTTGCTGGGGGATCAAATGATATTAGAGCTTGGAGAACCTATGAATTAGGCTTAGGTTCTACTCCTCAAGGATTGGAATACAATGTTGGAAACTTTAAGTTTTTAACCAGTTTAGAATATCGTTTTGATTTAATTAGCAGTTTAAAAGGTGCTTTATTTATTGATGCTGGAAACATATGGGATATTACCAATTCTAGTTTTGTAGATGAAAGAGCAAAATTTAATAGCCTATCATCGTTAAAACAAATTGCTGTTGGATCTGGTTTTGGTGCGAGATATGACTTTAATTTCTTAATTTTAAGATTAGATATTGGTTTCAAAACTCACGAACCTTATTTAAATGGTTCTAAATGGTTTAGAAACTTTAATTTTAATAATGCCGTATATAATATTGGTATAAATTATCCTTTTTAAACTTTTTAAAACCGATATCGTTTTCGTTATTTTAGTAGATAAAATAGTACAAAACCATTATTAATTATTTAAAAATTACCTAGTTTTGTGCTTATAATTTTTGATAAATCCAAACAACACAACATGAATCATTCAATACAACCAGGAGTAGCAACAGGAGATGCAGTTCAAGAAATTTTTAAACTAGCCAAAGAAAAAGGATTTGCTTTACCTGCAGTAAATGTAACAGGATCAACAACTGTAAATTCAGTTTTAGAAACTGCAAGAGATTTAAACTCTCCTGTAATCATACAATTTTCTAATGGTGGTGCTCACTTTAACGCTGGTAAAGGTTTATCAAATGAAAATCAACAAGCAGCGATTGCTGGAGCAGTTGCTGGAGCTAAACATGTACATTTATTAGCAGAAGCTTATGGAGTTCCTGTAATTTTACATACTGATCATGCAGCAAAAAAATTATTACCTTGGATTGATGGTTTATTAGATGCAAGCGAAAAGCATTTTGCTGAAACTGGCAAACCTTTATATAGTTCTCACATGATTGATTTATCTGAAGAACCAATAGAAGAGAACATCGAAATTTGTAAAGAGTACTTAGCTAGAATGAGTAAGATAGGTATGACTTTAGAAATCGAGTTAGGAATTACTGGAGGAGAAGAAGATGGTGTTGACAATTCTGATGTGGATGTTTCTAAATTATATACACAACCAGAAGAAGTTGCTTATGCTTATGAAGAATTAATGAAAGTAAGTCCAAAATTTACTATTGCTGCTGCTTTTGGAAATGTACATGGAGTTTACAAACCAGGAAATGTAAAATTAACTCCAAAAATTTTAAAGAACTCTCAAGAATATATTTCAGAAAAGTACAATGTACCTCATAACACTATTGACTTTGTTTTCCATGGAGGATCTGGTTCTACTTTAGAAGAAATTAGAGAAGCAATAGATTATGGAGTTGTTAAAATGAATATTGACACTGATCTTCAATTTGCCTATACAGAAGGAATTAGAGATTATATCAATGCTAAAAATGAGTATTTAAAAACTCAAATTGGAAACCCTGAAGGAGCAGATTTGCCAAATAAAAAATACTACGACCCAAGAAAATGGTTGCGTGAAGGAGAATTGACATTTAAAAAACGTTTAAAAACATCGTTTGAAGATTTAAACAATGTAAATACACTTGCTTAATCAATAAGATAGTTTATTTTTGTCGATAATTATCAAACACTAAATCTAAAACAATAGCATATGGCTTGGTTTAAAAGAAAAGATAAAGGAATACATACCGCTACAGAAGACAAGAAGGATACGCCCAAAGGATTGTGGTATAAAACTCCTAGTGGTAAAATTATAGACACAGAAGAATTAAAGAGTAATTTATACGTTAGTCCAGAAGACGGATACCATGTAAGAATTGGAAGTAAAGAATATTTCGAGTTGTTTTTTGACAACAACGAGTTTACAGAATTAGATGCTAAATTAACGGCTGTTGATTCTTTAAAATTTGAAGATTCTAAAAAATATCCAGATAGATTAAAAGCTGCACAAGAAAAAACAGGATTAAAAGATGCTGTAAGAACGGCTGTAGGTAAATCTTTAGGTAAAGATTTGGTGATTGCTGCCATGGACTTTTCTTTTATTGGAGGATCTATGGGATCTGTAGTAGGAGAAAAAATCGCGAGAGCAATTAATCATTCAATAGAAAATAGAATTCCATTTTTAATGATTTCTAAATCTGGTGGTGCTCGTATGCAAGAAGCCTCATTATCTTTAATGCAGTTGGTTAAAACATCTTCTAAATTAGCACAATTAGCAGAAATAAAAATTCCATACATCTCATTATGTACAGATCCTACAACAGGAGGAACTACTGCTTCTTATGCCATGTTAGGAGATATTAATATTGCAGAACCAAATGCTTTAATTGGGTTTGCTGGACCTAGAGTTGTAAAAGACACAACTGGTAAGGATTTACCTGAAGGTTTCCAACGTTCAGAATTTTTACTAGAACATGGATTCTTAGATGCAATTTATGAACGTAAGAATTTAAAGAAACAAGTGAACTTATATATAGATTTAATTCAAAATCTACCAATAAGAAAATAAAAAAAGAGCCTTTCGGCTCTTTTTTTTATTTAACACACTTTATTTCAGTTTTTTAGACTAAAAAACAAAAATATTAATTGAACTTATAATAAGTCAAAAAAATAAAAATAATTGTATATTTGCAGCTTCAATGAAAAAATCATTGATGTACATAAAAATCATTTAAAACAATATTGGCATGTATTTAACAAAAGAAATCAAAGAGCAAATCTTTGCAAAGCACGGTAAGTCAGCAAATGACACTGGAAATTCAGAAGGACAAATTGCATTGTTCACTTTTAGAATTAATCACTTAACAGAGCACTTAAAAAACAATCGTAAAGATTACAATACAGAGCGTTCATTAGTTAAATTGGTAGGTAAGCGTAGAAGCTTATTAGATTACTTAAAGAAAACTGATATCACAAGATATCGTGCTATTATTAAAGAATTAGGAATTAGAAAATAAAACCTAACAAAAAAAGAGGCTCTATAAACGTGCCTCTTTTTTATTTTAAAGAATAATACACTCTAACTAACAACTAGAGTTTTTATATAAAAATCTCAAAATTGGTAACGACAATTTTGATTTCCATTGGAAAAACAACAACAGAACAACAACACAACGTATTAATTAGTAAAAATTTAGAATTAAAAGTATGATTCCAAAAGTATTTAACGAGGTTATAGACCTTGGAGATGGAAGAACCATCTCATTAGAAACCGGTAAACTTGCAAAACAAGCACACGGTTCGGTTGTTGTAAGAATGGGAGATGCAATGTTATTATGTACAGTAGTTTCTAACTACCAACAAGCAGATGTAGACTTTTTACCTTTAACTGTTGATTATAGAGAAAAATTTGCTGCTGCAGGAAGATATCCTGGTGGTTTCTTTAAAAGAGAAGCAAGACCAAGTGATGGAGAAATTTTAACAATGCGTTTAGTAGATCGTGTACTACGACCATTATTTCCAAAAGACTATCATGCAGAAACACAGGTAATGATTCAATTAATGTCTCATGACCCTAATGTTATGCCAGATGCTTTAGCTGGATTAGCTGCTTCTGCTGCAATTCAATTATCTGATATTCCTTTTGAAACACCTATCTCTGAAGTTCGTGTAGCAAGAGTAAATGGTGAATTTATCATCAACCCTAACAGAACTCAATTAGCTGAAGCTGATATTGACATGATGGTTGGTGCTTCTACCGATTCTGTAATGATGGTAGAAGGAGAAATGGACGAATGTTCTGAAGAAGAAATGGCAGATGCAATTAAATTTGCACACGAAGCTATTAAAGTACAATGTGCTGCACAAACAGCATTAGCAGAAGCATTTGGTAAAAAAGAAACACGTGAATATGAGCCAGAAAGAGAAGATGAAGAGTTAGCTCAAAAAATTCATGATTTAGCTTACGATAAAGTATATGCTATTGCAAAAGCAGGTTCTTCTAAAAAAGAAAGAGGAATGGCTTTTTCAGAAATTAAAGAAGAAATTATAGCTACTTTCACTGAAGAAGAATTAGAAGACTTTGGTGGATTGGTGTCTAAATATTATAACAAAGCACAAAAAGCTGCGATTAGAGATTTAACTTTATCTGAAGGATTACGTTTAGATGGACGTAAAACAACAGATATTAGACCTATTTGGTGTGAGGTAGATTATTTACCATCAACTCACGGTTCTTCTATCTTTACCCGTGGAGAAACACAAGCTTTAGCTACAGTAACTTTAGGAACTTCTAGAGAAGCTAATCAAATTGATATGCCATCTTATGAAGGTGAAGAAACATTCTATTTACACTATAACTTCCCTCCTTTTTCTACAGGAGAAGCTAGACCTTTAAGAGGTACATCTCGTAGAGAAATTGGACACGGAAACTTAGCACAAAGAGCATTAAAAGGAATGATTCCTGCAGATTGTCCATATACAGTTAGAGTTGTATCTGAAGTATTAGAATCTAATGGATCTTCTTCTATGGCAACAGTTTGCTCTGGTACAATGGCTTTAATGGATGCTGGAGTTCAGTTAAAGAAACCTGTTTCTGGGATTGCAATGGGATTAATTTCTGATGGAGATCGTTATGCTGTATTATCTGACATCTTAGGTGATGAAGATCACTTAGGAGATATGGACTTTAAAGTTACAGGTACAGCAGAAGGAATCACTGCTTGTCAAATGGATATTAAAATCAAAGGATTAAGTTACGAGATTTTAGTGAATGCATTAAAACAAGCTAGAGATGGTCGCTTACATATTTTATCTAAACTAACAGATACTATTGCTACTCCAAATGCAGATGTAAAAGCTCATGCTCCAAAAATGGTTACAAGAGTAATTCCTAATGATATGATTGGTGCATTTATTGGACCAGGAGGAAAACACATCCAAGAATTACAAAAAGAAACTGAAACAACTATTGTAATTAATGAAGATCCTGTTACTGAAGAAGGAATTGTAGAAATTCTAGGAACAAATGCAGAAGGTATTGATGCAGTAATTGCTCGTATTGACGCCATGTTATTTAAACCAGAAGTAGGAAGTATTTACGAAGTTAAAGTGATTAAGATGTTAGACTTTGGTGCTGTTGTAGAATATACAGAAGCTCCGGGTAACGAAGTATTATTACATGTTAGCGAATTAGCTTGGGAACGTACAGAAAATGTTTCTGACGTAGTGAAGCTAGGAGACATTTTTGATGTAAAGTATTTCGGAATTGACTCTAGAACTCGTAAAGAAAAAGTATCTCGTAAAGCCATTTTACCTAAACCAGAAGGTTATGTTGCAAGGCCACCGAGAGACAATAACAGAAAAGACAATAAAAGTAGAGATAATCGTAATCGAGACAATCGAAGAGATAATAGAAAACCTAGAGAACAAAAAAATGATTAATTCATTTCTATACTAAAAAAAGCACCTAAAATTAGGTGCTTTTTTTTGCAAAAAATTCAAATGTTAATAAATGAAGTAAACTTCTCTTAAATATTCTTTCAAGTTTTATTTTCTTTGTATCCCGTTTATGAAGATTCAAAGAGTTATATATTTATCATTAGGAAGTAATCAAGGTGACAAACTTGAAAACCTCCAAAAATCAATTGACCTAATCGCTCAAAAAATTGGAGCTATTTTAAAAGTTGCTCCTATATACAAAACTCCAGCATTAGGTTTTGATGGCAACGATTTTTTGAATACCTGCGTAAAAGTTTCTAGTTATTTACCACCAGAAACATTAATTGAAAGAATTCTTGCAATAGAAATTAGTTTAGGAAGAATAAGAGACAAATCTGACAACTACTCTAATAGAACAATTGATATTGATGTATTACTTTTTGATGATGAAATTATATTCTCTAAAGAATTGATCGTTCCTCATCCAAGAATGTTAGACCGCAAGTTTGTCTTACAACCTCTTTCTGATATTGCATCTACAACGATACATCCTGTCACAAAAAAGCATATATGCAAATGCTTAGAAGCATGTAATGATGATTCAAAAATTGAAAAAACTGAGTATTCTTTAGTTAGACCAATACCACTAACTGAAAAGTATAATTATATTGCTATAGAAGGAAACATCGGTGCTGGAAAAACAACATTGTCTAAAATGATGTCTGATGAGTTCAATGCAAAAATTGTATTGGAACGCTTTGCTGACAATCCTTTTCTACCTAAATTTTACAAAGATGAAGAGCGCTATGCTTTTCCTTTAGAAATGAGTTTTTTAGCCGATAGATATCAGCAATTGAGCGATGACCTTGCTCAGTTCGACTTATTTAAAAATCTAATCGTATCTGATTACTATATCTTTAAATCATTAATTTTTGCTCAGGTTACCCTGCAAAAAGATGAATATTTACTGTATCGTAAGATGTTTGATTTAATGTATAAAGAAATTACAAAACCAGATTTGTATGTGTATTTATATCAGAACACCGATAGATTAATACGAAATATTCAAAAAAGAGGAAGAGAATATGAACAAGATATCTCACCCGATTATTTGAATAAAATACATAACGGTTATAGTAATTTTATAAAAACGCAACAGCATTTAAATACATTAATCATCGATGTTTCAGAGATGGATTTTGTAAACAATCCTACTGATTATCAATTAATCATTGATAAAATTAACAACCATTAAATATTTTTTCTATTTTTGCGTAAAAATGGTTCCCCGGCAATTTAAATTGTAAGTTTTAATTTTTAACACCCTCAAATGAAGAGAATTCTTATTTGTCTTTTCGTACTATTGTTTATTGATAGTTTACAAAGTCAAACTACCGTTGAACAGCAAATTAGAAACAATAAAATTGAACTAGAAAACAGTAATAGCTGGGCTGTATCTGCTGGTTTTAGCAATTTTGTTATGCATGGTGACTTACGTTCTATTGGAACAGGAAACTTAGGTAATTTCTGGAACTTTGGAGCTTATGCTTATGTAGATAAAATGTTTAATCCACTTCTTGGATTGGAATTTAAAGTAAATTACTCTAAAATTTCTGGTGGAGCACAATACTTCTCAGATGTTTATGACATTTTATATTTAAACAAAACAAAGATTACCAATAATTTATTTTTTAAAGGAACAGCATATGGAGCTGAGCTAAATATGATTCTTAGCTTCTCTAATCTTTACCTTGCTAATGCAGAAAAATGGCATGTTACTGGTTATTTCGGAGTAGGATATCATCAATATGATTCTGCTTTGTACGAAAAGCTTCCGAATGGTTCTAACGAACTTTTAATTGACTTCGGTAAAAATCCTGCAAGAAATAGTGTAAATGAAGCAAGTTCTATCTATTTATCTGCTCAATTAGGTTTAAAATACAGAATTAACAAAAGAGTAGATATTGAGTTTAGACCTTCTTGGTATTTTAACTATGAAGACCATTTAGATGCTACTATATCAAATAAACAAGATTGGGAAACCTTCTTTGTTACACATATTGGTGTAGTTGTTAAACTTGGAAAACAAAAAGTCTTTACTATTTGGGGAGACGACAAAAAAGAAAAAGAAGACAACAAATTTAAAATTGTTGATACAGATAAAGATGGTGTTGTTGATGAGCTAGACGAAGATCCAAATACACCTATTGGAGTTCAAGTGTATGGTAATGGTACTCCTGTTGATAGTGATCAAGATGGTGTTCCTGATTATCTAGATAAATGTCCTTTTGAAAAAGGAAGAGTTGATAATGATGGTTGTCCTTTCATTGGAGATAAAGATAGAGATGGAATTCCAGATAGAGAAGATAAATGTCCAGAAGTTAAAGGATTAGAAAGGTATGAAGGTTGTCCAGATGCAAACTCTTTAAGAGTAACTGAATTGGTTACAGTAATGAGCTATTCTAAAAACATTTACTTTAACACTGACAGTAACTCAATTAGAAGCGGATTCTATTACACAATGTTAGACGATGTTGCAGAAATTATGCTTAAGAACAAAGATGTAACCTTTAGTGTTTCTGGATATACAGATGATGTAGGTACTGTTGAATACAACTTAAAACTATCAGAAAGAAGAGCCAATGAAGCAAGAAACTACCTTATAGAAAGAGGTGTAGAAGCTGATAGAATTTTCGCAAAAGGATACGGAAAATTAAATCCTAAATATAGTAATGATACCGCTCAAGGAAGACAGCTTAATAGAAGAGTTGAAATCAAGTCTGTAGGATATTATGAAAGTAAAACAAAACTAAAAGTAGAAGGTCAAGATGAATAAGAAACCTATTCTTATTCTTAACTAGAAAAACTTTACTTTATACTTTAAAACTAAACAAAAAGAAAGCGTTCTAATTAGAACGCTTTCTTTTTTTATCACCTAATAAAGATTACTTGTATAATTTATTTTCTTTAGTAAATACTATTTTTTAATCTACAAAAGTACCACGAGCAGTAATTGAAAATTCAAAGTCAAAATCTAATGGTTTTTGAGTAACTGCATCACTATAATAAGAAATAACAACTTGTTTTTTATCTAATAATTTAGACGCAATAGCATTTAATAAATTTTCGTTTTCAATTTCAAAAACTACATTATTATTACTTTTTGTTAAAAAGTTAACCCCTAAATCATCCGTAATCTGAATCTCATCTAAAAAGACCTTCACATTAGAAACCGTAGACAGATTAGGGTCATAGTTTTTAATTTTAAAACACATTTTCGGAACTTCAACCTCTCTTAAAAACTGAACGTTTTTTTGAAAAAAATCTGAAGACAATAAACTAATTACTGTATTTGAATTTACAGTAACAATAGAGCCTTCAGTGTTTTTTATTTGAACCGGTAAGTTGTTAGAAATCTCTTCTTTATTAAAAAAAGCTACTTTTTCTGCTGTTTCTTGTTGACATGAAACACAGAGTAGAGATACTAAAAATAGTATACTAAATAATTTTATTACTCTCATTTTGTGGGGGAATTACGAGTTAATGATGAAATAAAGTTAAGAAAAAAAACTGATAAATTTTAAAAAATTACTTCTTTAGTTCTAATTTTTCAGCAAAGTAATCACAAAAATCTCTCATTGTAGCACTCATTTTTTGGTCGTCTGTAGCGCGTTCAAAGGTATTAGCCATAGAAACCAATGTTTGATGAAAAAATTGTTTCATTTCATCAACAGGCATGTCTTTTGTCCATAAATCCATACGTAAAGTATCTTTTTTTTCATGATCCCACACAGAAATCATCAATGCTTTTGATTCAGAATTTTCAATTCCTCCATCTTCTGCAGACCAACTAATTGCTTCTGGTATTTTATTTTCGTCTAACCCTACTTTAAACGTTATTTCTGATGTATGTTTTACTGCCATTATCTCTTTGGTTTGTATTTTGATTTTTTATAAATTTCTTCTGTTGATGTTTCTAATAATTGTTGCAAAGATACATCATTATGTTTCATATAAGATCTTACAATTTGCCACCCAATCCACGCACCAATTCTTCCAGGAGACTGGTTATCTTCTGACCTATAAAATTTAGAAAAAGGCGCGATATCTAAAAATCTTTTGTTCAATTTTGTATCTGTACTAAACAACATTTTATTTTCTATAAAATATTTCCAGACTTGTTCTTCATTAGTAATAGCCCAATTCATTTTTTCTTTAGAATACCCTATTTTATTGGCATCATTACTCGTTGGCAAATACCTATCTAACAAATACAATTTCTTCCCTTCATACACCATCTTATCTACAAAAGATCTGTTATGTACTTTTTTCAATCTACTATCAATAATTGCATTTGCAACATCTACAATAATATGTTCTTTGCTAAAGTTTTGTTTGATATACTTCGGATAATCTGCATAAAATTTATGATTCATTCCTAAATAAACATCCAAAGAAATTAATAAATAATCTTTGGTGTAAATTACTCGATTCTGAAAATCAATATTACTTTGTAAAGTAACCACTTTTGGAGCTTTGAAAGCTACATTATAATATTTTACATGCTTAAATAATTGCTCTAATTCTGTTTCAAGAAAAGAAATTTCTAAATACTTTTTTTGCACCTCTGCAAACAACTCTTTTTCATCTTTGTTGTTTATCTTATTCACCCAAACAGAATCTGGAGTATTTTTCGGAAAAAACAGCGGATATTTCTCTTTTAATAAATGTAAATTTTCTGCTGTTGAAGTATAATATTCAACATCAAATCGATCGATTGAAAAGTTTACTTCTACTCCACTAACATCTATTGTTTTTCTTTTGTCAGAATTACAAGAAATTAAGAGTAATAAAAGTAAAATGATTGGAATGTGCTTCTGCATTATCTTTGTATATTAGACACTTAATTTTAAGAACGACAAAAGTACTAAAATAGTTTATTAATGAATACTGAAAGTGTAGCAAATCATATCATCAATTGGTTAAAAGAATATGCAGAAAAAGCAAATGTAAAAGGTTTTGTTGTTGGAGTTTCTGGTGGAATTGACTCTGCAGTCACTTCTACTTTATGTGCCAAAACAGGATTGCAAACACTTTGTGTAGAAATGCCTATTCATCAAGCAGAAAGTCAGGTTAACAGAGCACAAAATCACATTCAAAACCTACAAAAAAACTTTGATAATGTAACTTCTACTCGTGTTGATTTAACGAATACTTTTGAAGAATTTAAAAAGAGTAATCAACCAGAAAAACCTTCTGATATATTAGATTTAGCTTTGGCAAATACGAGAGCTAGATTACGAATGACTTCACTTTATTACCTTGCAGGATTGCATGGTTTATTAGTAGCTGGAACAGGAAATAAAATAGAAGATTTTGGTGTAGGTTTTTACACTAAATATGGTGATGGTGGCGTAGATTTAAGTCCGATTGCTGACTTATTAAAATCTGAAGTGTACGAATTAGCTGCCCATCTAAATGTTATTGATTCTATACAAAATGCGGCTCCGACTGATGGTTTATTTGGAGATAGCAGAACAGATGAAGATCAGATTGGCGCTTCTTATGACGAATTAGAATGGGCTATGAAAATGCAAGATTTGGGTAAAGTTAGTAATGATTTTACAGGTAGAGAGTTAGAAGTGTTTAAGATTTACACTAGACTAAACACTATCAATCAGCATAAAATGAATCCAATACCAGTTTGTGAAATTAGTGATGATTTAAAAAAGTAAATTAGAAAAGCTTTTATGATTAAACCACTCTGTTTAATTTTTCAAAAAGCCTCTTTTTTAAATCAATATAGTTGGTAATCAGTTCTAAATCTGCATTTGAAACATTATTTTCTTTTGCTTGATTCATTATTTCCAAAATCTTTTTCTCTATAAGTACTCTTCTTAAATTAAGAATTGAATCTGAAACTAATTTGGGCAATATTTTCTTTGTTTCGGTTACATACACCTCTTTTCTTTCCCAATCACTCAAAGGGTGTTTTACTTCATCAGAATCCATTAAAATATCTGTAACTGCCGCAGACACTTCTGCGCTTTTATGATTTGTTAGTTTTTTAATAGATATTTTTTCATCTTGATTTAACTGGTGAATCAACTCAAAATAAATCTCTCTAAACAAACCATTGGTAAACTCAATTTCATCTTCTTGTAAATTCAAATACAATTCTTCAGAAACAAAACTGGTATATTCTTCTTTTTCTAAAGAAATTCTTCCGTTTTCATTTTCAACCTCTACATGTTGAATAAACTCTACTTCTTCGTTTCCATACAACAATAAAATCCTAATAATTTCTTTTTCTAGCAAATCTAATTGATCTACCTTTTCAACTTTATTTCCTCCACCTTTCACAGCTTTCATAGCAGCTTCTTGCTCCATAAAATATTCTGGTGGTGGTTGATTTGGATCTACGTTTTGAGGTTTTTGAGCTGTACTTTTCGACTTAACCTCCTTACTTAAAAGTTGAGCTAATTCACTAAACAATACTCGTTCAGAAATCTCCATAATTCGAGAACATTCCTGCACATACACTTCACGCTGAATTCCGTCTGGAATCTTAGAAATACTGGTAACAATATCTCGAATTAAACCTGCCTTTTTAACTGGATCATTCTTTGATTCTTGCATTAGCAATGAGACCTTAAAATTGATAAAGTCTTGTGCATTGCTTTCTAAATACTCTCTTAATTCTGTATCAGAATGAGCTTTTGCAAAACTATCAGGATCTTCTCCTTCTGGAAAAGCCACAACTTTTACGTTCATTCCTTGCTCTAGAATCAAATCGATTCCACGAATAGAAGCACGTAAACCAGCTGCATCGCCATCAAAAAGAACTGTAATATTTTGTGTTAACCTTCTAATTAACCGTATTTGATCTGGCGTTAATGCAGTTCCAGAAGAAGCTACCACATTTTCAATTCCAGATTGATGAAAAGAAACCACATCGGTATATCCTTCTACTAAGAAACAATTGTCTTGTTTAGCAATTTCTTTTTTAGCCTGATAAATTCCGTATAAAATTTTACTCTTATGGTAAATATCGCTTTCTGGTGAGTTTAAATATTTTGCTGCTTTTTTATCGTTTGTTAAAATACGCCCACCAAAGCCTAGAATCCTTCCAGACATGGAATGAATAGGAAAAAGCACACGTCCTTTAAAACGATCAAATTGTTTATTCTCTTTAACTATAGTTAAACCTGTTGCTGCTAAATACTTTAAATCATAGCCTTTATTTAATGCTGCTTTTGTAAAATTATCCCACTCGTCTTTTGCATATCCTAAATCGAATTTTTCAATAATATCATCTCTAAATCCACGCTCTTTAAAATAGGACAATCCAATGGCTTTTCCTTGTTGAGTATTCAACATTAAATCATGAAAATATTCAGCTGCAAATTTAGAAACTACAAACATGCTTTCACGCTCATTTAACTGCTGTTTTTGCTCTGCAGTTTGCTCCGTTTCTTCAATCTCTATATTGTATTTTTTTGCCAGATATTTAATGGCTTCTGGATACGAATAGTGTTCGTGCTCCATTAAAAAGGAAATGGCATTTCCTCCTTTTCCTGTAGAAAAATCTTTCCAAATTTGTTTCACTGGCGAAACCATAAACGAAGGTGACTTCTCGTCTGTAAAAGGACTCAAACCTTTAAAGTTACTTCCTGCCTTTTTTAAGTTTACAAACTCTCCAATTACCTCTTCAACTCTGGCAGTTTCAAAAACGCGATCTATGGTTTCTTTAGATATCATAAAAACAAAAATAGAAAAAAAGACCTCATAAAATTCTCTTTTATGAGGTCTTTACTAAATTTTAAATTATTTCTTAAGAAGCTACACTTAACTTCTTTAGTGCAGTTTTTGTTAACTTATTTTCTGCATATTCTTTTGTAACAACAAATTCTTTTTCATCGCTACTTGGCAATTCAAACATTGCATCTGTAAAAATGGCTTCACATAAAGATCTTAATCCACGTGCTCCTAATTTATATTCTACAGCTTTTGCTACAATATAATCCAAGGCATTATCTTTTATTGAAAAATCAATACCGTCCATTTTAAACAACTTCATATATTGTTTTATAATTGAATTTTTAGGCTCGGTAAGAATTGCTCTCAATGTTTCTGCATCTAGAGGATTCATATAACTTAAAACTGGTAAACGACCAATAATTTCTGGAATAAGTCCAAAAGATTTTAAATCAGATGGAATAATATATTGCAATAAGTTTTCTTCATCGATTTTATCCTCTGCAACAGAAGCTGAATAACCAACTGCTTGCATATTTAAACGTTTGCTTATAATTCTATCAATCCCAGAAAATGCACCTCCAGCAATAAATAAAATATCTTTCGTGTTTACTTCGATAAACTTTTGATCTGGATGTTTTCTTCCGCCTTTAGGCGCTACATTTACCACAGAACCTTCTAACAGTTTTAACAATGCTTGCTGTACTCCTTCTCCAGAAACATCTCTAGTAATAGATGGATTATCTCCTTTACGAGCAATCTTATCTATCTCATCAATAAATACAATTCCCCTTTCTGCTTTTGCCACATCATAATCTGCAGCTTGTAATAATCTGCTTAAAATACTTTCTACATCTTCTCCAACGTAACCTGCTTGTGTTAATACTGTAGCATCAACAATAGAAAAAGGTACATTTAACATTTTAGCTATAGTACGTGCTACCAATGTTTTTCCTGTTCCTGTTTCTCCAACTAATACAATATTACTTTTTTCAATCTCTATTTCATCTTCTTCAGATTTTGGCTGTAATAATCTTTTATAATGATTATATACTGCTACAGACATTGATTTTTTAGTTTCTAATTGACCAATAATATATTGATCTAAAAACTCTTTAATTTCTAATGGTTTTTTCAGCATTAAATCTTTAGAAAGTCCGCTGGCTCTATTTTCAGTAATTTCTTCTTCTAAAATTCCTGTTGCTTGCTCAATACATTTATCACAAATATGTGCATCAATACCAGCAATAAGCAAATTTGTTTCTGCTTTTTTACGTCCACAGAATGAACATTCTAAATTTTCTTCTTTCGACATTGGTCTTCTTTTACTTAATTATTTATTGTCGACTTATTTTCTAGTTAAAATTTCGTCAATCATACCATATTCTTTTGCTTCTGTTGCTTTCATCCAATAATCTCTATCAGAATCTGCATGTACTTTTTCTATCGTTTGCCCTGAATGACTTGCAATGATTTGGTACAATTCATCTTTTAATTTTAAAATCTCTCTAGTGGTAATTTCGATATCAGAAGCTTGTCCTTGTGCACCACCTAAAGGTTGGTGAATCATAATTCTTGAGTGTGGTAATGCAGAACGTTTTCCTTTTTCTCCAGCACACATTAATACAGCTCCCATAGAAGCAGCCATTCCTGTACAAATTGTAGCTACATCTGGCTTAATAAACTGCATGGTATCATAAATTCCTAATCCAGCATATACTCCACCACCTGGCGAATTAATATAAATTGAAATATCTTTAGAAGCATCAACACTTTCTAAGAATAATAATTGTGCCTGAATAACATTTGCAACCTGATCATTAATTCCCGTTCCTAAAAAGATGATTCTATCCATCATTAAACGAGAGAATACATCCATTTGAGTAATGTTCATTTGGCGCTCTTCCATAATATAAGGAGTTAAACTACTTGTTATTTTTCCTAAATATGTACTGCTTATTCCGTGATGCTTAGTTGCGTATTTTTCGAACTCTTTTCCGTAATTCATTGGTGAGTATTTTTTATTGTTTGAATTGTAAATATAAGAACTATAAAGTTAATATTTTGTTACAGTTTAAAGCTAAAAAAACCTGAATACTAAAATTCAGGTCTTTTTGCGTATATGAGATCTTGTATTATTTATATACTTCTTTGATAAAACCTTCGTAAGAAACTTCTTTTGTTTTAAACGTAATGTTTTCTTTATAGAAAGTTAATAATTTATGAGAAATTAATTGCTCTTGTAAACGCTTAGCTTCATCTTGGTTTGAAAGAATTCTTCCTGCGATATCATCCAATTCTTTTTCTTCTGGATTTGTATTACCAAATTGAGCCATTTGAGACCTAATGAATCCTTTAGCGTACTCTACCAATTCTGCATAATCGATTTTGATGTCGTTATCTTTCATCACTTTTCCTTCGATTAATTGGTAACGTAATCCTTTTTCAGATTTTGCATATTCTGCTGCAGCTTCTTCAGCAGTCATTGGTTTTTCTCCTGCTGTAGCTAACCATTTTTGTAAGAATTCTGCTGGTAAATCAAACTTTGTATTTTCTACTAAATACTCAGTTACTGCATTTAACAATTGTTGATCTGCTTGTGCTTGGAATTGCTTTTCTGCATCTTCTTTAATTCTAGCTCTTAATTCAGTTACAGATTTTACACTTCCATCAGTAAATAACTTATCAAATAATTCTTGATCTAAATCTGCTAATTCAGTTTCTGTAATTTCTTCAATTGTAAAAGAAACTTTAATATCTAAACCGTGAACATCATCATGAGAAACACCTAAAGCATTTTGTAATTTATGCTCATCGTTGAATAAGTTTTTTGTTTTTAATTCTAAAACATCTCCAACTTTAGCTCCTACAAACTTCTTTAAGTTTACTTTTCCTTTAATATCTTTTAAAGCAATGGTAGATTTTTTGTTGATTTCTTTTTCTTCGTTTACAAAAGTTCCAGTAACATTAGAAGTTTCAGCAGCAGCATCAACAGAGTTCATCTTACCATAACGAACTTGTAAATTTTCTACTTCTTTATCAATCAATTCATCATCTGCAACAATATTGTATTGTGTAATTTTTTTCTTAGCAGATAAATCTACAGTAAATTCAGGAGCTAATCCTAATTCAAATTCAAAAGTAAATGACTCTGTATCCCAAGAAAAATCATCTTGTACTCTCGGTAATGGATTTCCTAAGATATCTAATTTTTCTTCTGTTAAAAACTTATTTAAAGACTCTTGTAATAATTTATTTACCTCATCAATCATTACAGATTTACCATATTGCTTTTTTACCATTCCCATTGGCACGTGTCCTTTTCTAAATCCTGGTATATTTGCTTTCTTACGGTAATCTTGTAAAACTTCTGTTACCTTAGTTTGATAATCTTCAGCAACGATATCAACTTTTACAACTGCATTTAATGCATCTACATTTTCTTTTGTAATATTCATGGTTTCAATGATTCTTAAAAATTGGCTGCAAAATTAGTGATTTTTACTAACTCTACAAAAGGTTTAAATACTTCTATTTCAGTTATTTTAATCACAGTACAATCGTTAAGGATTTAAATGTGTACAATCACACTTACAAACACCTCTAATTTTGTACTCACATATTCGTCTATTTTTCTTTTTCTTCTTTTAATAATTTAAATAAGGCCGACCTAAATAATGACAATAACACACTAAATAACAATGCAGAAAAGAAGTTGGCAACAATAAATCCACCTACCAATTTAGCTGCCATTAATATAATTACTGCATTTATTACAAATAAAAACAACCCAAGTGTTACAATAGTTGCTGGTAGAGTAAAGAATATTAATAAGGGTCTTACAAACATATTTAAAAGAGCAATGGCAAATGCCACCCATATTGCAGTAGACACATTTGCAATAGCCACTCCTGGTAAAAGTCCTGCTAGTACTATAACCACAAAAGCAGTTAATAATATTTTTAAAATAAAATTCATAGATAACTTTTTATAATTGAAATACTTACCACTAAAATTGCACCAATAATAAAAACATGAAAAAACGGCAGAATAATTAGTTACATATATTACAATTCTAACACTTATCTGCCATAATTGTAACTAATCACATATTATTTGGTTAGCTTTGAGATTCTAAACTCTAAAAATTGGAAATTACAACATCTTTACGCCTCCCTTTCTTATTTGATGAAAAAAAGTTGTTAAGCGACTTATCATTAATAACTATCAATTGGATCCCTCATTTTAACAATTTGGGGTATCGAGGAACTTGGGATGCAATTCCTTTATATGCTCCTAATGGTGACGCCTCTAATATTTTTGCTATAGAAAACACAAATCAAGAAGTAATGGCAACTCCAATCTTAAAAGATTGCAACTATTTTAAAGAGATTATAAATTCATTTCAATGTCAAATTCTTTCTGCCAGAATCTTAAAACTAACTCCAAACTCAGAAATAAAACCGCATAAAGATCACAAATTAGGGTATGAAGATGGAAATTTCAGAATACATATTCCCATAACCACTAATGAGAATGTACATTTTATTCTAGATAACAAAAGAATTGTTATGCTTCCTGGAGAATGTTGGTATACCAATGTAAACTACACACATTCGGTAAGCAATACTGGAAAAACAGATAGAATACATTTGGTTATTGATGGAAAGCGCAATGACTGGTCTGATGAATTATTTTTCTCTTTAACATCCAAAGAAAGCTTACTTACAAAACCTAAAGAAGAATTATCAGTAGCGACCATGCAGTTAATTATTGGCGAACTTAAATGAAGTAAAGATCCTGCCTCAAAAGAAATAATAGCTAGTTTTGAAAAGAAAATAAAAGAGCAACTTTTATAAGAACTCAACTATTGCCTCTAAAAAATCTTTTGGATTTTCTGCATGTAACCAATGTCCCGCATTTTTAATACTAATAATTTTAGCATTCGGGAAATGCGCCTTAATAATTGGCTCTTCATTAGCAGAAATGTATCCAGAATTTTCTCCTTTTAAAAACAATGTTTCTCCTTCAAAAACTGTAAATGAAGGTAAGGCTACACCTACTTCATCATTATTTTCTGTTAATGATTCTAAGTTAAAACGAAAATCTAGAATTCCTTTTTCTCTCCAATAAATATTTTTCATTAAAAACTGACGTACACCAAATTCTGGAATTAATGCTGACAATTTCTCATCTACTAATTTTCTAGTATTCTGGACAGAAAAATCTATAGAGTTTAAAGCTCGTAAAATATCATCATGATGCGGAGGGTACATTCTTGGTGAAATATCTGCTACTATTAATTTATCTACCAACTCTGGATATTCAACAGCAAAAAGCATTACTGTTTTACCTCCCATTGAATGCCCTAAAAGATGTACATTTTCTAACTGATGATGTGTAATATAATTACTTAAATCTTCCATCATTAACTCATAATCAAACTCATCAGAATGAAAGCTTCTTCCGTGATTTCGTTGATCTATTAAATGTACTTGATAAGAGTTAGATAAATGGTTTGCAATGGTTTTCCAATTATCGCCATTACCAAAATATCCATGTAAAATAAGTAACGGTTGTCCGTTTCCTAAAATTTTTGAATGTAAAATTTGCATATTACTTTAGTCGATGTAAATACATATTCACTACATTTTCCAATCCTAAATATAGCGATTCAGAAATTAATGCATGTCCAATAGATACTTCTGCTAAATTAGGAATGCTTTGTTTAAAAAATTGGATATTATCCAAACTTAAATCGTGTCCAGCATTAATTCCCAAACCTAAATCATGAGCTAAAATTGCTGCTTCTGTATATGGTTTTACAGCATCTTTATTTCCTAAATCATATTGAGTAGCATACGCCTCTGTATACAATTCTATTCTATCTGCTCCAGTTGTAGCTGCAGCTTCAATCAATTTCAAATCTGTATCTATAAAAATAGACGTTCTAATTCCCGCATTTTTAAACTCAGTAATTACTTCTTTTAAATACGATTGATGCGTAATGGTGTCCCAACCTGCATTAGAAGTCAAAGTATCAATACTATCTGGCACTAATGTTACCTGCGTTGGTTTAATTTTTAAAACCATATCCATAAACTTTGGAATCGGGTTTCCTTCAATATTATATTCTGTAGTTACTACATCTTTTAAATCATAGGCATCTTGATAACGAATATGTCTTTCATCTGGTCTTGGATGAATGGTTATTCCTTCCGCCCCAAAAGATTCAATATCACTTGCTACTTTTAATAAATTTGGCACATTACCACCACGAGAGTTACGTAATGTTGCTATTTTATTTACATTTACACTTAACTTTGCCATATCTAAAAATCTAAAGAGCAAAAGTAGGCAATTCGGTAAAAATTATTAGCCTTTTTTATCTTATATTCGTAACAGATGAATATTTCAAAGTACATATTAAATGATTTCAAACCTCTAACATTACAAAGTACTGTTAAAGAGGCGTTAGAGCTTTTTAAAACCTATCCAATTACCCATATTCCTATTTTAGAAAATGGCTTTTTTATTGGTTGTATTTCACAAAGTGACATCCTTACTTTAGAAAATACAGAAAGTTCTTTGTTAGAACAACGTGATTTTTTAGATCATTTTAATGCGCTAGATGAAAACTCTGTCTTAGAATTATTAAAAGTTTTTGCCAATAACGACACGAATATTTTACCGGTTATTTCAGAAAATAACTATGTTGGATATTATGAATTAAACGACATTTTAGAAGTCTTTTCACATAGTCCATTTTTAAATTCTGGTGGATTTATTTTAATCATAGAAAAACAGAACAAAGAATATACTTTTAGTGAAATTTCTCAAATTGTAGAGTCTAATAACGGAAAACTACTTGGCTGTTATATTTCTAATACAAATGGAGACAAAGTAGAATTAACATTAAAGATTTCTTCTCAAGAAATCAATGAGATAATACAAACATTTAGGCGTTATAATTATACAATTATTACAGAACATAAAGATGACTTTTATCTTGAAGAGTTAAAAAACAGGTCTGAGTATTTACAAAAATTCTTAAATACCTAGTTGATGAAAAAAGTAGCCATTTACGGACAAGCTTATAGCACTAATGCCTTAAAAGAAGTACTTCTTTTATTAGACGTTTTACAAGAAAAAAACATTGTAGTTTTTTTTGAAAAGGAATTTTACGACTTGTACCAAGCAAATGATTTACTTCTTAAAAAGTACCCTACTTTTTCTCATTTTAATGAACTTAACAATTCTTTTGATCTCTTTTTTACGATTGGCGGTGATGGAACCATTTTAAGATCAATTACCTTTATTAGAAATCTAGACATTCCAGTTTTAGGAATAAATACTGGTAGGTTAGGTTTTTTGGCTACCATTCAAAAAAGTGAAATTAAGCATGTTGTAGAATTACTTTTATTAAAAGAATATAAAATTCAAGAAAGAACTTTATTAAGCGTTAAAACATCTCCAAAATCTGATGCGATTTCTGATATTAATTTTGCTTTAAATGAGGTAACTGTTGCCAGAAAAAATACCACTTCTATGATAGGAGTAAAAACCTATCTAGATGATGAATATTTAACCAATTACTGGTCTGATGGGTTAATTATTTCTACTCCAACAGGTTCTACTGGATATTCATTAAGTTGTAATGGCCCTGTAGTATTACCAAATTCTAACAGTATTGTAATTACTCCTATTGCTCCACACAACTTAAATGCAAGACCATTAGTAATTTCTGAAAACACAAAAATTAAGCTAGAAGTTAGTGGTAGAGAAAATGAATTTTTAATGTCTTTAGACTCTAGAATTGCTACCATTAATGAGAATACTCAAATTTTTATAGAAAAAGCCCCTTTCACAATAAAAACTATTGCATTAACCAATCAATCATTTTTAAAAACCCTCAGAAGCAAACTCTTATGGGGAGAAGATACAAGAAACAACCATAGCCAATCTTAAAACACAACAATATTTCCCTAAAATAGCAGTTATTCAAAAAAGACAGGTTATTAACTTTATAAAGCAAATTGAATTAACTATATTTGCACGCTATTTTTTAAGATGAAGAAACAACTTTTAGCAATAGTATTTATTTGTATTACAAGTATTTCTTGGGGACAAATAAATGAAATTGGGGTATTTATTGGGGGTTCTAATTATGTTGGAGATGTTGGTAAAACCAACTATATTTCTCCAAACAATTTTGGAATCAGCCTAGTTTATAAATACAATTTAAACCCAAGAATTGCTTTAAGAGGAAATCTAAGTTTAATTTCTATCTCTGGCGATGACGCTAAGTCTAGTAATGAGATTCGAAAAAACAGAAACTTTAATTTTAAAAATTCTCTTAAAGAATTGGCTGTAGGAATTGAGTACAACTTTTTTGAGTACGATATGACTTCTGTTGATCAAGCTTACACACCGTATATTTTGCTAGAAGTAGCAGCATATAGTTACGATGGTGTTGCTTCAGAAATAGCAACAGGACAATACAATTTTAACTCAAAAATTGGTTATTCTATTCCTATTGGTTTAGGATTTAAAGGAAAATTAGCAGAAAATATTGGTTTTGCTTTAGAAACAAGAATCAATTATACCTTTAAAGATGATTTGGATTATACAACCAATAAAATTTCATCTTTAAACTTTGGAGGCAACTCTAATGATTGGTATATGTTTACTGGAATATCGCTAGTATATGCTTTTGGTAGACCCTCTTGTTATGCAGAAGTTAGATAATTTAATGAACAAAAAAGAACAAATAAACTCAAAAAAGATTCCTCAGCATGTTGCTGTCATTATGGATGGTAACGGACGATGGGCTAAAGGAAAAGGAATGGAAAGAGTTTTTGGTCACAAAAACGCTTTAACCTCTGTTAGAGACACTATAGAAGGTGCTGCAGAAATAGGTGTTAAAGCCATAACTTTATATGCTTTTTCTACCGAAAACTGGAATCGACCAAAATTAGAAGTTAATGCTTTAATGAACCTTCTAATTACTTCACTAAAAAAAGAACTAGACACTTTTCAAAAAAATGAAGTAAGAGTTAATGCTATAGGAAATATAGATAATCTTCCTTCAAAAGCACAAAAAGCATTAGCAGAAGTTATTGAAGCGACAAAAACAAACGGTAGAATTACCTTGTCTTTGGCGTTAAGCTATGGCTCTAGAGAAGAAATTGTTAATACAATCCAAAACATATCTAAAAAAGTTGTTAATAACCAGCTTCAAATCGAAGAAATCGACGAAAAAGTTATTAATAATCATTTATATACATTTAATTTGCCCGATGTCGATTTAATGATACGTACAAGTGGAGAACAACGTATCAGTAATTTTTTGCTTTGGCAAATGGCATATGCCGAATTATATTTTACTAATATTCTTTGGCCAGATTTTAGAAAGAATGATTTTTTTGATGCAATCATCGAATATCAAAATAGAGAACGACGCTTCGGTAAAACAAGCGAACAAATTGAAACAACAAATGAGTAAATATACTTTTATAGTACTATTTTTATTAGGTTTTTTTACTGTGCAAATTACTGCTCAAGAGAACTCATCAACAAAGAAGACAGAAATACTTACTACTAACGATACGATTCCTGTTACCAAAAAACCAATAAAAAACAATCCTACTCAAATTGCTTTTCAAAAAGGTGCTGAGTATACTTTAGGTGGGATAAGTATAACTGGACTTAAAAAATTTAGTGAAGAAACCGTTAAGATTTATACAGGCTTAAGAACAGGTTTAAAGATTAAATTACCAGGAGATAAATTAACTAGTGCTATTAAAAAACTATATGAAACAAAGCTATTTAGCAATGTTGATGTGTATTTGGCAAAACTTGATGGAGACACAGCTTATTTACAATTTGATGTAAAGGAGTTACCAAAACTTAATGAAGTTAGTTTTTCTGGAATTAAAAAATCTAAAGTAAAAGAATTAAGAAAAGAAACTGAGCTTAAAAAAGGTGCCATGGTAACAGATAACTTAATTGTTACCTCTAACAACTATATCAAAAAGAAATATACAGATAGAGGTTTTTTAAAGACAAAAGTTTCTATTAGCACCAAAAAAGACACTTCTGATATTAATGTAGTTAACATGGCTATTCATGTAGACAAAGGATCTAAAATAAAAATTAAAGACATTATCTTTAAAGGTAACAAAGCTTTTTCTAGCAGAAAACTTAGAAAAGCAATGAGCAATACCAAACAAAAGTTTTTTGGTAGATTTTGGAAAAGCTCAAAATATATTGAAGATAAGTACAAAGAAGATTTAGAAAGTATTTTAGAGCAATATAGTAGAAAAGGTTATAGAGACGCTCGTATTATTAGCGATAAACTTGTTTATAACGATGATAATACCATTAGTCTTGAAATTGAAGTTGAAGAAGGAAGACAATACTACTTTAACGATATTATATTTGTCGGTAATAAAAACTTCACTGAAGATTACCTAAGGAGTATTCTTAAAATTGAAAAGGGAGATATATACAACGGAGCTGTCTTAAAAGAGAGAGTAAAAGGAAATAACACTCCAGATTCTAGAGATATTCATACTTTATATCATAACAACGGATACTTATTTGCTGGAGTTAATGCTGTTGAAACAAAAGTAGAAAATGATTCAATTACTGTAGAAATTAGAATTCATGAAGATGAAAAAGCAAAAATTAAAAAGGTAACTGTAATTGGTAATGACAAAACAAATGACCATGTAATCTATAGAGAATTAAGAGTAAAACCAGGAGATTTATTTAATAGAACCGCAATTATTCGTTCTATTAGAGAAATTGGTCAACTTGGGTTCTTTGATACTAATGTCTCTCCAAACGTAAAACCAGATTATCAAAATAAAACGGCAGATATTGACTTTACTGTAATTGAAAAAGGTGGTAGTCAGATCGAATTACAAGGTGGTTATGGTGGTGGTGCCTTTATTGGTACATTAGGACTTTCATTTAATAACTTTGCTATTAGAAACTTATTTAAAAAAGAAGCTTACAAACCATTACCTACAGGAGATGGACAAAAATTATCATTGCGATTACAAGCAAGTAGAACCTATAGTACCTATAGTTTTTCTTTTACAGAGCCATGGTTAGGTGGTAAAAAGCCTCAATCTTTCTCATTCTCTATTTACAACTCTAATCAATATCAATTCAACCCTACAACTGGTGCTGTTGATAGAGGTCAAAGTTTAAAAATTGTTGGAGCATCTATAGGGTTAGCAAAACGTTTACAATGGCCAGATGATTATTTTCAATTATCTCAATCATTAAGCTACCAAAGCTTTAACTTAAATAATTATGGCTTTAGAGTAGGAAGAGATGTTTTAAGTAATGGTAATTTAAACAACTTATCATATAATATAGAATTAAGTAGAAACTCTGCTGGTCCATCTCTTATTTTTCCTACTTATGGTTCGCAATTTAGTATAGGAGCAAAATTTACGTTCCCGTACTCATTAGTAAACAATAAAGATTATACAGAACCTGCAGATTTAACTGTTCAAGAAAAAAACGATTACTTAGCAGATAAGTATAAGTGGATGGAATATTATAAGCTAAGTTTTAAAGGAAAATGGTATACAGCATTTACTAATAAATTAGTTTTAATGACTAATGTAGAGGGAGGATTTTTAGGACATTATAATAACAAAGTTGGTGCAACTCCTTTCGAAAGATTTTTTGTTGGAGGTGATGGTCTTGCAGCATACCAATTAGATGGTAGAGAAACCATTGGATTAAGAGGTTATGAGAACAATCGTCTTTCTTCAATTCAAGGAGGAACAATTTACAACAAATTCCAGTTAGAGTTACGTTATTCTATTACAGATAAACCTTCTGCCTCTATTTATACTTTAGGATTTTTAGAAGCTGGTAACTCTTATGACAATTTTAGCAGTTTTAATCCGTTTGAGTTAAAAAGATCTGCTGGATTGGGAATTCGTATATTTATGCCAGCCTTTGGTTTATTGGGAATAGATTTTGCTCATGGATTTGATTCATTACCTGTTTTCAACAACGCTCCAAACGCACCAAAATCAGGATGGCAAACACACTTTATTATTGGTAGACAATTCTAAAGAAAATGTGAAAAATATTGAGATGAGCTTTTTTGGCATGATTATTTCAAAATAAAACATTAGTTAACTATGAGAAATTTAATTTTTATATTCGTTCTTTTACTTACTGTTCAGAATAGCTTTGCCCAAAAAAGTCAAAACATTGCTTATATAGACATGGAATATATTCTAGAAAATGTTCCTGAATATATCACTGCTCAAAATAACTTAAACGATAAAATTAAAACTTGGAAAGAGAAGCTTAGAAAGCTTGAAAGGCATATCGAAGTACTAAAAACCGATTTAGCTAATGAAAAAGCCATTTTAACAAAAGATCTTATCGAAGAAAGAGAAGAAGACATTGTTATTAAAGAAGAAGAATTAGCAAGATTAGAATCTTTATACTTTGGTCCAAACGGAGATATGTTCTTATTAAGAAAACAATTAATTAAGCCGATTCAAGATTTAGTATACAATTCTGTACAGTCAATCGCTAAAAGAAAACGATATGATTTTGTTTTTGATAAATCTAGTGAATTAGTGATGCTATATTCAAATAAAAAACACGATATTAGCGAACTAGTTTTGTCTACCATTGTTAAAGACAGAAAAATACAAACATCAAAAAAGCTTGCTTCTACAAAAAAAACAGAAGCACAAAAAAAGCTAGCTGCGATTAGAGAAGCTAAGCGTAAGAAAAAAGAAGATCAGAAAAAAGCGATTCAAGCCAAAAGAGAGGCTAAGAAAAAAGAAAGAGACGCTAAAAGAAAGTTGTTATTAGAACGTAAAAATAAAAACAAGAAAAGTTAACATTAAGAAAAATAAATCAAATTAAAACAAGGAGAAATGAAACAATTTAAGAAGTTACTATTAGTTGCTGTATTTATGTTAGGTGCTGTTGGAGTTGCGAATGCTCAAAAGATAGGACATATTGATACTGCGAAACTTTTTCAAGAAATGCCAGGTACTAAAAAAATGAAAACTGAGCTTGAAAAAATGAGTAAAACTTATAGAGATGAAATCACTGCATTAGAGAAAAAGCTACAAGATAAACTTAAAAAATACGACGCTGAAGCTAAAGCACAAACTCCAGAAACTAACGCTAAAAGACAAGCAGAAGTTCAACAAGAAGCTACTAGAATTCAGCAAGCAAAACAATTTGCTAGTCAAGAACTACAAAAGAAAGAAGCTGAATTATCAAACCCTTTAATCTTAAAAGCACAACAAGCAATTAAAGATGTTGCAGCTGCAAAAGGATTGGTATATGTTTTCAATTCTGCACCTGGAGGTGGATTGATCGTATTTGACAAAGGAATTGACATTTACAATGATGTAAAGAAAAAATTAGGATTCTAATTTTTCTTATTGATAAAACTTAAAAAACCTGCTTTGTTAAAGCAGGTTTTTTATTTTTGTAAATAGATGAAATTGACACAAAATAATCCCATAGGTATTTTTGATTCTGGCGTTGGAGGCACTTCTATTTGGAAAGAAATAAACCAACTTTTACCAAATGAAGACTCTATATACTTAGCCGATAGTAAACATGCACCTTATGGTCAAAAAACAACAACACAGATTATTGATTTGTCTGTTAAAAATACCGAATACCTATTAAGTAAAAATTGTAAGATTATTGTCGTGGCTTGTAATACCGCTACTACTAATGCCATACAGCATTTAAGAGCTACTTATAAAGTGCCTTTTATTGGTATTGAACCTGCCATTAAACCCGCATCTTTAAACACCATTACAAACACAATTGGTATTTTGGCTACCAAAGGAACATTAAACAGTCAGTTATTTGCATCAACCTCTAATAGTTTAGACAACAAAGTAACTATTGTAGAACAAATCGGAGAAGGACTTGTTGAGTTAATAGAAAGTGGAAAATTAGTTTCTGATGAAATGACTACTCTATTAAAAAAGCATCTCTCTAAGTTTTCTCAGTTAAACATAGATAATTTGGTATTAGGTTGTACTCACTATCCCTATTTGATTCCACAAATAAAAGAAATCATTGGTAATGACATTGCCATTATTGATTCAGGATTTGCTGTAGCTAAGCAAACAAAACGAGTTTTAGAAGATCATAATTTACTTTCTAATCGTCTTAAAACAGGAATTCACCAGTTTTATACAAACACAGAGAAAAATGCATTAGAGCTTCTTTTAAACCGTATTGATGTTTCTATAAAGTATTTAGATTTTTAATTTAGAATGATGCATTAATATTAGGACATGCAGCAGCTCTAGCTCTTCTACAAAAGACATTTATTCCTAAAGTAATTTGATGATAAGAAGCATCTGCAAAAACAATATCTCCTAATTGCTTCGTATAAGTATAAGAAAGCATCATATTTTTATAATTTACTCCAATAATCGGAGTTACATATTGTAAGTTTTCTATAGCTCCTTTATCAAAACTTCTTCTATAAGATAAAGCAGCCCAAAGAGTAGCCGTATTTAATTTCTTATATGCTTTGATATTAAAATCTGCGATGGTTTCTCCTGTACCTTCTCTTAATTGTAACATAAAAGAAGGTTCAAATTGTATTTTTTCTCTGTAATCAAAATAATAACCAGCACTAAAAATATAATTTCTTAAATCTAAAGGCTCTAAACTATTATTTAAATTGTTTTTAGCTGACAATAGAAGGTTTTTAACTGTAAAGTAAGATGACAATCCTCCTCTGTGATAAGCTACACTAAAATCAGCGTTAAAATAACTTGTGCTTTCAATCAATTGTCTAACAGTTCTATCACCAAAAAAGGTTCGTTGATCTGATTGATTTTGAACTGCAGTAGCCGACAAACCAAAAGATAGTTGTTCAAAAACACTTCCGTTACCCATTTCTAAATGATACGCATAAGTAGCCTGTATTCCCTTCTGAGAATGATATCCGTTTTTATCATTAAAGGCAACAAAACCTAAAGCTGTATTAGATCCAAATTTATTATGAAAACTTAAAGTTTGTAGTTCAGGTGCATTGGCAACTCCTTGCCATTGTTTTCTTCCTGTAAGCCTAATTTTACCACAATTTCCTATTCCTGCAGCTGAAGGATGAATTAAGAAAACATTGTCTGATAAATAATCAGAATAAATTGGAAAAGTCTCCTGAGCTTTTACTACAAAAGTTCCTAAGAACGCTATTAAAAAGACTATATGTTTTTTAAACAAATCGATTGTATTTATATTTTGTAATAAGGAGCTTCCAAATATAGAAATTCTAATGTAATGTTACACATATAATTTTAGCTTTTCACCTAGAATTTAAATTATAACTATTTTTTTTAACATTTATTATTTATCCAAACACTTTAATCAGAAAAGCCTTTGCTAAAAATAACAAAGGCCAAACACTTTTTTCAAAGTGTTTCGAGGGGAGAACAACTGTGAAATTTCACATCAAAACTTCACTATTTTCTTTACTGCTTTATGTCCATTTTTAAATGACAACTTTAAAAAATACATTCCAGAGTTTAATTTTGACAGGTCAATATCTTTTGAAGTAGCATTCAATTCTTCTGAAAGAACTAATTGCCCAAATTGATTTACAATTTTCATATCTTTTATAATTTTTTGTGACTTTAGTTTTAATATTCTTTTTACAGGATTAGGATATATATCAATCTTTACCTCTTCTAATTCCTCTATATTTAACGGAGTACTATTACAAGAATTACCATCAAATAAGTTTCCAGAAACATACCTTTCTTTTGCAGGAATTGTTCCTGAGTTTAATACATTAGGTGTACCTATTGAAGTCCAATCCGTCATAGAAACATACGCTGGTTTGCTTGAATACGCATAAGTTTTATCTTCTAAATTTGTTGTACCTGTTGGAACAATATTTCCTTTATTATTATCTCCATGTACAAAGTGATTGCTTCCTAAAATTGTATAGTTTACCAAATTTTGAGGGAAGGAGCTTTTTGTAATTTCGTTTCCAATAAAATTCTGATTGGGAGAATTGCTAGCACTAAAAAAGATTCCGTAGTTCTCTGCTCTATTCCTAAAAAAAGTATTGAACTTCCCATTAGTTCCATGAGAATTGTCTATTACAATATTCTGAACAACATTGTGTTCAAATAAGTTAGAATGTGGGTAGTTTCCATGCAAGACAATATCTCCAGCCGCATCATTTGGTGTTGATGTCCAAAATGGATCAATAGAATAATTATAGGCAAAAACATTTCCGTTTGCTCCTGCTTGTACTAACATTGAATGCCTTAAATGTTTAAAAATATTGTTCTCTACCAAACTTTCATTTGTAGTAAAATGCAATACAACACCATAAGCTCTTCCATTTGCTCCGTGTTCAAAAGCATCATTAAAATAAGATTTTGAAATGTACAAGTTAGTACTGTGTTTTGCCTCAATATGACTAAAAGTCGTTTTCTCTGAAGCTATTCCTGTTACCCAAGAATTTACTGCATATTCAAAAGAAATAGTACTTGTTTGTGATGGAGCTGTATTATCTATTCTTTTAATTTTTAAACATTCTATACCAACATTTTGTACAGGGTTTATTTTTTTGATACTTGGTGATTTAGCAATATCAAAATCCAATCTCAAATAAGAAGAAAAAGTAATTTTATTTGCTGCAATCTCAGAAATCTCTAAAATTTGACCAACAGTATTTGCTGCCCAACTAGAAGTAATTAAGTGGTCATCTTCTTGAAAAATTTGCACCCAATCTCCAACTTTAAAATCTTTTGTATCCGATACATTTATAAAGTTTGCTCCTTTTAGTGCCGATTCTGAAAACGTTGTACTTACCGTAGCAGATATGGTTCCTCTAATCTGAATTGCATGATTTGCTCCAGACAAATCCATAATTAAAGTCGTTTCTGTCGCTCCAGCTCCTTTTAAAACTACGTTACTTGGTAAATTGATTGTCGTATTAAATAAAAAATCTCCTTTAGGAAAAACCAAAATAGCTCCATTTTGAGGAATGGTTTGTAATGCATTATTTAAAAAAGAATCATTTGCGGTTACTCCGTCATTAACCACATTAAAATCATCCATATCAATTATTGTAAATTGATTAGCTACAGTTTTGTTTTTTAACCCTGCAACTGTCCAATCTACACTTCGATCACTTGTTAAAATTTGAGCTTGAGTACTCTTTATCAAAGAAAACAAAAGCAATAAAAATGTGATATGACTTGTATTAAATTTCATGTATTACTTTTTAAGAATGTAAAAATCGTTTCATCTTCGATAGCCATACTGAATTTATCAATTTGGTTTTCGATCTTTTTATCGTTTTAGTTATCGGGCCTCCTTTGTAAGATTTGTTAGAGAAATCTGTAAACTTCACTCTGCAAATAATGCTCTTCTCTTTAAAATCTGAATTTGATTTTATCGTTAATAAAACTGTTTTAAATTCTTCTCTTCCAATTTGCAACTCTTGTAATTTGATTAGTAATCGTTGTTTAATGGTTGCAATCCAAAGGGAGTTTTGAATAAGTTTCTCATCAGAATCTGAAGTTATCTCTAACATATTTACAGTATATTCAAAGTTGGTAGAAGACAGGTTTAACTCGTTCAAAGATTCTAATAAGAATTGGTACGAGTTAAACGGATAATATTCTAAAAATTCTTGAATCAGAAATTCAGAAATTTCATTTATTACTGTCTGTGATATACTACCTTTTTTTCGCATTTCATTTTGTAATGCTTCTTTATTACTGCTTAACTTGAATAATAAATTCTGTTCTTCTGTTTAATTGATATTCTTCTTTGGTACATTTTTCTGGATAGCCACAATCAATCAACAATTCTGTTTCTCCATATCCTTTTCCTATCAATCTAGCTTTATCAATTCCTCTTTGAACCAAATAATCAATAGCACTTTGAGCTCTTTTTTCTGATAATTTTAAATTATATGATGCCCTTCCTCTACTATCTGTATGTGCATTTAGTCGGATATTAATTGTTGGGTGTTCCTTTAAAACAGCCACTATTTTTTCTAATTCTACAGCAGCATCTTTTCTAATCACAGACTTATCAAAATCGTAATAAATTGTAATGTTTAAGTCTTTAGCTAAATCTACTCCGTCTTTAATTTCGATTTGATTTTTCTCTAATTCTAACTGCGCTACTTTTTTATTGTCTTTTACGGGAATAAATTTATTTGCTGGTGTGTAAATAACTTTTTCAGCCTTCACTATATTCGATTTAAAGCGATTAATTTTTACCGTAAACTTCCCTTCAGAATTGGTGGCTGTAATCGACTGAATTTTTCCATTTCTATCAGTAACAGTAATTTTTGCGTTGGCTAAAAGTTCTTTGGTTTTCTTATCGGTTACAAACCCTGTTAAATTAAACTCTAAAACATCTTTAATCGGAATGGTTTCTACCAAGGTATAGATATTGTCAATACCTGCTCTATTAGAACTTACATATCCTTTTTTAGTGATATTATCAATTGCAAAAGCAAAATCATCATTGGCACTATTTACAGGTTTACCCACATTAATTAATTGTTGTTGTTTGGCTATTAAATCGAAATAAAACACATCATAACCACCCAATCCAAAATGTCCGTCAGATGAAAAATACAGTTCATAATCTGCTGTGATAAACGGAAAAGACTCTCTTCCTTTGGTATTAATCTTTGGCCCTAAATTTTTAGGTTTTCCTAACTCTCCTTCGTTATAAATACTTACAGAATAAATATCTGTTTTACCAATAGATCCTGGCATATTAGAAACATAAAACAATGTTTTTTCATCAGGAGACAATACAGGATGTGCTGTAGAGTAGTTATCTCCATTAATTGTTAAATCTTCAATATTTTCCCATTTTCCATTGACTTTTGTAGCTCTATAAATCTTTAAATGTGTCAATGCCTTTTTAGAAGGCTTTTCTAAAAAACTAGAATTTGAACTTGTAAAGTACATGGTTTTACCATCTTTGGTAATCGCAATAGAAGATTCATGATACTTTGTATTTACTTTTCCTTTTAAACGCTTTGGTTTTGAATACTTCCCTTTATTTCTATCTAAAACTGTTGTATATACATCTAAAAAACGGTCATTGTTCCATGCATCAATTCTTCCAATACTACTTCTATTATTTCTTGCTGATGAAAAATACAGTGTATCATTTCTAAAAAAAGAACCATAATCTATAAACTTAGAATTTACATTCAATTCTTTTAAATTATATCGATTAGAGTTAAGTTCAATAATATCTAAATAGTCTCTAGTATTTCTAAAATCATCATTTAAAATTTTAGACAACTTTAAAAATTCATTATAAATCTCTCCCGCTTTTTTAGCATTTCCTACAGCTTTTAACGATTGAGAATAACGTAATAAATAACTTTTATCTTCTTTATTTTTTGTGCTATGATACAATTCCTCATACCATTTTACAGCATTTGCATAATCTGAGTTAAAATAATAAGCATTCCCTAGTTTTAATAAAATTTCATTCGATTTAAAACCCGACTCAATAACCTTTAAGTAAATTTCTGAAGCATCTATATAAGCTGCATTCTCATATTCTTCATTCGCTTTTGCAATTCTTTTCTCTTGAGCACTTAGTACACCAAAATTGACAAATGCAATTAGTAAAATCAGTTTTTTATAGTTATTTTTCATAAAATCAATTTTGAATTAGAAGAATCTAGGAGATACTTTTCCTTTTACTTTGGTAAAAAATTCGAATCGTATTAACAATTCATGAGAACCAGAATTGTAATTTCCAATATCTGTAGTATCATAATCATAAGCATAACCAAGCATCATCGATTTAGATACTTGAAATCCCATTAAAGCACTTACCGCTGCATTTAATCTATACGAAGCTCCAACTCTAAACTTCTGATTGATTAAAAAATTAGCAGAAGCATCTACTGCTAAAGGAGATCCTTTTGCCATTTTCACTAACATTGCTGGCTTAAATTGTAAGTTTGGATTGATATCAAAAACATATCCTCCAATTGCATATAAGTGCAAACTTTCTGCAGCTGTAGAAAGTGACGATTGTCTAAAGTGTTCTGTTTTTAAAATATTTGGAGCCGAAATTCCAACATACCATTTTTCATCATACAGATAAGCTCCCACTCCAATAATTGGAGATCGTTTATTAGTTACATTGTCTTGTAATAAACCATCTGTTGGGTTATAGATGTTCAGTTTCGTAAAGTCAACATTTAGTGTATGAATTCCTGCTTTCATTCCAAAAGAAAACATCGTATTTCCATTATTCAATGGCAATGTATAAGAAAAATCTCCAGCGATATATGTTTCTGATGCTGGTCCGATTTCATCTCTAACAATTGATAGTCCTAAACCTACTTTTTCTGTCATTGGACTATGAATAGACAAGGTTTGTGTTTTAGGCGCACCTGCTAAACCTTGCCATTGTGTTCTATAAGTTCCATTAATGCTCAATACATTTCTACTACCAGCATAAGCTGGGTTAATTACATTTGTATTGTGCATATATTGCGTGTATTGTGCATCTTGTTGAGCAGTAGTAATACCACTCATTAATAACACAAACCCAATTCCTATTTTTTTTAATTGCTTAAACATACATTTCTTGTTTGTGTTAATTTCCGTTGAGATATAAATAACCCGCTTTCTTTATGTTTTGTGAATTGTATTCATAATTCAACACATAATAATAGGTTCCTGCTGGCAGCTTCTTTTGTTTGCTTACAGTAAGTCTTCCTTCAGATATACCTTTAAAAACATTATCTGATTCGTTATAACCAGTAGTTTCATAAACTTTAACTCCCCAACGATTAAAAATTTCTAACGTATTTTTCGGAAAATCTTTTATTCCATCAATAAAGAAAAAATCGTTTTTCCCATCTTCATCTGGAGTTACAGCATTGTATACAACCAACCCTCCAGGCAAGATTAAATCTTCTTTAATAGTTCCTAATGTAAACACTCCATAACCCGAAACCTCTGCAACTGTAGTTACTGTTTTATTTACTTCGTCTACAATGCCACCTTCATCAACCCAAAACCCTTCAGTAGCATCCCAACGCAAAATGTGCAATGCAGATTTTGGAGCAGCTAATATTGCAGAAGATGTAGTACTTTCATCCCAAGAGAGTGTTAACACCACTTGAGAAGTACCATTCTGCTGCTCAATAAGCCAATATTCATTGGTATCAATTTGATCAATAATCCCAGCAGATAATTTATGTGTATATTTGGTATCACTATTTTCGAGAAAGTAAGTCGCTACGATTTCATCATCAAAGCTAATAGGAGCAGTAATAGAAGCTTTTCTGAATTTTTCCCTAGCCCCAATAGGGTATTCGAATGCCCTGCTTCCATTTTTTTGCACTGCTCCATTAACATAACTTTGATTAGACGTGTTTATATGATTCCCATCATTTTCGAATATAAACTCCCCATTGTATATATCGTTTTGAACAACTCCTTGACTAAAATCTACAGTATTATAAACATGTATATTTGATTTTAGTTGAATTGCTGCAAATGAAGTAGGATTATTAAATGTGAGATTATAAAACCTACTTTCTCGAGTTCCGTTAATTTCTTGTATTGTATTTCCTGTAAAATATGTTGTGCCGTTTGTATGATTTTGAAAAAAGGAAAAAGCACCATTATTTGTAAAATTTTGATGAATATACAAGTCGCCGTCGTTCATAAAAGAGCCAGCAGTTGCATTTGTAAACTGATCGTGAACACTCACTTCTGTTCCTGCTACAACTGTAAACACTCCTATGTTTGTTGTTTGTCCGTAACTATAAGCACTACGGATAAACAATATGATGATAAGGTAAATCTTTATTGCTTTCATTTCATTTGTTTGTTTTAGAGAAGCAGGTTAAAACGCTATCAACTACAATTACTATGTTTTAACCAAGCCTCTCACTTTTAATCTAAACCCGATGGAAAGATTATGAACTTTAATGATCTTTAACACTTACTATTTTATACCTAATACAGCTTCAATTTTACGCAAACGCTCTTTTAAAGCTTTGTTTTCTGATTCTAAAGAATTGATTTTCTTCTGCTGTTCTATTGTATGTAAGTACAACTCTTCTACTTTTTCTAAAGTTTGTATAGATAATTTTGACAAGTTGACTTCGTATCCTTTTTCGGTTTTCTTTAAGTCATTGATACCAGTAACTCCTGGTAAATGCTTATTGGCTTTGATAAAAGCTTCTACTTCATTTAATGATTTAAAGGTGTAGGTTTTATTTATGTTAGATGATCCTTCAAAGTAGTTTTCGAATACGTAATCAGCATAGTTTCTTATATTTGTACGAAATACTCCTTCTGTTTTAATATCTCCATTAACATGCAAGCGATGGGTAGGAGCAATTTCTCCAATTCCGATATTACCTGTACTTACATTTGTCCCTGATACATTGTTTACTCCAGTTCCAAAAATGATTCCTCCAATATTTAATTGATTATTTCCTGCTGGCATAGCCACATTACTACCTAAGAGAATATTATCGTTTCCAGAAGTTAAATCTGTACGTCCAGCCCTATATCCCAATATTAAATTTCGAGAACCTGTAGTCATAGCCATTGAAGTAAATGTTCCTAAACTAATATTATGACTTCCATCTACATTAGCACCACCAGCATAATAGCCAAAACCTAGATTACTACTTCCTGTACTATTTGCGTTTAATGAATTTGATCCAATACCATAGTTTTGTAAACCAGATGTATTATTAAATCCTGAATTTGTTCCAACGAATATATTTGAACCTCCTGTTGTATTCTTAAAACCAGCACTTGTTCCTAAAAAAAGATTAAAACCTCCCATCGTATTTGCATTCCCTGCTTTATCTCCCATAAATATGTTCCTTGCAGGCTCTATTCCAAAATCTCCTGTACCTGCAGAAGTTCCTGTTCCCCCAAATCCTGCATCAGAAGTAATATGGTTTCTATCACCAACAGCTCTTAAATCGCCTAATGTACTACCTCCAACAGCAGTCCAAGCAGCACCATCCCAAGAATAGAATCCCGGAGTTAAACCTGAGCCATTAGTCGTATTATATACCAATAAACTTTTAGATGTTTCAGCACCGATTGCATTAATATTTACAGTAGTCATATCTGTAGTACCTGTTAATGCAACTCTTGGCATATAAACTCCTTTATTATCCACATCAGACATATCTAATATTGCATTAGATTTAGGGTTTACAGTACCAATCCCAACACTTCCATTACTTACCATAGTTTCTGTTCCTGTATTAACTCCAGTACCATAAATTAAATTTCCTATGTTTAAACGATTACTCGCTATTGGATCTATATTAGAACGATATCCAATTACTATATTTCTATTTCCTGTAGTAGATCCTCCTGCTCTATATCCTAAAGAAATATTGCCTGCTCCAGTTGTTAGATATCGATCAGATTCTTTACCAATTGCTACATTAAATGCTCCAGTAGTAACTTCAATTCCTGATTGATGACCTAAAAAAGTATTATTACTTCCTGTAGATAATTTTCCTCCTGCATGAGCTCCAAATATTGTATTTGAACTTCCTGTACTTATATTCCTTGGCCCAACATAATAACCTACATAGGTATTGTCATTCCCTTCTGTTAAACCACTAGCCGCATTAGCTCCTACTAGTGTATTATTATATCCTGTAGTATTTGAAGAACCTGCTGTATACCCTAAAAATGTATTTCTATATCCAGTAGTTGTAACTCGTCCAGCGAGAGACCCCAAGAATGCATTATCTCTACCTGTAGTTAATTCTAAACCTGTATTTGCTCCAATATTTACATTGTTTCCTCCAGTAGCATCAACTCCACCAAAGCCTGCTCTATATCCTAAATTCGTATTATTAGCTCCAGAGATAAACCTTCTTCCTGCTTGATACCCTATATTCGAATTCCCACTATCTGTAGTATTTGAATATCCAGCTTGATTACCGATAGCAAGATTAAAACTCCCATCTGTATTTGATCTTCCCGCATTAGTTCCTATAAAAGTATTGTGAGCTCCATTATTTTCATGTCCGGCAGCATTACCAATAAATACATTATCATTTCCGTTGGTTCCATTATTATATCCAACACGATCTCCTATAAAAATATTTCTATCTCCTTCCACATTATTTCCTCCAGCTAAAAGCCCTAAAAAAATATTTGTATTTCCTATTGTATTTGAAAGTCCAGCACCTCTTCCTATAAATGAATTTCCATAACCTGTAGTATTATTTAGTCCAGCTTCTCTACCAATAAAATTATTACTTGCTCCTGTTGTATTTGCTCTACCAGCTCTATCTCCTAAAAATATATTACCATTACCAGAGGCATTATTAAAACCTGTTTCTGCACCTATAAAAATATTCTTAATTCCTGTTCCTGCACTTGTTCCATTTCCACCAACACCAGCATCTTTTGTAATATGTGATTCTCCTCCAACTAAACGTAAATCAACACTATTTTCTACTGCATCTAAATCATCTTGATTGATTATTCTATTCCATTTTAATGCATCCCAATAATAAAAACCAGGAGTTACATTGTTAATTGTTGCTGTATTGTATATTAATAAACTTGTACTATTTCCTCCAGAAATTGTATTCGTATCTGATATACTTCTTAAAGATACCCTTGGAATTAAGATTCCTTTGTTAGGAGCATTGATATCTAATAATGAAGAAATATTAGGTGTTGCTGTACCTATACCTACATTTCCAGTATCAAGAATAACAAAATTTGTATTGATATCTCTGGCACTTATTCCATCTGACTTTGTAGTTAATTCTACTGCATTTCTTGTTGTGTTATTTACAAATGCATCATTGGTTGAATCTAATGCGATAATATCATCACCATTTAAAATCTGTTGCCATTTTGCTCCATTCCAATAATAAAAACCTGGTACAATACCCGTTGCAGTTGCTGTATTGTATACTAATAAACTTGTTACATTTCCACTTGAAATTGTAGCCCTATCATCTGGTCCAGTTAATGCTACTCTCGGAATTAAGATTCCTTTGTCTGTAGCGGTAATTTCTAATTGCGAAGATGCGTTTGGTAACGTAGTTCCGATTCCTACTTGTGAGAAACCAGTAATTGACGTTAACAATAAACCGAAAAAAAATAATTTACCCCTCATAATAATTATTTGTTTAGTATTTGTTAAATATGTTAAGTCAACATTATTACAAGCAAAAACAAGTAATTAAATAAGATTATACAACAGTACAATCCCTATAAGTCATACAACTTATGAGATAATAAAACAGTAATATAAAACGTCCCCCGTTGTTAAATACTACTGTTTTGGCACGAGAATAATTTTATTTATTTGTTAACTTACTAACAAATGTCAATAACAATTGAGGTTTAAAGCGCGAGGTTTGATGAAAGGACGTAATTTTCTTATGAAAGTATCTACTTTTTTTCTAAATCGATTACAAGTTAAATACCTGATTTACCAATGCAATAAACTCTTCCCTTTTGTCTTTAGAAACTGGAATCGTCTTGTTATTGTTCATTAAAAGATAAGTACCATCTTGCTTAATTAATTGACTAATATGTTTGATATTGATTAAATAAGAACGATGCGGTTTATAAAAAAACGTATTGTTTTCTAACTGGTCTACAAAAAACTTTATGGGCTTACAGATAAGTTCTACTTTATCATCTTTCATATAAACATTGGTATACATTCCGTCTGCTTCAAAAAATTTGATATCATCATAAGAAGCAAATAAAATTCCTTTCGGAATTTCTAACGCTATCGTATTGAGCGATAGTTTTTGAAATGTTTTTTTAAGATCGTCTAACTTATTAGAAAATTTTTGTTTGTGAATAAGTGCAATGGCTTTCTGAACAGCTGCTTGCAATTCTAAAATATTGATGGGTTTTAAGAGGTAATCTACTGCTGCTAATTTAAATGCATTGATGGCATATTGATGATATGCTGTGGTAAAGATGATTTGAAAATTGACATCTTTGGCATCAAAAAACTCTAAAATTTGTAATCCAGAATATTTGGGCATTTCTATATCTAAAAAGACAATTTCTGGTGAAACTTGGTTGATTATTTCTATACCAGATTCTAAATCTTCTGCTTTGTGAATTTCTGTAATGTCTTCACATTTATCGGTGATAATGATCTCCAATAAATTTCTTGCTTTTGCTTCGTCGTCGATGATTAGTACTTTCATGTAATTGCTACTGGGGTATGGTTAAAATTACTTTGGTTCCGGTTGACTTTTCCTTTTCATCATGCAAATCGTAGATACGATATTTTATAGTATTTTCTTTATCTCTATTTAATAGTTCTATACGGTCTTTTGTTGCAGAAGTTGAGAAAGAGTTATGATAGCTTTCTCTACTCTTATTAATTATATAAGAAGCTTTTCTTCCAATTCCATCATCTTCAATTTCACAGATTAACTCCTGTTTTTCTTGGTTAAAAAAGAATCGAATACTTAATTTCTTATCTCCTTTTTTATGTAATAATCCATGTTTAATTGAGTTTTCAATATAAGGTTGTAAAAACAAAGATGGAATTAACATTTTGGTGGTATCAATTGTTTCGTCAACTTCTATTTGATAATGAAAACTTTCATCAAACCTATTCTTTTCTAGCTCTAAATAAATTTTTAAGGTTTCTATTTCTTCTTTTAAACTCACTTCTAAAACCCTACTTTGATCTAAATACTTTCGAATCAGTTTAGAAAAATCTGATAAATACAAACTTGCAGAATACTTATCATTAGTAATGATATATTCTTGAATAGAATTTAAAGCATTAAAAATAAAATGTGGATTCATTTGAGAACGTAAATTTTCTAATTGCGAATGCACTAATTTATTAGCTAATTTCTCTTTTGCTAATTGTTCTTTTTGTTTGAGTTGTACTCGTTTTATTCTTACCGCATATAAATGAGAAATAACAATCATTATAATCAAATAAAACCACCATTGCAACCAAAAAGGCGCTATTACTTTTACTCGAATATTTTGCACCTTACTTTCTGTTAGTTTATGCTTATCTACTGCTTTTATTTCAAATACATATTGACCATGTGGAATTGACGGATACCTTACATTATTAGAAGTAGTTGTTTTCCATTCGGTTTCCAATTCTAACAACCTATAATGATACACTATATTTTCTTTAGACATAAAACCATTGCTATTAAAGTGAAAGTCCATATTATTATTGGCATACTTTAGTTGGTATCTTGGTTTTACATCAACATCTTTATCTTTAATTTTTACAGATGTAAAATAAAGATTTGGCACTGTTGGTTTTTTAAATATTCTCTCTTTATTAAAACTTACAATTCCATCATTCCCTGCAATAAATACCTCATCATCATCAACAATCATAGATGATATTTTTGTGATAGATAACTCATCTTTAATGCTTACTCTTTTAAATGTATTGTTGGCTCTATTTATAAACTGAAGACTATTTTCATTCACCACCCATAAATTATTCCCATCGGCACTAATTATAGAGGTCTGATTTGAAGAAAGTCCTTTACCAATATCATAGTTATAAACGATGTGATCATTTTTAATTCCTAAAACTCCATTTTTAAAGGTAGTCACCCAAACGATTCCGTCTGTCGTTTGAGTAAAATCGATTCCGAAAATAGATTCATTATTTAATTTAATCTCTTTAGTTATTCCATTTTGACTTACAAAAACACCATCAACATAACTCACATATAACTGGTCATTTTTAGCAAACAAATTGGCATAAGAGCGTCTAATTCTTAATGAGACTCTTTCTCCTTCTTTTCTCTGATTTGTTTTATTGATTTTTTGAGGCTTGTGAATCTTTCCTTTTTTAACCATAAATGTTTTGAAAGCATCTTTCAGCAATACCGATTCTTTTGACCCGGAAAAAAGGACGTTGTTATTTCTTATTTTAATGTCTTTTGATGATGACAATCCTTTAAAAACAGCCAATTCATTGGTATTTAAATTCCATAAGTAAGAATCTAAATTTTGACTAATTAAAATGATGTTTAAATCTTTAGAATACACTACATCATTAATTTCTCTAGAAGAAAGTAAGTTAAAAGAAAATAGTTTATTGGTCTTGCTATTTTTTACAACAATCTTCCCTCTTTTGGTTCCGTAAACCAAAAAATCATCCACTTTAGTCATTGTGGTGATGTATTGCAATTCTTGAGGTAATTTTTGTTCTATTATTTCTAAATTCGGAATTACAAATAATCCATTATCAATGGTAGAGACCCAATAATTATCGTCTTTATCTTTAATAACTTTAGTAATAAATTCACTAGTAAACAGAGTCTTTTTAAGGACAAACTCACCATCAATTAAACTGTAAATAAAAATACCTTTATTGGTTGCAAACCAAACATCTTTATAGATTTCTTCAATAAAATTAATTCTTTTGTTTTTCAGCTCTTTAGGTATTGAAATTTCTTTCACCTTACCATCTGTATACTTAAAAATTTTATTTTCTGTATTTGCTTGTAGAGCACCTCTATAAATTGTATTGATATATAGGTTGTTTTGAATTGTAAAAAATCGACTGGCATTTCTTTTGCCATTTACTTTTAATAATTCGGTATTTCCGTTGGTAACTTTATAAATTCTGGTAGTTGCATAAAACAAAGAATTATTATGTTTAAATACATCGTATACAGGTGTTTCTTTTTTATCCTTTTTTTCTCGAGCTACTTTTGTTATTTCTCGAGTTGTTAAGTTCGCTTTAAAATAGCCTCTGTCAGTTACTATTTCTACATGTTCATCTGTTAAGATAAATCTTGGCACTAAATGATTCACTCGATCTTTAATATCAGCAAAAAGGTGCAAGGAATCTTTTTCTACATAAAAAAACTGACCTGAAATATTATTACACCAGATTTTCCCATGTTTATCTTCTTTTAAATTAAAAACAGAGAGTCCTCTTTTGTTTTTAGTTGAATAATTTACATAAGATTTGCCATCATAACGATACAAGCCTTTATCCGCTGCCAACCAGATAAATCCTTTTTTATCTTCTAACATATCATAAATTTCTACATCTGGAAGCCCTTCTTTTTCTGAGATATGGATAGATACTGGCTCTTGCGCAAATAAGAATACAGAGGTTAAGAATATGCATAATTGCACACTCTTTTTTAGTGATTGTAACATCGACTATAAAAATTGTGTTATGGGGCTAAAACATATCAATGATACTAGTTTTTTTTAACTTAAAAAAATACTAACTATTTTCGTGTAACTTTAAGCCAGATAAAAAACATTTCAAATGAGAATTCTTACACTACTTTTTGCCATTTTATTCATTACTTCATGTAAAACAAATCCACCAAAGAACACACCAGAATTAAATCCTGTAAAAAAGAAAGCAAACATCAATATTGATGAAGATAGGCTTATAAGAAATATTCAAATTTTAGCTAGTGATTCTCTAGAAGGAAGAGGCTTTACCAAACCTGGAAACATTAAAGCTCAACAGCTCATTGCAAGCGAATTTAAACGTCTAAATTTAGCTACTGTTTTAGATGAAGGATATATCCAAAACTTTAAACATACATACAAAGGAAAAAGAAGACAACGTATGTTTCCTGTAAAAGGTAAAAATGCTAGCAATGTTGCCGACACTACTATTGTTGGAGGAAATGTATTAGCTATGATTAAAGGAAAATCTAACAAAGCAATTGTCATTACTGGACATCATGATCATTTAGGAATTAGAAACGGTAAAATATACAACGGTGCAGATGATGATGCTTCTGGTACAGCAGCTGTTATTGCAATTGCAGATTATTTTAAAGATAAAACTCCAAATCACACTTTGGTTTTTGCCACTGTTGATGCTGAAGAATCTGGTATGTTAGGCTCTAGCTATTTAGTAAACAATTTTCCACTTGGTAAAGAAAATATTGTATTAAATATTAACATGGATATGGTTTCTCGCAATGATAAAAACGAATTGTATGCTTGTGGTTTATACCATTATCCACAGTTAAGAGAACCTTTAACTAAAATTAATTCGACCATAAATTTACTTTCTGGACACGATGATCCAAATAATAAATCACAAGATAACTGGACATATTCTTCTGACCATCGTTCTTTTCACAAAGAAAAAATTCCGTTTATCTATTTTGGTGTAGAGGATCATAAAGACTACCACAAACACACAGATACTTTTGAAAATATTAATCAAGAATTTTATATCAAAGCTGTACAATTAATTATACAAGCTGTAGAAAATTACGACAATCATTTACAATAAAAATAGAATGTTTGTAGCAGATATTTTACAATAATAAATATAAAATATCTGCTACAAACATTATCTCTTTAAAAGAGGTTTCACTAAAAAGTAAGTCTTATTTTTTATACCTCAATTTTCCAGTTTCGATACCTATCGCTGTTTTTGCCAATACGGTAAAAACTAAAGCTCCTAATGCCCAAATACCTAAAGTAACTCCAATTTCAATTCCTGTTGGTGTGTATTCTGCAATTTTACCATAAGGTCCAGGAATAAAACCTGGTACTATTAAACCAAAACCTTTTTCTATCCAAATAGCAACAAACAAGATAAAGCAAGCAAAGAACAATACTTTAAAATTATTTCTCAATTTATGAAATGTAAGTAGTACTGTTGCCAAAACATTCAACGAGATTGCTGTCCATATCCAAGGTAATAAAGCTGTTTTCCCTTCCAATCCAAAGAATAAATAATAAGCACTTTCACTATGATGAGTTGGCGCATAAAATTCTTTAAACAATTCAGAAACCAGCATAATTAAATTTATTTGAGCAGCCACAGTAACAACCATTGCTATCTTTTTTATGGTTTTATCTTCTATTTTAAAAGCTGTATATGTTCTTATGATTGCTAATACTAAAATGATTAATGCTGGTCCAGCTGCAAAAGCAGATGCTAAAAATCGCGGTCCTAATAATGCGTTATTCCAAAATGGTCTTGCTTGTAATCCTTGATATAAAAATGCTGTTACTAAATGGATTCCCACTGCCCAAAAAACAGATAAAATTGCTCCAGGAACATATACTTTTGATTTAGATTCTTTGCCTTGATAATGTCTAAACAAAATATAAAAAGGAATACTAATATTTAAAAACAAGTAACCATTCAATACCAATACATCCCATGTAAGCATGGAGTTTGGAAAATTGAAAACTCCAATTCCCGGAATCATATGCCATAATACAGACGGACCTCCCATATCTGCAACAACAAAAGCCAAACACATAATTAATGCAGCTACAGCCAATCCTTCTCCTATTAAAACAGCTTGTTTAAAATCTATATCTTTTAAAACATAAGTTGGCATTACCAGCATAACTGCTGCTGCTGCAACACCTACTAAAAAGGTAAAATTTGAAATGTATAATCCCCAACTAACTCTATCTGTCATACCTGTAACAGCCAATCCTTCTTCTAGTTGAATTGAATAACAATACATTCCAATTAGCATAACAAATGTTAAAAAAGCCATCCAAATATGATACTTTTTAGAACCATGTGTAATCACATCTAAGCTGTCTTTAATTAAGCTTTTAAAAACCTTCAATCGTCTCATTTTTTATCTGTCTAATGTTGTTAGTCCATGTAATACCAAAACTTAGGCTCAGTTCCTAAATCTTCTTTAAGTCTAAATACCTTCTTATTTTCTAAAACCCATCGAATAGTACTCTTAGGATCCAATAAGTTTCCAAAAACACGTGCTCCCGTTGGACATGCTTCTACACAAGCGGGGTTTTTCCCTTCTCTAGAACGTTGAACACAGAATGTACACTTCTCCATCACTCCTTTTTTACGCATTCTGTTTCCTAAATAATGTTGGTTTTTATTTACCTCATTTTCTGGAACTTCTGGTTTACTCCAATTAAATCTACGACCATCGTATGGACAAGCTGCCATACAATATCTACATCCAACACACCAATCGTAATCAATTACCACCAATCCATCATCTTCTCTCCAAGTAGCTTGAACAGGACAAACATCTACACAAGGCGGATTATCACAATGAAAACATTGTGTTCCCATATAAAAATGCCCTTCTGCTGGTACTTCGTGGTAATAGTTATCATCAGCTTCATTAAAATTAAAGCCTTTTCCATCTTTCATTTCATGAATTCTGATGTATTCCATTTGAGAATTTCGATCTTGATTATTCTCTTCAACACAAGCACTCACACAATCCATATATCCCTGACATTTAGAGATATTAAATGCATAACCAAAAAGGACATTCTCTTCTGCATTTTTAGAAGACATGCTAATGGTTTTTCCCGTTCTTAATTGATAAGATCTTACCAGTCTATCTACAGTTTCTTTCTTTTCTGTATCAGACATTAATTTATAGTTTCCTTTAAATTGTTCTTCCCAATCTATTTGAGCTTTTTCTTTTGTTTCTTTACTGGTGGTTACACTACAAGAAGTAGTTACAGCACCTGCTCCAATTAACAAACTTGCTGTTAACTGTTTAAATGCAGAACGACGATTCATTTTTACATCAAAAACTTGATCAAAACCATCTTTATTTCTCTCTTCTCCGATAGATGCATTTACTGCAGCATTAAAAAATTCTTCTTCACTTAGCTCTTCTTTCTTATGTGTAGAACTACATCCTTCAGATGTTTTTCCACATCCACAAGAACTTTTAGATTGTTTTCTTCTACTATTTAAGTTTAGAGAAAACCATTTTTTACTAGTATCACTCATGCCTAAGTTATTTTCGTTCTTTTGTTTTTTGAGAATTATATCTTTCTGGCCATTTAGAAGTAAAACTTGGATTGTGTGGATTATGGCAATTTACACAAGTCATGGATGCTCTAGGAGGTGCCCATCCACCAATTTGTTTTCCATGAGCTCCACCTTTCCAATCTTTAAATTGCTTGGTATGACATTGGCTACACAGCTTATAACTCTTATTAAAATCTATCTTAACTCCAGTAAGACTTGTAAGATTATCTAAATTCTTTTGATCATGACATGTAACACAATTCATTGTATTCATATCTGCATGTTTTATGCTGATATTCCAGTGTGCCTTCTTTATATCTTTGCTTTTCATTTGCTGCAAAGGTTTACTATGACACTCTGTACATGCGTATAATTTTAATTTCCCCTTACGATCAGGAATCAAAAACGATTGACCATCTTCAGATATTTCAAGCATTTTCATATCTCCAAAATAAGCTTCAGATGTAACTGATACTCCGTGATATTTTTTGCTTTCAGCCTTTATTTTGTCTGTAATACTATGATATTTCTCTTCGTGCTTACAAGATGAAAGTACGATTAGTGCAAATATCAAACTCCCTAAAAAACCGATAATTTTAGAACTCTTATTCATCTTTTTTCTTTCTTATAAAAACATCAATATCTTTAATTTCCTTATTGTTAATTACATGACATTGTCTACAATTAACTCTTTCTGGGTGCGATACTCTAATTTCTTTGGGTGCACTTGGTCCTGCATGACAAGACAAACAGCTTTCTCTTAATTGTATTTGATGTGGAATTACTGGCGGACTCGTTAACAATGCATTATTAGCTCCAACTTTTGGCATCTCAATTTTTCTATACTGAAAAGCCGTAAACAATCCTTGTGTTTTTTGAGGTACATGACATTGTCTACAATTCACTAATTCTGGATGTGGTGTAATTGGCGTATATGCTTTAAACTTTTCTGTGAATCCTCCATTTTCATGACACTTTAAACAAGAATTATCTCCCATATTTCGTTCACTACTTACTTCATGAGGAATACTTGGAGGAGCTCCATGATATGCTCTATTCTTATAATAGGTTTTTAAAGATCTTTGATGTTTTTCATCTACGGGCATATCAGCATAATTTATTGCTTGATCTGCTCTTTTAAACACCCCTTTTTCTGAAGGAATTACGATTTGTGAATGCTCTCTAGAAATTGGAACATACGCTTCTTCTTTCCCTGTTTGATAACTATAATTCCATATGGCTATAAAAGCAATAAATAGAATAATAAATAATGATATAATGCCTAATCGTTTTCTCATAAGCTATACTTTTTCTACTTTAACTGCACATTTTTTATAATCTGGCTCTTTAGAGATAGGACAAAATGCATCTAATGTAGTATCGTTAATTAGCATGTTTTCATCAAAAAAGGGTACAAAAACTTGCCCTTTAGTTGGCAGTCCTCGTTCATTAATAGAAGCTGGTAAAATACAAGTGCCTCTTCTTGAAGATACCTTTATTTTTTCACCATTTCTTACTCCCAATTTCTTGGCATCTTCTGGATGAAACTCTACATAAGCATTTGGAACCGCCTTATGTAACACCGGTATTCTACGTGTCATAGATCCTGTATGCCAATGCTCAATTACCCTTCCTGTATTTAACCAAAATGGATATTCTTTATCAGGCGATTCTGCTGCTGGTTCATAAGGACGTTGCCAAATCACAGCTTTTCCATCTGGTTTTCCATAAAAATGGAATTCTTCTCCATTAGAACAAGCTGGATCGTACTTAGCATTAAAACGCCATTGAGTTGATTTACCATCAACATAAGGCCAAATAACTCCAGATTGTTCTTTTAAAACTTCTAAGGGAGCCATATTGTGTTTTTTTCCTTTGTGAAACTGACGGTATTCGTTATATATTTCTTCTACGTGATTTTCTCTTGAATATGGAAACAATTCTCCATAGCCCATTCTTCTAGCAACTTCAATTGTCATCCAAGCATCTGGTGTAGTTTCTCCAGGACCTTCTATCATTTGGTCCCAATGCTGTGTTCTTCTCTCAGAATTACCATACAATCCAGACTTTTCTATATGCCAAGATGCTGGTAAAATAACATCTGCTACATCAGTTGTTGGTGTAGGAAAAACATCAGAAACCACTACAAAACAAGATTCTTTTTCCATCCCAGGACGAAACCTACTTGTTCTTGGTAAAGAAACTAATGGATTTACAACTTGTGTCCACAAAAACTTAATATCTCCTCTATCAATTGCTCTAAACATTTCTGTAGCATGATAGGTTGGTTTAGATGGAATCTTTTCTACCGGAACTTTCCAAATTTTTGCTGCAAGTTCTCTATGCTTAGGATTCATTACTACACCTTTTGGAAGTTTGTGTGTAAAAGTCCCAACTTCTCTTGCTGTACCACAAGCAGATGGTTGTCCTGTTAACGAAAATGGGCTATTCCCTGGTTCAGAAATCTTACCAGTTAATAAGTGAATATTATAGATGATATTGTTCATCCAGGTTCCTCTTGTATGTTGATTTACTCCCATACACCATAAAGACATCACCTTTTTATTTGGATCTCCATAAATAGCAGCCAGATACTTAATATCTTTTACCGAAACATTCGAATATTTAGCTACTTTTTCTGGTGTATAATCTTCTAAGAATGCCTTATATTCTTCAAAATTAATCTTAGAAGGCTTGTCTTTAAACTTAAACTTATCTTCTATACCATAACCCATATTGGTTAATCCTTTACTAAAGTTACAGTACTTTTCAATAAACAACTTATTAACCCAACCGTTTTTTATAATCTCATAACAAATAGCATTTCCTACAGCTAAATCTGTCTGTGGTTCAAATAATATCGATTTATTTGCCGCCATACTTGAACGTGTTGTTCTAGTAGCAAAATCTATTATTTTAGCGCCTCTATTATTTTTTTGCTCTAACATTCTAGAGAATAATACTGGATGCATTTCTGCCATATTATTTCCCCAAGTGATAAAATAATCTGCATGGTTAAAATCTTCATAACACCCCATTGGTTCATCTGCTCCAAACGTAGTTAAGAATCCGGCTACAGCACTAGCCATACACAAACGTGCATTACAATCTAAATTATTAGTTCCAATAGCACCTTTCATAAATTTTGAAGCAACATACCCTTCTGGAATTGTAGATTGCCCTGATGTATACATTGCTACAGAATCTTTACCATGTTTCTCAATAGTAGATTTCATTTTACTAGCAACTAAATCAAGCGCTTCATTTATAGGCGTTTTTACATATTTTCCATTCTTTTTTACCAATGCATACTCCAATCTATCTTTTGCCTGAATACACATCGTTTGATGATAGCCTTTTACACAAAGTAATCCTTTATTTACAGCAGAGTTTGGATCTCCTTTTACTGCAACAGCTTTTCCTTTATCAATTCCGACTAAAATACCACAACCAACTCCACAAAAGCGGCAAGGTCCTTTTTTCCATTCTAAATCTCCTGTAGGTATTCCTTTATTTTGCTCACTGGCAAAAACAATCCCAGGAAACATTGTTGCTGCTGCTGTCATTGCTGCAGTAGCTGCCATTTTTTTTATAAAACTTCTTCTACTTGTTAAAGTGGCACTCATATTTAATTGCTTTTTGGGTTGTTAAATCCAGAAACTAAAGCCAATAATTTTAGGCTATCTATGGTTTCTATTTGTTCTTTTAGTTTTTTATCCTGTTCTTCGGTATCCGTTTCTGTGATAAGTACCACAACTTCTTTATTTTCGGCAGGAATTATTTCACAATTACTTAAAGCTGATAATGCATTTATAAGTATTTCTTTTTTACCATTATGTGGATGTGCTAAGTAACTTTTTATTGGCATAGGGCTTTTATCTTGGTTGATTTCAAATTTCTATATAATTGTTAGCTCTAAGCATGATATTTATCATGATTGTCTCTAAAGTGTATTTCACCAAACACCTAGCAGCCACAAAACAAATACACAAATAACTAACAATCAGCTTTTTAAATTTAAAACTTATTATTCACAAACAAAAAAAGACTCATTTATTTATAATTAGTATAAATAAAAAAGGCATTCAAATTTGAATGCCTTTTAATAATCATTTTCTCTTTTTTTGTTAAAATAATGTAGGTTTTATTGTTAGCATAACCCATGCCCAATTGTTTGTATTATTATCTGTGTTTGCTTTTAGAACTTCCATTCCGTCTGCTGCAAACATCTGAGAATATCCCGCTTTTAAACCAATCTCTTTTGTAAATTTATAAGCATAAACCACATCCAATTCTGTACCTAATTGTTTCGTAACTGTATTATTGATATCTGCTGCTGCAGAAAAATTATGAATAAAAGCTGTTAAACTAGATTTGGTATTTAGTTTAAAATTTGCTTTGACATAAAAATCTACTAAACCAACATTATTTGCATGGTTTCCTACATAGAAATAATCCATAAATCCATTGAATTTATGATTGGTACCATAAAAAGGAGTGAATGCATTGTTTTTTCCTGCTGCAGTATTGTAATCATTTCCACTTATCAATTCGAAACCTAAACCAAAGGCTGTTTTATTAGTTGCTTTATAATTTGCTTCCAAACCTAATAAATAAGCGCTTAAATCATTGTTCGCTACGTCATTTCCAAATTGATAATAAAGATTTGCAGTATAATTAAAACGGTTCTTTTTAGATTTTAAATGTGCACCTATAGTCTGACTATATTTAATTCCGCTTGCAGATTGTAATCCGTTATTTAATAGTAAAAAGCTAGCAGAAAAATGATTCCATTTTTTATGCATCCATGCATATTGCATCGACTTATAGGTTTTTGGAGTAGTTAAGTTAGTACCTGTAAGATTTTCTTTAGATTGATTAAATGCCAAACCAACATCTAATTTAAAATTATTCTTTTTATACTTTAATAAAGCTAAATCATGACTACGTGCTTGTTGTGCCCAACCTACACTACCAAACATTCTTTGATCATCATAGGCTACTTCTTGACGCCCTAACTTTAAACTAAAATTTGAGTCTAACAATAATTCTCCCCAAGCTTGGTGCAAGCTAAATCCATTAGCATCAGAATTATTTAATTGCGGAACATCTCCCCACACTCTTACATCTTGTAGACTCATATAAAAATTTAATTTCTCTATGGAGTGCGAAAAATTAAGTCTTGTTCTTTGAGATGTAAAAAAAGCAGCTTTTGCATTATCTGGAAATAAGGTTTTAAATCCATGTCTATATTCTGTTCTTGGTCTAATTTCTGCGTCTACTTTTAATTGCGCAAAAAGGTTTGTAAATCCTATAAAAAATAGAATCAATAAAATGGTATTCTTTAATTTCATATCTATATATCTTATGATTTTCCATACAAAGGTGATTCTATTTAAAAACTTAATTTATGATTTTTGTCATGAATTAAATTCCTGCTCATATTTTAAAGCTAGTTCTACAATTAACACTTTATCAAAATGGTATACATTTATAAAAAACTGGTACAATAAAGCTGTTAAGAAGACCAGATCTTTGCACTTTTAATATCAGTTATCATGAAAAAATCATTCTTATTAATAGTTGCATCAGTTGTCTTAGCTGCATGTAGCTCATTAAATAACACAGCAACAAAACCTGTAGATATTCAATTCATTAGAAATGCTACATTAAAAATAAACCACAACGGAAAAACATTTTTAGTAGATCCTTCATTGTCTGCTAAAAACAGTTTTATGTCTTTTGTAATACCAAATAAAAATTTAAATCCAACGGTAGACTTACCACTTCCAATTAAACAAATCACAAATGGACTGGATGCAATTTTAGTAACTCATACTCATTTAGATCATTTTGATACTGCTGCAAAGAAATATATTAACCCTAATATTCCTTTATTTGGGCAACCTTTTGATAAAGGTGTTTTTGAAAAAAGTCCATTTAAAAATGTTTCTCTAATTGAAAACAAAGAAGAATTTAAGGGTACAACCATTATAAGAACCAACGGAAAACATGGACCTGATCATATGTTAAAAGCATTGGGGAAAGTTTCTGGTTTTGTACTAAAAGCAAAATCATATCCTACCATTTACATTGTTGGAGATTGTTTATTTGACAATGAAATAAAAAACAATATCAAAAAATACAATCCAGATATTATTATTGTTAATTCTGGTGGTGCTGTCTTTGGAGGAGAAACTATTCTAATGGATGAAAAAAAAGCAATAGAATTGGCTAAGTTTACACCTAAAGCCAAAATAATTGCTGTACATATGGAAGCTTTAGATCATTGTAAAACCACAAGAGAAATCATCCGAAAAGAAGCAAAGAAAGCTCAAGTTGATATTATTGTTCCTAATGATGGAGACTTTATAAAACTGTAATTTCTCAATTGATTTGTTTAATTTTATAAAAGTGTTTACCATCACTTTAAATCAATATACATTATGCAACATATTAAGTTTGACAAAACAGTTTGCGGAGTAAATTTATTACTTAACACTATTGATTTTCAGTCTGAATGCCCTTTTGAAGTGAGTTCAGAAACTGTATCTGCAGATTATTTTCAGATTTTCTTTTTAAAAAAAGCAAATGGCTTTCTAAAATTGAATGATGAATTGTTAACACTTAAACCTAATTCTATTGTATTTATATCAAAACATCAACATCATTCTTGGCATGTTGACTTTTCAAAATTTGAAGGTCAGTTACTCTTATTTCAAGATGATTTTTTAAATGATTTTTTTTCTGATCAATATTTTTTGATTCGACTACTCTATTTTTATCAAACCAAATTCCCACTTATTATGGATGTTGATGCTACTTACATCCATAATCATTTACTAAAACTATCAGAAATAAAGTATGAGTTGGTCAATCCTAAGAGTGATAGTGTACATATAATTAGATCGCTTTTGTATTATATTTTAATCAACCTTAATCGAAACTATTCACAACAAAACAATTTAAAAGAAGCTATTTCAGCAGACAATACTGCTTATCAATTTAGAAAGTTAGTAGAAAAACACATATACAATTATCAACGTGTTGAAGATTATGCTTCACTGATGAACATTAGTAGAATTTCTCTTAATAAGGCCGTTAAAAATCAATTCAATGTTACGGTAACAGAATTTATTAAATCGAGATTGCTATTTGAAATAAAAATGAAGCTTATCCATACTTCAAAAACCGTTTCAGAAATTGCACATGTATTTCATTTTTCAGAAGCAAATCACTTATCACGTTTCTTTAAACAAAAAACAGGACTTTCTCCTATTGAATTTCGTTTAGATTATCAAAATGGCACATCTTTATAAGTAATTGGTAGCACCTTTATTAGTTGAACGACGCATCTTTGTAGACATAAATTAATTGATAAAAACCGCATATCTATGCCTTATTTAAAACAATTATGTTTCACATTTTTAATCATTTTTACTATGACTACAAACGCACAAAATAAAACCCATACAAAAGAAGCAATTCGCAAAGCTATGGATTATTTAATTGATAGAGCAACCAACTTTGATGTTGAAGCTTTAGAAACTATTTATCATAAAGATTTCCATACAACTTTGGTGCTACCCGACAGCAAAGTAATTACCTATAACAAACAAGAGTTTAAAGAACACTTTGCTGCCCAAGCAAAAGAAGGAAACACTCAATTAAACACTTGGGCAGATTGGCATGACTTTAATATTATTGGAAACTCTGCTGTCTGTGTTCTTACAAGACAACATAGTGGAATGAATGGAAAAGAAATGAGACTTTTATGCAATATTGAGCTTCGTTTTGAAGAAAATCGTTGGCAAGTAATTAGAGAAGCTATTTTTCTTAGACCTTTAGAGTAGTTACTACTAATTATTAAAGGAGTTTAATCTATGAGCATTTGTATGCTAAAAAAATGTATTTTTAGGTTTTAGCAAATAATCATCAAAATAGCTATGCTTGTAAAAACCAGTAAACTCCTTTTCTCACTAGTCTTTTTTTTCAATAGTATTTTTCTATTTTCTCAGGATCAAACTGATGCTCAAAAAGAGATCAATGCATTGTTTCAGAAAGTAAATCTGAATAGAAGAAGTACAGATAGCATTAAAAAATTTGCTACTCAGATTTTAAAAATTTCTGAAAACAACAAACTTCCTGTTTCTCAAATAAGGGCTTTGTCTTTATTAGGAGTCACTGAAAATAGAAAAAGAAACTTTCAGAAAAGCATTGTTTTTTTCTACAAAGGAAAAAGCTTGGCTAAAAAGCACAAACAAATCAAGGCATTTTATGGCTTATTAAATAACATTGCACTAAACCATATGCATACTTCTTATGCCGATTCTGCTACGTATTACTTTAAAAAGCTAGAAAAACATTATGTTTTAGAAAAGGATTTTATAGCAGCAAATATGGCTCGTATGAATATGGGAGCCAATTATTATTTAGCCAATCACTTAGATAGTTCTTTGTATTATTTTAAAAAATCTGTACAAGGATTTAAAGCGCAAAAAAATACAACTAGCAGAATGCCAATTAAAAATTTTATTGCCTCTAATTTTAATCGAATAAGTGATATTTATATTTTAAAAAAGGACTATCAAAAGACTGTTGCTTATGCTGACTCTTCACTTAGAATAGCCAAAGAAATCAATTTTAAACCTACTATTCCCCAAAGTTATAATTTACTAGCACGAGCATATAAACATTTAGGAAACAAAGAATTGTCTGATCAGTTTTATGCATTAGAAAAAACAGCTAAAAATGGAGCAAGAATTAATCCTAATAATGCAATGACAATCATTTCTGGAAATACTAGAAGTAGAGTTGCAAAAAATAATGACCTTAATGATCGTTTGAATGAAAAAGACCAAAAAAAGGAGTTTTTAAAATCTGGATTATTCATCGTATTGCTGGTACTTTTTATTGTATTAATATTTGGTTTTATCATTTTAAAAAATTACAGAACTAATAGAAAAGAATTAGATAAATTACAAGAAGAACTAGAGGAATTTAACAACCAACATACCATACAAAAACCTACTGATAATTTTATTCATTTAAAAAGCAAAGCAGTGATTAATACCAATGAGATTTTGTATCTAAAATCTGATGGTCATTACGTTGAAATCTATATGAGAAACAAAAATAATCCTGAAATAGAAAGAAGTTCATTAACCGAAATTTTAACCTTACTTCCTCCAAAAGATTTTATTCGTATACATAGATCATTTATTGTAAATATTCATACGATTAAAATTATTAATGCCACGCAACTTATGTTAGAAAATGGTATTTGGATTAAACTTTCCAGAACCTACAAACAACAATTAAAAGAAATTTTAAATAAAAAATAAATTCACCTGATTTACATTTGGTTCTTCATGATGTATTTCGTGTCATTCATGACAAAAAATACATTTATTGCTAGAGGATGCCTATTATTGATTGAGCAAAGTAATTTATCCTAAAGGACAAATTACTTTTAAAACATTTACAAATTTAGTCTAATGGAATGGCTATTTTTTACTCAATCATAAATAAGCATCTACATGAAATGTACTTCAACACAATTTTTAAACATCATTTGTTTTTTTAGTTTCTTCTTTTTACTACCCATAAAAACAGTTGGGTTTACAATACAAGAATCATCCAATAAATGTGAAAAAATTGTTGATGAACTTGTACGTTTAGAAAAAAAATTAATCGACTCAAATCCTGATTCTTATTTCGACTTAGGAATTAAACTTTTAAATTTAAGAGGCTCTTCTTGTATTAATAACGAGCAAAAAGATACTTTTTCTAATTACTTCTATAAAGGAGCAAAATTAGGTAGTGGTAAAGCAGCAATGTATTTAGGAAGAGAATATTACTTAGGCCGTTATTTTCCTATTAATGATCAATTGGCGTACGATCTTTTTATTATTGGCTATATACAATCAAAAAACAAAACAAACGAACATGTAAACGCTTGGATTAGCGCAGTAAACTTATTAAGTCTTTCTGGTTCTTCTAAAATTAAAAAGAATACTGACGAAAGTATAAAACATCTAATTTCAAAAAGTCATTTGGCCAAATATATTTCAGAAAATTATCCTTTTAAAAATACTAAAGCAAAAAAATCTTCAGAAAAAGAAGCTGTAGCAAAATACAATCGCTTAATGAAAAACATCTATTTAAATGGATTATATCAAATCCCTAAAAACCCTTCTAAGGCTGTAATCATGGCCTTTGAATATAGTGGAGCAAGTGGTTATGAAAATTATTACAAAGAGATTATTCAAAATAATCAGCCAAAAGGTATCTTTAAAAACAAAGCTTTACAATTACTCATGGCAGCAAAATGTCTCGACAACATCTATTGTAAAGAATATAAAGGAGTTAGAGATTATGCTATGAAGTATTTAAATGAAAACATTGGAAATTTTAAAGACTTAAACGCTTTTAATACTTTATATACAAAAGCACCTCTTTCTATAAGAAAATTACTAGACAAAGCTTATTACAATCCAAGTTTAGAAAAAAAATGGAAAATCATTAATAAAGTTGAATTTAAATATGCAAAGGCAGATCCTAAATGGAAATATTTACCCGTAAAAAAACAACTAGAGTTAAAAAATGAAGCAAAAAAAGAAAAAAAATCTAACTTAAATGATAGAGAACGGTTAATCGTTTTTTTATCTATGGTTAAACATGGGGATTATGAAGGTTATTATTATTTAGGGAATATATATAGATATCGTTGGGGAGTACCAGGAACAGATATTAAAAAAGCTATGAAATATTATCATCTTGCTATAGAGAAATCTAACCATAAAAAAGCTTATGAAAAGTTAGCTCAAATTTACGATAAAGGTTATCAAATAAAACCTCATTGGATTGACCCTGATTGGAAATTAGCTGCAAAATACTACAAACTAGCAGGAGATAAAAATCCAATAGCATTGCGTAAACTAGGTGAAATGCAATTATTTGGTGTTGGTGGTTTTACACAAGACATTGAAAAAGCCAAACAAAAATTTAAAGCTGCAGGTAAGTTAGGTGATAAACAAAGTGCCCTATACCTTGAAGTACTTGATTATGCTACATCACAAAATTTTTCTGATGAATTTGATGTCCGTACATTCAATTTAAAAATTGACAAGTCCATTGTAGCTAAACCTATTGTTTTTAAAGCAGGTAAGTCTTTTACCTTACCAATTACTTATAATATTACAGGCAATGACACTTATAAATACATCAGAGTATTCCCTTCTAAAACTCAGAAATATGCCATTAGTTATTACAACTATTCTGGCTCACCCAAAATTAAAGGAGAAGGCGTATTTAATCTTTTTGTAAACTATGGCCAAGATGATTCAAGACAAATAGGCTTGTTTTATGTTACTTTTACAGCAAATGACATTAAGAGCAATGCTTTTGTGTTGCCTTTGGCTATTTGTTGGGTAAACGATCAAAATAAATAACACCACCAATAATGTATATTCACATCATGAAAAAATTATATACACTGTCTTTTTTACCTCTGTTTTGCTGTTCATTTTTTTTGACACAAACAACGTTTGCTCAAAAAAACACTGAAAAGAATCTTTCTGAATTGATTGCCGAGCGAAAAAAAATGCTTACAAAAACAGATAAAGGGAAAACTATTTTTTATAAATGTAAATATGAATTTGGCACTTATACTTTTTATCTTAACTCAGCTAAAAATTCTGAAAAAAGATTAAAAGAAGAAAAGAGAAAAGCTAACCAGGCAACTAATACTTACGTGAAAAACAGCCATATTACCAGATATAATAATGGAATTAGAAATTATGAAGATGACGTAAAAAAATCGAAAGAATATTATTCTCAATATCTCAAATGTCACAATAAAGAAAATAAAAGATATGCTGAATTACATACAGAAATAGAAAACTTAAAAAAGCAACTAAAAAAAGAACTTGTTACAAAATCTAATCAGAGTTTTTTACCTAAAAAATCTAATGACCTTAGAGAATTGGTAAAGAAAAAACTCGAACAACAAAACAAAAAATTTCAAGATCGATTTGCTAAACCACATACAAATTCTGCTAAAGAATATGGATGGGCAATGATTCAGCAACTTGCAAAAAAAGGAGATTTTGACGCAAAAAAAATACTAGCTAGTAATCGCATTCAAGAAGATGGATTTACGATTTTTTCTCACAAAAGACAACCTCTTTTTATCAGTTATAAAATCAACATTCCTGAAAGAGAAGATATTGTTTTCCGAAAAATAAGCAATGATGATATAGGCTTATTATTGGCTACCCAAACTATTGATTATAGACATAAAACCAACATCACTTATTTTGATCAAAAATTTGATGCGTCAAAAACAAATAACATTACTACTAAAGGCAAAACTGTACAATTCCCTAGATCTGTTTCAGTAGAAACAACAATCAAATACCTAGATAAATCCTATAATAAAACCTCTAGAGAAAATGCCACATATTATGAAATTCGTGATGAATTTTCTAAAACATCAGGTAGATTCTCGATTACGCAATACGTTAGAATTGAAAGAAGAGACATGAATCATCGTCTAATAATCTATAGAATATCTAATCCTGAAAACATGGAATATGATGATCATACTTATTACAGAAAAAACACTGATTAAAAATCAAATCTATAATTCATTTTAAAGGCGATTCCCCAATTTTGTCGCGCAATATCTTGCGAATAATTATCAGAAATTACTAAATAAACATAAGATAATGGTTTGTACTCCCATTGCAAACGGCTATTGATATTGAAATTATCAAATTGCGTATTATATTGTACATAAGTTGTCCAGTTCAAACGGTTAGAGAAGAAAACCTCTCCTGTAAAACGGGCTAAATGAAACGTATCACTTCCTAATTCTTTCAAATCGATTCCGTTGCGCTCATATCTTAGTTGTAAACGCGCCAATGGCATTAATCTATATTGCGCATTTATACTAACACGGTTTTTATAACCATTATAATAACTTCCATAACTCATATTACCACCATATTGAAGCTTTTTATTATCTGCAGAAGCATAACCTCCACCAACATCAACATATTTATAAGTACCAGCAACAATGGCGTTTCCTTTATTTAAAGGATCGAAAGGATATTTTAGGTTTACATGTTCAAAACGCACACCTCCGTATAAAGTGGATTGATCTTTAAATATTAAATCATTGTTTAGTACTAAAGTAGATTGTGCAATATCTCCTAACTCATCCCAATAAGTATTATTAGAGAGATTTAAATATCGATGACGATCAATACTCTTTGAGTTCTTATAAAACTTGGTCAAACTAATACGTCCACTAGCTTGTGTATACCCTTCTCTAATAACAGTTTGAGAAATAGCATCGTAATTGTATAAACGAGGTACAAACCCAACATCTGTGATATAGTTTTTTTCTACTTTTCTAATTCCAGCATATCCAGAGATATTAATTTTATTATACCAAACACCAAGATTATAAAAGTCATTTGCTCCACTAATATCACTTGTAGCACTACTTGCCAAATTAGCCAGTCCTGTCCATCGTTTATTTGTAGATTGATAATTTACATTAACACCAACTATTCTATTATAATCATCTTTAAAAGAAAAACCATTTACCTCTTGCCTATTGATTAAAAATCCTGTGGCAGTAAATCTTTTAGAAAGCTGCTGTTGCACTACAAGTACTCCATAATTTTGAGCAGCAATGTTTTCTTCTTCTTTGGTAGCTACATTTAATATTCCTAAACGTGTTTTTTTAGCAATATTTCCAGATAGTTTTAATCCAAAAGAAATCTCACTATTCGCTCCAATACGCCTTGAGTAAAAAGGGTTTACTCCACTTACTCCTAAGTTGGTAAACAAGTCACTATTTTCTAAAAAGAAATTTCGTCTTTCTGGAAAAAACACTGAGAATCTACTTAAGTTCGTTACTTGTCTGTCTACATCTATCTGAGAAAAACCTGGATTAATTGTTGCGTCTAGTTTTAGAGAAGAGCTAAGATTAAACTGTACATCAACACTTGGCTTAAGTGTTGTTTCTTTAGATGCATTTCTTACATCTTCAGAAAAGCTGCTAGTTATCGAAGGTGTAATGGCAAAACGAGAAGCCTTATTTTCTTTTAAATTCTCTATGCTAAATGTTTTGGTAAATCGTAAATCAAACTGCGTATAGTTTCGATCTATTGGAGTGCTTGTTGTCCATTCATTTAATTTGATATTTCTTGTATGAAACATCACTCCCCATTCTGAGGCATTCTCTTTATAACCTATAGCTTTTAACGGAATCTCTACTTCAAATATTTTAAGATTTCCTTGTGTTGATGTTTTTGCATTCCATACGGTATTCCAACTTCTACTAACCCTAAAACCTTCTCCAGATCTTGCCAACAATGCATCAATCAAAGTACCTCCCATATTTACAATAAAGAAATATCCTGCTTGCTGTTGATTATAAGTATCTAAAATAATTGCAAATGAATCGCTTTCAGCACCAGAAACTCCAATATCATCTCTTTTTAAAGAACCTATTTGCACTTTAGAGCTCGTATCATGATATACTGCACTTATGTACAAATTCTTACCGTTATGAAACATTTTTACTGCTGTTTTATTAGCAGCTAATGTTCCGTTATTGGGAATATAATTTAAGAAATTACCTTCAGTAACTAAATCACTCCATACGGGTTCTTCGAGTTTTCCATCCAATTGAATTTTCACATCTTTAAAAGCAATACGAGGTTTTTGTAATTGAGATTGTGCTTTTACAGGTAAAGTGATTAGTAATACTCCAAAAAATAATACGATTTTCTTCATGTTATTTGTAAATAATTAAACGATTGGTTTACAAGCAGCAAATCTATATGAGGTTTGTATTGACATTTAAAAAAGTAGACAAAAGACCTAATATGGTCTCTTGAAACACATTTTACAAGCATAAATGTTTGGTCTACCAATATTGAATTTTCAGCGACAAATACTGGATTTAAAGCTACTTTAATTATTCTACTTCTTATAAAGTTGTATTTTAGTAAACTGATGAGTCGCTTACAAAAAACACCTGTCCTTTTTAAAAACCCTATTGTAAATCATATACTTTTTTGGTTGGGTATATATGCCTATTTTGTTGGCACTGTTAACTTTAATTATTACAAAGATTATGGAGAAGTCTTAAGTCATTTTGCCATATATATCATTTGTCAGATAATTGTAGCTTATATGTGTTTACATGTGTTAATTCCACGTTTTTTACTCTCTGGAAAAAACATCCAATTTTTAATTAGTTTATTATTACTACTAGCAAGTGTTTTTGTCTTATTCGTTGGATATCATGAATACTACCACCTTCCAAAATACTTTGATTCAGAAAATAATATCCCGTATGATTCTTATGGTATTTTTTGGGAAAAGCTATTAGATTTTCGCATTTTCACAGGAAAATCTGTTATTATTTTAACCCCAGCTATTTTATTAATTATTGCTAAATATTTTAAAGAAAAGCAAAGCGAAATAAAACTTAATGAACAAAAGAAAATCTCTGAACTATCTGCTTTAAAACATCAGTTAAATCCGCATTTTTTATTCAATACTTTAAATAATTTATATGCTTTAGCTATTGATAAATCTGATGAAACTCCAGAAGTTATTGCCAAACTTTCAGAAATATTAGATTATATGTTATATGGTTGTAATGATAAGTTTGTTCCACTTCAAAAAGAAATTGAATTGATAGACAATTATTTAGACTTAGAAAAAGTTAGGTATGACGAACGTGTAGAGATTCATTTTGAAAAAAATATAATCAATGAGGTTAAAATTGCACCATTAATTCTTTTAACTTTTATTGAAAATGCTTTTAAGCACGGCGTTTCTCAAGAAATAAAAAAAGCAAGTATTCATATTAAAATTACAGCTACAAACAATTATATTTTGTTTGATATTCGCAATTCTATTGCTCAAAGTGATGTATCAACTAAAAAATCTATCGGACTAAATAATGTAAAAAAGCAATTAGAGTTATTGTATCAAGATTCTTATTCTTTAAGCATCAATAAAGGGCAAAATTATTTTCATGTTCAATTAAAACTACCTGTAAAATGAGTTATAAATGTTTGATTATAGATGATGAAAAATTGGCAAGAGGACTCATTCAAAACCACTTATCTCAGTTAGATGATTTTGAATTGATTGCTTCTTGTGCCAGTGCTATTGAAGCAAGTAAAATATTGCAACAAGAAACCATTGACTTATTGTTTTTAGATATAGAAATGCCGCTTTTAAAAGGTATTGATTTTTTTAAAAACCTAGTACACAAACCCAATGTTATTTTTACTACAGCGTATAGAGATTATGCAGTAGAAGGTTTTGAATTAAATGCCGTAGATTATATTGTTAAACCCATTACTTTTCAGCGTTTTTTTAATGCTATTGAAAAATTTAGAGCCTTACAAAAAATAGCGAATCAACAGCCGGAAAACAAAACTTTAAAAGAGTTTATTTACATACGCAAAGACAGAAAACAGGTAAAAGTATACCTAGCAGATATTTTGTATGTAGAAAGTTTAAAAGATTATATACGAATACATCTTGCAGAAGAACGACATGTAACCAAATCAAGTATTTCTGCTTTTGAAGAAAAATTAGATGAACGGTTTATACGCATTCATCGCTCTTATATTATCAACAAACATAAAGTTTCTGCTTATACTAAAAAAGATATTGAAATTGGGGCGATTGAAATTCCAGTAGGCGATAATTTTAGAGAGAATCTAATGACTATTTTGGGTGATGAAAAATAATGAGCAGACTTTAACAATATCATTTTGCTATTCATTTATTAGAAAATAGAGTACTTCGATTTACACAAAACATTGACAATATACACACCTGATTCATAAAAACTTAGAAAAGATAAAAAATCTTTTTGACGATTTTAATATTTGATTTATATTTCAAAAAATAACGCAATATCAATCGTTTACCCCTTTATCAAGTTGCATTTATTATGAAGAAAATGAAAAAATATTTAACAATACTTGTCTGGCTTGCAGTTTCAAGTTATTCTTACGGACAAATAACAATTGCTAAAAATGGGATTGAAATCTCTAATCCTAAAATTAGTAAAAAGCAATCTAAACTTCTATTTGAAAACACTAAATCATTTCCAAACAACACTCAATTATCTATTGCTTTAATAAAAAAAGGGAAAATCAGCTTTATTGGAATTGAAAGAACAAATAACACAATAAAGTTAGTAGAAAATTACAAGCATACTTTTGAAATAGGTTCAATTACCAAAGTATTTACAGCAACCTTATTATCTAATTTTGTAACCAATCAAAAACTAAAATTAGATAGTAATATTCAAGATTATCTTGATTTCAAAATCAATTCTCAACACAAAATAACTTTTAAGCAACTTGCTAATCACACTTCTGGACTCCCTAGATTACCTTCTAATCTAAATCTTTTGTCTGTAGATCAAAACAATCCCTACAAAGACTACGATAAAGAGAAACTCAAAGATTATTTAACATCTGATATCAAACTAAATCAAAAACCAGGAATTAAGTATGACTACTCTAATCTTGGCGCTGGAATGTTAGGTTTTGAATTGGCAATGATCTCAAAATCTAGCTTTGATTCTCTATTACAAGAGAAAATATTCGCAAAATATAAAATGGTGAACTCTACAAGCAAAAAAGAAAACATCAAAAACAAACTCATAAAAGGATTAAAACCCGACGGAGAAATAGCTTCCAATTGGGATTTTGATGTTTTAGCTGGTGGCGGAGCCATTTTTTCTACAATAGAAGATCTATCAAAATTTGCTTTAGCTCAATTTGACAATAAGAATACTGAATTAACGCTAACTCAAAAACCAACATTTAAAATAAATGACTATATGAGTATAGGACTCGGTTGGCATATCTTAAAAAGAAAGAATGGTGGAGAATTGATTTGGCACAATGGCGGAACCGGAGGATATACTTCTTCTATGACTTTAGATTTGAAAAATAACAATGGAATTATAATTCTATCCAATGTTTCTGCATTTAATAATAACATGAGAAATATTGATCAGTTGTGTTTTGGGCTCTTAAAAACATTGGATGAAAAATAACAAAACACTAACAATAACGCTAGTTCATTGTGGTATTAAGACAAAAAGAAATGAAAAAGAATTCCATTCAGTTTGCCCATCCAAATGGTTTTCCTGCAAAGTGTTTTAACCATCTTTTTAATTCTATTGACAATGCAGATATCAATTATGTCAATTTAATGGGACATGATCGATTTAAAATCATTGGAAACCTTGAAAATTTAGCGTTAGAATTAATCGACTCCATTGAAAAAAAATTTACTACTCCTGTAATAGGAATTGGACATTCTACTGGTGGTACTCTTATTTTAATTGCAGCATCAATAAAACCAGAACTCTTTGAAAAAGTTATTTTGATCGACCCCATTCTTTACAATCCTTGGAAAAGAAGGATTATAAAAGCGATGAAAATTATTGGATTAAAAAATTATATTGGTCCGGTAAAAAGAACCTTAAAAAGAAAGTCCTTTTTTCAGTCACTAAATAACGCCAAAGAGCATTTTAAAACCAAAAAACTATTCCAACATTTTAACAAACATTGCTTTTCAGACTATCTTAAATATGGACTAAAAAAAAGGAAGAATGGTTTTGAACTAGCATTTTCAAAAGAAATAGAAGCAGAAATATATCGTTCTACATATACAAAACTACCAAAGGGGATAAGTAAACTAAAAGGCACACTTATTTATGGCAACAAAAGTACTTTGTTTAAAAAATCGGATGTTAATTGGTGGAAAAACAGCTTTCCTAACTTTAACACAATAGCATTTGATGGTGGGCATTTGTTTCCTCTAGAAAAACCTACTCAAACTGCAGAAATGATAAATAAAATATTAAATAACTGAAGATAACAATGCATATCATTGATTGTCGATAAATTTCCTCTTTAGAGTGTAATCTTATTAATTATATTTTGATATGATACATGACTAGTTTCTCCACAACAAACCTTACAGAAAACCGTTATTTAGCTGTAGCAACAACTCATCACTATTATTCAACAACTGAGAGTTAAAAAATAGACAGAATCTTAGACAGATTGTAGTTTTGATTTATAAATTAATCTAATAAATATGTTTAAAAAAATCAATTTATCAATAAATACCCAATAGTATTTCCATCACTTATGTTAGTAGTCTTTTTAAATGCTTGTAGCACCCAAAAGAAGGATAAACCAAATTAGTAGATTTTGTCTTTCAATATACTACGAATAAAATAATTTTATTAGATTCGAAAAAATATTTAAGCCCCGAAAACATGAAATTCTTAAAAAATTATTCTGAAGAGATTCTTTTTGTATTTATCTTTACTTTTATTGCTATTAAATTTTTGTTCTTTTTTAAAGAACATTTTCATCATTTACTTCCCGATTGGTTAAAGAAGATACTCAAAAAATAAAATACCTTCTATTTAACTTGGTGTTTTGATAAGTAAAATTTTCTGATAATAACTTTAACAATTATAGTTTTTACAAAAAAAATACATTAATTGTTTCCTTTTTAATATATAATTAAATCAAATAAAAGAGTAACAACTAGTATTCCCATAAATAAAACTATAAACAGTGCTAAACTAAGCAATCGAATGACATTATCAGAAAATTTTACTTTTAAAAACATTTTGAAACAATTTAGACAACAATAAAGTCTTGCTTTATATACTAGTTTATAAATCTTTCTTCTCTTTACTCTTATTATATTAATAGAATTACAATAAGGGCAAATAACTCTTTTGTTCATTCTATAATTACTTATCTATACCTTTTACTTTGCTACTCATGTTTTTTATGATGGCATTGATTTGTTCAACCGACTTCGGTCTTGACAGAATCTTTAACTCTTCATTCAATAAAAAAAAGGTAGGTGTTCCTGACACATAAAAATCTTTTATTGGAGTAGATTCCCAACCTTTAAAATCTGAATATACTTTCCAAGGAGCATTTGCATATACCGTTTCAAATGCATTTTTATCTGTATCTACACTAAAATATATTATTTCTACTCCTTTATTTTTCCAAGTCAGATAATATCTAAATAATCTTTCATTAGTTAATTTACATTCTGGACACCAACTCGCTACAAAAACTAATAAAGTTGTTTTTTTAATATCACTTAATTTAGTAGTTGCATCTAAGTCTATATCTGGAGCAATATTTCCAATTTTTAATTTTCGGTAGCCCTCAAGTTTATTTATTAATGACCTCTCTAGTAAATCATAATGTTCTTCTAATAAGGTTAATGATAAATATTCTGAAGCTTTAAAGTAACTACGCTTTTCTAAAAAATTAAACAGAAAGTTTGCTGTCTTGTTTAGTTTTATCTTGTCATCTTTTAAACTATTAATTAAATATCTTGTACTCTTATTCATTTGAATATAGCCAGTATCCATAGGTTTAGATACAGCACCTAAAAAAATATAATGACCTCTAATTAATTCTTCATATATACCACTATTTTTAAATCTATTATCTTTAAAATTAATCGTTCTAAAGGTGGTTATATTTTTAGATATACGCTCTTTAAACACATTGGCTGTTAAAGGCATATCATGCATTAATTTATATAAAGGTAAAAACCAAGATAAATAACTAGTTTTAGGCAAACTTGCAATAAATTTTTCTTCTTCTAGTTTAATTCTTTCTTGTTCTTTCTTCATTAATTTCCAAATTTTTTTTTGTTTTTTTAATAAAGGATTATCATAATATCTCATCGACAAGTGCTGCAACGCAGGCAAGATCTGTTGATTTATTTTTAGCTTTTCTTTATAATTAAAAAAAAGAGAATTTTCTTTACTATTTGTAAACGGAAATTTTGAGGTTCTATCAAAGAAGCCCTTATCTAAATGTAATTTAGGTTCTGTTAATACAAACAAAACTTGTTCCTTATTAAGTATTGATAAAACTGCAATACCATTATAAGATTCTGTATAGTTTAATTTAAAGTTACCTATAGAGTCAATTGTTGTACTCGCTAGCTCTATTTTTTCTTCATAATTAAAGCCATATAAAACAATTTTTTGATTTTTATATTGCGCTAAATTTCCAATTATATTATGTTGCGCTTGTAACATATTACATACTAGTAATAATGCTAATAAATATACTCTTAACATACTTGTGTTTAATTATCTATTTTTAAATGGAATTCCTTCTTTTAATATAGTCAGTATTTTGTTTAATTGTTGCTTTGAAACCTTGTAAATTATCCAATATTGACTATAGATATACAAGTACCTATAGATTTGTGAATAATTTTTCATTAATATAAGTCAAGATTATTTACACGTTCATTAAAGATTTATTTAACGCAACTAGTTCTTTAACACACAAATTTAGCTTGCCTATTATCTCTGAGTTTTGATGAATCATCTTTTCTAAAAGTTGTATATAAATCTCGTTTTGTAATCGATTTATTTTTAGTTGCTTATTCGGCTCTTTAAAAGCATAGTCCTTTTTAGTTAGCCTAGCTATAATTGGTTTTTTAGCTAGTTTTATGTCAAATAAGCTTCTAAGACCAACACTCTTTAAATAGTTATTTGTTGGCTTGGATCTCAACGAGTTTAAGTAGCACTTACGCACGCGAGCTCTAATAAATGAATCTAACCTTTGATAAACACTTTTTACGTGGGCATTTTTATAATAGTGACCAAAACCATTTATTAACCTATTTAAGTTTTTTATAAAAACTGTTTCGTTTACAATAAGATTTTGTTCACAATAGGATATAATTTTGGCTTTAAATACTGCAAGTTTTTCTGGCGAAATTGCAACATAGCCCCCAGCAAAATGATAACCACAATAGGTTAATTGCGAGCTGCTAAAATATCCTTGCTGCAATTTTGTTAAATTTACAGAGAGTTCTATAGATTTTAAATAATTAAATATTTTTATATAGGTATCTAAAGCTACTTGTTTTGAGTTACACAATAATAAAATATCATCTACATACACCATAAATTTAATTTGATCATTTTTTTTGAGCTCTAAAAAAAAGGGCACATATAATAGTGGTGCCAGCGCCTTACTTACCGACGAATTTAAAGGTAATCCTTGCTTTTGTAACGGAAATTCTAAAAAAAACTGCTGTATAAAAGGCAAAAATTGCTGTTTAAACTTTCTAGGCACATAATGCAACCCTAATAAAGCTTTATAAGCCATTTGAGTTTCTACAATTAAATGATGATGATCTATACTTGGATAAAATTTTTGTATATCTAATTTTACAAAATAAGGGTAGGCTTTTTTATGCTTTTGAATAAAATTTGCAATATACCCATGTTTAAAACCACCATATACTATTGTTGGTAAGCGTTTAAATAACAATGGCTTAAAAGTAACCCTTAACCACGCTGCAAAAACCTTGCTAGGGTAACTATCTTGTTTCATCATATATGGCAAGGGTTTTGTGTAGTTTTGTACCATTTTTTTATCTTACTTTATTTAGTTTACTAATTAAAACTTATTCTAATTAAGGCTTACTCCCTAGAAAACATTGGCCAAACTCAAGTTTATATTAAATATTATCGCTATAACCAATTAGTAGGGTTTACCGTAGAAACCATCATTTTATTTTTCATGTGTTTTTGATAATTTTTATGTTATTTTATGTATTATTGATTATTAATACATCGTATTGGCTGTCCCCACCCTACAAATGCCCCCGATGGATCGTGACTCATGGCATTACTAACATCATGAGGATTGTATAAGCGAATCCTATTTCCCGAGTATGTTCCGGCCGAATAGTGATATATCTTTTCGTGCGAATATGGGCTATAATTTGTTAGCGCCCAATAGCTCATCTTATAATGATGCGATGTCTGCTCGACATAGTTCCCACGATGGTCGCGTTTACCAGTATAAACCGGGTTAAACGCGTCAAAGCCCTGAGTTGATTCAAGCCACGCCTTTTCCGCCATGAATTCAGACACCATTGGCACATGGAACCCATCTGGACACGGGTTATCGAATACATTCCAGTTATCCTGATTCGATGCCCCCGATGGCCGTGCCCATCGTTGACCCCACGAAGTATAGTTAGTTTCAGTTGCCCAATACGCATGTTTAATAAATTTATTTGATTGCGTAGAGAAATTAATTTGGGTATTTTGCGTGCTCGAATTAAGAAGTTCGTGCCCATCAGCCTTACGTCCATATTGAAAGTAGCTCCCAAACGCATCTGAATCTGTATACGAGGTTGCCGCTCGTGTTGCTCCTAAGTTCCTATCTAACCATTTTCTCCCAGTTACAGGTGACACAATATGTTTATATTCATTCCCATAGGAATCTGTATATTTATTGTTTCCATAAATATTAATTTTGATTATTGAAGACACATTGCCATCAATTAACACTGGTAAGGTGACCAAGTTCTGAGTTTCGTCTAATAACAATCTAGGCACTAAGAAATCTCCAGCGGTATTTTTACTTACTGTTACCACTAAATTTGCTGCATTAGCATTGGTGGTTGGGTAAGCAGTTTTAAATCTAGTAGCATTTCCTCCAACATCATCCAAAATTTCTTCACTATAATCACTGTCATATGCATTAGCAATTCCTTTAGAGATTGTATTATCTATAGGGATTTCTAAAATAATATCATCATCAATAACACCTTGTAACAATGTTTGATTAGTTGGGCTCTTAGAAGAATCTATTGTATAAATAAACTCTGGCTGTATTTTAAAATATCCGTCTCCGACCTCGGTATTAATAGTACAATTAATTCCTTGTGGCAAGGTTAACGTGGCTGTCATTAAGTTTTTTGTTGGGATGGTACCACTCAGAGGATATGTAATTTTTACATTATTACCTCCTGGTATATACTCTATAGACGGATCATTAACTATAACACCTGTAACTCCTGATATTTGCAAATTACTAGATTTAATATCTTTAGTGTCAAATGTATCTATATCTAGTTCTGTTGTTATTATACTAACAGATGCATCTGTTATTGGAACACTTTTAGCAATTACCCCTTGTATACTACAATACTTAAGTTCTGCGCTACCTGTATCTCCTTTTAACAATCCCCATTCAGTGTCAGTATATATATATAATCCTTTTGGCACACAATCTGTACAATAGACCATTAATCCTTCTGCTGGTGAAATGATAGCATCTCGTTGAATTGCTGTTAATCTAGGTAATAAAAACCCTTTATTACTAGATTTTAACTCTAAAACCGCAGATTTATCTGGGTTATTAGTTCCAATACCCTTTTGTGCATATATAGATGAATATAGCATAATAAATAGTATTAGTAATAAGTTTGCATTTTTCATGTTAATTATATTTACTTGTTAACTTAGTATTTATGTTTAAAAAAATGTAAATGGCAATTTATTTTACCTTTAATTGCCCCCATTCTCCTTCTATAAAGATATATAGTGTTTTTACTTTACAATCTTTACAATATATAAGCAAGCCTTCTGCTGGATTTGTAATATTATCTCTTTGTACTTTTGTTAATCTTGGTATTAAAAACCCTTTTTTTGTTGACTTTAACTCTAATATGGAAGATTTATTTGGATTACTTGTTCCAACACCTCGTTGTGAATAGCTAAATGTACTTAGCATTAAGCATGCTAAAAATATGAAGTTGTATTTTTTTCTCATTATCTTATTATTTAATTTGTTATCTGTAATGTTAAAATTAAAGCGTGTATATTTTATTATTTGTTTTACATAAATTATTTTAATTTAGAGTACAATACCTAACTTAATATAATTACTATTTACAAATTTACTAGGTGCATTCCAAAGCTTCATATCTGTTCTATTATCTACAGTGGTTCTTACTCCTATTATCATTTTTTTACCTAGCCTCCAATTTATACCAGCTTCTATCCCAACTGTTTCATATATATTAGATTTTCTATAAATTGCACCAGCTCTAATACCAAGGTAAAAAGCGTCTCTTTTATGTTTAAAGAAAGAAAAATGTATCCCTGCACCCAAACTAACATCTGTATAAGAATATTCTGAGTGATCTACATATCTTGCTTCAATCCTAGCGTAATATTTTTCATAGGATCGCTCATATTCGATAGCAATATTTTTACGACTACTTTTAAAATTTTCATTTGGATCTGTAGATATACTTATAGATGAAAATTTTTGCATCTCTTTACCATTAAACCATTTTTGTCCATATGTATTTACCACACATAGGCTACATATAATAAAAACAATTATATATTTTTTCATCCCTAATTATTTTATTGTTAACTTTTTTAAGTTTATTCCTTTTTAAAAAACTAACTTCTTAGTAAACACCCCTTTGTTTGTTGTTAGTTTTATGATATATATAGATTTAAAAGTTTTTTTAATAGGTAATTTAATTTTAGTTACCTGATTATCTTGATTATACTTTACATGTATTTTTTTTCCAAGTATGTTAAATAGCGAAATAGAAGTAATTCTTATTTCTGGCTCTTTATCAATGATTAGTTCTTTGGTATTTTTATTATGATATACCTTTAACTGCTTTTTTAATTGATCTTCTCCTACTGATAATACTGTTCCTCCAAAAGATATATAAAAGCGATCTTCGTAAGTTCCTGCAGATAAGCTTAGATTTACTGTTGATGATAAATCATATTTATCTCCTGTTTGCTTATCGGTTAAAAACACTTTTCTATCTATGTGTTTCTTTTCGTCTATCATCAGTTTAAAATCTCCAGAACTCCCTACCAAAATAGCTATTGGAAACTCTAAATCATTTGTTATTTCACCAATTCCAACAATAGCAAACTTCTCTCTATTTTCTTTAAACTTAAAGTAAGCATCTGAGTGATCTAAACTAAACACTTCGCTATCATAACCTACTTCTCTATTAAAAGTATTTCCTGCTTTAAAAGAAACTCCTAATTGACGATGCAGGGTTTTATTCTCTGTGTTTTTATACTCAAATCCTATTTTTAGTATTGGTAATGGATTTGTTTGTTTTCCTTTAAAAAAGAATGAATCAGATCCACCATCTTCATTCTCTCTTTGGTATACTCGTTGACTATTATTAAATGTAATTGTACCTCCTACTCCTGTTGCTTCTACAAAAAATCCTTGTGCTACTGGAATATATCTTCCTGGTGCTTTTGTGGTTCCTCCCAAACCTCCTATTCCGTTTGGCGGAGCTGTAGCTGCAATTCCCATGGTTGCATTTCTTATACCATACCCACCTAAATAACCACCAATATTGTGATTACCCGAATCTCCCAGATGCTCCCAGAAGTACAAAGTTTTGATTATTGAATTGTTATCTTCAAATAGTTTGTTCGCATCTAAAGCAGATGGGTATGGATTACCAAGTAAACTAGAATATCCTCCATTAATCACTGTAGTGATATCTCCATCATTTGGAGTACCTACAAAGGTGTAATTCTGTACAGCGCCTGGACCTTTTAAGATATATCCTCCTGTTGGGTTTAAAATTCCTGTTTCTAATTTCTGAATCCAACTAGAACGTACCAAACCATTAGTAAAACTATTGATCCAATAATTAGCAATGGTAATAGGTGATGTATTGTGATCTCCATTTAAAGTATTATAAGAACCATTGTATGTAACAAAGTTAATATCTGGCGGCATAAAATTAAAGTCATCAACAGAAGTAGGAGTAGTCCCATCTTTCATTACTCCTTTTACCGAGAATGTAGATTTTCCTACTTCTTTCATTGGAGATGTCCAATAGTTATATCTAAAAGTAGTGGTTACAGTTCCTTGTTGGTCAATAAAAGCACGACCATTTCCAGTAACCTGACTAGCACCTGTATGTGTTTGAATTAATTGAGCAGAACCAACCATTCTAAGTTCCCCATCTAATTGTAATTGATCAGCAATTTGTAAGAATGTATTGGTAGCCACATTTAATTTAGAACCTGCTTTGATCCATACACAACCCACTTGTGCATTGGCAGTTAAAGTAGCATGATTTGTAGTACCTTCTGCATCGATGGTTACTAATTGAGTATTATCTACCACAGCAGTATTAGGAGCGCCACCAGGACCAGAACCACCCGACCAAGAGTTTGTACTTCCATTCCACGTAATTCCGTTAACTTCAGCAAAGGTGAAGAATTTAGTACCATTAAAATCAAAGTTACCAACATAGTTTAGCTCTCCATTAATAGTAACCACAGATAGTGATATAAACTCTACATTAGAAGTTAGTGCTTCATTATCAGCTACTTTAATTACTTTGCTAAAGCTAGCATTGTTCAAATGTGCATCTATCGTTGCTTTGGTAGCAGCAATTTGTACTGTAGCTACAGAACCTGTTTCAACAATTTTCCATTTTCTATCGAGTTGTAAACTTGTAGCACATAATACTCCAGGCTGCAGGGTTGCTCCCAAAGCAATATTATTATTTCCCCAAACTAAGAAATCTTTATCAGTAGTAAAACTATTGGCATTGGCTGCATTTGTAGCAGCAATGCTTCCTAATCCCATAGTAATAATGGCATCAGAATTAATAGATTTAGATTGTTTTTGGTTTAATACTTGCGTATCATCTCTACCAATTCCAGCTACATCATTATGATAGGAGCTATTGGCTGTATAATCCCATACTTTGGTTACGCTATTAGATAATACATAATCACCTTCTATAATAGCACCACTATTATCGGTATTATCTAAAGTAAACCCATATTTTAAGGCTAAATAACTTTCTATTTTTTGCCTTGTAGGATCGTCATGAGCATCTGTAAATAATAATATTTCTGCCACACTACCGTTAATGGTTCTTCCTAAATTATTTCTATCACTACCTACATAATAAGTATGACTTGCATTGGATAAATTACTTAAGAAAATACGTGTTTGTTGTTCAAAATTATCTGGTCTTGGATGTGATAATAGATTGGTTGGTTTTCCATTTACATAATTATCTCCATTTCTAACATGTTGAGGAGTATTTGCACTATTAAAAACCTGAGAATCATTGCTATTTCCATGCCCAATACCTTCTCCATCATTATTAGTAAAAGCAGTTGTATAAGAAGAAATAGAATTGTCATTATAAACAATATACATACTTCTAGGATTTAAATTCCCTGTAAAAGTCATTTTATCATTTGTAGCTTGATTAAAACTAACAACAGGATTAAAGTTTAACAGGTTTGCAGTTCCATTTGGAGTAGTACCTCCAGAAGCAGTAAAATTACTATCGTTTGTAAAATTACCATCATCATTGGAGTCACTTTGATCTTGCCATGTAGTCACATTTGCCCCACCAATAACACCAATATCTGCTCTAAGCCACAAGGTATTTCCAGTTCCGATAGATACGTCATTGGTATCATCTCTATAATCTACATCTCCAGTTGTTGTTAAATCAGAATCAGAATCTGGCAAGCTAGTTGGATTATCTATGTTTCCGTTAACATCGCTATAAGTTGTATTGGTATATACTGCGCTATCTAAACCGTTTACTCCTATAACACCATTTAGTGTTAAACCTGCTTCTGTACTATCATTATTTCCTTCATTATCAGAATCTAAGTCTAAATAATCTGGGTTATCCGTTCCATCTGTATTAATTGGAGTAAGTCCAGTAGGATAAGCTGTATCAATACCAGCTCCATTATATACTCCATTTGGAGCAATATAGCCATTGGTTGTTTGAGCTTCTATGTTATCTGGAATTCCATCACCATCAGCATCTAAATCTAAATGGTTAGCAATACCGTCTCCATCTGTATCAGGTGGAGTACAGGATGGACTATTAAATAATCGTGCAATATCTGTTCCTGTTAAAGCTATTGGATAATGAATAAATTCATCTATCAAACCATTAAAATTAACCACTCCAGATAATCCATCTACACTACTACTATTTTTTCCTCCTAATCCACTTCCATTACTATGAGCTGCTAATTGCCCTAAACCTGTGTTTAATACTGTTGAAGGTGTACCATTAAAATAAAAAGTTAGGTTTCCATTGGCATATGAAGCTGCAATATGATACCAAGTTCCTGTTGCAGGAATGGTAAAAGTAGTGGTTTGTTGCTCTGCACCACCTTCACCAACAAAACACCTTAAAGTACTACCATCTAACACTATAGCAAAACCGTTGGTTCCTCCTCCTTCATCCAAAATCATTTGTGTACCCGATAATGTACTAGGATTAATCCAAAGAGAATATGTAAAATTGGTAATTGCCTGATTCATAAAAGTACCATTACTAAATCGTAAAAAATAAGATCCATCAAATGACAATGCATGACTTCCTTTTTTAGCTGTGGTAGTAAAAACTGCTGGTCCTCCGCTTTGTAAATTATGAGAGTTTCCAGAGAAATCACTTGTAATATTATCAAATGGCCAATAACCATCATAGCCTGGTGTTATATCGCAGGTGTTTTCAATTTCATCTAAAATTCCATCATTATCATCGTCCAAATCAATATTATCATTTATACCGTCTCCATCATTATCTCCCAAAGTAACTGCATCTCTAAAATCCACATCTCCTCCAGTGCCAAGATCTGAATCTTCATCTGGAAAATTATTTGCATGATCTATAGTTCCATTAGGATCTTCATAATTGTCTATAGCCTCAAATGCATTATCTAAACCATTATTTCCACTACCACCACTTAAGGTAAGATTTGCTTCTAAAGTATCATTTAAACCATCGTTATCTGCATCAGTATCCATAAAATCTGCACCATCTAACACTCCATCTGTATTTACAGGTACTAATCCTGAACCATAAGCAGTATCTAATCCATTTCCACTAAATATACCTGACGGAGCAATATATCCATTGGTGCTTTGAGCTTCAATATTATCTGGAATTCCATCACCATCTGAGTCTAAATCTAAATGATTAGGAATCGAATCTCCATCTGTATCTGATGGATTTGTTAAAGGATTGTCATCATTATCTAAATTGGCATCTTCTACAGCATCTAAAATTCCATCATTATCATCATCTACATCAGAAATATCATACACTCCATCATCATCATTGTCAGAAAAACCACTAATTTTATTAACTAATACAGCTGAATCATATCTAGAATCTGCTGAATCCGCAATAGCCAATTTTACATGATAGGTTCCTCCAGGCACTAAGTTCTTTGCTGTAGCTCTTAGTTTTTTTGTAATACCATCATATTCCATATAAATAATACTACCTCCTACTGGATTATCTAAAAACTGAGCACTTTGAGTTAAATCAATACAATTTGCTGCAGAGTTTCCTCCTCCAGGAGAACCATTATTTATGGAACTAATCCCTACTGGATTTGTAGTTCCCGGAATCAGTGCTATATTTTTATAGTTTTCATAAAAGTCACCAGCAAAAGGATTATTGTTTTTAACAAAATAACCAAAAACATCATTAATAGAAGAACATACATATTCATTATATTCATCTGACATAAATTGATAATCTATGGTTAGTACAGATGCCAATGGATCTAAAGTCACATCAAATTCAAAAATTACTACATCTCTTGTAGCATTATTTTGAAGACTTATTAATTCTGGATCTGTATAATTACCACCAGGTGCATTTATAGAAGAAGTAGAAGTGTTAGTTGAAAATGAATTAGAAACTGAACCTGTAGTAAAAATAACTCCTGTATCTATTTGTAAACCCGCTCCTGCAATTCCATTAGAAAAAGTTCCTACTTGTGAAGAAGCACCTGTAGTTATCACTGGATTGTTTATAGTAACTCCTCCTCCGGTAATTTGAGTAGCTAACACTGTAGCAGATGATCCTGGAGTATAGGTTGCTTGTGCTTGCAAAAATTGTATTTGACAAAATAAAACCGCTAAAAAAAATAATCTTTTCACTACTGTCTTTGTTTTATTTTATTAATAAAAATTTCTGTTAACCCTAAAAAATTTATTTTATCACGATTTTTTAATTGACTACAAACATTTAAATCGTATTGATTATTGATAAATGAATTTTTCTCACATAACTCTTTAACGGTTAACGACATATTTTCTTTATCCTCAACATAACAACTCAACAAAAATTCAATAGTATAGATTTCATCTATATCTGTATAATCTGTACGTATTTTAGAAATTATCATACACAATTCATTAACACTTTTTCCTAACTCAAAATGAGACAATTCATTTTTCTTTACTATAATTCTCTTTTCTTTACACAACTCTTGATATCCATCAAACAAATTTTCATATCTTATTTTTAAACCCTTAAAATTCCTTTTGAGTTTTACTATATTATTTATAGTTAAATACAATATATAGCTACAGATTATTATTATTAAATAGTAATAGATATTCATTATATCTTATAATTTAAAAAGGTTAAAAACTTACTTTTTTTCATTTTCTTTTTTAAAGAATAAATATTCTACTCTTCTATTAATTTTATGCTCTTCTTCATTACAAGGAATATCATTAACACATTTATTTATAATCTTTGTTTCCCCAAATACTTCTCCAAAAATTCGTTCAGGATTTACTCCATTTTGAGTTAAATACTCTTTTACTCTAAAATATCTTTTGTTTGTCATCATCATATTATATTCACTTGTTCCTCTGGAATCTGAATAAAATGAAAACTTAATTTTTAAAAAATCATTTGAAATTAAACGAGACGAAATACTATCTAATACTTGGATTGAGTATTTATTAAAATATGATGAGTTATAATCAAAATAAAACGCTATTCTTTTTTTACTTAGTCTTTTATTTTTTTTTAATCTAGAACTATTTTCTTTTACTTTAACACTATCTTCTTTTCTTTTGTTTTTTTTCTTTCTTTTCTCTAGAATTTCTTTTATTGGTTTCTTCTCAATTAAATTATAAATATTAATATTACCTTCTTTGTTAGAGCTTAAAAATCCTTTAGAAGTGATTGGGTTAAGAAAAAAAGCAAAATCATCTGCTGAACTATTTATGTTAGAACCTAAATTAATTAGTTCAGGATCTTTATCATTTAAATCAATATAATAAATATCTAGTTTTCCATATCCATTATGTCCATTAGAAGAAAAATAGAGTTCATTATTTTCAGTGATAAAGGGAAAGGATTCTTTTTTTGAAGTGTTTATTTTGTTTCCTAGCTTTTTAGGTTTACCTAAACTACCATCTTTATGAATATCCACCACGTAAATATCTGAACCTGTTAAAGTATCTCTATCAGAGACAAAATACATTTTTGTTTCATTTCCATTTAGTACGGCTTGTCCATTAGAGTAAAATTTACTATTAATTGGTAAACTCTCAATATCACCCCAAATATTATCTTTCTTTATAGCTCTCATAATACTTAAATTTCTCCTAATAGTATCCTTATCTATAACATTAGCAGTATAATACATTGTTCTACCATCTTTAGTTATATAAGATATAGCTTCATTTAAATTTGTATTTATATTCTTTTCAAATAGAGCTATATTACTTTCACTTTGTTCATTATAAAAAGGAGCTAAATAAATGTTAAAAAAATAAGTGTTATCATTATTTATATAATGAATCATTTTTCTTCTTTTTCTATTAGAAGAAAAGTATAGTGTGTCTTTGTACATAAAAGCACCAAAGTCATCAGATTTAGAATTAACAGTTATCTTTCGTAATTCATAATTATTCGAAAAAATAGAGTCATCTAGTTTTTTGAATAAATTCTCTTGACCATTTATTAATGTATAATTAAAAGATAGAACAAGAACTAAAAGTAAATTTTTAATATTTTTCATCCTTAAAAAAGCCAACTTGGTTGTTTAACGTTTTCTATTATTTTATTAAATCGATATCTTAATAATATTTCATGAGAACCTCCTGAAAAATATCCAATATCTGAAATATCATAGTCATAAGCATAACCTAAAGACAACTGTTTATTTATCTTAAAGTCCAATAAACCACTAATTGTTGCTCCAGGTCTATAAGATATACCGGTAGTAAAGTTATTGTTGAATAAAAAATTAAGAGACAAGTCTACAGCTATTGGGGTACCTGTAACACTCCTTAACATAAATGCGGGTTTTAATTTTGTATTGTTATTTAAATTAAAACTTTTCCCTCCAATAAAATAAAAATGAGTAGAGCTACTTACAGTAGAAATTGATGACTTGTTATAATGTTTAGTCCTCAATAAATTTGGAGCAGAAAACCCTAAATACCAATCATTACTATATAAATAAAAGCCAGTTCCAATATTAGGAGTAACTCTTGAATTAATATTTTCATTTAATGAAGGGTCATTAGGATTATGTGTAATCAATTTATCAAAATCAACATTCAATAATTGTAAACCTCCTTTCATTCCAAAAGAAAAATACAACCCTCTATCATTTAACTGTAAAACATATGATAAATCTAATGTGGCATTTGTTTCATTTGCAGGACCAATCTCATCTCTTGTTACCCCAAATCCAAAACCTAATCTTTCTCCAATTGGAGTCGATAAAAATAAAGTTTGAGAAGTTGGCGCTCCTTTTATTCCCACCCATTGAGATCTATGAAGAATACTTACTTTCATTTCTTCATCTAAACCCACATAAGCTGGATTAACCAAAGAAGGTGTATACATGTATTGAGTATATTGAACTTGTTGTTGAGCTACTAATCTTTGTTCAATAAAAACAAAAAGAACTAAAATTAATAACATTTTTACACTATAGTATATTTTATTCTTATTTTCCATTTATATATAAATATTCTATTCTTCTGAGATTTTTTCCATTCACTGTATAAGTCAAAACATAATAATAAGTTCCAGAGGGCAATATCTCAGAATCATTAAATGAGCCGCCTTTATTAGCAATACCCTTAAAAACTTTGTCTTTGTTATTATATCCTTCTATTTCATAAACAAGATTTCCCCACCTATTAAACACTTTAACAGAATTATCAGGATATTTTTCTATTCCAGAAATTAAAAAAGTATCATTAATTCCATCATCATTTGGGGTAAGATTATTATATATTACAACATCATCAGGTAAGATTAAATCAGAATTAACTATTGCAAGTGCATATATACCATAGCCTGAAACTTTACTTATAGTTTTAATAGAGTTATTTGTTTCGTTTATTATTCCACTTTCATTAACCCAATATTTTTCCTCATTATCCCATCTAACTATATGTAAGTTTTTTAAATCTTCATTCATTATTTCTGCTGAAGAAGTTAATGGGCTTCTACTTAATTCAATTATTACATAATCATCTCCATCTATACGTTTTAATTCCCAGTATTCTTTGGTGTCAATAAACTTAATTACATCATCTTTCTTATTATGTGGATACTTCAAATTGCTATTATTAAAAAAATAAGAAGAAGAAAATGAATTATCTGCATTCATATTTTCTATTGTTAAATATCTATAATTGTTTCCACCTCCTATTGGAAAAATAAAATCAGAACTTCCCTTCTTTAATACTGTTCCATCAATAAAACTTAAATTAGAAACGTTTGTATGAGTAGCTTGTTCATTAAAAAATATAACTGCATCATTATCTCTTGTATTTACAATTCCATGAGTAAAATTGATTTCGTTGTCTATTTGTAAATTATTTTTAATAATTGTAGTAGTATTATTAAATAATAAATTATAAAATACTGGTGTGGACGTACCTAAAACTTGTTGATTTACTCCTTCGAATTTTACCAAACCACTTGTGTCGTTTAGCGTATAAGACAACACTCCATTATTTGTAAGGTTAGATTTAAAAATTAATTCGCCATTGTTTAAAACAACTCCATTACTTTCTATAACAAAATTATCAGAAACAAAAACTTTAGTATCCTTTAAAATTGTTATTTCAGATCTTACTGTTGACTGAGATAAAGCTTTAGATATAAATAAAATTAAAAATATATTTAGTAGTCTTTTCATATTATTCATTTATTTAGTGATAAACTGTATACTTTTCAGTAGTTATTTAATAGCATGCTTTTAAATTATTTATTTTAAATAATTTAAAAAAGAAGAAGTACTCATTTCCCTCTATTAATAATGTTTTTTGCCCCTTAAAACAATATCACAAACTTTCCTTCTTCTTAAAAACAATCTTTTATTAAATTTCTCCTACTATAAACCAATTTGTACCGTCAGATTGTAAAATCCAACCTTGATATGGAACACTTGTTGAAATTGACGTACTTCCATCTATGGTAGCTCCAGAAGCCCCCTGAACAATTACTTCATTTACTTCAGAAGAGTCTATTTTTTTTACAATAATTTTCTTTCCATTCACTGCTGCTGGAAGTGTGACCGTTACATCTCCAGATGTTGCCGAAATAAATACAGTCTCTTGACTAGCTAACACAGTGTAATTTGCTGCTTGAGATGTTGTAGGAATTACTCCAGTTGAATCATCACCTGCAACCCATTTACTAGCTGTATTATTCCATTTTAAAACTTGTCCATCTGTTGGTGCTGTACTTAAATCAACTGTCTTTCCATCAATCTTCTCTACTGTTACTGCTCCTGTATTAGTTATAGTGGCATCTCCACTTAAAGTTACTTCTGCTACCTTTCCTGATGCATTTCCTATTCGAATCTTTCCACTTGATAAATCATCTACATACTTCTTCGTGGCTGCATCTTGATCTGCTGTTGGATCTTTTACTCCTGTTAACTTATTGTTCCCTAATGCTACATCTGCTGAAGCTGCTCCAAATCCGCTCAATGGAATATTAGCCTTATCTAATTTTGCATTAGTAACATTTGAATCTTTTATCTTTCCTGTGGTAACTGCATTTGCTGCTATCGTTACTGCTCCTGTATTGGTCATCGTTGCATCTCCACTTAAAGTTACCTCTGCTGCTTTATTAGTACTATTTCCTACATAAATCTTTCCATCAACTAAGGTTGTTATGTTTCCTAAATTATCATCTACATATTTCTTCGTTGCTGCATCTTGTGCTAACGTTGGATCTTTTACTCCTGTTAACTTATTGTTCCCTAATGCTACATCTGCTGAAGCTGCTCCAAATCCGCTCAATGGAATATTGGCCTTATCTAATTTTGCATTGGTAACATTTGCATCTGTTATCTTTCCTGTGGTTACAGCATTTGCTGATATCGTTACTGCTCCTGTATTAGTCATTGTAACATCTCCACTTAAAACTACCTCTGTTGCATCATTACTACTATCTCCTACATAAATCTTTCCATCAGCTAGGGTTGTTATATTTCCTAAATTATCATCTACATATTTCTTCGTTGCTGCATCTTGTGCTAACGTTGGATCTTTTACACCTGTTAACTTATTGTTCCCTAATGCTACATCTGCTGAAGCTGCTCCAAATCCACTTAATGGAATATTTCCCTTGTCTAATTTCGCATTGGTAACATTTGAATCTGTTATCTTTCCTGTGGTTACAGCATTTGCTGATATCGTTACTACTCCTGTATTAGTCATTGTAACATCTCCACTCATTACTACTGCTGATGCATCATTTGAAGCATCTCCTACATAAATCCTTCCGTTTGATAAATTTGTCGATAATCCATCTACATCTCCAGCAATCCACTTACTATTGGTATTGTCCCATTTTAAAACTTGTCCACCTGTTGGTGCTGTACTTAAATCAACTGTCTTCCCATCAATCTTCCCTACTGTTACTGCTCCTGTATTAGTTACTGTCGCATCTCCACTTAAAGTAACTTCTGCTGCCTTTCCTGTTCCATCTCCTATTCGCAATGTCCCATTTGATAAATCATCTACATATTTCTTCGTAGCAGCATCTTGATCTAACGTTGGATCTTTTACTCCTGTTAACTTATTGTTCCCTAATGCTACATCTGCTGATGCTGCTCCAAATCCGCTCAATGGAATATTGGCCTTATCTAATTTCGCATTGGTAACATTTGAATCTGTTATCTTTCCTGTGGTTACAGCATTTGCTGATATCGTTACTACTCCTGTATTAGTCATTGTAACATCTCCACTCATTACTACTGCTGATGCATCATTTGAAGCATCTCCTACATAAATC
>CANMHT010000005.1 GCA_947497755.1 uncultured Polaribacter sp. | reverse complement strand
CGAGTGCCGTCTTTTTTACTAACCTCTTTTACATTTCCATTGGCATAATAAGAATGAAATACTACACGGTCTTCTAATGAATTAGTTCCTTTGTTTGCTTGTACAATACCTGGAAGTGTTAAACCACTTGCTGTTTGTTGGTAATTGGTTCGTTGGGTAGATAATAAGTTTCCATTATTATATGTTTCTACTTGAATAGGCTCTGTAATTCTATGCTGAGTCTTTAAATTATTGATACTTAACAATTCACTAGAAGTAAGGTTGTCGTGTCCTAAAGAACTAATACTAGTAACATCATCTGGGTAATAAGTTTTCGTTTTTAAAATTTTATTATCAGGTGTTGTAACTATAGTTTTCGTTAATTGTGAATGAGAAGTGTTTTCATACAAATAATCTGTTTTAACTTCTACTGGAGTTCCGTTATAATAACTAATGTCTCTTTTTGTTTTTAAATACACCCAAGCAGAAAGATCTTCATAGTAGCCAATATCAAAATACGTATTAACAAAATTAGATAGCGTTAAACCTAAAACTGAGTGTGTATAGTTTTTTTGAGTTAAAGGTGTTTTATAAACTAGGTTTTTTATACTCACAGCATTAACCGTTCCTGTATTAGCTCTATATGTATCATTAACTTCATACTCATTAATCACTTCTTTTACCTTAACTCCCGCTGCTGTGTATAAAGATGTTTTTAGCAGTTGACCTCTTGCAAAATCCATTGATGTTCTAGGTGCATTGGGATGATTAGAAATAAAATCATTTGAAAAAGAAAAAGAATATTCAGAATAACTTCCATTTCCTAATGTTTCCGTTACATTAGAATATCCAATATGCCCACCATTAATATTTCCTGAAGGAGTCGTAGGGTTAGATCTTCCAATAGTATATGTAAATGAGTCTTGAACATTTTGCGTATTTCCAGGATTGATTGGTACATAAAAATATTTCATACCTGTAATAAAATATTGAAAACCTGTATTGAAAAGCATACTTGATGTTTGATTTGGATTTCCAAAGAAATGATAGTCATAATTTCGAGTATGTACATTACCATTAATATCGTGGTCTTCTATAGATTTTATTCGCAATCCTCCTACATTAACTCCATCTTTTTCATTAGGTTCAAAATTAAAAACTGTTTTCCCTCCTGTTGGATAATGTATCGCTAATAAGCTTCCATACTTTAAGTGATTGTCTATTTGCGAAGAACTTCGATCTCCTCCTCCGGTAAAGGTTGAAGAATACGGAATTAAACTATTATTTGTTTTACCATTATAAAAACCATAAGTATCTTGAGATTTAGAAATTCTTGATGGTAAGTTTTCTGGTTGAAAATATTCAAACTTATATTGCTCAATATTTGAATATCCAGAATTATCTTTTTGTTTTATTGATGCTAAGTACATGCGTTTTGCCAGTGTAGAATTATATACCCAAGTACTTGCTGTAGTATAAAAATATTCGAAGTCAAAGCGTTTTAATACTGGTTTGTTTATCCCTTCAGAAAGTTTAATATTGTCTATTTTATAACCTCCTGCAATCATATCAAGTCTTGGACTTCTAGATAATGTTATTAATTGCGTACTACTCTTTATTTCTTTTAATGGATACGCTGTAACAGATAAAGTTGATATACATTCAGTTGGAGTACCATTAAATATCTGTGGGTTTGTATTTATATGCTGTTTCTGAACTGTTTCACTTATTCCTGTAAAAGAATCTTGATTTATACTTGCATCATAAACAAACTCAATTTTTTCTCCTTTGTAAGATTCAATTGAAGTGATATACCACCCAGAAATAAATGAGGTATTTCCTTCTCCTCCACAATTTGGCTCAAATGATGTTGTTTCTACTCTACCAGTTTCTCCAAAACGATAACGTGTACCATCTTCTATTGTAATTTCCCAATAATTTGGATTTCCTGGTTTAAATGTATTAGAAGGTTCAATTTTTATATTACGATAAGGAAAAACATGTGCGTTTCCATTTTGATCAAATTGAAACTTACCAGAAATACCTCCAACATTAAATGTAAAAATATCCGCTTCTGTATCTAAAGTTCCCATCCATACATTTACAATATCTTGATTGGTATATGTATCAATATCTTTTGCATGAAGATATCCAATTGGTGTTGTAGATTCATCTTTTATTCCCCTTACTTGCCGTGTAATCATTCCTCCAGCATTTAAAGTCCAGTTCATACCAACAGAGGAAGCAGATTCACTAACCTTTACACCACCAGAATGGTAACTTAACCCAATATTATGAGTTAACCCTCTATCACTTATACTCATTAATGGTAAAGAAATATTAGGCATTCCTCGAAATTGACTTACAGGAATATTTCCATATTTTGCAAATGAAGCGGCTTCCGGGGATAATGGTGTTATTGTTGGAAGATTTAAGTTTGTACTATTAGGTACTTGACCATAACTAATCAATGTGGTTAATACAAATAACCACACGCAAATAATACATGAGTTCGTTTTCATAGAATTCATTTTTAAGTTTAATAAATATGTAACTTGGAAATGTTTAGCAATTTTTTCCATTTCTTTTTCGTTAGCGATGTAAAGATATAAAAATGAAACAATTAAAAAACATATTTTTCTAAAATAGATATGTTAAATATTTATGTAGCTTTGAGAACACAATTTAAAACTACCTAAAAATGCGTTTACACAAATTCAATTTCTTATTGTTTGTATTATGTATTTCTTCTTTAAGCTATGCACAGAGTTATATCAATTATGATATTTCGTTTAAAAATGCAGCACAACACGAAGCAGAAATAAAAGTATCTTTTACAAAAATTAAATCAGGTAAGTTCTCTTTTAGAATGAGTAGAACTTCTCCGGGTAGATATGCTATTCATGAGTTTGCTAAAAATGTATACAATGTAAAAGCTACCAATAGTAAAGGTGAAGCATTAAAAATTACCCGTCCAAACCCTTATCAATGGGATGTTGATAAACATGACGGGACTGTTAACGTTAGCTATACTTTATTTGCAAATAGAGGTGGCGGAACCTATGCACAAATTGATGAAACACATGCACACCTTAATATTCCGGCTACATTTATGTTTGCACCTTCTTTAAAAGAAACTCCAATTCAGGTTACTTTTAACCCTAGAAAAGGTTGGAAAGTTGCTACTCAATTAAAAAAGATGTTCGACAATACATATTACGCGCCAAACTTGCAATATTTTATGGATAGTCCTACCGAATTGAGTAATCATCAAATAAGAACTTTTGAAGTAGACTCTAATGGAGAAAAACAAAAAATACATTTTGTACTACATCACAATGGAACAGAAGCAGAATTAGATGCCTATTTTAAAGGTGTAAAAGAAATTGTATTGCAACAAAAAGCTGTGTTTGGAGAGCTTCCTAAGTTTGATTATGGAGAATATTTCTTTTTAGCTTGTTATATACCTAATGCAAGTGGAGACGGTATGGAACATAGAAATTCTACCATTTTAACCAGTACAAGAAGTTTGGCTGATGGCGGAATGAAAAGAAATATTGGAACGGTTTCTCATGAGTTTTTTCATGCGTGGAATGTAGAACGTATTAGACCTAAATCTTTAGAACCTTTCGATTTTGAAGCCGCTAATATGAGTGGAGAATTATGGTTTGCAGAAGGTTTTACTAGTTATTATACCAACTTAATTCTTGCTAGAGCTGGATTGATGAGTCACGAAGCTTATATTAACAGTTTAAACGGAACTTTTAACTATGTTTGGAATTCTCCAGGAAGAGCTTTTTTTAATCCAATAGAAATGAGCTATCAAGCTCCTTTTGTGGATGCAGCTACATCTGTAGATCCTGTAAACAGAGAAAATACTTTTATCTCTTATTATTCTTACGGAAGTGCTTTAGGACTGGCATTAGATTTATCGTTACGAAACGAAAATAAAAAGCTAAACCTAGATGACTTTATGAAACAAGTTTGGAAATCTTATGGTAAAAACGAAAAACCATATACAATTGACAACTTACACAAAGCTTTAAACAAGTATGCTGGTAAACTATTTGGTGATCATTTCTTTAATAATTTTATCTATAAAAGTGCAATGCCAAATTATGAGCCTTTATTTAAAAGAGTTGGTGTTCTTTTAAAACAAGATAGTAAAAAGGTCTTTTTAGGTGTTTCTACTTCTTCTAAAGGAGTGGTTCGAAATAATGCTCAAATTGGTAGCCCTGCTTATAAAGCGGGTATCAACTCAGGAGATCAAATAATTTCTATAGATCAACATGTTGTAAATGATAGAAACTCTGTCAATTCAATTTTAAGCCAATATGCTATTGGTGATACTGCAACAATTCAGTTTAGTAGATATGGTGTTTTAAAAAGTGTAAAAGTACGCTTAATTAAAGATCCAAGATATACTATTATGAGTTTTGAAAAAGCTGGATTAGAAGTTTCTCCTAAAATCTTACAAAACAGAAAAAATTGGTTAGATAAAAAATAACTACAATCATTTCATAAAAAAAAGCCGAGCAATGCTCGGCTTTTTTTATTGATTAGAATTTAATTACCTTCTCTTTGGCTTATCTCTATTCATTTCTGTAATATCTACACTTGTTGCTTCTACTCCTAAAAAGTATTTGCTAAAGTGATCTGCACGTAACCAGAAAGAATATTCTGTCATACTACCAAAACCATGACGTTGTCCTGGCATAATCATAAATTTAAAACGTTTATTCGCTTTTATTAATGCATTTGCCATTCTAATTGTTCCTGCTGGATGCACGTTATTATCTACATCTCCATGAATTAACATTAAATGTCCTTTTAAGTTTTTAGCAATAGAATGGTTAGTATCAATCTTATATTTATGTGTAATTTTTCCTTTTTCATCAATCTCTTCTTTTACTCCATGATGCGTTTCACTCCACCAGCTATTGTATACATTATTATCATGGTTTCCTGCTGAAGAAACTGCTGCTTTAAAGAAGTCTGGATATACTAACATTGCCGCAGTAGACATAAATCCACCACCAGAGTGTCCATAAATTCCTACTTTAGAAATATCAATAAACTTATGCTTGTTTGCTAACTGTTCTGCAACATACTTCTTATCTGCCAAACCGTAATCTCTTAAGTTCCCATAACTGTAATTATGGTACCATTTTGATCTATCTGGATGTCCTCCTCTATTTCCTAAAGTAATCACCACAAAACCAACTTGCGCCATTCTATCCAAACGATCCATTCTAAAAGAAAATGCTTTGTTAACAGCTTCTGTTTGCGGACCAGGATATACGTATTCTAATAATGGATATACTTTGGTACTATCCATATCAAATGGCTTATACATAACTCCATAAATATCTGTAATTCCATCATCAGCTTTTACCTTAAATGGCTCTGGAAATTTATAACCTGTAGCAAATAACTGTGATAAATCTGCTTCTTCTAGCTTCATAACTAATCTTCCATCTGCAGAACGTAATTCTGACTTCGGAATGGTATTTACTCTAGAATAATTAGAAACAAAATACTTGTTAGAATCTGCCATACTTGTTCTTGTAGTAAAATCTCCAGGATTTAAAGTACGCATTCCGCTTCCATTCAGGTTAATCTTATACAAGTGCTCGTAATATGGATCTTGGTTTTTATTAACTCCGTTTGCTGTAAAGTACAACGTTCTTGTCTTTTCATCTAATCCAGCAAAACCATCTACATGGTAATCTCCATTGGTTACTTGTTTTTTTAAGTTTCCATTAGCATCATACAAATAAAAATGTGCCCAGCCATCTCTTTCTGCCCAGTGCAACATTTCTTTTTCATTGTTAAATAAAATCAAAGGTCTAGATTCTATATAAGTATTAAAACGCTCTTCGATCAAGACTTTAGATTTCCCTGTTTCTAAATCAGCAACACAGATATCTAATTTTTTACGATCTCTACTAATAACGCTATAATATAATTTTCCTTTCTTAGATAACAGTAATGACGGTTGAAAATCATCATCTCTATTAGATTGTTTTCTTGGAGCTCTAAATACAGAAACACTTTGCTGTCTAATGGTATCTAAATCTACTTTTGTCATTCCTTTTGAAGGAATATCAAAAATTAATAATTCAGACTTATAATACTCCTGCTCTCCAGCCATATGATATTTATAAGTTTCTAAAACTGGTCTTCTTTTAGAGACAGAGTTAATTACCCATAAATCTTTAATATGTCTTGCATCAGTTTTTTGAAAAACAAACTTTTTAGAATCGTGAGACCATGTACCCCAAATTCCTTTACGTTTGTCTTTATTTTTAACTTTATCTTCGTTGTTTTCTCCTCTACTTCCTCCACCATAACCAAAGTTTTCAACACCATCTTTTGTCCATTGATGCTCTACAATTGTAGTGTCTTTTTCATCTTTTACAGCTTTTAAAAAGTTCGCTTTATCCATCCAGTAGATGTTAAAGTTCTTAGAGTATAAAACGATAGAGCTATCTGGAGCAATGTTTGCCCAACGTTTCCATTTCTTTTCTTTTTTCTTGTTATCTAAAATGGTTAATCCATTACTTCCAAGCCTATATTCTAAATGGTATACTTTCTTTTCCATTTTAGGCTTTTTACTTTTTCTCTTCTTTCCTTTTTTCTTTTTGTCTGATTTTTTATCGTCTTCTTTTACAGGAACTTCTTCTGTAGAAGTGATGTGAAATCGAATAGCAGTTTCTGCTTTATTAAATTTAAAAGAGAATCTAGGTAAGTGTTGTCCATCGTATGGATCTTTAGTTATCTCTGTTAACCATTTAGCCATTTTAGCATTGTCAAATAACTTTTTTCTGGTTTTTCTATCAGCATCTACAATATAATAATTAGCCCCGTTAGAGGTCTTGTATTGATACCAAAAACGATTTCCTTTTTTAAGCCAATGTGGTCTTACAGTAGTTGAATGTACCAATTTTGCTAAATTCTTTGGAGAATATTTAGCAGCTGCTCTATAATTTGGTTTTGGTGTTTGCTGAGCTGTTACGAAGGCGGTAACAAAAGCAAATAAGAATACCAATCTTATATTTCTCATAATATATCTATGTTTGATTATTTTATGAGCTAAAGTTCTTTAAAACTAATTAGATAACAAACTATATAAGGTATTTTAACATAAAAAAAGGTCTCATTAATAATGAGACCTTTAATTTTTTTATTCTTATTGAAATTAATCTGCTAATAAAATGACTTTATTATCTTTCATTTCAACAGTTCCAGATGCTATTTGTAAAGTTATAATCTTATCATCATCTGCATGTGGTACTAATTTACCACTTAAGTCGTCTAACTCTAAATGCTCTTGACTATGCATATGAATTTGCACGGTTCCTTTCTTTAAAATAGATACGATAGGTGCGTGATTATTTAACATTTGAAATTCTCCATTTACTCCAGGAACTGAAATAGAATCAATTTCTGAAGAAAATAAAATAGCTTCTGGAGTTACAATTTCTAAAAACATATTTTTTCTTGTTTTTAAGCTTCAGCTAACATTTTTTCTCCAGCATCAATTGCATCTTGAATTGATCCTCTTAAGTTAAATGCTGCTTCAGGATATTTATCTAATTCACCATCCATAATCATGTTGAATCCTTTGATTGTGTCTTTAATATCTACTAACACACCTGGAATTCCTGTAAACTGCTCTGCAACGTGGAAAGGTTGAGATAAGAAACGTTGAACACGTCTTGCTCTGTGTACAGCTAATTTATCTTCTTCAGATAATTCTTCCATACCTAAGATGGCAATAATATCTTGTAATTCTTTATAACGTTGTAATAACTCTTTTACTCTTGTAGCACAGTTGTAGTGCTCATCTCCTAAAATATCTGCAGTTAAAATTCTTGATGTAGAATCTAATGGATCTACCGCTGGGTAAATACCTAACTCAGCAATCTTACGAGATAATACCGTAGTTGCATCTAAGTGAGCAAACGTTGTTGCTGGTGCAGGGTCTGTTAAATCATCTGCAGGTACATAAACGGCTTGTACAGAAGTAATAGATCCTTTTTTAGTAGAAGTAATACGCTCTTGCATTGCTCCCATCTCAGTTGCTAATGTTGGTTGGTAACCTACCGCAGAAGGCATACGTCCTAATAAGGCAGATACCTCAGAACCAGCTTGTGTAAAACGGAAGATATTATCAACGAAGAATAATACATCTTTTCCTTGAGAATCTCCAGCTCCATCACGGAAATATTCTGCTATTGTTAAACCAGATAAAGCAACACGAGCACGTGCTCCAGGTGGCTCATTCATCTGACCAAATACGAAAGTTGCTTTAGAATCTCTCATTCCTGGCTTATCTACTTTAGATAAATCCCATCCACCATCTTCCATAGAGTGCATAAAGTCATCACCATATTTGATAATTCCAGACTCTAACATCTCTCTTAATAAATCGTTTCCTTCACGAGTTCTTTCTCCAACTCCTGCGAATACAGATAATCCTCCGTGTCCTTTTGCAATGTTGTTAATTAACTCCTGAATCAATACTGTTTTACCTACTCCAGCTCCACCAAATAATCCAATCTTACCTCCTTTTGCGTAAGGCTCAATCAAATCGATTACTTTAATTCCTGTAAATAAAACTTCTGTTGAAGTAGATAATTCTTCAAATTTAGGTGCCGATCTGTGAATTGGCAATCCATTATCTCCTTCTTTATTTAAATCTCCTAAACCATCAATAGCGTCTCCAGTTACATTAAATAATCTTCCGTAGATATCATTACCGATTGGCATTTGAATTGGGTTACCAGTTGCAATAACTTCTTGACCTCTTTGTAAACCATCAGTAGCGTCCATAGAAATTGTACGTACTGTATCCTCTCCAATGTGTTGTTGAACCTCTAAAACCAAAGTAGAACCATCAGCTTTTTTAATTTCTAATGAATCGTAAATCTTTGGAAGAGCAGTATTTTCTGTATTGAACTCCACATCGATTACTGGACCAATAACTTGAGAAACTTTACCTGTTGTTGTAGACATTATAGTATCTAATTAATGTTAGTTATTTTATTTTGTGGGATTTACCCCTCTTTTTCAGGGTGCAAAGGTAGTTTATTTAATGAGAATTAAAAAGTGTTTTCGACTTTTTTTCAATAAAAAAAGCCTTACAGAATCTGTAAGGCTTTTAAATTTATTTGAAAGAAATCTTAGTTGTTAGCAACTTTAATTTCAACTCTTCTATTGTTAGCTCTACCTGCTCTAGTTTTGTTAGAATCGATAGGGTTAGCTGAACCATATCCTTTAGCTGTTAATCTAGAAGCATCTACTCCTTTTTTAACAAAGTAGTTCATTACTGCATCAGCTCTTTTTTGAGATAATTTAGCATTGATTTTTGCACTACCTGTACTATCAGTATGACCTCCAATTGCAAAAGTAGCTTTTGGGAATTCGTTCATGATTGCAACGATAGCATCTAAATCTTTAGTAACTCCTGGTTTGAAAGAAGATCTTCCTGAGTTAAATAAGATAGACTTAGCTCCCATGTTGATAGTCTTAACAGCAGCTTCAGTAATTACTGGCTCTGGACATCCATTGTTAGATGCAGGTCCTGCTTCGTTAACACAGTTATCATCTTTATCTAATACTCCGTCACCATCAGTATCTGGCCAAGGACATCCTCCGTTTGCAGCTGGTCCTGCAACGTTAGGACATTTGTCATCTTTATTTACAACACCGTCACCATCTGAATCTGGACAACCTCTGTTAGCTTTAGTTCCTTTAGCATTAGGACACATATCATCTTTATCAGCGATACCGTCACCGTCAGCATCTGGACATCCATTTAATGCAGCTAAACCAGCAACATTAGGACAAGCATCTTTAGAATCTTGGATTCCGTCACCATCAGCATCAGGACATCCGTTGAAAGCTTCTAAACCAGCTACATCTGGACAAGCATCATCTTTGTCATATACTCCGTCTCCATCAGTATCCTTTCCTCCAAATTTAAATACTAACCCTAAAGAAGATTGGTAGTGAGCTCTTACTGTATCGCTAAATCCTTTTTTAGTTCCTGTTTGGAAATTGATACCTAAGTTTTCATTAAACCAAGTATTGAAACCAACTCCAACATTTAACATTCCTTCTCCATTTCCATCTAAAGACACATAACTACCTCCTAAATATACGAAAGGGTCAAAATATTGAGTCTGGAATTTAAATACATTATCAATAACTGAAGTTAAATTATATTTTGCTACAGCATCAAAAGAATAATACAGCATGTCTGAATCCTTATCAGTATTAAAATGCTCAATTTTATTTAAAGACCCAGCAAATTGTACGCTAAATCCATTTTCTAAATATTTTTCAGCAGAAAATCTAGAAATTGATGGCAAAATATTCCAGTCACCATTACCTAGTAAATCTTTTACGTTATCTCCAAAGCTTGCTCCTGGAGTGTAGAAATCTACAGTATTAACTCCAAAACTTACCGCCCAAGGGTTGTTTGAATCCTGTGCGTTTACACTAGTAACTGTTACTAACGCAAACAAAGCCATCACAGCTATTTTTAATCGTTTCATTATCAAATTTTTAAATTAAAAGTTCTTTATTAAGATACAAATGTAAGTGGATAAAACGTATTTACAAAGATTTTTTAAAAAAAAATGCGTTTATTTCCCTTACATGTTTCCTTTATTTATATCACATCAAGTGCTTTCCCAACCTTAATAAAAGCCTGAATTGCTGCATCTAAATGTTCTTTATTATGAGCGGCAGATAACTGCACTCTAATCCTAGCTTTTTTTCTTGGAACGACAGGAAAAAAGAATCCGATAACATAAATACCTTCTTCCAATAACATATTAGCCATTGTTTGAGACAACTTAGCATCATAAAGCATTACAGGAACAATAGCTGCATCTGCACCCACCAAATCAAAACCTGCCTTTTCCATTTCGGTTCTAAAATAGTTGGTATTCCACTCTAACTTATCTCTCAAAGTAGTGTCTTCTGATATTAAATCAAAAACCTTTAAAGATGCTCCAACGATTGCAGGTGCTAAAGAATTAGAAAATAAATAAGGCCTAGATCTTTGACGTAAAATTTCTATAATTTCTTTCTTTCCGGTTGTATATCCTCCCATTGCTCCACCTAAAGCTTTACCAAAAGTTCCTGTAACAATGTCTACTCGCTCCATCACATTCTTTAACTCAACTGTACCTCTACCTGTTTCTCCTATAAATCCTGCAGCATGACATTCATCTACCATAACCATCGCGTCATATTTATCTGCTAAATCACAAATCTCATCTAATTTCGCCACAATACCATCCATAGAAAACACACCATCAGTAACTATAATCTTAAAACGATGATTTTGCTTACTTGCAGCAATTAGTTGCTCTTCTAAAGCTTCCATATCATTATTTTCATAACGATAACGTGCTGCCTTACACAAACGAACTCCGTCAATAATTGATGCATGGTTTAAACTATCTGAAATAATAGCATCTTCTTTTGTAAGCAAAGGCTCAAAAACACCTCCATTAGCATCAAAAGCTGCTGCATATAAAATAGTATCTTCTGTTTTATAGAACTCAGCTACTTTAGCTTCTAATTGCTTATGAATATCTTGAGTCCCACAAATAAAGCGTACAGAAGACATTCCAAAACCATGCGTATCCATCGTATCTTTTGCAGCCTGAATTACTTCTGGATGATTAGACAACCCTAAATAATTGTTTGCGCAAAAGTTAATCACTTCTTCTCCTGTAGAAATTTTAATCACTGCATCTTGAGACGACGTAATAATTCTTTCAGATTTATACAATCCTGCATCTTTAATTTCTTGCAGTTCTTTATTTAATTGGTTTTTTATATCTCCGTACATTTTTATTTTGTTTTATAAGGCAAAGGTAAATTAAATTTCTTCTATTTTAATTTCATCATTTATATATATGAGTAACTTTTTAACAACTTTTAAATCCATGCTTTCTAAGACCTCTTGATAGTACTCTAATTGTTGATGATATTTCACAGAACTTTTTCCTGTTTTATAATCAATCAACACTACTTCAGTACTTGTTAAATACACCAATCGATCTGGTATAATTATCTGACCGTCTTCTGTACACAGCTCTCTTTCATTATAAATGAAAACATTTTTGCTATAATATTCACTCAACAACGGATGCTGTACTATTTTATAAATAACCTCCTCAATTTTCTTAGATTCCGCAAGATTAAGCTCACCTTTATTTAAATATAAATTCACCACATTTTCAACATCAGCATCGGTGTATATTTTAGAAAACATTTCGTGGATTAAATTTCCATAATCTATCGCTTTTCCTTGTTCAGTTTCCCAAAGTTTTGAAGAACTAGCTACTAAATTTACATTGTGTTGTTGTAAAGAGTTACTAATGAATAGTTTTTGATTGGTAGTTTTCGATTTTTGACTCTCATTTTTACCAACTTTTGTTGAAGTTCCAAATGTATAATTCATCTTATCACCTGACCATACTCCCATATTTTTTAAATAATTGATAAAGATTCCTGAAGTTACATTAGAATTTACTTCTCCTTTAGTATTCATTGTTTTTTCTGTAACAACATACAATTGTTCTATAGGTCTTGTTAAAGCGACATACAACAAATTAAAACTATCTAATTCTAACTCTTCCCTTTGCTTGTTAAATATAACTGCACCACTCTCTCCAGCATACTTTATTTTTTTAGTAGCGTTTACCAAAAACTCATCAAAACCTTCAAATGATGCTACAGGTAAATTAGATATCCAAGATTTAGGATTTATTTGCTGGTATATATCTATATTGTATGGAAAGATAACAACAGGAAATTCTAATCCTTTAGATTTATGAATGGTCATGATTTGTACTGCATTCTCTGCTTCTGGAGCTACAATACTTAATTGCTCTTTTTTACGCTCCCAAAAATCTAAAAACTGCTGAATATCAGTTCCTTTTTTTTGTTGTTCAAATACAATATCTAAGAAAAATTGCAAATATGCATCAGATGAGTCTGTTAAGCGAAAACACCTAATTATCTCTTCAACTTTCTCATACAGTGGCAATTGCTTAAAGTTTTTTACATCAAACTGAAGATTGTATTGTTTTATTTGCTCAAAAAAATCATTGTTCTTAGCAATATCAAACTCACTTAAAAATGCATGCAGGTCTTGTGTTATTTTTAAGTGTTGATGTAAAAAATAAACAATGTCCAACCAACGTTCTTGATCGATTGGATGCTGAATCACTTGTAAAAAGCTTACAATAAAGTTTACTTTTTTACTATTGCTAATTAATAAGGTTTCTGACGAAACAATTTCTACTCCATTTTCTGATAAGTAATTCGCTACCGCAACTCCCTCTTTCTTTTTCCTAACCAATACACACACTTCTTTTTTAGAAAATCTTTCATCTAAATTCTGAATAATCTCCAAAACTCTTTTTGCGTATTTAAGCTCGTTTTCTTCTTTCTCTATTTCTTTTTCTAAGAAATCTATTGATACAAACCCTCCTTTTTTTTCGGTGGTTTTTTGATGGTTTCCTTCTTCAAATAACTGTTGATAAATTGGGTTTTGAAAATAGCCAGCAACAAACTGAAAAAAAGAATTATTAAAATCAATTACTTCGCTATAACTTCTATAGTTTGTATCTAATCCTTTAATCTCTTTAAGTACCTGAAATGGATTTGCAGTAAACTCTTGCTGATTTTCAGATCCTAAATTGATGAATTGCTCTGCCTTTCCACCACGCCAACGATATATTGCTTGCTTTCCGTCTCCTACCAACAATAAATTGCTGTTTTCTTGTGACAATGCATTGTCTATTAACGGAATTAAGTTTTGCCATTGTAACACAGAAGTATCTTGCATTTCGTCAATAAAATAGTGCATAAACTTTTGACCAATACGCTCATAAATAAAAGGCGCAGGTTCTTCCTTAATATTTCGAGAAATTAACTGATTAAACTCAGAAATTAATCGGATGTTATTTTCTTCTTTAATTGTAGATAATTCTGCATTAATTTTAGTTAACACCGCTAAAGGAATGCAACTTTTCAGCACCAATTCATTTAATGTATACGATTCATACAATGTTTCTGACTCATCATATAACCTTAATAAATTAGGCAAAATCCCTTCTATGGCACTTTTAATTTCTTCTGATTTAGATTTTGCATAGAACATGCCTTCTTCTATGCGTTGTTTCAATTTAGACTCATCAAAAAACTTGGCTTTTTCTATACTTTTTAAGGAGATAAAATGCTTTGGCAATAACGAATAATAAAAATCATTATGTTTTATATCGGCATTAGCAATAATAGATAAACCTTGGTCTCCAATTTCTTCAAACTTCTTTTTTATTATTTGCTGATTGGCTGTGAGTTTCTTTTGTAGATTCAAAAAATCTTGAATTCTTTTTTCACTTAATTTATCAAAATGTTTGGCATCTTCATCTTTCAATAAAATCTTGGCAAAATCATTTAAATCATGAGAAATATCCCAAGATTTATCTTCTTTAGTTTTTTCAAGAGAAAAATCAATTAGTGTATTGGTAATGTCTTTCTCAACACCAATTTTAGAAATCAAAACATCTACTGCTTGATTTAATAAGGTTTCTGCATCTAATTCAACTTCAAAATTTAAGTTCAATCCTAAATCAAAAGCAAAACTTTTTATGATTTTATGAGTAAAACTATCAATTGTAGTAATACTAAAGGCGCTGTAATTTTGAAGAATTGCCTCTAATACTAAAAAGCTTCTTTTTTGTAAAGTCTCTTGTTCTAACTGTAATTCAGTTACTAAAATGTGTAATAAATCATTTTCTTCACCTTCAGAAAAAAGATGCAAATTCTCTAAAATTCGCTCTTTCATTTCTCCTGCAGCTTTATTCGTAAATGTGATTGCTAAAATTCTCTGAAACCTATATCGATCTTCAGAAGCCAATACAACTTTTAAATATTCTTTAACCAAGGTAAAAGTCTTACCGCTTCCTGCCGATGCATTGTATACCTGAAAAGTTGAAGATGTTTGCACAATTAGATTTTAGTGCAAAATACAAAATGCCTAGCTATTTTTTAGCTATTTAATTTTGAAAAATGCAATTGTTTCTCCTAGTAAAAAAGCCATTGAAAAAGAAATGACTACAATATACAAACTACTTAAATCTGTTGTTTTATTTACAAAGAGAGGAGTAATGAAGTTTCCTACTGCTAAAATAATAGTACAAATACTAAAAATCATCAGAGAAAGACTTAATCTTTTAGCTCGTTTTTTAAGGAGAAGCTTATCTTCTTCAGAAGCTGTTTTATAATTAAAGTCTGTTTCTCTTGCTAGCCATTTATAGTTTTTATCTTTCTGTATTATGATAGATAAATAAGCACTAATTACACCAAGTATTATTAATAAAATCAATGTTGTCATTTGCCTAACCTAAACCAACATCTAAAGACATCATTACAATAAACCCTCCAATAAAACCAAGGGTGGCAATATCTGTGTATTTATCTCTTTGTGTTTCTGGAATCACTTCTTCTACAACAACAAAAATCATTGCTCCTGCAGCAAATGCCAATGCATAAGGTAAAATAGGTGTAAAAAATGATACTGCTAAAGCTCCTAATACAGCTGCCACAGGTTCTACAATTGCCGACATTTGTCCATACCAAAAACTCTTTCTTCTACTCACACCTTGTCTTCTTAAAGGCATTGCTACCGCAAAACCTTCTGGAAAATTCTGAATTCCGATTCCGATTGCCAAAGAAATTGCTGCAATAATCATTTCTGTTTGCTCTACTCCTACCAAAGTAGATGCAGCACCAAATAATACCCCAACTGCTAACCCTTCTGGAATATTATGCAAAGTTATAGCCAACACCAATAAAGTTGTTTTATGCCAATTGGTTTTTACACCTTCCGCTTCATCATCTTTAAAGTTGATGTGTAAATGCGGCAACCATTTATCCATTCCAAACAAAGCCAAAGCTCCTAAAGCAAACCCAATTGCAGACGGTATCACTTTTACAAATCCTTCTCCTGGACTATTGTCAATGGCTGGCGCTAACAAACTCCAAAAACTTGCAGCCACCATTACTCCACCTGTAAAACCTAACATTCCGTCTAAAACAGCTCTATTCATTTTTTTAAAAAAGAAAACCAAACTAGCTCCAAGTGCTGTTAATCCCCAAGTAAATAAAGATGCGTATAAGGCCGCTTGTATTGGGTGCTCCTTACCAAATGCTACTAGTTGATCAAATGTGCTCATTTCTTTTGTATGTATAAATTGTTTGCTATTTTATTTGAAACGCTCAACTGCCTTTCGTTTATCTCTATGATCATTGAATCGTCAAAATCTTCTTTTTCTAATACAGTAATTTCCTGACCTAATGCTATTTTTTGCTTATCTAAAAACTGTAAAAATGAAGAAGATGAATCGTTTACTCCAACACAAATTCCGCTTTCATTTACTAGTAAGGTAGATAATAAGCTCTTTTCAATTTGATCTAAATTCCCATCTTTATCTGGTATAGGATCTCCATGTGGATCGTATTTAGGAAAACCTAATAATGCATCGATCTCATCTATTAATTTAGCAGATTTTATATGTTCTAATTGCTCTGCAACATCGTGTACTTCGTCCCAATTAAAATTCAACTTTTCTACTAAAAACACTTCCCAAAGTCTATGTTTTCTTATAATATTGGCAGCAATCTTCCTACCTTCACTTGTTAAGGAAACTCCCTGATATTTTTTATAAACTAACACTTCCTTCTCTGCTAATTTTTTAATCATATCGGTAACTGAAGATGCTTTTGTATTTAATTTTTTAGCAATCGCATTAGTACTAATCCCTTTAACAGAAACTGTACTTAAGTGAAAAATTGCCTTTAAATAATTTTCTTCTGAAGATGTGAACATTTCTAAAATTTAGAATAGCAAATATATATATTTTAATTTAATTAAATAATATTTTTAGACAAGACTAAAAATTATTTATATTTGCACCGAAAAATACATTACTTGTCTAAAAAGTTTTAAATCAAAACAAGATAAGTTTAAATTATTATTGCAACTTTGTTGCAATAATATATATTTGTCAAAAATTTAAACTAAAATGAAAAACTTAACTATTTGTCTTTTACTTGTTTTAGCATGCAATTTATCTGCACAGACAAAAATATCTGGACTAATAACAGATATCGACAACCATCCAATACCTTTTGCCGCTGTTTATATTAAAGGAGGCATAGAAGGAACCAGCGCTAATGAAAATGGACAATATGAATTAACAATTTCATCAAAAAAAGACATTACTATTGTAGTAAGCTCCCAAGGATATCGAAAAACTTCTAAGAAAGTAACACCTTCGTCAGCAAACATCATTGCAAATTTTATATTAATAGAAGATGTTTTAGGTTTGGATGAAGTGGTTATAAGCGCCACAAGAAATAGGGTTGAAAAAAGAACAGCTCCGGTTGTGGTATCTACTTTAAAACCAAAACTATTAACAGCTACAGAATCTTTATCAATAGCTGATGGGTTAAATTATGCTCCAGGTGTACGTGTAGAAACTAATTGTCAAAACTGTGGATTTACACAAGTTAGATTAAATGGTTTAGGTGGTGGTTACACACAAGTACTTTTAAATAGTAGGCCTGTTTTTTCATCTTTAATAGGTGTATATGGACTAGAACAAATCCCAACAAATATTATTGAACGTATAGAAGTAGTGAGAAGTGGTGGTTCTGCATTGTTTGGATCTAGCGCTATTGCAGGTACAGTAAATGTTATTACTAAAGACCCAATTTTAAATACATGGGAAATAGGAACTAATTTTAGTTTTATAGATGGTGATGCCGTAGACAAGAATATCACCTTTAACACCTCTATCGTTGCTGATGATTTAAATAGTGGAATTTCTGTTTTTGGAGTAAACAGAAAAAGAGATGCTTACGATGCTAACAATGATGGCTTTACAGAAATAACAAAACTCACCAACAATACTATTGGTGCCAAAGCTTTTGTAAAACCTACTGACAAAAGTAAATTATCTGTCAACTTAAACGCCATAAAAGAATATAGACGAGGCGGAGACAAATTAGATTTAGCGCCACAGTTTACTGATATAACAGAAGAACTAGATCATGATACTTTTATAGGAGGTGCAGATTACGAAATACACAACAAAGATGATTCTCAAAAGTTTCAGATATATACTTCTGCTTCTCATACCAATAGAGAAAGTTATTATGGAGGTTTAGGAGGCGGACGCACAAAGCAAGACAGTATTTTAGCCAATAACTCTTTTGGAAAAACAAAAGATTTAGCTTGGGTAAGTGGACTACAATTCACCAAATTATTTACCAATAATGATGTTATTACCACTGGAATAGAATACAACCACGCAAATACAGAAGACAGAATTGCTGGTTATAATAGATTAGTAGATCAAACTGTAAACTCTATAGGTGCCTATCTACAGTACGAGTGGAAACCAACAACAAAATTCACCGCTTTATTTGGAGCTCGTTTAGACAATGTTTCAGTAGACGGCAAGTATACAGTTGGAACAATTGCTAGAGCTTCGAACATAAACCAAACTGCTTTTTCTCCTCGTGTAACATTATCTTATCAATTTACAAAGGAGTTTAAGTTTAGAGGAGGATATGCAAGAGGGTTTAGAGCTCCTCAAGCATTTAATGAAGATTTACATATTTCTAGTGTAGGTGGCGAACCTCAGTTTGTAATCTTATCTGACAATTTAAAAACAGAATATTCTAATGCCTATACTGCATCGTTTAACTATTCTAAAACAAAAAATTTATTGCAAATGGACTTCTTATTAGAAGGGTTTTATACCACTCTACAAGATCCATTTACTATTGTTAGTACAGGTACAAACTTAGCTAATGGCTCTATTTTAGAAGAAGTACGCAACGGAGCTGGAGCAAAAGTATATGGAACCAATTTTGAAATAGGAGTTTCTCCTAACCCAAAATGGCAATTTCAACTTGGAGGAACCCTACAGCAATCTAAATATAATAAGCCACAAAATCTATTTGAAACCGATGGAACTGTACCTGGAGAAACGAATATAACTGTTGCTAAATTTGTACGCAATCCAACTGTTTATGGATACCTCAATGCTTCTTGGTTACCTAATAAAAAATTTAATATCGATGTTACCGGAACTTACACAGGAAGCATGACTGTTCCAAGAGTAATTAGTGATACTGGTTTTTTACAACTAAATAATTCTCCTTCATTTTTTAACTTGAATTTAAAATTAGAATCACATATCGATTTTAATGAGAATTTTATGACAACCATCTCTGCAGGTATTAAAAATATGTTTAATGCTTATCAAGATGATTTTGATACAGGTGCTACAAGAGATTCTGATTATATTTACGGACCTAATCAACCTCAAACCTTTTTTATAGGTATAAAATTTGGTAAATTTCATTAATTAGTGCAATGCAAAAAACAAAAGTTTTTCATTTTTACATTTTATTGTTCTTTTCAGTTCTCACACTAAAAGGGCAACAACGTGTAAATTGGATTTCTTTTAAACAACTAGAAGATTCTTTAACAATACAGCCCAAAAAAGTACTGATTTCTTTTTATGCTGATTGGTGTGCCTATTGTAAAAAAATGGAAAAAGCAACTTACAGCAATCCAAAAATAATTGCCTTATTAAACAAAGAATATTATGCTGTAAAAATGAATGCTGAAACAAGTGATACTATTTATTTTGGAGATCAAAAATTTATCAACAAACAATTAGGAAAAAGTAGAAACCCCACACATGAAATTCCGTTGTTATTAGCATCCAGAAAAAACAAAAAATTTTCACTTCCTGCAACGGTAATATTAAACAAAAATTTTACCGTCAAACAACGCTATTTCGAGTATATCTCTCCCAAAAAAATGCAAGAGATTCTTACAAAAGAATAAGTATTTATTTATTATGACTCCAAAGTCTTGGTGCTAAATCTCTTAAACTTAAACTATAAACTACACCAACAGAAAAATACGAATGAGAACGCATTTTTGCAGGATTAGTTTGCACAGATTTGTAAACTAGTTCTAGATTTACACCATATCTTGGATTTAACCAAAATGTACCACCTCCACCAAAATTTAGGGTTGGAGTCATTTCGCTATTTGCATTAACTGCACTAAATCCACCAATTAAATAAGGCACTAAATTTTCATTTGATTTTTTAAAATCATATCTCACACCTATATCCACAGAAAAATAGTCTATATTATTAGAATACAAACCAGAAATCTTATTAATAGTATTAAAAGAAAATGCAGCGTCTAAAGTAAGACCATTAAAAAAGTAACGAGAAACATTTAATCTGGGCATTTGAAACAAGAATTGATCACCAACAATTTTTGCGTTTTCTGAACTAAACTTTACCATTCCTACACTTGCTCCAACCGCCCACCTGTTATGTTTATTTTGGGCAACTAACTGAAATCCAACGAATAGAAATATTAAAAATATTTTTTGAGGCTTAAACATATTTTTAAGGTTTTCTTTTACTTATAACTATTTTGTGATAAAGTTATTGTATTTTTTTAAAAATCAATATTTTAAGTCTACTTTTTATAATACATTTGCCAAAAATAGTTGAGTTGAGTAAAGAGATTATCAGTAATCAATATAAAAATTCTGCTAAAGTTGAGCAGATTTTAAACGAACTACAACACGAACAAAACCATTTTCAAATATCGAATTTGGTCGGATCGTCGTTGTCTTTTGTTATTTCAGAATGTTTTAAAAAGACCGAAAAACCTTATGTTTTAGTATTTAATGACAAAGAAGAGGCGGCTTATTATTTAAACGATTTTGAACAGTTTTTAGGCGATAAAAACGTGCTTTTTTATCCTGGATCTTATCGTAGACCTTATCAGATAGAAGAAGTAGACAACGCTAATATTTTACTGCGTTCTGAGGTTTTAAATAGAATCAATTCCCAGAAAAAACCAGCATTAATTGTTACCTATCCTGATGCTTTATTTGAAAAAGTAGTTACTAAAAGTGAACTTAAAAAGAACACTTTAAAAGTGGCTGTTTCTGACAATTTATCGTTAGATTTTGTAAATGAAGTTTTGTTTGAGTACAATTTTAACCGTGTAGATTTTGTTAGTGAACCTGGTGAGTTTTCTGTTCGAGGTGGAATTATTGATGTATTCTCTTTTTCGAACGATGAACCTTATAGAATTGAATTCTTTGGAGATGAAGTTGATAGCATACGAACCTTTGATGTTGAGTCTCAACTATCCAAAGAAAAATTAAAAAAGGTAAGTATAATGCCCAATGTAGAAAACAAGTCGCTACAAGAAAAACGCGAAAGTTTTCTAAAATACATTTCATCAAAAACCATCGTATTTCATCAAAATATAGAATTACTAACAGGTAAATTAGATACTTTTTTTAACAAAGCAACTCAATCATTTAATGAACTTTCTAAAGAGTTAAATCATGCTACACCAGAAGAATTGTTTTGTACAGGAAGTTTTATCAAAGAGCAATTAAAAAGTTTCACAACTGTTGCCATCAACCAACCAGAAAAAGCACACACCAAAGTTAACGTTAGCTTTAACAATTTACCACAACCTTCTTTTAATAAACAATTTGAATTATTAATAAAAAACTTAAACAACTATTCCAAACAAGGTTATAGCAATTATATTTTTTGTGCTAATGAAAAGCAAGCACAGCGTTTTCATGATATTTTTAACGATGTAGAACAAGAGGTAAATTATCAAACTGTTGTATTTCCTTTACATCAAGGGTTTATTGATACTGATGAAAAAATTGTGTGTTATACAGATCATCAAATCTTTGAACGCTATCATAAATTCAGGCTAAAAAATGGGTATGCAAAAAAGCAAGCCATTACTTTAAAAGAATTAACAAGTTTAGAAATTGGAGACTATGTAACTCACATGGATCACGGAATTGGAAAGTTTGGTGGCTTACAAAAAATTGATGTTGAAGGTAATAAGCAAGAGGCAATCAAACTTATTTATGGAGATCGTGATATTTTATACATCAGTATTCATTCATTGCATAAAATTTCTAAATTTAACGGAAAAGATGGCAAGCCTCCAAAGATTTACAAATTAGGATCTGGCGCTTGGAAAAAAGTTAAGCAAAAAACCAAAGCAAGGGTTAAACATATTGCTTTTAATCTTATTCAATTATACGCAAAAAGAAGACTTCAAAAAGGATTTCAATTTGGTCCTGATACACATATTCAACACGAATTAGAAGCTAGTTTTTTATACGAAGATACTCCAGATCAATATACTGCTACTCAAGATGTAAAATCTGACATGGAAAAAGAGCAACCTATGGATCGTTTGGTTTGTGGTGATGTTGGTTTTGGAAAAACTGAGGTTGCCATTAGAGCGGCATTTAAAGCTGTAGATAATGGAAAACAAGTAGCTGTATTAGTACCAACAACCGTCTTAGCTTTTCAGCATTTTAAAACCTTTTCTGAACGTTTAAAAAACTTTCCTGTAACCATAGATTATTTAAATCGATTTAGAACAACCAGTCAAAAAAACGGAGTTATTGAAGGCATTTCAAATGGTGCTGTAGATATTGTTATTGGTACTCATCAATTAACCAACAAACGTGTTAATTTTAAAGATTTAGGGCTTCTTATTATTGATGAAGAGCAAAAATTTGGTGTGGCAGTAAAAGACAAACTAAAAACCATTAAAGAAAATGTAGACACATTAACTTTAACAGCTACTCCTATTCCTAGAACTTTACAGTTTAGTTTAATGGCGGCTCGAGACTTATCGGTAATTAGTACACCTCCTCCCAATCGTCATCCAATAGAAACTAACGTTATTCGCTTAAGTGAAGAAACTATTAGAGACGCCATTTCTTATGAAGTTTCTAGAGGTGGACAAGTCTTTTTTATTCATAATAGAATAGAAAACATTAAAGAAGTTGCTGGCTTAATTCAACGTTTGGTCCCTAATGTAAAGGTTGGCATTGGTCACGGGCAAATGGAAGGAAAAAAACTAGAGGAATTAATGCTTGGTTTTATGAATAACGAGTTTGATGTATTAGTTTCTACTACGATTATTGAAAGCGGTTTAGACGTCCCTAATGCCAATACTATTTTTATCAATAATGCCAATAATTTTGGCCTTTCTGACTTGCATCAAATGCGTGGTCGTGTAGGAAGATCTAATAAAAAAGCTTTCTGTTATTTTATCACTCCACCTTATCATATGATGACTGATGATGCTAGAAAACGTATACAAGCATTGGAGTTATTTTCTGAATTAGGTAGCGGTTTAAATATTGCCATGAAAGATTTAGAAATTAGAGGTGCTGGAGATTTATTAGGTGGTGAACAAAGTGGATTTATTAATGATATTGGTTTTGACACCTATCAGAAAATATTAAGCGAAGCTATTGAAGAATTAAAAGAAAATGAGTTTAAAGAACTGTATCCTACGGATGATTCTAAACCAAAAGAGTTTGTAAAAGAAGTACAAATTGATACTGATTTTGAACTTCTTTTTCCTGATGATTATGTAAATGCTATTAGTGAACGTTTAAATCTATATAACGAATTAGCCAACTTTACTGAAGAAGCAGAAATTAAGCAATTTGAGACCAAATTAATTGATCGTTTTGGTGAATTACCTGTTCAAGTAACTGATTTATTAGACAGTGTTCGAATTAAATGGTTTGCTAAAAAACTAGGTTTAGAAAAAGTAATCCTAAAGAAAAAACGTATGATTGGTTATTTTGTTTCTGATCAACAGAGTGAGTTTTATCAAACAGAAAACTTTACAAAAATGCTAAAATTTGTACAGCAAAATAGTAAAAGTTGTGTCATGAAAGAAAAAGAAACCAAAAACGGATTGCGTTTGTTAATCACCTTTATTCATATCGATTCTATTTCTAAAGCATTATCTATTTTGAAAAAAATATAATCAAACGTTATGAGAAGCAACCATCTAAAACATATTTTAGAATTATTACTCGCTACTTTATTTATTAGCACCTCTGGTGTTTTAGGAAAATATATAGAAATGCCTCCTCCTGTTATTGTTTGGTGGCGCTCTTCTTTAGCAATGATTTTCTTATTTGTGTATTGTAAAATCAATAAGGTTGATTTAAAAATAAGTTCTAAAAAAGATCAATTTGTTTTTGTACTTGGTGCCATTTTTATGGCAGCACATTGGATAACTTATTTTTATGCCCTAAAACTATCTAATGTAGCATTGGGGATGCTTTCTTTATATACTTTTCCTGTAATGACTGCTTTATTAGAACCAGTCTTTATCAAAACAAAATTCAACCCAATACATATCGTTTTAGGACTTATTGTTTTATTAGGAATTTACATTTTAGCGCCAGAATTTAATTTAGAAAGTGCTCATGTTCAAGGAATAGGATTAGGTTTAATTTCTGCTCTTTGCTACTCTTTACGTATCTTAATAATGAAACAATATGTAGCAAAATACAACGGCACAATGTTAATGTTTTATCAGGTTTTATTAATTAGTATTTTACTATTGCCTGCCTTATTTTTATTTGATACTTCAAACATTCAAACACAATATCCTTATGTACTATTGTTAGCTTTATTAACAACAGCAATTGGACACACATTAATGGTTAGAAAGCTTACCTATTTCTCTGTTTCTACAGCAAGTATTATTAGTAGTATTCAACCAATTTTCGGAATTGTTTTGGCTGTTATTTTCTTGAGTGAGATTCCGTCTTTAAATACCTATTTAGGTGGTACATTAATTTTATCTACTGTTATTATTGAAAGTATCAGAAGTAAAAAATGATTCGTATTTTTGTGAATATGCGCTTCATAAAATTGCTTCTTTTATTGTTTTTAGGTTTGAGTTTACGAGCTCAAACTGACTCTATAAAAACAACACAAATAGTTACAGGTTTACTAGAGCGAATTGACAAAAACCCCAACAAGGCAAAACCAGAAATTGAACGGTTAAAAAAACATCAGAAAGGCTACACTAAAGCGACCTATTATTATCATTTTTATAGTGGATATTACCACCTATTAACTCATCATATAGATAGTTCTGTTTATCATTACAAACAGGCCAAAAAAACAGCAAATATTCAAAAAGATATTTATGATGAATTAAAAGCAACCAACTGGATTGCCAATCATTACTTTTATCAAAATAAATTTAAAAAAGCAGAAAAAGAATACCGATATATCTTAAAAAAAGCTCAAGAAATAAATGACATTTCATTACTTATTGATGGTTATTATGGTGTTTCTATTGTACAAAAAGATCAAAATAAAGCTTTAGAGTATTTACTAAAAATAGATTCTATTTCGGTTCAAGACAATTACAAAAGTGCAGTAGTTGCTAATACGTATCAAAATATTGGAGACATGTATTTAGAAACGTTAGAAGACACGCAAAAAGGTATGGAGTATTTAGAAAAATCATTGCAAACAAGCATAGATGTTAACTATACTCCAGGCGTCATTTTTATGCGTAAAAAATTAGGAGAAATTGCCTTAGAAAAACAAGAGCTAGACAAGGCTAGGCATTATTTCACAGAACTCTTATTATTAGGAAAAAGCAACAATAATTCGATTACTATTGGACACGCATTATTATCACTTTCTAGGGTGGATAAATTAGAAAAGAAATCGAAAAAAGCCATTAAAAAATTAAACGATGCCATTGCTATTTTTAAAGAAAAAAAAGATTCAATTGCGCTAATACATGCACAATTATCTCTAGCCGAAAACTATATCGACACCCAACAATTTAGTAAAGCAAATAGTTTATTACAACAAGTACAAAAACGTCCATTAAAGAATTTTCTTTTTTTAAAACAGTATTACAACACATTAATTCTATATCATAAATCGACTGAGAATTATAAAAAAGCTTTTAGTTATCAGAAAAAGTTGCAAGAACTATTAACCAATGAAACTAAAGCAAAAAACAGCAAAGCTTTTCTTGCTTTAGAAAACAAATACAAGGCCAAAGAAAGACAAAAAGAAATTGCGTTTTTAGCCAAAGAAAACAAACTTGTAAAACGAGAAAATAAAACAGAACGTTTATTGTTTTTCGCTTTATCTGCTGTCTTATTATTTTTAATATTAGCACTCCTTTTTGCATATAATACTAAACGAAAAACAACCAAAAAACTAAAAGAAATTGACCTCATAAAAAACCGGTTTTTCGCTAATGTTTCTCATGAATTTAAAACTCCACTAACACTCATAAATAGTGCATTGCAGTTTTTAAAAGAAAATGAACAAACACTTACAAGTAAGAAAGAAATCGACTTAATCAAACAAAATACAAATACGCTTACTCATTTAGTAAATCAACTATTAGAGATTGCCAAAATCCAATCAAACAGCAAACAATTAGAAATCGAAAAAATAGATATTAATGAGTTTATTGCTTCTGAAATTGCAGCGTTTGAGCTGTTAGCTAACGAGAAAAACATTCGCATTAAACAAGAGATAAGCATACAAAGAGCATTTATAAATACAGATAAAGATGCTCTACAAAAAATAGTTAGAAACTTACTTTCTAACGCTATAAAACACAGTCAAACAAACAGCGTTGTACACACTCATTTCTCTATTGAAAATGAAAAATTCTTAATTCAGATTAGCAATCCAACAAACAATGTTAAACCAGCTGATATTCCACATTTTTTTGAACGCTTTTATACCGAAGGTTCTTCAAAAAAAAATACTGGAATTGGACTTGCTTTGGTAAAAGAACTTGTTCAACTTCTTAAAGGAAACATTCAAACAAAACTAATCGAAAATCAACTACAGATTAATGTAACACTAGCCGTTACAAATCCAGCAACAGAACCAGAGCATAATCCATCAAAAGAATATAACTCAGCAGAAAAAAATCACAATATTACAACATCTGAAAAACCAATAGTTTTAATTGTTGATGACAATGTAGAGATTAGAACTGTTCTTTCTAAACTATTAGCTACTAATTTTAATATTAAAACCGCTAGTGATGGTTTGGAGGCTTTAAGAATAGCTCAAAAAGAAATTCCAGATATTATTATTACAGATGTTATGATGCCAAATATGGATGGTTTTACTTTCTGTAAAAAGAGTAAAGAAAATGAACTTACTGCTACAATTCCTATAATTGTTTTAACTGCAAAATCAAGTGATCAAAACTATATTAAATCACTACAATTACATGCTGATGCTTTTATTGGCAAACCATTTAATCATCAGGTTTTAATTGAGACCGTTAATTCTTTATTAGCAAAACAACAGTTATTACAAGAAAATTTTAGCACCTCATCTTATAAAAGCTTACATAAAATTAGCATAAACTCTTCTGATGACGATTTTATAAAAAGAATACAAGACGTCCTTTCTTCTGAGCTGACAAACACCAGTTTTTCTGCTCAAGTTTTTGCTGATAAAATGTGTATTAGTAGAATGCAACTACACAGAAAACTAAAACAAAAAACAGGACTTTCTACAACTAATTTTATTAAAAAAGAACGTTTAAAAATTGCATATACTCTTCTACAAGAAAGTGATTTTACCATTGCAGAAATTGCTTTCTCTGTTGGTTTTAATGATGCTGCTTATTTTACCAAATCTTTTAAAAGCGAATACCAAAAAACTCCATCAGAAGTAAAAAACAGTTAAAAGATACATAATTACAAGCCTTTGTTACATTGATACAAGACGTCTAGAACAAGCAGTAATAGCTTTGCCATACTATTTATCAATTTAATATTTAAAAATGAAGTACAACAATATAGGTATATTGTTTTTTTGTGTTTTTAGCTTAATTCTAACGAATACTATTTGTGCACAAATAGTTAATATTCCAGATGCTAATTTGAAAGACTTGTTGGTAAACAATTCACAAATCAATAGCAATAATGATAACGAAATACAAGTTGTAGAAGCAGAAAATTACACAGGAGGCATTAGTATTAATCGTTCAAGTATAAATTCTTTAGTTGGATTAGAAGCTTTTACTAAGATTACAGGACTTTCTATTGGGCAAAACAATTTTAACAATATTAGCATCAATGCTCATACAGAATTAACTTCCCTAACCATCTTTAGAAACGATATTAGCACCATTGATCTTAGCAGCAACACCAAACTTAAAAATATAAACCTAGATTTTAATAAACTTACAAGTATCGATGTAAGTGCTAACCCTTTATTAGAAATTTTAGTTTTAAGTAGAAATTCTATTAGCACTTTAGATGTAAGTAATCATCAAAACCTAGAACAACTTGTAGTTTACAATAATAATCTTACATCGCTTACTGTTTCTAATTGCCCAGAATTACATTTATTAACTGCGCATAATAATGCACTTACAGAGCTAAATCTTACAACAACACCTAAAATAAGTGCTGTTTCTGTAAATGACAACAATCTAAATTCTATTCTTTTAAACTCTCCCGTATTAAGCAGTTTAAACATCCAAAATAACCAACTTACAACCATCGATTTAAGTAGCGCAACACATTTAAGTTCTTTAAGAATAAACAACAATAATTTAACAACATTAAACCTTGCAAGTAATACACAATTACATACAGTATACTGCAGCAACAATCAAATAACAGGTAATTTAGGACTCAATTCTACTGCTTTAAACTGGCTAGATTGTAAGTACAACCAATTAACTAGTTTAGATACAAGCGATGCAGGAGAAAACTTAACAATTCTAGACTGTAGAAACAATCAGATAACAAATTTAGACTTGAGTGCTAATACAAATTTGCATCAAGTAGACTGTAATAATAACCAACTAAACTCTTTGTCGGTTACCGGAGCAACAAATCACTTAACCACAATCAATGCACAAAGAAATAATTTACCAACAATCGATTTATCAACTAATACAGCTCTTAAAACACTAAACCTAAATAACAACAATATCACAACATTAAATATTAGCAACAATACAGAGTTGATTAACATCTATGCAGACCACAATCAACTAACTCAATTAGATGTAACACAAAACAGCAAACTCTCTATTTTAACAGCAAACTACAATACAATCAATGCTATCGATGTCACCAATAATGCTTTTTTAAAAAACCTACGTTTAATAAGTAATAACCTTATTGAAATAGATTTAACAAACAACAATAACTTAAGTGATTTAGCGATTGGAAAAAATAAATTAACCTCATTAGACTTAAGACAAAACACAAAACTTAAAGATGTATACGCTGTTGAAAACAATCTTAGTTCTGTAGATGCTAGAAATGGGAACAACACACTCATGAACAGTGCTCATGACTTTAGCTTTACCGATAATCCAAACTTACGCTGCATTTATGTAGATGATATTTCCTATAGCAATGCCACTTGGACACAAATTCCAACAACAGCAACTTTTGTTACTGATGAAACAGGTTGCAATGCTGTTTTATCGATATCAAAAGAACAACTTATAGAATTTACTGTTGCCCCAAACCCAACGAATAATCATATCCAAATCAAATCAAAAGAGCCAATAAAAAAGGTCATTGTTTTTGATGTTCATGGTAAAGAAATAACAGTAGTTACAAAAAATAAATTCTCATTAAACAAACTAAACAAGGGTATTTACATACTTAAAATCATTGCTGAAAGTGGGAGAATTGCCGTAAAAAGAATCTTAAAAAACTAAACCTATGAAAAAACAAATTTACCTCCTTCTCTTACTAATAAACACCTCACTATTTGCTCAAGAATCTTGCATGAAAATAGGTACTAATTTTCATTTTTTTGGCTCTGGGGTTTTTAAAGATTTAAAAAAATCATCTTCAAAATTTTATACACGAAATGAGACGTATATAGAAAATCATGCTCATAATTGGGATTCTAATTTAGCTGACACAATGGATCAAGATGCCAATGGTTATCCTTTAGAAGTTCCTTTTAATCACCCAACAACAGGATTACCACAAATTGTAGCTTTTACAGCTGGTGGTCATATTGGAAATTACAAAACAGGAAACTATGTATTACTTTATGATGGAGAAGGTGAATTAGAATTGGTTAATTGGGTTGCTGCAACTGTTACAAATTCTTCTCCTGGAAGAATAGAGTTTACAGTAGATGAAGTCAATGAAAATGGTGTACATTTTCTCTTAAAAAGAACCACAAGAGGCAATCATATAAGGAATATTAGAATTTTTGAAGCTGCTTATGAAAGTAATTATCTCACAGACCCTTATATGCCAGAATTTGCTAGTAAAATAAGAAGCTTTGGCACTTTACGTTTTATGGATTGGGTTAAAACCAACAACCATCCCATAAGTAACTGGAATGATAGAATGCAACCAAACTATCATACACAAGACCATGATCAAAAAGGAATGGCTTGGGAGCATATCATTGCTATGGCTAACTATTTTGATATTGATTTATGGATTACTGTTCCTCATTTAGCTGATCAAAATTATATGGACAGTTTAGCTACGCTTTTTAGAGATACCTTAGAATCAGATCGTACTATTTATTTAGAGTATTCTAATGAAGGGTGGAATTTTATTTTTGAACAAACACATTGGCTCAACCATGCAGATAGACCATTTGGAGCAAGTCCTGGAAAAAATTATGGTTACTTTTCTAATCTTTTATTTATGCGATGGGATGCCATTTTTGGCGCCGAAAGTAATCGTATAAAAACAGTAATGGCCGGTCATGATTACTTTGTAATTGATGCAATGGAATACATGGAAACCCAAAATAATATTCATTTAGTAGATTTGGTTTCTTATCCTGGATATGTAGCTCTTAATGAGGCTAATTATGATACTTTGGATGCTTTAGGAGCAACTGCAACTGCCACTCAGGTTTTAGACATGCTAGAAGCAAACAAAGCTCATGATTTTCATTGGATGCAGCAATTCAAAACCTTGGTTGCAGATCGATGGAATAAAGATTTTGTAATGTATGAAGGTGGACAACATATTACACCTCGTCATTTTGGACTACAAACTGATTATAATCAAGCTTTGTATGACGCACAAACTCATCCAAGAATGGCACAATTCTATACAGACCTTTTAAACTATTACAAAAACACTTTAAACGTAACATTATTTATGAACTATGTATTAGCATCCGAACAAGAAAGTCCTTTTGGAAGTTGGGGTTTATTAGAAAACTATATGGTTAATGAAAGCTCTGTAAAATGGGATGCTTTAATGAATTGGATAGCTGCAAATACTTGTACATTATCTATTTCTGAAGAAAACACGTTAAAAGCAAATTTATACCCAAATCCAACACAAAAGTATTTGAGTATTCAACTACCTACAAACGATATTGCTAAATTAATCATCACAGATGTTTTAGGAAGAATTGTACACAAAGAAAGTACAAATACAAATGCGACAGTAATTGATATTAGCACCTTTAAAAAAGGAATATACATTTGCACAATCACTCAAAACAACAAAAAAAGTAGTGTTAAATTTATTAAAGAGTAGTACATAAAACAGCAAGTAACTTTAGCCTATTTAGCGCATTCTAAAAATAGGATTACTAAATAGGCTATTAAGTTACTTACTGAACCATTATTTTTTTATGAATTGTATTATTGTTCACATCAACAATTCTTAGAAAATACATTCCCAAAGCTCTGTTTTGTAAAGAAATAGTATTACTATTTCGTGAGGTTTGCAACAGTTTTCCTTGTAAACTATATACTTCGATTTTCTGTACTTCAATCCCAGAAATTTTTAAAACACCAGATGTTGGATTAGGAAATAGTCCAATTTTCAATAGCGACACATCGTCTTTAACACTTAAAACAGTATTAAAATTATAAGCTCTCACACCACTATTATTCTCGGTACTTAAGTTATAATCTGAAGAACCTGCAACCACATACTTATTTTTTACTTCAATAGATGAACCTAAATTATCTCCAGTTACATCTCCTGTAATTGTATTCCCTGCTTGTGTCCAAACATTATTTTTATAATTATACAATTGAATATATCCTTTATTACTATCAGCAGATCTTGAAGCGACTCCTACAACCGTTCCTGTATTATCTAAATTAGAGGTACCAATATCATTATTCATCCCAATAATATTTCCTCCTAATTGTTGCCATTGAGTTCCGTTAAGTTCGTATACTTTTACAATTCCTTTAGTTCTAAAAGAGATTCTATCACCTGTATCGTTTATACTTACATTGGTTAATCTATCATTATCAGCATTACCAATAATATCTTGCCCAACCTTTATCCAATTTCCTCCAGAAAACTCATAAACTCTAACCAATCCCTTATTTACCCCTCCAGCATCTACACCAGAAGCGCTTACAACAATTCTATCTCCATTTTTATTAATATCAACAGAATTACCAAAATTATCGTTGGCATTATCACCATCAATTTCTGCTCCTAATAAGTTCCAGTTTGCTCCGTCAAAACTATAAACCCTAACGTGACCTACACTTGCAAACTGATTTCCTGTATTGGCATCATTAAAAATAGCTCCAACAACAATCTTTGTTCCATCTCCGTTCATTGCTATTTGCCCACCAAATGTATCCCCCGTGGCTTCTCCAACAATATCATTTCCCAACTGAACATATTGTCCAGAAGAAAATCGAAATACTTTTACATATCCTGGTCCAGTATAATTTCCATCATTAACTTGTGTCGCTCCAACAGCTACAGTATTTCCTACCTCATTCATTGCTACAGCAATTCCAAAAGTGTCTCCATTTGCATTTCCTTCTAAATCATTTCCTAACTTTTTCCAAATACCATTTTGCAAGTTATAAACTCTTGCAAATCCTTTTTGATCTGTACTGTATTGATATGATGCTCCACTAATTAAAAAGTTTCCACTATTGTTAATGGCTGCTACTTGTCCAAAATTTGCTTTTGCTTCAGAAAAAACAACTTTTGCTCCAATTTGGTCTTGTGAAAATAGAAGACTAGTACTGAAAAATAATGAGAATGAGAATGCGAGTAATTTTGTTTTCATAACGAAATGGTTTTTTAAATTTCGCATCAAAATTATCTGAAAACCTATTCATCATAAACTAAATGGGACGAAATACCACATAAAGTTGACCAACTACCAACTTACTTTATAAGTCTTCTTTATATGTTCTTGAAACAGGAATCTCATGACTTGATTCTAGTATAACTGAAGTCGTATTTTTCACTTTAATAAAGTTCTTATTTACAATATATGAACGATGAATTTTCACAAAATTAGGAGGTAATTTTTCTGCTACTGATAACAGTTTATTTCTATCGACAATTTTCTTTGCCTCCAAATGAAATTCCACATAGTTCCTATCAGATTTCACATACATCAATTCATCAAAATAAACTTTTTGTTTATTGTTTAAAATAATGTGTTTTCGTTCTACAGTTTCAATAATCTTATTTTTCTCCTCTTCTATTTGCTTAGAAGCTTTTATACTTTTTCTATTCGCTTTAAATAAATACAACGATACAACTAAAAGTAAAAGAGAAACTAACAATATGGTAAACATATTTCCTCTAAAAAAAGAAACGTTTGCGGTTAAATCAGCGTTTTTATTTTCTAAATCCTGAACCTCTTTTCTATATTTAATAATATTAACAAACGCTTCTTTTTGATGCTCTATTATTTGTTTGGCTACTGTATTTGCATACGTTTTATATGCCAAACTTTTATCTTTATTTAAATCTTTATAATAACTAGAAAGCACATCATAACTAAAATTAACATAGTCTAAAAACTGTGTAGTATCTACTTGTTGTAAATTTTTCTCCAATCGCTTTGCATAAAAACTTGCAGAGTCTCTTTGTTGGGTTTTTACAAAATAGTCTAATAAATAGTTGTGTACATTTAAGGCTACAAAAGGACGTTTTGTACTATAAGCTACTGGTTTAAATTTTTGAGAATATCGTTTATAGTTTTCAATATTATTGGTAGATTTTGCGATTTCACAAAGTTGTTCGTACTTAGAAAACACAATTCTTGTTGCCAATGAATCACTCAAGGAAAGTAAGAGTTTTTCACTTTTTTCATAACTAGTTTCATGAATATAAAACTTAGCTAAATACAACTGAGCAAAAGGCAAAATATCTAAAACTTTATGGTTTTTCATATACAACGCTGCTTCCTTTGCTTTTTCAATTAACGGAATAACATCTTCTTTTGATTTTATGGGTCTTGGAATCAATTGATATGAAATATCTAATTCTGTAATCTTTGACGAAGCTACATTTTGGAAATCATCACTTTTAACGGCAAATTTTTGCTCTAACAAATTATAATTTAAGGCTTTACCAAGTTCTTTTCTGTTTCTATACAACAATGATATTCTACCTAAAACTTCTGTAATGATCGGGTATTTATCTGTGCTTTTTATTCTTTGATAAATCTCTTTATAAGCTTTTAATCCTTCATCTGAAGTTTTATTTCCAAACCTAATATTATAATGTATATTTCTAATTTGAAACGCTAAAAAATCATTGTTTGTTGGTGAAATGTTTTGCGCTTTCGCTAATTGAAACCCTTTAGCAAAAAGGCGATTAACCCTAATAGTATCTTGTTTAGCAATTGCTGGATTGATTTGAGAAGTAATACTTCTTATTAGTAAGTGTTTTTGACTTGTTTTTTGTGCAAAATAAAAAGCAGAGTCGGCATATTTTTGCTGAAGTTCAATTTGCTTTAACAAACCCGCCTTCTTAGCTGCTTTATTATAAAATATACTCTTTGTAGCTTCTTGTGACTGTGAATACATCAAATTCTGAAACAAGAAAAAGAATCCTAAAACGAAGATGTTTTTTGCAATTTTCACAGCTCTAAAATAACAATAAATTGTACAATATCTAAATTGCTTCAAATAACTTTCCAGGTAAAGGTTTTACTACAGCTTTCATTTCTAGTTGTAATAATGTAGAAGCCAAAATATAAGTTGGTATTTTACATTCTTTGGCAATAAGATCTAATTGTTGTTTGCCATTCTTTAATAGATAATCATAGACTTGTTGTTCTTGAATAGTTAACTCTACAAATAACTTTTGTTGTTTAGGCAGTACTTTTTTTGATTGTTCTACATCCCAATTTAGCATTTTTACAATATCATTTGCAGATGTAATAAGTGCTGCTTTGTTATTTTTTATCAAATTATTACAGCCTTTACTAAACAAATCAGATGCTCTTCCCGGAACTGCAAATACATCTCTATTATATGAATTAGCAATATCAGCAGTTACTAAAGAACCTCCTTTTTCTGCTGATTCGATAATTATAGTGGCTCTAGAAATTCCGGCTACAATCCTATTGCGCTTTAAAAAATTTTCTCTTAACGGATTTTCATCATGCCAAAACTCTGTAATAAAACCACCGTTTTCATTTACTTGAGAAATGTACTTCTTATGAACTTTAGGATAGATTTGATCAAATCCATGGGCTAAAACGGCAATGGTTTGTAGTTCGTTTTTTATCGCTTCTTTATGAGCACAAATATCAACTCCATAAGCAAATCCACTAACAATTATAGGGTTGTATTCTTTTAAATCAGCAATTAATTCTTTGCAAAAATCACGTCCATAAGAAGTCATATTTCTAGTACCAACTACACTAATAATTCGTTTATTATTTAAGTTTATTTTTCCGTCTTTAAACAATAAAATTGGCGAATCAATACAATGTTGAAGGTTTTTAGGATAGTCTTGATCTAAAAAATAAGAAACGGCAATATTGTTTTGAATAATGTATTCCAATTCACTTTCTGCCTTTTCTAAAGTTTTTGGTGACAACAACTCCTTAATAAGACCTGTACCGATCCCACTAATTCTTAGCAAATTAGATGGTTTTTCTTTAAAAATTTGAGAGATATTTCCTGTAGCAACAATTAGTTTTTTTGCCAAAATAGTCCCGACAGATTTTGTTTTTTGCAAACGCAGCGCTGCAATTATTTTTTCTTTTTCTAACATGCAATTTTTTGATAATCAATATACAACATTTTTTTGTTGATAAGTTTTGTACATCTTCATCAATGTTTTCAAAAAAATAGTAACTTTGTTATTATGACTTTAACCAACTACATCAACGATTTATTATACAGATACGATTGCGTAATTGTTCCTGATTTTGGAGGATTTGTAACCAATGCTATTTCGGCAAAAGTGAATCATTTTTCACATAGTTTTTATCCGCCTACAAAACAGATTACTTTTAACACACATCTAAAAAATAATGATGGTTTATTAGCAAATTATATTGCTTCTTCTGAAAATATTTCTTTTGAAAAAGCAAATCAATTAATTGCAGATGTAGTTAAAAGCTGGAATGCTCAATTACAATTAGAAGCTGTAACTATTGCAAAAGTGGGAAGCTTGTCTTTAAATAAAGAAAAACAAATCGTTTTTGAACCAGATACTACAGCAAACTATCTAACTGAAACGTTTGGAATGACTGCTGTTAGTTCTCCAGCAATTAAACGTTTAGAGTACAAAACTCAAGTAGAAAAGCTAGCTCCAGTTGCTAGTCAAAAATCATCTTCTGGATTTTTCAAATATGCCGCTGTTGCAGCTATTGCTTTAACATTAGGAGTTTTTGGTTGGAACGGATATCAAAACCAACAACTACAAGAGCAATATGCTAAGCAACAATCTGATGTAGAAAAGAAAATACAATCGGCAACTTTTGTAATAGACAATCCGTTACCAACAATCCAATTAAATGTTTCTAAAGAAACTCCTAAAAACTTTCATATTGTTGCAGGTGCTTTTGAGTTTAAAGAAAATGCAGAAAAAAAATTAAAGCAATTAAAAGCTAAAGGATTTGATGCTGAGATTATTGGAAAAAACAAATGGGGATTAACTCAAGTGATTTATGATAGTTACGAAACAAGAGCAGAAGCCTATAAAGCATTAGCCGATATTAGATACAACCATTCTGAACAAGCATGGTTACTAATAAAGAAACTTTACTAAACATAACTTTTTGTTAAACATATTTCAATAGCATTAACTTGTTATTGCTTATCTTTGCGGAAAATTTAAAATTCCTGTAACGATGAGTCCAAAAACTCCAAAAGAATCTTTAACGATTTTAACTGATTTAGTTTTACCTGCAGAAACCAATCCATTAAACAATTTATTTGGAGGAGAATTACTAGCTAGAATGGATAGAGCTTGTAGTATTGCGGCACGTCGTCACTCAAGAAGAATTGTAGTTACCGCTTCTGTTAATCATGTTTCTTTTGCAAAAGCTGTACCTGTTGGTAGTGTTGTAACTGTAGAAGCAAAAGTTTCTAGAGCCTTTAAATCTTCTATGGAGGTATATGTAGATGTATGGATTGAAGACAGAGAGTCTGGTTTAAAAACAAGAGCAAATGAAGGAATTTATACTTTCGTTGCAGTTGATGAAACGGGAAGTCCTGTTCCTGTTGCTCCAATTGTTCCTGAAACAGACTTAGAAAAAGAACGTTTTGATGGTGCGTTGCGTAGAAAGCAATTGAGCTTAATTTTAGCGGGTAAAATGATGCCAGACGAAGCTACAGAATTAAAAGCTTTATTTAAATAAGCCTTATATTTTCTGTTATCTTTTTAACAACCATCGAGATGGGTTTTGTCTTCGGGTTTCTTTATGTATCACGAAAATTAAAATGGTTTTTCCATTAATTTTATTGGTAAATATTTTTCCTAAAGTTTGCCCTGTAGAAACTAAATCTCCTTTTTTAACCGTTAAACTTTCTAAATTATTATAGGTTGTAATATAGTTCCCGTGCTGTATTAAAACGGCTTTTTTACCGCCAGATAGCAGTTGAACAGCTAGTACTTTTCCGTTAAAAACACTTTGTGCATAAGTACCTTTATTGGTTGCAATGTGTAATCCAGAACTTGAAATAGTAATTCCACTTATTGTTGGGTGTTTTTGAGTTCCAAACCTTCGAACTACTAAACCATTAGAAACTGGCCAAGGTAGTTTACCTTTATTTTGCTCAAAACGTTTTGCTAAGGCTTTAGCTTCTGGAGTTAAGGCAAAACCTTTAGAGGATTTATTGTTATTAGACTTTACTATTGCAGCTTTAATAATTGCATCAATCTTATTGGCTATTCTTCTTTCTTCTTTTTGCTTTGCTCTAATTTCTCTTTTATACTTACTAGCTCTTCGATTGATCTGTTTTACTAATTTTTCCTTGTCTTTTTTATCTGCTTCTACTTTTTGCTTTTCTAACTCTTCAGTTTTTAATAAGGTATCTTTTGCTTGTTTTTTATAGACTAAAGAATCTTTTAATGCATTAATTTTTAGAGATTCTTCTACAATTAATTCTCCTTGTTTTTTACGAAACTTAGTATACTGTTTCATATACTGTAAACGTTTATAAGCTTGCTGAAAACTTTGAGAAGACATTAAAAATAAGAGCTGACTTTGTTTTGATTTACTTTTATATGATTTAAAAATCATTTCAGCATAATCCTCTTTTAACGTAACCAAACGTTTGTTAAGTTGCTCTAATTCTTTTTCGTTATGGGTAATTTCTTTTAAGAGTAAAGAGGATTCTTTATTGATTGAGTTAATATAGTTGGTTCTAACTGCAATTTTCTGACTGATATCTTTAAGGTCTTCTAATGCATTTTTTCCTTTCTTTTGGGTATCAAACAAAAGTCGGTTTACTCGCTCTATGTCTTTCTTTATTTTTTTTCTAGATGCTTCTAACTCTTTTCTTGTTTGTGCCCAAGACGGAGCAACATGTAACAATGAAGCAATGGTAAAAAGAAAGAATAAATGTCTAAAAAATTTCATTAAAGAATCACTTGTTTATAGCCTCTAGGCACCTTAAAAGGAGTCACAATATTTTTATTAAATACTACCGATTTATAATCAATATCGATATTGGTAAATTTCCCTTTTTCTTTTGCTCTAATCTCAATTCTCTTTGGAAAAATTTCACCATCTATATTTGTATAACTCTTATAATCTACCTTTAATTCTTGGTTTTTATTGGTATTTTTTAAGGCCTGCATATCTAATTTATAATGCACAGGATTTATCCAAAATAAAATATCAAATAAGGCTTTTTGCTGTACAGGCAGTAATAAGTGAGCTTCATTATCTACCATCGATTTGTATTTCTGAGCTTTTAAATCTAAAATAGCTTGTCCCAATAACATATTTTGCAATTGATCAAAGCTTATTTCTGCTCCCAATATATTTTCTAAAGCTTCAAAACTACCATGAAAATATGTTTTATTAATCTTTTCGTAATAGCTTACTTTGGTTGGTGTTATTTTAGCTCTAGCAACAATAATTCCTAAATAAGTAGCATTTAACCAAATGATTTTGTCTTTATCAATACGCAGCTTAACACTTAGTTTTTGTTTGTTTGCATTATCTCTATAAGCCACCTTTAACCTAGCATCAATTGTTTTTTTATCAAAAGAAGTAGCCAAATGCTTTTTTGATACTTTTCTTGCAGACATCTTTTTAGTTGCTATGGCTTTGCTACCAACAACAACACTTTTAGATTTACAAGAAGTAAATACTAACATGGCTATTAAAATCAATCTAACAAACTTCATTTATTTTCCTTTTTTACGTAATTCTAACGCTTTATTTTTATGCTTTATTGCTTCCTTTTCATTCCCTAATCCTTGATAACTCTTCGCAAACACATCATAAAAATCAGCTTCTAATTTTGGGTTATCAATCACAAAATCAATACCATTTGTTAATTGTTCTATTGCTTTTTTAAATTTTCCTTGCTGATTGAGCGCTTTCGCGTTCATCAAGTACACAATTGCCTGTGCAGGAAACAGCTCTAAACCAATTTCACTGTAAGACAATAAAACTTTAGGGTTTGATTTCGCCGACAAAGTTAAGATTTTATGAAGCGTATCAAAAGTTTTGTTACTCTCAAATTCTTCGAGTAGTTCATCTAGTGTTTTAATATCTTTTGCTTTTTTGGAGCTTTTAGTTTTTAAAAAAAGGTTTTTAAACTTCACTAATGAAGGAGTGATTAACTGTTCTTTCTCTAACTCTGCAATAACGGCTCTTGTTTTTTCTAAATCTTTGATTTGAAAATACAAATACACTAATTTTCTTTTATCTTTTGGGTTTAGTTCTGCTAATCTCTTCTGAATTTCTATGGCTTTTTCAATGTTTCGAGAAGCAATGTAAAGTTTAGACATATGAGATAATACCCAATAATTAGTAGGTTCTAATGTCAAAGCTTGCTTCCCAAATGCTTCGGATTCTAAATATTTTTTTAAAAATAAAAAGTTCTTAGAAAGTTCAAATAGCACAGAAACATCTTTGGGTTGTAATTCATTACATTTTTCTAAATTCTCAATTGCCAACTTATAGTTATTAATAGACTTTTGAGCCAGCGCTTTAAAAAAATGATCTTGAAATTTTAAAAAGTTTTCTTCTTTAATGTTGGGAGAAACAGGAATACTATCTTGAGCAAAAATAGTTGCCCCACTACTTGTACTTATAAGTATAAAAAGAAGAAATCGGTAAAACTTCATTTAATCTGAATTAAAAATACTTTGTGCAAGATAAGGTTAAAAATATTATTGTAACAATTACAAATACTGATATATAGTTAAAAACACCTAACTAATTTTAGGGAGACACTTTCACTAAAATTAGTTAGGTCATTTTTCCCATTTATAGGCATTGTGCCCACTATACCAAATAGTTAGCTTTAACATAGGCTTCTTTTTTTAAAAAAGAAGCTATACAATTCAAGTATTTTACTAACTAAAACTTCATTACATTATGAAAAAAAAACGACTCTTACTTATTGGAGGAATCTCTCTTTCTCTATTAGTTATCGGATTAATGTTCCATTCTTTTTCAAAAGAAAAACTAACAATAAAACAGCTTAGAAAAAGACATGCAGAGTTCTTAAAAAATAGTCCCTACAAAGAATCTCTTACATGGGATAAAAAAACAAGAAAACTAAAAGGATTGCCACCAAATAAATATTTTGAGCAATTATGGGAATTAACAATTAACCCAAATACTGGGAAACTAGAAAATGGAGAACTTACAAAACTACGAGAGGAAATAATACGATCTAGACAATTGAGTAAAAATCCTGGAGAATCTAATAATGCTTGGACAGAAAGAGGTCCAAACAATGTCGGAGGAAGAACTCGTGTAATCCTTTTTGATCCAAATGACCCAACAAATAATACTGTTTATGCAGGTGGTGTAAGCGGCGGTTTATGGAAAAACACAAATATTTCTAATGCAAACTCTCAATGGTCACGAGTACAAAATGTACCAGGAAACTTATCTGTAACTTCTATTAGTGTAGACCCAAGAAATTCAAACATTTGGTACATTGGTACAGGAGAGCAATATACTGCTGGAGATGTTGTTGGTAATGGTGTTTATGTTACTACAAATGGTGGTACAACTTGGACAGCTCTTAACATTCCTCCTTCTGGAGATGCAATTATTAACTACAATGCAAGTAATATTTTTCTATCAGGAATTCACTATGTTAACGATGTTATTGCTTGGGACAATGGTAGCTCAACAGAATTATATGTGGCAGTAGGTGCTCATGTTTATGGAGCTTCTTCTAGCCCAACTAATTGGTTAGGTTTACAATCTGCAGGATTATATAGATCTACGAATGGCGGAAGCACTTGGAGCAGAATAGAATCTTCTAATATGAGCTATACTAACAATAGTAAAACGTATTATTTTATTCCTAATGATTTAGAGATTGGAGCTGACAATAAATTATGGATGGGAACAATTAGATCTGCATTAGGATCTGGTGGTGGTAGAATTTTTAGTTCTACTAATGGTTCAACTTGGACTGAAGCTGCTGCTTCTCCCTTATCAAATTCTAACAGAGTAGAAATAGAACCTTCTGCAAATAATGCAAATAAATTATATGTTTTAGCTCAAGGAACCACATCAGCAGCACCAGTACATATCTATAAAACTACTAATGGATTTTCATCGGTTAGTAACACTAGTTTACCTAATGATGCAGATACAGGTATCCCTGCAAATGATTTTTGTAGAGGACAAGCATTTTACGATTTAGTTATTGAAGCTGACCCTGCAAATGACAATATTGTATATGTAGGTGGAATCGACTTATTCAAAACCACCAACGGAGGATCTTCTTGGTCGCAATTATCTCACTGGTATGGTGGTTTTGGTCAACCAAACAATGTACATGCTGACCAGCACTCTATTGCATTCGGAAATAATTCTTCTTCAAAAATGCTTTTTGGAAATGACGGTGGAGTCTATTATTCTGGGAATTCAGGAACAACAATTGGAGTTAGAAATAACGGTTATAATGTAACACAATTTGTAAAAGCAGGAATTGGTCCTGATGGCGCTGGAAACACAACAGGAATCTTTTCTGCTGGAGCACAAGATAACGGAACACAAGCTTTTAAAAATGCAACAGCTGGCGTAAATAGTTCTACAGAATTAAGTGATGGGGATGGTTTCTACACCTTTGTAGATAAAGATGGAGAATATATGATTGCTACCTATGTTAGAAACGTAATTTACCGTTTTAATTTGCCTTGGAATGGTCAAGGAAGAAGGCAAGGAGGAGCAACAACGCTTTTCAATGACAGTCAAAATACTGGAGATTTTGTAAACCCAATGGGATATGATAGTGATGCAAATAGACTATTATCAAATAAATCTACCTCTTCTAGCAATGCGATTTTAAGTATAAATGTTGCAGCAAATAGCAATGGAACACTAACCAACTCTTTATTAACAGCTAAGCCTACAGCTTTTAGAGCATCTCCTTTTGCTAATAATACTTGGCATATTGGTCTAGCTAATGGTAATCTTATCAAACTATCCAATGTTAATAATTCAAGTGCCACTTGGACAAATGTCACTACTCCATTTGTTGGGTCTGTTTCCTCGATTAGATACGGAGCTACAGCCAATGATATTTTTGTAACCATCCATAATTACGGAGTTACTAATGTTTGGGCTACCTCAGATGGAGGAGTTAATTGGGTAAATAAAGAAGGAAACTTACCAAACATTCCTGTAAGAGATTTTTTACAAAATCCTTTAGATAGAAATGAAGCTATTTTAGCAACTCAATTGGGCGTTTGGTCAACCTCTAATTTTAATGCAGCTTCTCCATCTTGGTCACAAGCATATAATGGCATGAGTGATGTAAGTGTTACTTCTTTTGATTATTGGAATGTTAGTGGAGATAATACACAAAACAAAATTATTGCATCTACTTATGGGCGAGGAGTATTCACAGGAGAGTTCACAAGTAATGCTTCTACAGATACTCAAGCGCCAACAGCTCCAACTAATTTAACCGCTTCAAACATCGCTCAAACGAGTTTAACACTTAATTGGACAGCTTCTACAGATAATGTTGCTGTTACTTCATATGATATATACCAAGGAACAACAAAAATAGGAACCTCAACCAATAATTCTTATAATGCTACAGGATTAACAGCTAATACAACTTATACATTTTCTGTAAAGGCAAAAGATGCAGCTGGTAATGAATCTGTTTCTAGTAACACTGTAAATGCAACGACTTTGGTTGCCAGCTTAAATTATTGTACTTCTAAAGGGAATAGTGTTGCAGACGAATATATTCAAAAGGTTGAATTAGGAACAATTAACAATACCTCTACTGGTGGTAATGGATATTCTGACCACACTTCAATTTCTACAGATTTAGAAAAAGGAAGTTCGAATACTATTACAATTACTCCAAAATGGACAGGGACAATTTATAACGAAGGCTATGGTGTATGGATTGATTATAATAAAGATGGTGACTTTTCTGATGCTGGAGAAACTGTTTGGACTAAAGCAAAATCAAAAACCAGTCCGGTTTCAGGAACATTCACTGTACCAAGTAATGCTATAGAAGGACCAACAAGAATGAGAGTTATTTTAAAATACAACGCCACTCCTACTGCTTGTGAAGCAAGTTTTAGTTATGGTGAAGTTGAAGATTATACAGTAAATATTACTGCTGCTGTACCAGATACACAAGCACCAACAGCTCCAACTAATTTAACAGCTTCTAATATCGCTCAAACTAGTTTAACACTTAATTGGTCAGCTTCAACAGATAATGTTGCAGTTATTGGGTATGATATTTATCAAGGAAATACAAACTTAGGCTCAGTTACAACAACAACTTACAATGTTACCGGATTAACAGCAAATACAGCCTATACATTTTCTGTAAAAGCAAAAGATGCAGCAGGTAATGAATCTACTTCAAGTAACACAGTAAATGCTACAACGCTAAATACTGTATTGAATTATTGTAGTTCTAGTGGTAACCGCGTAACTTATGAATGGATTGATTATGTTTCTTTTGGAGGAATGGCTAATTCTTCAGGAGCCAATGGAGGTTATGGTGATTTTACTTCTCAAGTAGCAACCGTTGCTCAAGGAAGTACTAATCAATTACTTATGAGTGCAGGGTTTTCGAATAATTCTTATACAGAGTTCTTCAACGTTTGGATAGACTTTAATCAAAACGGAGCTTTTGAATCAAGCGAAAAAGTAGCTTCTGGTTCTTCATCAAGTGCTTCAAATCTTTCTGCCAATGTTTCTGTTCCTGCAAATGCTGTTTTAGGACAAACAAGAATGCGTGTATCTATGAAGTATAACGCAAACGCAACTGCTTGTGAAAATTTTGGAGATGGTGAAGTTGAAGATTATACAGTTAATATAGTTAGTAGTTCTTCTGCTATAAATTCAGAATCTTTAACAGATACTGTTTTCTCTCAACCTTTAGGAAATGAACCTCCTAGCATATTAAAAGCCTACCCAAATCCAACTTCAAATTATATCAATGTACATTTTGCGAAAAGTGAAAATTTAACATATAAAATTGTAAATACTATTGGGCAAACGGTTCACTCAGGTAATGTTTTAAATAATAGAATAGATGTCTCACGTTTAAAAAATGGATGGTATTTATTAAAAGTAAATGATGGACAAAAATCAATTTCTACAAAAATTGTAAAAAAATAAAAATCTTTATTTATGCTTAAACACGAACCTCGAGCAAATGCTCGAGGTTTTTTAATTACTTTTGCTTCAAATTTATCTTGTGAATTACCTATCTGTAGAAAACATATCAAAATCTTACGGAGAAAGAGTCCTTTTCAACGACATTTCTTTCGGAATTAATAAAGACCAAAAAATTGCTTTTGTAGCAAAAAATGGAAGCGGTAAAACTTCTATTTTAAATATCATTGCTGGGCTAGATTCCCCTGATGAAGGACAAGTAATAAGCAGAAAAGGAATACAGATTTCTTATTTAGCTCAAAACGATAACTTAAATCCAAATGCAACTATTGAAGAAGTTGTTTTTTCTTCAGAAAATAAGACACTTAAAATCATTGCTCAATATAACAAAGCATTAAATAATCCAGAAAATGCTGAAGCCTATCAAGAAGCTTTTGAATTGATGGAACAACACAATGCTTGGGATTTTGAAACTCAGTACAAACAGATATTATCTAAGCTAAAGTTTAATGATCTAAGTCAGAAGGTAATGAACCTTTCTGGTGGACAAAGAAAACGATTAGCTTTAGCAACCATTTTAATAAATAAGCCCGATCTTTTAATTCTTGATGAACCAACCAACCATTTAGATTTAGAAATGATAGAATGGTTAGAAAGTTACTTTAAAAAAGAAAAAATAACCTTATTTATGGTAACTCACGATCGGTATTTTCTAGAACGTGTTTGTAATGAAATTGTAGAACTAGATCACGGAAAGTTATACAAATACAAAGGAAACTATTCTTACTATCTTGAAAAGAAAGAAGAACGTATTGCTCTTGAACAAGTTGCTACAGAAAAAGCAAAAAACCTCTACAACAAAGAGCTAGATTGGATGCGAAGGCAACCAAAAGCTCGTACTACCAAATCAAAATCTAGAATTGATGACTTTTTCGAAATCAAGAAAAAAGCTCACCAAAGAAGACAAGATCATCAAGTACAATTAGAGATAAATATGGAGCGCTTGGGTAGTAAGATTTTGGAGCTTCATAATATTAAAAAATCTTTTGACGACACACTAATTTTAGATGGTTTTGACTATGTTTTTAAACGTGGTGAACGTATAGGTATTATTGGTAAAAACGGAACAGGGAAATCCTCTTTTTTAAATTTAATTACTCAGAAAATTCCTGTTGATGGAGGTAAAGTTGTTTTAGGTGAAACAGTAAAATTTGGTTACTATACTCAAAGCGGAATTGCGATTAAAGAAGGGCAAAAAGTAATTGATGTTATCAAGGAATTTGGAGAATTTATTCCGTTAACTAAGGGAAGAAAAATAACCGCTGGACAGTTATTAGAACGCTTTTTATTTGATCGAAAAAAACAACATGACTTTGTAGAAAAATTAAGTGGTGGAGAACAAAAAAGATTGTACTTGTGTGCAGTTCTTATTCAAAATCCTAATTTTTTAATCTTAGACGAACCTACCAATGATTTAGATGTTGTAACCTTAAATGTTTTAGAGAATTTCTTATTAGATTTCCCTGGAAATTTAGTGGTTGTTTCTCACGATAGGTATTTTATGGACAAAATAATGGATTCTCTTTTTGTCTTTAGAGGAAAAGGAGTTATAGAAAATTTCCCTGGTAATTATTCAGATTTTAGAGCCTATGAAGATTCCAAACCAAAAGAACCTGTTGCTAAAGAGAAAAAAACCGTTATTCGCGAAAAATCACCTCAAAAAGGCAGGTTAAGCTATAATGAAAATAGAGAATATGGTTTGCTAGAAAAAGACATTGCTAAATTAGAAAAGAAAAAAGCAATCATAGAAAACCTATTTGCTACTAACGAAATTGCCCCAGAAGACATCAATGAAAAATCGTTAGAATTGCAGCAAATAATTACCGATTTAGAACAAAAAGAAGAACGCTGGTTTGAACTTTCTATGAAATTAGAAGAAGAATAATTACGCCTTTACTATCTGATGCTCTTCTAAGAGTTTCTCATTATTTAAACGCAAAATTAACTGTGCAACAGCAATGGTATCTTTTTCGCAATAAGTAACTATTCTTTCTATGTTCTTGTCTTTATAATACACCTGAGCAACTTCACTACCATCAATATCGTCTTTTGGAGATGGAATTTTTAAAATACTTGTAAGTAATTTTAACGAAGTATAATGTTTATAATCTCCAAACTTCCACAATTCCATAGTATCTAAATGTGGAACTTCCCAAGGCTTTTTACCAAACAAGTTTAATTTTTTTGGCAAAGTGATTCCTTGTAAAATCATTCTTCTAGCGATATACGGAAAATCAAATTCTTTTCCATTGTGAGCACATAACAAATGATGTTTTTGATTAAAATGCCATTCTAATAACTCTTTAAATCCCATTAATAAATCAAACTCATTCTCATCGTAAAAAGATTTTATACGCAATTGCTTCTCTTGTGCTACTTGCGTAAAATATCCCACAGAAATACAAACTATTTTACCAAATTCTGCCCAAATTCCTGCTCGTTCATAAAAATCTTCTCCAGTAATTTCTCCTTTACGCTGATAGGCTGTTTTTTCTTCAAAAAGTTGCTGTGTAGTTCCAGAAAGTTCTTCCCATTTTTCAAACTGAGGTACAGTTTCTATATCTAAAAATAAGATGTGTTTTAAGTTTACTTGTAAATTCATAGCCTTTATTTTTAATTGTGAAGTTACTAAAAATAAAAAAAAAGCTCCGAAATCCGGAGCTTTTTGCTATTATAAACAGTTCTAAATTACTTAATTACAAGCTTTTTAGTTGCAATTTTTTCTCCTTCAATTACTTTCATAACATAAATTCCCGCATTGATATGAGATACATCTAATTGTTTAGTACTTGCAGAAAATTTTTGAGCAAATACTCTTTTACCTAAAATGCTATAGATTGATACCTCTTTTTCGTTAGCATTTGTTGTAGTAATTTGTATTTTTCCATTAGTAACTGGATTCGGATATGCTGCAAAACCTTCTATTGTATTCTTTCCAACACTTGCTGTAGCACCTTTTGGAGTTACTTGGGCCCACGTTGTTCCAATTCTCAACTCATCAAAATCAATAGATGGAGTGTCAGAAGTTTTGTCTTGTCTAAGAATAAATTTACTAAGAGAAGTAGCACCTCCTGCTAAAGTAATATTAGCTGCTGGTGCTGATCCTGCTTCAAAAGTAGTTGCATCTGGAGTAACCCATAACTTCACTTCACTTGATCCAAAATCATAAGCCATTACCACAAAAACTGGTTCAGCAATATTCGCTGTAAATGCTGTGTGATATGTTGTTGTACTTCCATTTCCTATTCCAACTTGATATGTAAGTCCTTCATTCGTTCCTCCGGCAGTATCATCTTTAACATACAAACGTGTTCTAAATGTTCCTCCTGGCTCAGCCAATATTGCAAAATAATCTCCGCTTGTATTGGTTTTAAAGTTATCCATATTCGTTACTTGGAATAAGAAAGAGGCATAAATAACTCCAGAATTTGTTTCGTTAAACGCTACAAAAGGATCACTTCCTCCTCCAACTAAACTAACCATATTACCTGTTGGCTCAGGGAATTCGCTTGCAGTATAATAAGAAGTTAGTGCTGCTGTTTTTACCTGAATGTTATTAGGAGATGAAGATGAAGTACTATGATCACTCCAATTTGCTGCAGCAATTAAATCTGTATCTGCGGTATAATTAAATGTTTCTACTATTGGAAAAGGTACACAAGTTGGACTCTTAAATGTTTTTTCATAATCACAACTACTTGTTGCTCCTCCTACAATTTTTACAGTTGCATTGGTTCCTTCAGTCATTCCAGAAAAAGTAATAGTTCCTGTTGCAGATGTATTAGGATTATCTCCTCCAACTACAACACCAGCTGGCGCAGTAATTGTATATGTTGCTCCTGTATTTCCTCCAGTAAAAGCGATGCTTCCACTAAAAGTATCTACTCCAGAAGTAATAGCATCACAAGTTGCTGTCATTGCACCTAAAGTTAAATCACACGGATGATTAACTGTAAAGTTTACTGTTTTATTTACAGGTGAGCTTAATGGATTTCCTGCATTATCTACCAACTCAATATATACTTTATAAGTTGTTCCTCCAGTCGCAGCAAAAGTAATATCGCTTGTATCAGTTTTATCAGCTTGAGCTACATCGTCTAACTTCCATTTAATGTACCCATCTCCTGCTCCACCTGCGGCTACGTTAAAGTTGTTTACAGTATACTTAACCGTTGCTGTTGATGTATAATCAATAGTAGATGCATCTGTTGGAGAAGTAATAAGAATTTCTGGATCAGTAGAAGATGAATTATGGAAAAATGATAAGTCGTCCCAATACACTGTTGCTCCGCTATAAGTTCTTAACTCAAAATAGAATTTAGTAGCTCCTGCTGGAGCAGTAATTGTTGTTTCATATTTTGTCCAAACTCCTCCATTATTATCAAAATAATTATTGTTTGGACCTCTAATAGCATCTTCAGTATCGTTGTCGTTATTATCAATATTAGAATTTGCATCGGTTTTCCAATAAGACCAAATTCTTGCAGAAGTTGGATCACCTGCTGCAACCTTATACCAAATTGTTATTGTATAACTTTCTCCGGCTACAATACCTGTAATAGTTTGACCTAAGTCTTTAGTTCCTCCAACATGTTTCGCCGAAAATGAGCCTCCATGCTTTTCTGTAGCTTCTTTTGTTGTATTTTCTATTTTGGTCCAACCTGTTGGTGTTGTATCGTTGTCCCAAGATTCAAAGTTTCCATTAACCAACATTTCTTGCCCAAAAGTAATTGAGCTAAAAAACAATGTTATGAAAACTGCTAAAAAGTAGTTTTTTTTCATTAATAGAGGTTTAGTTAGTAAAATTGTTTAAAGATATAAAATAATTTTTTGTTTCTATCGTTACCTCATTTTTTTTAACAAGATAACAAACTGATTTATAGGGCAAAAAAAAGGCAGACTTTAAAGTCTGCCTTCTATAATTAATTCATTTTCTTACAATCCTTTTGTCCAACCATTTGCCCAAGTTGGTGCTGCTTTTCCATTTCCAGCTCCTGAGTTAGTACCTTCTGTAAAGTAAGTCTCAGTTCCTGTATACTCATCTTTCTTAGTTACATTGTCAAACTGGATGTTTGTAAATACAATGTTTCCATTTTTTACGTTTGCATTTGCAGGCGCATCAGATGATTTTATTTTGATTCCTAAAGCGAAATCAGCTGCATAAATATTAGATGCTGTCCAGTGTCCACCACCTTCTTTGATGAATAAAGCTCCTTCAGATCCAGGTCCTACAATTGAGATATCTTTTAAAATTGCTTTTGTAGTTGGAGTTGCGTTTCCATCATCTCCGTTATTAGACCCTTCGATTCCTGCTTTAGCTCCTTTGTTAATGTACCAGTATTGTCCAGTTCCAGACCATCCATCAGCAAAATCAATAGAATCATCTCCAGAACCTGTAGCAACTAAATATTTACCAGTTACAGTTCCTCCGAAAAACTCGATTCCGTCATCTCCTCCATTGTAAGATTGAACGTACTCAAAAGTTGTTCCTGAACCCACACCGAATAAAGATACTCCGTTAAATTCTTTAGAGCCGTTAAAAGTTGCTCCTGTATATTCTACTCTTAAGTATCTAATAGATCCAGAGTTATCATTTTTTACTGTTCCTCCATAAGTTAAGTCAGAAACCTCTGCTGTAGCTGTAGCTCCTTTGTTAGTTGGTGCTTTTCCACAAATTACTAAACCTCCCCAATCTGCTGGTGCTGGACTAGATTTTGAAGATGTCATTACAACAGGGTTTGTTGCAGTTCCATCAATAAAGATTTGTGCTCCTTGTGCTACTGCAATGTAAGAACTTGTACCTCCAGAAGCTTTAATTACTGTTCCTGCTGGAATTACTAATTTTGCTCCTTCTTCTACAATTAAGGCACCTGTTAAGTTATACTCAGTACTTGCACTTAAAGTTACAGTTCCTTGAGTAATGTTTCCTTTAAAATTAGCCGGGTCTACTTGAAAACCATTGTTTGGTTCGTCATTAGAAACGGTACAACTTGTAATAGCAATTGCTGCAACTGCTAATAACGATAAGAATGTTTTTTTCATTTTGTGTTTTAAATTATTTCTGGTACAAATAAATAGCTCTTGTTTAATACCTGCTTTACCAAAAGTTTAAAAGACTGTTAAGCGTTTTAGTTGTTTTGTTATGCTTATGTTAAGCCCTATTAATCTAATTTATAAGTTAATGAGAAGCTTGCATTTACTCCATTCTTAAAAGACAATACTTCTACATTTTGAATCTCTTGAATTCTCTTAACAGTTGGGTTTAATAGATTTTTTAACGAAACTCCTAATTTGATTCTCTTAGAAAGTTCTGATTTTAAAATCAAATCTAAACTTCCAATTCCTTTATCAACCAAATCTCCTTTACCAGCAGAACCTATTGCATACACTCTGTCTGAAAAATAGTTATAAGCAATCGTTCCTAAAATATTCATGTCTTTAGAAAAGTCTTTTGTATAAGTAAAGTCTGCATTTAGAATTAAATCAGAAGCTCCAGTTAATTTTCCTTCTTTATTAGTAAAGTTTACATTTAATTTTGTTTCTCTAATTACTTTGAATCTATCAAAATCTTGATTCGAGTACATGTAAGAAGCATTAAAACCAGCAGTTAATTTGCTCTTTAGAACATCATCTCCCTTTTCTGTTTCTTTAGAAAAGATGTTTTTTCTTAATTCAAATTCTGCTCCAAATACTTTTGCTTCTTTTCCTGTGTTTACATAAGAAATATCATTGGTTGCAGAAGCAACAACAACTTCATTAATTGGATTCTGAATTATCTTACCAAAACCTGTAAAAGAAATTACTTCTCCACTTTTTGGGAAGTATTCCCAACGAATATCTGCATTGTAATTAGAAGATAAATCTAAGTCTGGATTACCAAATTTAATTTGTGTTACTTCTTCAAACTGGAAAGGAGCTCTTTCTTTATATTGTGGTAATGTGTATGATTTACTTGCGGCAAATTTTAAATTTTGCTTTTCTGTTACTTCATACTTTAAAGATAAGTTTGGTAAAAACTCAAATTTAGCAAAGGCGTCTTTATCTCCATTTGGATCTAATGATGTTTTCCACTCAATATCTTGATAAATGTGCTCAAATCTTAATCCTGCTGTAGCTGTAAATCTCGGTGTAATTTGATATTGAACATCTGCAAAACCTCCATTAATGTATTGGTTTCCAAAATATACTTGTGGGTCTAATGCATTTGGTGTACTAGCATCACCTCTAAATGTTTCTATTTTAAAGAAGTTATTTGCGTAGCTATTTTGGTTAAAATATCCATTTAAGTTGTTTGCATTTACTACTGGCTGCACTAAGGATCTATTAATTCTAAAGTTAAATTGAGTTGCTTTAAAATCTACTTTCTTAAATCTTCCGCTATACCCTAATGTTAACTTTCCTTTGTATTCACCTTCTTCTTTCTCGTTAAAAACATAAGTTCCTGTAATGTTCGCTGCAACCTCATCTTCTAATAATTCTTGGAAAAAACGGTGGTTATCAGATGCTGCTAAATCAGAAACTGTTTTTACACCATTAGGATCATTATTATCTCTAGGAACTAACATATTTTGTCTTCTATCTGGAATGATATTATTCACATGATTATAGGCTACTCCCCAATCAATCTCTACCTTCTTACCAAACTTGTGGCTTCCTAAAAACTGATTTACAATTAAAGTCGTTCTATCAAAAGTAGCTCTCTTTACAAAACCACCACCATTACTTGCATTGTCAAATACATTGATAGTTCCGTTGTATTGATCTAAACTTTGGTTTGATGAATTGATAAATAAAGAACTAAACTTGTACGTATTTTCTAGGTTTACTTTATACGCAACATTTAACATTCCTGTTGTATTGGTATTGTAATCATACGACTCAAAAGTATAATCTGTAAATGCCAACCCTTGTCTGTTTACACCACCTCGATTTATTCCTTCTTTAAACTTAAATTCGTTAGAAAAAGATAAGGTACCGAAAAGGTTTAAGCTACCTTCTTCTCCAATTTGAAATTTCTTTCCTCCTTTTACAGATAAATTTGTTGCAATTGGCGTTTTAGAAACATTATCCCGACCTGTGGTAAAATTGTACCCACTTAATACGTTTGTAGGATAGTTGTTTTTATAAAACCCTGTAAAACTTGGTCCATCTTGTAAATAAAAATCACTAGATAGGTTTGTGTTAGTTCCAGACCCGATTCCAAATTCTATAGATGGTTTCCCTACGTGTTCTTTAGAAACAATATTTACATTTGCTCCACCAAAATCTCCGTAAATAGATCCGTTGTAAATTTTATTAATATCAATTTTCTGAACAATATCTGTAGAGAATATATCTAAACTAATATTCTTTCTAGATGGGTTGTTAGACGGAATTGGCAATCCATTTAATGTAGTAGAGTTGTATCTATCTCCTAATCCTCTTACAAAAACATTGCTAGATCCTTCTTGTTTAGAAACTCCAGTTGCTTTTGTTACAGCTGTTGCTAAATCAGAAACTCCTTTGTTACTTAATTCTTGAGCTCCAATGGTGGTTTTAATTGCTACTGCTTTCTTTTGCTCAGTTAATAATGCAGATACTTTAGATTTACTAACGGTTGCTTCAATCTGAATCTCATCTAAAGTTACTCCTGCTTTGGCTGATAATTGTTGGTTTACTACTAGTGTTTCACCAGCTTTAACAACAATATTTTTCTCAATTGTTTGGTACCCAACAAAACTAAATACCAAGATATGATTTCCTGCAGGTACAGATAATGAATAGTTTCCATCAAAATCTGATGTTCCACCAATAGTGGTTCCTTTTATAAACACATTTGCAAATGGTAACGGATCGTTATTTGATTCACCATCTGTTAGCATTCCTTTTACAGTTCCTTTGCTTTGCGCAGAAACCATTTGACTTATTAATACAAATGCAATAATTAATTTTTTCATTGTTTTACTCTAATAGTATGTACGTGTTGTTTTAAAGTGCAAATGTCTTTTGGTTTTGTAAAGCTAATGTTAGAAAGAAATTACTATTCCATTAATACAAGGTTAATTCATTGTTAAGTGATTAAATCATTGTTAAGGAATATCAGATTAAAATATTTATCCATACTTTTGAATAAAACAAGACAAAACAGTCATGAAAAAAAGTGATATTAAGATTTTATTAGTTGATGACGAGCCAGATATTCTAGAGATTGTAGGCTATAATTTAAAAAACGAAGGATATCAAGTATTTACTGCTCAAAATGGTGCAGAAGGTGTTAAAACTGCTAAAAAAATTACTCCACATTTAATTTTATTAGATATTATGATGCCAGAAATGGATGGTATCGAAGCATGTGAAAAGATTCGAAAAATTAGTTCTTTAGAGCATGTTATTATTTCTTTTTTAACAGCTAGAGGAGAAGATTATTCTCAGGTTGCTGGATTTGATGCTGGAGCTGATGACTATATTACAAAACCTATTAAGCCAAAAGTATTGGTTAGTAAAGTAAAATCTTTATTAAGACGATTAAAAAATAACGAAGAGCAAGACACTTCTACTAAAATTGGAGATATTGTAATTAATAGAGAAGAATATGTTGTTTTTAAAGGTGATAAAAAAATAGTCTTACCTAAAAAAGAATTTGAACTATTCTCTTTATTAACCTCAAAACCTGGAAAAGTTTTTAAAAGAGAAACTATTTTAGATTCTGTTTGGGGTAACGAAGTTGTTGTTGGTGGTAGAACCATTGATGTACATATTCGTAAACTTAGAGAAAAGATTGGAGATAACTTCTTTAAAACTATTAAAGGTGTTGGATACAAATTTGTTTTAGAAGACAGCGATAAATAAAAACTTTCTGTGAAGTTTAAAAAAACCTATTCCTTTGCCTTTATATCGGCATTGTATTTAACAATACTTTCTATTGGTATTGCCTTAATTTCTTATTTTTTATTTGAAAAATATGGATTGGCAATTACCATAGCTTCTGTTGTTCTATTATTTGTTGTTTTCTTTTTTGTGATTCAATACAGAGTAGAATATTTTATTTATAGAAGGGTTCGAAAAATATATGACGATGTTTCTCTGTTAGAAATTGAAGATTTACAAAGGCAATCTGTAACCACAGATATGGAAACTCTTTCTAAAAGTGTACAAAAGTTTGCTGAAGGAAAAAGAATTGAAATTCAAAATCTAACCGAAAGAGATTCTTTTAGGCGAGATTTTTTAGGGAATGTTGCTCATGAATTAAAAACACCTCTTTTTACAGTACAAGGATATTTGTTAACCTTAATTGAAGGCGCTTCTAACGACAAAGATATTTTAGATAAATATTTAGATAGAGCCAACAAAGGAGTAGAACGATTGGTTGCCATTGTAAAAGATTTAGATATGATTGCTAAATTAGAAACCGATGGTTTAAAAATGAACATGCAACCATTTAATATTTTAGAACTGGTTCAAAATGTTTTTGATTTGTTCGAAATGAGAGCCAAAAAGAAAAATATCACCTTGGTTTTTGATCGTATTTATGAGTTTCCAATTTTTGTAAAAGGAGATGTTGAACGTATTGAACAAGTACTTATCAATTTAGTTGTAAACTCTATTAAATATGGTAAAATTGGAGGTGTTACTACTGTTGGCGTAGACAATTACAATGAAAATAAATTCATTATTAAAGTCTCTGATAACGGAGAAGGTGTAAAACAAGAACACTTATCTCGTTTATTCGAACGTTTTTATAGAGTAGATCAAAGTAGATCTAGAGATCAAGGTGGTTCAGGACTTGGCTTATCAATTGTAAAACATATTATTGAAGCTCACAACGAAAATATTCTTTTAAAAAGTACTTACGGAGAAGGTTCTGAATTTTCATTTACGCTCGAAAAGGCTAAGTAATTCTTTCTCTAAACCTGTACTTATATACTCCAATCCTTTATAGCTCGTAATTTTTACCAATTGCTCTATTGAAAAATCTTCTTCCTTAGAAAACGGAATCATTTTTTCTTTTTCTAAATGAGTTGCTAAATATTCTTGTTCTGTTTGATATGGAGTAGGAATAAAGAATGCCTTTTTTTGTAAAAAAGCCAAATCCATAATAGAAGAGTATCCAGATCTACAAACGATTACTGCTGATTGATTGATTTCTTTTTCGAGTTGTGCAGATAGCAAATAGTTATAAATTTTAATTCCGTTTACCAAACTCTCTTTTTGTTGCTTTTCTATCTTTCCTTGAACTAAAACTACTTTTCCTTGGTATCCTTTAAAAGCATTCATTAATTGTTCCTCTAATGCTTTTCTTTGCGAATTGACTCCTGAAAGCAGTATTAAAACATCATTTACAATTGGTAGCTGTTCTTTTTTAAAGCGACTAAGAACACCGATATATTTTAGATTTAACTCATTACTTTTTGCTTTGGATAACTTTCCAGAAAATTGAGAATCGTTCGTATCAGGAACCCAACATTCATCAAATTTTTTAATAATATTTTGGTGAATGCTACTTGAGATTTTAGTAAATACACCAGAAAGTACATTTACTTGATGTGTGATGTACACAGAGGGAACTAATTTGCTTCTAACTCCAAACCTATTATCAGCAATAATTCCCACTATTTCTTTGTCGGCAGCAAGTAATGAATCAATACATTTCTTTTCCTCTCGTATCGCTTTTAAAACATTTGGTATTTGTAACAACAAGCCAAACTTTAAGTTTTTGCGATAAGAAATATTATAAGAAGGTAGTTCAACACTTTCTATTTCTGGAAATTCTTTTTGTAAAAAAGCAAGTGCCTCTCCATTAGAAGCAATAATAGGCATATAGTTATGCGCTAATAAGAAATGAATAATTGGTATACATCGGGCAGCGTGACCTAAGCCCCAATTAAGCGGTGCAACAATTATTTTTCTTTTTGTCATTCTAAATGACAAGTTACTTATTTTAAACTAAATCAAATCCGATATCTTTTCTATAATTCATTTTATCAAAATGAATATGATCAATTGAGGTATACGAAGTTTTTAATGCTTCTTCAATAGTATCACCAAAAGAAGTAATGGCCATAACCCTTCCACCACTAGTTACAATTTGATCGTCTTTAAGCGTAGTTCCAGCATGATAAACAATAGAATCTGTAACTTTTTCTACTCCTGTCATTACCTTTCCTTTTTCATATCCTTCAGGATATCCTCCAGAAACTAACATTACTGTAGTTGCCGTTTTTGGGTTTATAGAAAATGATTTTTCTGCTAAAGTTTGATGAGCAACTCCTTCAAATAAATCTAATAAATCAGAAGCTATTCTTGGTAAAACTACTTCTGTTTCTGGGTCTCCCATTCTTACATTGTATTCTATTACTTGCGGATTCCCGTCTACATTCATCAAACCAATAAAAATAAAACCTCTATAGTCTATTCCATCTTTTTGTAGACCATCAACTGTTGGTTTTACAATACGCTCTTCTACTTTTTGCAAAAAGTCTTCGGTAGCAAATGGCACAGGAGAAATGGCTCCCATTCCACCAGTATTTAAGCCTTTATCTCCTTCTCCAATACGCTTGTAATCTTTTGCAGATGGTAATATTTTATAGTTTTTCCCATCTGTTAATACAAAAACAGACAATTCTATTCCGTCTAAAAACTCTTCAATTACTACTGTAGAAGAAGCCTCTCCAAACTTTTGATTAGAAACCATTTCTTTTAGCTCCTTTTTAGCCTCTTCTAAAGAATCTAAAATCAATACTCCTTTACCGGCAGCTAACCCATCAGCTTTTAATACATAAGGAGCTTTTAGTGTTTCTAAAAAAGCATACCCTTCAATTAAGTTTTCTTGAGTAAAAGATTGATATCTTGCTGTAGGAATATTATGTTTTTCCATAAAGTTTTTAGAAAAATCTTTACTTCCTTCTAACAAAGCTCCATCTTTTTTTGGACCAATAACTGGAATATTTTTTAGGTCAGCATCTGCTAAGAAAAAATCATGAACTCCAGCTACTAAAGGAGCTTCTGGACCCACAACAACCATTTGTATATTATTGTTTAAAACCGTGTCTTTTACTGCATTAAAATCTGTAGGGTTGATTGCTATGTTTTGCGCTATTTGTGCTGTTCCAGCATTTCCTGGAGCGACAAAAAGTTGGTTTATTTTTTCACTTTGAGATAACTTTAAAGTAAATGCATGTTCTCTTCCTCCAGAACCTAAAATAAGAATATTCATTTGTGTGTTGTGTTGTTGTTTATGGCTGCAAATATACGTTTAACATTGTATCTTACAATCAAAATATTTAGTATATACTTAGTTATTTTTTATCTTTATCTAAACAAATACTTGGCACAACTCCCTTTTATAATTACATGTCTTTTTGTAAAGAATAGGTAGCAAATTAACTAAACAACAAGGGATGGTAGAAAACAATTAACAAGCATCTCTTCTTTTTCCTTAAACTTAAACCATAGTCAATTCTTATCTTTTTATAAACAAAAATATTATTTTCTTTACCCAAATATTTAGTGTGTTCAATAATTATTTGACTTTCTAATATAAAGTTCTATGAATTTATAATAAAAAAAAGCTATTACAAATATGTTACTTTCTCATTTAAAAACACCAAAAATCAACCTCATAACAATTAGTATATTATAAGGTTGATTTGTAAAAATTAATATTGTATTATCAATTTTTTATTTATTTTTTTGTTCTTTTTAGTATAAATAATTAGATTATAAATCCCTTCATTTAATTTTGGTAATTTTAATTTTGAAGAATTAACATTCTTTTTTTGAAAAATAAATTTACCTACTGAATCATATAATTTTAATTCCAAAATTTCATCATAGTTATTAATATATAACAATCCTTGATTAGGGTTAGGGTATATATTGATTACCTTTTTCTCGTTTTTATTTAATAAAGGTAACTCTATATTTTCTACTATTGTATTTTGAGAAATTATTAAAGTATTTATAATAGTACTATTAGAACAATCTTCAACAAAATTGCAAACATTATAATCCGATTCCTTAGAAACTTTAGCAACAACATTACCTCCGCTAATAATAACATTTGGTTTAATTATAATTCGTTTTTTTGCAATTATTTTTTTAGCTTTATTATTTAAATTAAGCGTTTGATATGTATTACCTCCAACAAATATCTCATAATCATAAACAGTATCATCACTTCCAATAAAATTTGGATTACTTAAATAACTTGTTGTTTCAGGCTCTGAAGCAAATTCAAAATTTGTGGTATCTATTTGCAATACATCTGATAATTTTAACATCATATTATCTAAAAGCACTTCCTTTGTATCTGTATTAATTGAAAATTGTGTTGTACAAAGGTTATTTATAGGTTTAGTAGAGTTTACGTATAAGTGATTTAAATTCATTAAACTAAAATTATTATTATTATCCTTTTTTATAAACGAAACTTTACTATTTCTATACTCAAGAGATTTTATAGCTATATGATTTTCATCGATAAACTCTATTTCACTAATTTGCTTTAAATTATTATTTGTTAAATTTATTTCTTGATGAAAAACCCAGTTTTCCCCATTTTTCTTATAAATTTTTATTATATCAAGTTCTTCAGCAATATAGTAACCTGTACGGTTATTAAATCTTCTTTCTTGTATTAATAAATAATTTTTATAGCCCCCCAATTCACCAATGTAACCAGGGTTATTTTTTCCATTAAGAACATAATTTCCTATTAAAGGAATTGTTAAAGTTCCTTTAATTGTTAAACTAAAGCCTGAATTATCAATTTCCCACTCTTCTATCGTATCGGCACTTTTTACTATAAAAAAACTTGTATCTGAAAAGGTTATATTAAAGCTAACAAAATCCCCATTTTTTGTATCAAACCCTTTTACTAAAATAAATTCATTCAACTTATAATCATACTTAAACAAATCTAACGTCCTATCATTTTTAGAATTATATATTCCTAATGCTAAATAGAATCCTTTTTTAGTTTCATATAAATTGGTATTGTGACCAGATTCTGAGGTATCATATCGTTCCTTCTCAAACCAGACATTGTTATTTTTAATGTAAAGAATAACTTCTTTATAATTCTTCACGATAAAAGCATTATCATTAATTATATAAATTTCTCCAAAAACATCATTAATTGTTTCTTTTAGATTAAAATTCAAACAATTTCGTTCATAAATTCTAATTTTTGCTTCAGCATAACCATTACCTGGGTGAATAAACCCATTTGTAACTGATGTTATGTATAAATTTCCTTTTGAATTATTTTTATAACTTCTTACTGCTGTACCATAATCTTCAGGTATTTTTAACCCTGGCTCATAACATGTTCTACAAAAAAGTTGTAAAGGACTAATGTACCCAGTACCATTATTGTTGCCAGTACTACAATAATCATTTAAACCTAAAATACTATTGTTATAAATTATGGGCCTCTTATCTTTAATCACATCTCTCATTCTTTTCTTCTGCCCTTGAGTAAAACTTTTATAGCAATGCTCTCTTGCTCTAGAATTATAATCCATATAATTCTGAATGATATTAGATATTTGACCATCACAATTATATCCTTTACAATTACCTGGAGCAACATTTGCTATACCGGTATCTATCACTCTATCAGTATCACAGATAAAATCCCCTTGGGCTTCACAGTCAACCTCATTACAATTACCAACTCCATTAGATTGGCTAGCAACAACTTGATTAGATTCAAAAACATGAAATAATCCTAACCAGTGCCCTATTTCATGAGAGGCAGTGTACTTATTTAATTGTAAGTAATTCAATACTACACCATCTTTAGAAATAAGTGGACTTTGATAATCAGGAATTGGTATTGAAGAGTAACCGTCTAAATTATTTCCACCATATAAATCTAATAAATTAACTACCCATATATTTAAAAAACTGTGAGTGGGGAAACTATCATCATAATGTTGTTTTATATCCGTATCTACGTTTAAAAAGTGTTCATCCGCATTAATAATATTATTTTTATCTGGTTGATAACTAGCTTTTCCAAAATATCTTTTTACACCAAAATTATCATTTCCATTAATATCTTTTCGAGCAATACAAAAACGAATCTTTGTATCAACCCCACTAATACTCCCTGCAAACCTTGCATTAAGAATATTTACTTGCTGTTGCAATACAGAAGTGTGTACATTTGCTCCTTGATCAATAGTATAATGACTAGGGAAAACTAAATTAAAAACAACAGGAATTGTTATTATTTCATTATTATCTGCTCCTTTCTTTAATTTCCTTTCTTTAATTATTCTTGCTATCTCAGTAGGAATACTACTTTCTACTCCTGGGTCTACACTATTAAGTGCGCTCAAATAGTTTTTCACCCCACATCCTTGAGCTTGTGCCATTGATATTATTAAAAATAAGAAAAAACTAAGTGTTATTTTTTTCATAACAATATTTTTATTTTCTTAAAAGTTTCTTTTCTAACATTTTAATTCGCTTTTCTTGCTCAATAGTATATAAAGTTAGTTCTTCAATTTTCTGAAGTAGTAATGCAGTCATTTGTTTTAATTTCAAACCTTCATTTTTAATTTGATTAGCAGAAGGTATTTCTGGTAAATGATGGTTTTTTTTAGCAAATGATTCCACTTCTTCTAATGTTAACATCTTATAATCTTCTTTTAAAGTAGATGTTCCAGTAAAGTATTTTTGAAAAACATAATCTGGTGGTACATTCAAATCTACTCTTACTTCCTCTGTATGAATATTACCTTTAACAGTAAGCATCTCGTCTGGGTTTACAGTACCTAACCCAACATAACCTAATGGAGTTCCATCTGTTTTTGTTCCTAAAATAGTATTACCATCTAAAGATTTTATTAAATCTAAATCACCTCCTATAGAATTATTATTTACTCCATTCGCATATTGATAAACTCCTCTAAGTGACCAGTTTTGTGCTCCTGTAGTGTTACTAAAACCTAATGCAGTTATTCTGGCAACATTTTTATCTGGTAGATAAGTATTTAATCTAACTCTTATCTCTTCTAAAACTTCTAAAGATACGTTAGGGTCGATACCACCTATACCTACATTCTTTGAAAATCTTACATTACCATTCCCAAAAAAAATTGTTTGACTTAGCCAATCCCAATTACCATTAATTTTTGGTGCTAAATGTAAATTCGTGCTTCCATTATCTGGCGTATGAAATATCCAAGAGTTAGTTCCTCCACTTATCAAGTCTTGTGCTTGTATTTGCATCCCAAAAACTGAAATCACAAATACTAAAATGTATTTTTTCATTGTCTATGTTTTTTAATGTAAATATCCACATAATTTATCTTTGAAAAAATAACATAATTATGTTATTTTTGTATCGTTATGAAAAAAATTAAACTACTCTTAATTGACTCTTGTCAATTATTCTTAGAAGGAGTGAAACTGGCTCTATCACAAGAAAATATATTCCACATTGTTGGAGCTTATATCAATCCAAATGAAGCTTTTAAAAAAATATCTGTATTCAATCCTGATTTAATAATCACTGATCTTGTTTTTACAGAAATTAATGGAGATGATTTTATAAAAAAGCTTAAAAAGCTTTTCCCAAAGATTAAAATACTTGTTGTTAGTAACTCAAAAAACAATTTTATACAAAAGTTTGTTGATGGATCAGTAAATAAAAATATCTGTTCTTATGATTTAATCCAAACTATCAAAAAAAAAATCATCATTAACAAAATAAATCCTGATTTAAATACTAATACAGCTCAAGAAATTAATAAAAGGGTATTAACAAAAAGAGAAAGAGAAATTATAACTTTAATATCTAATGAACTAACAGTCTATGAAATTGCTGATACACTTTTTATTAGTAAACACACTGTAGAATCTCATAAGAAAAATATTTACTCAAAATTAAAAGTAAAGTCATCAGCAGGATTAATAAAAAAAGCTATATACTCTGGAATAATTAGCGCTTCTTAAAATATAACAAACACCATTTATAAAAGTATTTAATTGCAGAAATTAAATGGTAAAACACCAGTTTTAGTTGCTTAGCAGAACCTTTTCTATGGATATGAGTAATATTTACAGTAGGATCATACATAAGCTTTCGCTTAGACAAACGAATTTTTCTACAGATATCTGCATCTTCCATATATAAAAAATATCGCTCATCAAACCCGTTGATATCAATAAGGTCTTTGGTTTTAAACAACATAAAACAACCATGAATAAAATCTGGAAAAAATGCTTGCTCCAATTGACTTCTGTATTCTTGAGCTTGCACAAAGTTCTTTCTTATGCCTAAACGTCTAAAAATCAACTCTAAAAATCGCGGATCTTTTCTTGCAGTATACTGTAATGCTCCATTTGGATACAATACTTTAGGTGCTATCATTGCAACAGCACCTTGATTTTCTATTGTCGATACAAGATGCTCCAACGTTTCTTCTTTAAAAATCACATCAGGATTTAAAATCAGATGGTGTGTAGAAGTCATTTTTATTTCTTCTAAAACTAAGTTATGTGCTTTTCCAAAACCTATGTTTTTTCCTAAAAACTGATAGTTTACTTTTGAGTTTTCTTTATATAAATTAGATGGTTTAGAAGAGTTGTCTAATAAATATAGCTTGTCAACTTTTTTACATTGTAAGACACAATCAATTGTTTTTTGCAGGATTATTGGCTCTTCATTATAAAGAACAATAGCAACCGATATTTTACTATTTTTTGACAATGTTAATAGGCTTTTTCTTCTCCTGTATACACATTAAATACTGTTTGTAATATGATTTTAATATCTAATAAAATAGACCAATTCTCTATATAAAAAATATCTAACCTGATTCTATTTTTAATGTCCGACTTCTTTTTAATCTCACCTCTATAACCTCTTACTTGAGCTAAGCCAGTGATACCAGGTTTCATAGCATGTCTTTCTAAATAATTATTTACATTTTTTTGATATTCAATAGACAAACTTTTTAAATGTGGTCTTGGTCCAACAACACTCATGTTACCTTGTAATACGTTAAAGAACTGAGGTAATTCATCTAAACTTGTTCTACGTAAAAAAGAGCCTATTTTTGTAACTCTCGAATCATTTTTTATGGTGTGTTTGTGTTCAGAACTAACATTCGTTTTCATTGATCTAAATTTATAGCACACAAATAACTCTCCTTTTAAACCTTCTCTTTTCTGTTTGAAAAAAGCTGGACCTCTAGATTCTAATTTTATTAAAATCCAAATAATTGGTGTTAACCAAGTAAGTACAAAAATGATAATGAAAAGCGAAAAAAGAATATCAAATACCCTTTTATAAATTCTATTTTCTATGTGTTCAAATGGTAACTTATCAACATTAAGTACTAGAAAGGAATCATCATAGTATTCTGTTCTATAACTTTTACTATATAATTCATTAACATTTGGAATTAACTTTACAACAATACTATGTTGACTAGCAAAAGCATTGATTCTTTCCACCTCTTCTTTATCTAGTTCTGATAATGAACAATACATTTCATCAATTCCGTTTTCTAGAATAAAATTTTCACTTGTTAATATATTTCCTTTATAGAGCTTACTTTTAAATTGTTTATTGGAAAAAAAACCTTCAACAATATATCCCAAATCTTTTTTGTTTTGAAAAAGTTTTATCATTTTTTTTGCAGATTCATCACCACCTAAAACCACTACTTTTCTATAATTATTTCCTTGCGCTCTATATCTTTTTAAAGCATAAATAAATGCATATTTTACAATTGCAATTGCAATAAAAATTGTAGAAAGAATAACTGTTTGGTTATTAACTACATCTCCTTCTCTAAACAAAGAAAAATAGGTAAAAAAGCCTAGAAAGAAAACCGAAAACTGAACTACTAATAAACTTAGAACCCTAAAAAATTTAGTAAACCTATAAACCTTATAAAACCCACTGAAGAAAGAAGAAACTATCCAAAAAAGGTTGGTATAAATTAAAAAACTAGGTAGTAAATACTCTTTGTCTGAAACATAAAAAACAACACTGTTAATAATGATTAAATCAATTAACAGCATTAATGGTTTGATTAAAAAGGAATATCTTTTTTTCAATTTTTTTATAATTATTCCTCTAAAATAATATTAATCATTGAATTAATATTAAATAATGAATTTGATATTTCTAATTGCTTTAAATTATCTGATGTATCTGTAGATAAAAACTCCTTAATACTCTCTAAAAAAAGCACTCTATCCCAGCTATTTATAACTTTTTGAAGCTTATTTTCTTTGAACAAAGTATCTATTTCACTTCCTTTATCTGTAATACATAATATGTTTGTTTTTGTAGCTAAAAGATTAGGTAGTTTTGAAGGTAAAGACCCCTTTGAAGTACCTGTAGCTTGAGGTACAATTTGCACAAAACTTTTTTCATACAGCTCTTCAATATTCTCTTTTGGAACTAAATCATGAAAACAGATGTTGTCATTTTTATTTTGATCTTTTAAATGTTGAAATAGTGTACCTTGAGAAAAAAAATGAAAGGTTACGTTTGTTAGTTTATTGCTACAATAATTAAAAAAATCATATAGTTCTTTGGGGTTTTGTTTTTCACCTAATGCTCCTGAATAAACAATATGCTTCTTTTCTTTATTAAAGATTGTATTTAAATCATTTGTTTTGTTTTCTTTATTTAAATCAATCGTAACAAAAGGATACTGTACTTTCAGTTTTTGTGGAGCTAAATCATAGCTATGTTTTGCTGTTTCTTTCATTTCATTAGAAAGAAAAATTAGCTGATCGCAAGATTGAAAGGTTTTCTTTTCTATATAATGAATTGACTTACCAATAAATTTGAAAATGATTCCTTTTTTATTGTTAGAATAAATCTCTTGTAAATCGTGTACCATTCCAACTTTCTTTATTCTTTTTTTAAGAAAAAAAGAACTAAAATAGAATGCTAAACTTGGAGGAAAAACAGGTATAACTATATCTATCTCCTTTTGGTGTTTAAAAATTTTACGCAATATGAAAAAGGCAAAACCTATTTCTAATACCATTCTTCTAACAAAAGTTTTTTGGGTATATTTTAAGTTCTTACCTCCTCTAATTATAGAAACTCCTTTTAATCTATGGTTACTTTTTTCCACTTTCCATTTTGGGTAAAATGGATGAAAACACAAGACTTTAACTTGGTGCCCTTGATCTCGTAATGCAAGAACCATATCTGTATTAAACTTTCCTGTAGATATCGGTTCTGGGTAAAAGAAAGGAGAAATAATGAGTATATTTTTGGAGTTTTTATCCATTAATAAATCGATCTTTAATAATTCTAACTGGACTACCAACACAAACTTTATTAGAAGGTAGGTTTTTAAAGACACTACTTCTTGCGCCTACTACAGTTCCTTTCTGTACAGTTACTCCCGGAGCAACATAAACATCTGTAGCTAACCAGCATTGATCTTCAATTACAATTGGTTCTCCAAAAATTGGAAAATTTACATTTGTATAATCATGTGACCCAGCACATAAATACGATTTTTGAGATATTACCGTATTATTACCAATAGTTATATTTCCTAAACTATACAAAGTGACATCATCTCCAATCCAGCTATAATCTCCAATTTTCACTTTCCATGGGTAAGTAATAATTGCTGTTGGACGTATAATTGCTTTTGTACCTATTTGAGCACCAAATAAACGCAATAAAAACCTTCTCCAGCCATATAAAAATTGCGGAGACCATCTAAAAAAAGTCGCTTGAATTATCCACCACAATTGGACTACAATAGCACTTCTTCCTCTAAAGTTTTTTGGCAATTTAAAGTTTTTTAAATCTTGATGAATCATTAATTATTAAGAATTTTTAATAAGTTACTACTAAATTTATCTTCTGTAAAATTCTGTAGGAAAAAACTTTCATTATAGTTCGATATTCTATGAATCTCTTCAAGGTTTTTAGATAAATAAGTTAATTTGTCAACTATATCTTCTGTCTTTTTTTTAGAAACAAAAAAACCATTCTTTTGATCTGTAAAAATATCTTTAATTCCTGCATGATTCGTAGTTATTACAACATTTTTAGTTGCCATTGCTTCTAATATTGAAATTGGTTGTCCTTCCATCTTATAAAAAGTGGGTAAAACAAACACATTGCTCCAAGTTAATAAATCTCTTTTATCTTGACCTTTAACCACTCCTAAATATTCTATATTTTTTATCTCTTTAATTAAAGGTTTAGTCTCTTTTTCTGTATTTGCATCTACATTTCCTGCAATTTTGACTTTAAAATAAATCCCTTTCTCTTGCATTTCTATTAATGCCTTTAATAGCAGTAGAATTCCTTTCTCTTTCATTAAGTTACTTAAAAAGACTATACGCAACTCAGAAGTTGTTTTTTCTTCTACTTTAGGATGCCAAAGATAGTTTTGAGCAAAATTAGGTAGTGAATATATTTTTTTAGGATTAATAAATGGTAATAAATTATCTTTCAACGAATCAGATAGAACAATTCCTTTATTAAATTTTGTTAATAGAGATTTGAAAATTCTTTTTTTACTCCCTGATAATAACTCATATTCTTTTAATAAATAGTTTCCGTGCACATGTATTATCAATTCTTTTTTTAACCAACTAGACAGTAAAATAAAAGGAGCATATTTAACTATGCCAAAAAAAGTTTGACCAGGTGTAATATATATTTTTTTGTTTTTAATAACCTTAAATACTTTGAAGTTTAACCCTAAATAAAAAATCATTTTACTAAAAGAAAAAGCTCCTAAATTTTCGTCAAAGTGTTTGTATGAAGTATTAATTACTGACACTTTATATTTTTCGGAAGCATTCAGCTGTTCTTTTACTACTTTATTCGCTAAAGATACCCCAGAGATTGGATCAGGAAAAGGGCCAATCAATAAAATTGATTGAATGCTATCTTGCTTCATTAGTTATTTTCTTTTTTTCAAAATTAGTAAATGTTAATAAACACATATAAAACGAAAATAAAATCACTCCCGATTGTCTTTCTAATATATTTTCAAACAACATTAAAACTGAAAAAAATACAGATAATAATAACAATACCATCTTTTGCTTTTTTACTGCTAAAAAAATGGTTTTAAGCATGATAATCCACAATAATAAAAATCCAAAAATACCTGTGGCTAAATAAAAGCTTAAGTATTGGTTATGTGAATTATAATAAATCATCTCAGCAGATGTTTTTTGATAATATTTTTTTAGTTCAGGTTTAACATCTCCAACTCCATAACCAATAATAGGAGATTTAAGAATTGCTTTTATACTACTAAGATAAATTGTATATCTTAAACTGGTTGAACTTTCTTTATTTATTCTTGTATAGGTTTCTTTGTCAATAAGTTCATAAAACCGGTTGCTAACTGTTTTTGAAAAAACAAAAACTAATAAAACTACGGTTAAAATAGCAATAAGATACCTCTTAAAGTTTTTCCTCTTTTTATACAATAAAAAACCACTAAAAACTGAAAAAAAGAGAGCAATTAAAACACTTTTTCTGGTTAAAATAAAAAGTGTAATTATCATAATAACTATCAAAAAAATATAACCTCTTATCTTTTTTTCTTTCTCACTTACAACATAATACAAAGTTAACAGCAAAGATATTCCTATAAAAGAAGATCCATAAATCGGATGTTGGTTTATTAACCACATCTCGTTTGTTATATACGCTAAAGCATTCTCTATTTTGATAACATTATTAAAAACACCTAAATAGCCTAAATAAGACAATATTAATACCGAATATATTGCACTTACAACACTATTTACTTTTATAAAAACAACAACATCTTTAAACCTGATTTTTTTTACTTCTTGGTAAAGAAAACCAAAAGCTAAAGGAACAACTAACAAAGATAATCTTGTTGATAAAATTTTATCAATATTTTTTAAGTTTTCTGTATAAAGTAAGCTAATAAGATAAAGTAAGTATAAAGATGAGATGAATAATACTTTTTTATATGGATAACTTCTCACTTTACTCTTTATAAATACAAAAACTCCCCAAATCAATAAAAAAATTACTGGCAATCCTTTTACTCTATTTGGAATTAATGGAAATAAAAAGAATAAGTAGAGTATAGAAAAAGTTATATTGTTTTTTTTAAGTATCATTTTCTTTTTTCCTTTTAGGTAAATTTAAAAGAATCTGATTAGTTAAATACACTAATAATAAAATAAAAAAAGCATAATAAATATATCTTATTGCTGCTCTCATATTATACTCAAATGCATATACAATATGTAACATTAAAATAAGAACAATTATAAAAGAAAGTACTCTCTTCTTTTTTTCTAATAAGACCCTTATTTTTCTTTCAAAAAATGAAAAAACAACACCTGTAAGAAAGAAGTAAATTACAGTAAAAAAATACCCCATTTTAAATATTCTTCCATGTAAAGAATATGGAGCATAAATATTAATTCTCATTTTATCAGCATAATCATACCAACCCGCCATACTTCCTGGCAATGGATTTAAACTAATAAAAATAATATTCCAATCTAATTCTGATTTTTGTATCGTCTTTATTGTAACAAAAACTCCATAAATAAACGAATAATAGATATTAAAGAAGAAGCTTCTTACAAAGCTTTTTGATTCAGAACTAATACTTTTTAAGTAAGGAATTACACCATGCATCTCTAATTCTCTTAATTGCATTATATAGGCAAGAAATAAGAAAGATATTACTAAATGAATTGAAAATCTAATTTTATTAAAAAGTGTATTTCCATTAGATATAAAAACAAGAGAGATAAATCCTAAAAAAAATAAAAAAACCGATCTAGATCCAGTCCCTATCGAAATTAACAACAACAAAATAAAATAAATAGTACTTGCTAATTTCTGGTTTTTATAAACCAGTCCTAAAATTATTACTTCTACAAAACTTAGTATTTTAATAAGAATTGTAAGCCCTCTATTCGTTTCTGGCAAATATTCTTCTCTTATAAAAATCCCTTTACCATAAGTAATTATATACAAAACTATAATTACATAAAATAAAATAACGCCTGTTATTTTAATTCCTTTATTTAGCTTGTAATCTAAAAATAGACTATCTGTAAATGATTTATTAAAAATTTTTTTTGTCTTCTTTTTAGAAACATCATAGTATATTAATACTCCTACAATAAAAGAAACTAAAGCAATTATATACAGTCTTAATACTTCTAAAAATTTAGCTTCACTAACATTATCTAAATTAAATAGAGAAAACTTGTTCTCAAAAAAATAAAAGTACCAAGTAGATGCAATTATAGATACTAATGCAAATAAAACATATAAGTAAATCGGACTTAATAAATAATATTTACAAACCCTAGTAAGTAGATATAACGTAAAAATTAATAATAGAACTAGGACAATCAAAATTGAAACAATTAAAAAATTCTTTTTTTATAAACGTAATATATTCTTGTAATTAATAAAACTAAATCTGAAACTAATCTTAAATATACTAAATTCCAAAATGTAACTTGATTAACCATGTAAAGAAGTAAAACTATTAAAATATAGAATAATGATGATATAATTAAAGACCTATTAAACTCTTTATTATATCCAAAAGCTACTAATGTACAAGTACCTAAAATAAATGTTAAAGCAACAATTGGAGGTATTGGAGAAAGCACTTTTAAGACAGTACTGTATTGTTTAATTTCCTCTCCTCCAAATAATGAAAGTAAAAACTCTGGAAATAGATTTAAAAAAAGTGTAAAAAATAACCCGACTGCAACACTAATTACGATTAGTTTTTTAATAGTTGTTTTATTTTTTGATCTGGTTATCGTTGGAAAAACAGCTTGTTGTAGCATATCAAAAGGAATGATACACACTAATACTACTTTTAAAGCAACATCAAAACCTGCCACATACTCCATAGAATAGTATACTCCAATTAAAAATATAGTCATAAAATTAAATGTGAGTGACATAAACCTACCCAAAAAGAACATATAAGCTTCTTTAATCACAGTTTTAATATCATTTAGTTTTACAAAATAAAACCTAAACCCAAACTTTTTTACTAAAGTAAAATAACCCAAAACTCCCATAATAACATTAGACAAAACTATTAACAAAATATGAGTTAATAGATCCTCAGAATTCTTAACAAACAAAAGAGTTCCTCCAACTAACACAATTCTAGAAAAAACAGTAATATAAGTAGCTAACTGTAATTTTTCTACTCCTTGAAAATACCAAACAGGAAAGAAAACTTCTCCAATTCCCATTAACAACATTACATATAAAAATAGACTATAGGGTGACAGGGTATTTAAAAAAGAAAGAAAGTAAAGCAATAAAAAGCTACAACAAAATAAGCCAAACTTAATTGTAAAAACTGTAGATGTAATTTTATTTAATGTCTTTTGGGAATTTCTATTTTCTACAATATACTTGGCTGCATAAACATTAAACCCAAAATTTATAAGAATAATAAAGTATTGAATAATCGAGTCTGTCCAAGTTAATATACCATAATTCGTTGTCCCTAATACTCTTACCAAATAAGCAACCAAAAAAAACTTAACTCCAATATTAAAAAACCTAAGAACTGTTAAAAAGGATAAGTTTTTTAGAATAATAGAATTGTCTTTACTTAATCGTTTATTCATTTAAGTAAAAATTATACATCTTTTTTATTCCGTCATCCAAATCAATACGATGTTTCCATCCCAAAGAATGAAGTTTCGAAACATCGGTAAGTTTTCTCATGGTTCCGTCTGGTTTATCAGTATTAAAAACTAAATCGCCATTAAAACCTACAACCGTCTTTATTTTTTCTGCCAATTCTTTAATCGAAATATCTTGTCCAGTACCAATATTAATATGTGTATTTCTAATTTCCTTATCTTGAAAACTATATGTGTCCTTAAAATCTTGACTTTCCATTATAAATACACAGGCATCGGCCATATCATCAGACCATAAAAACTCTCGTTTTGGTTTTCCTGAACCCCAAATTTCTACACTCTTTTTAGAGATTCCGAATTGTTTTAAAATAGGCATTGCTTCTTGAAATGAACTTAGACCTAAATCTTTTAAAACTGCTGCTTCTTTATCTTCTTCTAATAACTTTGCTAAATGTATTTTACGAATTAGTGCTGGTAAAACATGAGATTTTTCCAAATCAAAATTATCATTTGGCCCATATAAATTTGTAGGCATTACCGATAAAAAATTGGTTCCATATTGCAAATTATAGCTTTCACATAACTTTATTCCCGCTATTTTTGCAATTGCATAAGGCTCGTTAGTATACTCTAAAGTATTGGTAAGTAATTCTGTTTCTTTTATTGGTTGATGAGCATTTTTAGGATAAATACAAGTACTTCCTAAAAACAATAACTTTTTTACCTTGTGTAGATAACTTTGATGAATTACATTGTTTTGAATCATCATGTTTTCATAAATAAAATCAGCTCTGTAAGTGTTATTAGCTACAATTCCACCTACTTTTGCTGCTGCTAAAAACACATATTCCGGTTGTTCTTTTTTAAAAAACTCTGCTGTTTCTTGCTGATTTGTTAAATCTAATTCTTTATGTGTTCTTGTAATCAGGTTATTATATCCTTTAGATTGTAGATTGTTGTATATAGCACTCCCAACTAAACCTCTATGACCCGCTATATATATTTTAGCATCTTTATTCATAGTTGTTATTTATTGTATGACCACCATTTTTTAGATATAATTCTTTTTTCATGATGCTAATATCATGCTCCATCATTTCTTTAATGAGTTCTTTTAAAGAATACTCTGGAGTCCAACCTAGTTTATTCTTTGCTTTTGATGCATCTCCTATCAACAAATCTACTTCTGTTGGTCGGTAGTAATGAGGATCAATACAGATAACTTCTTTTCCATCAGGAATTTGATACTCTTTATTTGAGCAAGATTTTACAATTCCTTTCTCTTCTTTTCCATTACCTATAAAATCCAATTCAATTCCTAATTCTCCAAACGCCATTCTCACCATTTCTCTTACAGAAGTTGTTTTTCCTGTAGCAATTACCCAATCTTCTGGAGTTTCAGCCTGTAAGATCATCCACATCATTCGTACATAATCTTTTGCGTGTCCCCAATCTCTTTGAGCGTCTAAGTTTCCTAAATACAATTTTTCTTGCAATCCTAACGCAATTTTAGAAGCCGCTCTTGTAATTTTTCTAGTAACAAAGGTTTCTCCTCTAACAGGTGATTCATGGTTAAAAAGAATACCATTACAAGCAAAAATATTATACGCTTCTCTATAATTTACTGTAATCCAATACGCATAAATTTTTGCTGCTCCATAAGGACTTCTTGGATAAAAAGGTGTTGTTTCTGTTTGTGGTACTTCTTGTACCTTACCATATAATTCTGATGTTGATGCTTGGTAAATTTTTGTCTTTTTCTCAAGGTTTAAAATTCGTATAGCTTCCAATAAACGCAATGTTCCTAAGCCATCAACATTGGCTGTATATTCTGGTGTATCAAAAGAGACATGTACATGACTCATCGCTGCCAAATTGTAAATCTCATCTGGTTGCACTTCTTGAATTATCCGAATCAAATTGGTACTATCTGTCATATCACCATAATGCAAAAACAAGTTTCTATTTTCTTGATGAGGATCTTGATATAGGTGATCTATTCTTTGGGTATTGAAACTAGAAGACCTTCTTTTTATTCCATGAACTTCATAACCTTTTTCTAGTAAAAATTCAGTAAGATATGAACCATCTTGTCCAGTAATTCCTGTTATTAATGCAACTTTTTTCAAATTTCTAGTTTTCTAATTCTTTAATTAATTTTAATTTTTTGTCTTTATCAGACAATTGAATTTCATGTGCTTCTAACATCCAATCTATTTGTAGTGAAGCATCATTATAAAGTATTCCACTTTCAGTATCTGGAGCATAATAATTGTCGCATTTATATACAAAAACTGTGTTGTTTTCTAACACAGAATACCCATGAGCAAAACCTCTAGGCACAAACAATTGCTTTTTATTTTCTTCAGATAAAACTATTGAAAAATGCTCGCCATAAGTTTCAGAATCTGGTCTTAAATCAACAACGACATCTAGTACTTTTCCTTTAACCACTCTTACTAGTTTTGCTTGTGCATGCTCTCCTTTTTGAAAATGCAATCCTCTTAAAACACCTCTATTAGAATAAGCTTCATTGTCTTGTACAAAGTCTATTTCTTGGCCTGTTAGTTTTTGAAAACTCGTTTTATTAAAACTTTCAAAGAAATACCCTCTTTCGTCTCCAAAAACTCTTGGTTCAATTACAAAACAACCTTTTAATTTTGTTTCTATTACTTGCATTAAATCCCTTCTAAATGTTTTCCATAACCACTTTTTAATAGTGGTTGTATTAATTTTTGTAGTTGTTCTTTACTAATAAATCCGCTTCTATAAGCAGCTTCTTCAATTGAACCTACTTTTAGCCCTTGTCTTTCTTCAATTACCTGAACAAATTGAGAAGCTTGCATTAAAGAGTCAAAAGTTCCAGTATCTAACCAAGCAGTACCTCTATCTAAAATACTCACACTTAATTTTCCTTGGGCTAAGTATGTTTTGTTAACATCGGTAATTTCTAACTCTCCTCTTTTACTTGGTTGAATATTTTTTGCTATATCAACAACATCATTATCATAAAAATAAATCCCTGGAACTGCGTAATTTGATTTTGGTTTTAATGGCTTTTCTTCTATAGAAATGGCATTTCCATGCTTATCAAATTCAACAACTCCATATCTTTCTGGGTCGTGAACATGATATGCATACACAATTCCACCATCTGGATTGTTATTTGCTCTTAACAAATTGGCCAATCCTGTTCCATAAAAAATATTATCTCCTAAAATAAGTGCTACTTTATCTTTTCCAATAAAATCTGCACCAATAATAAATGCTTCTGCCAATCCATTTGGAGCATCTTGAACAGCATATTCAAACCTGCAACCATATTTTTTACCATCTCCTAATAAACGTTGAAATAGTGGTAAATCTTGAGGTGTTGAAATAATTAATATTTCGTTTATTCCTGCTTGCATTAATGTAGAAAGTGGATAATAAATCATAGGTTTATCATACACGGGCATTAATTGCTTACTTACCGATAATGTTAACGGATGTAAACGCGTTCCTGATCCTCCTGCTAAAATAATTCCTTTCATCAGTTATTGTATTTATTTAAATACCATTCAATTGTTTTTCGAATTCCCGTTTCAAAATTCTCTGCGGCATTCCACCCCAATTCATCTTCTATTTTTGATGCATCAATGGCATATCTAAAATCATGGCCTGGCCTGTCTTTTACAAAGCTAATTTGCTCTTTATAAGACCCTTTCTTAGGAACAATTGTATCTAAAAGTTCACAAATAATATTAGCGATATATAAGTTATTACGTTCATTTTTACCTCCAATATTATACGTTTCTCCTGTCTTTCCTTTTTTATACACCAACTCTATTCCTTTACAATGATCTAATACATATAGCCAATCTCTAATATTTTGACCATCACCATATATTGGAATATCTTCTCCAGAGATTGCTTTCCTAATAATCGTTGGAATTAGTTTTTCATCATGCTGTTTAGGTCCATAATTATTAGAACAATTGGTAGTAACCACATTCATTCTATAGGTATGAAAATAACTTCTAACCAAAAAATCTGAAGCTGCTTTAGAAGCACTATACGGGCTATTTGGTGCATAAGGCGTTTCTTCTGTAAACAACCCTGTTTTTCCTAAGGTTCCAAAAACCTCATCAGTAGAAATATGGTGAAATCTTGCTTCTATATAAGCTTCTTTATATTGATTTGGTCCATCCATCCAATGAGTTTTAGCAGCATCTAATAAATTAAATGTACCGTTAATATTGGTTTGAATAAACGCATCTGGATTTTTGATAGAATTATCTACATGAGACTCTGCTGCAAAGTGAATTACTCCAGAAATATCATACTTTGTAAAAAGAGTGTCTACAAACTTACGATCACAAATATTTCCTTCTTCAAAAATATACCTGTTACTATCTGCAATTTCTTCTAAGTTTTTTAAATCTCCTGCATAGGTTAATGCATCCAAATTTACAACTCGAACATTTGTATTATTTTTTAAAAAATACGGGATAAAGTTTGCTCCAATAAACCCTGCTCCTCCTGTAATTAATAGTGTATTCATCAACTATTCTTTGTAGTTGTTTAAGTAATTATTTAATTGTTTTAATAATAAGAATAAAACCATAAGTGCTAAAGCTAAACCAGAAGCTAAGACCCCGTAGTTTTTGCTAATTCCTTTTATTTCATAACCAATAGGTTGAAAGTTTGAAATAACATTTAAAACCTCTGACTTTTCTGATCTATCTTTTGCTATTTCTTTTAAATCACTGTTGATTTTTCTATTCGTTTCAAACAATTCAAGTTCTTTAGTTGTTTTCTTTTCGCCTCCTAAATCTATACTTGTACCTGTAGCTTGTTTTTTAGATTCTTCTACTAAAACCGTCATATACACTTTTCTTAACGTATCTAGTTGCGATAAGTTTTCTCTAAGTAAAGAATCGGTTCTATTTAAATTTTCATTGGTTAAAACTTTTACCTTATTAAAAAACTGATTGTCTACAACAGAAGAAATGATGACTCTATCTAACTTAGAAAAAACATCATTCTTGGTGGCAACAACATGAATATTATGAATTTTATAATCATAATCTGTAAAGGTTGTTTTAAAATTATCAAACGAATAACTTTTAGCAGTTAAAGTATCTACCGAAAGAATTAACTCATCATAAGAGGTTAATAAATCATTTCCGTTTTTTACAGGGAAAATTTCAAACTTCTTAAGCGTTGCTGCTTCAGTAATAGAAATTCCAAATGCATTTGCTAAAGAAGTGGTATCCTTTTGCTTGACTAAATCATTGTAATAATTGACATTGTTATACAATTGTCTTGAGCTTTTAAAATTAGGTTGCACTTGCAAATCTGCTCCATAAGTTACATCCTTTTTAAACTCAACAAAAGTACCAACAACAGCACCAACTGCTGCTGCAATTGCTAACTTTGTAAAGTTCTTTTTTACAAACAATAGGATTAAAATAAAGAAATGAAAAATTCCTTTTAAAATTTTTCCTATAAAATTAAATAGGTTAGAAAATCCTTTTCCAATAATGATAAATAAGGAACCTAATTCTACTTCTTCCTCTTTTGTTTGGTTTTCTTTAGCCATAGTTTGTTTAGTTTAATCTTAGTCTTAAAAAGAATTAGAAAATCTGTTCTAAAATTCTTTGTGTTATTGCATAAGTTGGTGTAACTCCAGACATTCCTAAGCCTCCAGAAGCTAATGTTGCTCCTGTTTCTAAAGGATTATCTGAAGCATAATATGCATAACGTACTTTTACATTTTCAGAAATATTTCCTCTAATTTTTGAGGCTGCTTGAATCGCCTTTTGATAATGAGCTCCTTCCATTTCTAATCCAATAACATTCCAAGTAGAATCATGGAAAAACTTTAAAATATCTTTGTTTTGTAACGATGTTCCCAATACAGAAATCATTGCTCCATCAAAAGATTGTACTCCAAAACCTTCTAAATCTTTTTTAGTTAACTCATTTTTAAATGGATAATTGTCTGCCGTACCTTCAAAAATATGTGACGATGGAATCATAATATCTCCTTTTCCTCCTTCTAAAATCCCAGCTTTACCCATAATAGAAACAGATTCTACATTTAAGTGAGTTATAGAATCATTTTCTTTATATGGTTTAAGTAATTCATCCATCGTTTCATATGCTTGTTCTCCAAAAGCATAATCCATCACAATAATAACTGGTTTTTTTCCTTCCGAATTTTCTTTAGAATATCTCGTCGATTCAAAGTCTATTTTTTCAGTATCAATTACTTGAACATTAATATTCGTTCCAGAAGTGTCTTTAATATAAATTAATCCACTCTCAGAAGCGTAATTCTTAACCTTAGTTTGCAAAGCTTTACTATCACTATTACTTAAAAGTTCAAAAAGTTTAAACCCTTCATGCGTTTTCGATTCTTCGGGCAATGCTCCATTTCCATAAATAGAGTTCATTACACTGTGCATATTTGCACTAATGATGTGTATTGGTCTTTCTAAAAGTTGATTTTCTTTTAGTGTTTTTTTTATATTATTTGCCCAAACTTCTCCATAAATATGTTGTCCTATTTGCTCGTTTAATACAGAACTAAAAGTAACTACACGTTTTTTGTTTTCTAGAGTTTCATTAATTGCTAACTGACCTAACCAATATATAAGCTGAAAAAACCTATCAGGATTTTCTTCTGTTGCAAAGGTGTTATATACTTCAGAAACTTCTTGATAGGTTCTTCCTAAAATAGTTCCTAAATGAGCAATGGTAACTTCTCTTTCATCATTAGTAATTGATTTATCATATAAAACAATCTCTTTTAAAGTGTTCCATTCTCTAGTGCAATCTGTTCCTTTGTTAATTAAAACCTTGTCTTTTATTTTATGAGATTCAATAAATAAAAAGGTTAAATGAGTTAAAATATCATAGATTTCAGATCTTCCTCTGGTAATCTCAATATTCATTTGATCTTTGTCTATTCGATAACAATTTCTTCTTCTTTTTGGTGGAATAATCGCCTTAAAATGAGAATCTTTATAACCTTCATCTGCTGTTAAATTAATAAACTGGCATTCTTCAATTCCTTCTGGTAAACGCTCAATGATATAGACTAATCCATTCAATTCTACTTTATCCTCTGCAATAGACCCATAAATTTCTGGTCTTAACTGCAATAATGATTTTCTTAAAGTTTCTCCAGAAACTCCCATAGGCTTATAAAAACCTCTACTAAACAAGTGTCGCATAGAAATGTATAATCTTTCTATTGCTCCTGTAGATTCTTGTGCTCTCGTTCTTTCTTTCATGTAATACTCTTTCTTTTTTAGTTGCTCAAAGATACTAATTTTAATTGCAGGGATAGTGTAGAGAACTTAATCCTAAAATAGTACCAAGTCTTAAAATACTTTAGAAGAATTCTTTTCTTACTTTGTTCCTGCTAATATCTCTGAATATCTCTTTTTATTTTTTAATAATTCAATCGCTTCTATAATGGTTGAATCATCATTCATTTTATTTTGATAAATACCTTCTTGGTAATAATATTGGTCTAAAATCAATTGTTTTATTTGATCTTTTAAAAACTCCTTGTTAGAAGATAACTTAACTATTCTTTCCTCTTTTAATGTTTTTAAAACACGTAAATAGTCTTTACTCACTTTTTTATGTTGTGCTGCTTTTAAATTTTTAAATGCTTTTATAAATGCTTGTTCTTCTTTGGTAAAAAAGGTCGTATCCTTTCTTAAAAAGTTTTGAAAACCTTTAAAATCGGCATCTGTAAATCTAAAATCTTTTGCAGGTGGAATATTGGTGTTTTTCCTTCTAAAATCAACTGTATAATTAAAAATAACTTTAGATTTTAATAATGCTTTAGTTACATCGGTTAATACTTCTTTCTCTGTTATAATATCTGGGTGAATTCCACCACCATCATATACTTTACGTCCATTTGCTGTTTTAAACTCATTGATTCCTGCATCAGAAAACTTAGGCACTTTTCCTGTTTTTAAATCTCTATTTGCATAATCTAACTCTTGAATACATCTTCCGCTTGGTGTATAATACTTCGAAATCGTAACTTTTAATTGTGTTCCGTAGCTTAAGTTTCTATAACGCTGTACCAATCCTTTTCCAAACGAACGTTTACCCAACACAACAGCTCTGTCATAATCTTGTAGTGCTCCAGTAACAATTTCTGATGCCGAGGCAGAAGTGCCATTTATTAAAACTACAATCGGAATTTCTAAATCTAACGGATTATTTCTAGACAAATAAGTATTGCTCCATTTTTTAACTTTAGCTTTTGTGGTTGTGATGACTTTGTCTTTAGGTAAGAAAAAATTAGAAATATTAATAGCTTCTCCTAACAAACCGCCTGGATTTGATCTTAGGTCTAAAATCAAACTTTTAATGCCTTCTTTTTGTAAATTCTGAAAAGCTTTTTTTACTTCAAAAGAAGCCTTTTGATTGAAACGAGACAATACAATATACCCTGTTTCATTGTCTATTTTTTTATAAAAGGGCACAGGATTTACCTCTATTTTTTCTCTTTTTAAATCAAACTGAAGTGTTGTTCCTTGTCTATTTACTTCTAAAGAAATTGTACTTCCTGGTACACCTAACAATAAGCCAGAAATAGCTTCTCGTTCTAACTCATTTAATACTTGATTATTTATTTTAGTGATAATATCACCAGCTTTTAAACCCACTTTATCTGCAGCATAATCTTTATATACACTAATAATGAGTGGATTTTTATCGGTATAATTTATCGATGCTCCTATTCCGCCATATTCTCCTTCTCTTCTAATTTTTGCAGCTTCTACATCTTGTTCATTAAAATAGTTTGTATAGGGATCTAAATCTTTTAAAGTATTCTTTAAAGCTCTAGTTGTTACTTCTGCAGGGTTAATTTCATTCACATAATACATATTTAATTCCTTAAATAGCGTCGTATAAATTTCTATCTGCTTGGCAACTTCAAAAAATTTAGATTGGAATGAAAACGAAACAAAAATGATTCCTACAGCGAGTATAAGAATCAGTTTATTTGAACGGTATTTTTTCATTTTTTATTGATTTATCTTTTTTACAAAAGCTTGTAGCAATTTTTCCATCTTTACTTCTATATCGGCATAACTACATTCTTCTTTGCCAATATAAGAAATCATATACACATAAGGCACATCGATAGTTTTGTAAACAATTTGTTTTTGTTTTCTATAGCTCTCTCTTAAGAGTCTCTTAATACGATTTCTACTTACTGCTTTTTTAAAATTTCTTTTGGGTACAGATACTCCAACTTGAGCAGGAAAACTAGAGGTGTGTTCTGTTTGTAAGTACACCATTCTTAAAGGAAAACTTTTTACACTTGTTCCTTCTTTATAAAGTTTACCTAATAAGGTTTTACTTTTTAATCGTTCTTGTTTTCCTAAGGTTTGCTTCATTAGTACAAACTTACATAATTCGTATTGCTTTCGTATAAAAAGATTTTGTCTTTATTTTAAAAATAATGTTACTTTTTTTCATTGGTATTCTTTAAATTTGATGCACTTATAAATTCACACATAATGAAACCAGATTTATTTCAAGCACCAGATTATTACCAACTAGACGATTTATTAACCGAAGAACACAAATTGGTTAGAGACGCTTCTAGAGAATGGGTAAAAAGAGAAGTTTCTCCAATTATTGAAGAATATGCTCAAAAAGCAGAATTCCCAAATCAAATTATTAATGGTTTGGCAGAAATTGGTGCTTTTGGACCTTATATTCCTGAAGAATATGGAGGTGCTGGACTGGATCAAATATCTTATGGTTTAATTATGCAAGAAATAGAACGTGGCGATTCTGGTGTACGTTCTACTGCTTCTGTACAGTCTTCTTTAGTTATGTATCCTATTTGGAAATACGGAAACGAAGAACAGCGTCAAAAATACTTACCAAAACTAGCTTCTGGTGAATGGATTGGTTGTTTTGGATTAACTGAGCCAAACCATGGATCAAATCCTGGCGGAATGGAAACAAAGTACAAAGATATGGGTGATCATTATCTTTTAAACGGTGCAAAAATGTGGATTTCTAATGCTCCTTTTGCGCAAGTTGCTGTTGTTTGGGCTAAAAATGAAGAAGGTAGAATTCACGGTCTTATTGTTGAACGTGGAATGGAAGGTTTTTCTACTCCAGAAACACACAACAAATGGTCTTTAAGAGCTTCTGCAACTGGAGAATTAATTTTTGATAACGTTAAAGTGCCAAAAGAAAATCTTTTACCAAATAAATCTGGATTAGGTGCACCATTAGGCTGTTTAGATTCTGCTCGTTACGGAATTGCTTGGGGTGCCATTGGTGCTGCCATGGATTGTTACGATACTGCTTTACGTTATGCAAAAGAACGTGAGCAATTTGGAAAACCTATTGGTCAATTTCAACTGCAACAAAAGAAATTAGCAGAAATGATTACAGAAATTACCAAAGCACAATTATTAACTTGGCGTTTGGGAGTTTTACGTAACGAAGGAAGAGCTACTTCTGCTCAAATATCTATGGCGAAACGTAACAATGTAGATATGGCAATTAATATTGCTAGAGAAGCAAGACAAATGTTAGGAGGAATGGGAATCACAGGTGAATACTCAATCATGCGTCATTCGATGAACTTAGAAAGTGTTATTACTTATGAAGGTACACACGATATTCACTTATTAATTACTGGACTTGATATAACAGGATTAAATGCTTTTAAATAACAGTCATAGACTGCTTTTTTAATAATTAAGCACTTTTTAATAAAATGTTTGGGCATCGCTTACAGTTGATGCCCTTTTTTTTATACTTATTACAGCATTTACTCTTTGGCTTAATACAATTAGAAGTACAAATACTATCACAAGAAACAGTATTTACTAATGGTTTTACCTTTGATTTTTCTGTATAAAAAATAATCATATTCTAAATTATGATGCAAAAGTACTCATTTATTTAGAATAAATAAAAATAAAAGGTTAAACTTTTGAAGTTTAACCTTTTATTGAGAATTTTTAAATCTCGCTATTAATTAATTGCCCACTTATTTGTAATAATTGCAGTTCAATTAGTTTTGCATCAAACTTAGCATTGCTTAATGCTGTTTTTGCATTTAGTAAATTTATCTGCGCTTGTCTAAATTCAATTGAAGAAACTTGACCTAATTTGTACTTTTCTTCTGTTCTATCAAAGTTATTCTGACTTGTTAAGATGTTTTGCTCTTGAGCTTTTAAAACAAACAGACTATTCTGATAACTTCCCCAAGTATTTCTTAGATTATTTTCTACAGTTTCTTGCTGTTGCTGCATTGCTATTTTCTGATTTTCTATTGCTATTTTAGAATTTGCTACTCTAGTTTTAGTACTTCCGCCATCAAAAATATTCCAAGATAAATTTAACCCTGCATTTAATCCTGTTGATTGAGATTGAGCTAAAAAGGAAGTCGCTGGATTCTGACTCTTGTTCCATCCATACGAAGATGTTAAAGAAACTGTTGGTAAAAAACTAGCTTTATTTATTTTAAGATTAAACTCGCTAATTGCTATATTTTTTTTGTTTTGCTGTAATAAGGTATTATTCAATTTAGCCTGTTCTAACAATTTAGGTAAGGTCAATAACTTTGTAAAATTAATGGTTGTTTCTACGTCAAAATTGGGTTCTTGAGTAACTCCTAAAATAATATTTAAGCTTCTTTTAGAATTTAAATATTGTTGTCTAGAATTCATTAATGTAATGCTATCATTATTTACATCAACCTGAGCATTTAATAAGGCAACTTTTGTTGTTTGTCCGTATTGGTATTGATATTCTGCTCTTTGCAAACGTTGTTTAGAAATGGCTAAAGCATCTTGTAAATTCTGAGTATTTTCAGAAAGTCGAGCTATTTCAAAATACACTGTAAACAATTGTAAATAGGTGTTTTCTATCGTTTCTTTCGCCTGTAACTGAGAAAGGTTATAGGTCTCTTTTAATTGCTTGTAATTATATTTTCTTCCCAAACCATCAAACAATGTATAGTTTAAATTAACAGAAGCATTATAACTTTTCGTAATTGCTCCATTTACTGTTGTTACATTTCCATTTTGAGCAGTAATATTTTGATTGTTATTGCTATAATTTGTTCCTGTAGAAGCAGAAATAGTTGGTAAATGTCTTGTATTATAAATACTCGAATTGTTTTTAGCTACTTTTACATTGTTGTACGCAATCTTAATTCCGTAATTATTTTCTAAAGCGATTTTTAACGCTTCTTTTTTTGTTAAAACTGTTTGAGCTCCTAACTGCACACTTACAAAAAAGGCAAGCATACAAAAGATTTTAGTACTATTCTTCATCGTTCTCATAATTAGATTCTATAATGGCTCTTTCTACTTCTTCTTTGGTGATATCATTTCCGGTTTTTAACCATTTTATTCCAACTTTTATACTGTTTGAAACTGATAATAATAATGGTAACATAACCAAGGTTAATACTGTTGCAATAGCAATTCCGTATGAAATAGATATTGCCATCGGAATTAAGAACTGAGCTTGTCTACTTGTTTCTAGCATTAATGGTGCTAATCCTGCAATGGTTGTTAATGAGGTTAAGAAAATGGCTCTAAAACGAGATTTTCCTGCTTGTATTAAAGCGTCATCAAAGTTCATTCCTTCTCTTAAGTATCCATTAAACTTTCCTATTAAAACAAGTCCGTCATTTACCATAATTCCAATCAAAGCAATGATTCCTAACCAAGAAAGGATATTGATAGCAAATCCGTGAATATAATGACCCCAAACTACACCTATCATACTAAAAGGAATCATTATTATTAATAATATTGGTTGGCTATAGGTTCTAAATGTAAAGGCAATGGTCATGTATATTAAAACCAGTATAATTGGCCCTACAATATTTACAGAATCAATGGTTTTTTTAGCTTCTCTATTTTGACCTTCATACAAAGGAGAGACTGTTGGGTATTTAGAAGTTATCTCTGGCATAATTCGGGTTTTGATATCTTCTAAAATATCTGTAGCGCTTTCTCCTGGAGTTTTCATATCTGCAGTGATTTGAATTTCTCTTTTACCACTTAAATGATTAATTGCTACTTCTCCTCTTTCTATTTGATAACTTGCTATTTCAGAAAATGGGATACGATCTCCAGTAGGTGCTATAATACGCATATCATCTAAATTTTTAATAGAAGACCTATTTCCTTTTTCGTACCTCACCCAAACTTTAATTTCATCTTGTCCTCTCTGAAAACGTTGCGCTTGAAACCCAAAGAAACCATATCGAACTTGGTTCATTACAGATTGTAAATTCAATCCTAACAAGTACGCTTTGTCTTTAAGTTTTATGTTAAGCTCTTTAATTCCGGCAGGATCATTATCAGAAATATCTTTTAATAGAGAATTATTCTCCAATTCTCTTTTTAAAGCTGTTTTAGCAGCCTTTAATTCGGTAATATTATTTCCTAATAAGGATACAGCAACCGGACTACCTCCAAAGTTTCCTCCTGATCCAAAAGTGAGGCTTTCTACTCCATATACTTTACCTGCTTTTTCTCTGATTGCATTGGTAATTTCTGGTGAAGAAAAGTCTCTGGATTCACCTGGTAATAAGTTTACAGTTAGCGTTGCATTTGATGTTCCAGGACCAATTCTTTTTATGACATTTTGTACTACTTGTTCTCCAGAAGCCTGCTTTTTAGTGTAATCTTTATTAACCAACCATACTTTATCTTCTATAGATGAAATGATAGAATCCGTAATTTTTTCATTAGTTCCTTGAGGCATTTTTAAGTTTATCTGAACTCGATCACTCGCAATAGATGGAAAAAATGAAGTTCTTACAATTCCGCCTCCTACAGCTCCAATACTAAAGATAAATAGGGCTAACGGAATCCCAAATCCTAATAATTTATGTTTTAAAAAGAACTTTAAAAATGGTAAATACAAGGTATCTCTCATTTTTACCAAAAGCTCATCTGCTTTTTTATTAATATTGGTAAAAAATGCATCTATTTTATTTGTCTTTTTTCTATTTCTAGAAAGTGCTTTTGAATGTGCAATATGTGCAGGTAAAATAATCAAAGCTTCAATTAGCGAAACACTTAATGTTAAAAGTACTATCGTTGATACCTCACTAAAAAAGTTCCCTATTCTTCCGTCTAAAAAAAAGAAAGTAGAAAAGGCTATAATTGTTGTTAAAATGGCAGAAACAATTGGAGGAATAACTTCTAAAGTCCCATCAATTGCTGCTCTAATACGGGTTTTTCCTTTGTCGTAATAATGGTGGTAAATATTTTCTCCAATAACAATACCGTCATCAACCAAAATACCAATAACAATGATCATCCCAAATAAAGAAAGCACATTAATTGTTACGCCTAATTGAGCCGCAAAAATAAACATTCCTAAAAAGGCTATTGGTAAACCAAAAGCTACCCAAAATGCCAATCTTACATTTAAAAATAAAGCCAAAAAGAACAAGACTAATAAAACTCCAACCAACCCATTTTCTGCTAATAATTGCGTTCTTTGGTTCAGTGTAATTGAAGAATCGCTAGAAATATTAATAGTTACATTATCATGTTGTTGATTAAACTTATTTATATATTCTTTTACATTGTCTGCAGTAGAAATTAAATCTTCACTATTGGTATTATTTACGGTAATATTAACCGCAACCTCTCCATTATAATAAATTCTGTCTGGATTTTCTGACCAAGTATCTTTTATAGTTGCTACGTCTTTTAAACGAATAATATTTCCTGTTCTTTCTGTTTTTACAATAACATTCTGAAGTTCTATTCCGTAATAAGACCTATTTCTAGCTCTAATTAGATAATCTTCTTCGGCAGTTTTTATATTCCCACCAGTAATTAAAATATTGGTGCTTCTTACAGCATTTGCTACTTCAGTAAAAGATAAATTATATGCTCTTAATTTATTTTCATTTACAGAAATCGCAATTTCTTCATCCGGAAAACCAGATAAACTCACCTGAGACAAACCTTCAATATTTCTTAAATCATTTTCCATAGATCTAGCATATTGTTTTAGGGTTTTTAACGGCAAATTTTCTCCACTTACAGTAAAGCTAATTGTTGGTCGTATACTTTCTACTTTTGCAATTACAGGTGGCTCCATTCCTGTTGGGAAAGAAGGAACTCTATCTACTGCATTTTTTACATCAGAAAGGACAATATCTATATTCTTTCCTTTTTCTACTTCTACATTAACACTCGCTGCATTTTCTCTAGAAACTGAAGTAACTCTTTCTACCCCTACAATTCCTTTTAAATTGTCTTCTATTTTTAAAACTACTCCTTCTTCTATTTCAGCAGGGGACGCTCCTGGATAGGTTAAATTAATGGTTATTAATTGCGAATCTACCAAAGGAAAAAAGGAAGATTTCATGCTAAAAATTCCTATCAAACCAAAAGCAATAAATGCAATAATAGTTACATTAACTGCTACAGGAAATTTGATAAAATATGTGATTATTTTTTTCATTTCCTTATTTCTTTTTATTGATTTTAACAATCATTCCATCATAAGCTCCAGGTAAAATTTGGGTAAGGATTTGAGTACGATTCTTTAACCCTTTTACCACAACAGTTTCTTTATTAAAATATACCGGATTTACTTTTGTTAAACTTAATACACTATCATTTTTAACGGTATACACGCTCCTATTATTGATTAATAATTTTCTTGGAATTTCTATGGCATTTTCTTCTGATTTAGCATCTAAAGAGGCTTCTAAATACATCCCTTCTTTTAAGTTTTTACCTTTTAACTCGATAAAAGCTTTCACTGTTTGTGTTGTTACATCTACTTTGCTATTTACTCGAACAACTTTACCAGAATACTGAGTAGATTTATTTAAGTTAGTTAATAAAACAGTGCTTCCAACTTTTAATAATTCTGCTGAGGATGCATTGACAGAAACTTCAATCTCAAAAACAGATGGATCAATAAACTCTCCTAGTTTTTGTCCAACTCTTACTAATGATCCAGCGGTAACTGAAGCTTCTGTTAAAACGCCAGAATAAGGTGCTTTTATTTGATACTTATCTAGTTTTACTTCTAAATTTTTAACTGCATAATAGCTAGTTAATATTCCTCTTCCAGAGATAAAATACTTTTCTTTATCTGAAGAAAACTTTGGTAAAACTGGTATTGGTTTGTCAAAATCAAAACGAGTTAAATAGGTTTCCCATTTTGCAAACTCTTTTGGGTAATCCAATCTAATATCTGGCATTGCAGAAGTTAATAAGTTAAACAAATTGCTCTTTTGAGATTGTAAACTTGCTTTAAACTCATCTTTATTAATGCTTAATAATGTTTCTCCTTTTGCATACGTTGTTCCTGGTTTAAAAACCTTTGGGGTTTGCAACACCCCTTGCACTTCAGAAAACAACTCTATTCTATTTTTTGCCAACAAATTTCCGTTTGCAATGATGGCAATTGGAATATTTTTATTTTGTACTTCTTTTACAAAAACGGTTTTTACTATTTTGTTGAATTTAGGTTTTGGTTTTTGCTTATTAGCAATCATGGTTTTTGCTAAAAAAACGGCTCCAACAATTAGTAATACTCCTAATACCGATAGTATAATTTTTCTCATTTTAAATAATTATTTAAGTTCTTTATCTGAACTGAAGTTTGATTGAATCTTTTGTAATATTGTAATCATTTGCTGTTTTTCATTATCAGAAATACATTCTTCCATCCTATCAATCAATTGTTTGATAATAGGTCTTGATTTATCGAAAGTTGCTCTCCCTTTTTCTGTAATGTATACACGCTTAATTCTTTTATCTTTTACATCTTGCTTTCTTATGATATAGGTCTTTTTTTCCATTTTTGTTAGTAAGCGAGTAAGTGAAGACTTATTTCGCAAGGTTAAAAAAGCCAACTCATTTTGATTTAAACCGTCTTTAAATGTCAATTTTTTTAATACCACCATTTGTTCTTTTGTCAAATCTAACGCAGCGTTGTCAAACGCTTCTTGTAAAAAGAACTCCATAAGCTTTACCGTTTTACCTAACCAAGGTCCTAACGAGTTTTCAAAATCAATAAAATGCTTCGTTGTTTTCATAAAGCAAAGGTACATCTTTTTACAAATAGTTGCATGTGCAACTATTTACTTTTTAGTTAAAACTTAGTTAAGAAATTCCTTGCTATTAGATAGAAAGTATGAGAAAAGGTTTAAAGAAGAAATACTGTTTTTTTGTTAAAAAAAGCCTAAAAAAAAGCACCTTTTTAGGTGCTTTTTAATTTTTGATTCTATTAGTTTTATTTGGATTTTTTACTACCACTATTAACAAGTAATAACAATGCAACAACTAGCCCGATGACTACTAATGCAAACACACCAATCATAATGGTTCCATTTGTCCAAGAAACTAAAGGTAAATTCAATCCAAACATATCTTTCTATTTTTAGGTAAAATTATAAAGGATCTACAAGTTAAAATATGATATTTATCAATTTTTAACTTTAAATACTTTTTCTAATATATCTTCTAACAAACACCATTGGGTGATAGAAGATTGCAATAAGTTGGCGCCAACAAAAGCGGTAAACCAAAGCCAATTTATATTTATATAAATAGCTAACAATAAACTGGTTAAAATAAATACTCCAGCAATTCCTCTAATTAATCTATTTCTCATGTTACTTATGTTTTTTCTTTTCTATTAAATAATATACAAGGGGTACAACTAATAAGGTTAGTATGGTAGAAGCAATCGTTCCTCCCATTAATGAAATCGCTAACCCTTGGAAAATTGGATCAAAAAGGATAACAAAAGCACCTATAACCACGGTTCCTGCTGTTAACAAAATTGGTGTGGTTCTTACGGCTCCTGCTTCTATTACTGCTTGTTTTAAAGGAACTCCTTCTTCCAATCTAAGATTAACAAAATCGATTAATAGTACAGAGTTTCGAACCATAATTCCCGCCAATGCAATCATACCAATAAAAGAAGTTGCTGTAAAATATGCTCCCATCATCCAGTGACCTAAAATGATTCCAATCATAGACAATGGAATAGCAACCATCATTACAAAAGGCGCTTTAAAGTTCTCAAACCAACCTACAATTAAAATGTAAATAATGACTATTGCTCCTAAAAAAGCAGCTCCTAAATCTTTAAAAACTTCTAAAGTAATTTGCCATTCTCCATCCCATTTTATCGTATAATCATCTTCTAATTCTGGTTGATTCAAATACAACTCATTCAATGTATAACCTTTCGGAAGGACTATTTCTTTTAATTTTTTATCGATTCCTAAAATAGCATACGCCGGACTTTCTAATTTTCCTGCCATATCAGCCAAAACATACACTACTCGCTTTTGATTTTTTCTATAAATACTCTTTGGAGCAGTCTTTTCTTCAATAGAAATTAGATCAATAATTGGCACCATATTTCCTTTTTTGGAACGCACTTTTAATTGGGCAATTTCTTCAATAGATGTTTTTTCTTTTTCATCTAAAGACAATACTAAACCTACCTGACTCGAAGCTTCTTCTGCATATAAATTAGCAATAGCTTGGTTAGACATTGCCATATGTATTGTTTGGCTAATCTGGGCTGGAGCTACCCCATACAACATTGCTTTTTCTTTATTAATGCTAAAATTGTATTCGGTTTGATCATCTTCCACCATCCAATCTACATCAACTACATCATTAGTGTTCTTTAAAATTTGCTGTACTGCTTTTCCTATTTTTATTTGCTCCTGATAATCTGGTCCATAAATTTCTGCAACAATAGTTGATAAGACAGGAGGCCCTGGCGGTACTTCTACAATTTTTACATTGGCATTGTACTTTTTGGCAATTTTCTGAATTTCTGGTCTAAACAAGCTAGCAATTTCGTGACTTTGAGCTGTTCTCTCATGTTTATCAATTAAATTCACCTGAATATCTGCCATATTGCTTCCACCACGTAAATCATAATGACGCACCAAACCATTAAATGTAATTGGAGCTGAGGTACCTACATAGCTTTGGTAGTTTACAACTTCTTTTCTGGTGGCTATAAATTGTCCAATCTCTTTAGCTACTACAGCTGTTCTCTCTAAAGTCGTTCCTTCTGGCATGTCTATGACCACCTGAAACTCATTTTTATTATCAAAAGGCAACATTTTTACTGCAACAGAATTCGTAAAAAACAAACTCATAGACCCAAACAGCAATAAAAATGTAGTGCCTAAAAATATATTTCGTTTTAATTTATTTTCAATTAATGGTTTTTCTAACTTCTCATACATTTTATAAATGAAAGAAGTTGAAATTGCCTTTTTTGTTTCCTGTTCTTTATGCTGCTTTTTATCTTTTTCTCGTAAGAAAATGACTCCCAAATAAGGGGTAATAGTTAAAGCAACAAATAGAGATAATATCATGGCAATAGAAGCTCCAATAGGCATCGGACTCATGTAAGGCCCCATCAATCCAGAAACAAATGCCATTGGCAACACTGAAGCAATCACGGTAAATGTTGCTAAAATGGTTGGATTTCCCACTTCATTGATAGCAAACAATGCTGCTTCTTTAAAAGGCATCGTTTTCATTTTAAAATGACGATGCATATTCTCTGCAATAATGATAGAATCGTCTACTACAATTCCTGTTACAAATACCAAAGCAAACAGCGTGATTCTGTTTAAGGTATAATCTAACATATAATAACTTAGCAAGGTTAGTGCAAAAGTAATTGGCACTGATAAGAATACAACCAAACCTCCTCGCCATCCCATAGCCAACATCACAACTAAAGTCACGGCAACAATAGCACCAAATAAATGCATCAATAGTTCTGATACTTTTTGTGATGCTGTTTCTCCATAATTTCTGGTAACCGTTACTTGTACATCATCTGGAATTAGTGTCTTCTTTAGGTGTTCAATTTTTGCTAAGGTTACATCAGCAATTTTCATTGCATCTGCACCTTTTCTTTTTGCTATAGAAATAGTAACTGCTGGGTATTCTGATTGATAATTTGAATCTGTATTCGTTGCTTTTCCAAAACCAAAAGAAACATAATCTTTAGAAATTTCTGGGCCATCGATAATACTAGCAATTTGTTTTAAATAAACAGGTTGATTTTTATAAGTACCAACAATTAAACGCTCAACATCTTCTACAGAACTTAAAAAATTACCCGTATTGATGATAAATTCTTTGTCGTTTTTATTAAAACGACCTGCCATTAATTGAGAATTATTAGCTTGTATCATTTGAGAAACACTTAAAAAATCTAAGCCATTTTCTCCCATTTTATTTTTGTCTAAAACAATACGTAATTGCCTGTTTCTTCCTCCAATTTTTTTAGTAATTGCTACATCGTTAATCTTTTCTATTTCATTGGTTAACTCTTCTGATATCTGTCTAATTTGATAATCATCATAATTTTCACTCCATAAAGTCAATCCTAAAATAGGTACATCATCAATTGCTCTTGTTTTTACCAAAGGCATTGTTACACCTTTAGGCATTTGATCCATATGTTTGTTTATCTCATTGTAAAGTTTTACAAAAGATCGTTCAATATCTTCTCCAACATAAAACTGTACAATTACCATCCCTTTTTCTTTCATCGAAGTAGAATACACATACTCTACTCCTTTGATATTAGAAATTAACTTTTCTAAAGGTTTGATGACTCTATTTTCTACTTCTTTTGGACTTGCTCCAGGATACCCTACAAAAATATCTGCCATTGGCACATCAATCTGTGGTTCTTCTTCTCTCGGAATCAAATAAGAACTGTATACTCCAATCACCATAAACATTACCATTAACAACACGGTAAGTTTAGACCCAATAAATACTTTGGCTATTTTGCCAGCAAAGCCTTCTTTCATCTTATTTTTCTTTATTGAACAGTTATTTTTGCTCCGTTAAACAATTTACTTTGAGAAGAAATTATATAACTTTCTCCTTTCGTTAATCCAGAAATTACCTCAACATTTTCTCCTTGTTTTTTACCCAAACGAAGCCATCTTAAAATAGCTGTGTTTCTACTACTAATTGTATAAACACCACACAGCTGCCCTCGTTTAATAATTGCTTTTTCTGGAATATAAATACTATTTGTTGTCGTTTTGTCTTCTGATAAAAAACGTACTGTAGCAAACATTCCAGAAAGGACAGAAGCTTGTTTTTTATCTAGTAAAACACTCACTAAAAATTGCCCGCCTGTATTTACAGATGAATTACTTACTTCAGAGATTATTCCGTTAAACTGCTTATTAATTGCATTGATTAATACATTTACTTTTTGTCCTTTTTTTATAGAGGAAATAAACTGTTCAGAAACCCTTGTCTCTATTTTTACTTTGGTTGTATTTTCTATAGAAAGTAATTGTACTCCTGGGTTTGCCATATTCCCTTCTTCAATAAACTTATTGACAATAACACCATCAAAAGGTGCTTTTATTTGAAAATAATGGAACTGTGCATTTACCTCGTTCAATAGTTCTTTCGCAGCATGCAAATTGGCTTCAGATACTTTGTATTGTGCAGTAATATTTTCTAACTCTTTTTGAGAAGCACTGTTCTCTTTAAACAATTGTTTAAACCTATTCAGATCTTTTTTTGAATTGTTAAATACTGCTGTTGCTTGTGCTACCTTAGCTAAAGCTTGTTGCTTTTTTGCCTGTAAATCATTATTACTTATCTCTATTAACAACTGATCTTTTACTACTTTACTCCCAGTTTTTACATGAATTTTGTTAACATATCCCATAATTCTAGTAGTAATATTTGCCTGATGTTCTGCAACAACTTTTCCGCTTGAACTCAAGAAAAACGGAGCTTTATTTGAAGAAACTTTCGCCACTTTAACGGGTATAGTCTCTATAGAAGAAGTTACTTGTGCTTCTGGTGTATTTTTACATCCAGCAATAAATAAAACGGTTAAAATGCTGGCTATTTTGATTCTATTTTTCATTTGGTTTTAATTTTTTGCCATTTATGGCTTTCATTGAATGATTATTAGCACATTAAAACGATTGTGCTGTGTTTAAAAAGTTTAGATACGTTTGTGAGGTATTAAACTCTAAAATGGCTTGGTAATACATTAATAACTTTTGAGCATACAAGGCTTCTGATTGTAGTAAATCTGTTGTTTTTTCTAAACCTTGTTTAAATCTATTTTTCTTTATTCTTAAGGCTTCTTTAGATTGACTTACTGCTTTTTTTGAGAGTGTTAGTTTATGTTGAATGTCTGCAAAATTTCGGATTGCCTTTTGGTATTCTAGTTTACTTTTAGAAACATGTTCTTCTAATTCTAAAGTTGCTTTTTTGAATTGAGCTTTGCTTTTTTGAATTTTTCCAACTCTTTTAAACCCATTAAAAACATTCCATTGTAATTGAAAACCTAACAAGTAACCAGAAGTTCCGCTATTAAAAAGCTTGTTACTATTTACTTCATAGCTCCCAAAAGCATTTAACCGAGGTAAATAGTTACTTTTTTCTGATTGATGCATCATTTTATACGCGTTTGTAGCTGCGGTTAAAGCTTTAATATCTGCTCTATTTTTTGATACACTTTGTATATTATTGTTTAATGAAATCAGTTCTAAACTAGTAGATGGATGCAGGGTTTTAGTACTTTTATCTCCCATAAAAAACAATAGGTAATGAGATGCGTTTTGTAAATTACTTTTGGCAAACTGTAACTGATTTTCAATTTCTAAAACCTTAAGCTCTACCTCTAAAACATCTGATTTTTGAAGCATTCCTTGATTGTAATATGAAGTAATAAGCTTTTTATTTTCTAATGTTGCTTTTTTTATCACTTCTATAACATCTATGATTTTATAAGCAAATTGTAATTGATAATAGGCTTTTTCTGCTTCAAAAAAGATATACTCTTTGGCTCTTTGGGTTTTAAATTCTGTTGCTTTTAATTGTGATTTTATTGCTTTTCTTTGATACAATCCATCCAAATTAAATAAAGGTTGTTCTATGCTAACTTTAGTAGTAAAATTCTGAATAGATGATGGATTATTTAACAAAGCAGGGTTAAAATCGTTCTGAGTTAAAATACCTTGATTTAATTTAGATCCAAATGCCATTAGTGGATTGGTGGTAGAAATACCTGTATGTGAAATTCCGATATTTGGTAAAAACAATGAGTTTGTTTGATAAAACATTGCTTTTACTTGATTTAATTCTTGTTCAGAAATTTTAATACTTCTATTGTTCTTTTTCACTTTTTCCAATACTTCTTCTTTAGAAATGCTCATAATTTCTTCTTGAGCTTGGATACTTATAACTTGAAAAAAAACGAAAATGATTCCGAAAAAAATATGTTTCATTATAATACTTATTTGATGCAAATGTATGTTCAGAAAAGAGAATAGTTTGTAACTTATGTTACGTCTAGTAATTCGCTAATCAACTAAATAACAGCATAAAAAAACATCTCTAGTAAATACAAGAGATGTTTTAACGAAATCAGAATTCATACAGAACTCTTACTCTCAATCAACCAATGATTTTTATTTATATGTTTGAATTAAGTCTATTAACTGTTGTTTTTGAACCACTCCAGATTGTCTCCATAATAGTTCTCCTTTTTTAAAAAGAAGTAAAGTCGGTACTCCTTTTATTTTATATTGATTGGCTAAATATTGGTTTTTATCTACATCAATTTTAATAATTGTTGCTTGCTCACCAACATTATCTTTTACTTCCTTTAAAATGGGGTTCATCATTTTACATGGTCCGCACCAAGTTGCATAAAAATCTATTAATACCAATCTGTCTTTGTGAATCAATTCTAAAAATTTGCTCATGCCTGAAAAGTTTTATTTTTTAAATGAAATGCTCCAAATTCCCCTTACTTGATTTACACCATAGTTTTGAGCTTTATCATTCGGATATAATTTTTTTATTAAAGAAAGAGTAGTTGGTTTTATTTCTTTTTGTGGGGTGCCATGACATTGCAAACACATCTGATTTGTAATAATTGGATAGTAAAAATGAACTTCTTTTTTTGTTGATTTTATCACTGGTTCAATTTCCTCATTTGCTGCTAATTTTTGTTTAAAAACACTTATTTGCTCTTGCTCAATTGCACTTGAAGTATTGCTTAAATTTCTTGGTTTATCTGAAACTCTTTTAATATTTACATTAAAGTTTTTAGACATACTATCGGTTAAATAAAGTGCTTTTATATTACAAAACTTTAACGCTTCATTTGTTCCTTTAGACTGTATGGTGCCCATCAAATTTTTGCCAAGTACTGCTTTTGTAGAAAAGGCATAATGAAGTCCCTTTTCTTGATACATTTTTGTTTCTTCAACAGTAAGTTTTGGCTTACAACTAACTATAAAAAGACTAGCAATCACTACAATTAAAATTCTCATTTTTATTGTAAAAGTAATAACAAGTTACTAGTTGCACTGTAACTAAAGTTACAGAAGTCTTATAAATTTAATACCGTAATTTGATTTCTATTCAACTGTATTTCTCCTTTAATTTCTAAAGATTTTAATAAACGTGAAATTACGACTCTTGAAGTATGTAAATCATTCGCAATTTCTTTATGAGTTACCTGAATTACCTCATCTCTATTAACCATTGCTTTGTCTTTTAAATATTTAAGCAAACGTTCGTCCATATTTAAAAAGGCAATCGTATCTATGGCTTCTAAAAGTTCTTGCATTCTTTCATGATAACTTTGTAGTATAAAATTTTGCCATGTTTGGTATTTATTCATCCATTCTCCAATCATCTTAACAGGAATCATAATGATTTCTGTATCTCTTTCTGCTACTGCTCTAATTTTACTTTTAGATTGTCCTAAGCAGCAAGTAATGGTCATTGCACAAGTATCTCCTTGTTCTATAAAATACAAAACCAATTCATCTCCATTTTCATCTTCTCTTAAAATTTTAATTGCCCCACTTATTACCAAAGGCATAAATTTAATACTACTTCCTATATCTATCAACTCAGTTCCTTCAGGTACTTTTTTATATTCTCCAATAGAAAGAATTTCGTTCAATAACTCCTTTTCAAATAAATGTCCATAGTTAAAATTAAAATCTGATTGCATGTGCTTTTTATTTGCTTTAAATGTACAATTAATTCAATTGCCCTACGTAATAGAATTGTGAAAAGATTATATTTTACAAGCCATACATTTTTTGTATTTTTAAAACACATATTTTACGCCTTTGATTTTTTGTAAAGACACAAATACCGAACTCTTTTTTTCTTCTGTAAAAGATATTCCCTCAACCATTTGGGAAGAATTACAATGCGCTAAGAATTGTTATTTTCATCCTGATTATTTAGTCTCTTTAGAAAAAAATAATCCACAGATTGTATTTTCTTACATCGTTTTACTTGATACTAATAAAAAAGCAATGGCTTTTGCTAGTGTACAAATTATCGATTTTCCATTAGATAAAGTGGAGAATTCTTTAAATGAAAACTTTCATAAAATAAAGTGTATTGGAAGAAAATTAGGGCTTTTTCCGAAACTAAAACCAATTAAATTATTGGTGTGTGGTAATATTTTTGTGAGTGGTGAACACGGTGTTTTTATCAAAGAAAATCAGAACAAACAAAAGATAATAAAAGACTTGGCTAAAGCCATTAATCATTTGACCAATTCTAATAAAACTCTTGTTAAAGATATTTCTATTTATCTCATCAAAGACTTTATAAAAGAATCATTAGAAATTACAGATGAACTTCATGATTTAAACTATTACTCTTTTCATGTAGAGCCAAATATGGTGTTAAATTTAGATCCAGAATGGAATAATTTTCAGGATTATCTGGATGCTATGAAAACCAAGTTTAGAGTAAAAGCCAAACGAGCACTAACTCTAAGTGAAAGCTTAATTAGTAAAGATGCTGATGTAGAAAATATAAAAACACTGATACCAGAAATTACAAAACTGTACAAAAAAGTATCTGAAAAAGCTGATTTTAACTTTGGTGATTTTAACTTGGAAACCTACATGTCTTTAAAAAACAAATTAGACGATAATTATATCTTAAAAACGTATTGGTTTGATGGTAAAGTTGTTGGATTTATGTCGGGTTTAATTAATGAGAATTCTTTAGATGCACATTTTGTTGGTATCGATTATGAATTGAATAGAAAATTAGCCATCTACCAAAGAATGTTATATGATTATGTTCACATTGCAATTGATAAAAAGGTACAGCTCATTAATTTTGGAAGAACAGCTAGTGAGATAAAAAGTTCTATAGGTGCAATTCCACAAGATTTAACCTGTTACATTCGTCATAAAAAATCAATTACAAATAAGTTTTTAAAGCCTTTTTTAAATTATATAGAACCAACACCTTTTGTTCAAAAAAAACCTTTTAAAACCAAAACTATAACCAAGCAAATCTAATTATCTTTGCTAAAAATAATTCTCATTTATGAAATCTATTGAAGGATTAATTCAGGTACTTGACCTAACTCAAAAATCTGAAAGTGAATTTATCGGAATTAGTAAAACTATTGGGAGTCCGAATGTTTTTGGTGGGCAAGTTTTAGCACAAGCTTTAAGCGCTGCTAATAATAGCATTCATAACCACCGAATTTTACATTCTTTACACGCTTACTTTTTAGAAGCTGGTAATTTAGAATTACCTATTAGTTATTTTGTCAATAAAATGAGAGATGGTGGAAGCTTTTCTACCCGAAGAGTTACTGCAAAACAAGGAGATAAAACTATTTTTATTTTGGCAGCTTCCTTTCATAAAAAAGAAGAAGGTCATGAGCATCAAATAAAATTTGAAAGCAACATTAAACAACCAGAAGAACTATTAAGTTGGGATGATATGGTTGTTCAGTTTGGCGACTTTCTTCCTAAAAAATTAAAACATTTTTTAGAGATAGAACGACCAATTGAATTCAAACCTACTTTTATCGTAAATCCTTTAGAGAAAAAAGATTTACCTCCTTTTTCTGATGTTTGGTTTAAAGTAAAAGGCGAAACAAAAGAATTGAATTTAGCCTTAAAACAACAAATACTAACCTATATTTCTGATTATAATATCCTCAACTCAACCTTATATCCAAATGCTAGTATAGCCAACTTTGGAAACACTCAAATGGCAAGCTTAGATCACTCAATGTGGTTTTTTAGAGATTTTGATTTAGACGACTGGATGTTGTACAAAACAGAATCTCCAAATGCTTTAGGCGCAAGAGGTTTTGCTAGGGGAAATATTTATTCTAAATCGGGAGATTTAATCGCTTCAGTTGCACAAGAAGGATTAATGAGACCTCTAAAAAAATAACTTCAATGAATCCATATATCTATGTATTATCTATTAACGGTTTGCTTTTATTTTTAAGCCTTGTTTTTTATGCTTTTCCGCCAAAAAAAATTAATCAACTATACGGTTATAGAACTAATAAATCTATGCTAAATGATGATATTTGGCAATATGCTAACAAAGAATTTATCGCAGCTTTAATTAAGTATGCTGCAATGGGATTAGTTGCCGCATTGGTGTTAACTTCTATTGGCTCTGGAAAAATAAACTGGCAACCAATGGTTATTATGCTCTTTTCTTTAGGTGCAGCAATTTTAAAAACCGAACAAGGTCTTAAGCAAAACTTTGACGATAATGGAAACCGAAAAAAACAATAAATAGGCGATTAAAAACTAGCTTGTATAGAGACCGCAAAGTTTCTTCCTGGAGCAGAAACTCCAGAAGCGAACTCTTTGTAATGTTCATCAAAAATATTTGAAACGGTTCCTTGTACTGTAAAGTTTTCATTTACAGTATACCTACCATTTACTCCAAAAGTGCTCCAGCTAGGCGAGCCATAATATTTATCTATAGCTTCTGTTGCATTGGCATCTACAATTGGTGTCTGAATATGATTGTCTATTCCTTCAGAAATATTATAGGCTTTAATGTCTTTTTTAGCATTAAATCTATAATTAGCAGATAATTCTATTTTATTTTTACGATAGCTAATTTCAAACCTACCAAACAATGGCGGAATAGAAGACATTGGTTCATCTGTATCAAATGTTTTTCCTTTTGTATAGGTAATAAAACCTGATGTTTTCCAGTTTTCGTCCAATCTTCCTATATAATTTGCGGTATAACCTGTAATATAAGCACGTCCTTTGTTTACATTTTTAACAACATTACCTACTTCATTATCATAAACAATGGTTGTTCCATCTGCTTCTCTAGTAATGTAATTATCTAGTAAAGTATAGTACATATTAAAGCCTAAACTAAAGGTTCTATCATTAAAAAACTTTTGCAACCCTATTTCCCCACTATAAGCAAATTCTGGCTTTAAATCAATGTTTGGCAAGGTTACATTACCTGCTTTTTCTCTTACTTTCCCTACATCATCTAAATTGGGAGATCTAAATCCAGAAGAAATAACACTATTAATTTGCCAATTTTTGGTTGGTTTATATACATAACCTATTGTAGCAGTTAAGGCAGAGTTTTTTAAATGAATTTCTGTTTGTTGTAGGTTGATAAAGGTCTGATCAATCCACTTAGCCATTAGTTTGGTATTCGTTAATCTAATTCCAGTATTTAAGGTCGATTTTGAATTTAAATCTTGTCTGTAATCAGTATAAACTGCTGTACTTAAATAGCTACTTCCTCCATCAGGAAAACGAGACTGTACAGGAAAAGTTCCAGAAACTCCAACAACCTTATTGTTTAAAACTTCTAACGTTTTACCTTCAGGAGTAGAACTAACATCATTATAAGCAACTTCAAATCCATAAGATAGGTTTCTATTTTTATCTTTCGTTAATGGTACTGTAAAATCTCCATTAATACTAAAAACATCTACATTTTCATTTCTATACAATCGATCTAAGCTATTAAATTTTCGTTGAATTCTAGATTCTTTAATATTCTGATACGCCAATGTAAAAGTTCCTTTTTCTAGCCATTTCTTTTCTGGATTAATAGACAATTGCGTAGCTGCTAAAAAACGTTTTTGTGGTCCATAATACCACTCTGCAAATTTTAAACTCCCAGATTTTAATTCTGTTAATCTATCAAACCTTGGAATATCTGATGATGTAGAATATTGTAAGTTGATATTTAAGCTTGTTTTTTCTGATAAAGGCAGGTAAAACTTTTGCAAAATATCTGTTTGTGTATATCCTGTATTTCTCTGTATGGTTGGATCAGAATTTACCGTAGGATTGGCAAAGTAATGATCATTAATATTTTCTGAATAATTAGGCACTAATCCCCAATCCGAAAAACCATGAGAACGTCTTTTACCCATTTGCAAATCTCCAAAAGAGCTATAAGAAATACTTGTAAATGAAGCCCATTTTTTAAATCGTAATTCAGCAGAAACATTGGTTGTTACTTCTTGATTTACTGTTCCAAATCTTGAAAAGAAGTCACTTTTTACTTCTTCTTTTTCTGATGTTTTTGGTGTTTTTGTATAGTAATGAATCACACCTCCTAAAGCATCGGATCCATAAATTACAGATGATGGTCCAAATACAATTTCTGTACGTTCTAAAAGAGATGGAGAAACTGTAATAGAATTTTGCAAATGTCCTTTTCTATAAATTGCATTGTTTAATCTTACACCATCTACAACTAATAAAACTCTATTCGATTCCATTCCTCTTAACACAGGGCTACCTCCACCAAATTGAGACTTTTGCACTTTAATTCCTGGTACAGAAGCTAATAAATCTGCAGAAGTTTGTGGAGATTCTTTAAAGATGTCGTCTTTAGTTAAGGCAACGATTTGTTCAGCAATTCTTCTAGATTTTTCTTTGTTCTTAAAAACAGATAATACAATTTCGTCTAACTGTGCTGTTTTTTTAAGTAAAGAAACTCGATATTTTTTTCTTTTTAAATCCTTTTTTGAAGTCGTGTAATTGGTATAAGAAACATGAGAAATTACGATAGTTCCCGTATTAGAAAAAGAAGATAAATCCGCTTTACCTTGATCATTGGTTACACTAGAAACATTTAAACTCTTACTATAAATCAAAGCTCCTTTTACAGGAAATCCTTTTTCATCATCAATAACAGTTACTGTTTGTCCAAAGATGGCACCACTAAATACAATTAAAAATAACGCTAATACTCTCTTCATCAACTAAATACTGTTTCTAAAACCCCTAAAGATTTAGGAGTTCTAAATCCGTCCAAATGTAATTCAAAATAACGAATTATTATACTTAATACTTGCTGTCTTTCTCTTTTGCTAAATTTTACTGAATCTATGGTATCAAAATTTGTGCCTAACAGCTTTTTAAATTGTATTAAATCACTACCTGTTATCGTCTCTTTCTCTAAAGATTTAAATTGAAAGCGTCCTTCTAATAAATTAAAATAGTCTCCTGATGTTTCTGAAAGATCTGGATAAAATCCTAAATACTTAGATAAATTAAATAGAAAAATTAAATGGAAATTAGAAATTTCATCATGAGTATCTAACCAAATTAAAGAGGTTTCTATATAAGAAAATAAAGAGCTATTTTCTTCTTCTTCTTGAACACAAGTACTTAATACATCTGATAAAAATAATACAATTGTTTGCTTAAAAATGTTTTGATAGATGCTTTTATATGGATGAACAACATGTACTTCTTTTAAGCTATTTAAATTCCCTTTATTATTGTGGTTAGCATTAATAACTAATTGGGTTAATGGTTGAAAATATGCTGCTTTAATTTTTCCTTTTTTAGCCTTTAATATTCCTTTAATTAAGTAGGTTTTTATACCTTCTTTTAAGGTAAAGCACTTAACAATTAAGCTTGTATCACCATATTTTAATGATGAAAATACAATTGCCTTTGTATTGATAATTGCCATTGTTAATTAATAATTGCTATTTTGGTAGAGCTAGTTTCAGAAGCATCTTCATTGGTTAATAAAACAATATAAATACCTGAAGCCACAAAATTTCCTGCTAAATTTTTCTTATCCCAAACAACTTTACCTCCTTGTAATTGTTGTCCTTCTACTACATTTGTTTCGTATACTAAATTCCCAGCAACATCTAATATTTTTACATTGGTTCCTTTAGGTAAGTGTTTGCCATTTTTACCATCAATTGTAATGGTTTGGTGCTTTTTTAACGCAGGGTTAGGATACGCATAAACATCAGCTAATTCATCTCCAAAACTTGCAACATTACTATTGTAAGCAACAACTCCTTTATCAGTCGCAAAAAATACTTTTCCGGTAGATTTATCTACGCTTATTTTTAAAATTTTATTAGATGGTAATGGCGAATTGTCTTTATTAAAACTTGCCAATGTTGTTTGTCCGTTTGGGTTGGTATATAAAACACCTCCATTATCCGTACCAAACCATTTATTATCGGCTCCATCAATAGCAATTGAATTAATGGTTTGATCTCCTAATAATTTTTTAGGAATTCCATCATCTAAAATAATAATTGGCTCTGCATCATAAATCGTTGCATCAAAAAGACCACTAGCATTATTATAAACTACCATACCAGACTGTGTTCCCAGCCAAATTCTGTTATTATTATCTACAGCGATTGTTCTTACATTAGCATGTGGTAAACTTCCTTTTGTTGGTTCTGTTGTTAATGCTCTTTTTCTATCTCCAGTTTCATTATAAACATAAGCCCCATTTCTTCTGGTTCCTATCCATAAACTATTGGTTTTATCTATTTGAATGATATTGACTTCTTGTGCAGAATTTGTTTGCAAACTTCTTAAGTCAAAACTTTGCCAAGTACCTCCGCTTGTTCTCTTTTTTAACTTATTAGTTCCCAAAGCATCAGTTACCCATAAGTTTCCTTGAGTATCAAAAACAGTTCCGCTAATCCTAGTTGTAATTCTATTCGGGTTTGTAGGAAATAAATCTTCTAACGGACTGTTCTGTGAGTGATAAAACGTAGTAATATTATCGTCTACCACCTCTAAAAGTCCACCTCCTGATAAAATATTTCCAGAATTCGTATCAGAAAAAGAGCTAATAAAAACTCGATTATCATGATCAGGATCTATGGTAACATGTACCAAATCAAAAATAGGAAATGTACTATTTAGTGCTGTATTTATCCAATCTGAACCATTGTAATGACTAAAACCTTTTAAGTTTCCTGTGGGTACATATGCTGCACTATAACCACCATACACAAACCAAATATTGTTTTTAAGAGAAGCCATAGAAAAAACACTGTTAGACAATGGTCCTTTAGGGTGAATTTCTGTAAAATTTTGACTCGTAATTGGTGTTCTTAATATTCCGAATTCTTGAGTATTTAAATACAACAAATTTCCATGAGTAACAGCTGAATTTAAATTGTAATCATTTGCAACAGTTACAGCACTTCTAAATACTTCTGTAAGTGATGTGTTGTAAACAAAAGCTTCCTTTTGGTTGGTTGCCACTAAATACTGTTGATCATTTTTTAAACTTAAAACCGTTGATGGAAGTGTTTTTACTGTCTCTAAAGTATTTCCATTTATTCGATAAACTGTAGAAGCTCCAGCCACATAAATAGTACCGTTAAATTGTGTAATTGCAGAAAAATCACCATTAAAAATTAACTGCCAATTATTAAAATCTATTAGGTTAGAATTGGATAAATCTGCTTGATAAATTCCATTTTCTGTTGCAGCATAAATTTGATTGTTTGCTATAAGTGTTTGATACACTTTAACATCAGAAGAACCTGCTCCGATAAAATATGTGTCACCAAATTCTAACTTAGCAATATCGTATACTACAATAGCAAAAGGCGTAGATAAATACAGTTTATCATTAAACTCAGAGATATGGTTAATACTTTTATCTCCTGATTGATTAAAGCTGACAATATCTGCAGAAATATGAATAGAATTATCTTCGTTAAGTATTTCTAACAAGCCTGTTTCATAACCAATTACTAATCTCTTATTGGTGTTATTAAAATGAATTGCAGAAGTAGTTTCACCAGAAAAACCGTTTATCGAAGAAAGTTTTTCTGTTTCTCCAGAACTAATTGTATAGGCAAATACAGCGTTATCTGCTAGCGCATAAATAACATCATTAACGCTAACAAAATCTTTTACGTTATTGTATGAATAAAAATCTTCCCACCTATCGCTAAAATCTGTTTGAGAAAAAGAAATAAACGGAATGAGAAATAGAAAAAACCAGTTGATTTTTTTCATAAATATGATAAATTAATAATTCAAAGATATCTAATAATTGTAACAATAACGATAAAAAGCAATACATTAGTACAAAAAAACAGAGCGAATATATGGGGTTGGAAATAGAACGTAAATTTTTAGTAAAAAATAACTCTTTTAAACAAGAAGCTTTTAAAAAAAGCTATATCAAACAAGGCTTTTTAAATTCTGATAAAGAAAGAACTGTACGCATTAGAATTTTAGATAACAAGGGGTTTTTAACCATAAAAGGAAAATCAAATGAGAAAGGTACCATACGTTTTGAATGGGAAAAGGAAATAGCTGTAAAAGAAGCTCAAGAACTACTACTCCTTGCAGAAAAAACAGTAATTGAAAAAAACAGATACTATATAAAAAGCAAACAACATATTTTTGAAGTAGACGAATTCTTAGCAGAGAATCATGGGTTAATTGTTGCTGAAGTTGAACTAAACTCAGAAAATGAAAGTTTTGAGAAACCAACCTGGGTTTCTAAAGAAGTAACAGGAGAAGTTCAATATTACAACTCTTCTTTAAGCAAATTTCCCTTTAATTTATGGGCATAAAAAAACCTCGAACAAAAAGCTCGAGGAAATTTAATAAACCTACCCCCTAAATAAGATTTATTTACCTTAAACGAAAAAACAATTAAAAAATTGTCTAGTCATTCAAGACCACAAATATAATTTCTTTTTTACTGATTAGCAAATAATTACATTTATTTTACCAAATACCCTATTAATTTAATATAGATTAAGAAAACTTCATTTTTACTGAAAGAAATTCAAAATATTTAATACTTTGATAAATATTTGTTAACATAAGTCACTTTAAAATTGATTTATGCTATATTTTTTTTCTATAAAAATAAAAACAGGTAAATATACCTAGTTGTATCAACAGTAAAAATAAATAGAAATAAAGTGTGAGAAGCTACCTAATAAAACAAACAAGTGAAAGATAGCATGATTGTAAGGAATCTTTTTTATAGAATATAAAATTGCTCCTACAGTATAAAAAACTCCTCCAGAAAATAACCAGAAAACTCCTTCTTCTGATAACTGTTCTAATAGTGGGTTAATTGCAAAAATAATTTGCCATCCCATCAGTACATACATTATCGTTGATAGCTTATCAAATCTTCCTGTAAAAAAAAGTTTTAGTACAACTCCAACAAGAGCAAATGACCAAGTTAAACAAAAAATAATCCAACCTGTTTCTCCTTCCAATGTTATAAGTGTAAATGGCGAATAAGTACCTGCTATTAGCACATAAATAGCTGCATGGTCAAAAATGTTTAATCTTCTTCTAAGCTTATGAATGGTTGCAGCATGATAAAAAGTAGATGCCGCGTATAAAACAATCAAACTGACTGCAAAAATAATGATACTAGCAGGTTTCCAAAAACCATTAAAATGCAATGCTTTTACTACTAAAAAAGGAAAAACAATAATGCTTAAAGCCAATCCAAAAGCATGAGACCACACATTTAATCGCTCCTCTTCTTTACTGTATTTATGAAGTTGCTTGCTCATCCAATCGTTTTGTATCTTTCATATAAAGCTCGTCATTAGAAAGTTCGTTGTAAATAATATCAAATGTTTGATTTAATAAGTCTTCCATATCCTCTTTAACAGTCATTCCTTTAGTTTCTATAAACGTATGTTGTTTTACTCTAAAAACCCCTGGTCTTCCTTTAAAAACATCCCAAGAAAATAAACGTTTACAATCGTAATATGTTGTTGGAACAATCGGAATTTGATATTCAATAGCTAAATTAAATGCTCCTTTTTTAAACGGACTTAAAATCACATTTTCTTCAGGAACCAACCCTTCTGGAAAAATCCCCATACTAGTTCCGTTTTGCAACCTCTTTTTTGCCATTTGATAAACTCTTTTCTTGCTTTTAGCACTACTTCTATCAACCATAATTACTGTTTTTTTATAAAAAAAACCAAAAATTGGAATCTTAACCAGTTCTTTTTTTCCAATAAAAACAATAGGGTTTTTGGACATGGCTGCTAAAATAAAAGGATCCATTAATGAAGTATGATTTGGACAAAACATATAGCTTTTATTCCTATCTAATTTCTGCTCGATGCTTTTATCAATTCGAAAACCAGTTCCATAAATTAATACTTTAGAAAATGCTCTAACCAATTTCCAGAAAGCTGGATAATATTTTTCATCAGATGTTAAAATCAATAAAAAAGGCAACATTAGTAAAATAGAAACAGCAAATAAAGTATAAAACCAAAGGCGCCAAATGAGTCGTAAAATGTTTTTGAATAACTTCATAGTTTCCAAAAGTAGTAATTTATATTCTTATTAGGTTTTCCCTATTAAAACTGTATTTTTGCTTTCAAATTATAAACTTCGGGAAACTATTAGAAAATCTTTTTTTAAGGTATTTCTCCGAAATTAAAAACTGATTTAAACAGGAATAAATGTCTAGAATTTTAACAGGAGTACAAAGTACTGGAACACCACATTTAGGGAATTTGTTAGGAGCTATTTTACCAGCAATAGAATTGTCTAAAACATCTAAAGAAGAAACTTTTTTATTTATTGCAGATATGCATTCGTTAACACAAATTAAAGATGCAACTGTACTAAGAGAAAATACGTATAGTGTGGCTGCTACTTGGCTAGCTTGTGGTTTAGATATTAATTCTACCATTTTTTACAGACAAAGTGATATTCCAGAAGTTACTGAGTTAAGTTGGTATTTAAGCTGTTTCTTTCCATACCAAAGATTAACATTAGCACATAGTTTTAAAGATAAAGCAGATCGTTTATCTGATGTAAACAGTGGGTTATTTACCTATCCAATGTTAATGGCAGCAGATATTTTATTATATGACGCAGAAGTAGTTCCTGTAGGTAAAGATCAGTTACAGCATTTAGAAATGACCAGAGATGTTGCCAACAGATTAAATAATGTTGTTGGAGAAACTTTGGTGCCACCAGTTGCAAAAATTAATGAAGAAACCAAGCTAATTCCAGGAACTGATGGTCAAAAAATGAGTAAATCTCGTGATAATTACATCAATATTTTCTTACCAGACAAAAAGTTAAGAAAACAAATTATGGGAATTAAAACTGATAGTACTCCTTTAGAAGAGCCAAAAAACCCTGATACAGATAATGTTTTTGCCTTGTATAAGTTAATGGCTACTGAAGAACAAATTGCAGCAATGAGAGCGAATTATGAAGGAGGAAACTATGGTTATGGACACGCCAAACAAGCATTGTATGAGCTAATCATTACAAAGTATGCAGAAGAGAGAGCAAAATACAACCATTATATGGAAAATTTACACGAAGTAGATAAAGCCTTAGCAATTGGAGCTGAAAAGGCCAGAAAAGTAGCAAAAGAAGTGCTACAAAGAGTTCGTAAAAAAATAGGATATTAATAAAAAAGCCTCGTAAAAATTACGAGGCTTTTTTTGTTTTATGGAGCAGGATTAGGAATCCTGCTATGAACGCTTTCTATTTCGCTTAAAATAGCATCAGACAATTCAATATTAATACTTTCTATATTTTCTTTTAACTGTGTTAAGTTGGTAGCTCCAATAATATTACTCGTTACAAATGGTAACTGATTGATAAAAGCCAATGATAATTGCGTCAATGTTAAACCGTGTTTTTCTGCAATCTTTTGGTATTCTTTCACTGCTTGCAAAGAACCTTCTGTCATATAACGTGCAATAAAACGTGGAAATAAAGTTCCTCTAGCTCCTTCTGGTTTATTTCCATCAAGATATTTTCCTGATAAAACACCTTGTGCTAATGGAGAATACACTAATAATCCAATATTTTCTCTTAAAGAAACCTCAGACATTCCGTATTCATAAGCTCTATGAATTAAAGAGTAAGAGTTCTGAATGGTTGCCATTCTAGGTAAGTCACGCTCCTTTGCTGTTTGCAAGTATTGCATAGTTCCCCAAGGAGTTTCATTAGATAAACCTACATGTTTTACCTTACCTTCTTTTACAAATTCGTTAAGTGTTTCTAAAATCTCTAAGTGATTTTCTGCTTCTTTACGAGCATATTTATATGGATAATCTCTTACACCAAAACAATTCACACCTCTTTCTGGCCAATGCAATTGATATAAATCTATATAATCGGTTTGTAAACGTTTTAAACTTCCTTCTAAAGCTTCTTTTAAAGCTCTTTTACTAAATCCATCTTTACGAATATGAGCAGTATAATCTCCAGATCCAGCAATTTTAGTAGCCAATACTACTTTATCTCTATTTCCTGTTTTTTTAAACCAAGAACCTATAATTTTTTCTGTTGCTCCATACGTTTCTGGAGTAGCAGGTACGGAATACAATTCTGCAGTATCAAAAAAATTGACACCGCTTTCTAAAGCAAAATCCATTTGCGCATGACCATCTGCTTCTGTGTTTTGGTTACCCCAAGTCATAGTTCCTAAACATATTTTAGAAACTTTTATATCTGAATTTGGTAAATTAGTATACTTCATATTTAATCGTTTAAAATGGCTTCAATTCCTGGTAAAGTTCTTCCTTCTAGCATTTCTAACATAGCTCCTCCTCCGGTAGAAACATAACTTACTTTATTAGCAAAACCAAACTGCTTTACTGCTGCTACAGAATCTCCTCCTCCAACTAAAGAGAAAGCACCATTAGCTGTTGCTGTTGCGATGGCATTTCCTAATTCAATAGTTCCTTTTGCAAAGCTTTCCATTTCAAAAACCCCTAAAGGACCATTCCATAAAATAGTTTTAGAGTTTGCAATAACTTTTGCAAAACTTTCTGCTGTTTTAGAACCTGTATCTAAGCCCATCCACCCTTCTGGGATCTGGTTTGTATCTACTTCTTGTGTATTCGCATTGTTATTAAAATCATCAGCAACAATAGCATCTACAGGTAAATGAATTTGCACATTTTTTTCTTTTGCTTTTGCTAAAATCTCTAATGCTAATGCTTGCTTATCTTCTTCTACTAAAGAGTTCCCAATATTTCCTCCCAATGCTTTAACAAAAGTAAAGGTCATTCCTCCTCCAATAATGATATGATCTACTTTGTCTAAAATATTTTCAATGACTCCAATTTTAGAAGAAACTTTTGCTCCACCTAATATTGCTGTAACAGGTTTTTGGCTATCGTTAAGCACTTTATTAATGCTTTCTATTTCTTTTGCTAATAAATTTCCAAAGCATTTATTTCCTTTAAAAAATTGTGCAATTACAGCCGTTGAAGCATGTGCTCTATGAGCAGTACCAAAAGCATCATTTACATATACATCTCCCAGTTTTGCTAATTGTTCTGCGAAAGCAACATCTCCTTGTTTTTCTTCTGAATAAAAACGTAAATTTTCTAATAATAATACCTCGCCTGGCTGTAACACTTCAGCAGCTTTTTCTACCTCTTCTCCAATACAATCATTAACAAATTTTACTTGAACACCTATAATTTCTGTAACCTTACTTACAATATGACGTAAAGAAAATTGATCTTGAACACCTTTTGGTCTCCCTAAATGAGACATTAGTATCACCGAACCTCCGTCTTCTAAAATTTTATGAATAGTTGGTTTAGCTGCTTCAATTCTTGTAGCATCTGTCACCATAAAATCTTCATTTAAAGGCACATTAAAGTCTACTCTAATTAATGCTTTTTTATTATTAAAGTTTCTATCGTTTAGTGTTTGCATATCTTAAAAAGTAAGTGTTATAAATTGTTTATTTTTTTTGTAACTACCATAAAAAACAAGTTTATTATCCTCTAAAACGTTCATATATCTGCTATTAATTAAAGTAGTTGCTTTTTTATTTTGCTGTATTGTCTGAAACTTCCAATCTCCTTTATCATTTAATTTAACAACATACATATTAGAGTTTTTCTTAGTAATTCCAGATAACCAACCTTGCCTGAATTTGATTCTATTACCAGACATGTTTCCCATATTTTTATGAGCATTTAAAAATAAAAAAACATCTCCAGTATTATTAATAATAGAAGAAAAAGATAGCAAAGGATCTGAATACAATCCAGAAGTTTGTCTTTTGTTTATATTTCTAGCCCATTTTAATTTCCCTAAATTATCTGTTTTAATAACCATTATATCATCAAAATTATAAATTGTTCTTTGGGCACCAGCTCCAAATGTTCCATTATTTGAATAAACAACTGTTATATAAAATTCTTCTGCTGTAAAAGTTATATCACCATTATCTGAATAATATACATCTCTTAATACTATATTTCTAAGTTCTTTATATTTTACTTTTCCATATTTATCTGCTAAAAACTGATCTGTAAACCAAGAAAAGTTTTTTGATTCGATTTCAAAACTATCAGGGTTAATAAAAAAAGAAGCTATCCCTTTATATCTATAATCATTTTTATCAGAATAAAAGCCCAAACAGCCTATTTTATTAGTGTTTGTAAATGTTAAATTTAATGAACCTACGTAATGATTTTCTACAGATAAATTTAAACTTTTAGATTCATTTTCATTTACTTTTACCAATTGATAATGATAATTTCTTTTCCCTTTTTTTGTCCTTATATATCCATTTGGTCTAGCTTTTCCTAGAACAAAAACGTTTCCTGTATTTGATACTTTTATATCTTCTAACTCAAACCTATTGTCTTTAATATCTAGCTTAATATCTTTTCTCCAAAGCTCGTTCATGTTTTTATCTAAAACAATTACTGAGTGTTGTTCTTTCTTTTTCGAATAGGAATCAATATTAAAAACCATGTAATTACCATTTTCAGAAAAAGACAAATTACCATCTAAATTAGTATCCATACTTGATCCTGAGAAAAAAGAAGATAAGAAACCTGGAAATTTTGCTACATCTAAACTGAAGATTTCTTTTTTAGAAAACTCAAATTTATTTAGAGGAGAGACATTAACATAAGCAATGATCTTTTTTCTTTTTTTATCTTTCTTATATTCTATAAAATAAAAACTGTTTTCTGTAACTGTTGCTGATGCTACAACATGATTCTTCTTTGGCTTGTATTTGTATGAAAGGGTTTTATTGTATTCTTTATCAAACTTATTAAATAAATATATTGGTTTTGGAGATAATAAACCTGATAGTTGAGTTCTTATTGTAAATATTGATTTGTCTTTTGCTTCTAAAATTGTTTCAATATTCCATTTTCCTTTATCTTTAAAGACTTTACTTCTTTCAATTTTAAAAGGTATTTCTTTTTCTTGAGCTTGTATACTTATTCCAATTAACAGAATAAATAACCATAATCTTTTTTTCATTTTTATTAATTTTTTTAGCAAAAATAGTTTTTTATTAGTTTCTAGATTAAAGAAATTGAACTAATAATTTCGTTTATATTTGTGGCATGTTTTTTAAAGATGTTATTGGTCAAAATCATATTAAAGATCACCTTAAATCTACTGCAGAAAGAGGTAGAATTCCACACGCACAATTATTTGTAGGTAAAGAAGGTTTTGGAACTTTACCAATGGCTATTGCTTACGCACAGTATTTATTATGTACTACTTCTAAAGATGAAGAAAGCTGTAAAATAAAATGTGAAAAATTAGCACATCCAGATATGCATTTTGCCTTTCCTGTAACTTCTAATGACAAAGTAAAAAGACATCCAATAAGCAACTTATTTTTAGAAGATTGGAGATCTTTTATCAAAGAACAACCTTATGGAAGCTTATATAATTGGCTACAATTTATTGGCGTAGAAAACAAACAAGGTTTAATGGGTGTAGATGAGGCAGAAAGTATTGTAAAATCTCTAAAACTAAAATCTTACGAAGGTGGTTTTAAAGTAATGATTATTTGGATGGCAGAAAAAATGAATATTTCTGCTGCAAATAAACTGCTAAAATTAATAGAAGAACCACCAGAAAACACCATTTTTATTCTTTGTACTGAAGATGAAGAGCAAATAATTAACACCATTAAATCTCGTTGTCAAGCCATACATTTTCCTGCACTTTCTGAAGAAGATATTGCACAAGCGCTAATGAGACAAGAAAAAGTTTCTGAAAGTGCTGCATATAAAGTAGCGCATCAGGCAGAAGGAAACTTTAATAAAGCAATTCATACGTTGCATCACGACTCTAGTGATATTATTTTTGAAACCTGGTTTATTACTTGGATTAGGACTGCATTTAAAGCCAAAGGAAATGCTGCTGTAATTCAGCAATTAGTTGAATGGAGCGAAGAAATAGCAAAAAGTGGTAGAGAAACCCAAAAACGTTTTTTAAAATATTGTTTACAGTTTTTTAGACAAGCCATGTTATTAAATTACAACTCTGAAAGCATTGTGTTTTTAGAAACAGAAACTGCTGGATTCGATTTAAAAAAGTTTGCTCCTTTTGTACACAGTAATAATATCTTAGAAATTACTGATGAAGTAAGTACAGCAATGTATCATATTGAAAGAAATGGTAATGCCAAGGTTATTTTATTAGATTTATCTATAAAACTAACTCGATTATTACATACAAAAGAAGCAGCTATAAAATAAACTTTATTGCTTACTAAAAACGTACTCTAAACACTACATTTGGCGTAAAACCTAAAGACAATTGATCTGTTTTTACCAACTTCTGTTCTTCTATATTCCCTGGTGAGTTCACAAATTTTAATTCGTAAGTTCTATCTAAAATATTCTTTTTATCAAAGACATTTAGAAAAGATACACCTAGTTTTCCTTGGATTTTTTGCTGTTTAGAAAAGTAAAATGTATAAGTTGATGAGAAATCTACTTTTTGATAATTAGGTAAACTTTTAGCATTTACGCTATCATACAAAACCCTTAATCTATTATTACTATCAGTATAAGTTCCTTTGGCTTCTGTATAGGGAATTCCAGATCTAATAATATATCCTAAAGACAGTTCTAAGCTATTTATTTTTAAGGTATGAGACCAAGTTAAAGAATGTGGAATCGAATTAATTCCGTTAAAATTATCACCGTTATTTAGCTCTTTAAATTGCTGTTTAGTATTTGTATAAGAGTAACTAACCCAAGTTCTATAATTTCCAAATCGTTTCTTTAATAAAAAGTCAATACCCGTAATGGTACTCTCTCCAGAAATATAAAAAGGAACTCTATTATTCGGAGAGTTGTTAGCAATATCATCTGTCATTAAGGTTAGTCCTTTCACCTTTTTTTTATAAAAATCTACATCAAAATTCCATCCATTTTTCTGATATAAAAAACCTAAAGCCAGTTGTTTACTATTTAAAATTGGAATTTCTCTATTCGCGATAGCCCAAATATTATTTTCTAAACCAATACCATTATTTCTAAATTCAATAACCTGACTTACCGCTTGATTCTTTATTTCTCCAGATAATTTTAAAGTAAAATGATTTCCAATTTTTGTTGAAGCAAAAAGTCTTGGCTCTAAAAACCAATCTTTTGCAGAAGAAAATTTATTTATTCTAAGTCCTGCACTTAAAAAAGAATTGGTGTTTTTATAGGTCAATTCAGAGAATAAAGCATGAGTTGTATTGCTTGAGTTTTCATTATCTAATAATGGATTATTAGAAGTATTAAAATTGGTTTTGTATACATAAACCACCTTTGTTTTAGAAAACTGATACCCGCCATTTATTTGAAAGTTGTTATTTAAATTATAAGCTATATCATAGTTGATTCCGTAGTCATCTACATCGTTTTTTATTTCAAACTCTCTGTTCACATTATTTGTAGGATTGTTTCTGGTTTGATCTCTTGTTCCAAAATAATCAAAGGTATATTGAGACGTATGGAAATCGATATTTTGAGAAATTTTTGCATTGGTTTTATGCTTCCAATGTATTCTGCTTCCAGTATTTTTATACGATAAATCATCCAGAGATTTTTCTCTAAATCGTTGACTTTCTGATGAAAAATTCAATTGATTCTTATTGTACAAATTACTAATTGAAATGCTATTCTTTGAATTTAAATCTACTACAAACTTTACATTATAATCTTTAAAATAAAAGTCATTATTTACATTAGACAATCGATTAGAGTTATTTAAAACATTGTCTAAAATTCTCGTGTTTTGAAATACACTTTCAGAAAACTTTTTATACGTAATCGTTTCAATCCAATCTGTAATTGATCTTCTTGCCGAAAAAACCAGTCCTGCTTTGTTATTTAATAAAGGGGTTTTTACAAATGCATCTGCATGAGTTAGATTGATTCCAAAACCAGCTTCAAAAGGCGGAATATCTTCTCCAGAACTAATATCTAAAACACCACCAATTCTATCTCCAAATTTTGAGCTCGTACCATTTCTAAACAAACTAATACTCTTTGTAACATAAGGATTAAAAGAAGATATTAATCCAAAAAAATGTCCGCTTTGATACATTTTTATTCCATCAAACAACACCAAATTTTGATCTGGAGAGCTTCCTCTAATTTGCAATCCAGAAGCTGTTTCTGACGGACTTTGTATTCCAGGTAATAACTGTAAACTCAACAAAACATCTGGCTCAATCAATCCTGGTAAAATTCCGAGTTTTTTTGGAGCTACTTCTATGGCTCCATTTTGTTTTTTAGAGATTCCTTGCGTAATATAATCACTAATAAGTACCTCTTCAAGCTCAATGCTTTCTTCTCTTAGTTTTATTGTAAAGCAATCAGTTTCTAAAAATGCATATACAGGAAAACTAACCGTTTTAAATCCAATACTTTGTATTTCAATTATTTGATTAGAAGTCACATTTTTTAAACTGAACCTACCTTCTTCATCTGCCATTGTTCCACGTGAAGTTCCCTTAATCATTATTGAAGAAAAAGCAGCAAACTCATTATTCTTTGCATTGATTAATTGCCCACAAATATGAAGATTTTTACGGATTTCTTTTTCTTTGATAACAATATATCTGGTATCTATTTTATTAAAGTCTAAAAAGGTTTCTTTGCTTAATTTCTTTAAATGTTCTGCTAAAGTTATTCCTTTTTTAAAAGGGCTACAAAGCTTATCTTTTATCAAATCAGAATGAAAAGAAAACTTTACATTATATTCTTTTTCAATTTGAATTAAAATTGATTTTAGCGCTACTTTTTGTGTATTCTTTTGGGAAAAACTGGTAAACACAAAAAGACAAAAACTAAAAGAAAAAATGATTTTTTTAAGCATTCTTATTTTTTAGAAAGTACTACCTTATTGTTAGTTACAGTAAAATCAATTGATAAAGGAGTACAAATCGTTTCTAAAGCTAAATGTAAGTTTTTATTTGTAAAAGTTCCTGTATATAAAGTAGTTAAATCAATTGAACTTTTAGAAATAGTTACATTATATTGTTTTTCAACTTCGTTTAATACATATTTTAATGGAGTATTATTAAAGCTACTTTCTCCGTCTAACCAATTAGGTTTAGTCTGTAAGAATGTCCCTTTTTCTGAAGCTTTATTTTCAATTTTTCTAAAAGATAATCCTTTGGTTAAAATTGCTCTTTCTTCTTTGTTTTCAACAGCTACTTTACCTTCATAACATAAAACTTCAAAGTAAGAAGGGTTGGTTTTTACATTAAATTGAGTTCCTAAAACACTTACATTTCCATTGTTTGATTCTACAGTAAATTTAGATCCTTTTTTTACCTTAAAATACCCTTCTCCTTGTAATTCTAAAGTTCTATTTCCATCAAACCAATCACTTTTCTTATAGCTCAAAGTTGATTTAGAGTTTAACAATACTTCAGATCCATCAGGTAATACTAAGGCCATTTGCTCACCAAATGAAGTTGTAAATGTTTTACTTGTTCCTGTTAAATAATATACTGTACTTATTAATAAAGCAATAGATGCTGCAGCTGCATACATCCAATTCGGAATCAGTTTTCTTACTTTTTTATCTGTGGTTTTTGAATTGATTTTTTCTAAAACAGCCTGTTTATTAAATATTGGAGCTTCAAAATTTTGTGTTGCTTCAATTATTTTTTGATACTCTTTATATTCTTTTGTTTTTTGAAAAGAAATCAACTCTTCATTAGTTAAATCATTATTTAACCAACGAGATAAAAATGTTTCATCTGTATATTCGTCCTTCATTTTTTTGGTTTCTTTATTAGTATAACAGCTAAATAACTAAATACCCTACTTTTTTATACGTTTCCTACTTTTTCTCTTAATTGTTTTAATGCTAAATGCATTCTTTTTTCTACCGCTTTTACAGATATAGAAAGCATTTCTGCAATTTCTTTGTATGTTTTTTTATCAATTCTATTTAATAAAAAGACTTCTCTTTGCCCCTCTTTTAAGTCTGCAATTGCTTGCTGAAGCTTGTCCATAAATTCTTTTTCTTCCATTAAAAATTCCGGACTCTCATTAGTAGATTCTTTTCCTTTTTTTAAAGAATATTTTAAAACTACCTTTTGATGTGCAACCTGATTTAGAAATAAATTATTAACTACAGTAAAGAGAAAAGACTTTGCTTTATCAAAAATAATTTTAGCGCAATTATTCCACATTTTAATAAATGCTTCTTGCACTAAATCCTCTGACTGTGCAACATTACCTGATTTGTAAAAAGCAAAATTATATAAGGATTGTGAATGTTCTGTGTACAATTCTTCAAACACTTTAGACTCACAAACTGATTTTTTTTCTGACATGAAACCCTTATTATTCCTCAAAAATAGCAGATTTTTTTATTTTTTTTCATTTTTTGGTAGGGTATTCTTTTTTGTAGCTGTTTTATTACTGAACATTAAAAAATAAAAAGTCATGAAAGTATTTACAAAAAGATTAATTGCCTTAACCATCATTCTTGGTTCTATCGTTTCTTGTCAAGATTCTACTACAGAAACAATAGATTTACTAGAAGCAGAAGCAACATTAAACAAAGAAGAAATAACAGATATGGTGGCTTCAATGATTATTGATTACCCTGTAACTGCAGTAACAAATAATGCTACTACTACAACCTTAAATAACGATTTTGACATGGAAGATTATGCGGCAAAAACAAAAAAACCGCGTATCAATTTTCCGTTTGATATTACCATTGATGGTGTTGTAACAACCATTAATGACATGAAACAACTTAAAGAGTTAATCAAAAAGAACAAAGGAAGAAAAAAGCCTGAATTTGTTTTCCCTATTTCTGTTGAATTAGAAGATGGTTCTACTCAAGAAATTGCAGATAAAGATGCTTTAAGAGATTATTTAGATAGCTTAGATGAAGGTGTAAAACCTGTATTTGTATTCCCTTTATCGGTTACTGTAAACGGATCTACCATAGAAGTTTCTGATGCTAATCAATTAAAAGCTTTAATGGGTAAACCTGCAAAAGGTAGAAGACCTCATTTAGTATTCCCTTTAGCTGTAGTTTTAGCTGATGGAAGTACATTAGATATCAATGATAAAGATGAATTTAAGGCTTATTTAGATACTTTAGATGATGGTGTGAAACCAGAGTTTGTATATCCAATTTCTGTAGAAAAGAATGGACAAACAATTGTGGTTAATTCTAAAGAAGAATTTGAAAAGTTAGTAAGAAAACCTAAAAAAGGTAAAAGACCAGAGTTTGTATTCCCTATTTCGGTGACTTTAAGTGATGGATCTACTCAAGAAATTGCAGATGAAGATGCTTTAAAAGCGTATCATAAAAGTTTAGACAAAGGTGTAAGACCAACCTATGTTTTTCCTTTATCAATTATTAAAGATGGTGATACGGTAGTAATTAATAGTCAAGAAGAACTTGATACATTGTGTGGTAAATAATTGCTTATAAAAGAAATTCACAACATTATAAGTTGGTTTGGTTATTTGAGAAGGTGTGAGTTATTTACTATAACTCGCATCTTTTTTTTAGTAGCTTTGCTATAAATAACATTTTTATTTATGGAAATAATCACAAACTACCCAACAGAACTTTTAATCTTACTTTTTTTAATTGTTACCTTTTTACAATCTGGTATAGATAAAATTACAGATTGGAATGGTAATCTTTCTTTTATAAAAGGACATTTTGCAAATTCACCTTTAAAAAATATGGTTCCTTTATTATTAGGAATCATTTTAATTGTAGAAATTATAGCAAGCTTATGTATGCTATTTGGAATTTATCAATTAGCAAATGACGGAGTAAAAACATATGCGCTTATTGGAGTAGAATTATCTGCTTTAACTTTAATCTTTTTATTAATTGGTCAAAGACTTGCAAAAGATTATGCTGGAGCAATGACTTTAGCTGTATACTTTGCTACCACCATTTTTGGTGTCTATTTATTAAGTAAATAGCAATCATTAATATTTTTTATAGTTTAATTTACAAACTATAAATATAATTTATAAAAACACGTTTAAAATTAGCTGTTTTAAGCGTGTTTTATTTTTTTCGCTACACAACACCTATTTACAGCCTTAAAAACTGAATAAACCTATTAATAAAGCTTTTTTAAGAGTTTTTGATGATGTAAATGAGTGAAGAATACTCTGAAGTTGATCTTGCTTTCAAATTAGATAGAAATCCAATATAAAAAGCTTTTAAAAATCGATGCTTTCCATTTTTGTATTTTTCACTTAACATAGAAACATAATAAGAATCAAATTTCATTGGCAACACTTTTTCTACTTTCATAGAAACATTTCCAAATAATTTTTTAATTGATTCTTGAGAAAAATGCCAAAGGTGTCTTGGTACATCAAAAGCAGCCCAATGCTCTTTATAAAATTTAGCATCGTAACTATTAAAATTTGGAACAGCAATAATTAATACACCATTTGGTTTTAATTTCTTTTTTAAAGTTTCAATATATTCAAATAAGTTTTCTACATGTTCTAAAACATGCCAAAGAGTAATTACATCAAAACGATCTTCTTCTAAAAAAGACAAATTACTAACAACTTCAATATTTTTATGAGAAGAAATCTCTCTTGCTTCTTTACTCGGTTCTACACCAAAAACATTCCAATTATCTTTTTTACATGTAAATAAAAAATCACCTGTTCCAGAACCAATATCTAGCAATTTTTTTTCTGTTGTTTGAAATGAATTTATCAAAGACAACTTCTTTTGCAAAGTATACTTTCTTACATTTTGATAAACCTTATCAAAAATACTTTTGTTAGAGTTAGAGTGCGAAATATAGTCTTCGCTTTTGTAATAATTTTCTAAATCTGATGGTACAGGTAATGTAACCATCATATTGTATTTTGGATTCATTAACAGTTCATATGATTCATTTGAAACTGTATAATCCTTACAACTCATCAAAGGAACTAAATTTTTATAAAGTTCTTTTTCTTTCTTCATTTGTAGCAAAAAATTTAATTGTTCCACATGGAACGTTTGTTTTTTATCTTCCCATATAAACCAATAAAACAGAAATATCACTAGGTGAAACTCCGCTAATTCTACTTGCTTGTGAAATAGAAGTTGGTCTTATTTTTGTTAACTTTTCTCTCGCTTCAAAAGAAAGAGATTTTACTTTTGAATAATCAAAAGTTTGGGGGATAGAAACATTTTCTAAGCGATTTAATTTATCTGCATTGTTTTTTTCTTTTTCTATATAACCAGAATACTTCAAGTATATTTCTACTTGTTCTATAATTTCAGAATCAATAGAATGCTCTTTTATAAATGAATTCAATGCGTCAATTACCATAAAATCATTGAACTGTAATTGTGGCCTAGAAGCAATCTTAAACAACTTCATAGATTGTGACACCAACGCCAAACCTTTAGCTTCTAAAATAGGATTTATAATCTCCTTTCTAACACTTAAATCTTTTAAGAATTGAATTAACAATTCTGTCTTTTCTTGCTTCTCAAGAACTCGATCCATACGATCTTTAGATGCTAATCCTATAGCATAAGACTTTGGTGTTAATCTTACGTCTGCATTATCTTGTCTCAATAATGTTCTATATTCAGCTCTAGAAGTAAACATTCTGTATGGTTCTTCTGTTCCTTTTGTGATTAAATCATCGATTAAAACACCGATATAAGCCTCACTTCTTTTTAGTATAAAAGGTTCTTTTCCTTGAGTTTTTAATGCAGCGTTTACACCTGCCATCAACCCTTGAGAAGCGGCTTCTTCATACCCTGTAGTTCCATTAATTTGACCTGCAAAAAATAAATTCTCAATTAATTTAGTTTCTAATGAATGGGTTAATTGAGTAGGCGGAAAATAATCGTATTCTATTGCATAACCATATCTTAAAAACTTTACATTTTCAAAACCAGCTACAGAACGTATCGCTTTATCTTGAACATCTTCTGGCAAAGAAGTTGAAAAACCATTTACATAAATTTCTACTGTATTCCACCCTTCAGGCTCTATAAACATTTGATGCCTTTCTTTAGAAGCAAAACGATCAATTTTATCTTCAATCGAAGGACAATATCTTGGCCCAGTAGATTGTATTCTACCATTAAACATTGGTGATCTATCAAATCCTTCTCTTAACAAATCATGTACTTCTGGACTGGTATATGTCAAGTAACAAGAACGCTGATTTGTTAATGGTTTTGTTACGGGTGAAAAAGAAAACTTCTCTGGATTATCATCACCAGGTTGTTCAATCATTTTAGAAAAATCTAAAGAACGAGCATCAACTCTTGGTGGAGTTCCTGTTTTCATCCTACCAGATTCAAACCCTTTTGCAACTAAATCTTCTGTAATACCGGTAGAAGCACTTTCTCCTGCTCTTCCACCACCAAAAGTTTTTTCTCCAATATGAATTAAACCATTTAAAAAAGTACCAGCAGTAAGAATAACCGTTTTAGATTTTATTTCTAATCCTAAAACTGTTTTTACCCCAATAATTTTATCTCCATCAAACAATAAACCATTCACAGAGTCTTGATAAAAATCTAAATTATCTGTTTGCTCTAACATACTTCTCCACTCTTCTGCAAATCGCATACGATCAGATTGAGCTCTTGGACTCCACATTGCAGGTCCTTTCGATTTGTTAAGCATTTTAAATTGAATAGCCGTTTTATCAGTTACAATTGCACTATAACCACCCAAAGCATCAATCTCTCTAACAATCTGTCCTTTTGCAATTCCACCCATTGCAGGATTACAGCTCATTTGAGCAATGTTTTGCAAACTCATTGTAATCAATAAGGTTTTAGCACCCATGTTTGCACTTGCTGCTGCTGCTTCACTACCAGCGTGACCACCACCAACAACGATAACGTCATATGTTGTAGAAAATAAACTCATATTATGTGTTTCACGTGAAACATTAAATTATAATAACCTGATTATCAATTATTTATTATATTTAAATAATAATCTTCTTTGTTTCTCATTTGTTCCTTTTCAGCTTCAGTCTTGTCAGCGTAACCAACATAATGAAGGATACCATGAATAATTACACGGTGTAATTCGTTTTCAAAAGAAGTATTAAAAATAGGGGCGTTTTCTCTAACTCTTTCAATAGAAATAAAAATATCTCCACTAACTAATTTTCCTAAAGTATTATCAAAACTAATGATATCAGTTAATGTATCATGGTTTAAAAACTCAACATTTAATTTGTGTAAATACTTATCATCACAAAAAATATAATTGATTTCTCCTAAACGAAAACCTTCTTCTTGAATTGTATCTTCAATCCAATTCGAAATTTTTTCTTCATCTATAAGTGTAAAATCTGTTTCGTAATTAAACTCAATCATTCTTTTTTTCTTCTTTTACATTCTTAAAATACGCTTGTACTTTCTTCTTGTAAATTTTTTGCAAAGGTAGTGATTGTCTATTTAATATTTCTGTTTGATTGTAAAACAGTTTTTTAATAAATAATTTCCCGTTTTTTGGAGGGTAATTTAACTGATTCGTTGTAGATTTTCTCTTTGTGTCTTTATCTTGCTTAAAAGTAGCTTTGTCAAGTTTTAAAAGATTATATTTTAATTGTTGCATCTTCTGAATTGTACTAGGATTAAACCCTTTTTCTAAGATTTCATTTTCTAATTGCTCTAAACTTTTTAATACTTTTTGTGCTTGTTTATTACCTGTTGACTTAGCTTCTTTTAACGCTTGCTCTAATTCTTGTCTTAACTGTGTTTGTTCTTGATAAATACGATACAAGTCTCCTTCTAAACCATTATTATTTCTATTACCTTTAGACTTGCCTTGTTTAGAATCTCCTTTTTGTTTGCCCTTTTGTTCTTTTCCTTTTTTATTTCCTTGCTGCATTTTCTTAACCAAATCTTCTTGCTTTTTTATAATATCTGGCAAACTAAAAGACTTCCCTCCTTTTTTTCCTTTTCCAGGTTTAGACATATTTGGTTGTTGCATATTGTCTAAAATATCGCTTAAAAAATCTGCTAAATTATTTACAGCAGTTAATACATATTGCTGATTAGAAAGTCCGTTTCTAAATCTACTTTCTGCAAAATTCTCCAAAGATTGATCAATATTATAATGCGTATCTGTTAGGTCTTTTTGAATTTTAACAGAAATGGTTGGCAAGCGCATAGACAATACATACAAACTATCATCTATATGTTCAAAATAGGTTTTTAATGTATTCTGATTCTTAATTTCTTTTCCAAAATCTGGATGAGAAACATCAATCTTAGCAAACTTATCCATCAAGTTTTCTTGCTTAAAAGAATAGTTCAAAAGATTTTCTAAAATGATTCGAAGCGATTTTTCATTTGCTTCCTTCATATCGCCATTCATTGCATCCATTGATTGTTGCATTTTCTGACTCATTTCTTGCATTTTTTGAGCTGCCTTTTGCTGATTCTTCTTCTGATTGTTTCGTTGTTCTTGTTGGTGATTTTGTTCAGAATTCTTCAATTCCTTTTCAACCTCTTCTTGCTCTTCTTCCATAGCAGGAATTTGCATTGGTTCTTTTAACGCTTTGTTATCTTTTTGAAGTTCTTGAAGATCTTTTTGTAATTGATTAAATTCTTTTTTAATTTCTTTTTGTTGCTCTAAATCAGTAGATTCTTGCTTGCTAAATTTTTGTTGTTTTTTAGATAGCTCATCTAACTTATTTGCAATCTGCATGGTTTTCTGTTCTACATAAAAACGTTTTGTCAATTCTAACACACGTTCTAAACTACGTTCTTGTTGCTTGTTTTGTTCTGTTAGTTTTTTTACTTTTTTTAATAAATCATCTTTATTTAATTTTTGAGCTAGCTTTTTTAATTCATCCAAAAGCTTTTGTTCTTTTTCTAATTTTTTTAATTCTTCTATTCTCTTTTTTAAATCTTCCTTTTTTTGTTGAATAGATTTTGAATCTTTAGGCAAGTCTTTAATGTTTTTTTGCAGCTTATCTGTTTGACGTTGCATCATCTTTTTATACTGCTCTTGGCGTTTGATATACTCTTCTATTTTCTTCTTATCATTCCAATTAACTTGTTTTTTATTCTGAAGATTTTGTTGAATCTCTTCTAATTTCTTTTGTTGATGTTGTTTATTCTGAAGTGTTTTTTCAATAGATTGAATCTGATTTTTTTGTTCCCAAACCGCTTCCTCTTCTATTTCTTTATCTGTTTTATTTCTAAAACTGAACTTTTTACTCTTGCTAAACTTATTACCGTTTACAGCATCGTTATCAAATACCTGAAAATAAACTTCGTAATCTATTCCTTTTTCTAAATCTAAATTTCCTGGAAAAACAGCATAAAAATCTTGATTTTCTTTCCCTTCCAAACCAAGTTTCTTTTTCTTTATTTCTGCTGGATTAGAAGCATCATAATACACCATTTCTAATTTGGTTAACCCATAATCATCAGATATTTTCCCAGCAAACTGAGCTTCATTTTTAGCCAACGAATCAATGTCTGATAATACTTCTATTTCTGGAAATTCATCTTTAATGATATCAATCTTAAAAAACAATTTTTCATAATCATTTAATTGATTATTCGATGTAGAAATCTGATAATCAAATGCATTTTTTATTGTCTTTTGAAACTGAAAAAGATTGGCTTCTAATTTGGTAAAATCTTTTGGTAAATCATTTTCATAAAAACGTACTTTGGCTGTTTGATTAGTTCTAACATTCCAATCAATTTTAGTTCCTTCAGGAATTAAAAGTGTACCTGTGTTACTAACAACTTCATTCTTTTTGTTTATATATTTTGGATATCTTAAATCCAAAGAAATTTCTTGAATTGTAGGTGTTTTGATAATTTCTAATTCGTAGTTTTTAGAAATAACATCATTTGAGCCTACATAAAATTCTATCGGAGTGCTAGTCTCTGTGAAAGTATAACTAAAAACTCCTTCTCTATTTTGTAAATAATAACTTTGATTGTTGTAATAAATTAAAACATCTGAAGGCTGTACTTCGCCTTGAGTTTTTAATTGTATTGTAAACGGTTTTCCTTGAATAACCTTTAATTCATCAGTAAGTAACACAAAGCTAAAAGGTGCTGGAGGTACATAAGCTGTTCTATGATTTAATACTCTTTTAAAAGAAGTATTAAAAATATTTATGTTCCCTGTAAACATTACTAACAACCAAATTACAATAGGAATAGCCGTGTATTTTAAGTATTTTGTATTGGTTTTAAAATTAATCGCTTTTGCAAAAGGAATAGGTTGGAGTTCTTTTGATTTTTGCTCAATACTAGCTAATAATAAATCTGATTGATTGCCAGATTCTTTTAGTTGTAAAACATTAATTAGCTTGTCTCCTACTTTCGGAAAATGATTTCCAATAATCTTAGAAGATTCTGTAAAACTAATTCCTTTTTTGATTCCAATAATTTTAAAAATTGGTGTAAGGATAAATCGGAAAAGTAAATACAATTCTACTGTAATAAACAACCAAAAAAGCAGGGTTCTTGCTGTTGGCTCTAACCATAAAAAATGTTCAATAAACAATGTAAAAAAGAAGTACAAACATCCTAAAGACACAAAAAGTATTGCGCCTTTAATCAATTCATTGATATAAAACTTACGAACAAATTGATGTAGTTTTTCTTCTATGTGATGGTACGATTGCATATTCTAACCAATAAAACTAGTGTTTTTTAAAAGAAAGCCCATTTAATTATCTGTTAAATAAGTAAATTTTCTTTGTTTTTGATTTACAAAAATACAGAATTGTGCTAGTCTTTTTTTCTCAACTCTTATTTCTTATCTCATCTAATAAAAGGTATCTTTGCACTTTCAAAAAAATATTACAATGAATACTAACGTAAGAGTACGTTTTGCTCCAAGTCCTACAGGGCCTTTGCATATCGGTGGTGTAAGAACCGCTTTATTTAATTATTTATTTGCTAAAAAACATGGCGGAACTTTTGTGCTTCGTATAGAAGATACAGATCAAACTCGTTATGTTGCCAATGCAGAAGAATACATCATCAATTCGTTAGATTGGTGTAATATTCCTTTTGATGAAGGTCCAGGAAAGAATGAAAAATTTGGTCCTTATCGTCAATCAGAAAGAAAAGAAATATACAAGCAATACGCAGATCAGCTTATTAATTCTGGTTGGGCATATTATGCTTTTGATACTGCTGAAGAATTAGATGCACATAGAAAAAACCATGAAGAAAATGGTAAAACTTTTATTTACAATTGGCATAATAGACAAAAACTAAACAACTCTTTAGCTTTAAGTAACGAAGAAGTAACTGCAAAAATGAATGCAGGAGAAAAGTATGTGATTCGTTTTAAAACTCCACAAAATGAAACTTTAATCTTAGAAGATGAAATACGTGGAACAATTAAAATTGATACCAATACATTAGATGATAAAGTATTGTTTAAATCAGACGGAATGCCTACCTATCACTTAGCAAATATTGTTGATGATCACTTAATGGAAATTTCTCATGTAATTCGTGGAGAAGAATGGTTACCGTCTTTACCATTACACGTTTTATTATACAAAGCTTTTGATTGGAGTGCTCCAAAATTTGCACATTTACCATTAATATTAAAACCTGTTGGTAAAGGAAAGTTAAGCAAACGTGATGGTGATAAATTAGGTTTCCCTGTTTTTCCATTAGAATATACCAATGATAAAACAGGTGATGTTTCACGTGGATATAAAGAAGATGGGTATTTTGCTGATGCTTTTATAAACATGTTAACATTGTTAGGATGGAATCCAGGAACTGAACAAGAAATTTTCTCTTTACAAGAACTAACAAAGGTTTTTGATTTAAGTAGAGTTAGTAAATCTGGTGCTAAATTTAGTCCTGATAAAACAAAGTGGTTTAACCAACAATATTTACAAACAAAATCAAATGCAGAATTAACGCAATTATTTATACCAATCCTAACTGAAAAAGGTATAAATGCAGATATTAATTTTGTAGAAACAGTAGTTGCATTAATTAAAGAACGCGCTATTTTTGTTGCTGATTTTTGGGACTTATCTGATTTCTTTTTTCAAGCTCCAACAAGCTTTGATGCAAAAGCAGTAAAAAAACAATGGAAAGAAACAACTGCTGATTTAATGCAGGAATTAACCGGTATCATTTCTACTATTGAAACATTTACTATAGAAAATGCTCAAACAGAAATTAAAGCTTGGATAACTTCTAAAGAAATTGGTTTTGGTAAAGTAATGCAACCTTTACGTTTAAGTTTGGTTGGTAAATTAGCTGGACCAGATTTGTTTGAAATTATGATTCAAATTGGCAAAGAAGAAACACTTGCTAGAATACAAAAAGCAATAGATACTTTATAAAAATAAAAGAGAGCTAAATAGCTCTCTTTTATTTTTTAGAAGAATGTTTAATATATTTTTCTACCACAACAGCAGTAATAATTACTATATAAAACTGCCCCATTAAACCCGCTAAAATAGAAGCTTTTTGAGCAATGGGTGTTACGGGTATAATTTCTCCATATCCTATGGTTAAAAGCGTTATATAAGCGTAATAGAGCAATGAATCTACTTTTGCATCAAAAGAAGAGCTGTCTAGTAAAATACCTCCAAAAGAATTTGGTGCATACAATTCTATAGTAACAAATAAGAAAAAAGCCAATAACCCAAGCGCAATATACCCGCTCATTAGCCCAATAATTACATTTTTATTTACATTACTAGCATTCCAAACTTGTTTAATAATTTCTACAGTAACAATTACATAAAATAAAAAGTAAAATCCAAGTCTAGTAAATATGTACGAATTGATTTCTTTGCTTTGTAAAATGCTAACTCCTAAAACAATAGATAAGCCAACAAACAAAAAAATAAAGATCCAAAACAGTTTCTTTTTTTTAGAAATAAGTACGATTCCAGCTATAATATTGATTAAAAAAAGTACTGGCATTAATTTTTCCTGAAAGAAATCTACTGGAAATAATAAGGATCCAAATAATATGGCTAATAAACTAAAAAAGAACAGCTCAAACCGATAACCGTACATTTTCTGAATCATAATTACTCTTCTAAAATTTTAGGATTAAATTGATAATTTTTATAGTGAACTTTGAATAATGCACTATACAACGAAGGTATAAAAATTAAGGTAATTATCGTTCCAAATAATAAACCAACCATAATACTTACAGCCATTCCTTCCCACATTTCTCCACCACTTAAATACAACGGAATTAAACCTAAAACTGTAGTAAATGTAGCTAATAAAATAGGTCTAAAACGTTGTAAACAAGCAGCAATAACTGCATCGTGTTCTGTTCTTCCTAAATCTTTTTGTTCTATTTCCATTCTGTCAATTAAAACAATGGCATTGTTAATAACAATTCCGGCTAAAGATATCACTCCTAAAAAAGGCATAAAACCAAAAGGTTCTTGAAAAACTAACAAGCCAATAACTACTCCAATGATTCCTAAAGGAATGGTTAAAACAACCATAAACATTTTTCTAAAAGAATTGAATTGAATAATTAATAACAGAACAATAATAAAAGCAGAAATAGGTAAATATCCAATTACAGAGCCCATACTTTCTGCAGATTGTTTGGCATCACCACCAAACTCATATACATAACCTTCTGGCCAATTTTTTGCTTGTTCGTTAAGCCAAGGTGTAATTGTTTCTATAATAGAAGAGGCGTTCCCTCCTTCTCTTAGCTTACTAGAAATATTAATCGTTCTACGTAAGTCTTTTCTTTTAATTTTAGAATACTGCCATTGCGGAATAATAGATGCAACCTGCAATAAAGGAACGCTTCTTCCCGAATTTTGGGCATAAATATTTAAGGTTTCTATAGAAGCTAAAGTTTGTTGTTGACTGGCTTCACTTCTCATTAAAATAGGAATTGATTTGTCTTCTTCTCTATATTCACCTGTTTTAAAACCATCTAAAACAGTTTGTAAAGATGTAGCAATATCTTGACTACTTACACCAGCAGTTTGTGCCCTATTCTGATCTATTTTTATTAAAAACTTTTTACTTTTTGGACCCCAATCATCTTTAATGTTTTTAGTTCCTGATATTTGAGATAATTGCATTTTTACACTTTCAGAAATTTTAGCCAATTCATCTGGATTATTTCCAGACACTTTAATTTCTATAGGAGTTCCTCCTCCTCCAGCTCCTAATGCACTCACTTTTATATCAGCATTTGGAAAATGATTAAACGTAAACTTGTCTAGTTTAGCAATCATCTCTTTATTTTCATTAAAAGACGTGGTATTAACTAAAATATGTGCATAACTAGAATTTGCTTCGTCTTGAGAGTACCCTAAATCATAAGATTCTGGCCCTTGACCAATGTAAGAAGACCAATCTACAATTCCCAAAGTACGAGTAGCATTGGTTTGTAAGGAATCTGTCATAAAAGATTCTAAACTTTTTACAACTTCTGTAGTTCTTTCAATTTTAGTTCCTGAAGGTAGATTAATATCAATCGTAATCATATTACGATCGCTATCTGGAAAAAATAAAAATTGAACATATCCAAAACCAAACAAAGAGATAATAAAACTAATAAATATACCTCCAATAACCTTCCATTTATGTCTAAGAGCAACTAGAATTATGTCTTTATAATAGTTTTTTAATTGGTTGATGATACGATCAATTAAACTTTCACTTTTTTCGCCTTTTGGAGTCACTTTTAAGAATAAATAACAAAACAAGGTAATTACTGTTAAGGCAATAATCCAAGAAGATAATAATGCAATAGTAATTACTACAAAAATTGGCCCTACAATATCTCCCATGGTTGTTGGAGATAAAAAGAAAGCTAAAAAAGCTGCAGATGTTGTTAATGTAGAAATTAACAATGGCATTAATAATTCTGTACAAGCTTCTATAGCTGCTCTTTTAGCTGCAATTCCTTGTTCCATTTTTACCATAATGGTTTCTGCAACAACAATAGCATTATCTACTAACATACCTAAAGCCATAATTAATGCTGCTAGGGTTACTTGGTTTAAACCAATATTCATAATTCCCATAATCATCAATGTCATGATAGTTACAATTGGAATTAAACTTGCAATGACTAAACCTGTTCTTATTCCTAGGAAAAAGAGCATTACTGCTAAAACAATTCCGATAGATTGTAGTAGGTTGCTAATAAAATTTTGAACTTTATTATCAATGTATGTATCTAAGGAAGAAACCCTTGTTAGCTCTAAACCAACGGGTAATTTTTTCTTCCAATTTAATACTACTTTATTCACTTCTTCTCCTAATTTAATAACATTGGCATTCTTTTTTAGGTTGATATGAAGCGATACAGCATCTTTTCCATTCAATCTTACTTTTTGATTAGAAGGATCTATATATCCTTTTCTAATACTAGTAATATCTCCTAGTTTTACTTGTTGAGTATTGTTTGCATTTCCAACAGCAATTAGCATGTTTTTAATATCATCAATAGAATTAAAATTACCTGTTGGTTCTAAAATTATACGTTCATCTCCAACATTAATTTGACCTCCTGTATTTAAAATATTAGTAATAGAAATTGTTTGCTGTAATTTAGAAGCTGAAAGACCGTATTCTTTCAATCTGGTATTGTCAAATTCTACAAAAATTCGTTCTTCTTGAATTCCACCTAAAGTTACTTTTGCAGCATCTGGAATTCGAATTAAATCATCTTTGATATCATCTGCATATTCTTTCATTTCTGCATAAGAATATCCATCAGATGTTAATCCAACTACAATTCCATAAACATCTCCTATTCCGTCGTCTTGTAAATCTGGTTGAACTCCTTGTGGCAATCCTTGTAATCCATTTATTTTTCTTCTTAAACGATCCCAAACTGCTTGCATTTTAGAAGCTGGGACTTCATCTTTTAATGTCACAGTAACTACAGATAATCCTGTTCTAGAAGTACTATTTACCTCTTTTAATTCTGGAAGCTCTTGTGCTAGTTTTTCAACTTTATCAGTAACCAATTGTTCTACATGTTCTGGGCTTGCTCCTGGAAAAGAGGAAACAATAGAAGCTACTCTAATTGTAAAAGGAGGCATACTATCTCTAGATAAACCAGAATACATTGCCAAACCTAAAATGATTATGGTAGAAAGGATCATTAATGTAATCCTATTTTTTTCGATAGAAAACTTAGCTAAATTCATCGTGTTACGTTTTTAAGAGTTATTGTAATTTAACTTCTTGTCCATCCAACAAAGTTTGCAATCCTGCGGTAGCTATTTTTTGTCCATAAGACAAACCCGATTTTATTTCAAAACCATCAACTGTAAGATTACCTATTACAACCTTTTGTTTTTTTACTTTAGTGATATTGTCTTTGTTTTCAATGATAAAAACAAACCTACCATTACTATCTTCTCCAACGGCATGTGTAGGAACAACCAATTGTTTTCTATTTACTGTACGATCTCCAAAATCAAACGTAACATTTGCAGCCATACCACTTTTTATTTCATCTGAAGGGTTGGAAATAATTAATCTAACAGGATAAGTTGCTGTATTGGCATCAACTGCTGGAGCAACTTCAGTTACTTTTGCAGAAAAAGATTTATTTGGAATCGAAGTAAAATTTACCTCTACATTCATGTTTGATTGTACACCGTTTATCACACTTTCTGGAAGTCCTAAAGAAATTTCCATAGCTGTTCCAGCATTTAGTGTTGCAATCTTTTGCCCTGGAGTAACATTCTCATCAATTTCTGAATGAACAGCTGCAATAACACCAGATTCTGGAGCGTAGATATAACCAAATTTTATTTGTTCTAACTGTAAAGCAACTCCTCTTTTAGCAGATTCATAACTTTCTTGTGCTGTTTTATAACTATTCTTAGCGGCTTCAAAATCACTTAAAGAAGCACTTCCTTTTTCATACAAAGAACGTACTCTATTTAAATTTAGTTTGGCAGTATTCATTTGAGAAGCTGCACTATTTTGTTGTGTTAATGATTGTTCATAAGACAAACGAGAGTTTACATTATCTAAGGTTGCTAACAATTCTCCTTTGGTAACTTTTTGCCCAAGTTTGATATGAAACAATGTAATAATTCCTGAGTTTCTAAAACTTAAATCAATAATTTTATCTGTTTTTGCAGTTCCGCTAAAAGTTCTTTTCTTTTCACCGCCTAAAAACCCCACTTTTTGATACTTAACAGGTCTTACAAATTTTTCTTCTTTTTTTATTTTTTCACTACAAGAAACAAACACTGTTATTATAGCTAATATCACTATGTTAATTCTATTTTTCATCTTTCCTTGTTTTGGTTTGTAATTGTTATTTTATTTTTAAATACGCTAAAAATCGTTGACGAAATTGATTGTTTTCTGCATCAGTTTTTAGTAAGAAATAATGCCCTAAATAGCGTTCTAATTGTAAAGAGTTAATTAGGTAATTATAGGTTGCATTTACTTTTGCTAATTGTGCATTTAAATAATTGTTTTGAGCATCAATTAGCTGAACAATATTTACAGATCCGTTTGCATAAGCCGTTTGCGTCAATTCTAAGCTCTCTGCAGCAGTTTTTTCTGATATCTTAGATAATTCTATATTAGAAACTTGATTAATCAAACTCAACACTCCATTTCTAATATTTGCTTCGATAGATAATGAAGTATTTCTCTTGTTAATTTCTAATTGCTCTTTTTGAATGATAGCTGTTTGCCTATCTATATTGTTTTTATTTTGATTAAAAATAGGAATAGAAACACTTAATGCAGCATTGTAATTTCCTTGAGGCGGAATTGGAAACCCAGTAGGATATGTACTTCCTGCTCCTCTTCTAGAGAAGTTCCTATTGTATTGTCCTTGTAAAGCAATAGTAGGTAAAAACCTTCCAGAACTATTAAGTTTTATATTTCTATTTGTAGCTTTTAAATTGTAAGTAAGCGACTTTAATTCTGGTGCATTTTGCTTGGCTTCTTGCGTTAAAAATTTAATAAATGGCTCTCTTTGTTTTGGATCATCTAAAATTTGAAGCATAATATCATAATTGTATTCTTTAAAAATACCTTTGTCTAACTCTACATTTTCTACTTCAATCTCATAATCTATAGGATTATTTAACAACTGATTTAATGCAATATACCCTTGTTCTAATTGATTAGCAGCTTCTACCATTGCTTGGGTATTTTGAGCCTTTTGACTTCGAAATCTTAATACATCTGTTTTTCCTTGCTGACCTGCTTTAAAGTTCTGATTTGCAATTTCTAAGTTCTTTTTTGTCAGTGCTAAATTTCTCATTTGAATTTCTGCATTGGCCTTTAGTATTAAAATATTAAAGTATGCATTAGAAGCAGAAAAAATGGTATTTAACTCCTCTGCATTATAGCTTTCTTTTTGTGCTTTTAACAAATCTTTTTGTACAGCTATATTGGTATTTGCTCCTGCAGAAAAAATAGTTTGTTGCAAACTTAAATTCCCAGCAGTACTATATTCTGGATTTTGCCCATTACTTAATGCTGCTAATTTAGGATCTAAATAAGTAGCTGTAGTACTAGCTGTTAAGCTTGGTAAGTAATTACTTTTTGCTGATTTTAATTTTTGATTGCTGTTTTCAATATCTTTTTTGTTTGATTGTAATGAAAGATTCTTTGCTAAAACATCATTAATCAATCCTATAAGATTGTATGTTTTTTTTGATAATGAATTGGTATATTCTCCAACAAAATCTGTCTCAGAAATTAAACTATACTTAATAGGTACATCAATAAGCTCTGCTGTGTTATAATTTAATGTTAAACGCGAATTATACTCAATTAACACAGGTAATTCTGATAAAGGTGTACCATTGATATAACTTTCAATACTTAAAGCAATTCTACGTAAAATTTGTTCTAAGTTCTCATCAGATTGATAAGTTGCCATCAATCCATTTTTAACCTGATCTGGACCATTAATAGTAAAAGAAGGTATTTTTTTATTTATTAGAACACCAGCTAATTCGGTAACTTCAGCAGTTGTTAAGAAAAAGCCTCCAGCCAAATACACAGCATCGATTCCGTTTAGATTAGATGTAATATCAGCAACAGATTGAAAAGGAATAATTACATGTTTTGCTTTTAATGAATCTAGAACCTTGTCAAAAGTTTTCTCTATTGGTAAAATATCGATCAATTGTTTGTCAACAAGAATACCAACCTTAGTAAAACTAGTAAGTTCATGTAATTTTTTTAAATCTTCTGTATACGATTTTTGATCAATTAAATATGTAAAATTGTGAACTCCTGATGTTTTTTTACGAATATCAATCGTATTTAAATTTTTGTTTACAGCTCCAAATAAAATGGTAGGTTTTTTATACGATTTCTGTTGATTAATAATTGTATTATTAATACTTCCAAAAGCTAAAATAATATCTGTATCATTCGATAACATTTCTTGATAATTAGCTCTTGCTTTTGCTAAGTTAAAATTATTAGATACTATTCTTTTTCTAGAAAAAACGATAGTAGCATCTTCTCCAACAACTGCTTTAACTTGCTTTTCTAACTTTAAAAGAATGGGTTCAAGCTCTAAAGTTTTATGATCTAATAAAATTCCGATGTTGTATGTTTTCTTTTCTTGAGAAACCAATAAAAAGGAATTAAAAAGAACTAAAATAAATAGTAGTTTTTTCATCTGTTTTTAATTTTTATTCTAATAATAGAGGATATCCAAACACATAAAAACATGTAAGACAAGTACTTAAATATACTAAAAAAATTAAGAAGGTTGTTTCTAATAAACAACCTTCTCGTTATGATAAATTACTTAGGGGGATTGTAATTTGGGGCAAAACTATTTTAATTTTTATTGATAAGCGTCTCGATTTATAAAACCAAACAAGAAAAATAAGCTTCATTAATAATTAATTTTTGTAGATAATTAGCACAATTCAAATAGTATTTTATCTTATACAACATTATTGAATTGTAAACTATTATAAATTAGTCAATGACCATAGTACATACTTTTCCTGTTATCAATATTATTTTAGGAAGCTTTCTGCTATTCTTTATTCTATTTAGTAAAAATAATCTTGGTAAAAATAATACGGCTAAAAGAAGCTTAGCAACCATCGTTTTTATTTATGCAATTATGTCTTTTGAAGCTTACTTTTCAATAACAAAAAATGAAGGTTATTTACCAATCATGTTTTTAGGTTATATCTCTTTTCATTTCATTGGTTTCTTCTTGTGCTATTTTGTAAGTACTATAGTAAATGCGTTTAGTAACATAAAAATTTATGCTATTATCCTTTCTATATATACTTTTATTAGAATACTACTCTTTCTCTTCTTTAAAAACAAAGTAGAATTAATGGGAGGAATGGAATATTTTATGAAAGCGAGAGGTTCTAGAGTAGTTCAAATTGCAGAAATAGACCATATTATTGCGTGTGCCTTTAATCTATTTTTTATGATTAAAGCTTTAAATATATTTAAAAATACTCCTTTAATTCTTGTACTTGATAAACAAAAAGAAATGTATTATCGATGGGGATTTTTAGTAATAATTATCAATATTGTGATTATTTCTCTTATGCTAATAAACATCATTATTGCTTTTTATAATTTTGATTTTTTAAGCATTTTGATAAAGATTGAACCTATTTTACATACCATATTTTTTATTGTACTCACCTACTCTATTATGTATTTTCCGGTGTTTGCTTTTACAGGAAAATATGAAGATTTAGGATCTGTTTTAAAAGAAAAGTATAAAAACTCTTCTCTGGTAGACTCTTCTCAACTATTTAAAGAAATTGACGAATTGGTTCAAGGACAAAAGTTGTTTTTAGATGCCGAGTTAAAATTAAATACTCTTTCAGAAAATCTAAACAAATCCATTCCATACATTTCTCAAGCTATTAATGAAAATACTCAAAAAAGCTTTCCAGATTATATCAATACCTTTAGAATAGAAGAAGCAAAAAAGAAACTTTTACAAGAAAAACCAGATACTATTTTTGCAATTGCTATAGATGTTGGTTTTAATAGCAAAGCAGCATTTTATACAGCTTTTAAGAAGAGTACAAAAACTACTCCTACAAGTTTTAGAAAACAACATTTATAAAGAAGTAAACGCACATAACTGTAACATTTCTATAAAATTGCGTCTTGTAATTAGATCTCATTCTTTGTATCTTTCAAAAAAAATAAATTATGGAACCAACTTATATTATCATTACCGTTGTAGGAGTATTATTAATTCTTGCTTCTTTCTTTACTGTTAAACAACAAACATCTGCTATTATTGAACGATTTGGAAAATTCCAAAGCATTCGTCATTCTGGTTTACAACTAAAAATTCCAATTATTGATAGAATTTCGGGTAAATTAAGTTTAAAAATTCAACAATTAGACGTTATCGTAGAAACCAAAACTCTAGATGATGTATTTGTAAAATTAAAAGTCTCTGTTCAATTTAAAGTAATTAAAGACAAAGTATATGATGCTTTTTATAAGTTAGATTATCCTCATGATCAAATCACTTCATATGTATTTGATGTAGTACGTGCAGAAGTACCAAAAATGAAATTAGACGATGTTTTTGTTAAAAAAGATGACATTGCAATTGCTGTAAAAACAGAGTTAAATGATGCCATGTTAAATTATGGATATGACATTATTAAAACTCTAGTTACAGATATTGATCCCGATGCACAAGTAAAAGAAGCTATGAATAGAATTAATGCTTCTGAAAGAGAAAAAGTAGCTGCACAATACGAAGGAGATGCGCAACGTATTTTAATTGTAGAACGTGCCAAAGCAGAAGCAGAAAGTAAACGTTTACAAGGTAAAGGTATTGCAGATCAACGTAGAGAAATTGCGCGCGGTTTGGAAGAATCTGTAGATGTATTAAATAAAGCGGGAATCAATTCTCAAGAAGCATCAGCATTAATTGTAATTACACAACATTACGATACTTTACAATCTATTGGAGCTGATACTAATAGTAATTTAATTTTATTACCTAACAATCCAAATGCTGCAAGTAATATGTTAAATGATATGGTAACTAGCCTAGTTGCAGCTAATAAAATAGAACAAGCTTCTAATAACCCAAAAACTAAGAAAAAAGAAGAATAAATTATGATAGTAACTACTACAAATACACTAGAAACACACGAAATAAAACAATATTTAGGTATTGTAACTGGAGAAACCATTATTGGAGCCAACTTGTTTAAAGATATTTTTGCCGGAATTAGAGATATTGTTGGAGGAAGGTCTGGCTCTTATGAACGTGTTTTAAGAGAAGCAAAAGATACTGCATTAAGAGAAATGCAAGATCAAGCATTAAGAATGGGTGCAGATGCTGTAATTGGTGTAGATTTAGATTATGAAACTGTTGGAGCTTCTGGCGGAATGTTAATGGTTACTGCTTCTGGAACTGCAGTAAAGTTCTAACACCAAACTTTTATAAAAATAAAATCCGAAGGAAAATTCCTTCGGATTTTTTATTATATATAAACTGACTAGTTTTTCTCGTCTATTTTATCTTTTTCTTCTTCTTTAGCAGCGTTTTTAAATTCTTTTATTCCGCTACCTAAACCTTTCATTAATTCTGGAATTTTTCTACCACCAAATAGTAATAAAACCACTACAATTATTACAATAACTTGTGGCATTCCAATCATTAAAATCATATTCTGTAAATTCATTATTTCTAATTTTGAGACAAAGATACAAAAAGCTTTTTATTAATTCTTAGCTTCTATGGTTCCTCCTAAAACTTTTTTTGTTTTTAAAACTTCTGGTTTTCCTTTATAAAAAATAGTACCTCCAAATCTAATTTTAGCATCTAAAGTTTCTCCTACATTTACTTCTGCTTTTCCTCCAATAGCAGCTCTAATTACAGAAGAATCAGAAGCTTTTAAATTGTAAGCATGGTATACACCAGAATCTGTAACTTCTACATTCTGGTTTTTAGTTGTACCTGTTAATTTAATAACACCACCAGAAACAGATTTAACCGTTAAATGCTTTGTAATAACTACCATATTAATCAATGCGCCTTCTTGTGCTTTAACTTCTAATTGTGATTGATTAAAATCTTTCGCAGTTACCATTGCACCTTCATTTACATCGATTGTTTGGATATTTTTAGAATAATATAAAGTTATTTTTACCTTTCCGTTTGCCAACGTTTCTGGAAAACGTAAAGATATTTTTAGGGTATTATTTGAATTTTTAACTTTTACTTTTTCTGATTTTTCACCAGTAATAATCATCTCTTGCTTGTCTGACTTTACTAATTTAACATCAATGCCATTATATACTTTTAGTGTAGTATAATCTCCTAGTGTTTTAGTAATTGTAGTCTGACCTACCGTTGAAATTGAAAGTAAAAATAAAATTCCTACTATATAATTTTTCATTTGTCTTTTTTAGGGTTTGTAATCCTTTATACAAGTATAAAGACTTTTTCTTTTTTTTATTGTGACAATTTACATTTAATCTTCAATTAAAGTAAAATCTAAATGTTTACGCTCTAAATCTGTATGTTTTACCTTCACTACTACTTCATCTCCTAATTGGTACATATGTTTTGTTGCTTGTCCAATAATAGCATATTGTTGCTCATCAAAAATATAATAATCGTTCTTTATATCTCTAATACGCACCATTCCTTCACATTTATTTTCTTTAATTTCTACATAAATTCCCCATTCTGTTACTCCAGAAATAACACCATCAAACGCTTTATCTTGATGATCTTGCATGTATTTAATTTGCATGTATTTAATTGAAGAACGTTCTGCTTTTGCTGCCAATTCTTCCATTTGAGAAGCATGTTTACATTTTTCTTCATAAATCTCTGCTTTTGGCGTTTTTCCACCATCTAAATAATGCTGTAGTAATCGATGTGTCATTACATCAGGATAACGTCTAATAGGTGATGTAAAATGACTATAATAATCAAAAGCTAACCCATAATGTCCAATATTTTGAGTAGTATATTCTGCTTTACTCATAGAACGAATGGCTAAGGTTTCTACCATATTAGATTCTGCTTTACCATGAACATCTGCCAATAATTTGTTTAAAGATTCTGAAGTAGATGCTTTGGTTTCTGTATTTATTGAGTATCCAAACTTACTAACAATACCTTGTAAAGCTGCTAATTTATCAACATCAGGTTCATCATGCGTTCTATAAACAAATGTTTTATTACTAGGTTTTCCCTTTTCTCTACCAATAAATTCGGCAACTTTTCTATTTGCTAATAACATAAATTCTTCTATTAATTTATTAGCATCTTTAGATTCTTTAAAAAATACACCTAAAGGATTTGCATTATCATCTAAATGAAACTTCACTTCTACTCTATCAAAAGAAATGGCACCAGATTTCATACGTTTTTTACGCATTTTTTTTGCCAATTCATCCAATTTTAAAGTTGCTTCAACTATTTCTTTAGAAACTTCATACTCTTTATCAATAATAGAAATAGTTTTTGGCATTGTATAACTTTTAATTTCTGATAATTGACAATTTTCTATAATTGATTGTGCTTCTTCATAAGCAAAACGTTGATCAGAATAGGTAACAGTTCTTCCAAACCATTGATTTACAACTTGTGCTTTTTCATTCATTTCAAAAACAGCAGAAAAGGTTAGTTTTTCTTCATTAGGACGCAAAGAACAAACACCATTTGATAACATTTCTGGAAGCATTGGCACTACTCTATCTACTAAATAAACAGAAGTTGCTCTTTCATAAGCTTCATCGTCTAATATTGTTTTTTCTTGTAAATAATGAGATACATCTGCAATGTGAATTCCTATTTCATAATTTCCATTTTCTAGCTTTGTAAAAGACAATGCATCATCAAAATCTTTCGCATCTTTTGGATCGATGGTAAAGGTTAAATCGCCTCGCATATCTCTACGTTTAGCAATTTCTTCTTTGGTAATTTCTATCGGTAAATTTTGAGCTTCTTCTTCTACTTCACTTGGAAATTCATAAGGCAAACCATACTCTAATAAAATAGAATGAATCTCTGTATTATGATCTCCTGGTTTTCCTAAAACATTGGTTATTTTTCCAAAAGGATTTTTAGAATTTGAAGGCCAATCTGTTATGGTTGCAACCACTTTATCTCCGTCTTCTGCATCTTTAATTTTATTTTTTGCAATAAAAATATCAGCATACATTTTGTTGTTATCTGGAATTACGAAACCAAAATTTTTATTGAGTTGTAAAACACCAACAAATTCTGTTTTTGCTCTTTCTATCACTTCTACAACATCGGCTTCTAATTTTCTACTTCCACGCTTGTTATATGTATAAACTTTAACCGTATCTCTATGCAAACCTTTATTTAAATTAATAGAGGGTACAAAAATATCTTCTTCAAACTCGTCAGAAATAAAATAAGCATTTCCATTAGATGTCACATCTAAGGTACCAATGCTATACTTTCTTTCTATGTTAATTTGATATTTTCCTCTATCAATTTCTTTAATCTTTTTTGTAGCAGTAAGTTCAGCTAACTTCTTTAATATTTGCGTTTTTCCATCGGTATCTGTAATACCAATTTTAGCAGCTATTTGTTTGTAATTATATGATTTTGTAGAATCTTCATTTAAGATTTTAAATATACTTCTAGTTAAATTTTTAATGATTCTTCCTTTCTTTTTATAAAATTTCTTTTTTTTCTTCGACATCTGTCATTCTTATTTTATTGAAAGCAAAATACAACTATTTCTAGTTAAATTTTATTAAATAATAGTTATCAATACTATTTTGTATTTTGCTGCTCTTTTAATTATTTATTTTATGAATACTAACTGGTTTTTAATAATAAACCCAACTTCTGGAAACGGAAAATCAAAAAAAAGTTGGCAACATATTTCTTCTTTATTAACAAACCAAAGTATTCCTTATTCTTTTGCATTTACAGAGTACTCAAAACACGAAATTGAATTGGTACACAATGCTATTAAAAACGGATTTACTAAAATTATTTCTGTTGGTGGAGATGGTACTTTACATCATATAGTAAACGGAATAATGTCTCAAAATTTTGTTGATACAACTACTATACAAATTGCTGTAATACCTATTGGTACTGGAAATGATTGGGTAAAAACCTATAATATCCCGACAAAGATAGAGAAATCTATTCTAATCTTAAAAAATGGAAAATCTATTTTACAAGATATAGGAAAATTAGAAACCGAAAATAATACCGTTACCTACTTTAATAATGTTGCCGGAATTGGTTATGACGGGTATGTTGTTAACAAATTAAAAAAACTAAAACGTTTTGGCGGGATTGCCTATTTATTAAGCGGAATTGCTGGTTTATTATTTTATAAAAAAACGGATTTTAAAATAGAAATTAACAATCAGACAATTACAGAAAAATGTTTGATGACTATTTTTGGAATTTGTCAATTTTCTGGCGGAGGCATGCAATTTACCAAAGATGTAAAACCTTCTGATGGTTTATTTGATATCACTATTGCTAAAAATTTAAGCTTATTAGACTTGATTTTAAACTTACCAAAATTATACAACGGAAACATTGTAAACCACAGAAAAGTAAGTACTTACAAAAGTAATTCTATTAAAGTTAGTCCTAAAACTACATCAGAAAAACCATTTATTCAAGCAGATGGAGAGCTAATTAATTCAGGATCAGTAAATGTAAGTGTTGTTCAAAAGGCCATTCAATTTATTGTTCCTTAATTAAAAAAGTTAAAAAAAACTTAAGAAAAATGTAACAATTGTTAAAATTCCTCGTCTTTAGTATGTAGGAAGTATTTAACACATGAAAAATTTACACAAAATAATAGCCCTTTTCTTAGTGATTTTTGTCACAGGTATCTACGTGGCTGTTAAACGTATTAATTCTCCCTTAAACTCACCACAAGAAACTGTAGAAGTACAGAAAGATTCTTTAAAACTAGAAAGACAAGGTAACAGAACTGTTTAAAAGTTCTTTATTAGTTTTTACCAATAACTTTTTATTCAATTTTAACTACGAGTATCTTTACGATTCTTATTTTTTCTAAAATCAAAAAAGAAGAATTTTCAGATTTGTAAAAAACAAGAGTTATTTTAAACTTTTTCTTTTTAAGGTTATAAACACTATATATTATTAAAATAAAAAGTCTTTAAAAAAATTTAAAAAAGATTTTGTTTATGATATAGTGTTAATAGTTACAATAAAAAGTTGCTTTTAAATTTTAGAATATCACTTATTAAATACAATTAACAATTTATCGTAGTCTTAAAAGCTTAAAAATCAATTAAAATCTATAGTTATTAACAATTCTTATTAACATTAATTGACATTTATTTTTAATTTTTTAATAAAATTTGAATGTAAAAAAGAGGTTAATTATTTGTTGATAAATTGAAATTAAAAAGGCATAAAAAAAGTTGCTTATCTAAAATCAATTCTTGTATTGTAATAATAATTGAAAGAATCAAAAAAAGTTTTAAAAATTTGATAATACTTCTTAACATTCATTTAATATAGATAATCACTTAATTTTAAATAGGTTATTAAAAAATGTAAAATTTTGATTGTTAAAAACTGTTGATAACCGTCTGAATCACTATTTTTGCGATACATAACACAATTAAACACAACTTATTATGACAATTGCCATAGGAAATGATCATGCAGGAACTGAATACAAATTCGAAATTGTTAAAAAACTAGAAGCAGCAGGACATACTGTTTTAAATTTTGGAACGGATACTAACGATAGTATGGATTATCCAGATGCGATCCATCCAACTGCGAATGCTGTAGAATCTGGAGAAGCTACATTCGGAATTATTTTATGTGGTAGTGGAAATGGAGCTCAAATGACAGCAAATAAACATCAAGGAATCAGAGCTGCTTTGTGTTGGAATAATGAATTAGTAGCATTAACACGCCAACATAATAACGCTAATATATTAACCATTCCAGCTCGTTTTGTTTCTTTACAACAAGCACTAGGTTTTGTAGATGTATTTTTAAATACTGATTTTGAAGGTGGTAGACATGCTAATAGAGTAGAAAAAATATCTTGTAAATAATGACATTAAAGTTTATTGTTAAGTCTTTTTCTGAGTTAACAACAGAAGAATTGTATGGTATTTTACAATTGCGTTCTGAAGTTTTTGTTGTAGAGCAAGATTGTGTATATCAAGACATAGATTTTAAAGATCAAAAATCTCTACATGTTATAGGTTTTAAAAATGATAAAATCATTGCTTATACACGTATTTTTAAACCTGGAGATTATTTTGAAGAAGCAAGTATTGGTAGAGTAGTAGTTAAAGATACTGAACGTAAATATGGTTATGGTCATGATTTAATGAAAGTATCTGTAAAAGCGGTAAAAGACCATTTTAAAACAGAAAAAATGGCTTTATCTTCTCAAGTTTACATTAAAAAGTTTTACCAAACTCATGGTTTTAAACAAGTAGGAGAGGAGTACTTAGAAGACGGAATTCCGCATATTAGAATGGTATTGAATTAAAATTTTTATATAAATTTATTAAAAATAGGAAACCTCATTTCAATTATGGAAATGAGGTTTTTAATTATTTATTAGAATGTTTTTTAGTTAATTTATTACCTCTTTTTATTAACCTAGTAACAATTATTTTATCTGCTATCCAATTTAAAAAAAATGTCAATGAAAAGAAGATAAAACCTTTTTTAAATGAATGAATATTACCTGTTAAATAAAAACTAAAAGTAGAACCTATTGGAACTATAAATAATCTAGCAAATGTTATGATAACTTTATTTTTCATAATATTAATCTGTGCAACGATTAGTTATTATAGTTCTCTATATAATTTATTTATTTTCTCTTAGTCTATTTACATACTGGAATATAAAAGAGATTCCTAATCCGAAGAAAACTAACGTTAATATTATTTCCTTAATAGCTCCTTTTATGCCAGAATTAAAAACATCCCAATCAATCATTTTATAAGAGATAATTCCAAGTATAGGCATTAATATTATTAAAATAAAAAGTAATGTTTTTGATAATTTCATCATAATATATGTTCATAACAATTAAAAACACTAATCTTTGGATTCCTTTTTTAATCTTTTCAAATAAGTAGCCATAAAACTAATTGATAAAAGAAAAAATACAACGGAGAGATTAATTTCATCATAAATTTCAATAAACTGACCATTTTTAATGATATCCCAATCAACAAAATTGAAAGTAATACCACCTAATACTGCCATTAATATCATTAATGAAAGAATTATTTTTAATGAAGGTTTCCACATAATCTATTTTTTTATTCTAAACAATTTCTAGCAAAAGCTTTAGAAGCACTATAAACACATATCATTGCAATTGCGCAAGCAACAATAGTAACACAACTAATTGTACCAGCTATCGCAGCAGCTAATGCAACTGAAGAAGCTGCACAATCCCACCATCCAGAAGATTTTAAATTTTTTCCAATCATGTTTGATTTAAAAACAGAAGGGTTTTGGTAGTTTAAACTTTTAACTATGTTAACAAAATTATTATTAAATAAAAATTCTTCTGAAGTTAAATCTAATTTTAAAACTTTATTTTGATAATTTACAAGAGCTTGATTAAAGTCTAATTTTTTTAAATCAGAATTAAATTCTTTTATTAAATATATATTTTCTTCAGTAATCCATTCCTTTTCTGAAGATTTTTTAAATATATTTTCTGAAGAAGTACCTTTTAATTCTAAAACGGCATTTGGAAGCTCTAGATTTGTACCTATTCTAGAATTTATTTTAGAAACGACAGCTTTATTTCGTTCTAATACACTTTGATTTTTATTTTTAAGGTTTTCATTTTTAATTTCTTCAATTAGATCAATATAAGTAGAATTATTTTTAAAATTTTCAAAAGCAGTGTAATCAAATTGATTTTGTGTTTTTTGAATAGATTGATCATACTGTTCACAAGAAGCAAAGAGTACAGCGATAGCTAAAAAAAATGCTAAATAAGGTTTTCTGGAGATTGTAATTAAATTCATAGTCATAATTTTTTTGATTTGTAATATTGTAAATGTATGGTAATTAACTATTTAAGTCAATATCTAAAAAGTTTTAAATTACAACTATAAGTTTTAAATAAGTAGAAGAGGAGTACTTAGAAGACTGAATTCCGCATATTAGAATGGTATTGAATTAAAATTTTCCAAAAAAGGAACTTATTTCAAAATATACTTCTAACTCTTTATTGGTTTTAATCAATTTAATTTTTAAAACATTATAAGGTTTCTTTTTATGGTAGTTTAGAGATTGTTGAATTAGATTCCAATCTATTCCACGTTTACCATAAACTTTACTTAAATAATTGTATTCACTACGAATACCAATCATAGAATTTTTAGCAATAATTATTTTAGCTTTTTCAAAACTAGAACCATCACCACCTTTAATAACGACTCCATTTGCTAAGGTGATTGTGTTAGAAGAAGCTTTTTTTACTTGAGTTGTTTTGGTACTTGTCGCACAAGAAGTTAGTAACAACAATACCCATAAAAAAGAGATAATTTTTTTCATAACAGTAGTATTTTTTATAAAAGTACTAAAATTAATAATTGTTATTTTTTTTATTCATTTTATAAATTAAATAAGCAAAACCTGCTACAAAATGCAATAGAATAATGGCTGCAATTATGTATATAAATGTATTTGAATTTTCTTCCATAATACATCAAAATTAGGTACAATTTTTTGTTTAAAAAGTGACAAATGTTACATTAAATGAGAAACTTCTTTAACTTCTCCAACTTGTAAATTACCTAAGAATATATGACCAACTCTTACTCTAACTAAACGTAAGGTTGGAAATCCAACAACCGCTGTCATTTTACGAACTTGTCTAAATTTTCCTTCTTTTAATGTGATAGAAATCCAACTTGTTGGTCCATGACGATCATCTCTAATTTTTTTAGCTCTTTCTGGTAAGTTTGGCGAACTAATTATTGATGCTTTACAAGGTTTGGTTGTATATTTTTTTCCTTCAATACTAATTTCAACTCCTGTTGTTAATTGATTAATTTCTTTTTCAGAAACAATACCATCTACTTGCACATAATATTCTTTTTCTACTTTACCACGAGTAGTAATATAATCGCTTACTTTTCCATCAGTTGTTAATAACAATAGACCTTCAGATTTTTCATCCAATCTACCAATAGCCATTGTACCTGTAGGAAAATCATACAATTCACCTAACATTTTCTTCTTGTTTTTAAATTTCTGATTACTTATAAATTGAGATAAATAACCATAAGGTTTGTAAAGAAGAAAATGTTGATGAGATTCCATAAATTATTTTAAAACGTAGGACAAATTAACGAAAATATTTTGTCCCATTCTAGGAATATTATTCCAGTCAGAATAAGTAGAATAATAGGTATTAAACATGTTTTCTATTCCAGTTTTTAAAATCAATACATCGTTATTAATATAGAATTTATAGCCAGCATCTAGATTAAAAATGGTATATCTTTTTGTTTTATCTTCTCCATAAATTTTTGAATAGTTTACCTGATTTCCTGCACCAATCATCTCTAGTTTTGCACTAAAAACATTTTTCTTGTAGCTAAGACTAGTTTTGTAAGAAAAAGGAGCAATTAAAGGTAAATGTTCTCCATCAATTTCTTTTCCGTAATTGTAGCTTATGTTAGCATTTGCCGTAAAGTTTTTATTGATTTTATATGAAGTACTTAAAGAGGTATTAAACTGTAATACTTTATCTAATGAACTGTATACTTTTACTCCATTTGCACCAATAACCATTGGTTGATAATTGGTATTAATTTGCCCAATGATATAATCAGAAATGTAAAAGAAAGAATTTTCTAAATCAATACTTATTCGCTGCTTTTTATAAGTTATTTTACTATTAAATTCCAACGATTTTTCATTCTTTAAATATGGATTTCCTATATAGTCAAAATTGTCAAAACTGTTGTATAAAAAATTACCATATCCCTCACTAACAGAAGGTGCTCTTTGTCCATAACCAATTGATGTTGTATAAGTAAATAACTTCTTTTTATGAATTATTTGAGCAGAAATACTAGGTAAAAATCTATTCTTTGTAGTGCCTAAATTTGGGTAAAATATTTGCAAACTTCCCAATCCAAATTTACTTGCTATTCTATTCTGTTGAAAACCAATTCTTGCATTAATTTGTACAGATGTTTTTGTGTTTAGATTGATATTATCTTCTAGATATACTCCGGTATAAAAAGTTCTAACATCTGGCCAGGTAAGCATAAACATTAGTTTTTCATTACTATTTGCCGGATACATAGTCATTTCTGCTAAAGACTTGTTGTAATAACCATTAAAATTTGCTAAAAATTGATGTTTGTTTTTTTTCGCTTTTGCTTTTATATAAAAACCATAAGTATCGCTCCAACCTGGCATATCCATATGAATAGGAACATTAGGTCTTTTTGTATCATCCATTACATGAGTAATTGAATTGGCATAGATTTTAGCTTCTAAGTTATTAATAAAATGAAGAGGGTTTGTATATTCATAATTAACAGAACCTATCACTGCTTTTGCTAAAGATACATCCATAGGTAATGCAGGGTATCCAACATCTGTAGCTTTATCGTAAATTAAGGTAGCTCCTATTTTTTCATTAGCAGATAATTTATAACCAGAAATAATAGAAAAGTTATATTTATTGTATTGAGAAAATAGCACTTCATTATTATTTCCATCCACATAATTTTCTGCATTTCTTTGGATAAAATCTGTATTTAAAAAGAACTTTTTATTGCTATAATTTGCTTCTACACCAATAATTTTTGTGTTTGAGTTACTCTCATAACCTAAATCAAATCCAGATATTAATTTACTATCAGCTTGTGTAAAATTACTTTTGTCTAATTTTAAATCAATAGCACCTCCAATAGTTGGTCCATTTTCATTTCCGTGCTGACCAGAAAATATAGCTATTTTTTCTAAATTAGATACATCTACATACGAAGTAATAGGATCCATTTTATCGGTACAAGCTCCAAAAATTTGCATACCATCAATGGTGACATTAATTCTATCAGAAATCATGTTGTTAATAGTTGGTTCCCAAGCATAATTTCCTCTTTTTATCATGGTTATTTTAGAAGAATTTTCTAAAAATTGATCTAAGGTAGAAAGTGGCTTTATCTGTTTTTTATGATCTATTCCTTTTCTCTTTTTACCAATAATAATAACTTCCTTTAAAACTCTATGTATTTCTAAAGTATCTACTTTCTTCTTTTTTTCTTGTGCGTTTACTGATTGAAACACCAAAGAAATTAGAATTAATAAAAGTATTTTTTTCATCTGAGTATATTTTGGGTTGTTTTAAAAGCCTCGAAAAACGTATCGAGGCTTTTAATAAATTGTTTTTAATCACAAAATAGATTAGCGATTAAAACTCTATTTCTAAGAATAAACTGCTACTATCATTCGTAGTAGTAATTGCTTCTCCTTTAATTAATTGATTGGTGTTGTTATATAACATTAAGTTCAATTTCCAATAACCAGTCATTGTTAAAGAAAGTTTTCCTTCATACATTTTAGAAGTAGTATCAAAAGTTAAATCTGTATTGTTTGGAGAACTATGATTTCCCATACTTGGCATTCTTGGGTCGTGTTTTACCATATAGTTTTCTACCATTGGAAAAGACATCATATTTTCCATCTTATATAAGCCTACTTTAAAGTCATTTAATCCAACTTTTGGCTCTTTAGGGTCAATCAAAGCAAGTACATATTTTGTATTGCTAGCATCCATAAATACAGTAACATTTTTCTTTGGAGAAGCAGGTACACTAATAATATCTTTTACAGTATATGAAGTATTATTAATAGAATAATCTACAGTTAAATCCCATTTTTCTGTAGCATTTTCTGCCATTTGAAAAATAATATATCCACGATATAATGTTTGTTTTCCTTGAGCTTTTGCTATGCTAGATTTTGGACAAGAATGTTTCATCATTGTCATATTCATCATTGGTTTCCAAGTAAGCGTAGCATTCTCTATATAATTTCCAGTTGCTTTTTCTTTAATTCTTAAATAAATGTCATTGTATCCTTGTTGCAAGCTGGTTTTTGTTGAAAAAATCTCTACATCATGTTCTGTATTTGAAAGTGATTTTATAAAGTTTAAACCTGTAGTTTCATCTAAAATAGGATCTTCATTAGAAGAACACGATGCTAAGAATACTAAAGTTAGTATAGGTAATATATATTTTAAAGTTTTCATTTTTTTATGTTTTATAAACAACCTCAGGAATGCCATTGATAATTAAATTTTTAGCTATTTCCTGCGATTAAATTTTTGGTATAGTAGCGCATATCGGTTCTAATTTTTAAACCAATAAACTACCTTCATTAATTGGTAATAAACTGCTGTTTATTACATAAGTTAAACTGATATGATTACATAAAAAACTTAGGAGGTGGCGTCTCTTTATCTATAAATAAAGATTGTTTTAAGTCAGAAGTGTATTCAGATATTTCTAATTTTTCTTCAGAAATATTTTTAAAATATATCGAGGTATTTTTAGCAATATAAAAAACAAAATTACCTCTAAATTCCTGTTCTCCATTTGGAGGTAGCGTGGCATCATTCTCTGAAATCTCATAATTTAAGCTATTCATCAAATAACATTTCCCATTACATCCTTGCTGGTTGTCTTTTTGGACACATAATTCTTTTACAATATAATCTTGATAAGCAATATAATATACTGAAATATACGACTGATAAAAAGTAGAGTATATCATCAATAGCCCTAAAAACGAGCTTATTAAGCGGTATTTTATACATTGGTTCACGTTACAAAGATACTACCACCAACTCATTTTAAAACTGATAATAATCATGTTTAAATAAAAAAGATAAAAAAGTCTTTTTTATACTTCTTCTATAGAAATTGATACAGAAAAGAAATCTTTACCAGTACTTAAAAACATATTCTCTTCAGAATATTTTTGAGTTTCTAATTCAGGATAATGAGTAATTGGCTCAATACAAAGCATTGTAGAAACTTCTGTCCATAACATAAAATGAGAAAAGCCTTTAGTTGTAACCTTTAAAGATTCTTTGTTGGGTAGATTTAAAACAATTTCATTGGTATTTAATATTGGCAAAGCACTTGCACCAGCATCAAACACACTTTTTAAATGGTATTGGTTGTTTTTAGATACAAGAAATTCGTTTTCTTTTCCAGACAATTCAAAAGCTGGATGATACCCTAACATAAAAGGCATGTTTTTTTCAGATTGGATTTCGAAATCTATTTGTAATGTATTGTTGTGAAGTGTAAATCTTTTTTCAAAAGAAAAGTCGTAAGGCCAAAAAACGAGCGGCTCTTTAGATTTGTTAGTATACTTACGATTTAACAAAGGTGTATTTTTTTGATAATCTTTTCTAAAAACAGCCGTTTTATTTGTGCTTTTTTTAAGATAATACTCAAATTCGCGTAGCAAACCATGTTGATCTAAAATAGCATTTCCTTTTTTAGTAGTAACTACATAATTGTTTTTAACGGTTGGTCCAATAACTGGAAACATTTCAGTATCAGAGCTATTCCAACCTTTATTTTCTTTTTGATGAATGTATTCAACGGTATTTTTTTGAAAACTAATCAATTCTCCATTGTCAATAACAACCTTATAAAGTCCATCATCACTTAGCAATAAAATTTTTTCTTCCATAGGATATTAAAAGTAGAAAAAAAATTAAAAACAATAGGATGTTTTTGTAACTTAGTCGTCCTTATTTTAAAAAACTTAGCAGAAAGTATATGGCAGCAGATAAAGAAAAACAAGCAAAATTAAAAGCATTGCAACTTACTCTAGATAAGCTAGATAAAACCTATGGAAAAGGAGCTGTGATGAAAATGGGCGATAGCCAAGTAGACGATATTGAAGCAATTTCTTCTGGTTCTTTAGGATTGGATTTAGCTTTAGGAGTTGGAGGATATCCAAGAGGAAGAATTATAGAAATTTACGGACCAGAATCATCTGGTAAAACAACCTTAACAATTCATGCAATTGCAGAAGCTCAAAAAGCTGGTGGAATTGCTGCATTTATTGATGCAGAACATGCTTTTGATCGTTTTTATGCAGAAAACTTAGGAGTAGATATAGATAACTTAATTATTTCTCAGCCAGATTATGGAGAGCAAGCTTTAGAAATTGCTGATAATTTAATTAGTTCTGGAGCCATAGATATTGTGGTGATAGATTCTGTAGCAGCCTTAACTCCAAAATCTGAGATTGAAGGTGAGATGGGAGATTCTAAAATGGGATTACATGCTCGTTTAATGTCTCAAGCATTACGTAAATTAACAAGTACAATTAGCAAAACAAATTGTACTGTTATCTTTATTAACCAATTACGTGAAAAAATTGGAGTAATGTTTGGAAACCCAGAAACAACTACTGGAGGTAATGCTCTAAAATTCTATGCTTCGGTTCGTTTAGATATCCGTAGAAGAACGCAAATTAAAGACGGAGATAGAGTGATTGGTAACAGTACAAAGGTTAAAATTGTAAAAAATAAAGTGGCGCCACCTTTCCAAATGGCAGAGTTTGACATTATGTATGGAGAAGGAATCTCTAAAGTAGGAGAAATCCTAGATATTGGTGTTGAATTAGGAGTTGTTAAAAAAAGTGGTTCATGGTTTAGTTATGGAGAAACAAAATTAGGTCAAGGTAGAGATGCTGTTAAAAACTTAATTAAAGACAATCCAGAACTAATGGAAGAATTAGAAGGAAAAATAAAAGATGCTATTGAAAATCAAGAATAACAAATAAAAGTTCTAATTACTTAACTGCTGTAGAACTAATCAATCTACAGCAGTTTTTTTATTTTTATACTAAGATTCTAACTATACATATCTAAAACTAAGAAATACTGATTTTGTAGTTTGTTAGGTTTTTAGTACTTATAGAATTATTTTGATTCTTTTTTCAGTTTTTGAATATAGAGAAGAAAAAAAGTTAATGTTACTATAAAATAGGTTATAGGAGGATTTATTTCTTTGAAAACTTCCTCTCCTTTTTTAACAAGATCCCAATTTACTTCTCTTAAAGAAATAATAAATATTATACACATAATTAGTAGTAGTATAAAAGTGATTTTTTTAGAAATTTTTATCATATCAAAAGTTTTATAAAACAGAATGTTGACCTACACATTTATTCATCCAATTATTAAAAGAATATCCAAATCCAAATACAGCTAAACCACAAAGAAATACTGTTACGCAAGATGATAATCCAATAGTAGCTGCTACTAATGCTATAGTTGCTAAAATACAAGCTAAAATACCTTCTTGTTGCTTAGCTAAATGTTTAGAACCATTTACTTTATCAAAAAGAGATGAATTTTTATACTTTATAAATGTTACTGCATTAACAAACATATTTTTTTTATTAAATTCTTCAGTAGTTAAATCCATTTGTAACACTTCTTCTTTATAATTAGACATAGCTAAATCTATTCCTTTATCTTTCACATCATTCAAAAAAGAATTAGTTAAGTTAAATTCAGATTCTGTTATCATTTTATCATCTAAAGATTTATTTAACATTTGAGTAGCATCTAATTGAGACAGGTTGGACATTACTTCTAAATCCATTAAGTCTCCTGTTTTTGAATTAACAATGTCTAATACTTTCTTATTCTTTTCTTTAGCTGTTTGTTTTTTGAGCTTGATTAGTTTCTTTTTTATCTCAAGATTTATTTCCTTGAAAATAGGATTGTCTTTGTTTTGCTCAAAAAAACTTAAATCAAATTGATTTTGTGTTTTTTGAATAGGTTGATTATACTGTTCACATGAAGCGAAAAGTACAGCAATTGCCACAAATATGGCTAAATAAGGTTTTCTTGAAATTGTAATTAAATTCATAGTCATAATTTTTTAAGATTAATAATTATGTAAATGTAAGAAAATCAAATACTTACGTTAATAACTATAAATGGGGTATTTTTATTCACTATAAATAGTTACTCTAAAAAGTTTTAAAATATAACTATAAGTTTTAAAAAAATTAACAAGAAATAGGGAGATTTAAATGCTTTTTAAATATTAATATCATTAATAATCTTCATTGATAACAAACTTTGATTATTTTTCTTTTATCTAATGTGTTTACTATAAAAAATCACAACTTATGTTTATTTTATAGCTAATTTTAAATTAATTATAAAAAGTACTGAGACTTACTAAAAAGAATACTACTGAAAAATGATTCAAATCACAAAAAATATTGCTTTAAAAAGTATTGCATTATCTGATACTAGAGCACTTTATTTGCTAATGAAAGAAGTATATCCATTAGCATATAAACACTTTTGGAAAGATGATGGAACTTGGTATGTTGAGAATCAATATTCAAAAGAAAACATAGAAAAAGAATTATCAGAAACAGAAGCATCTTATTATTTTGTGCTTTTTAACAACGAAATAGTAGGAAATCTTAGAATTGTATGGAATCAACCTTTACTTGGTTTAGAAGCTAAGAAATCGGTAAAACTTCACAGAATATATTTACACGCAATTACACATGGAAAAGGAGTTGGTAAACAATTAATTTCTTGGATAGAAACTAGGGCAAAATCTAAAGGTTTTGATATGATTTGGTTAGATGCTATGGATGAACAACCTCAAGCTTTTCAATTTTATAAAAAACTAGGTTATCAATACCATTCTCACGAGTTTTTAGACTATGATTTATTGTTTGATGAGGTTAGAAAGATGAGTCAGTTGTATAAAATTTTATAAACAATATTACCTGTATTTTTTATTGGTTAATTTTGCTTTAGCAATATTCTTTATTTTTTTATCAGCACCATTTTCTTGTAAAGTCAATAAAACGTCTTTACTAACTTCTTCAGTATCTATTAAGAAACGCTGTAAAGTATGATTATTTGATTCGTATATTTTTTTAGCAATTGTATTCGTATATCCTTGTGCTAATTCTATACGTAGTGCATCTAATTTTTCATCAATAATTCCTGGACTTTTAAAAACGGTAGGATCTTTAAAGTCTTCTAAGAAAAACATTAACTCTTCGAGTTTAGCCACAATTTCTACCCTTTTTTTAGACTTGAATGTCAAATGAGGTTGATCTTTAGTAATTAATTTTACTTGATTGCTATACTCACAATATCTTTCTACTAAATGATAAACATTGATACCGTATTCTCCATTAGGATCATCTTCTGGTAACCATTCTAACTCTATATATTGATTTCTTTGATTGTTAGATAAAAAGAGTAAATCTCTAACAAAATAACTCATTGTATGTTCAGAAGGGTCAACATTAAAAAATAAGTTTCTTTCAACTTTCCAGCCTGCACTTATTTTAAGAGGTTGATATTCTTCGTATAATAACATAATATAGGTAAATTAAACACCAGTACTTCCAAAACCTCCAGTACCACGAGCAGTTTCATCCAAAACTTCTACTTCTTGCCAATCTATACGTTCGTGTTTAGCAATAACCAGTTGTGCAATTCGTTCTCCATCATTAATCGTAAAATCTTCGTTAGATAAGTTTACTAAAATAACACCTATTTCACCTCTATAGTCTGCATCTACAGTTCCAGGAGCATTTAATACTGTAATTCCTTTTTTAGCTGCTAAACCACTTCTTGGTCTTACTTGAGCTTCAAAACCTACAGGTAAAGCTATGAACAATCCTGTTTTAATGATAGCTCTTTCTAAAGGTTTTAAAATAACTGGCTCATTTAAATTAGCCCTTAAATCCATTCCAGCAGCACCAGAAGTTTCGTAAGAAGGAGTTGCATGTTTAGACTTGTTTATAATTTGAACATTCATATAAGTTTAGCGCTTTAAAAGTTGTTTTATTAATTTTTTTTCAAAGAAAAATACGATTCCAAAATAACTAAAAATAGTTAATATAGAAAACCAATATATACCTCTAAAATAAAGAAAAGAAGCAGCAGATAATACTATTGTTAATCCGATATATATAATTAATTTAGAAGTTTGATAAGGAACTGGATAATGCTTTTTTCCTATAACAAAAGAAATAAGCATCATAAAAGAATAAGTAATTAATGTTGCCCAAGCTGATGCGATAAAACCAATAATCGGAATCATTAATAAATTAAAGCTAATAGTTAATATTGCTCCAAGAACAGAAAAATACATTCCGTAACGCGTTTTATCTGTGAGTTTGTACCAAATAGAAAGGTTGTTATAAATTCCTAAAAATAAATTAGCCAGCAATATGATTGGTACAATATGTAGTGCTTCAAAATAGGCAGGTTTTCCTAATAAAATTTTAGCGAAAAGATCAATAAAAACAACAACAATTAACATAAAGAAGGCGCCTAAAATAGTAAACCAAGTTAATATTTTAGCATAGGTTTCTTTGGCATTTTTTTTAGTTGATTCGTTAAAGAAAAAAGGCTCCGCTCCTAATCGAAATGCCATGATATAAAGTGTCATAAAAACGCCGAGTTTATAACAAGCGGCATAAATTCCCATTTGCTCTTTTCCTACCAAATTACCCAATAAAAGTTTGTCTAAATTTTCATTGGTAACAAAGGCTAAACTACCAATCATAATAGGCAATCCATAGTGTAACATTCGTTTTAAAAGCTGTTTATCAAAAGAGAATTTAAACTGAAAAACAATAGGAAATAAAAGTAAAAATGTAACTGCACTAGCAATAGTTCCAGAAACAAAAATGTGCATTACTTTTGGGTTCGAATTATAATATTCTAACAAGAAATTTGGTAAAGAATACGCATGGTCTATTGCATAAGGAACAAACCACAAAAAGAAAACATTTAAAGCACCAAAAATAAGAATGTTTAAAACTTTAAAAACAGTAAATTTTATAGGTTTATTAGTTACTCTTAAGTAAGCATATGGAATAACAACTAAAGTATCTAGTGTAATTGTTAGTACTAATAACTTAAAGAATAAAGCCGTTTCAAAACCAAAAAAAGTAGCTAATTCATTGCTGTAAAATAAGGTAAGAATTAAAAATACTAAAGAAGTAAAAAGCAAGCTTAAAAATGCCGTAGAAATAATTTTTCCCTTCTCTTTTTCTTTAGAAAAGAAACGAAAAAAAGAGGTTTCCATACCATAAGTTAACAAGGCATTAAAATAAGCAGCATACACATAATAATCTGTGTTTATGGCATATTTTTCTGCTTGTAAAGTAGAGGTGTGTAGTTTTACCAAAAAAATATTTATTGCTCTTGGTAAAACAGCAGCGATACCATAAATAATAGCATCTTTAAAAAATCGTTTTATACTACTCAATAGATAATATTCAGGTCGATTGGAGTCGAAATTATAAAACCTCTTGTGATTTTAATAAAGAGGTTTCTAAGAAAAATTCTTGCACAAATATAATAATTCACGCAAGTTTTGTGCGATAGAACTTTGTTTTCTTATTTTTGGCTCGGATAAATAACTACAATATGAATACAAATCCTAGAATAGCAGTTTTTGGAGGTGGGAGTTGGGCAACAGCAATTGTAAAAATGCTGTCAGAAAATATCGAAACTGTTGGATGGTATATGAGAAACTCTAGTGCTATTGAGCACATTAAGAAGAATAAACACAACCCAAATTATTTAAGTTCTGCAGAATTACATCCAGAGAAATTAGATTTATCAGATGATATCAATGCTATTGTAGATAAATATGATTTGCTCATTTTTGTGATTCCTTCTGCTTTTTTAAGATCAGAATTAGAAAAACTTACGGCTTCTTTAGAAAATAAAATCATTTTTTCTGCTATTAAAGGAATTGTTCCAGAAAGCGGATTAATTGTTGGTGAGCACTTTAATGAGATGTATAATATTCCTTTAGAAAACATAGGAGTTATTACTGGACCTTGTCATGCAGAAGAGGTGGCAATGGAGCGTTTGTCTTATTTAACTTTAGCTTGTCAAGATGAAGAAAAAGCAAAATTGCTAAGTCAGTTTATGGCGGGTAGATATATAAAGATTAAAATTTCTGATGATATTATAGGAACAGAATATGCTGCTATGTTAAAAAATATTTATGCCATTGCAGCCGGTATTGCACATGGATTAGGATATGGAGATAATTTCCAATCGGTATTAATGAGCAATGCAATTAGAGAAATGAAACGCTTTATAAGAAAAGTACATAAAATGAAGCGTAACATTAATAATTCTGCTTATTTAGGAGACTTATTGGTTACAGGATATTCAACTTTTAGTAGAAACAGAATGTTTGGAAACATGATTGGTAAGGGATATACTGTAAAATCTGCACAAATGGAAATGAGTATGGTTGCAGAAGGGTTTTATGCTACAGAAAGTGCATACAATATCAATTTAAAAAACGGTGCCAAAACTCCAATTATTGACACCGTTTATAATATTTTGTACCAAGGAAAAAATCCAAAGAAACAATTTGAAAAACTAACAAATAAGTTAAACTAAGCTCATTTTTTCTTTAAATAAACCTTGATTTAACGAATTTAAAGCACTCACTTTATCGGTTGTTTTTACCAATAAAGAAGTGTTGTAATTGCTTCCTCCATAAGAAATCATTCGTATTGGGATTTCTTTAAGTGCATTAAAAACTTTTGCACTAATTCCTTCTTTATTTTGAGAAAAATCTCCTGCAACACAAATAATACTTAAATCTGTGTCTACCTCAATTTTTCCGAAAGGTGTTAATTCATCAATGATATCATCTAGATTAGAAGTATCATCAATAGTTAATGATACGGCAACTTCTGAAGTCGTAATCATATCTATTGGTGTTTGATATTTTTCAAAAACTTCAAAAACCTTTTTTAAGAAACCATAAGCTAATAACATTCGGTAAGACTTTATCTTTATAGCAGTAATTCCGTCTTTTGCAGCAATAGCAGTGACGCCATTTTTAACCGAATTGTTTTTGATAATAGTACCTTTTGCTTCTGGACTAAAAGTGTTTTTTAATAATACAGGAATGTTATTTTCTTTGGCAGGTATTAAGCTTTGTGGATGCAATATTTTTGCTCCAAAATATGCCAACTCAGCAGCTTCATCAAAAGAAATTTCTTCTATAGAAAATGTAGTATCAACATAACGAGGATCATTATTGTGCATTCCGTCAATATCTGTCCAAATCTGAATTTCTTCTGCTTGTATTGCAGCGCCTATTAAAGATGCAGTATAATCACTACCACCACGCTGTAAATTAGAAATTTCACCCTTACTGTCTTTACAAATAAAACCTTGAGTAATCCAGATATTTTGATTGGGATTTTTGGCAAGAATCGGTTGTATTTTTTCTGAAAGTACAGGTATTATTGGCTCGTTATTTTCATCAATCTCCATAAAATCTAAGGCAGAAATTAAAGAAGAAGCAACTTGAGATTCTTCTAAATACATCTGAACTAAATTGGTAGAAATAATCTCGCCTTGTGCAACAATAATATACTCAACAGTACTTTCTTCAGCATTGTTAATTAAGGTTTTTATACCTTCAAATTTAGCATTGATAAAACTTCTTGCTCTCTCTTTATACTTTTGTGTAGTATATAACTCATTAATCAAATTTAAATATGAATGATGCAATTGATGTATGCTTAACAAAGCATCGTCTTTTAATTGACCTTGTATTTGATTACTTATGTTAAGTAAGGCATTGGTTGTTCCAGAAACTGCTGATAAAACTACAATTTTAGGCGATTCAATATCTGTTATAATTTCTACTACTTGCTTAATGCTCTTTGCTGTTCCAACAGAGGTTCCGCCAAATTTTAAAACAATCATTTGTATAATTTTTAGACAAAAAAACGACGAAACTGTTTGTAGTACAATTTTATTTAATATTTTTACATATTATAACAACGTGTTTAAATTTAAACAAAAATGAAAACAATTCAAGAAGCAGTAGAAAGTACCATTAGAAAAACACCTTTTATTGAAGAGGCTTTGAATGAAAAATTAATCAATGTTTCGTCATTGGCTAGAGTTATTTTACCAGAAGTTTCTAAATTATTAAGTAAAGATGTAAAGATTGGTGCTGTAATGATGGCAATCAACAGACTTTCACCTGCAAGTGAATTGAGAATTCGAAAGAACATAAAGAAGTTAGCCATCAATTTAGGTGATTTTATTGTACGTTCTGATTTATGTGATTTTACATTTAAAAACACTCCTTCATTATTAAAAGAAATTGCGAAAATTTTAAGCAAATCAGCAGATAGTAATGATTATTTCTTAACGGTGTCTCAAGGAATTTTTGAAACAAATATTGTGACAAGTAGAAATTTACAGAAATATGTAGAAGATATTTTTAAGAAAGAAACGTTGATTCACAGTGTTTTAGACTTAGCTTCAATTACTATAAAATTACCAAAAGAAAACTTAGATCAATCTGGAGTCTATTACTTTATTTTAAAACAATTAGCGTGGGCAAATATTCCACTACAAGAGGTGATTTCTACAACTCATGAGATGACTATTGTAGTAAAAGAAAAAGATGTAAATGAGACTTTTGCTATTTTAATGGACTTAAAATTAACTTAAGTTTAGAACGTTAAATTTTTAGGTATAGTTTTTGATAATATTACACATATTAAATTGTAAGATTATGAAAAAACAATACTTTTTTTTCCTTTTATTATTAGTATCAACAATAACTTATAGTCAAACCTTTTTTATAAAGGTGTTAGATCAAAAAAACAATTTACCTATTGTTAAAGCACATTTAAAGCTAGGTGATAAGGTGTATTTAACAGATAATAAAGGAATGGCAATAATTACTCCAATCAATAATTTTAGATTAGAAATATCTCATCTACAATACGAAAGTAAAGTAATAAAACTACGAGGAGAGAGAAGAAAGGAAATTTATCTTAACGAAAAGCATTCTAGGTTAGATGAAGTTGTTATTTCATCAAAAAGAGAATTAAAAAAGCATATTAATTTTAAAGAATTAAAAGATTTACCAAAACCAATTCATTCTTTTGGTTCAATTTTAAAAGATGATAAACTTTATACTTTTGGAGGTGATGGTTCTGTAATAGAATATTCAAATAAAAGAGGTTTAAGCGAACTAATAGACAGTGAGGAAGTGAATATTTTAAAGTTCTTGCAAAAAGCAAAAATAGGAAACTATTACAGGTATAGAAATCAATCTTATGTATATGATTTTAAGAAAAAGAAGTGGGAATTAAATTCTAAAGACTTAGAGAAAAGAGCATATCATAAAGCTATTTCACACAAAAATAATATTTATATAATAGGAGGAAAAAGATTAACATTAACAAAAAAAAGAGAAATGTTAATGCATCAAATAGAAGTATTAGATCATACAAATAATACAATTAAAGTTGACGAAATGAACCCACATCAAGCCGTTAATTTTGAATCAATGATGTATAAAGATAAATTACTTGTTATTGGAGGTTCATTAAAACAAAGAAGTAATGGTAAAAAAGTATATACAGATAAAGTACATATGTACGATGTAAACTCTGGGTATTGGTATGAGCTTTCTAGCATGTCTAAAGGAAAAGAAACACGAGGAATTATTATTAAGGATAAATTATACTTATTTGGTGGTTATAAAGACAGAAAACTTAAAGAAATTGAGAGTTTTGATTTAATTTCTGGAAAATGGAAAAAAGAAGGAGAGTTGTTTACTGCAATGGAAAAACCAGCTATTACAAAATATAAAAACACAGTTTACCTTTTTGAAAACAATCATATTGTAAGTTATAATATAGAAAGTAAAGAGTTAAAAGAGTATAAAATAGATTTACCATTATTTTCATCAGCAATGTATTTTAAAGATGATAAATTATACATTGTTGGTGGTGCAGAAATAGGAGAATTTAGTTATACACCAAGGAAATCTTTTATAGAAATTCCAGTAGAAGAATTCTCTTTAACTGCAGTAAAAAAAATAAAAACACTTTAGTTAATTATCAAAAATACGAGTAGGTAATCCATCAATACTGGTTTGATTTTTTTCTTTCCAGTATTCTTTAATTCCAACTTCACCTTTTTCTGATGCCCAATCGTTTAATTGGGTTCTTTCTCCTTGATATTCGTAAAATGGAATAGACATTCCGCATGAAGTTTGTGCACTTTCTATTTCAATATCATAGATTTGTCTTGTTCCTGGCGTTTCTGGAAATAGAGAAAGTACTTCTTTCCAGTTTGGGTTATTTGGCTTAATTTCTTTTGCTCTTCCGTACAAACGTAAAATATTTGGAGCGCCTTCAAAAGCACAAAACATAATAGTCATTCTATTATTTTCTATTAAATGTGCAGCAGTTTCATTTCCGCTTCCTGTTACATTTAACCACAATACTCTGTTTTCGCTAACAACTCTAAAAGAATCCATTCCCTTAGGCGATAAATTGATACGTCCTTCTGTGGGAGCAGTTGCTACAAAAAATATTTTTTGAGCTTCGATAAATTTTTGTAAACGTTTGGTTATAGAAGGATAGAACTTGGCCATAGGAATTTGAGTTACGTGTTTTTAAATTTTTCTAAAAAAGCAGTTTTATAAGTAAGTCCGATTGGTATTTTAGTGTCTTCTATTAACAATTGATTACCATCAATAACAGAAACCAACTGTATGTTTACAGCAAATGATTTATGAACTTGAATAAAAGTCGCTTCGTCTAACAAATGTAGAATATTTTTAAATCGATTGTTTGTTAAAAGAAACTTTTCTGAGGTATGTATTTTAACATAATCACCAAAAGCTTCAATATATCTAATATGTGAAGTATTTATTTTATGTAATTTTTTATCTGCTTTGATAAAGATAAAATCATCGGTTTTTTGAGCGATGTTTGTTTGTTTTAAAACTTCTTGTACTTTATTTACTCCTGAAAGAAATCGATCAAAAGAAAAAGGTTTTAATAGATAATCAATAGCATTAACTTCAAAACCATCAACTGCATATTGTGGATAAGCTGTTGTAAAAATAACCAAAGGTGGATTTTTAAGTGATTTATAAAATTCTAAACCAGAAATTTTAGGCATATTGATATCTAAGAACAAAAGATCAATAGAAGCATCCGTATTTAATATAGAAAGCGCTTCAATTGCATTGTTACAAACATTAGAAAGTGACAAAAAATCGATTCTATCAATAAAGGTTTTTAAGACAATTTGAGAAGATGGTTCATCATCAATAATTAAACAGTTAATTTTCACATCAATATATTTAAGTTAAAAGATTGATTTTTAATGAAACAAGAAAGCTGTTTGCTGTTTCTTTATAAAAAAACTCATGCTTATTTGGATAAATAAGCGCTAAATTTTGTGCTATGTTTTTTAAGCCCAAACCACTGTATTTTTCTGTGGTATTTTTAGACTCTTTTGCAAGGTTGTTTTCTATTAAAAAATGAAACTCAGAAGCTGTTTTAGAAATCTTTATTGTAATAAAAGTATTGTCAATATCTCCTTTAACACCGTGTTTAAAGCTATTCTCTACCAGAGGTAATAAAAGCATCGGATAAATAGAAAATTGTTCATCATCCACATCAATATGAAGACTTACATTTGTTTTATCATCATATCTAAATTTTTGGAAATCGAGATAGTTTTTTAGCAATTGAATTTCTTTTTTTAAAGAGTTTTTTTCGTTGTTAGACTCGTAAAGTACATATCTTAAAATATCTGATAGCTGTACAATTGCCTTGGTTGTTTTTTGGTTGTTTTGTAAAGCTAGGGCATACAAAACATTTAAAGAATTGAATAAAAAGTGCGGATTGATTTGCGCTTTTAATGCTGATAACTGTGTTTCTATTTGTAAGTTTTCTAATCGTAATGTTTCGTTTTCAATTTTATTAAAATACACCCAATCTTCTGCCAATTTTAGTAAAGTAGTAAGGCTTATAAAAACAAAAAATAATAAATAGACTTCAAAATCATTTAAGTAAGATATAAAATAGAAATCGGGCAAAACAGCATTTACAACTGTATTTAAAAACAAGGTATTAATACTAGCAAAAGCTATAAAATTGAAAAGGAATAGACCTAGAAATAATAAATACTTCTCCTTTTTTAAGAAAGAAGGAATTAGTAGATATAAACAAATAATTACTGGGAAAAATAATGTTAGGCTAAAACCAAAAGTATAGTAGTAATCAATTTTTATTGGTTTTCCTCCAGAAAAAAATAAGAGCAAAGAAAAAAACGCAATAAGCCATAACACACTATTAAATAACAGTGAGTTATGGCTATTTTTTTTCAGCTTAAAAAGACTATTCAACTTTTCCATCTAGTTTGGTTAGCATAAATTCTGTAGAGGTTTTCCATTTTTCTTCATCATTAGAAGTAATGTACTTTTTGATAAATGTTTGCAATTCTTCAGAACTAGCTGTAAGCAAATACTTTTTATCTACAACACCCATGGTTTCGTGCTTAATTTTTATTCTTTTTTCTTTAAAAAGGTCACTTATTTTATCTTCATCTAACCATTTAACACTAATATGACCATTTTTTAATACATCGTATTTTACCAAAGAATGTGCGTAAACTAAATGTCCTTCTAACAAACCATCAATTCCACCATCTTGTCCCAATGGTAAAAAATCTAAAAAGGTTTGATTGTTAATTTTAAATGGATTGGCTAAATAAATAACCTCCATATCATTTTTTATTCTCTTTATATAATAACCTTCTTTGTACTCTTTGTAAATTTTTAAATCTTCTTTAGAGAGCTTTTCTAGAGAAGTGTTTCTGAGCATTTCGTCTGCAAAAGGAATGATTTCCCATTTTCCACTTTTGCTGTCTTCCCAACTTCCAATAAATCGATGGTCAAATGAAATGGTTTCTTGAGTATAAAAAGGATGTAACGATTTTACCACACAAGAGGTTAAAAAGATAAGAGATAAGCCTAAAATTACATTTCTAATTTTCATAATGTTTAAAATTTTATTATACATAGATAATCAACATTTTAAATCAACAATAGGCTATTGCCCTGCGATTCAAATTTAATTATTTGAGAACAAAACAAAAGCAGTAAGCGCTTAAAAAGAAAAATAATCGTTCAACTTGTCTGTTTTCTCGACAAACTTTTTTTGAGAAAGAAATTGAGTAGAAGTTTGCTTTTTTGTTTTAATTAGTACCTTTAGAAAAAATAAAAACTTTCTTTTATGGATTATGGTTTTTGGTCGGTTGTTCCACCAATTGTAGCAATTATTTTAGCGTTAAGAACAAAGCAAGTATACATTGCTTTGGTATTTGGTATTTGGTTTTCTTGGTTAATTATCAAAGGATGGAACCCTTTAGATGGTACCTTAGCTATGATTGAAGGAATGGTAAATGTTTTTAAATCTGAAGGAAATACTAGAACTATAATGTTTAGTGCGTTGGTTGGTGCACTGCTAATCTTTATTCAATATTCTAGAGGAGTAGAAGGATTTATTAATAAGCTCAACAAACTCATAGAAAAAGTAGAAAAAAAACAGACAGGTTATAGTAGAGTAATGGTGCAATTACTTGCTACCATTACAGGATTGTTATTGTTTGTAGAAACAAGTATCAGTTCTTTAACAGTAGGAACTTTATATCGTCCAGTTTTTGATAAGCTAAAAATTCCGAGAGAAAAACTAGCCTATATTGCAGACTCGAGCTCTGCGCCGTCTTCAATTTTAATTCCGTTTAATGCTTGGGGAGCTTTTATTATGGGACTCTTATTAACCCAAGGAATAGACAAACCTTTTTCTGTAATGATTTCATCTATTAAATACAATTTTTATCCTTTGTTAGCCATTGCAATTGTATTTATAGTGATTCTTACCAAAAAAGATTGGGGAGCGATGAAAAAAGCTGAAAAAAGAACAAAGGATACAGGTTTGTTAATGAATGAAGGTTCGAAACCTATGGTTTCTGATGCAGTAACCTCTTTTCCTCCAAAAGAAGGAATAAAAGCGAAGGCATATAATATGATTGTACCTTTATTGGTAATGGTAATTATGATGCCAGTTAATTTAATTTATACAGGTTGGAACAGTGTAAAAACATCAACTTCATTTTTAGACCATGCTTCGCAAGCAATAGGAAATGGCTCTGGATCTTCTTCGGTTTTATATGCGGTAATTACTTCTTTATTAGTAGCAATGCTTATGTATTTTGTACAAGGAATAATGAAACCTAAAGATGCTGTAAACTTAACCTTAAAAGGAATTAGTGAGCTGATGCCTTTGGCTTTGTTAATGTTATTGGCTTTTGCAATTGGAGATGCGTGTAAAGAATTAGAAACAGGAGTTTATGTTGCTAATGCAACCAAAGAATGGTTGTCTCCAGAACTCTTACCAGCAATTGTATTTGTAATTAGTTCGTTTATTGCTTTTTCTACCGGAACCTCTTGGGGAACCTTTGCTATTATGATGGCAATTTCAATTCCGATGGCAAATATTCATGGAGCAGATATTACCTTAATTGTAGCGGCAACTTTAGGAGGTGGAATTTTTGGAGACCATTGTTCACCTATTTCAGATACATCTATTATATCTTCTATGGCTTCTGCAAGTGACCATATAGATCACGTAAAAACACAATTACCTTATGCTTTAATTGGCGGTATTGTTACCACCTTATTGTATTTGGTAATCGGATTTGTTGGATGATTGTATTCTCAAAAATAATAGTTATTCACCTTTCTCAAATGAATCAAAATTTATTAAAGGAATAATAAAGTCATCAATTTTTGTAGCTTGAAACTTAGTAAATAATATTCCTCTAGTAGTTGATATAGAAACTTTATTAAAAGTGTCTAATAAATTTTTAGGCAACAAAATTTCATTGTTTTCATTTAAAGTATCGGAGTTTTGGATATTATATATGTATCTTACTTTTAATTCAGCAATAATTGTTTCCTCCTCATTATCTTTATGTATAATTACTAAAACAGTTATAGAGACTTTCTTTTTTTCCTTGTTGTAATCTCCATTTAGACTTAGATTCATTTTTAAATTTACGTTTTTAGCGTCTTCTTCTCCTTCATCTTCTTCTGATAATTTAAAGTTTAAAATTTTTATATCACTAAGCCAGTATTCTATTGAAAGCTCTTTTTGATTTTTTTTCTTTAACATTTTATTTCTTCTTGATGAAAGCTAAATACATCAGTATTTAACAATTGATTTCCTAAAACATTATTTATTTTTGATTTGTTATTAGCATTAATACTAATATTTAAAGAATATCTTGGCTGAATAAACTTTTCAGATTTAATATTGTCTAACTTAACTCCAAGTGCATTTTCAATTTCTGAAATTGTATCAATAGTGAAATTGTGAGTACCACTTAGCCATCTAGAGATTGTAGATTTAGTTTTTCCTGTTTTTAAAGCAAATTCAGAATTACTCATATTACTATTAACAATTGCCTGTTTAATTTTCATTGCTAATAACATTCTTTTTTCAACTTTTAGTTTTTCTAAACTAGACGTAGAATTTAAAATTTCTTTAAGAATTTTGCTTTTGTGTGCTTTTTTTCTTGCCATAATAGATAGTTGTAGCTCTAATTATTTAATTCAATAGTTAAATTTCCGTCGAAATATTCTCCGATTTCGTCAGTTTCAATTCTAATTTCTTTTTCTTTCATTTTTTTTGTAATCTCTTTAACAGCCTCTCTTAATATATAATTCTCTGATTTTAGCTTATCACTTTCTTGAAGACTTCTTATATTTTTAGGCTTAACACCTCCACCACCAATGATTAAGAGTGATTTTCCATATCTTATACAATATAACCTTAAATTCTTTTTTTTAACATCGTATAATGCACAAACTCCATCTCCTAAGTTACCTTCGTTATGTTTAAAAAAATTATGCTTTGACCCAGTTATATTTCCTATCGTGTGTAAGCGGCTTGTAATATCTTTAATTTCATCTAAATGTGAAGCTTTATTTTCTTCAATAAATTTATCATATAAAGTTTTATTACTTTCTTTGTTAAGAAGAGAGTATATTGTTGCTTCTTTTCCAGAAATGTCATCTAATTCAACTAGAGTAAACGTCATTAGTCAATTTTGTGCAAAAATAATACCATATTTCACATATATGTGAAATATTTGATAAATCTAATAAAAAATAAATAAAAAACAAGAACTTATTCACTTATAAACAAGAATTTATTTTCTTGATTTACCTTATTTTGCTAAAATTCCACGTTTATTTAACTGAGAAATCATACGTAAAGCACCTTCTTTAATGGTGTCTTTTTCAAAGACAAATGTTTTGTCAAACAAGGTGTTTTCTGCAAAAAAGGACACCTGAAAACGGTTGTGTAGCTTAAATAATTCTGGCTGAATAAACTCTACTTTTGCAAACGAATTTGCGGGTAAAACATCAACTTTTTTACGCAATAAAGAAGTGGTTTTAGTTTCGTTAAAACCTTGAGAAACAATCACAACCAATTCTAAATCAATGTCTTTTTTATTGATGATATAAATATTCCAATCGTCTGTTTTATAAATATCATTGTATTCATAAACAACAGCCATTTCTACATCAGTAACTTCAGGAATTTGAATGTCTTTTTTCATTTATAAGTTTATAAAGTTAGAAAGGAAAAGAGAGAATTTTAAAACCTCACTATTTTACTAAATAACCGATTTAAACTGCTCTAAGAAACGTTTGTCATTTTCGTAAAACATTCTAATATCTGGAATCTGATATAACAACATGGCAATACGCTCAATTCCCATTCCGAATGCATACCCAGAATATTTAGTTGGATCAATATTGGCATTTTTTAATACGTTTGGATCTACCATTCCACATCCCATAATTTCTAACCAACCTGTTCCTTTGGTAATTCTATAGTCAGTTTCGGTTTCTAATCCCCAATAAATATCTACTTCTGCACTTGGTTCAGTAAAAGGGAAATAAGAAGGGCGTAAACGTATTTTAGATTTACCAAACATCTCTTTGGTAAAATACAATAGCGTTTGCTTTAAATCGGCAAAAGAAACATCAGTATCAATATATAAACCTTCTACCTGATGGAAAATACAATGTGCTCTAGCAGAAATATCTTCGTTACGGAATACACGACCAGGAGAAATTGTTCTAATTGGAGGTGTATTGTTTTCCATATAACGTACCTGTACAGAAGAGGTATGAGTTCTTAACAAAGTATCAGGGTTCTTTTCAATAAAAAAAGTATCCTGCATATCTCTTGCTGGGTGATATTCTGGTAAGTTTAATGCAGTAAAATTGTGCCAATCATCTTCAATTTCTGGTCCTTCAGAAACGGTAAAACCAATACGGTTAAATACTTCAATAATCTGATTTTTTACCAAAGAAATTGGATGACGAGAACCTAACTCAATTGGTTCAGCTGGACGCGTTAAATCGCCATAAAAACTTTTGTACTCTACAGAATTTTCTAAAGATTCATTCAATTCTGCTACTTTTCCTTCAGCAGATTTTTTTAAGTTGTTTAATGCTTGTCCAAAATCTTTACGCATAGAGGTGTCTACATTTTTAAACTCGGCAAACAAGTCTTTTAATAAACCTTTACTACCTAAATATTTTATTCTGAAAGCTTCTACTTCTTCTTTAGACGTTGCTTTAAAAGCTTTTACATCACCAATCAGTTCTTTTACTTTATCTAACATTGTTTTTGTTCTAAATAAATAGGTTGCAAATTTATGATTTTTATATCAATTACACTGTAGGTTTTACAAAGAGTTCTCGACCACAGAAATGTACTTTACGAAATCGATTGCGATAAAAAGTGTAAAGCACTAAAATAATAGCGCATTTTAAATTTAAAGAATTGGAAATTAGTTATATTTGCGCCATTAAATTTATAATTAATAACACATACTATAAATAGATTTAAATTATGGAATCTAAAATAAATGCATTTATGGATTACGTTAAAGGACGTAATTCTAATGAACCAGAATTTTTACAGGCTGTACACGAAGTTGCAGAAACTGTAATTCCATTTATTGAAAACAATCCTAAATACCAAGGAAAAAAATTGTTAGAGAGAATGGTTGAGCCAGAGAGAACTATTATGTTTAGAGTTCCTTGGGTTGATGATAATGGTGAAACACAAGTGAATAGAGGATATAGAGTTGAGTTTAACTCTGCAATTGGACCTTACAAAGGAGGATTGCGTTTTCATCCTTCTGTAAACTTATCAATCTTAAAATTCTTAGGATTTGAACAAGTATTCAAAAACTCTTTAACAACTTTACCAATGGGTGGAGGAAAAGGAGGTTCTGACTTTAACCCAAAAGGAAAATCAGATAGAGAAGTAATGGCATTTTGTCAAGCATTTATGTCTGAGTTATTCCGTCATATTGGTGCAAACACAGACGTACCTGCTGGAGATATTGGTGTTGGAGGAAGAGAAATCGGATTCATGTTTGGTCAATATAAAAAATTACGCAACGAGTTTGTTGGAGTATTAACAGGAAAAGGTTCTGCTTGGGGAGGTTCTTTAATTAGACCAGAAGCAACAGGATATGGTGATGTGTATTTTGCACAAAACATGTTAAAAACGAAAGGAGATTCTTTTGAAGGAAAAACTGTAGTAGTTTCTGGATCTGGAAACGTTGCTCAATTTGCTACTGAAAAAGCTACTGAATTAGGTGGTAAAGTAGTAACAATGTCTGACTCTTCTGGATATATCTATGATGCAGACGGAATTGATGCTGAAAAATTAGCATACGTTATGGAAATTAAAAATGTTCGTAGAGGAAGAATCAACGAGTATTTAGAAAAATATCCTAATGCTAAATTCTTCGCAGGAGAAAGACCTTGGTCTGTTGCTTGTGATGTTGCTTTACCTTGTGCTACTCAAAATGAGTTAAACGGAGAAGAAGCAAAAACATTATTAGCTAACGGATGTATTTGTGTTGCAGAAGGAGCAAACATGCCTTCTACACCAGAAGCTGTTGAAGCTTTCTTAGAAGCAAAAATCTTATTTGCTCCAGGAAAAGCATCTAATGCAGGTGGTGTTGCAACATCTGGTTTAGAAATGAGTCAAAACTCTTTACGTTACAACTGGACAAGAGAAGAGGTTGATGCTAAATTAAACCAAATTATGAACGATATTCACGCTTCATGTGTTGCCTATGGTACACAAGAAGATGGTTTCGTAGATTACGTAAAAGGAGCTAATATTGCTGGTTTCGTAAAAGTTGCTGATGCAATGTTAGATCAAGGAGTTGTTTAAGAAAACAATTGCTTTTAAATAGATTAAAAAACCTCATCATTTGATGAGGTTTTTTTTAGTTATAAGGTATTTTTAAAGAAACCTTGGTTCCTGCTATTTGATTGTTTTTAATAATATCAGTATAACTTAAAATATATTGATTGTTAAAGTTTTTCAATCGTTCTTTGGTTAATCCAATACCAATAGATTTACGTTTAATAGATTTGTTTTCTTTTATTTCTTCTGCAGCTTTTCTTCCAATTCCGTTATCTACAATACTTATTTCTATAAAACCATCTTCTTTTTTAAATACAGATAAAACAATACTTTTATTTCCTTCTTTAGAAGACAAACCATGCCACAAAGCATTTTCTAAAAAAGGCTGTAAAATTAATGGCGGAATTTTTATTTGCTTGCTATTAATAGCTGGGTCAATAACTGTCGTATAATCAATCTCATTAGAAAACCGAACATTTTCAATACTCATATATACATCCATTGTTTCTAACTCTAAATACAAACTGGTTTCTTTAATTTTTGACCCTTCTAAAATGCTTCGAATTAATTTAGAAAACTGATTTAAATATTTAACAGCATTTTTTTGTTCATTATTGATGATGTATAGTTTGATAGAATTTAGAGCGTTAAAAATAAAATGAGGATTCATTTGACTTTGTAAGGCTTCTTGTTTTAAGGATAAAATTTTGGTCTTATTTTGATAATATCTAAACTTAAAAAAAGAAAATAACAAAACACAAACCAAAATAGAAGTAACAATAATAATTGTAAGTGTATTTTTATTTTTTGTTAGCTGAAGTTGTGTTATTTCATTTTGCTTAGCAAGGCTTTTTATTTGATTATCTATACGCTCTTTTTCTTGCTTAGTTGTTAAATCACTAACATATTTTAAATTACGATCGTTAAAGGTTTTTGCATCTTCTTCTATGGCATTTCTATAATAAAAAAAGGCCTTTTTATAGTGCTTTTTCCTTTCGTAGAATATGGCTAAATATTCAGATGCTTTTACAATACATTGCTGAATATTATGTTCTTTAGAAATTTTTAGTGCTTTTAAAAGGGTTTCTTCAGCCTCTGGAATATTTAAATACACCTGAGCCAATCCTAATACATTATAAGTAGAAGTAAGATAATATTTATCGTTTTCTTTAATTGCAATAGGTACAACCGATGTAACTTTATTTAGTGCTTCTGTATATTTTTTTTGTTTGATTAAAGTACTAGCAATACTATAATTACAAATAATTTTACCAATATTAGAATTGATTAAGTTATTATAAAACAATGAAGTATTGTAATTTTCAATAGCTATATCTAAATTTCCTAATTCTTGGTTAGCATACCCAATATTTTGATAGTTTATAGCAAGACCTAACTTGTGATTTAACTCTTTTTGAGTAATGATAGATTTGCTAAACTTTTTTAAAGCTAATTTGTATTGTCTTAATGATAAATAGATATTTCCGATTCCATTTTGAGCAATACTAATGGTCTTTTTTATATCTAAAGAAGGGTTTTTTATACTACTGGCAACTAACAAAGCATCTTGATGATAGTCAAGTGCATTTTTAATATCGTCTTGCCTTCTATAAACAGAGCCAATAGAATTTAAAATCTTAATCTGGAAAAGTAGATTGTCTATTTTCTTTGCTATTTCATAAGCTTTTTTGTGATTTATAACCGCTTTATTAAAAAATGAATGATCTCTATAATACCTACCCAAAGAATTATAACCAATCATTTGTCCTTTTAAATAAGACATATTGATACTTTCTTTAAGTAAATAATTAATGGTGTCAATATCTTTTTTATAGCTAATATATAGAGCTGTAACCTCATCTAAAGAAGTAGCTTCTTTTGCAGCTAACTTCTCAAGTAATGTTCTAGCTAGTGGTTTTTTTTCTTGAGAATAACTAAATACAGAACAAATCAAGAGAAGAATAAAGCCTAATTTTTTCATTAAATTTTATTTAAAAAGTTCGACTTTCTTTGTCTAGAAACAGGAATTTTGTAGTTGTTTTCTAAAATAACATATCCATCTGTTTTTAAAAACTCTTTGATTTTTTTTAAGCTGATAATATAAGAGTTATGCGTTCTAAAAAACACATCAGACGGCAATAAAGCATCAATCTCTTTTAGCTTTTTAGTAACCACAATTTTTTTGTCGTTACTGGTATGAATTGTAGAATAATTTCCATCAGAAGCAACAAAAAGAATATCATCTGGGTTGATAAAAATAAGTTTCCCATCTGTGTTAATGGTAATTTTACGTTGATTGAGTTTTTCATTAAAAGAAATCAATGTTTTTTCAAACTCTTCAATTGCACTCTTATTGTTAGTATTGTGCTTAATAATTCGTTGTAAGGTTTGTTCTAGTTCATCAGAATCTATCGGTTTTAATAAATAATCTATAGCTTCATTTTTAATGGCTTTAATAGCATATTCATTATAAGCCGTGGTAATTACTACCGCAAAGTTTTTGTTTTCAAGTTTTTCTAACAATTGAAACCCATCCATAGTTGGCATTTCAACATCTAGAAACAAACAATCAATATTATTTTCTGATAAAAAGCTTATGCCTTTTTCAGGGTCGTTAAAAACAGCAATAACATTTATGTCATTTTTAAAGTTATTTAACTCCCAAGTTAAACTCTGAATTGCTTTTGGTTCATCGTCAATTATTACGGCTTTTAACATAACTCTAAATTTAATAGGTCAAAAATACTATTTAAACTGATATGAATATGCCTCAAAACGAACCAGATATACAAGAATTATGACTAACTATACAAAATTACCTCATAAAATCTATCTTTTAAGGTAAATTTGCGCTAGTTTAGAAAAAGGAATATAATTAAGTTATTGGGGGATGATTTAATTGTAAAAAAGGTTACTCATTTGAGTAACCTTTTTTTACTTTTATAAGATGAAAAAATGTAAAAATCTTATTTTAGAAGGAAAGCACAATAAACCTATTTTGCTAGATATTTTTTATAATGAAACTTACCAACCCAAACCAATTGTTATTTTTTGTCACGGATATAAAGGGTTTAAAGATTGGGGCGCTTGGAATTTAATGGCAGAAACCTTTGCAAATGCAGGGTTTTTCTTTTTAAAATTCAATTTTTCTCATAATGGTGGAACCGTAGAACAACCCATAGATTTTCCAGATTTAGAAGCTTTTGGAAATAACAATTATACCAAAGAATTAGACGATTTAGAAACAATTATTGATTGGGTTTTTAGTACAACAAAATTTAAAAATGAAATTGATCTAAATCAGCTTTCTCTAATTGGGCATAGTAGAGGTGGCGGAATAGTTTCTATCAAAGCAGAAGAAGACGAAAGAGTAAGTTCAATTATTAGTTTAGCTGGCGTTTGTGATTATAAAAAAAGAACGGCAACTTCTGGCTCTTTAGAACAATGGAAAAAAGAAGGTGTTAAATACGTTTTAAATGGAAGAACAAAACAACAAATGCCACATTTTTACCAATTTTATGAAGACTTTATTCAAAATGAAGAACGATTAACAATTCGAAGAGCAGTAGAAAATTTAGACAAACCACATTTAATTATTCATGGAGATGATGACACTTCTGTATTGCTTTCTGAAGCAATGTTTTTACATGAATGGAATCCGAATAGCAAGTTGGTAATTATTAAAAATGCCAATCATGTGTTTAATACAAATCATCCTTGGAAACAAGAAATGGTTTCTAAAGAACTAGAAGAAACAATAAAACAATGTATTTCATTTTTAAAGATTTAACAGTGTTTAAATTTTGAATCTTTATTTTTGAAAGATGGAACTACAACCACCTTTTAGAAAGATTATTCATGTAGATATGGATGCATTTTATGCGTCTGTAGAGCAATTGGACAATCCAGATTTAAGAGGAAAACCTGTGGCGGTTGGTGGTAGTGAAATTAGAGGAGTTGTTTCTGCTGCTAGTTACGAAGCTAGGAAATTTGGGGTTCGATCTGCAATGAGTGGAGTATTGGCCAAACAAAAATGTCCACAAATAATATTTGTTAGACCAAGATTTAGCAGATACAAAGAGATTTCATCAAAAATTAGAGAAATTTTTTATGATTATACAGATTTAGTAGAACCTCTTTCTTTAGACGAAGCTTATTTAGACGTTACAGAGAATAAAAAAGGAAACCCTTCTGCAAGCATGATTGCTTCAGAAATTAGAGAGCGAATTTGGACCGAATTATCGCTTAGAGCATCTGCAGGAATTTCTATTAATAAATTCATTGCAAAAGTAGCTTCAGACATTAACAAACCTAACGGACAAAAGACAATTAACCCAGAAGAAGTACTTCCTTTTTTAGAAGAGTTGCCAGTAAGTAAGTTTTATGGAGTTGGAAAAGTTACTGCTGCAAAAATGCACAATTTAGGTATTTTTAAAGGCAGCGATTTAAAACAAAAAAGCATAGAAGAACTAGCACAATTGTTTGGTAAATCTGGAGCGCATTACTATCATATTGTAAGAGGAATTCATACAAGCAAAGTGAAACCCAATAGAGTTCGAAAATCCATTGCAGCAGAGCGTACTTTCAATCAAAATATTTCATCAGAAGTATTTATGATAGAACGACTGGAAAAGATAGCTATAGAATTGGAACGTAGAATGCAAAAGTCGAATACCCAAGGGAAAACCATCACATTAAAAATAAAATATAGCGATTTTACCCAGCAAACAAGAAGTAAAACTGTTCAGCATTTTATGCAATCTAAAGCAGCGTTTTTTCCTTTGGTAAAAGAGTTGTTATATCAAGAAAAATTATCCAATTCGGTACGTTTGTTAGGGATATCTTTTAGTAATTTAGATACAGAAAAAAAGACACCTGTTTTTGTGCAATTAAAATTTGATTTTTAATTCAGTATTAGAAACATAAAAAGAATTTAAATGAGCTTAGTAGTAAAGAGAACCGATTCAACCCATAAAGATTTTGTTAGTTTAGTAGAAAAACTAGATGCTTATTTAAAAATAGTTGATGGCGATGATCATGGGTTTTACAATCAATACAATGGTTTAGATACTATTAAGTATGTTGTTCTTGTGTATCAAAATGAAGTGCCAGTAGGATGTGGAGCAATAAAACATTTTAACGAAGCATCTGTAGAAGTAAAAAGAATGTTTGTAGAACCCAAACAAAGAGGATCAGGAATTGCATCTATTGTATTAGAAAACCTAGAAGTATGGGCAAAAGAGTTAGGATATACTTCTGTTGTTTTAGAAACAGGAAAAAGACAAATAGAAGCAGTAAAATTTTATCAAAAAAGTAAATATGTATCCATAGAAAATTATGGGCAATACAAAGGAATAGAAAACAGTATTTGTTTTGAAAAGCAATTGTAGTAATGAAGTATAGTTATTGGGAACAAAAAGAATGGTTTGGAAATGTAGATTTTACAATTGTTGGTAGCGGAATTGTAGGTTTAAATTGCGCATTAACTTTGGCAGAAAAATATCCAAAAGCAACTATTTTGGTTTTAGAAAAAGGGATGTTACCTCAAGGAGCAAGTACTAAAAATGCTGGTTTTGCCTGTTTTGGAAGCTTATCTGAGTTGATAGATGATTTAGAAACTCATTCTGAAGAAGAAGTCTTTAATTTGGTAAAAAAACGTTGGGATGGATTGCAATTACTTAGAAAAAACTTAGGAGATAAAGCCATCGATTTTCAGGCAAATAAAGGATATGAATTGTATCAAGATGCTTCATTTTTTGAAAGTTGTAATTCGCAAAAAAAAGCGATTAATGACTTAATTAAACCAATTTTTAATCAAGATGTTTTTAAGGAATCTCCCAATACTTTTGGGTTTAAAAATATTGAATCAACCTATATTGTTAATCAGTTTGAAGGACAAATTGATACAGGTAAAATGATGGCAGAGCTGTTATTAAAAGTACAAAAGGCAGGTATAAAAATTGTAAATAATACAACAGTAGATTCTTTTGAAGAGCATCATGGTTTTGTAACAGTAAACACAAATCAATTAGACTTTAAAACAGCAAATTTGTTAATTGCTACTAACGGTTTTGCTCAACAATTAATAAAAGAAAATATACAACCAGCTAGAGCGCAAGTTTTGATTACAAAACCTATAAAAGAGTTAGCAATTAAAGGAACTTTTCACTTAGATAAAGGCTATTATTATTTTAGAAATATAAACAATAGAATTTTATTTGGTGGTGGCAGAAATTTAGATTTTAAAGGAGAAGAGACTACAGATTTTGGAGAGTCAGCTCTAATTCAAAATACTCTAAAAACAATTTTAAAAGAAACAATATTACCTAATACAGCTTTTGAAATTGATTATTCTTGGAGTGGAATAATGGGCGTTGGAAACCAAAAAAAAGCCATTGTTAAGCCTTTGTCAAATAGAGTCTTTTGTGGAGTTCGTTTAGGCGGAATGGGTGTGGCTATAGGAAGTTTGGTAGGAAAAGAGCTAGCAGAGTTAACTTAACAAAAATGGAGGTAAAACAAGAGTTATATCATTTATGTACTGAGTTTGTAAATAAACGTTTACAAACGATTGAACAGACCATTCAGTCCAATCAAAAAGCACTGACTTCAGAAACTAAAAGTTCTGCTGGAGATAAACATGAAACAGGAAGAGCCATGTTGCAATTGGAAATGGAAAAAGCTGGACAACAATTGCAGAACATTCGGTTAATGAAAGAAACTTTAGCAAAGTTAGACTTAAGTACACATGAAAAAGTAGCTCGTTTAGGAAGCCTTGTTGTTACAGATAAAACTACCTTCTTTTTAAGTATAAGCGCTGGTAAGTTAACTGCTAATAGTAAAGATTTTTTTGCTGTTTCGGTGTCTTCGCCTATTGGTAGAATGTTATTAGGAAAACAAGAAAACGATTCCTTTATTTTTAATCAGCATCCAATAAAGATTAAAAAGGTTTTTTAAAGGTTTCGCTAACGTTGCGTGTATGGTGTCGTAGCATCCCAAAGGGTGCTATGCACTATACATTTTGTTGTGTTTTCGTACTCTTTTCATTCTGTTTATCAATCAGCGTTGGCATGAAAGCTCTTTGCCACCGCAGGAACGAGGATTGCAATGTGCTTGAACTTTACGTTGGCTATTTCAAATACTTTATCAATTTGCAATCAATTAGTTTAGCTGGATTGTTTGGGTCTTTTACTTCAACATTTTCGATTGTAAACTTCTTGTCGATAATAGACTCTATCTTCTGTTTGCTTTCAGTCGGAAATGAATCATATTTTGTAGTAGGTATTATACATACAACTTCAAATTCGCCTTGTCCTGTTTGATGCAAATAATTAAACACTTTTCGAGGATTTTCAATCTGCCACATTCCTCTAATTCTTAAATTTGTAATACCTAAAGGGTCAACTTTATTAACTCTTCCAAGTTCTTTTGTTTCTGAAAACACAACATCTGGAATGGTTTTGATTCCATCCGAAATAGTATTCTTAATTCTTTGGTACGTCTCGTGTTTAGCAGCATAAATGTTACCATAAACCAACCAAAGAGATTTCAATTCAGTATCAGTCGTGTGTCCAACACAATAAATTAAGTCTTTAGTAGTCCAATCTTCACATTCTCTGCATTCTTTTGTTATCATTGGACTATCAGAGTGTATATCTGTCTTTGGATAAGAACTATTTAATGCTAAACTACTTCCTGCACTTTGTGTTTTCTTAACTTCGATAGCATCACCAGCCTTAATCATAATATCAGGTGGATTGTTTTGAGAACCCAACCAAGAAAACTTTTGATTGAAGATTTTCATTCTGTCTTTTTCATCTTCCGTTTGAAACGTATTGGCAAATGAGTCTTTAATATAGTTTTCCAAAGCATCACCCATACTATTTGCTCTATTTCTACCAGTATAGATAGATTTCAATTTATTTTCTGAAAATGATACTATATTATAAATAGCCTCTAATATGTTGGTCATATTGATTGTAATTCTTTTTTAGTTTGTTTAATTCGTATTTGACTAATTAATTCATTTGTTTTTATTTGATTTTTAATACTTTCAGCTAAAAATTTGGCCATATTAACTGGGACAGCATTTCCAATCATTTTATAACCTGCTGCAATTTTTTTGTAGTGGAATATAAAACTATCAGGGAAAGTTTGGATTCTTGCACATTCTCTTACACTCAAACGTCTGTATAAATGTTCTTTTCCAGGAACAAAAACACGTTTATTTTGTTCAATAAATTTCATTTTTGGTGCTTGCGGATGAATTGGTGCATGTCTACCTCCTGCTTGAATAGTAAAAGATTGTTCGTCCCAAGATCTAACTCGATTTCTCGACATAAAAATCGAAGAAAAACTACCAATCATATATTCATGATTTGGTATTGAACATTTGTCTCCATTGGTATTGTTAAACTCTTGAGCAGGTAAAACACCTTCTTGCAGATTTCCAATTGCAGTTTTCAAGTCAATTTTAGGAAAAGTTTCTGTTGGAAATTCATATTTAAAACCTAAATCTTTTCTTATACCAATAAAGAATACACGCTTTCTGTCTTGCGGCACGTTGTAATTACAAGAATTAAGCATCTTAAATGAAAGTTCATAACCAACCCCTGCGTTTCTAAATAATTCCTTGATTCCTTCTAATGCTTCTGTATGTTTTGAAATTAGCATTCCACTAACATTTTCAGCCAAAAAGAATTTCGGTTGCTTTTCTTCTAAAATTCGAATAAAATCGTAAAAAAGCTGACCTCTTTTGTCTTTAATTCCTCTTGCTGCACCCGCTTCACTCCAACTCTGACAAGGTGGTCCTCCAATAATTCCATCACAATCGGGAACTTCATTTGCAGGAATATTTACAATGCTTCTTTTATCTAAAACAGTTTTTTTATGGTTCTTCTCGTAAGTTTCCCAAATATCTTTATCGTATTCATTAGCCCAAATTACATCAAATCCAGCTTTTTCAAAACCTAAGTCTAATCCTCCTGCACCTGCAAAAAATGATACTACTTTCATAATGTTTTTTCTTTTATGGTTCTTCTATACTCTGCTTTTTCTTCAGCAACTTTAAGTAGTTGTTTTGAGCAGTTATATTCATATATTGATTTTCCAATCTGGTCTGAAATATATTCATTCATTACTTCTTCAATTTCAAGCTGGAATATTTCAGATAACAATGGAATTCGTTTTTTGTCAAATTCTCTTTTATCATTTTCAATTTTACTCAAATTAGCAGAATCCAAGTTTAATTTAGCAGCCAATTGAGTTAATGTTAGATTATTTTCTAATCTTAATTTCCTTATGTATTCTCCAAATGTGGTTTTCATAAGACTTGTCATTTTTTGACAAATTTAATAAAACATTTTGAAACTTCTATAATAAACACACTTTTTTTCAGATTGCGGTAGAGAAAGTAAAAAGCTCTTTTTATTTTGTGAGGTACTAGTAAAATTAAATGTGCTTGAACGTTAGATTTGCATTTTCTATATGAAACACAATTTTACGAATATGGTTTCGTTTTAGCGAAAGGTAGTTAAAAAAGAATGTAGAAACAAACCAAATTTACTTAGTAAAAACAAAAGAGACTTCAGAGCTACTATTTAATTCTTCTGAATGATTAAAAAATATTTTTTGATCATTATATATTGCTTCTATCAACCAAAAAGAGCCTTTAAAATAGCATTGTTTGATCAACGCTTTGTGTTTAGATGCTGGTACGATTGTAATTTGATGTGGGTATAATAACGTTGTTTCTCCGTTGATTTTAATTTCATTTACATCGTCAAACAAAGTAGCGATATACTTATTTTTTGGCGCCTTATAAATTTGTTTTGGATTGGCTAATGCAAGTATTTTATGGTTTTTAATTACCAATAATTTATCTGAAAAAGACAAGGCATCATTACCATCGTGTGTGGCAACAATACAAGCAATTTCTTTTTCTTTTAAATAATTAAAAAGCTTTCTTCGCAAAGAGTTCTTTTTAAAATTATCAATCTGACTAAAAGGTTCGTCTAATAAAATTAACTCGGGTTCTTTGGCTAAAGCTCTAGCAATAGCTACTCGTTGTTGTTGTCCGCCACTTAAGTTTTTAACTTTTACATTGGCAAACTCGGTCATTTCAATAACCTCTAATAATTCTTCGGTACGTTTTTGAGATTCTTCTGGGTAAAAACGAGATAAAAACTTTTTAATATTTTCAGAAACACTTGTAAACGGCATTAGATCAAAATCTTGAGCTACATATTTAAAAAACTCCATTCCTGGAACTAAATATTCCTTCGGACCAAGAATTTGAATATCATTCCAAAAGATATTGCCTTTATCAGTATCTATTAGTCCGTATATGATTTTTAATAAGGTAGATTTTCCACAACCGCTTTCGCCCATAACACACAAATGTTCTCCTTTTTTTAATTCAAAAGAAAAATCTGTTATTGTAGGTATTTCTGGTTGGTATTGAAAAGAAATATTGTTTACTTGAAGCATAAAAAAACCACAGACTATGTTAAGATAATCTATGGCAAAAATAATCATTTTACACCTATAAAAAGGCTAAAAACGGATGTGTATTTTACTCGAAAAGAGATTTAAATCGATCTCTATTTGCATATAATAATAACAAATTTAAAACAGCAACAATCGCAGCAAATAAGATGCCTTCTGGAGCAAATTTTATATGAAATGCAACAATGTTAATAGAAATAGGTACTAAAACAATTAAAGCAAAAGGAACGGCTTTATTCAAAACCAAACAGATTCCGGCAATTAAATAAAAGATACCTAAAATTGGAAAGATGTATCCACTACTTCCTAATGCGCCTATAAAAGCACCTGCTGCTTCAGGTAATTCTGGATTGGGCATAAAATGGAAAAACTTGTTAGCTCCAAATACTAACATGGCAAGTCCTAGAACGTATCTAGCTACTGTATTTACTGTGTTCATAATAAAAAAGTTAGTTAATAATTAAAAATTGAATTGTTAATATACTAAAAAACAATGAATTAGCTTTTGGTTGGTTGGTAAGTTGTAAATATTGTTAATTAAATTCGACTACCTTTGCACTTATAAGATTTTAATAATGACAGAAAACTTAACTAAGGCTACCTTTTTAGAAAAGGTATTCAATTACGAAGAAAATAAAGAGTGGAAGTTTGAAGGAAAAGTACCAGCAATTATAGATTTTTATGCTGATTGGTGTGGCCCTTGTAAAATGCTTGCTCCTATCTTAGAACAATTAAGTGAAGAGTATGGAGATAAGATTACTATTTATAAAGTTGATACAGAAGCAGAACAAGAGTTATCTGCTGCATTCGGAATAAGAAGTATTCCTTCTATGTTATTTTGCCCAATGGGAGAAGATCCTCAAATGGCAAATGGAGCTTTACCAAAAAACGAATTAGAACGTATTATTGGTGAAGTATTAAATGTTACGAAATAAAAAAATCCGAGAAAATCTCGGATTTTTTGTTTTATAAACTTGTTTAAAGCGAAGCTAAAAAATCGTAATTATAAAATGTTGCTTTGCTAATCATACTTGTTAAGCAGAAACACTAGCTTTAATCAAATGATGAGCAATTAAATACTCTGCAATCTGAACAGTATTTGTTGCGGCTCCTTTTCTTAAATTATCAGAAACAATCCAAAGATTTAAAGTGTTTTCTTGAGATTCATCTCTACGAATTCTACCTACAAAAACCTCATCTTTATCATGTGCATTAATTGGCATTGGATATATATTGTTTGCAACATCATCTTGTACAATAACACCATCGGTATCATTTAATAACTGACGCACTTCTTGTAGATCAAAATCATTTTCGAATTGTACATTTACAGCTTCAGAATGCCCTCCAGCTGTTGGAATACGAACTGCAGTAGCAGTTACAGAAAAAGATTCATCACGTAAGATTTTCTTTGGTTCTTTTACTAGCTTCATTTCTTCTTTAGTATATCCGTTTTCTAAGAAGACATCACAATGTGGTAAGGCATTTCTACCAATTTTATGAGGATATGCCATCTCACCATCAATACCAGCTTCTTCATTATCTAATTGTTGTACTGCTTTTACACCAGTTCCAGAAACTGATTGATAAGTAGAAACAACCACACGTTTCATCGTATATTTTGCATGTAAAGGAGCTAATGCCATTACCATTTGTATGGTAGAACAGTTTGGATTGGCAATAATTTTATCATCTGTAGTTAATACATCACCATTAATTTCTGGAACCACAAGCTTTTTACTTGAATCCATTCTCCAAGCAGAAGAATTGTCAATTACAGTGGTACCTACTTCTGCAAATTTTGGTGCCCATTCTAAAGAAGTACTTCCTCCAGCAGAAAATAAAGCAATATCAGGTTTCATTTCTACAGCCGTAGCTAAATTTACTACAGCATATTCGTTTCCTTTGTATGTCATTAGCTTTCCTACAGATCTTTCTGAAGCAACAGGAATTAATTCCGTTATTGGAAAATTCCTTTCAGCCAATACTTTTAACATTACACTTCCTACCATTCCGGTAGCGCCTACTACAGCAACTCTCATTTTTTTGTTTTTTTATGTTGAATGAAAGTGCAAAGATTATGAAAAATAATACGGTTCTGTATTTATTTTAAAGAATAAGTTTTCTTTTTGTTTAAAATAGTTCAAAATAATTACAAATGTTAAGTATTAAACGCTTGTTTGTGACAGTTCACTTAAAAAGTAGTAGTTTTGCAAAAAATTGATAGACCTTTTGTTTATCAGTTATTTAGAACATATTTGTTTAACTAAAAAAGTATAGCATGCAACTGTACAACAAGTTAAGCGCAAAAGAACGCGCTGCTTTAATAGATGAAGCGGGTAAAGACCGTATTACAATTTCTTTCTATCAATACTACAAGATAGAAAATCCACAAATTTTTAGAGATAAATTATTTTTAGAATGGAATGCCCTAGATGTGTTAGGAAGAACCTATGTAGCACATGAAGGAATCAATGCACAAATTTCTGTTCCAGCAGAAAATTTTTTAGCATTAAAAGAGCAATTAGATGCCATTTCTTTTTTAAAAGACATCCGATTAAATGTAGCAGTAGAACAAGACAATAAATCTTTTTTAAAGTTAAAAGTAAAGGTTAGAAATAAAATTGTTGCAGACGGATTAAACGATGATACTTTTGATGTTACTGACAAAGGAGTGCATTTATCTGCCAAAGAATTTAATGCAATGTTGGCAGATCCTAATACTGTTTGTGTAGACATGCGTAATCATTACGAAAGTGAAATTGGCCATTTTGATGGAGCGGTAACTCCAGATGTTGATACGTTTAGAGATTCTTTAGATATTATTGAAGAAGACCTAAAAGACCACAAAGAAGACAAGAACTTATTAATGTATTGTACGGGAGGAATTCGTTGTGAAAAAGCTTCTGCTTATTATAAACACAAAGGATTTAAAAATGTTTTTCAGCTAGAAGGCGGAATTATAGAATACACACGTCAGGTAAAAGAAGAGGGAATTGATAATAAGTTTTTAGGAAAAAACTTTGTGTTTGATCACAGAAGAGCAGAACGTATTTCTGATGATGTAATTTCTAATTGTCACCAATGTGGAGAACCTTGTGATACACATGTTAATTGTGAAAATCAAGCTTGTCATTTATTATTTATTCAATGTCCATCTTGTCAAGAAAAAATGAATACTTGTTGTTCTGATGAATGTAAAGACATTGCTGGGTTGTCTTATGAAGAACAAAAAGAATTGAGAAGAGGTAAAGGAAATAGCAATAAAATCTTTAAAAAAGGAAGATCTGAAGCATTAAAATTTAAGAAATAAGACATGCAGAAAATTGAATTAATGGCGCCAGCTGGTAATTTTGAATCTTTACAAGCTGCTTTAGATAATGGTTGTGACTCTGTGTATTTTGGAGTAGAACAGTTAAATATGCGCGCAAGAGCTTCTATCAATTTTACCTTAGATGATTTAGAAGAAATTTCAAAACGATGTTCTGAAAAAGGAGTTAGAACTTATCTAACACTTAATACGATTGTTTATGATCATGATTTGTCTATTGTAAAAACCTTGATAAAAAGGGCAAAAGAAGCAAATATTACAGCAGTAATTGCTATGGATCAAGCGGTAATTGCTATGGCAAGAGCTGAGCAAATGGAAGTGCATATTTCTACTCAAATTAACATTACAAACATAGAAACGGTAAAGTTTTATGCCATGTTTGCTGATACGGTAGTATTAAGTAGAGAGTTGAGTTTACGTCAGGTAAAAAAGATTACCGAACAAATAGAAAAAGAACAAATTAAAGGACCTTCAGGGCGTTTGCTAGAAATAGAAATTTTTGGACACGGAGCGCTATGTATGGCTGTTTCTGGTAAATGTTATATGAGTTTACACTCGCATAATTCATCTGCAAATAGAGGTGCTTGTAAACAAAATTGTAGAAAAAAATATACTGTAATTGATCAGGAATCTGGTTTTGAAATGGAGTTAGATAATGAATACATCATGTCTCCAAAAGATTTATGTACCATAGACTTTTTAGATCAGGTAGCAGATGCTGGAATTAAAGTACTAAAGATTGAAGGACGAGGAAGAGCTCCAGAATATGTAGCCAAAGTAATTAAGTGTTATCGAGATGCTATAGATAGTTTGGCAGATGGAACTTATGATAAAGAAAAGGTAATTTCATGGATGCAAGAGTTAGAGAAAGTGTACAATCGTGGTTTTTGGAACGGTTACTATTTAGGTCAGAAATTAGGAGAATGGAGTAAAGAACCAGGTTCACATGCAACTCAAAAGAAGGTGTATTTAGGAAAAGGAGTGCATTATTTTCAGAAAGCACAAGTGGGTGAATTTAAGATTGAAGCATATGATGTAGCAATTGGAGATACCATTTTAATAACAGGACCAACTACAGGAGCTCAAGAAATGGAATTAAAACAAATGTTCGTAAACGATGCTCCAGCAGAAAAAGCAACAAAAGGAGATGAAGTAACTATGAAATTAGATTTTAGAATTCGCTCTTCTGATAAGTTGTATAAGATTGTTAAAACAGAATTTGCCAAAGCATAATGGTTGTAATTACTTTACAAAGAAATAAATGTATTGGTTGTAATTACTGTGTAGAAGTTGCACCTGCACAGTTTCAGATGTCTAAAAAAGACGGGAAATCTGTTTTATTACACTCTTCTGAAAAAAAAGGTTTTTTTACAATTAAATCCTATGATGAATCTATTTTTGATCCAGCAAACGAAGCAAAAAAAGCCTGTCCAGTAAATATTATAGAGGTTAAGCAAACCTAAAACTCAATTAAAAAGCTGTTTATTTACTATAAGTTATAAACAGCTTTTTTAGTTGTATCTTAATTGAGGGATGTTGGTTTTATCTATACAAATTGATGAATGGCAGCATCTGCATTATTTTGATAAGACGGGTTGTCTAAATCTTTCCAGATGCTACTTTGATTAACTACTTTACCAGTTAAAACATTTTCTTTACTTGCATAAAAGGCTCCACTTTTAAATGAAGAATTGTTAATGCCATCAACAAAGCGTTTGGCACCTTTTTCTACAGAATGAGACATTCCCATCAACGGCATAATAAGTTTCATCCCAATATGTTTTAAGAAAATTCTTTTTAAAAGAGGCAAATCATTCATTCCATTAGTTCCTCTAGTACCTCCAGGACTCATGCTTATAAATTTAATGTTTGGATGTTTTCTTGCCATATTACTCATCCAAAGAGTACCAGCATATTTTATCCATCCGTACACCTGAAAAGGGTCAAAATCACCATTAAATTTTGTGCCATTAAAAATAGCGGCAAATTCTTCTACAGAATACGCTGTTAAATTAGGGCGTTTCATTCCCATTTTTTTGATACCTCTTGCCGCTTCAGAACTAGCAAATAAAGCAACATTGTTTAATTTATGCTGATGAATTAGCTCATCAACAAGAACCACATGTCCTAGTAAATTAGAAGCTGTTAATTCAGTAACTCCATCCTTGGTAATTTTTTCTGGTGTTTTTCCTCCAGTTCCACCAGCATTCATAATTAAAGCATCAATAGGATTTGCCAAAGAACGAACCGCTTTTCTTACACTTTCTGGTTTGGATACATCTAGTATAACAATTTTAAAAATATCTTTTCCAGTAGCATTTATAAGTTCTTTTTTAGCAATTTCTGCCTTTTTAAGATTTCTACATGCTAAATAAATTAGCTCAGTATCTTTTTGCAAAGCCAATTGCCTAGCGGTTTCTTTACCGATTCCGGCATTGGCACCTGTTATTAATATGGATTTATTCATGTTTTTTGTTTTTAAAGTGATTGTTTTTTGCTGTTTAGGCTAAAAAGTACTAGTCCAAGAATTCCTAAAATAATTTCTAGTCCTGTTGCTTTTACCATTCCATCAGAAGGCATTCCATCAAGAAGAATACTTAATAATCTTCCAATTCCAAGTGAAAGAAAAAGAAGAGGTATAGTTATGGCAGCAGATTTTCTTAACGCATTTTTAAAACTCCCTAAAAAAGAGAAAAATGCGAAGGCTAATAGTAAAACACCAAAAGAACGTACGTCATTAAGAGCACTAGAATTGCCAGCAATATCAATACCTTCATTGGCTTTAATTGCAATAGGATTAAAAGTTGTTAAACTGCCAATTGCTGTTAAAATTAGTCCAGCAATAAATAAATAGATTTTTAAAATTTTTAAACTGTTCATAACCATGTATTTTAAATGTTGATACAAAGGTCATGAGCTTTGGTAAAGATGAAAACACGATTTAGGTCAAAAACTGCTCAAATTAGTTCAAGCGATAATCAGAAGGAGATTTTCCGAAATAAGCAGTAAAATTTCTATTAAATGTTGATACAGAATCGAAACCAACATCATAAGCAATTTCAGAAACTCTAGAAGCATTAGATTTTAAGAGTTGAGCAGCGCGCTCCACTTTTTTCTCGGTCAGATATTTTTTTGGACTTGTTTTATAAACTTGGTTAAACTTTCTTTTAAAAGAAGATTCACTTAAGTGTGTTAATAAAGCAAGCTCTTTTACAGTAAGGTTTGCGAACGTATTTTGTTGTATTACTTTTTTAAAAGCCGTTTCATTTGGCTTAAACAAGGCAGCTAAATAGTCTAATTGAGTAGGTGCATTTTGTGATTTTACAAGTAACTGAATAAATTCTTTTAGTTTAATTTTCACCATGTTTTGATCAACTAATTCTGGGTTGTCTAAAAGAATATCAATACTTTGTCTAAAGTTGTTTAGCATTAAATCTACTTGTACTTGTTTTACATTATAATCAATATTGTGATTAGAAGCGTTAAGATCTAAATCAAACAGCTCTTCAACCAAAGAAGGATAAAGAAAAACACCAATAGATTCTATACCGTCTTTACAGGCTTCTTTATTATTACTTGGTTCAAAGAAATAGTTTAGACATTTGGCTATCATAGCAGTGTCTTTGTTTAGGTGTAAATATTCATTGGGAGTTCTCACACCAACTTCTCCTTTATTTACAAACATAAAACAAGCCTCATCTTCTACATATTGTTTTAAAGTTCTATCAAAAGAAGGCATCGATAGTTTTATAAAAACAACTCGATTTTTGTATGTAATTATTTTTTCTTGATATGCCATGCAAAATAAATCTTAGAGAAAGATACTTTAAATTTTTAATGAAATGAAACGAATATTATTTCTGAAAGATGGTTAAATGAATTTCATCACCCATTTCGGTTGTTGTATTTATTAACTGGGAACTTTTTTGTAAACCTAACGACTCAAACGCATTGATATATGTTGAATTTAACAACCAAGGCGGGCCATTTTCAAAATTTCTTTTTTCTTCTTTAATTTCGGTAATGAGAATAAGCTGTCCGTTTTCTTTTACAAAATCTGCTATATGTTCAATGAGCACGTTTTCATATTTTGGAGGCAAGGCTTGAATGGTAAATATTTCTAAAACAACATCAAATTGATGTTTCCATTCTGGAATTCCTTTGATTAAATCTGCTTGAACAAAATTTACTGTTGATGTTGGAAACCTTTTTTTACAGAGTTCAATAGCGCTATCAGAAACATCAAAAGCGGTTACCTTAAACCCTAGAGATTCAAGTTCAATAGCGTCATCTCCCAGTCCGCAACCAACAACCAAAGCAGTTTTTCCTTTTCCAGAAAAAGAATTGTTTAGTAACCAACTTTTAAACATTGGATGCGAAGCCATATTAGCCCAAGGAACACCTTCTCCTTTTACATTGGTTTCTGCATAAAGAGTTTCAAACCACTGGTTAGGCTTTTCTTCATTTACGCCAAATTTTGTTCTTATTTCTTTACTCATTCATGTTCTAATTTATAGAATAGCGAAAGTTAGTTAAAATCAACTTTGAAAGCAATCGAAAGAGAACGATTTGTGTTAAAAAAGAAGAATAAAATTACCAATTTAGTAGTATTCAGAACGGTTTCTAATAGTTTGTTAAAAGCACAAAATTTTCTAGTTTTCTCATTCTTACAGAATGCGTATATTTACAGATTAATCAATGTGATATTGATTATTGTCAAACAAATTAAGAACTTACAAAAACACTGTTTTAGGGATTTAAATAAACAGTTGTTTTTCAACACTATAAAATTCTATGAGCTGTAGCAGTTGCTCAACTAAAAAAAACGGCGTACCCAATGGTTGTAAAAGCAATGGTAATTGTGGTACTGGAACTTGCGGTAGCGGAAGTAAATTAGCTGTTTTTGACTGGTTATCGAACATGACTTTGCCAAGTGGCGAAGCTCCATTTAATATTTACGAAGTTCGTTTTAAAAACGGACGCAAACACTTTTTTAAGAATACAGAAAATTTAAGCATCTCAATGGGAGATGTTGTTGCTGTAGAAGGATCACCTGGACATGACATCGGAATTGTTTCTTTAGGAGGAGAATTGGTAAAAGTGCAAATGAAAAAACGAAAGGTTACTGAAGATAGTGAAGACATAAAAAAAATCTTTAGAAAAGCCTCTCAAAAAGACATTGATATTTGGCAAACGGCCAGAGATAAAGAGCTTGAAACGCAACGTAGAGGAAGAGAAATTATCAGTCGTTTAGAGTTAAAAATGAAATTATCAGATGTAGAATATCAAGGAGATGGTAAAAAAGCCACTTTCTATTATACTGCAGATGAACGTGTAGATTTTAGACAATTAATTAGAGATTTAGCTAGCGCTTTTTCTATTCGTGTAGAAATGAAGCAAGTTGGAATGCGCCAAGAAGCTGCTCGTTTAGGAGGAGTTGGTTCTTGTGGTAGAGAACTATGTTGTTCTACTTGGCTAACAGATTTTAGGAAAGTAAATACGGCAGCAGCAAGATATCAACAGTTATCATTAAACCCATTGAAATTATCTGGACAATGTGGAAAATTAAAATGCTGTTTAAATTTTGAGTTAGATGCCTATTTAGATGCGTTAAAAGCGTTTCCAAAGCAAGATACTGTACTAAAAACAGAAAGTGGACTAGCTGTTTTTGTAAAGATGGATATTTTTAAAGAACAACTTTGGTATACTTATAAAGACAATAGCTTTAAGTGGTATAAATTAACCTTAGATCAAGTGCAAGAAATTATTGATCTTAACAAAAATAATGAAGAAGCTGCTCCGTTAGAAGATTATGAATCTGATTTAGCAGAAGAGGTTAAAATAAATTTTGAAAATGTTGTTGGACAAGATAGTTTAACTCGTTTTGATGCGCCAAAGCAGAAAAAAGGAAGAAGAAGAAATAATAGAAACCGCAAAAAACAAGCGGTAGCTAAAAAAACAAATCAGCCAGCTCAGAAAAAGCAACCACAAAAGAAACAAACACAGCAAAAAGGAAAGCAGCAAGCTCAACAAAAAGGAAAACCTGCTGCTAAAAATGTTGCTAATAAACCAAATCAACAAGGAAATAAACCGAAACCAAAGAGAAATAATAGAAACAGAAAACGAAACGGAAACCCAAATTCAAAAAATGAAAACAAACAACAGTAAAATATACCTACTTGCTTTTGTTATAATGTTTGTGATATCGTGCGATTCGAAACGTGTTTACGATTCGTATCAAACAGTTTCAAACCAATCTTGGGATGCAAAAAAAGAAATGCATTTTTCGTTTTCAGTGTCAGATACTTTACAACGAAGTAACTTGTTTATCAACGTTAGAAATAACAATGATTATCCTTTTAGTAATTTGTTTTTAATTACTCAGTTGGATTTTCCAAATGGCAAGAAAATTGTTGATACTCTAGAATATGAAATGACAGATGCTTCAGGAAGGTTTTTGGGATCTGGACTTACAGAAATAAAAGAAAATAAATTGTTTTATAAAGAAAATGTAGTGTTTCCAAACTCAGGAGAATATACACTATCTATACATCAAGCAATGCGTAAAAATGGAGAGACTCAAGGTCTACACTCTTTAAAAGGAATAACAGAAGTAGGATTTAGAATTGAAAAGAATTAACAAATGACGAAGAAAAAAACGACGAGTTTTAAAAAATACATAAGATGGTTTTGGGGCATAATCATTGGAGGGTTTTTGTCTGTACTTTTACTATTTATTTTGGCCTCTTGGGGAGTTTTTGGTCCTTTGCCAACCTTTGAAGAATTAGAAAATCCAGAAAGTAATTTAGCAACAGAAATTATTTCTTCTGATGGTAAAACCTTAGGAACCTACGCAAAAGAGAATAGAACACCAATTCAGTTTAAAGACTTACCAGAGAATTTAGTTCAGGCTTTGGTTGCTACTGAAGATGAACGTTTTTATGAACATTCTGGAATTGATTTTAGAGGTTTAGCAAGAGCCGTTTCTAAGTTTGGAAAAGGCGGAGGAGCAAGTACGGTTACTCAGCAATTGGCAAAAAACCTATTTACCAAACAAGCTTCTAGCAATACGGTAAAAAGAATATTACAAAAAGCAAAAGAATGGGTAGTGGCCATTAAATTAGAAAGGCAGTATACAAAAGAAGAAATCATTGCGATGTATTTAAACACCCAAGGATTTTTATTTAGAGCTTCTGGTATTCGTTCTGCTTCAAGAATCTATTTTGGAAAAGAGCCAAAAGATTTAAAAATTGAAGAGTCTGCTATTTTGGTTGCCATGTTAAAGAACCCAAGGCAATACAATCCTAATAGAGAAATTTCTAAAAAGAAGTCTTTTAATAGAAGGAATGTCGTTTTTGCTCAGATGGCTAAAAAAGGATACATCACAGAACAAGAAAAAGATTCACTTCAAAAGTTGCCACTTAAAATTAATTTTACTCCAGAAAGCCACAGTGATGGATATGCTACCTATTTTAGAGAGTATTTAAGAGATTATTTGAAAAGCTGGGTAAAGAAAAATCCAAAACCTAACGGAGAGACTTATAATATCTATAGAGACGGTTTAAAGATTTATGTAACCATAGATTCTCGTATGCAAAAATATGCAGAAGAGGCAGTAACAGAACACATTTCTAACCTACAAGATTACTTTTTTACAGAACAAAAGAAGAATAAAACAGCTCCTTTTTATGATTTAGAAGACGAGCAAATAGAAATGATCTTAACACGTGCAATGAAGAACTCTGACCGATGGAGAGAAATGAAGAGAAATGGAGTGCCAGAAAAAGAAATAAAAGCTTCTTTTAAACGTAAAACCCGAATGAAAATCTTTTCTCACAAAGGAGATATCGATACATTAATGACACCAGCAGATTCAATAAGATATTACAAATATTTCTTGCATTCTGGGTTGTTATCTATGGAGCCACAAACAGGACATATCAAAGCTTGGGTTGGAGGAATCAACAATAAACATTTTAAATACGATCATGTAAAACAAGGAAAAAGACAAGTAGGATCTACGTTTAAACCATTTGTATATGCAACAGCAATCAATCAGTTAAAACTATCTCCTTGTGACACATATCCTATTTCTTTATACACAATTCCGAAAGGAAAATACGGAATACCAAAAGCTTGGACACCTAAAAACTCTGGAGATAATCCGATGCGTTATAAAGGAACGATGTCTTTAAAGAAAGCCTTGGCCAATTCTGTAAATACCATGTCTGCAAGAATGATTGATATGGTTGGTCCGCAAAACGTAATACGATTGGCACAAGCTGCTGGAGTGGAAAATAAGATTCCACCAGGACCATCAATTGCCTTAGGTTCTGTTGAGCTTACTTTGTACGAAATGGTTTCTGCGTATGGAATGTTTGCTAACAAAGGATTACGAGTAGAACCAATGATGATTACTCGTATAGAAGATAAAAACGGAACGGTATTAATGCAGTCTACTCCTAAAACTCAAGAAGTATTAAGTGAAGAATCTGCTTATGTGGTTTTAAACTTATTAGAAGGAGTTACCACAGGAGGTTCTGGAATTCGATTAAGAACTACATCTCCAAGACCAGGATATGTTACGGGGTATCCATATGGATTTAACAATCCAATTGCTGGAAAAACAGGAACAACACAAAATCATACAGATGGATGGTTTATGGGAGTTGTCCCTAATTTAGCTACTGGAGTTTGGACAGGAGGAGAAGATAGAGCCATCCATTTTGAAAAAATAGGTAAAGGACAAGGAGCATCGATGTCTTTACCAACTTGGGCAATATTTATGCGTAAATGTTATAATGACCCAAGCTTAAATATTAGTAAAGAAGCTTTTGAGAAACCAGAAAAGGAAGTTTCTATTCGATTAGATTGTAATACGGTAGAGAAAAAGATAGATGAAAAAGAAGAAAAGAAACCAGAAATTAAAAAAGGAGATATAGATTTTTAAGCAACTGATTATGATAAATAAAGTAGTAAAAAACGCAAAAGAAGCACTACAAGGTGTAGAAAACGGAATGACATTTATGTTAGGAGGTTTTGGACTTTGTGGTATTCCAGAAAATAGTATTACAGAACTCGTAAATTTAGGAGTAACAGACTTAACGTGTATTTCTAATAATGCTGGAGTAGATGATTTTGGACTTGGACTCTTATTACAAAAACGTCAAATAAAAAAAATGATTTCTTCTTATGTAGGAGAAAATGATGAATTTGAACGTCAAATGTTATCGGGAGAATTAGAAGTAGATTTAATTCCACAAGGAACATTAGCAGAACGTTGTAGAGCAACGGGAGCTGGAATTCCGGCTTTTTATACACCTGCAGGTTATGGAACTGAAGTTGCAGAAGGAAAAGAAACTAGAGAATTTAACGGGAAAATGTATGTGTTAGAACATGCTTTTGAACCAGAATTTGCTTTTGTAAAAGCTTGGAAAGGAGATACAGCAGGAAATTTAATCTTTAAAGGTACCGCTCGTAATTTTAATCCAATGATGGCAATGGCAGGTAAGATTACTGTTGCTGAGGTTGAAGAATTGGTTGAAGTTGGAGAGTTAGATCCAAACCAGATACATACTCCAGGTATTTTTGTACAAAGAATCTTTCAAGGAGAAGGATATGAAAAGAGAATTGAACAGAGAACAGTTAGGAAAAAATAATTAGTTAATTTGAAAATTTGAAAATGAGATGAGAAATGATAAAGAAAATTTAATTGTGGATTTAACTTTAGCATTTTCTATAGAAATTATTAAATTTTCTGAGGATATAAGAATATTACATCGGTATGAAATGGCTTCTCAAATATTTAGGAGCGGAACATCAATTGGAGCAAATGTAAGAGAAGCTCAAAATGCTGAGAGTAAAAAAGATTTTATACATAAATTTAAAGTTGCAGCTAAAGAAGCTGATGAATTGGAATATTGGTTATTATTATGCAAAAAATCTGATTTTTATCCAAATCCAAATAAAAAATTAGTTGAAGATTTACAATCAATAATTAAGGTTATTAGCAAAATTATAGCATCATCGAAACGTTAATTTTCAAATCTTCAAATCAAAAAATTATCAAACTATGTTAACAAAACAAGAAATAGCACAAAGAATAGCACAAGAATTACAAGATAAATGGTATGTTAATTTAGGAATTGGAATTCCAACATTAGTTGCTAACTATATTCCAGAAGGAATTGAAGTTGAATTTCAGTCAGAAAACGGATTACTAGGAATGGGACCTTTTCCTGTTGAAGGAACAGAAGATGCTGATTTAATTAATGCAGGAAAACAAACGGTTACTATTTTAGATGGAGGCTCTTTATTTGATTCTGCCACTAGTTTTGCAATGATTCGCGGACAACATGTACAACTTACTGTTTTAGGAGCCATGGAAGTTGCAGAAAACGGAGATATTGCCAACTGGAAAATCCCAGGAAGAATGGTAAAAGGAATGGGAGGTGCCATGGATTTAGTTGCTTCTGCAGAAAATATTATTGTAGCAATGATGCACACCAATAAAAGAGGAGAATCTAAATTATTAAAACAATGTTCTTTGCCTTTAACTGGTGTAGGCTGCGTTAAAAAGATAGTAACCAATTTAGCAGTTTTAGAAGTAAAAGATGGTGCTTTTCATTTATTAGAAAGAGCTCCGGGTGTATCTGTAGAAGAGATTCAAAATGCTACTGAAGGAACCCTAATTGTAAATGGTGAAGTTCCTGAAATGAAATTATAAAACGTAATTGCTATGAATAATAAATTTATTAAGTTTTTAATTATTTTAAATGGTGTAATGCTACCTATTCTTTTAGGATTTGGAATATATCAACTTATAAAAGAAGTATTTCCTAAATCAGAAAAGATTGAACAAGGGATAATCATTGGAGAAGAATTAAATACAGCTAAAAAAGATAGTGTTGCTTTACAAGGATTGAAATATTATAATCCAATAAAATTACATAATTCTAAAAATTCTTATTTACCTATTTCTTTACTAACCTATGATGAAGAAAAAAGACTAAATAAATTAACCTCAATGGCTAGTGATATTGGTGATGGTCTTTTAAAATATGTAAATGTTATTTTTTTAGATGAAAATTATCAAGTGGTAACTTCTTTGTTAGATAAAAAGGCTTCTATTTTTCGGATAGAACCTCAAAGGAAAAAGTATCAATACAAAAATGAGGAGATAGATAAAACAGTAAAATATATAGGATATTTAATTGCTTTTGATGATTCTAATAAAGATGGAAAATTAAATTCTGAGGATAATCATGATTTATTTCTTTCTGATTTAAATGGAAAAAATTTAAAAAAGATAACAGATAATATAGATATAAAAAGGTTTGAATTTAAAAAATCAAATTCGCAAATTTTTATAAAATATACAGAGCGATCAAATATTAGAGAAGAGCATAAAAAACAAAAGTTTATTATTTATGACATTAAATCATCAAAGTTTTTAAACTCATCAAGTCTTGACAAAGAATTAGATAAACTTGAAAAAATAATAATTGAATAAATGAAGCTATTTAAAAAAACATACTTTTTAATTTTTCCTTTGCTAATTGTTATTATACAATTAGTAAGTACTAAAATACTAGACTTTCAATTAGATACATTAACAATTATTGTTACTATTGGAATAGCGTATCTATTATCACCTAGAGTTAACACTTTTGAAAATCAACAAGGAATACAAACACAAATTGTGTGGTTATTTCTTAAAAAAACAATAAAAGAATAAATGAAGATAATCTCATACAATGTGAATGGTATTAGAGCTGCTTTAAAAAAAAGATTTATAGAATGGCTAAAAGCAGCAAATCCAGATGTAATTTGTATTCAAGAAACGAAAGCACATAAAGAGCAATTAGATTTGTCAGAATTTGAAGAAGCTGGATATCCTTTTCATTATTGGTTTTCTGCACAAAAGAAAGGCTATTCTAGTGTTGCTGTTTTATGTAAAAAAGAACCTAATCATATTGAATATGGTACCGGAATAGAAACCATGGATTTTGAAGGAAGAAATTTGCGAGTAGACTATGATAATGTGTCTATTATGAGCATGTATTTACCTTCTGGAACTAACGATGCTAGATTGAGTTTTAAGTTCAACTATATGGATGAAATCTTAGCCTATGCAACAGAGCTAAGAAAAACAATTCCGAATTTAGTAATTTGTGGAGATTATAATATTTGTCACGAAGCAATTGATATTCATAACCCTAAAATGAAAGGAGTTTCTGGATTTTTACCAGAAGAAAGAGAGTGGTTAAGTAGATTTATTGATAGTGGTTTTATTGATAGTTTCCGTTATTTAAATCCTGACAGGCAAGAATATTCTTGGTGGAGTTATAGAGCAAATGCCAGAGCCAATAACAAAGGTTGGCGTTTGGATTATGCAATGGTGACAGAACCTCTTAAAGAGAAAATTTCTAGAGCATATATTTTACCAGAAGCCAAACATTCTGATCATTGTCCAATTGCTTTAGAACTAGATGTATAATATGCAAACACGATTTTTTATACTCTTATTTTTTGTGACAACAACTTTCTTTTCTCAAACGAAAAAAAAGGATAGCATTGCTATTGATACTATTAAACCTAAAAGCAATTTTTTTACAGACAAAGATTTGTCTAAAATAGATAGTTTGGTTTTAGAAACCCAGTATAGATCTCCTTTATCAGAAAACATAAATTATGTAATAAAGGGGTTAAATATTAAAGAAAAACCAACAACAAAGATTCCAACAGAGGTACTAAAAGAACGTTTAAAACACTTAGATAATACCACGCCATTTTTTATAGAATACAATCCTATTTTAGAAAACGTAATCAACTCTTATCTAAAATATCGTAAGAAGTATTACCCTCGTTTAATGGCTAAAGCAGAATATTATTTTCCAATGTTTGAAAAATACTTGGATCAATTTGATATTCCTTTAGAGATGAAGTATTTGGCAATTGTAGAATCTGCTTTAAATCCAAAAGCAAGATCTAGAGTTGGAGCAAGAGGTTTGTGGCAGTTTATGTATTTAACAGGAAGACAGTACAAATTAAATGTTAGTTCTTATGTTGACGAGCGTCAAGATCCTATAAAAGCTACCATTGCTGCTTGTAGATATTTAAGTGACTTATACAATATTTTTGGCGACTGGGATTTGGCATTAGCCGCGTATAATTCAGGACCAGGAAATGTTTCTAAAGCCATAAAAAGATCTGGAGGTTATAGAAATTACTGGAATTTACGCCAGTATTTACCAAGAGAAACTGCTGGTTATGTACCAGCTTTTTATGCAACCTTATATATCTTTAAATATGCTAAAGAACATGGATTAGCACCAGAAAATCCGCCTATTTATCATTTTGCTACAGATACGATTCAAGTAAAAAGAACCATTTCTTTTGATCAAATTTCTTTAAAGACCGGAATTGATACAGAGATGTTAGAGTTTTTAAACCCAGCGTATAAGCTAGATATTATTCCGTATGTAAAAGGAAAAAATTATGCAGTTACTTTACCAAGAAATGCAACTGTGAAATTTTTAAGTAAAGAAAAAGAAATTTATGCTTTAGCAGATGCCGATGATGCTAAGAGAGAAAAACCTTTACCAAAATATTTAGAATTAAATAGAAGAATTAGATATAAAGTAAGAAGCGGAGATTATTTAGGAAAGATCGCTAGAAAATATGGAGTTAGAGTGAGTCAAATAAAAAAATGGAATCGACTTAGAAATAGCAATTTAAAAATTGGTCAACGACTTACAATTTTTCCAAGAAGGTTGTAATATTATTGGAAATAAAAAAGAGATTTTCAAAAACGGAACAATATTTGAAGAACAACAATCAACTTAAATAGATAAATATGAAAAAAGGATTAACGATAATTGCGCTATTACTTTTTTTTACTTCGTGTAAAGATGCTAAAGAATCTTTTGTACTTAGTACCTCTGTAGGTCAATCTAATCAACTTTTAGTAGTTGTAGAAGCCAAAGACTGGAGTGGAAAAATTGGAGTGAATTTAAGAGAGTTTTTAGGAAAACTAGAAGTAGGTTTGCCTCAACCAGAAACCACATTTAGTGTTACTCAGATTGCTCCTGAAGGTTTTGGAAGTATGATGAATAAATACCGAAATATTTTGGTAGTTCAAACTGGAGCAAAAGAATCATTTAGTACAAAAAATGATTTTTATGCTAGGCCACAAACCATTGTGTATCTAACAGCTAAAGATAAAGAAGGGTTAAACAAACAATTAGACAAACATAAAAAAGAGATTGTTAGGATTTTTAAAGATTCTGAAATTGCTTTCTTACAGAGGAAATTTGAAGCTAAAAAATTAGACAATTCTCAATTTGAAACCTTAACTAAATTAGGAATTTCATTAACCATACCTAAAGAGTTTAGAAAAGTAGATGATACTGGGGAGTTTTTATGGTTAAGACAGCGTTTAATGAGTGGGATTGCTCAAGGTGATGGTGTAAATAATATTTTGGTGTATTCAATGCCATTAACAGAAGAGTTTGATTTAGATCCAGGTAATAATGTAATAAAGCACAGAAATACTATTGGAGAAAAATACATTCCAGGTTCTAAAGAAGGCATGTATATGATTACAGAAGCAGCTTATACTCCAGAAACGATAGAAACAATGGTTGATAACAAAAAAGCCTTTGAAACTCGCGGAAAATGGGAGGTAAAGAATGATTTTATGGCAGGACCATTTGTAAATTATAATATTATTGATAAAAAGAATAACAGAATTATTGTTGTAGAAGGATTTACATATGCGCCTTCTATAGACAAAAGAGACTTTGTTTTTGAATTAGAAGCAATAGCAAAATCAATTGTAATTAATTAAAAATCAATACCTTATTTAACAACGCCCGAAACAAATAGTTTCGGGCGTTGTTTTTTTAAAATGTTCTCAATCAGAAAGTTATTTCTTATATTTGAAAGAATCAAAACCAAAACAGCATGATTGAATTTAATTTTATAACTACAGCAGTAGCTGCTTTAATGCCTTTAGTAATGGGCTTTATCTGGTACGGACCAATGCTTTTTAAAAATGCTTGGATGAAAGAGGTTGGCTTTAATGACGACTCTATGAAAGGCGCAAATATGGGACTTATATTTGGACTTAGTTATGTACTTAGTTTCTTAATGGCATTTATCTTACAAACTTTTGTTATTCACCAATTTGGTACACAATCTACTTTGTTTGGAGAACCTGGGTTTGCAGAAGGAACAGGAGAAGCATACACTTATTTTCAAGATTTTATGGCTAAATATGGAGACAGATTTAGAACTTTTGGCCATGGAGCTTTGCATGGAACAATGATTGGAGTTTTTATTGCTTTACCAATTATGGGAACCAATGCAATGTTTGAAAGAAAGAGCTTTAAGTATGTATTAATTAATGTAGGATATTGGACGGTTACTTTAGCGTTAATGGGTGGTATTCTATGTCAAACAGCTTTTTAAGATTTATATATAAACAAAAAAAAGACCGCAATATTGCGGTCTTTTTTTATAGTGTAAATATTGGTTTATTTCTTTTTTGCCCAACTATCCCTTAGTCCAACAGTTTTGTTAAATACTAAGTTTTCTTGAGTAGCATCATCATCTACATTAAAATAACCTAAACGTTGAAACTGAAAACGATCTCCAATTTTTGCTGTTTGTAAGCTAGGCTCTACAAAAGCTTCAATTTTTTCTAAAGAATTTGGATTGATAAATTCCATAAAATCTTTGTCTTTATGTCCATCTGGAGCTTCATTTAAAAACAAACGATCGTAAGCTCTTACTTCTGCTTTTACAGCATGTTTAGCAGAAACCCAATGCAGTGTTCCTTTTACTTTACGTTGGCTTTCTGGAGTTCCACTACCCGATTTTGTTAATGGATCATAAGTACAGTGAATTACGGTAATATTTCCATGTTCGTCTTTTTCGCAGCTATTTGCAGTAATAAAATACGCATTCTTTAAACGAACTTCTTTTCCTAATTTTAATCTAAAGAATTTTTTATTAGCTTCTTCTCTAAAATCTTCACGCTCTATATAAATTTCTCTAGAAAAAGGAACTTCTCTAGATCCGGCATTTTCATCTTCAGGATTGTTTTCTGCAATTAAGATTTCTTCTTGTCCTTCAGGGTAATTATCAATAACAACTTTTACTGGATCTAAAACTGCCATTACTCTATTGGCTGTTTTGTTTAAGTCTTCTCTAATTTTAAACTCTAACAAAGCAACATCAATAATATTTTCTCTTTTAGAAACCCCAACAGTTTCTATAAAATTTCTAATGGAAGCAGGTGTATAACCACGTCTTCTTAAACCAGAAATTGTAGGCATTCTAGGATCATCCCAACCATTTACAACGCCTTCTTCTACCAATTTAAGTAACTTACGTTTACTCATAATGGTATAGCTTAAGTTTAAACGAGAAAACTCACGCTGTTTAGGTGGATTTGGATATTCTGACTTGCTATATTCATATACATGATCTCTAAACCAATTGTACAATTCTCTATGAGGTTTAAACTCTAAAGAACATAAAGAATGAGAAATTTGCTCCAAATAATCACTTTCTCCATGTGTCCAATCGTACATAGGATAAATAACCCAATTGTTACCAGTTCTGTGGTGTGATTTTTTTAAGATACGATACATTAATGGATCTCTCATTAACATATTAGGAGAGGTCATGTCTATTTTAGCTCTTAATACATGGGTTCCTTCATCAAATTCACCAGCTTTCATTCTTTCGAATAAATCTAGGTTTTCTTCAACACTTCTATCTCTATATGGACTAGATACTCCTGCTTCTGTAGGTGTACCTTTTTGAATTCTCATTTCTTCAGAAGTTTGAGAATCTACATAAGCTTTTCCATCTTTAATTAATAATACAGCCCAATCGTATAATTGTTGAAAATAATCAGAAGAGTACAGTTCATTTTCCCATTGATATCCTAACCAAGCAACATCTTTCTTAATAGCATCTACATATTCTTGCTCTTCTTTTGCAGGATTGGTATCATCAAAACGTAAGTTAACAGGAGCATTGTATTTTTGCCCTAATCCAAAGCTAATTCCGATGGCTTTGGTATGACCAATATGTAAATAACCGTTAGGTTCTGGAGGAAAACGAAAACGCAAATCGTCTTTAGACATTCCGTTTGCCAAATCCTCTTCAATAATTTGTTCTAAAAAATTAAGTGATTTCTTTTCTTCTGACATTTTCTCATAAAATTGAAGTCACAAAATTACATAAAAATGTTGAGGTGTTTTTATAAAAAAGTACTCCTTTCATTTAATTTGAAAGGAGCTTTTGCTAGTGTCTGTATGTCCCATCAGGAAGTGTCGTTGGAAACTTATATTGAGGATCGGTTAATAAATTATAAATGCTTTTATCTGTAGTTTGTACTTTGTTTTTGGTATTTAATTTCCATTCATGATTAATTTCTCCCAATCTATTTTCTTGTGCGCCTAAAATAGAAGACATTGCCCAATAAAAATATTCGGTTGCTTGACAATCATATGTACAGGTTGTATCGTCATAAGAATACCAAGCATTTGATGGATAAGTACTCGGAATTGTAGTAAATTTTCCTCCTCTAGCAATATCCATTGCTTTGGTTAAAGAGGTTACCCCACTTTCGCCAAAAATGCTTGGGTAGGCTTTGGAATAACCAGCATGTGTAATAATATGCCATACTTCTTCTATAGCAGCATCAAACCTACCTGTTTTTCCATTAGTATGCCATTGTGGTATTGTTTCATCATTTCCTAAATCTTGTCCCAATCTTCCAGAAGGAGGATTTGAAGACATATCGTTTTGAGTTTTCCATAAAAAGAGAAAAGCTTTATTTTCTAACATTTTATCAACTACTAGTTGATTGTCAATAGTGCCATCTTCATTATTATCTAAATATTGAGCCATTAAATTGGCAGCATGCAAAAGCTTTTTATCTTCAACGCTACTGGAAGCATAAATGTCAATACCGAAAACAACTACTTTTCTATTGAAATTAGTCATCCCACTATCGGAATTTTTAACAATTTTAAAATTGGGATCGTTACCTGGATTGATTGTTGTGTTTTCATTGTTGTTTGAATCGTCACTTTTACTACAAGAAACACATCCAAAAGAAAGAGCAACTAGTAGTACAAATCCTATGCTAATAAGTTTTTTCATAAAATGATCTTTTAAGGTTTATCTATTTTTTTAGATAACTGCAAATAAATAGCCATTGATATAAAGAAGAAGAGTAAAAGAGTCCGAAATACTGTTACTCGGACTTTTTTAATTGATTTTGATATTGTTTTGGAGTAGTACCTTCTAGTTTTTTAAAGGCAGTGTAAAAGGTTGATTTAGAAAAGAAACCAGCTTCATTAGCAATGCCTAAAAGTGATAATTGTTGCGCTTTAGAACTAGAAAGTAACCTTTTAAATTCATTTACTCTAAATTGATTGATAAAATGATAAAAATTCTCGTTTGTATGTAGATTTATCAGTTTCGAAAGTTCTTTTTCTTTTAAATTTAATGCTACAGCGAGTGTTGTTAAATTTAAATCAGTTTTAAGAAATAATTTTTTGCGATTGATTTCTGTACAAATTTCTTCGAATTGATGTTGAGTTTCTGAGGTATTTTTAAGTTTGTTTTGATTGGAAAGAAACAACGTTGCTGTGAATATTTTTTGTTGAGAAAAACCATTGTATCCAATCCAATAAATCATAAAAAATGTTAGAAATGTTGAAGCTTTTGCAAAATATAAAGCCCAAGATTCTTTCTTAAAAGCAATAATATCTTCTATTATCCAAAGTAAATGAAAAGCTAAAAAGATAAAAACAATCATCTTTATCCATGACAATGTTTTATTTTCTAAATCAGAATAAAAATCACCCAGATGTTTTTGATGTTTTTTTAAGGTATTTAATATAACAATTAACAAGCTAAGGTTAAAAGCATATTCTAAATATACTATTGACTCAATAGTAAAAATAGGTAGGTTCACTAGTATTCCTGGTAAAAACAAGAGCAAATGAAACCAAGGTATTTTTTTATTTAATGTTTTATGTACATAGAAGATTAAAAAAGGAATGGTAATTAAAGAGGTTTGAGGTATCTCTATAGAAAGATTGTCTATAGAATTAGAAAATACATCTAAAACTTCAAGAGATAAGGACCATAAAAATCCGGCTAAAAAATAATTAGCTTTATTATTAGATTTAATAGTAACGAATAACAAACCTAACATTAATGCAGTGGCTATAGATAAGATATCTATAATAGTTGCTAATGTAATATTTATGCTTACCTCCATTGAACTTTAAAAATAGAGATATTTAATTAAAAAAGTAAAGGTATATTTCTTATTGTTTATAAGTGCCGTCTGGTAATATGCTAGGTAATTTATAGGTTGCATCATTAAAAATTGCCCAAGCCTTTACATCGCTAGTTTCTACTTTTGTTTTGGTGTTTAAAGTCCACTCGTTTTGAATATCATTTAAACGATTTTCTTGAGCACCAAGTTTAGAAGATAAAACCCAATAATTATAAGAAGTTATTTGGCAAGCATAAGTACAAGTTACATCTGTATTGGTAAACCAAGCGCCAGAAGGATAACTTACAGGCGGACTTTGAAAATGACCACCACGAGCAATATCCATTGCAAGGCTTAATTCAGAATTTGTTTGTCCACTAAATATAGCAGGATATGTTGTTTCATAACCAACCTTAGCAATAAATTTCCAAAAAGTTTCTATAGCAGCATCAAAATCACCAGTATGTCCATTAGAATGCCAAATTAAATTAATAGCATCTGCGCTAATATCTTTTCCGTTATGTCCGTTTGGCGGTGTAAAAGAGTCTTTTTCTTCTGTAGTTTTCCAGAGAAAGACAAATCCATTATTAGCAATTAGATCTGCATGCATTACTAAATTATCTACCACACCGTCTTCATCATTATCTAAATATTGCGCTAATATATTTGCTGCATGTAATAGTTTTGTGTCTTCTACAGTAGCGAATGCATAAATAGGAATGTCAAAAACAACTACTTTTCTATTAAACAATTCATAGCCAGCCTCTTTGTTTACAACAATATTAAAATTAGGATCGTTTCCTGGGTCGATAAAACCAGAAGAATCTTTAATGTTGTCATTAATTATACACGATGAAAAACCGAATAGGATCAACGAAAAAAGCATCAATTTCGTAGCGTATCTTTTGTGGAGCATTTATTTATTTTTTATCAATTATCGCATTATCCTGCAACTTTTAATATTTTTGTTGCATGGGAAAAATTCAAGTAAACAATATCAAATTATATGCTTTTCACGGTTGTTTGGATGAAGAGGCAAAAATTGGATCTGAATACCGAGTTGATTTAGAGGTTACAGCAAATTTACAAAATTCTGCAGAATCAGACGAATTAATTGATACGGTTGATTATGTACATCTAAATTTAATTGTAAAAGAAGAAATGGCTATAAGATCTAAATTATTAGAACATGTTGCTAAAAGAATATTAGACAGGATCTTAGATGAGTTACATTTAGTAAAAAAAGCGAAAGTAAGTGTTGCTAAAATAAATCCACCTATTGGAGGAAATGTAGAAGATGTGGTAATTATTTTAACAAAAAAAAGGAAACCCTAAAAAATCCTTGTCTAACTAGGAAATTTACGTAAATTTGCCATCCCAAAGGGTGTCGTGGCCGAGTGGCTAGGCAGTGGTCTGCAACACCATCTACAGCGGTTCGAATCCGCTCGACACCTCAAACAAACCTTTATGTCTTAATTGATGTAAAGGTTTTTTTTAGTTAAAAAGTTAAAAGTTTTAAAGTTAGAATGTTGAAAATACAATTACACGATTTAACAGTTAAACAATGTAACAATTTGATAATTTGAAGATGTTCTAATTTGATAATTAGTTTAAAAGTTGGAAAGTTAAAAGTTTAGAAAGTATTCTAATGTATCAATTTATAAATGAATCAATATACCAATTACACGATTAAATAGTTAAAAAATGTAATAACGATTTGATAATTTGAAGATGTTTCAATTTGAAAATTAGTTCAAAAGTATATAAATGTATCAATTTATAAATGGAGCAATGTAACAATTTGAAAATGTTTTAATATAATAATAAGTTACAATCATAAATAGTACTTGTTTACGACATACAGCTTGTTGAATTAGCCTTTCTACCGCAAGAAGCGTTAAAAGATAAAATGCTGTTTGAGCGCAGCGAGTTCATTTAATCTAGCTTCGAGGATGCGAAAGACTTTTCAAAAAAGCTGAAGTCTTGATTTTTCTTACTTTTTATCAAGAAAAAGTTATGCAAATGATTAAACAGATTTCTCGACTACGCTCGAAATGACAGATATATAATGTAGCAATTTGATGATTTGTTTAAAAGTTAGAAAGTTGAAAGTTTATAAAGTTTTATAATGTAGCAATAAACCAATGTATCAGTTACACGATTCAACAATTCCACGATTTGATAATTTGAAGATGTTCTAATTTGAAAATGAGTTAAAAAGTTAGAATGTTGAAAAGACAATTAAACAATAAACAAGTATAACGATTTGATGATCGTTTTAAGAGCATAAAAAATAAAAAAATAATAATGCAACGAAGAGAATTATTATTCGTCTTTAAGCCAAAATTATATTTTTATGAAAACAACTTTTGTATACGTATTTCTCTTTTTATGCTTAAATAATATAGTAGGACAAGAGTATCATAATATTAAAGGCTCTATAGTTTCAAATATTACAAGTACACCAGTTCAATATGCTAATATCTTTTTTAATAAAAAAACAGGTACTAGTTCAGATAAAGAAGGTAAGTTTAATTTGCAATATACCAGTAAACAATTATCAGATACTTTAACCATATCTGCTTTAGGTTTTAAAACACTTAAATTACCATTATCATTTTTATTAAATTCACCAAATTTAAAATTAGAAGAAGATATATATAGCTTGGATGAAGTTGTAATTACTCCGTTAAGTGCTTACCCTATTTTAAAGAAATCGGCTTCAAAGGCATATAAAAATTATAAAATTGATTGGACATCTGCAGATATTGAGGTAAGTCAATTTATTTTTTTTGAACCTAAGGAAACTACAGAGCAAATGTATGTAGCTAGTGCAAAAACTAATGCTACAATGAATTATAAAAATAAGGTTAGTCAAGTAAAGTTTAGAGTTAATAATCATTTAGAAACTTCTAATTTTAAAGAATATGATAACTTAAGTACAATAGGTACTACTAAGCCACTTAATTTGTATAGCTATTTTGTTAAAAATGAAGCGTTTAGAAAAATACAGTTAATCAACAAACATTTAGGTAATAGAGGCGCGGTTTTTAATAGCCCAATATATAAAAGCAAAAAAATTTCTAAAGTTATTGATATACAAGATTTAGATAATAAACCGCATTACATTATTAGTACAGGTCTTGCAAATTACAATAAGAAAGAACAAGAAAAAAAATTAGGTTATAAGAAAAGAAATGAGATCTTTAATAAACAGAAAAAAATACTTAGAGAAAGCTTAAAAAACTTTCCAATAAGTAAAAATAAAGACACTCTTGATAAAAAACTTAATGAGGTTTTATCCTCAAAAAGTCCGAAGAGAATTAGCAATTACAAATCTTATTTTTGGATTGATAAAAAAAACTTTTGTATTACAAAATACATATCAAAATCAGAAGATAAAAATTCCCTAACCCGAAGAGTATACAATAAAAACTATTGGGCATTTTCTTATGTAAGACAAGGTAATCACTATTTTATAAACCATATAGAAACTTTAAAAATAAAATATAAAACAGAAAAAGGTATTTTTTATAAATACATTTCTTTTATAATTAAGAATCAACAATTTGATGACAATTTTATTAAAATTAATAAAAAAGATGTTTTACCTCTAGATTATACTACAAAAAAGAGTTTTCCATTAAAAATTTTAAATCAAGTAAAAGAGGAAGAAAGATTTAATAAGATAAAAAAGAATGTATTCTTAAAGCAGCTAAAAATTAAGGATGATTCTATTATAGAGTTTTATGAGGAAAACTAGAAAACGAAATCATATTAATGTAGCAATAAACCAATGTATCAATTAGTTAATTAGCGAATGTGTTAATGATAAAATGTTTCAATTTGATAATTTGAAGATGTTCTAATTTGATAATTAGTTAAAAAGTTAAAAGTTTTAAAGTTAGAATGTTGAAAAGACAATTACACAATTCAACACTTTAACAAAAAACATAAAAACCGTCATATAATTTGCAGTCGAGCGTCAAATAATTGAAAATGAGTTAAAAACATAAATAGCACTTGTCTTTGACATACTTTTTATTTGTGTAGAATTCAAGATTAGAAAGCGTATAAGCATCCAAAGAACGAAGTGGTCTGGATGCGTTCGCTAAAAAAATCGTAAGAATTCAAATAAAAGAAAAAGAAGTCTTGATTTTTCTTACTTTTTATCAAGAAAAAGTTAGTGAAAGTATTTAATGTAGCAATGAATCAATGAATCAATGTGACGATTTGAAGATTTGAAGATTTGACAATGAATCAATTTGAAGATTAATTAAAAAGCATATAAATGTATCAATTTATAACTGGAGCAATGTAACAATTTGATAATGAGTTGAAATCATAAATAGTACTTGTTTACGACATACAGCTTGTTGAATTAGCCTTTCCACCGCAAGAAGCGTAAAAGATAAAATGCTGTTTGAGCGCAGCGAGTTCATTTAATCTAGCTTCAAGGATGCGAAAGACTTTTCAAAAAAGCTGAAGTCTTGATTTTTTGTTTCGTTTTGTATTAAGACAAAATGAAAAAATGATTAATGGATTTGAAGATTTGACGATGAATTAATTTGATTATTAGTTAAAAAGTAGGAAAGTTAAAAGTTTACAAAGTTTTATAATGTAGCAATAAACCAATGTATCAATTATTCGATTAAACAATTCAACATTATTAACAAATAAACACAAAACCAACTACACAACATTAAAGAATATATTGATTTATGTTTTTAAATAATTGAAAAACAATACTTAATAATACTTTTTATGTAATTAATTAATTACGTGAAACAAATTAAAGCAAACACCCTATTTCAAAGTACTTTCGAAAGTTGAAAATAAAAACATTCACTTAATTAAGTACATAATGAAAAGACAATTACACAATCTGGTTATACTATTTCTGTTAACAAGTAGTATTTGTAGTTACGCCCAACGTGGTATTGGTACAACAAACCCACACTCTTCTGCTATTTTAGAACTAAAATCTACCAACAAAGGTTTTTTATTGCCTAGGATGAGTAAAATAGAGCGAGATGTAATAGTTTCTCCAGCAGAAGGACTTATGATATACTGTACAGACTGTACAGTTAAAACAATTCAATTTTATGATGGAACAAATTGGAAAAGTGTTATTGATAATAATGTAGTTCCAGAAGCAGTACCTGGATATGGACTTGTAAGGTCTCCTATAACTAATAAAATTTGGTTGGATCGTAATTTAGGAGCTACACGAAAAGCAACATCATTAACAGATGAAGATGCGTATGGACATTATTATCAATGGGGACGAAATGATGCTTTTACAGAAGACTATAATACCGCTGATAATATAGAAGGGCCAGTTACCTCAACTGTTGAATTATCTTCTGGAGGTATGTTTATATATAGGTCAGGTGGAAACAATTGGCTAACCCCAGACGATCATGAACGCTGGAATTCTAATGGTTATGCTGCACCTGTCGGGAGTAAAGTAGAAGCTAATGACCCATGCCCGTCAGGGTTTCGCGTACCAACAAGGGTAGAATTTGAGAATGAAGTAGGAGGTTTTACTAACGCATCTGAGGTATTTGCATCGCATATGAAACTTCCGTTGGTAGGTCATCGTGAGAGCCATACAGGAGGAGCTATTAATATCGGAACCAGTGGTTTGTATTGGACGTCTACTGGGAGCAGCAATGGAAAATACGCTACTGCGCTGAGCATTAGCTCTACCTTCGTGAATTTCGTCACGACATTCCCAAGGCCAAGTGGTAACCCAATTAGGTGTATCCAAGAGTAAAAGTATAAATTCATCAATGACAATTCAAAACGCAGGAAGACTACTCACTATAATAACAAAAAAGAAATTTATCAAGATTTTTGTTAAAGATCTCCTTGAGAAACCTTATAAAATTACCTTAAAAAGAAGGTTTGGGTAGTTGTTGTTTATTTAAAATGAGTTGAAAAGTTAAAAAGTAAAAAGTTTATAAAGTGTTCTAATGTAGCAATATATCAATTTGAAGATTTGAAGATGTTCTAATTTGAAGATTAGTTGAAAAGTTAAAAGTTTTTAAAGTTGAAGGACCGAAATTATACTCTAAACCGCTAACAAAAAACCGTCATATAATTTGCAGTCGAGCGTCAAACAATTGAAGATTTCGTAAAAAAAGAAGAACTGTTTGAGCAGCGCGAGTTATTTTTCTTTTAGAAATCGAAATATACTTTGACCGACGAAAATTAAAGACTAGATTTTTTTGGTTCGTTTTTCATCAATGGAAAAAAGAACAAAGTATTTAATGTAGCAATATATCAATTTGAAAATTTGAAGATGAGTTAATTTGACGGTTAGTTGGAAAGTTTTTAAAGTTTAAATGTTGAAAATACAGTTAAACAATTCAACATTATTAACAAATAAACACAAAAACCAACTTATTCTTATTTTACCAAGAGTTTTGCATTTATTAACACGTGCCAAACGATTCACCTAAATTTATAGTACATTCGTTACCAAACGTTAAAATAAAATTATGTTAGGTATTCTTTCATTTGTAGGCTTTACTGCATTGGTAGCAGTTATTTCGTATGTAGCAACTAGAAAAACAAATGAAAATACCTCCGATGGCTATTTTTTAGGAGGAAGAAGCTTAACAGCCGGAGTTATTGCAGGTTCTTTATTATTAACCAACCTTTCTACAGAACAAATTGTTGGTTTAAATGGTTCTGCTTATCAAAGTGGATTGTCTGTAATGGTTTGGGAAACTTTAGCAGCCATTGCTATGATCGTTACTGCCATGTATTTATTACCAAGGTATTTAAAAGGAGGACTCACCACTGTACCAGGCTTTTTAGCAAAACGATTTGATGTAATGACCAAAACCTTAACATCGGGCTTGTTTTTAACAGGTTATGTGGTGGTGTTATTACCCGTAATTTTATATTCTGGAGCTTTAGCTATTAGCGGAATGTTTAATATTCCAGAACTTTTAAATGTTAGTAAAGAACAATCTATTTGGATTTGTGTTTGGTTTATAGGAATTATCGGAGCAATCTATGCTATTTTTGGAGGACTGAAAGCCGTAGCCATTTCAGATTCTATCAATGCTATTGGTTTATTGATAGGTGGAATTTTGATTCCGATTTTTGGATTGATGATGATTGGAGATGGTAGTATGTTAGATGGTTTGTCTGTGTTGGTAAAAGAAAATCCAGAGAAGTTTAAATCTATGGGAGGCCCAACAGATCCTGTTCCTTTTTATACCATTTTTACTGGAATGATGTTGGTACAATTATTTTATTGGGGAACCAATCAGCAAATTATCCAAAGAGCATTAGGTGCTAAAAATTTAGCCGAAGGACAAAAAGGATTACTATTAGCTTCTTTTATAAAAATATTAGGACCAATTATTGTTGTTTTACCAGGTTTAATTGCGTTTCATATGTTTAGCGGAGGGTTGGAAAGCGCAGATGATGCTTATCCTATGTTGGTAGGAAAAGTATTACCTCCTTCTTTATTAGGATTTTTTGCAGCCGTATTATTTGGCGCTATTTTAAGCTCGTTTAACAGCGTTTTAAACAGTTCTGTTACCTTGTTTGGGATTGATGTATATAAGCAACATATTAATAAAGATGCTGATGAAAAAACGGTAGTAAAATATGGGAAGAGATTCGGGATATTATTAGCAATTGCTTCTATGTTTATTGCGCCTTTAATAGCAAAAGCAGGAAGTTTATTTGCTTATTTGCAAGAAATCAACGGAATTTATAGTATTCCTATTTTAACCATTATTGTGGTAGGATATTTAACCAAAAGAGTGCCGGCTATTGCCGCTAAAATAGGATTGCTTTCTGGGTGTTTATTATACATTTTAAGTCAGTTTATTTTACAGCCTTATTTTGTTGATTCGGCTTTAGAAACAGCAGCAAATAATGGCATTACAGATGCTGCTCAATTGGCATTAATTAAAGCTAAAGCTTATCCGCACTTTTTAGATATCATGGCAATTCTGTTTGTCTTAAATATTATAATTATGTTGGTTATTGGTAAATTAAAACCAAGAAAAGAAGCATTTGTACAAGAGTATACAGAAGAAGTAGATATTACACCTTGGAAACATACTAAAGTTGTTGGAGTACTTATTACATTACTTGTAGTAGCGATATATGTCTATTTTTCATAGACTTTAGGTAGAATCTTTAGGCAATTCTTAACAAAAATTTGCGCTTTTTTCTGCATCTTTGTAAACCATGAAAATATATCCAATAGAAACAGGGAACTTTAAGCTAGATGGTGGAGCAATGTTTGGTGTTGTTCCAAAATCAATTTGGCAAAGAACCAATCCTGCAGATTCCAATAATTTAATTTCAATGAGCATGCGTTGTTTGTTAATTGAAGACGGAGATCGACTAACTTTAGTAGATACAGGTTTGGGATCAAAGCAATCAGATAAGTTTTTTGGTTATTATGATTTGTTTGGCGATTTTTCCTTAGATCGTTCTTTGGCAGCAATAGGTTTTCATAGAGATGATATTACAGATGTTTTCTTAACACATTTACATTTTGATCATTGTGGCGGTGTAATTCAATGGAACAAAGACAAAACTGGGTATATGCCAGCGTTTAAAAATGCAAAAGTTTGGTCAAATGAAAATCATTGGGAATGGGCTACAAAACCTAATCCAAGAGAAAAAGCATCTTTTTTAACAGAAAACATACTACCTATAAAAGAAAATGGGCAATTAAACTTTGTTCAAAACCCTTTAGCAGATGTAGGTTTTGATGTACTGTTTATGGATGGTCATACAGAAAAACAAATGTTGCCAAAAATTCAATATCAAGATCAAACATTGGTTTTTATGGCAGATTTATTACCTACTACAGGTCATATTCCTTTGCCTTATGTTATGGGTTACGATACTAGACCTTTGTTAACAATAGAAGAAAAAGCACACTTTTTAAATGAAGCAGCAGATCAAAATTATCTACTGTTTTTAGAGCACGATGCATACACAGAAATATGTACTGTTAAGCATACAGAAAAAGGAGTGCGTTTAGATAAAAAATTTAAGTTTACAGAAATATTTAATTAAAGAAGAGAGATTATGAGAGTTTTAAAACCAGTGTATTTTACTGGAGCATTAGCCATTGCATTGATTGGTTGTAAATCAATATCAACAATTCCTGTTCCAGAAGGAACTAACAATGTTGTAAATATCCCTGCAAAAAAAGGAGCTTTAACAAAAGTACAAAAAGAGACTTGGGGACATGCAGATTTAGCAAAAGATACCATTCCAGGAATGAGTATTGCAAAAGCGTATGCATTTTTAGAAGGTAAAAAAGGAAAAACAGTGATTGTTGGTGTAGTAGATTCTGGTACAGATGTAGCACACGAAGATTTAGCTGGTAATGCTTGGGTAAACACCAAAGAGATTCCGAACAACGGAAAAGATGATGATAAAAACGGTTATATAGATGATATTAATGGATGGAACTTTTTAGGACCAATCTATAAAGAAAACGCTGAGGTAGAAAGAATTTTAAAGAACCCTAAATTGGTAGATGATGCTATTTATCAAGAAATAAAAGCAGCACAAGACAAAAAGATTGCTGGAGCAGAAACAACAAAAAAGAGATTTACTCAAATGTTGCAAGCAGTTCAGTTTGCTGATAATACAATTTCTGAGCATTTAAAAAAGAAAAAGTATACCAAAGAAGAGGTAAACGGAATTAAAACAGAAGATCAAAAGCTTGCACAAAGTGTAAACATTGCAAAGCAGATGTATGGTTTTGGTTTAAATTCGTTAGGGCAAGCAATTACAGAAATAAAAAAAGAGCTTAAAAAAGCAGAAGATTTACTTAGTGGAGATAATTTAAAAACAAATTATAGAACTCCGTTAAATGACAATGCTCAAGATTTTACAACAAGAGGTTATGGAGATAACAAAGTAGGTCATTCTATAAAAGATGAAGCACATGGATCTCACGTTTCTGGAATTATTGGAGCAATTAGAAATAATGATTTAGGAATGAACGGTGTTGCTAATAATGTAAAAATTATGGCGGTAAGAGCAGTTCCAGATGGAGATGAGTATGATAAAGATGTTGCCTTAGCAATTAGATATGCTGTAGATAATGGAGCAAAAGTAATCAACACAAGTTTCGGAAAAGGATATTCTCCAAACAAGCAATGGGTTTATGATGCGATTAAATATGCAGCAGAAAAAGATGTATTGATTGTAAATGCAGCAGGAAATGATGCTAAAAACATTGATGTAGAAAGAACATATCCAAACGATTCAAAAGATTTAGTAACAGAAATTTCTGATAACGTACTTACAATTGGAGCCATGAGTTCTAATTATAACGAGAAGTTACCAGCAAGCTTTTCTAATTACGGAAAAATTAATGTAGATATTTTTGCACCAGGAGTTCAGATTTATTCTACTACTCCAGAAAATGAATACCAATTCTTTAGCGGTACTTCTATGGCTGCACCATCAACAGCAGGTGTTGCTGCATTAATTCGTTCTTATTACCCGAAATTATCTGCAAGTCAGGTAAAACATATTATTATGAATTCTGGTACAAAGATTGATTTAGAAGTTATCAAACCTGGATCAAGATCTCAAAAAATGCCAAAAGGAGAATTAGTTCCTTTTTCAGATTTATCGGTTACAGGAAGAATTGTAAATGCTTACAATGCTTTAAAAATGGCTGATAGAATTGTAAACGGAAAATAATCTAAAAACAATGAATTAGTATAAATAAAAAAAGAGCATTACATTTACGCAATGCTCTTTTTTATTGAAGCAAATAACCAATTTAACTTAATCAAAAATGAAGAAAATTTTATTCGTTGCTTTATCATTAAGTATGATGGTTTCTAATGCGCAGCAAAAGAACTCATCAAGAAAAGGATACTGGCAACAACATGCAGATTATACGATGGATATTGATGTTGATGTAAAGAAATATCAATACAAAGGAAAGCAGAAGTTAGTATATACTAACAACTCTCCAGACGTATTAGACAAAGTCTATTATCATTTGTACTTTAATGCATTTCAACCTAACAGCGAAATGGATGCTCGTTTGCAAAATATTGCCGATCCTGATGGAAGAATGGTAACGAAATCTGGAACCAAAGAAAATCCAATTGTAAAGAGTAGAATTGCTTCTTTAAAACCTAATGAAATTGGTTATATCAAAGTAAAATCGTTAAAACAAAATGGTTCTAAAGTAAGATATGAAGTTGCTGGAACTATTTTAGAAGTAAAGTTAAATCAGCCAATACAACCAGGACAAAAAGCAACTTTTGATATGGTTTTTGATGCACAAGTACCTGTTCAGATTCGTCGTTCTGGTAGAAATAGCAAAGAAGGTGTGGCGCTTTCTATGGCACAGTGGTACCCTAAATTAGCCGAATATGATTTTGAAGGTTGGCATGCACATTCTTACATTGCAAGAGAGTTTCAAGGAGTTTGGGGTAATTTTGATGTGACTATTCATATTGATAAGAATTATACCATTGGAAGTACAGGTTATTTACAAAACCCTCAAGAAATTGGGCATGGTTATGAAGACAAATCGAAACCATTAAAAAAACAACGAGGAAAGAAATTATCTTGGCATTTTATTGCGCCAAATGTTCATGACTTTACTTGGGGAGCAGATCCAGAATATATTCACGATGTTTTAACCATGGAAAATGGTATCGATTTACACTTTTTCTATAAAAAGACATTAGATCAAAAGTACAAAGACAACTGGAAAAAAGTACAGCCTAAAACTGCTGAATTAATGACTTATTTCAGTGAAAATATTGGGCAATATCCGTACAAACAATATTCAGTTATTCAAGGTGGAGATGGTGGAATGGAGTATGCGATGTGTACTTTAATTACTGGAAAACGTAAATTTGGAAGCTTATTTGGAGTTACTGCACATGAGTTGGCACATACATGGTTCCAGTTTTTATTAGCAACTAACGAAAGTAAACATCCTTGGATGGATGAAGGGTTTACAACCTATATTTCTAACAAAGCAACCAATAAGATTTTAAAGCAAGGAAGAGCAAATCCACATAGAGGTTCTTATGGCGGATATAACTATGTTGTAAAAAACAACTTAGAAGAATCGTTAAGTACGCATGCAGATAGATATCATACAAATACAGCTTATGGTGTAGCAAGTTATTCTAAAGGAAGTATTTTCTTATCACAATTAGAATATGTTATTGGTGAAGAAAATGTAGCAAAAGCTTTAAAAAAATACTTTAAAGACTTTTCATTTACACATCCAACACCAAATGATGTTAAGAGATCTGCAGAAAAAGTGTCTGGTTTAGAGTTAGATTGGTATTTAAATGAATGGACACAGACAACTCACACAATCGATTACGGAATTAAAGAGGTAAAAGGAAGAGAAATTACATTAGAACGTATTGGAAAAATGCCAATGCCAATGGATGTAACGGTTACTTATGCTGATGGAAGTACAGAGGTATTTAATATTCCGTTAAGAATGATGAGAGGAAACAAACCAACCAAAGCAACAGTTTTAAAAGACTGGACTTGGGCGCATCCTTCATATTCTTTTTCAGTAAAAAAAGATATTAAGAAGATTGAAATTGACAGCTCTCAATTAATGGCAGATGTAAACAGAAAGAACAATGTTTACGAAGCATTAACTAAAAAGATGAAGAATTAAAAAAAAGGTTCTTTTATAAAGAAAAAAGCGAGGTAATTACCTCGCTTTTTTTGATATATATCAATTTTAAATATGGGGTTTATTCTTTTTTTTGCAACAAAGAATATCAGATGAAAAGCAAAAGAAAAGATTGGATAAAGTTTATTGTTGTGATGCTGGTTTTTATGGCTGGTATGATTTATATGATGTTACAACATATAACAGATTGGAAAATTTGGGTAGCCTATATTACCATATGGACATATGCTGAAGCAATTATCGCTAAAAATATTAAACTAAAATGGTGGGTTTGGGTACTTATTATTGGAGGTTTGTGTTTGATCGATTTGCTAATTCTTCAACTGATTTAAGAACTATTCTACCTTTTCAATTAAGTTGTCAAAATTTAGCTTTTCTTTAGGTAAGAAACCTTTTAGAATTAGTACAATTCCGAAAATAATCAATAGCAATCCCATGGTTTTTTTAATCTTATAAATTACAATAGGAGTTAACTTCTTTTTTAGCTTTTTTGCTAATAAAATCTTTCCAATATCTGTAACAAAATAACTTAAAACAATGGTCGTTAAATACCAAAAAATATGAGTAGGGTTCATATTTAAAGCTGGGCCAATAACAATAATAACACCCAGCCAAAAAATCAACACACCAATATTAATAAAGTTTAAAAAGAAGCCTTTTAAAAGCAGTTTAATGTAATTATTACTGACAGGAATATCAATTACAGAAGCTTCTTCTACAGATTCTTTTTTATTGGATTTGTCTAAATAAGTAATGAGTCCGTAAATCACTAAAATAAATCCTCCAATAAAGAACAAACGAGGATCATCTTTAATTTGTTCCAGTAATTTTCTGCTTCCTAAATAGGCAATAAGAATAAAAGCAATATCACCTAAAATAACACCAATATTAAAAGCAATAGCAGCTCTAGCTCCTTTTAAAATACTTGTTTGTATTAACATAAAAAATACAGGACCTATCATAAATGATAGGAAAATTCCTGCGAGTATAGCATTTTTTATGTCGTAAAAATCCATTGTTGAAAGATACTTATTTTAAAGTAATGTTTAAAAACTAAACATCATCAAAATCAATCACAACTTTTGCAGTTGTTGGATGTGCTTGACAAGTTAATATCAATCCTTCTTCAATTTCATCGTCTGTAAGAATACTATTTTTTGTCATGACAGCTTTTCCTTCAGTAACTTTCCCTAAACAACTACTACAAATTCCACCTTGACAAGAATAAGGAGCATCTAAATCATTGCGAAGTGATGCCGCTAAAATATCATCAGATTTATCCATGATAAAGGTAGTTTCTTCATCATCTAACAATACAGTAATTTCAGTTTTTCCTTCAGGTAAATCTACATTATTAGTTTCTGTAGAAGCGGTAAATAATTCGAAAAAGACATTGTCTTTTGTAAAAGTATGCGCTTGTAATGTTTCAGAAACAGTAGTAATCATTTCTTCAGGACCACATAAAAATGCGGCATCAAAAGAAACATCTGTATAGTTATTTTTCACAAAATAATTTGTGATGCTTTTATCAATTCTTCCAAATTTATTGTCTTCGAATTGTTCTTGACTAAAGACATAGTGCAAATTAAAATTAGCATGTTGCTCATTTAAAAGATCTAATTGATTTTTAAATATAGTTTGGGCTGCAGATTTGTTTCCGTAAACCAAAGTAAATGTAGCATTGTTATTGCTTTCTAATACTGTTTTTACCATTGATAACACAGGAGTAATTCCACTACCAGCAGCAAAAGCAATATAATTTTTATTCGCTTCTGGATTTAAAACAAACTTTCCTTCAGGTGTAGAAACCTCTAAAGTATCTCCATCTTTTAAATCTGTAGTTGCAAAAGTTGAAAAAAGACCATCTTTAACAGCCTTGATAGCTACTTTTAATTCACCACTATTTGGAGAAGAACAAATAGAGTATGCTCTTCTAACTTCGTTTCCATTAATGATCCCTTTTAAGGTTACATATTGCCCTGCAACAAAAGTAAAATTCTCTTTTAAATTGGCAGGAATATTAAATAAGATAGAAACAGCATCTGGTGTTTCTCTCGTAATTTTTTCTATAGATAATTTGTAAAATGTAGGCATTACATGATAATTTAAGGTTGCAAAAATAACAAACTAAATAAGAACATTGTGTTAGAGATATAATAAACTAATACCTAAGATTTTTATACATAAGAAAATTATGTATATATTTACACCGGTTTAATACTATGAGGAAAGAGGTAAATATTCCTTAAAAACAATAGATTTTATAGAAATAGGTTAAGAAAACATGGGAAATCAGAAATTATATAAAGGTTCTTTACAGACCATTATTTTAAAACTCTTGGCTGAGAATGATAAAATGTATGGATATGAAATTACACAAAAAGTAAAAGAACTTACCAAAGGAGAATTGAAAATTACAGAAGGCGCTTTATATCCAGCGTTACACAAATTAGAGGCAGAAGGAATGTTGGATGTTGAGGTTGCTAAAGTTGGAAACAGATTACGAAAATACTATAGACTTACAGAGCAAGGTAGCAAAGAAACGGTACATAAATTGGCAGAAATGCAAGAGTTTTTAAAAACCATGCAGCACTTGGTAAATCCTAAATTTAGTTTAGAGTAAAATAAGAGTTATAAGATGAATAAGGGTTATAAGCAAGGTGAAATTACAGACAAACAGATTACAGAATTATATAAGTTTACTCGAAAGCATTTTGTAGAACATTATGATGTGCAAACAGAACTGGTAGATCATTTAGCAAACGATATTGAACAAATCTGGCTAGAAAAACCGAAGTTAAGTTTTAAAGAAGCAAGAGATTTGTCTTTTAAAAAGTTTGGTGTTTTTGGTTTTATGGAGGTTGTTGAGCAGAAACAAAAAGAGTTAAATAAAAAGTATATTAAAATCTTATGGAGCTTTGCCAAAGAATGGTTTAGACTACCTAAAGTTGTTTTAATTTTTTGCTTATGCCTACTATTCTATTATTTACTACAATTTAATGTTGGTATGTACATAACATATCTATTATTTTTTAGTAGTGCTCTTTTTGCCGGATTGAAATTATATAAGTTCAAGGCAAAGTTAAAAGCAAAAGAGAGAAAATGGATGTTAGAAGAAATGATTTTTACACAAGGAGGAGGAAGTGCCTTAATAATTTCAACATATCCGCTTCATTTATTTACTGGTGTATTTTCTGGAAGTTATGAAACTGTATTTATGAGTGTTTTTTTAACAGCTACTTGTATTATTTTATATGTTTCATTAATTATTATGCCCCAAAAAGCAGAAGAATTGCTAGCTGAAACCTATCCTGAATATAAAATTTTATAAAGTTTTGTAACAAAATACAATTCTAAGACACTTATTATCAAAACTAATTAACCAAGTACAATGTTCACACAATTTTTTAAACTAGAGTGGAAACAGTATTTCCGTTCTTCTTATTGGCAAAAAGGACTTGCTTTAAAAATTATTATGGGCTTTTTTGCCTTATATATGATGGTCTCTTTTGCTTTCGCTGGTGTTGGAGCTTTCTTTTTAATTAAGAAACAAATACCTGGAGCAGATCCTTTACAAGTAGTAAACTCATTTTTACTTTTTGCTTTTATTGGAGATTTAATCTTTAGATACATGATGCAAAAATTACCAGTAATGGATATCAAACCATTATTGATTTTACCTGTTAAAAAGAACAAACTTGTTCATTATGTGTTGGGTAAATCAGTATTTTCTGCTTTTAACATCTTTTCATTATTCTTTTACATTCCGTTTGCCTCTGTTTTAATCATACAAGATTATAATACAGCTGGAGTTTTAGGATGGTTGTTTAGCATGATATTATTAACACAATGTGCCAACTTTATCAACTTTATCATTAATAAAAATAATGTTGCGTTTTGGTCTTTAGCAATTGTATTATCAGGAACTATCGCATTGCAATATTACGACTTGTATAATGTAAGAGGATTAAGTCAATCTCTTTTTGATGGATTGGTGGAAAATCCAGTATTTACAGCTATTCCATTAGGAATTTTAATACTATTATACATGGTAAACTTTAAGGCATTAAAGAAACAATTGTATTTAGATAGTGCTATTAAAGAGAAAGTAAAAGAAGCAAATACATCAGACTTATCTTGGGCAAATAGATTTGGAGAAATGGCGCCGTTTATTAAAAACGAAATCAGATTAATCTGGAGAAACAAAAGAACCAAAACAGTCTTTTTAATGTCTTTCTTATTTGTATTGTATGGTTTAATATTCTTTCCGCAAAAAACCTATCAAGATATGCCAGCAATGTTAGTTTTTGCTTCGCTTTTTGTAACAGGTGGATTTGCCTTAAATTACGGACAGTTCATACCTGCATGGGAAAGTGCTTATTATAAAATGTTGATGAGTCAGAATATTAGCTATAGAAAGTACTTAGAATCAAAATGGTTTTTAATGTCTATTATGACTCTTATTCTTTTCATTTTAGCAACACCATACATTTATTTTGGATTGGATAAATACTTAATGATCGCTGCTGGAGCATTGTTTAATATTGGTTTTAACACCTTAATTTTATTATATGCTGGTTCATTTAATAGAAAGCAAATTGATTTAAATGCAAGTGGGTTTGGAAATACCCAAGGAACCAGTGCAAAACAATTTATCATCATCATTCCGATAATGATATTACCCGTTGGAATTTTTTATGGATTCTATTTTTTCTTCGGATTAAATATCGGACTCTTAGCCATTGCTCTTTTGGGCTTAATAGGTTTAGTTTCTAAAAACTATTTTATGAAACTAATTACTCAAAAGTACATCAGAGACAAATATGAAGCTGTAGCTGCATTTAATCAAAAAGCCTAATCAACACTAATCAAGACACACAAAAAATTATGATACATTCTAAAAACATATCAAAAAAATACGGAACTACAGAAGTATTAAATATAGAAGAGTTAACAATTCCAAAGGGTCAGAGCTTTGGTTTGGTAGGAAATAATGGAGCTGGTAAAACCACCTTTTTTAATATCTTATTGGATTTGATTAGACCAACAACAGGAGAAATTACAAATCATGATGTTGTGGTAAATCAAAGCGAAGCATGGAAATCGTTTACAGGTTCGTTTATAGATGAAACTTTTTTAATTGGCTATTTAACTCCAGAAGAATATTTCGAATTTATTGGAGATTTACGTGGCATGAACAAAGCCGATGTAAGTAGTTTTTTAACTCAGTTTGAAGAATTTTTTAATGGGGAAATTTTAGGGAAAAAGAAATACTTAAGAGATTTAAGTAAAGGAAATCAGAAAAAGGCAGGAATTGTTGCTGCTTTATTAGGAAATCCACAAGTTGTAATTTTAGATGAGCCTTTTGCTAATCTAGATCCAACAACGCAAATAAGACTAAAGAAAACATTAAAGCATTTAACAGAAAACAAAGAAGTTACCGTTTTAGTTTCCAGCCACGATTTAAGTCACGTAACCGAGGTTTGTGAGCGAATCGTGGTTTTAGATAAAGGAAATGTTGTAAAAGACATTGAAACATCTGAAGAAACTTTAAAAGAACTAGAAAGTCATTTCTCAGTTTAAAAACTAGCCTTTCTTTTTTTATTCTTATTTTTACGGCTCTTATTTACAATAATTATCAAATAAAATTGTTGTGAGTAAGAGCTTTTAATTGTGTGGCCTAAGCCAAAAAATTATTAGGGAATAGTCAACTTTACTAACGTTTTGCCCTAAGTTGTAACTAGATGCCTTTAAATGCTGATATTACTAAATATGAATAAAGTAAAATATATAGTTATTGTTGTTATTGCTTTTGCAGTACTTGCATCATGTAGTACTAAAAAAGACAAATGGTTAAATAGAACGTACAATTCTATGACAACAAAGTATAATATTTTATACAATGGTAATTTGGCTTTTCAAAAAGGTTTGGCAGAAATTAATCAAAAACACAAAGATGATTTTTGGAAACAGTTACAATTAGAACCCATCACTTTTGAAGAGGTAAAACTTACAGCAAATGATTTTAGTGGAGGTGGTCCTGGAGGGCCAGGTTTTGGAGGTGAAAAAACAGAGGAAAAAACACTTACAACTTTTGAAAGAGCTGAAGAAAAAGCTGTAAAAGCGATTCAGACACACTCAATGAATATTGGTGGAAGAGAACGCAATAGCCAAATAGATGATGCTTATTTATTACTTGGAAAATCTAGATATTATACCCAACGATTTATTCCTGCTATTGAAGCGTTTAATTATGTAATTGTTAATTACCCTTACGCAGATTTAATTCACGAAACACGCATTTGGAGAGCTAAAACGAATATTAGATTAGACAACACAAAATTTGCTATTGAAACGTTAAAAATAGTTTTAAAAGAAAAAGACTTAGAAGATAGAATTAAAGAAGAAGCACATACAGCTTTAGCAATTGCTTATGTAAAAACAGATAGCATTCAAAAAGCCATTCAACAATTAACTTTAGCTACTCAAACGCATAAAAATGCAGCACAAACAGCTAGAAATATGTTTGTATTGGGTCAGATGTATGCAGCTCAAAACAAAATAGATTCATCTGCAATGGTCTTTCAAAAGTTAATTGACTTTAAAAAAGCGCCCTATAAATTTAGAATTTATGCCCATATTGATATGGCAAAATCCGCTTCTAAAGATTCTACAGTATTGGCTTTAATCAATAAATTTGGGAAGCTAGTAAAAGACAGAGAAAATAGAAAGTATTTAGATGCACTCTATTATCAAATGGGAATATTAGAGGAAAAGAGAGATAGTTTACATACGGCATTAACCTATTTTAAAAAGTCGTTAAGAGTTCCTAATGGAGATAAAGTGCAAAAAACGTATACTTACGAAAAGTTAGGGAATATAGATTTTGATCATTCATTATTTGTAAGAGCAAGTTCTTATTATGATAGTGTTATTCAGATTAGCAAAGAGAGCAAAGATCGAAGAATTCGTAAAATTAGAAGAAAGCATAAAAGTTTAGCTGCTTTAACAAAATATGAAAAGGTTTTAGAAACCAATGATAGTATTTTAAAGCTAGCAGATTTACCTTATTCTGAGCTAAAAAAGTATTTTCAAAACCATATTGAAAAGCTAAAAAAAGCTGATGAGAGAAAGGCGTTGCAACAACAAAAAAGTATTTCTTTTGGAAGTTCATTTGGAGGCGTTGCCAATGTAAAAAGAAATAAAAAAGGACGCTGGTATTTTTACAATAATAAGTCGCTTAATTTTGGAAAAACCGAATTTGAAAGAATCTGGGGTACACGACCATTAGAGGATAATTGGCGAATCTCAGAAAAACAACAAGCCAAAACAGTTGTAAATACGACCAAACAACAAGAAAAAGTAGCCTTGCCAAAATATGAGTTAAAAACTTACTTAAGTGCAATGCCATCTACAAAAGATGCTTTAGATTCTTTAGCGTATAATAGGAATGAAGCCTTGTATCAAACAGGAATTATTTACAAAGAACAGTTTAAAAATATAGATTTGGCTATTTTAAGATTGGAACGTTTGTTAAAATCTAAACCAGATAAAACACTTATTTTACCTACAAATTATTTGTTATTTCAATTGTATACAGAACAAGGAAGTAGTAAAGCAACAAAGACAAAAGAGCTTATTATTAGAGATTATCCTAAGTCTAAATATGCAGAGATTCTTATAGGAAAACCTAAAAAAGAAGAAGATCAAGAAACAATTTCTGTAACAGAAGCAATTTATAAGGAGTTGTATTATATTTATAAGGAAGGGATATTTTGGGACGTGGTTTCTCAGATAGATGAATTGAAGCCAGAAATTAAAGATTCCAATTTAATTGCTAAATTTGAACTGCTAAAAGCCTTATCAATAGGTAAATATCAATCTAAAGAAGCATATAGAAAAGCTTTAGAGTATGTTTCTTTTAATTATGGTAGTACTCAAGAAGGTCAAAGAGCAAAAGAAATTATTAAGCAATTAAAATAAAAAACATTCCCCCATGTTTAGTAAAGAAAACAACCAGAAGCCAAAAATTATGGAAAGAAATATCTTAGCAAAGAATACCAAAATAATTGGCGATTTAAGCTCTGAAGGAGATTTTAGAATTGATGGAACTTTAGAAGGAACACTCACCACAAACGGAAGAGTTATTATAGGTGTAGATGGCGCTATAACTGGTAAGGTTTTTTGTGATAATGCAGATGTAGAAGGGAAGTTTTCTGGAGAATTAAAAGTGAATAAAATGCTTACTATAAAATCTTCAGCATCCATACAAGGCGATGTGGTTTTAGGAAAATTATCTGTAGAACCCGGAGCAATATTTAATGCATCTTGTACCATGAAAGGTGCGGTAAAAGAACTAAACTCTAATGAAAGAGCAATTACCGAAGAAAAAACCGCTTAATAAGTTTATTAGACTTTCTGGAGTAGGTTTGCAAATGGGTATTACTATTTACTTGGCAGCTTATTTCGGAAAAAAAATAGATGCATACTATAACTTCGAAAAAAACTATGCAACCATTTCGCTTATTTTGTTTTGTTTTATTGGATCACTAATAAGTTTGCTTATTCAATTAAAAAAAATAAATGAAGAAAAATAAAGCAATTACACAGATTGTAGTTCAGTTTTTTACCTCGTTAATCATTGGACTCTTAGTTGTTTTTTATATACATACTTATGTCCTAGAGACCAAAAATTTACCAGTATATGATCACAAAATTGTGTTATCATATATTGTCAATGCATTTTTAGCTGTTCTTATTTTTTTAGTGTTATTCTTTCTAAGAAAAAAACAAAAAGACCAATTAGGTTTTTTATTTATGTTTGGGAGCTTTTTAAAGTTTGGTGCTTTTTTTATTTTCTTTTACCCTTCTTATATGGCAGACGAAACAACTTCAAGACTAGAGTTTATGGCGTTTTTTGTGCCTTATGGATATTCGTTATTGGTAGAAACAATTATGCTAATTAAACTTTTAAACGTTCCAGAAAAGTTAGAATAATATCACCTACATTTTTATATCAAAAATAAAGTTGTAAATAGTTTTTCTTTTTAAGAGAAAGAACCTACCTTTGCACCGATTTTAAAGACACTATTATCTGAGTGATATGCGAAGAAAATTTTCAATAAAAAGGATTACGTTTTTACTATTTTTAGTTTCGTTTGTTTCTGTGGCTCAACATAATGAGAAGAAAAACGCAGTAAAACCAACTGAAGAGAAAAGTTTAAAAGTTACAATTAAAGAATATATTGACCATCACTTGTTAGATTCTTACGACTTTGGTTTGTATTCTTTTACAAATGATGAAGGTAAGAAGGTTTATAGAGGGTTTCCATTACCAGTAATTTTATGGGATGGAGGATTGAAAGTTTTTATGTCTTCTAAATTTCACCACGGAAAAACTCTTGCAGAGGTAGACGGTAACTACTACAAGTTATACCACAATAAGATTTATAAAACAGATGCTAATGGTACCATTACCTATGATGGAGATGACCATTCACATCCTTCTAACGTAAAACCATTAGATTTTTCTATTACTAAAAACGTAGTATTTATCTTTTTGGTGGCAGTATTAATGTTCTTTATGTTTAGAAAAATGGCTAGAAACTATAAAACGAATGCTTTACCAAAAGGAATGGGGCGTTTGTTAGAGCCAATCATTATTTACATTAGAGACGATATTGCGATTCCGAATATTGGAAACAAGCACTATAGAAGATATATGAGTTATTTATTAACTGTATTTTTCTTTGTGTGGATTATCAACTTGTTAGGATTAACACCATTAGGAGTTAACGTAACAAACAATATTGCTGTAACTTTTGCTTTAGCCATGATTACTTATTTCATGACAACATTTACAGCAAACAAGAACTATTGGGCTCACATTTTTTGGATGCCAGATGTACCTGTGTTTATGAAAATTGTTTTAGCACCAATCGAATTATTAGGAACAATTATTAAGCCGTTTTCATTAATGATTCGTTTGTATGCAAACATTACTGCAGGTCACGTAGTATTAATGAGTATTATCGGTATGATGTTTATATTTAAGAACTGGATAGGAAGTCCGTTATCTTTTGGATTGGCCTTTGCTTTATCACTTCTTGAATTGTTAGTAGCAGCATTACAAGCATATATCTTTACAATGTTATCTGCTTTGTATTTCGGATCTGCTGTTGAAGAGCATCACGATCACTAAAAATTGAATGTTTAATTATTAAATATATATAAATCATGGAAGGATTAAATTACATTGGAGCAGGATTGATCGTAATCGGTGCTGGTTTAGGTATCGGTAAGATTGGTGGTTCAGCAATGGACGCTATCGCACGTCAACCAGAAGCTTCTGGAAAAATCCAAACAGCAATGTTAATTGCTGCTGCCTTAATTGAAGGTATCGGATTTGCTGCTTTATTTGCAGCTTAAAAAACCTAACAAAAGCTATAACGGTTGGTTATAGCTTTTGTTTACAATTAAACAAAGAGATAATTATTATATAAATATAGTATGGATAAGTTATTAAGTGAATTTTCTTTCGGATTATTCTTTTGGCAATGTTTATTATTTATTGGACTGGTACTTTTATTAAAGAAGTATGCATGGGGACCAATCTTAAACGCTGTAAACGAGCGTGAAGAAGGTATTAAAAATGCTTTAGAATCTGCTGAAGAGGCTAAAAAAGAAATGCAAAACTTAACTGCTGACAATGAGAAGCTTATGAAAGAAGCTAGAGCAGAAAGAGATGCAATGATGAAAGAGGCTCGTGAGATCAAAGATAAAATGATTTCAGAAGCAAAAGAAGAAGCGAAAGAAGAAGCAACAAAAATGATTGAAATTGCCAAGGCTTCAATTGAGCAAGAAAAGCAAGCTGCTTTAGCTCATTTAAAGAAAGAAGTTGGTGAGATTTCAATTAGTATTGCAGAAGCTGTAGTTAAGAAAGAATTAGCTTCACAAGATGACCAAATCAAATTGGTTGAAGGAATGCTTAACGATGTTACTTTAAACTAAGCAATTTATGAAAGGAGCAAGACCAGCATTACGTTATGCAAGAGCTATCTTAAATTTAGCAAAAGAATCAGGTTTAGAAACTGAGGTAAATGCAGATATGCAATTTATCAACGCTACAATTTCTGAAAGCAATGATTTGCAAACAATGTTAAAAAGCCCTGTAATTAAAGCTGCTGACAAAAAGAAAGTTTTAGACGCTATTTTTGCAGATAAAGTAAATGCAGTTTCTTTAGGGTTATTTAACTTATTAGAAGAAAACAAGCGTATGGTTATGTTAGAACCAATCGCTGCTCAATACACAATTATTTACGATTACTTAAAAAGTAAAGACGTTGCTAAAGTAACTACAGCAGTTCCTTTAACAAAAGAATTAGAAGAAAAAGTACTTAGTAAAGTGGTTGAATTAACTGGTAATAAAACCAGTATAGAAAACACAGTAGATCCAGCTATTATTGGAGGATTTATTTTACGCGTTGGAGATATGCAATACGATGCAAGTATCTCTAACAATTTAAATGAATTAAGAAGAGAATTTGACGACAGTCAGTATATTCCAAAAATTTAATTATACATCAAATTAGAAAAGATGGCAACAATTAAACCAGCTGAAGTATCAGCAATTTTAAAGCAACAATTAACAAATTTCGAAGCGAAGGCTTCGTTAAACGAGGTAGGTACTGTATTACAAGTAGGTGATGGTATTGCTCGTGTTTATGGATTATCTAATGTTCAATATGGAGAGTTAGTAGCTTTCGAAGGTGGATTAGAAGGAATTGTATTAAACTTAGAAGAAGATAATGCCGGAGTTGTATTATTAGGAGCTTCTACTTCTGTAAGAGAAGGATCAACAGTAAAAAGAACTGAAAGAATTGCTTCTTTAAAAGCTGGAGAAGGAGTTGTAGGACGTGTAGTTGATACTTTAGGTGCACCGATTGATGGTAAAGGACCTATTGAAGGTACTACTTACGAAATGCCTTTAGAGCGTAAAGCTCCTGGGGTTATTTACCGTGAGCCTGTAACTGAACCTTTACAAACTGGAATCAAATCTATTGATGCAATGATTCCTGTAGGACGTGGACAACGTGAGTTAATCATTGGAGACCGTCAAACGGGGAAATCTACTGTAGCAATTGATACCATCTTAAATCAAAAAGAATTTTACGATGCTGGTAATCCAGTTTATTGTATTTATGTTGCAGTTGGACAAAAAGCATCTACTGTTGCTGCCATTGCAAACATGTTAGAGGAAAAAGGAGCATTAGCGTATACAACTATTGTTGCAGCTAACGCATCTGATCCTGCTGCAATGCAAGTATATGCACCATTTGCAGGAGCTGCAATTGGAGAGTACTTTAGAGATACAGGTAGACCAGCTTTAATTATTTATGATGATTTATCTAAGCAAGCTGTTGCTTACCGTGAGATCTCATTATTATTAAGAAGACCACCGGGACGTGAGGCATATCCTGGAGACGTTTTCTACTTACACTCAAGATTATTAGAGCGTTCTGCAAAAGTAATTAATGATGATGCTATTGCTAAAGATATGAACGATTTACCAGAGTCTTTAAAAGAGATCGTAAAAGGTGGAGGTTCTTTAACAGCATTACCAATTATTGAAACTCAAGCAGGAGATGTATCTGCATATATTCCAACAAACGTAATTTCGATTACTGATGGACAGATTTTCTTAGAGTCTGATTTATTTAACTCTGGTGTACGTCCAGCAATTAACGTAGGTATTTCTGTATCGCGTGTTGGAGGTAACGCTCAGATTAAATCAATGAAGAAAGTATCTGGAACATTAAAGTTAGATCAAGCACAGTTCCGTGAATTAGAAGCGTTTGCTAAGTTTGGATCTGATTTAGATGCAGCTACAATGAACGTAATTGAAAAAGGTAAGCGTAACGTAGAGATTTTAAAGCAAGCTCAAAATGATCCTTTTACTGTAGAAGATCAGATTGCAATTATTTATGCTGGTTCTAAGAACTTATTAAAAGATGTACCAGTAGAGAAAGTAAAAGAGTTTGAAAAAGACTTTATCTCTTACTTAAATGCTAAGCATAGAGATACGTTAGATACTTTAAAAGCAGGTAAATTAACTGATGAAGTAATTGCTACATTAGAAACTGCTGCTAAAGAGATTTCAGCTAAATTTTCAGCATAATAAAAGATTTTAGTATTGGGTATTGAGATTTATTCTCGATGCTCAATATTCAATTAAATATTAATACCACAAAAGGTATGGCAAACTTAAAAGAAATACGTAACAGAATAACATCTATTGGTTCTACAATGCAGATTACCAGTGCCATGAAAATGGTTTCTGCTGCAAAGTTGAAAAAAGCACAAGATGCTATTACAGCTATGCGTCCTTATTCTTCTAAATTAACAGAATTGTTACAGAATTTAAGCGCTACTTTAGATAGTGATGCTGGAGGAGATTACTCTACTCAAAGAGAAATTTCTAAGGTGTTAATTGTTGTGGTTACTTCTAATAGAGGTTTATGTGGTGGTTTTAATTCGTCTGTAATTAAAGAAACTGTTACAAATATTGAGTCTAATTACAACAATGTTTCTGTAGATTTATTAACTATTGGTAAAAAAGGAAACGATATTTTATCAAAAGACTACAATGTAGTTGAAGCTAATAATGAGATTTTTGATGATCTTACTTTTGATAATGTGGCAGTAGTTGCTCAAAAATTAATGGATTTATATGTTGACGGTAGTTACGATAAGATTGAAATTATCTATAACAGATTTAAAAATGCCGCAACTCAAATACCAACAGTAGAGCAATTCTTACCTATTCAGCCTATAGAAGGTGATGCTAATGTAAATCAAGATTACATTTTTGAGCCATCTAAAGAAGAAATTGTGTTAGAGTTGATTCCTAAATCATTAAAAACACAATTGTACAAATCTATCAGAGATAGTTTTGCAGCTGAACATGGTGCACGTATGACAGCGATGCATAAAGCAACTGATAATGCAAAAGAGTTACGTGATGAGTTATTATTAACGTACAACAAAGCACGTCAGGCAGCTATTACTAACGAAATCTTAGAAATTGTTGGTGGAGCCGAAGCGTTAAACAATTAAACGCAGCGTTAGCGGAGTTAAATGATATTCAAGCTGAAGCGTTAAACAATTAAACGCAGCGTTAGCGGAGTTAAATAATATACAAGCTGAAGCGTTAAACAATTAAACGCAGCGTTAGCGGAGTTAAATGATATTCAAGCTGAAGCGTTAAACAATTAAACGCAG
>CANMHT010000004.1 GCA_947497755.1 uncultured Polaribacter sp. | reverse complement strand
GCTTTGGTAGCAGCAATTTGTACAGTAGCTACAGAACCTGTTTCAACAACTTTCCATTTTCTATCCAATTGTAAGTTGGTAGCACATAATACACCAGGTTGAGAAGTAGCTCCCAAAGCCGTATTATCATTCCCCCAAACTAAGAAATCTTTATCGGTAGTAAAGCTATTGGCATTGGCTGCATTGGTAGCAGCAATACTTCCTAATCCCATGGTTATAATGGCATCAGAATTAATAGATTTAGATTGTTTCTGGTTAAGAACTTGTGTGTCATCTCTACCAATCCCAGCTACATCATTATGATATGAACTATTGGCAGTATAATCCCATACTTTGGTAACGCTATTAGATAAGACATAATCACCTTCTACAATAGCACCACTGTTGTTGGTATTATCTAAAGTAATACCATATTTTAAGGCTAAATAACTCTCTATTTTTTGCCTTGTAGGATCGTCATGAGCATCCGTAAATAATAATACTTCTGCCACACTACCATTAATGGTTCTACCTGAATTTCCTCTATCACTACCTACATAATAAGTATGACTAGCATTGGATAAATTGCTTAAGAAAATTCTAGACTGTTGTTCAAAATTATCTGGTCTAGGATGAGAAGTTAAATTGGTTGCTTCTCCATTTACATATTGACTACCATTTCTTACATCTGCAGGATTGAATGTGGTATCAAAAACTTGAGAATCATTGTTATTTCCATGTCCAATTCCGTGACTATCATTATTGGTAAAAGCACTTGTCCAAGAAGAAGTAGATGTATTGTTGTATACAATATACATACTTCTAGGGTTTAGATTTCCTGTAAAAGTCATTCTATCATTACTTGCTGGATTAAAAGTAACAACAGGATTAAAGTTTAATAGGTTGGCAGTACCATCTGGAGTATTACCGCCAGAAGATGTAAAATTACTATCGTTAGTAAAGTTGCCATCATCATTGGAATCACTTTGGTCTTGCCATGTAGTCACATTTGCACCGCCAATAACACCAATATCTGCTCTAAGCCATAAGGTGTTTCCTGTACCAATAGAAACATCATTGGTATCGTCTCTAAAATCTACATCACCAGTAGTAGCGAGATCAGAATCAGAATCTGGTAAGGTATTTGGATTGTTAATATTACCGTTTACATCACTATAATTAGTCGTAGTATATACGGCACTATCGAGTCCATTTGCTCCTAAAATACCGTTTAATGTTAAGCCTGCTTCTGTAGTATCATTATTCCCTTCATTATCAGAGTTTAAATCTAAATAATCCACAGTATCAGTTCCATCTGTATTTACAGGAGTAAGTCCAGTAGGATAAGCAGTATCAATACCAGAACTATTATAAACTCCATTTGGAGCAATATAACCATTGGTAGTTTGTGCTTCTATATTGTCTGGAATTCCATCGCCGTCAGAATCTAAATCTAAGTGGTTATTTAAACCATCTCCATCCATGTCTAAATTTAAACCAGCACAAACTTTTGTTCCTTCAGTTAAAATACTTGCAGCAGACCAAGCAGTTGTATTAGAATACCTAACAGCGTCCATTAAACCACCATAAAACCCGGTGGTTCCAGAAGAAGTTCCACCAATATTTCCTCCAATTCCTCCATTATCACCATGACCAGGTATTGAGGTAAAACCAGCTAATGTGGTTGCAGAAGGAACACCATCTAAATACACAGTCATATTTCCATTACTAAATGTAATAGCAACGTGGTGCCAGACACCATCTACAGCTAATGGAGTAGGGTGAGTAACGTTTACTTGACTACCGCCACCACCACTTCTAGCAGAATATGTTAAGATGTTATTATTAAGCCATAAAACAGATCCATTTGTTCCTCCACCTTCTTCATAAATAATTCGATTACCAGATAAAACACTAGGCATAATCCAAGCAGAAAAACTAATATTTGTGTATGCTTGCTCCATAAAACCTCCATCTTGACTATATCTAACTGTTTGAGAAGTTCCATTAAAGTTTATAGAGTGAGACCCTTGAATAGCTGTAGTACTGTAAGTTATACTTGCACTTCCATTTTCGTTATGAGAGTTTCCACTAGTGTCATTGGTATTATTATCTAATGTCCAATAAGCATCTGGTGTGTTTACAAATTGAATGGTTGGTGAATCACAAGTAGATTCTACAGAGTCCAGAATCCCATCATTATCATCATCTAAATCGGCATCATCAGCAATCCCATCTCCATCATTATCACCAAGAGTTACAGTGTCTCTATAATCAACATCACCACCAGAACCTAGATCTCCATCAGAATCGGGTAGAGTAGTAGGATCGTTAAGGTTTCCATTTACATCCGAATAATCATCAACAGCTTCAAGTGTATTAGCGAGTCCATTAAGTCCAACACTACCAGAGAGAGTAATATTTGCTTCTGTGGTATCGTTTGTTCCATCATTATCAGAATCGATATCGAGATAATCAGCCCCATCAGCAGCACCGTCAGTGTTTACAGGAGTTAATCCAGAACCATATGCCGTGTTAACTCCGTTAGTACTAAAAGTAGCTGCTGGCGCAATATATCCATTGGTAGATTGTGCTTCGATATTATCAGGAATACCATCCCCATCAGAATCTAAATCTAAGTGATTAGGGATTCCATCACTATCAGTATCGGTAGGGTTTGTAAGAGGGTTGTTATCATTATCTAAGTTCGCATCTTCAACAGTATCTAAAATACCATCATTGTCATCATCAATATCAGCATCATTAGCAACACCATCATCGTCATCATCAGGAAATCCAGAGATTAAATCGATAAGAATAGCTGAGTCGTAACTAGAATCAGAAATATCCGCGAGAACTAATTTTACGTGATAAGTAGTTCCCGGAGTTAAGTTTTTAGCAGAAGCTCTTAATTTTTTAGTCATTCCATCATATTCAACAGTAACTGTAGTAGACCCGACATTGTTACTGATAAATTGAGAACTGTTAGTTAAATCGATACAGTTAGCTGCAGAACCATTTGCTCCAACTGAACCATTGTTAACAGAGTTAATTGCCACAGGGTTAGAAGTTCCAGGAACCAGGGCAAAGTTTTGATATCCAGTATAAGGAGCAGTTAAGTCAGAAGTGATAAAATATCCAAAAACATCATTAAACCCTGAACATACATATTCATCATATTCATCTGACATGAATTGATAATCAATAGTTAATACAGTTGCTAAAGGATCTAGAACGGCATCAAATTCAAAGATGATTAAATCGTTAATAGAACCACTAGGCACTAAGCTAGAAATTTCAGCATCAGTAAAAGTACCACCAGTAGCATTAACAGAACTTGTGTTTGTATTTGTAGAGAAAGTATTGGTGATACTTCCAGTAGTTAATGCAATCCCACTATCTAATTGCAGGTTTGCTCCAGCGATACCATTAGAGAAAGTACCTGCTTGAGAAGCAGCTCCAGTAGATATTGTAGGATTAGAAATTGTAATTCCCGGCCCAGTAATTTGAGTGGCCATAGTGGCAGCAGTAGCACCAGAAGTAAATGTAGCTTGACTAAAAGCAGTATTACTAATTACAAAGAAAAGAAATAGTGTGCTTAAAAAAGCATGTGTAGAGTATTGAATTCGAAAGAATCCAACTCTTTTTCTTGGAGCAGTTTTCATTTTTCTATCAAAATTTTTTATAGAGGTTATAAAAAGTTCTGGGGAACTGCTGCAAAAGTACAAAATGTGAATGTCTTTACCGAAGAATTTCGATAAAACATAGTAAATTAATTGTTTAATAGTTAGGTAGTTGTGAAATTAATTTTTTGCAGTAACATAAACCCAATGATTATTTTCCTTTTCAAAATAGGAATTTTCATGAATAAAGTTGAGTCTACCGTTCTCAATAAAATAAGCTTTGAATTCTACTGTATTGTTGGTAGTGTTTAGTACTTCAAGTTTTATCCAGTCAACAGATTTAGTCCATTGTAAAATTTCTTTTTTCTCTTTATTTGTAGGCTTTGTAGAGGAGTGGTGGCTTAATTGTAAGTAATTGATATTTGCCAAAACAAAAGCAGAATACCTAGAGCGCATTAAAACTTCTGCTGTAGTAACAGAATGAATATCTAGATGTGCTTTTTTGCAGCATTCGTCATAAATATTTTGAGGATTACAAGGACATTGCATGGCTAATTAATTTCTTCTTCTTTTATTCTAAAACATTGTTCGCTACCTAGAAAGTTCGGATCTCCAAACTCTTCAAACCAAAAACCTTCTAGAATATCATTAGTAATGCACTTATAGATTACCGTACCTTTATAAGTATTTAGGTCTTTTCCTAAGTATTGAAAATTAATTGCTAAAATGTTATTTTTTAGAAAACCAATTCCAGTTTGTATTTGGTTTTTGTGAATTGTCCATTTAGCAACAACTCGATTGTATTGGTCTAATTTTAAGGAAAGTAAACCTTTGTAGTTTACTTTGTTTTGATCTTGGTTTGATCCAATTATTTTATATTCTCCAACTAGATTTTGAAGTGTCATCTTCTTGATAAAATAGTATTATTTGAAACAACAATATTACATAAAAAAAAGCCGATAACTAAAGAAAAGAAAGGTTCTTTATAAAAGCTGCTATTTTGATATGTCGTATTTTTTTTGATAAAATATAAGTGAATTTTAAGGTTAATTTAGTATTAATTTTTATTTTCGTTACTTTATTTTTAGCCCCTAAAATTTGTATAAAAATATATTCCTATTCTTTTTATTTGCTTTGTCATTAACGATACAAGCACAACAACCAGTATCTATTCATTTGTCTGAAAAAGAAGGGCTTCCTGATGTAGAATTTTATGATGTAATTGAAGATAATGAAGGATATATTTGGTTGGCTGCTGATAAAGGATTGTATCGATATGATGGAAAAACTTTCAAAAAATATACACATCCCCAAAAAAGAGGACTTTCTGTTTTTCATTTAAAGAAAGATAGTGAAGGTAAAATATGGTGTAACAATTTAACAGGACAATTTTTCTTTATAGAGAAAGATAAAATGGAATTGTTTGTTGATATTCAAGATAAAGTACAAAGTTTTTTACCTAGATATGCTATTGATAATGAAAAATTGAGTATAACTACTCAAATGAATGTATACGGAGTTGATTTAAAAACAAAAGAGATAACGGAACTTAATCGTTTTAAAAAAATTTCGAATACAATTGGAATAGTTAAAAATGAGAATAAACTATTCTATATCAGTGGAAGTAAAGTTTATGATGAAAATTCAAAAGTTGTTTTTAAAAATTTTGAAAAAGAACTTAAAGGAATTTATTCTGTAAACAATAGTTTATATGTTATCTCTAGTAAATATAGACCAGAACGAGGATTTTATAATTCAAAAGTATTTTTATTTAATTCTAAAACAAAGCAATTTAAAAAACAAGACTATTCTAGATATTTTGTAGAGCGAGAAATTATTAAGGTAGTTGATTTAGGAGAGTTTGTATGGTTTTGTACTAATAGAGGAGTATTGCAATTTTATAAATCTAAAAATGGATTGGTTTATAAGCAAACATTGTTAGAAAACGAATTTGTAACCAGTAGTATTAAAGATTCGAATGGGAATCATTGGTTTTCTACCATATCTAATGGCTTTTTTATTTATCCTAACCTAAATATTTTAAAGTATGATTTACCTAAAAACTTACAAAAGATTTCTGCTTTAGAAAAAATTGAAAACTATTTGATTTTTGGAACTTATACAGGAGAAATAGGGATCATCAATATAGAGACCAATGAGATATCTTCTACAAAACTAATGAAAAGTAGGGTTTGTGATTTTGCCTATGATGAAAAAAATCAATTAATATACATCAGTCAAGATTATGGTTCATTTATCTGGGATTTAAATAAAAAGAATGTATACAGATCAAAATTTTTTACAACTACAAAAACCATTAGTGTTTCAGAAAAAGGAGAATTGTTGGTTTCTGGGAGTGGGGTTTCTTCTATAGTTGTTAATCCATTAATTGAAGAAAAAAATAAAAAAGAACAACGTCAAATTACCATTCCTAACTATAATAGAACAAAAAGAATTGAAGTCTTAAGTACTATACTTAGAGGAAAAAGAACCTATGGTCATATTTATACTTCAAAAAAGAAACTTTATACAAGTTTTGTTGATGGTATATATTATGGAGATATTTTTAAAGAGAAACAAGAGGTTACTTTAGAAGGTAAATCTATTTACGGAATGGATTTTACTGAAACTATTGATCAAACTATTTGGATATCAACCTTTAATAATGGTATCGTTGGAATTGTTGATGATAAAATAAAATATACTTTAAATAAAGAAAAAGGATTGCTAACCAATAGCTCTTCAAAACTAATCAATGATAACAATAACTTAATCATTGTAACAGATTTAGGTGTTCAATATTATGATAGAGAAAAGAATAAAATACGAACATTAATTCTAAAAGATGAATTATCGATTTTAACCGCTACTGCTATAGTAAATGATGAAAAAAATATTTATATCTCAGGGAATAATGGTATAGTAAAAATTAACAAGGCTTATGTAATAAATAAAAGTAAGAAGCCTCAAGTATATTTTACTTCCATTCAAATTAAAGATAATAAAACGGCAATTGATAGTGTTTATCATTTAGATTATAAGACAAATAGCATTCAACTTACCTTTAACTCTAATGGCTTTAAATCAGAAGAGAAAATAAAATATAAGTATCGCTTAAAAAATCTTGAAAAAAACTGGACAACAACAGCAACTGGGATTGCAAGATATCCATTAATACCTTATGGGAATTTTACTTTTGAAGTAAAAGCAGAACATCAAGACGGGACCGAAGGAGATGTGCAAAGAATCCAAATTATTACTAAAAAACCTTTTTGGTTGCAATGGTGGTTTTACCTACTCATTTTTATAGGCTTTTGTTGTTATTTGTATATAAAGTTTAAGTCGGTTTTAAAAAGACAAAAAGAACTGGTAGCTAAAGAAAAGGTAGAAAAAGAATTGATCTTATCTCAATTAGAGAATCTACGTTCTCAAATGAATCCTCATTTTGTGTTTAACGCATTAAATTCTATACAAGAGTACATTTATCTAAATGAAAAATACAATGCTAGTATGTACCTGTCTAAATTCTCTAAGTTAATTAGAACATACTTAAATCATAGTAGAAATTCAGAGGTCTTGTTAAAAGAAGAATTGAATGCATTACAATTGTATTTAGAGCTAGAGAAAGATCGGTTTGAAGATGAACTTTTAATCAATTTAAAAATTGATGAAAACATAGATATTAACGAAATTTTTATTCCGTCTTTATTCATTCAACCTTATATAGAAAATGCATTAAAACATGGTTTGTTTCATAAAAAAGGTGCTAAAGAATTATGTATTTCTTTTCAATTAAATACAGCAACGAATAGTATAGAATGTTTAATTGTTGATAATGGAATAGGAAGAGATGCAGCAGCTATTATTAACAAAAAAAGATCAAAAATACACAAGCCATTTTTCTCAATGGCTAACAAAAATAGAATTCAGTTATTAAACAATTCGAGAACCAAAAAGATTGCTGTAAAGATTAGAGATTTATACGACAAAAAGCAAAATTCACTTGGTACAGAAGTACTGATAATTATACCCCTATAACTACATGAAGATAGTAATTATTGATGATGAAAGAAAAGCAAGAATATTATTAGAAAGCATTATACTTGAAAGATGTAAAGAAATAACTCAAATTTTTCAAGCATCGGATTTAGAATCTGGTGTTGAAATCATAAAAAAAGAAAACATAAATATTGTTTTTTTAGATGTAGAGATGCCTAGAAATTCTGGACTTGAAATTCTTGATTTCTTTCAAAATGAAAAAATCACATTCCAGCTTATCATGACAACAGCCTATGAAGAATATGCGCTAAAAGCTTTTAAATTATCTGCTATTGACTTTCTGTTAAAGCCAATTGATATTGAAGACTTACAAGCAGCAGTAAATAAAGCAATAGAAAGAATAAAGTCAGATAGAGTTGAAACTAAAATAGATAATTTAAAAACTACTTTTAATCAAATTACTAAAAGTACTGTCGCATTAGAAGTTCCAAGAGGAATCATTTTTGTTTCGTATGATGATATTCTCTTTTTTGAAGCTGATAGAATGTATTCTAAAGTATTTATGAAAGATGGAAGTGTAGAAATGATTTCCAAACCCTTAAAACATTTTATTGACCAACTGAAAGACCACGCATACTTTTTTAGAAATCATAGATCATATTTGGTCAATTTAACCCATGTAAAAAAGTTTGTAAAAGAAGATGGTGGTTATTTAATGATGTTGAATAACAGGCCTTTACCGATTTCTAAAGATAAAAAGAGCGACTTTTTAGAAGCGATGCAAAGCGTTTTTTAGCAGATTTTATCTTAAAAATAGTTTAGGAATCTTGTATTTGTTTTTCGGAAGCAATAAGATTCTCTTCGGAAGATAATCCATCTAATTAGGGATTAGATGATGAAATTTGACATCCAACTCAAGTACAAACTTGTGTTTTAAAGATGTATAATTTTCATATTTAAATGCCCTAACATGAGATATAAATTATTCTTCGTACTTGTGCTATGCTATAGTACTTCAATTTTTTCGCAAATCGGAATTGGAACATTAAATCCAAATAAGTCATCAGAACTAGATATCCGATCAACAAACAAAGGAGTTTTATTACCAAGAGTTGCTTTAAAAAGCGCAACAGACGTTTCTTCAATTGATAATGGAAATGTTGAAAGTTTATTAATTTATAATACAGCAACAATTTCAGATGTTAGCCCAGGATATTATTATTGGCGAACTAATAAATGGGAGCAAATAATCAATACTTCAGAAATTAATGCACTTACAAAAAAGATAGATGAAGAGTATAGCATTATAGATTTTTCTATTATGTCTGGCTCAAAGTTAAGTTTAGACTTTAAGGATGGTAGAAAATTAACAGTTGATTTGTCTAGTTTGTTACCTAAAAAAGGATTGGACGGAAAATCTGCTTACGAATTATGGTTAGATGCTGGAAATACTGGTACTCAAACTCAGTTCTTAGCTTCGTTAAAAGGCGATAAAGGTGACGCTGGTGCTAATGGATTAGACGGCGCAAAAGGTGACAAAGGTGATAAGGGTTTAAAAGGAGATAAAGGAGACGTTGGTGCTAACGGACTGGATGGTGCAAAAGGCGATAAGGGAGACAAAGGAGATCAGGGAATCCAAGGTTTTCAGGGATTAAAAGGAGATAAAGGAGACGCAGGAGCTAACGGATTAGACGGAGCAAAAGGTGATAAGGGAGACAAAGGCGATCAAGGAATCCAAGGTATTCAGGGTTTAAAAGGAGATAAAGGAGACGCTGGTACTAACGGATTAGATGGAGCAAAAGGCGATAAAGGTGACGCTGGTGCTAACGGATTGGACGGAGCAAAAGGTGACAAAGGCGATCAGGGAATCCAAGGTATTCAGGGATTAAAAGGAGATAAAGGAGATGCTGGTGCTAATGGATTAGATGGTGCAAAAGGTGATAAGGGAGATAAAGGCGATCAGGGAATTCAAGGTATTCAGGGATTGAAAGGAGATAAAGGCGATGCTGGAGCTAACGGATTAGATGGAGCAAAAGGTGATAAGGGAGACAAAGGCGATCAGGGATTAAAAGGCGATAAAGGAGATACTGGTGCTAATGGATTAGATGGTGCAAAAGGAGACAAAGGTGATAAGGGAGACAAAGGAGATCAGGGGATTCAAGGAATTCAAGGATTAAAAGGAGATAAAGGAGACACTGGAGCTAATGGATTGGATGGTGCAAAAGGTGACAAAGGTGATAAAGGTGATAAGGGAGACAAAGGAGATCAGGGTATTCAAGGTATTCAGGGATTGAAAGGAGATAAAGGAGACGCTGGTGCTAACGGATTGGATGGCGCAAAAGGCGATAAAGGTGACAAGGGAGACAAAGGAGATCAGGGAATCCAAGGTATTCAGGGTTTAAAAGGAGATAAAGGTGATGCTGGTGCTAACGGATTGGACGGAGCAAAAGGTGATAAGGGAGACAAAGGAGATCAAGGAATCCAAGGTATTCAGGGTTTAAAAGGAGATAAAGGAGACGCTGGTGCTAACGGACTGGATGGCGCAAAAGGTGACAAAGGTGATAAGGGAGACAAAGGAGACCAGGGAATTCAAGGTATTCAGGGATTGAAAGGAGATAAAGGAGACGCTGGTACTAACGGATTGGACGGAGCTAAAGGTGACAAGGGAGACAAGGGAGACAAAGGAGATCAAGGAATTCAGGGTTTAAAAGGAGATAAAGGAGACACTGGTGCTAATGGATTGGACGGAGCAAAAGGTGACAAAGGTGATAAAGGAGATCAGGGGATTCAAGGTATTCAGGGATTGAAAGGAGATAAAGGTGACGCTGGTGCTAACGGATTGGACGGAGCTAAAGGTGACAAAGGTGATAAGGGAGACAAAGGAGATCAAGGGATTCAGGGATTAAAAGGAGATAAAGGAGACGCTGGTGCTAACGGATTGGACGGAGCAAAAGGTGATAAGGGAGACAAAGGAGATCAAGGAATCCAAGGTATTCAGGGTTTAAAAGGAGATAAAGGAGACACTGGTGCTAATGGATTGGACGGTGCAAAAGGTGATAAGGGAGACAAAGGAGATCAAGGAATTCAAGGATTAAAAGGAGATAAAGGAGATGCTGGTGCTAACGGATTGGATGGTGCAAAAGGCGACAAAGGTGATCAGGGAGACAAAGGCGATCAGGGAATTCAAGGTATTCAGGGATTGAAAGGGGATAAAGGAGATGCTGGTGCTAACGGATTGGATGGCGCAAAAGGCGATAAAGGTGATAAGGGAGATAAAGGAGATCAGGGAATCCAAGGTATTCAAGGATTGAAAGGTGATAAAGGAGACGCAGGCGCTAACGGATTAGACGGAGCAAAAGGAGACAAAGGTGACAAGGGAGACAAAGGAGATCAGGGAATCCAAGGTATTCAGGGATTAAAAGGAGATAAAGGCGATGCTGGTGCTAACGGATTGGACGGAGCAAAAGGTGATAAGGGAGACAAAGGAGATCAGGGAATTCAAGGAGTTCAGGGTTTAAAAGGAGATAAAGGCGATGCTGGTGCTAACGGATTGGATGGCGCAAAAGGCGATAAAGGTGATAAGGGAGACAAAGGAGATCAAGGAATTCAAGGTATTCAGGGTTTAAAAGGAGATAAAGGAGATGCCGGAGCTAATGGATTAGACGGAGCTAAAGGTGATAAGGGAGATAAAGGAGATCAGGGAATCCAAGGGATTCAGGGATTAAAAGGAGATAAAGGAGACGCTGGTGCTAACGGACTGGATGGCGCAAAAGGAGACAAAGGTGATAAGGGAGACAAAGGAGATCAGGGAATTCAAGGAATTCAAGGGTTGAAAGGAGATAAAGGAGATGCTGGTGCTAATGGATTGGATGGCGCAAAAGGTGACAAAGGTGATAAGGGAGACAAAGGAGATCAAGGAATTCAAGGATTGAAAGGAGATAAAGGAGACGCTGGTGCTAATGGATTGGATGGTGCAAAAGGCGATAAAGGCGATAAAGGTGATAAGGGAGACAAAGGAGATCAGGGGATTCAAGGAATTCAGGGATTGAAAGGAGATAAAGGAGATGCTGGTGCTAATGGATTGGACGGAGCAAAAGGTGACAAAGGAGACAAGGGAGATCAGGGAATTCAAGGTATTCAGGGATTGAAAGGAGATAAAGGAGACGCTGGTACTAATGGATTGGACGGAGCAAAAGGTGACAAAGGTGATAAGGGAGACAAAGGCGATCAGGGGATTCAAGGAATTCAGGGATTAAAAGGAGATAAAGGAGATGCTGGAGCTAACGGATTAGATGGCGCAAAAGGTGACAAAGGAGATCAAGGAATCCAAGGTATTCAGGGGTTGAAAGGAGATAAAGGAGACGCTGGTGCTAACGGATTGGACGGAGCAAAAGGTGACAAAGGTGATAAGGGAGACAAAGGAGATCAGGGAATTCAAGGTATTCAAGGATTGAAAGGAGACAAAGGAGACGCTGGTGCTAATGGATTGGATGGTACAAAAGGTGATAAGGGAGACAAAGGAGATCAGGGAATTCAAGGTATTCAAGGATTGAAAGGAGATAAAGGAGACGCTGGTGCTAACGGATTGGACGGAGCAAAAGGTGACAAAGGTGATAAGGGAGACAAAGGAGATCAGGGAATTCAAGGTCTTCAAGGATTGAAAGGAGATACCGGAGCGAATGGACTAAAAGGAGACAAAGGTGATAAAGGAGATAAAGGTGACGCAGGGAGTAATGCAACAGTAACAACAACAAATGGAATTACCGGTTCGGTAACTGGATTGGTTACAGAAGTATCATTAGGAGGAAATTTAACTGCGCCAACAACAATTGGTACCAATGCAACACAAACCTTATCTATTACAGGATTACAAACAGGTACAGAAACAGACGTTATTTTATTAACTCCAACAGGGGTCTTAAAGAAAGGAAATTTATCGGTATTAGGAGGAGCAGATTTAAGATTGTTAGGAGTAAACAATCATATTACAAAAGATGCAGGTATTGGTAGTAATGGAAGTTCTTTAGGAAGTGGTACAAACAATATTGGGATTGGTAAAGGAACTTTTTCAAGCATCGTATCGGCAAGTTCAAATATTGCACTAGGAACAAATTCTGCAAACGGAATTACTACGGGAACCTATAATGTACTTTTAGGATATGATTCAGGAAAAGGAATAGAGACACAACACCACAATGTTGGTATTGGACAAAATACCTTAAAAGCAAGTGGAGTAGGAAGTCATAATATTGCTATTGGTAAAGATGTATTGTCAAATAGCACGACACATGCAGTAATTGGAATAGGGTATCATGCATTAAAATCTAACACAACAGGAAGTTTAAACATTGCAATTGGTTCAGAAGCCTTAACCTCTAATACCACTAGAAGTCAGAATATAGCTATAGGGCCAAAAGCATTAAAAAATTCTACAGGTAGTGAAAATATTGCTATTGGAAGTTCGAGTGGTTTAGAAAACACTACAGGAGATTCAAATATTTTTGTAGGAATTGGATCAGGAAGAAATAGTGAAACTGGAAACAATAATATTTCTATAGGAAAAGAAGCGTTTAGTTCTAATGTATCTGGATCTCAAAATTTAGCTTTTGGAAATTATGCTTTAGAGAATAACAATACAGGAACTAAAAACACCGCTTATGGTATCTTTAGTTTACAAGCGAATACTTCTGGTGATAGTAATATCGCTATTGGATATCAGTCTGGAAACTTATTAACAACAGGAAGCAAGAATATTATTATTGGTTACGAATCTCAAGTACCAAACATTACTGGAGATAATCAGTTAAATATAGGATCGTTTTTATTTGGAACAAATGTGAATTCAGCAGCAACAACTACCGGAGTAAGTGATGGTAAGTTTGGTATTTCAGCATTAACACCTAAAGAACGTTTACATGTTGGAGGGAAATCATTCGATTCTGACTTTTTATTAGAAGGGTTGACTCCATATACCATTTTAAATTCAATGAAATATGAAGATGTGGCACCAAACGCTAAAGTAGCTGGATTGGCTTATATTTCTTCTAATGATGATGCAGATGCACATACTGTAACGAATGCTAGTGCAGCGATTCATTTTCAGGGAGCAGAATTGCATTCTTCTACAACAAAAGGAACAAATATTATATTCTCTACTACAAAATCTGGAACTACTACTTTAAAAGATCAAATGACCATAAGACAAGACGGTAAAGTAGTTATTGGAAATTCAGCAGATCCAATTGTAGATAAACTAGAAGTATTTGGAAATATAAAAACAACTGGTGCTTTTGAAAATGGTGTTATGAAAGCTACAGATGAATTGATGGTAAATACGACAATCAATGCAACAGAAAGAACCAATAATAATATTAGAATCAAGGTTGACGGTAAGTTAAAAGCGACAGAAGGAGTTATTATTGGTGTTCCAGAAACTACTTATAGCGGTGCTTTTACAGAAAAATTATATGTAGATGGTACAACTACCGTAACAGAAAGTATGACGATTGGTACACTAGGTGCTACTCCAGCGAATAGATTAACTGTTAACGGACATGTTGATACTAGTGGGAAATTAACTGTTGGAGGTGCAGTTATAAACAATACCTCAGAAGCAAATGTCAATTTAAAAGTAAAAGATGGTGGAATTAAAGCCTCTGGCGATATCATTTCTGAAGCAACGATGTTTGCAGAAACCATCAAAGTAAATGCAGCTTCATCGGCTTTAGCACCAGGAACTAAATTTATTGTTGGAGGTGATGTTAAAATCACAGGAAAAACAATTAATGAAGGTGTGTTAGGTGTGGGAACAACTAATCCATCAGCAGGTTTTCAAATGGATGTGAATGGAAAAGTGAAGATTAGCGACAATACAATTTTTACATCTGGGATTGTGGGGATTGGGACTTTAACACCAGATAGTGACTTGAAACTTCATGTTTCAGGTAAAGGAAAAGTAACAGACAAACTAATTGTTGGGAATCCGTTAGCGGCGTCTGTTGCTTCTTCCGATAAACTTTATGTAGATGGAAATATCAAAACCAATGGTAATACCATTACTACAGGAAGTGTTACCGCTGGAAACGGTATGAAAGTTACTACAGGTAGATTAGTTATTGGGGATCCTGGAAGTACTCCATCAGAAAAATTATATGTTGATGGTTCTATAAAAGCCACTACTTCAATTGAAGCAACTGGAGATATTGATTCAGGAGGAAACTTAACAACTACAGGAACTATAAAAACAAACTCTGGTAATGTAGAGATTCCAGCTGGTAATTTAGCAGTAAACTCATCAATAAATTCTTCAGAAAATACTGACGGTGTAAAATTAAAATTAGTAGGGAATTCTAAAATTGTAGGAAACTCTTCTATTTCTGGAGATTTAGTTCTAGGAAATCCTGCTACACCAACAGATCCAACAAAAGTAGCCACTGGAGAAACATTTAGATTGCATATTGGTGGTGATGTTCGCTCAACAGGAAAAGTGATTATTGGTAATCCTTCTTTACCATTACCAGGAAATCCTGCAGACGGAGTAGGAAACATAAAATTAGAAGTAGAAGGAACCATTAGAGCAACAAGCAAACTATATTCTGGAACGACGCAATATCCAGATTATGTATTTGAAAAATACAATAAAGGAACTTCTAAACTAAATAAAAAGTACGAGTTTAAGACTTTAAAAGAAGTAGACGCTTTTATTAAAAGACATAACCACTTACCTGGAGTAACTCCAATACATAAAATTGAAAAAACAAAAGATGGATACCTTATAAATATTACCGAAATGTCGGTACAAACTTTAGAAAAAGTAGAAGAGTTGTACTTGTATACCATTGAACAACAAACACAAATAGAATTATTGAAAAAGGAAAATGCAGATTTAAAATCGAGGTTATTACGAATAGAAAAACTATTAAAAATACAGAAGTAACCCCCGTTGCAAATAGGCTTATATAAAATAAAGAAGAGTCAGCTTTATTGCCCCCTAAGTATAAGCCTATTATTTATGAATAAGATTTTTACCTAAAAGATAGGTTTATAGATTGTAAAACAGAAAAGGGCATTCTCATTATAATCAGGAAATATAAACCTATTCTTTTTTTATTTAAAAAATGTGTATTGATGAAAAATAACAAGATTCAGGATAGTGTATTAATTAGAAATTATAGAAATGGAAGTGAAGCTGATTTTAGAGTTTTACTAGAGAGGCATCATCTTTTTCTATTTAACGTAATTCAAAGTAAAGTTTTAAACAAACAAGTTGCAGAAGATATTTTTCAAGAAACTTTTATCAAAGCAATTACGCTAATCAAAAGAGGAGATTATAAAGAAGAAGGGAAGTTTTTACCTTGGGTTTTACGTATTGCCAATAACTTAATTATAGATCATTTTAGAAGAGAAAAACGTATGCAAAAGTATACGAATGTTGGCGATTTTGACATTTTTTACAATCTAAAAGACAATGTGTTAAATGCAGAAAAGAAATTGATTAATAATCAAGATGCCATTATTATAAAAAACTTGTTAGAGTATTTACCCGAAGAACAAAAGCACGTACTCGTAATGCGTATGCAATACAATATGAGTTTTAAATCAATATCAGAACAAACAGGTGTAAGTATCAATACATCATTAGGGAGAATGCGCTATGGAATAAACAACCTTAAAAAATTATTTGAACAAGTACAATAAAGCAATGCTAAAATAAAAATATATGATATCCCCTAATAACTACACCTTTTTTCCAATACAAGCCATTAGAGAATTATTTAAAGTGGGAGTGTTGGTTAAAAACAAAGAAACATTAAAAACAGGAAGAATCAATGAGCTTTCCTATTTAAGAGATTATGTTATGGTTGCATATAGCAATACCATTGAAGATCATTTTTTAGAAAACATTGAAACTTTAGAAATTTTAGAGAGAAAAACATGAATACAATGAATATAAAAAAGTTTTTGTTGGGCGTAAGTCTTTTCTCTATTGGGTATGCATATTCGCAAATATCTAATTCTGGAAAACTTTATATTTCTCCAAATGCAACATTAACTTTAGGAGGCGATTTTGTAAACAATACCAGTGCTTTTTTTGTAAATAACGGGCAAGCTTTTTTTAAAAGTAATTTATTAAATAACGGAACACTAACTTATCAATTAGGAGAAAAAGGAGAAACCAATTTTGTAGGAGATGCCATTCAGAAAATAGAAAATAAGCGTCATATAAATTTTTACGATTTAACATTTAATAATGCAAGTGCAAAGTCGCCATTCCAAATTTATGGAGATATTTTTGTAGATAATAAAGCTACCTTTTTTGATGGTATTGTAGAAAATGATTTGTTTGGAGGTAATATTTATTTTAGTGATGATGCTCAGTATATTATTCACCCTTCTAATGAAAGTTATATCAATGGAAAAGTAGTTAAAATAGGAACATCTAGTTTTGAGTTTCCTATTGGGAATAAAGAGCATTATAGAAATATAAGTATTTCTACACCCAATGATTCTCAAGCTGTTTTTTCTGCATCCTATTTTTTAGAAGCTAACAATACTTTGTTCCCAAATGATAAAGCAGAAGGTGTTATAGAATTTGTTGGTAGTACAGAATACTGGGTGTTAAAACAAGAAAGAGGAAGCTCTAATTTAGTGGTTACTTTAACTTGGGATAAAACTACAACTTCTCCAGAAGTATTGTTCGGAAAAAAAGAAAACATTCATGTGGTTCGTTGGGATCCCGTAGAAAATATATGGAAAGATGAAGGCGGCGTTGTGGATGTAGCCAATCAAACGGTGAGTACTTATTCTAAAATAGATAAGTATGGAGTATTTACACTAGCTAGAATAAAAGACAATGCTGTTTTACCAGGAAACTTAAAGGTTTACAATGCTATTTCTCCAAATGGCGATGGTTTTAATGACTTTTTAAAGATTGATAGAATAGAAAATTATCCCAATAATTCTTTAGAAATTTTTAATCGCTGGGGAGCTTTGGTTTATAAAGCAACATCTTATAACAATATAGATAATGTATTTGATGGCTATTCTCAAGGGAGTTTAACTTATAAGAAACAAGAAAAATTACCAACAGGAACTTATTTCTATGTCCTTTCTTATGAATACAATGCTAAGATGATAAGAAAACAAGGACATTTATACATAAACGATAATTAAAATGAAAAGGATTATAAAAAATAGTTTCATATATTTTTCATTGATCGTTTCTTTGGCCACTTTTGCGCAACAAGAAGCGCAATACACACAATATATGTATAATGCAACTGCTATTAACCCTGCTTATGTTGGTAGTAGAAATACCTTTAATTTTATTGCCATGCATAGATCGCAATGGGTCGGAATTGAAGGTGCGCCTGTTACCCAGCTTATTTCTGCAAATAGTGCAATAGGTGAAAGGCAAGGAATTGGTGTATCGATATTTAGAGATCAAATTGGACCAAGTGTAGAGACTTCAATAAATGCAGATTATTCATATAATTTAAGACTAAATAAAGATGATTTGATATTATCTTTTGGAATTAAAGGAGGCTTACATGCACTGAATGTAAACTTTAATAGGTTGTTAATTCAAAATCCAGGAGACCAAATTTTTAGAGAGAATATAAAAAATAGGGTTTCTCCTTTAATCGGAGCTGGAACTTATTTGTTTACAGAGAAATGGTATGTGGGAGTCTCAATTCCTAATTTTTTAAGAACTACACATTACAATAGAACCTCAATTTCTACAGCATCAAGAAATAATATGCATTTGTATGCAATGGCGGGTTATGTTTTTGATATCAATGAAGATATAAAATTTAAACCAACAACCTTGATAAAAGCAACCAGTGGAGCTCCAATTACCATAGATATTTCATCTAATGTGTATTTTTATTCTAAGTTTAGTATTGGAGTTTCTTATCGCTTAGACGAAGGAGTTAGTGGTTTGGGAAGTTTTCAAATCTCTAAAAAATTAATGATTGGTTATTCGTATGATTATGGCACCAATAGTTTGGGAAGATACAACCAAGGTTCACATGAGTTTATTTTAAGATATGAATTGCCTGTTAATCAGCGTAGACCAAAATATTTAAGATGTTTTTAAAGAGTAAATTATAGACCTATTTAATGTAAAAGAATTTAACAAAAAAGAACTATTTTTGTTAGCAATTAAAAATTGTTCATCACCCCTTAATGAAACCTATTTTTACCTTTTTCTTATTATTCACCTCTTTTGTCTATGGGCAAAAGACAATTTCTATTGATTCTTCTTTTGTAGAAAAAGATGTATTTAAAGTAATTACTTATTATCATGATGCCAAGAATGCTAAAGATATCTCTAGTATTCAGTCTGAAACATTCACATTGTTTGATACGAGTTTTCCAGGGATAAAAAAGACAAAGTTTTGGTTTCGTTTAGAATTAAACAATGAGTTTTCTCAAGAAAAAGAATTAGTCTTAAAAGTTAAGACACATACAATTGCTAGTTTAAAATTATTTAATCTTACTCAAGATGGATTGAAAAAGAGTTTTGAATTTAGTAATTCTAATAAGAAGAAAGTAGATATCCCAATTCTTCTAAAAGCAAACTCATTAAATACGGTTTATGTCGAAGTCTTTTTCTCAAGAAGTATTTTCTTTCCTGCAAAACTTGCGAGTATAGAAAGAAGTAATAGTATCAACCAAAACTTATTGATTATAGATGCGTTGTTTTATGGATTTGCATTGGTGGTATTAATTATTAACCTTTTATTTTATTTAAATACTAAAAACGTTTTCTTTTTATACTATTGTTTATTACTTATAGTAATAACAATAAGTGTTATGAATGTTTCTGGAATGTTTTCTGGGCTATTTGATGCTTATAATATTGAGTTTAAAACGTATTTTGTACTGCTACTCAATTTTTCTACTATTTATGTATACATATTATTTACAACCAATTCTTTACGATTAAACAGGTTTTATCCTAGGCATAAATTGTTAGGAAATTCGTTACTTATTCTTTTTGTACTATTTAGTGTATTATATGTTGCTACCAATTTAATTTTGTGGTATTGGTTGGTGAAAATTGTGTATTTATCAACTGTAATTGTTTACTGGTTTTTCGGAATTTTGTTATTTAAACGATTAGCCTATGCACGATTTTTAACCTTAGCGTATTCTATTTTAATAGCTATTCAAACTGCCTATATGTTGTCTATTAATTTTGGATATACTCAAATTGGTTTTACAGAGCAGTATTATAAGTTGGGCTGTGTAATAGAAATGTTGGTGTTTTTATATGCAATTTCTTATCGACATAAAAAAGTAGAAATAGAAAAGCAGCATATGAAAGAAAGTTTGCAAAAAGAATTAGAGGTAACTCATAATTTGGTCATAGAAAATAAGAGCATAAAAGAAAGAATTAAAGGGATTCAGCCTAAAGTTATTTCTGAAGAAAAAATGCACGATTTATTTGCAGAAAAATACCACTTAACTTCAAGAGAAGCAGAAATCTGTAAGTATATTATCAAAGGAAATAACAATGATGAAATTGTAGCTTTGGCGGCTATTAAAATGACAACAGTAAAATACCATGTTTCTAATATCTTTAAAAAGTTAGATGTAAAAAATAGAACAGAGGTACTGGCATTGTTTATTTCTTTTAAAGAGAATTATTAAGCAAGAAATTGACATGATAAAGCTTAAGTTCTTAAAAATAATAAGTGTTCTATGTTTTATAGTGAACCTAAGTACTTTTGCTCAAAATACTGTAGATTTAAGCTTAGAAACACAACAAGTTGATATTGGTAAATCTTTGTATTACTTCGAAGATGTTAATAATAGTTTAACTCCAGAAACAGTTTTAAGCCAGAAATTTAGTCCGCAACCTAATACTTATTTTGGAAAACAATCAGTAAAGATTTGGTATCAACTAAAACTGAGAAATACCAGTTTAGAAAAATTAAAATTTATATGTAGAATTCATACGATTTCATTTGATTATTTAAAATTTTACAAAGAAGAAAACGGAATATTAAAAGAAATATATCATTACAAAGATCTTCAGAATAAAAACATAGAATTTCCTTTTTATTTAAGTGCTAAGAATGAAGTAGTAGTTTATGCAGAAGTCTTTTTTAAAAAAAGTGTTTATTTTCCAGTTAAAATTGCAAGTATTTCTCAAAACGAAACAATTAATAGAACATTAAAAACAGTAGTAGGAATTTTTCTTGGCGCTGTTTTTATAGTCTTATGTATTAATTTCTTTTTTTATAATACTACTAAAGAACGATTTTTCTTATCGTATTGTTTTTTATTAATAAGTACAACACTCATATTATTTGAACTTGATAATGGCTTTTATCTACTCTTTGGGAATACTCAATATATAGAACATGTTGCTTTGTTTTTACACATTGCTTTGGTTATTTCTGTCATGCTTTTTACAGAAGATGCTGTTGGAGTTAAAAAATATTACCCGAAAATAGTATTTGTTGCTGGTACATTGGTTTTTATCAATATGGTATGCTATGCTATGTATATCACTACCAATGAGTTATTCTGGTATTCAAACGGAGTAACAGTTAACATTCTTATTCTGTTGTTATACGAGATAGTAGCTATTTTATTGTATAAAAAAGAACCTTATGCGCGTTTTATAGTAATGGGATACTCTGTTTTTCTATTATTCTCTTTATTGTATGATTTAACGGTACAATATGGAGTAATTGATTTAGGAGTTACCGAATGGGTTTTAAAGATAGGCGCATTTATAGAAATGATTGTTTTCTTATATGCTTTATCCTACAGACATAAGCAAACATTGCAAGAAAAGGCTACAATTCATGATAGGTTAGCTAAAGAATTTAAGTCTCAGAAATTATTAAGAGAAGACAATATAGAACAACAAAACAAGCTCATTGCTATAACTACGGCATTAGAAACAAAAAAGCTACAATTAGAAAATACCTATATAGATTTTATACAAAAGTTTGAATTAACACCAAGAGAATCAGAAATAGGAAAACTACTTTTAAAAGGTTATTCTAATAAAGAAATTTCTGAAAAATTACATCTAAAAATTGCAACAATAAAATACCACATAGCTAATATTTTTATAAAATTAGATATTACAAAAAGAATTGATTTTTTAAATTCATTTCTTAATTATGTAAAAAAGAATTCACTTTAACTGCATTAAACTCCTTTATTTATAAGAGATTTTAAGTGTTCCTGTACTAGAGTATAGTTTTTAAAAAAAAGAAAATTACTTTCCTATACTTTGGTATTATATATACAAATAGAGCTAAAATTAATTTTGCGGAGTTCATTATTTAAAAATAAATACTTCAAAAAATTATGAAGAAACTATTACTCTATGCTCTATGCATTTTATTTAGCATAACCACACTTTATGCGCAACAGGGTTCTCCTACATATCAATATATGGGAGGTGGAATTCCAGCTCTTGAAACAGCTTTTGGAGCAGAATCTGGAAATATCCCTGCAGGACTAGATTTAATCACCTTACCAATAACACCAGAAAGATTTGGATCTATTGCTCTTGGTGATTTAGATAACGATGGAGATTTAGATTTTATTTCAGGTTCTAATAGAGGGCAATTATTCTATATGAAAAATACAGGAACCGCTACTGTACCACATTGGGAGCTAACAAGCTTAAAAACAATTGACGATATAAAAATTGCACCGTCAAGAAATTCTAATGAGGTAAAACCTGTATTGGTAGATATTGATGGAGATGGAGATTTAGATTTATTAGTTGGAAGTAGGTATTCTCATGCTGAAAATACAGCTAACTTAGGAACTGGTGGTAAACTTTCAGAAGATATAGCACAGTTTATTAATACAGGGACTAAAGAAAACCCTGTATTTACGTATAGTAGATTAGATATTGGAAACAATAATTTAGCAGAAATTGTTGGTATTAATTTTGTTGATATTGATAATGATAATGATTTAGATTTGGTTAATCAGGGATCTGATTCTATTGCTTTTGCCGAAAATATTGGAACCAAATTCAATCCTAATTTTTTAAGAAAATATAGAGATAGCCCATTTGATAAACTTAAAATACCTACTGATGTTAGTACTTTGGCTTCTAGACCTAGCTTTGTTGATTTAGATAAAGATGGTGACTATGATATGTACTATATGAGAGAGAATGGAACTTTGGTCTGGAGAGAAAATATTGGTACTGCTACTGTACCTAATTTTACTACAGTACCCAAACCAATGGAAGGTATTTTAGGAACTGCTGATGCAGGAGCCCTTGGAGATATCGCTTTTGGAGATTTTAATGGAGATGGTGTACTAGACGTTATGGTAAATAATTGGAACCCAACAAGGTTTGCTTGGTTTAAAGGAATATCTCAAGGTCCAACGATTTCTAGTACATTACCATTAAATAATTCACTTCAGATTGGTTTAGACAATAATATAGAAATTACTTTTAGTGAATCTGTAAAGATAGGAACAGGTAATATTATTATTAAAAGATTTAATGATGATAGTGTTTTTAAAACAATAGATATTACAGATAATACACAAATAAATATTGTTGGAGATAAGCTTATTATAAATCCAACTGATGATTTAGAAGTTTATACAAAATACTATGTAGAAATCGCTTCTACAGCTATTACAGATTTATCAGATAGAGCATTTGCAGGAATTTCTGGCAAAACAATATTGTCATTTACCTCATTTCAAAGACCATTTATTACAACATGGAAAACGACAACTGCTAATCAAGAAATTGAAATTCCAATGATTAGTTTAGGAGGTACATATACTATTGATTGGGGAGATGGAACTGTAGAAGCTAATAAAACTATTAAAAGTTCACATACCTACGTAACTCCAGGAGAATATGATGTAAAAATTACTGGTGATTTATTAAAGATTTCTTTTCATTTACAAAAAGACAAAGACAAAATAATTAACATTAAACAGTGGGGAGATATAGAATGGAAAGATTTTGACTTAGCATTTTCTGGGTGTGAAAATTTAGAATCTACGGCGACTGATGCACCAAATTTAAAGAGTGTAACTTCTTTATATGCTAGTTTTTACCAAACTTCTTTTAATGGAGATGTTTCAAATTGGGATGTAAGTACTATCACAAATATGAATCAAGTATTTAGAAAAAATACGGTTTTCAATGGTGATGTTTCAAATTGGGATGTAAGTAATGTTACTACTATGCATCTTATGTTTGATGCAGCATCAGCTTTTAATCAAGATATTTCAAATTGGAATGTTAGCAATGTAACTTTCTTAGAAGGAATGTTTAGAGGAGCTAAAAAATTCAATCAAGATTTATCAAAATGGGCTACCAAGTTATTAAAGGTAACCAATATGAATTATATGTTTACGAATACTACTGAATTTAATGGGAATATTTCTAATTGGGATGTGAGTAATGTTACAACTATGATTGGTATGTTTTCGAATGCATCAGCTTTTAATCAAGATATTTCAAACTGGAATGTTAGTAATGTTACCAATATGTCTAGTATGTTTAATTATGCTAGTAAATTTAATGTAGACATCTCTAATTGGGATGTAAGTAATGTTACAGATATGAGTTTTATGTTTAGAAGTTCAAGTGAATTCAATCAAGATTTATCAAAATGGGCTACTAAATTAAGTAAAGTAACAAGCATGAAGTATATGTTTGATTCAGCCCAAAAATTTAACCAAGATATTAGTTCGTGGGATGTTAGTGCTGTAACCAATATGGAATCGATGTTTAGTGGAGCAAGTATCTTTAATCAAGATCTTAGCGGATGGGATGTAAGTAAAGTTACAAATATGAAGCGTATGTTTTTTAGAGCTAAAGCATTTAGTCAAGATATTTCAAATTGGGATATTAGCCAAGTAACCAATATGGCAAATATGTTTGATTATGCTGGAGTATCTACTGTTAACTACGATAAAATTTTAATAGGATGGTCTGCAAAAACTGTTCAGCCAAATGTTACTTTAGGAGCACAAGGATTAAATTATTGTAAAGGAGAATCAGCAAGAAATGTATTAACACAAGCTCCTAATTCTTGGGTAATACTTGGCGATAATCTTAAATGTGCACCAACAATTACTAGTGTTACAGTACCTCAAGGAAGTAAAACATATAAAATAGGAGATAAGTTGCAGTTTACGGTTACTTATGATAGTAATATAACAGCGTCATCAACATTACAAATACCAATTATTATTGGAACAAAAACAGTTTATGCAACACTTGCAACTGAGGTAACAAATTCTTCTGATTTGGTATTTACTTATACTGTAAAAGAAGGAGATAATGATACAGATACTATAGAAATAGGAAATGCATTAGAGTTAAATGGAGGAACTATCACAAATGCAATTAATACTAATGAGAATGCTTTATTAACTCTAAACAATGTTGGAGTTTTATTTAGAGTTAAAGTAGATGGTATTAAACCAGCTGTGGGAGTTGTTAGTGCTTTAATTAACAATACAGATACAGGAAGATATAATAATGATGCCATCACCAAAAATCAATTTCCACATTTTACAGGTACAGCAGAACCTGGTAGTTTAGTTGAATTGTATTTTAATGGTGGAAATAAAGGTTCTGCTTTGACAGATAATTCAGGAAATTGGAAGTTTGAGCCACAAGGAGAATATGGACCAATTGCTGATGGAAGCTATGATGTTACCACTTTTGTAAGCGACAAAGCAGGAAATAAAAGTGCAGAAAGTAAAGCCTTTAAATTAGTAATTGATACTACTGCACCCAATATTCCTACAATTCAGTTCTCTTCATCTACAGATAAAGGGCAAAGTAATTCTGATGCTATTACAAGTGGAACTTCTTTTACTTTTGAAGGAACAGGAACCATAGGAGATTTTGTGATTGTTGGTATAGATTCAAAATTAAATAATCCAGGAGATTTTGAAGACGATGATTACAATCTGATAGGAACAAATAGCAAATGGAGTAATACAGAAAATGCTCCAATTCCTTCAGGTTCATTTTCTATAAAAGCTATGGCTATGGATTTAGCTGGAAACTTTAGTGCTATTACTGCACCAGTTAATTTAGTGATTGATCAGGATATTGCATTAGTAAGTACTAGCCCACAGAAAAACACTACAGATGTTCCTTTACGAACGTCATTAAGTTTAACATTTGATAAAAATGTATACAAAGGAACAGGACTTATTTTTGTAAAAGATGAAGATAATAATAGCATAAGCATTGATATTACCGATCCTATTGTGAGTATCAATGATAAAACAGTAACAATTGCTTTAGGAGATAAGTATGGATTAAAAGTGAATACAACTTATCATGTTATCATAACCGAAGGAGCGTTTGAAAATATAGCTGGAGCGGCTTATAAAGGAATCTCAGATAAAAACACCTTTAGTTTTACTACAGTAAATAAGCTAAATCCTGTTATCGATTTTAATGTTAATCAAACACTAACTTATGGAGATGCTGAGTATACATTAAATGCTACAGTGAATTCTGGACAAACAATTAGTTATGCTATTGTTGGTGATGCATTAGGAGCTAGTATTACTAATGATAAATTAACTTTAGGAAACGCAGGTACAATCAAATTAAAAGCAAGTGTTGCAGAAAATAATACCTATTTTGGTGGAGCAAAGGAGATTTCTGTTACTATTAATAAAGCGACTTTAACAGTAACTGCTGAGGATAAGACCAAAGTGTATGGAGATGCAAATCCTGTTTTAACATTTACATACGATGGATTTAAAAAAGGAGAACAATCTACTGTATTAGATACAGCACCAACAGTTTCTACTACAGCAACTGAAACTACAAATGTTGGAAATGTAGACATTGTAATTTCTGGTGGATTGGATACCAATTATAGTTTTAGCCCAGTGAAAGGAAGCTTAAGTATTACACAAGCAGCTTTAACTGCAACAGCAGAAGATGCTTCAAGAGATTATGGCGCTACAAACCCTGATTTTAGTATTACTTATAACGGATTTAAGAATGGAGATGAAGCTAAAGATCTAGATACAAAGCCTGTAGCTAGTACAACAGCAATGTTAACTTCTGATGCAGGAATGTATGATATTGTACTTTCTGCTGGAGCGGATGTAAATTATGCTATTACTACTAAAAAAGGAACATTAACTATTAAAACAATTGCTTCTGAAGTGTCAACGGATGATGCTACAAATTTAGTAGGTGCTTCTTTTACATTAAACGGAGAAGTAACATTAACAGGAGGAGAGCCAGCGTTAACTAGAGGATTTGTGTATTCAAGTACAAATACAACACCAACAATAGCAGATGTTAATGTGAGTGTAGGAACTGGAATTGGAGTTTATAATTCTAATGTTTCTGGTTTATTAAGTGAAACGGTTTATTATTATAGAGCTTATGCTACTAATAGTACAGGAACTACTTATGGAGCTGTTAAACAAATAAAAACCTTAGATATTATTCCGCCAAATGCGCCAGTAATTGTAGCGATTGATACTTATAGTTGTGCTGGAGTAACTACTACGACGGCAGACAATACACTAGTTTTTAATGGAACAGCAGAAGCCAATAGTACTGTAGAGCTATTTATCAACGCTAGCTCTGTAGGAACTACAACTACAGATGCGAGTGGTAACTGGACTTATGATCATAGCTCGGTAACATTAGCTGATGGAGATTACCATACAACAGCTAAAGCAACTGATGCAGCAGGAAATGTGAGTGATTCATCTGAAAACTTTTCAATTACGATTTCTACTATTGATACTGATAATGATGGGAATCCAGATTTCTGTGATACCGATGATGATAATGATGGTATTTTAGATACAAATGATAACAGTCCATTGATTCCAAACCCAGATCAGAAAGATACTGATGGAGATGGTGTAGCTGATGTAGAAGAAGATTGTGACAATGATGGAATCATCAATTATTTAGATGACGATGTTGATAGTTGTCAAGCAGCAATTGTGATGAAAAAGAAATATGGATTCTCTCCTAATGGCGATGGAGTTAATGATACTTGGGTAGTAGAAGACATTGAGTTATTCCCTAACAATGTGGTAAACATCTATAACCGTTCTGGAAAAATAGTCTTCACTATGAAAGGATATGACAATTCATTTAATGGATTCTCTAGTAAAATAAATAGTGGTAAAAAATTACCAGTAGGAGCGTATTACTTTACCGTAGAATTTAACACTCCGGGAGCTAAACCAGCCAAAGGATGGATCTATATTAATTATTAATGATCTAAAAATGAAAAGTAAAAGATTTTTAAACATAGAAAAAATGAAAAACTTAACATATATATTATTCCTAGCAGCTGCTTTGATAGTACAGAAAAGCTCAGCACAACAAGATCCGAATTTTACCTTGTATAACTTTAATATGAATATTATCAACCCTGCCTTTGCAGGAAGTACAGATGTCCAACAGATTAGTTTGGGATATAGAAGTCAATGGGTGGGTGTGAGTGATGCTCCAAACACACAGGCATTAAATTATGTGAGTCCACTTAAAAACGGACTAGGATTGGGAGTCTCTTTAGTAAGAGATCAGGTGTTTGTATTACAAGAAACAGATTTAACAATAGATCTATCTTACAAACTACAACTCTCACAAACGCATGATTTATACTTTGGGGTAAAGACAGGAGCATCGATAGTAAACATTGATTTAAAAAAGGCTGGAGTTATAGGGATAAATGATCCATTGTTTAGTAGAAATGAGAGTTTTACCAATATGCAATTTGGAGCAGGAATGTATTTAAAGCATGAGAAGTATTATGTGAGTATCTCCACACCGAACTTTTTAAATGGAAAGCGATACATCAAACATGGAAATGCACCCAAAGCAGCGGTAGATAACTTGCATTTATACTATGGAGCAGGATATCATTTTAAGATCAATGAACAGGTACAAATCACACCAGCTTTTATGCATAGAAGTACCAAAGGAGCACCATCATCAACAGATATTAGTGCTACCGTTGGATACAATCAGATTCAAGCAGGGATGAACTACAGACTCAGTGAGATGTATTCTGTATTTACACTGTTTAACATCATGGATAACCTACGTTTTGGTGCAGCTTATGATTTTACAACATCAAAGATCAATCAAATTAATAACAATGGCTCGCTTGAAATGTTGATTAGGTATCAGTTTTAGATAAAGAATTAACACTGGCATTTTTAAGCATTTTAAATTAAGTTGGGGGACTATAATTAAAAGCAATAATTATTTAAATGCCAGTTGTTTTTTAATAGTAAGAATCCGTCTTTTAAGACGGATTTTTTAGTTGTTTAGAGCATAAACATCATCCGAAGTATAATATTTAGAAGTTGATTTTTCACTATATAGAGTAAAGTATTTAGTTACAATACAAATTGCATATAATATTTATATCAAATAATAATTTTTAAGTAATTATATTTACGCTCATTCAAATGCAAGTGTTGAAAAGAACAGTCCTCTTACTTTTTATACTTACTAGCTTTTTTAGCTGGAGTCAAAAAAACAATCCTCTTGTTGGTAAAAGAATTAGCTATACTTTAAACGAAGGTTATAAGATTAGTGACCCCATTTATACTACATATGATGAATTTGGATGGCTATGGATTGCAGGGAGAAAAGTTGAGGGAAATCAATTCAAATTAGACAGTGATAAATATATAATCCAACGGTTTGATGGTGTTAATTTTTATGATGTAACATTGCCAAAATTTGAATATACTGTTTCTAATTTATGGATGTTAGATTATAACAACTTAGGAAATGTATATGCATATGTTCAGTATACAAATGATAAGATAGAATTATATAAAATAAACACTACTACTCTAAAGTTCTCCAAAATCAAAGCGTATGATTCACTTTCTGCTTATAGAAGATATGGACATTTTGTTTTAAACGATACGCTTTTCTTAATGTTTGGGAAAAATAGAGAGGTGTTTCTATATAAACTGGAAGGTGATAATCTCATTAAGACAGGTACAGGAACAATTGATGATGATGATTTTCATTTAGACCCATATTTCTCTCCATATAAAGGAAAAATTTCTATTATAAATTTCCCACCTTCTACATCATTTTTAATTAATGATGAAGGTGAAATAATTAAAAAAATTACACAAGATGATTATGCAACAAAAAGCCCCATAAAGGAAAAGCTTTTTTTGCATCATTCATTTGTATATAGAGATACTACTTATTTTAAAAATTCGAATAAAGATATTTTTAAATTGGATGAAGAAGAGTTAAAGCTAATAGAAGTTGAAGCTTTGAAATTTCTAAAAAGAAATAGAGGTGAATTTGTATTTTATTTGAATAAAAACGATAAGTATGTTTATGTAGAAAAAAATCAATCGCATTACAAGGTAAAATATGTAGATTTAAAAAATAAACCTGTGTCCATAGGTGAAGTAGAGGTTCCTTATTTTACTAGTCTGACTTCAAAAAATCTTAATAAAGAATTAATCCTTTTTTATCAAAATACTTTAGAATATATTCAATTAAATCAATCAACTATTGAAACCTATTTTAAAGATGAAAGCATTCGTGTTGTTAAAGAAGTAGCTGACAATGAATATATTGTTAGCACTGACGTAAAAGGCTTTTTTAAACTCAATACTTTAAATAAAACACAAGAGAAAATACAGATTACATATAAAAATAAGGAGTTCCCAATGGAATACCCTAGAGATATTTTTACCATTGAAAATGACTATATATTCAACAGCCATTATAATCTTTATAAGGTAGATAAGGATTATAAAGTTTTGGAAAAGTATCCGCTAAATAAATTGAGTGAAGAAATTATAAAGATAGGAGACACTATTTTTAAAGGAAGTCTTAGATCTGAAGGTATTTATAAGTTTAGTTTACAAAGCAAACAGCATTTTAAAGTAGAAGGGATAACAGATTATGTTAGAGAATTTGCTTCCGATTCAAAAACACTATATGCAGTTACTATGAATCAAGGCTTGTTTGAATATTATAATGGAAACACAAGCTTTTATATTCCGAAAAACGAAGAACCAACAAATTTACTCGCTGTTAACTTTGATCAAAATCATGGTTTATTAGTAACTACCAAGCATGGTAAAGTGTACAGCTTCGATACAAAAAATAAGCAATTTACAAGCTTCTATGAAGACGCTCTAAAGACTTCAATAGTTGGTGTCGTTTCTGATACTACTAAAGTTGTTTGGATGAATACCTTTGCAGGTATTATAGCATATGATCCTGTCACTAAATTTGAAAAAAGATACACTAAAAAAGATGGGATTTACGAATTAGAAGGTAACCGTTATAGTACTACTATCGACTCAAAAGGGAATATTTTTATGGGAACTTTGAATGGATTAAATTATTTTAACCCGTATGAGTTAAGAGAATCAAGTACAACTATAGATAGTATACAGCTACAATTTGGTTCACTTTCTTTCTTCGACATTAAGAATGATCAATGGCAAACCAAAACGAAACCTTCATATCTGAATTCACTTACAAAAATCACATTGCCACCATACAACAGAAGATTTAATGTGAAAATAGCCGTAGCAAATGTTATTAATCATACAAATTTTAATTATAGGTATAGACTCATTAATAACTCAGAAGAAAGAATCCCTTCATGGAGAAAACTTAAAATTGAAAATGAAATAGAATTTCCAAGTTTATCTTCAGGTCATTACACACTTCAAGTAGAGATTTTAAATTCAATTAATAAAAGGTTAGGAAAAACCCTGGAGTTAAGAGTTGTATCTCAACAAATATTTTACAAAACGTGGTGGTTCACTTTGCTAATTATTCTTGTCATCATCATTATTTTTACTTATTTGTTTTATCAGTTTAAATCTAGGCAGAAATTATACGCAACAAACCAAATAGCAATTAATGAAACGAAGATTAAGGAGGCAATGATGATGGAAATTCATCATCGAATCAAGAACAATCTACAAGTAGTTTCTGGATTATTGAGTTTGCAGGCTTTTAATAGTAACGATCAAGAATTAAAATCCAAATTGCAAGAAAGTCAGGGAAGAATTGAGTCCATTGCAGGAATTCATAATATTCTATACAAAGGAGATAGTCAAGAAGAGATCGTTGTAGAAGAATATTTTAACGACATCATTTCGTACAACAAAACATTGTTTTCAGAACCTGTGAAATATCAATTAGATATAGCTTTTGTAAAACTTTCCATGGACAAAGCTATTCCGTTAGCGTTAATCTTAAACGAGTTGATTAACAATTCTCACAAACACGCATTTGATGCTACAGAGAACCCGAGTATTTATGTTGAATTCCAGGAAGGAAAGTCTAATTATATATTTTTATATACAGATAGTGGTGTGTTTAAAGAAAAACCAGTAGAGCATATTTCTATGGGGATGAAGATTATTTCGATGATGATATTGCAGTTAAAAGGAAAAGAGACCATACAAGAAGATGGAAGTTTTAAATTAGAATTGGTCTTTCCAAAATTTGAATGAGATTAAAGAAAACTTATTTAGCGACAAAAATGTGGGGTTTTACGACAAATTGATGCAAAAGAAGAAAAAAATGGTAATTTTTACGTTTATTTATTTCCAACCAGCCTTATGAAATCTTTGCGAGTTTATATTTTAGAAGATGAGTTCATCACACAAGAAGTGTTAAAGCAAACACTAGAATCACTCAATTGTAATGTGTGTGGAGTACAATCTAACGCAGAGAAAGCTTTGGAAGAAATTAAACTATTAATGCCCGATCTTGTTTTTTTAGACATACGAGTAGATGGAGATAAAACAGGAATTTGGTTAGGCAATCAGTTAGACATTCCAATTATTTATTTGACTGCTTTTTCCGATCAGAAAAATATAAAAGATGCTGTGCAAACTGACCCAATAAGTTATCTACAAAAACCATTTCAGGAAAAAGACCTGATGATTGCCTTGGAATTGGCTAAAAATAAATTAGAGTCAAGTAAAGAATTGTTGATTAAAGACAAAAACTTTATGGTAAAAGTAAAAGTTAACAATATTTTATATGCCAAAAAAGAAGATCATTATTTAGTACTATACCTTCGCGATGGTAAAAAAATGATTAGAGCTACCGTACAAGAATTTTTGGAAATGGTTACAGAAGATTTTGTTCAAATACACAGATCTTATATCATCAACAAAAACTTTGTATCTGGATTTTCTAATAAAGTGGTAAAGATTCAAGACATAGAAGTTCCCATCTCAAATTCATATTTACCAAAAGTAAAATCAGAACTTTTTTAAAGTCAGTTCACGACGAAAAACCACAAATTCACGAAAAAAGAAATTGATTCACGACAAAAAAAGATGAATTCATGACATTTTTTTTCGCTCTCTTCTCCTGCAAACTATTTTTATGACAGAACATTAACGTGTAAGTCCCCAAACTTGCAAAATAGACTTAATCAAATACTTATGAAGAAAATTTTACTTTTAAGCTTTCTGCTAGCAATCCCTTACGTTGTATTTTCATTTCAAGATGGAGAGATATTAATAAACCATAATACATTTAAGGGGAATTTAACAAATGCTGGGCAATCTTTTACAGCTACTAAAACTACCAAATGGACTGCTTTGAGTTTTGAGTTTCAAGTAGCATCCACAGGTACATTAAAGATTTATGCAGGGCACACGGGTTCGGGTACACCTATACATACACAACCCTTTAATGTGGGTGCAGGCGAACAAGAAATTGTGCTAACCACTCCTATTGACATTGTGCAAGGACAGCAGTATACTGCTATCACTGACGTAACTTGTGCGTATTATCCCTTTGCAACCTACGCAGGTGGAAGTGCTTGGACCGTGGCACTCGAATTTCCCGGAGATCTATGGATGAAAGTAACAACACTAGACAAAACTCCACCAGTATTTGAGAATAGCACACCGTCGTCAGCAAATATTGCTACAACAAGTTTTACCTTAAATACAGACATTGATGAAGCAGGAACTATTTACTATGTAGTCCTAGCCGATGGAGCTACTGCACCTACTTCAGCAGAAGTGAAAGCAGGAATAGGAAGTGGAGGCTCTGGGCAAATAAAAAGTGGTAATGCAGCTGTAACTACAGGTGGTTTTACCAATGCATTTAACGTTACAGGATTAACATTAAATACAGCCTATGATGTATATGTGGTTGCTGAAGATGATGAAGGAACACCAAATATACAGGCTACACCAACAAAAGTAGATGTAACTACTCTGGGCGGTGGTTTTATAGTAGTAGAGAGCGGAGGTTCAACATCAACAAATGAAAATGGTACAACTGATACTTTTACAGTAGCATTAAACTCGCAACCTAATAGCAATGTGGTTATTAATCTAAGTAGTGGAGATGTAACCGAAGGTACAATAGACAAATCTACATTAACCTTTACGACCGCTAACTGGAATGTAGCACAAACAGTAACAGTAACCGGATTAGATGATGCAATTACTGATGGTTCACCAAGTTACAATGTTACCTTGTCAATCGATGCAGCACTAACAGACGATGCCTTTGATGGAGCAGCCAATAAAACCGTTTCAGTAACCAACTTTGATAATGAAATCACAGCTGCATCAGCAGGAGCTGATCAAAACGTATGTGGTACTTCTACCTTCTTAGGAGGAAATTCACCTAATGGAGGTGAAAGTGGTACTTGGAGTATCATTAGTGGAACTGGAGGGTCATTTGGAGGGGTCAATAGCCCAACATCAAGTTTTTCAGGTACAATAAATACAGCTTATACCTTACGTTGGATGATTGACAATGGAGGTGTTTCGGAAAGTACCGATGATGTGGTGATTACTTTACTTGATAACCCTACAGTAGCAGCAGCGGGTCCTGATCAAAACAATATTGCAGGTACAGCTACCCTTGCTGGAAATGCTGTTTCAGGATTGAACACAACAGGAACATGGACACAGGTAGCAGGCCCTGGTGTTGTTAGCTTTGGAGATGCTAATAGTCCTACTTCTACAGCTACAGTCAATCTTGTAGGAAGTTATACTTTTCGATGGACAAGCAGCAATAGTACTTGTCCAATATCAAGTGATGATGTAGTTATTGCATATACATCAATAGCTCCTACAGTAACCAACTCAGCTGCAACCTCAATTACAGGAAATGGAGCAATGGTAAGTGGAAATGTTACTTCAGATGGAAATAATACAATTACAGAAAGAGGTTTTGTCTATGCATTAACTTCCAATGATGCGACACCTACTGTTGCAGAAGTGAATGGAACAACCGTAATTAAAATAGTTTCTACAGGTACAACAGGAAATTATAATACAACACTAACAGGTTTAGTAGGGAATAGAGAATATGCATATGTTGCTTTTGCAACAAACGGAGCAGGAACCACAGAAAGTACTATACAAACGTTCACAACCATTAATACATCACCAACATTTACTTCAACTGCTGTTACAACAGCAAATGAAAATGATACTTATACCTATACAATTACCACTAATGATGCAGATGGAGATGCTGTTGTTGTTACAGCACCTACCAAACCTAGTTGGTTAGCATTAGATACTAATGTAACAGTGAGTACGTTGGCTGGAGATGGTACTGCTGGTTTTTTGAATGCTACTGGTACCGCTGCAAAATTTAATCGACCTTACGGGGTAGCCGTAGACGCATCAGGGAATGTATATATTGCAGACTTATTTAACCACCAAATAAGAAAAATCAGCCCTACAGGAATAGTAACTACGCTGGCGGGAAGTACAGTAGGTTTTGCAAATGGTACAGGAGCTACAGCTCAATTTAATGATCCCAGGGGAATAGCCATAGATGGTTCAGGGAATGTATACGTGGCAGACAACCAGAATCATCGAATCAGGAAAATAACTCCAGCAGGAGTAGTGACTACCTTGGCAGGAAGTAGCCAAGGCTATACAGACGATATAGGAACTGCTGCTCAATTTCATTCTCCAACAGAAGTAGCAGTAGATAAATCAGGAAATGTATACGTGGCTGATAATGGAAATCATCGTATTAGAAAAATAACTGCTGCTGGAGTAGTGACTACTTTAGCAGGAAGTGGTGTTGCTGGTTTTGCCGAAGGCACAGGAATAGCAGCACAGTTTAACCAACCTTTCGGAATAACCGTAGATGGAGCAGGTAATGTTTATGTGGCTGACAGACTTAATCATCGCATTCGAAAAATAACTTCAGCTGGAGTGGTAACTACGCTAGCGGGAAGTACATTAGGTTTTGCAGATGGTACAGGAACTGCTGCTCAATTTAGTTCTCCTTTTGGATTAGATATAGATAGTTTTGGAAATATTTATGTAGCAGATTTCAACAACAAGCGTATTAGAAAAGTAAGCCCTGCGGGAGTAGTAACTACAGTAGCAGGAACAGGTAGCTCAGGTCTTGTAAATGGTGTAGGAAGTATTGCTCAATTTAATTTCCCAGCAGGAGTGAGTGTAGATGCATCAAATAATGTCTATGTAGCAGATTATAGCAATAACAGTGTTCGAAAAATTGAACAAAAACAAGTACTTACAGGTACACCAACGTCAACTGATGTTGGAAATCATAATGTGGTATTAGAAGCCAATGATGGTAACGGAGGTACAGTACAACAATCGTTTACTATTTCGGTAAACACTAAACCAACAGTAAGTTCTAGTACAGCTACAGCTATAAAAGCAACAAAAGCTACTTTAAACGGAAATGTTAGTTCAGGTGGTGGAACAGCTATTACAGAACGAGGATTTGTTTATGCACTAAGCTCAGATGATAGTACTCCAACAGTGGCAGAAGTCAACGGAACCACAGTTATAAAAGTAGTTGTATCTGGAACCACAGGAGCTTTTAATAAGGCAATTACAGGGTTAACAGTAAGCGGTACCTACAGTTTTGCAGCCTATGCAATTAATAGTGTGGGAACAACAGAGAGTTCAGTTGCTACTTTTACAACGATAAACACTCCTCCAACTTTTACTTCTTCAGCGATTACTGCTGTAGATGAGGGAGATACCTATATCTATACTATTACAACCAATGATGTAGATGCTGATAATCTAACAATCACAGCACCTACCAAACCCTCTTGGTTGAATTTAACAACCGCTCCAGGTGGTGATGTGACCACAGTTGCAGGTACAGGAAGTGCAGGAAGTACAGATGGCAATGGGTCGGCTGCAAGTTTTTATTCTCCTACAGGAGTAGCTGTAGATGGTTCAGGGAATGTGTATGTGGCAGATGCTTTTAATCATAGAATACGAAAGATAGCGCCCAATGGTGATGTGACCACAATTGCAGGTTCAGGTATTATAGGAAGTATGGACGGCAATGGTACGTCTGCAAGTTTTAACTCTCCTTGGGGAATTGCTGTAGATGATTCAGGCAATGTGTATGTTGCTGATACAGGGAATCATAGCATACGTAAGATAACACCCAATGGAGATGTGACCACATTTGCAGGTTCAGGGAGCCTAGGAAATACGGATGGCAATGGTACGTCTGCAAGTTTTAAGTCTCCTACTGGACTAGCTATAGACGGCTCAGGAAATTTCTATGTGGTTGATGCATTTAATCATAACATACGTAAGATAACACCCAATGGAGATGTGACCACAATTGCGGGTTCAGGGAGTCCAGGAAATACAGATGGCAATGGTACGGCTGCAAATTTTAGTTCTCCTTGGGGAATTGCTGTAGATGGTTCAGGGAATGTTTATGTGGCTGATACAGGTAATAATAACATACGTAAAATAACACCCAATGGAGATGCAACTACACTTGCAGGTTCAGGAACAGCAGGAAATACGGATGGCAATGGTACATCTGCAAGTTTTAATTTTCCTTATGGAGTCGCTGTAGATGGTTCAGGGAATCTCTATGTGTCGGATGGTAGTAATCGTAAGATACGAAAGATAGCCCCTAATGGCGATGTGACTACAATTGCAGGTACTGGGAGCATAGGAAGTACAGATGCTAATGGTACGGCTGCAAGTTTTTATGTTCCTTATGGAGTTGCTCTAGATGGTTCAGAGAATCTCTATGTGACTGATCAAAGTAATAATAAAATACGTAAGATTTCACTACCATTTGCAACACTTACAGGAAATAGTACAGGGCAAGCAGGAGATCATCCTGTTGTTTTAGAAGCGAATGATGGTAATGGAGGTACGGCACAGCAATCGTTTACCATTTCAGTAAACACCAAACCAACAGTAAGCTCTAGTGCAGCCACTAGTATCACAGGGACTAGAGCTACCTTAAATGGAAACGTGAGTTCAGATGGGGGAGCAGCTATTACAGAACGAGGATTTGTTTATGCACTAAGCTCAGATGATAGCACCCCAACAGTGGCAGAAGTCAACGGAACTACAGTTCTAAAAGTAGTTGTATCTGGAACCACAGGAGCTTTTAATAAGGCTATTACAGAATTAACAGTAAACGGTACCTACAGCTTTGCAGCTTATGCAATCAATAGTGTGGGAACAACAGAGAGTTCAGTTGCTACTTTTACAGCGGTTAATACTCCTCCAACTTTTACTTCTACAGCGATTACTACTGTAGATGAAGGAGATACCTATACCTATACTATTACAACCAATGATGCAGATGGCGACAATGTAACACTCACAGCACCCACCAAACCTTCTTGGTTGAGTTTAACAACAAATCTAGGTGGCGATGTGACCACTTTTGCAGGTTCAGGCAGTGCAGGAAATACAGATGGCAATGCTACATCTGCAAGCTTTAACGCTCCTTTTGGAGTTGCTGTAAACGGTTCAGGCAATGTATATGTGGCTGATACAAGTAATCATACTATACGAAAAATAACACTCAATGGCGATGTGACCACTTTTGCAGGTTCAGGCAGTGCAGGAAATACAGATGGCAATGGCTCAGCTGCAAGTTTTAACTTCCCTTTTGGAATTGCTGTAGATGATTCAGGGAATGTGTATGTAACTGAACAAGGAAATCATAAAATACGAAAGATAACACCCAATGGCGATGTGACTACGGTTGCAGGTACAGGGAGTAAAGGAAATACAGATGGTAATGGGTCGGCTGCAAGTTTTGATACTCCTGCTGGAATTGCTGTAGATGCTTCAGGGAATATGTTTGTAGCTGATCAAAATAATCATACCATACGAAAAATAGCGCCCAATGGTGATGTGACCACGATTGCAGGTTCAGGAAGTACAGGAAATACAAATGGCAATGGTACGGCTGCAAGTTTTAGATTTCCTAGAGGAATTGCTATAGATGCTTCAGGGAATGTGTTTGTAGCTGATCAAGGTAATCATACCATACGAAAGATAGCACCCAATGGCGATGTGACTACGGTTGCAGGTACAGGGAGTTCAGGAAATATGGATGGCAATAGTACATCTGCAAGTTTTAATAATCCTATTGGAGTTGCTGTAGACGATTCAGGTAATATCTATGTTGTTGATATAGCGAATCATAAAATACGAAAGATAGCACCCAATGGCGATGTGACCACGGTTGCAGGTACAGGCAGTGCAGGAAATACAGATGGCAATGGTACATCTGCAAGTTTTAATACTCCTGTAGGAATTGTTGTAGACAGTTTCGGAAATCTCTATATTGCTGATCTATCGAATCATAAAATACGTAAGATTTCAGCAGTAACAACGCTTACAGGAGATAGTACAGGGCAAGCAGGAGATTATCCTGTTGTGTTAGAAGCCAATGATGGTAATGGAGGCACGGTACAACAGTCGTTTACCATCAATGTTTTGCCTGAACCTACTGTTACACTCTCTGTAGATAATAGTAGTATTAATGAAGCTACAGGAACAGCAACATTGACAGCTACGCTTTCTAATGCCTTTGGAAAGAATGTAGAAGTAACAATTGGTTATTCAGGTACGGCATTAAACGGTACAGATTACAATAGTACAGCAAGTACTACGATTACAATCACTGCCGGACAAACCTCAGCAAGTGCAGCGGTAATTATCACTCCTATCAATGATACTAGTCCGGAAGGAAACGAGACAATTATTGCAGAGATTACCGGAGTAACCAATGGAACAGAAAAAGGAAATCAGACGCTAGAGATTACACTAGTAGATGATGACTTAATTCCGGCTGTAATTACATTTGCTGATATTAATAAGACCTATGGAGATGCAGATTTTGCTTTAGGAGCGACTTCAAATTCAACAGGAACAATTAGTTATTCGATTGTTGCAGGAGGAACAGGTTCAGCTAGTCTATCAGGAACAAACAATGGAACGTTAAATGTCGGAAATGCAGGTACGGTAACGATTAGAGCTACTTTGCCAGCAGATGGAATTTATGGTGCAGCAAAAAAAGACATTACGCTGACCATTGCAAAAGCCGTATTGGTTGTTACAGCGAATAATCAAACGATTACTTATGGAGATAGTTTTTCAATTGGATTTACATATGGACCCTTTAAAAATGGAGACGATGCCTCTGTTCTAGATACAGGAGCCTTTGTCTTTTTTGTTGATCCAATAACTTCTTTTGATGCTGGAACCTATACAATTAGAGCAGGTGCAGTTAATGATAATAACTATACAGCAAGTTATGTTGATGGTACTTTTACAATTAGCAAAGCTACTCTAACAGCTACAGCTGATGATAAGAGCAAAGAATATGGAGATGCCAATCCAGCATTTACCATTTCTTATAGTGGATTTAAAGGAGCTGATACGATTTCTGATATTGATACTGCACCAACAGCAAGTAGTACAGCAACCACTACAACAGATGTTGGTACTGTAGCAATTACCATCGCAGGTGGAAATGACAATAACTATACCATCGCTCCAGTAAATGGAACTTTAAGCATTGGCAAAGCTACTCTAACAGCAACTGCTGATGATAAGAGCAAAGAATATGGAGAGGCAAATCCAACATTTACTATTTCGTATAGTGGATTCAAAGGAGCTGATACAATCTCTGATATTGATACTGCTCCAACAGCAAGTAGTACAGCAACTACTACAACTGATGTTGGTACTGTAGCAATTACCACCACAGGTGGAGCCGATAATAACTATACCATCACTCCAGTAAATGGAACTTTAACTATTGGCAAAGCTACTTTAACAGCAACTGCTGATGATAAGACCAAAGTATTTGGACAAGCAAATCCAACTTTTACCATTACTTATAGTGGTTTTAAAGGAGCTGATACGGCCTCTGATATAGATACTGCTCCAGTAGCAAGTAGCACAGCTACTACCAATACACCAGCAGGAACTGTTCCTATTGAGTTAAGTGCAGCTACAGATGGAAACTATACGATTGTTACTGTCAATGGAACTTTAACTATTTTAGGAGATAACGATGGAGATGGGATTCCTGATATTACTGATCCCGATGATGATAATGATGGAGTACCAGATGTAGATGACAATAGTTATCTGCCAAACCCAGACCAAGAGGATTCGAATAACAATGGTATTGGAGATGTTCAGGAAGATTGTGATAATGATGGAATCTTAAATTACTATGACACAGAAAATGAAGGCTGTCAGGCTTCTATTGTAATGAAGAAGAAATATGGATTCTCTCCTAATGGTGATGGAGTTAATGATACTTGGGTGATTGAGAACATTGCGCTATATCCTAACAATGTAGTAAACATCTACAACCGTTCTGGAAAACTAGTCTTCTCTATGAAAGGATATGACAATTCATTTAATGGATTCTCTAATAAAACAAGTAGTAGTAATAAACTACCAGTTGGTGCCTATTACTTTACTGTAGAATTTAACACTCCTGGAGCTAAACCAGCCAAAGGATGGATCTATATCAATTATTAACCCTCAACAATATTGCAATACATTTATAACAGTTAACAACATGAAAAAAATTCAATATATATTGCTCCTTATAGCGGTTTGTTTTATACAAAAGAGTGTGGCACAACAAGACCCAAACTTTACCTTGTATAACTTTAATATGAATATTATCAACCCTGCTTTTGCAGGAAGTACAGATGTCCAACAGATTAGTTTGGGATATAGAAGCCAATGGGTGGGTGTGAGTGATGCTCCAAACACACAGGCATTAAATTATGTGAGTCCACTTAAAAACGGACTTGGATTGGGAGTCTCTTTAGTAAGAGATCAGGTGTTTGTATTACAAGAAACAGACCTAACAGTAGATCTATCTTACAAGCTACAACTCTCACAAACACATGATTTATACTTTGGGGTAAAGACAGGAGCATCGATAGTAAACATTGATTTAAAAAAGGCTGGAGCTTTAGGAAATGATCCATTGTTTAGTAGAAACCAAAGTTTTATCAATACACAGTTTGGAGCAGGGATGTATTTAAAGCATGAGAAGTATTATGTGAGTATCTCCACACCTAACTTTTTAAATGGAAAACGATACATCAAACATGGAAATGCACCCAAAGCAGCGGTAGATAACTTGCATTTATACTATGGAGCAGGATACCATTTTAAGATCAATGAACAGGTACAAATCACACCAGCTTTTATGCATAGAAGTACCAAAGGAGCACCATCATCAACAGATATTAGTGCCACCGTTGGATACAATCAGATACAAGCAGGGATGAACTACAGACTCGGTGAGATGTATTCTGTATTTACACTGTTTAACATCATGGAGAACCTACGTTTTGGTGCAGCTTATGATTTTACAACATCAAAGATCAATCAAATTAACAACAATGGCTCACTTGAAATGTTGGTGAGGTATCAGTTTTAGAGAAAGAATTAGCACTAGCATTTTAAATTAAGTTAGGGGACTATAATTAAAACCAATAATTATTTAAATGCCAGTTGTTTTTTAATACTAAGAATCCGTCTTTTTAAGACGGATTTTTTAGTTGTTGGGTTTCGTTATCAGTTAGAGAATATCTATTAATAGATTTATTTAATTTTTCAATCATACGTTTTCGTAATCGCAGAGGTTTTTGAACTTCAATAGCATCGCCAAACCCTAAGATTTTACGTTCTAATTCAAAATTTATTTGCACTAGAATATTAAAAATCACTCCATCGTTGGTATGTTTAATTAGGCGTTGACTTTTATGGAAAGGTTTGGTTATGACATAAGGAGCGTTTTCTTTGTCAATCCAAAATTGAATGCGCTCAGCACGTGAATTTGATACTGTAGCTCCAATAACATTTCTATAATAAGTATCACCATCAATTTTTAAATCATCATATTCTGCGGCTTCTTCATAAATGATATTAGACATTCTATCTAGTGCTAAAGTTATAAATTGTCTTTTTTTGGTAATACTTAATAAAAACCATCGATTGTTATATTCTTTTAATAGTTGCGGATGCACAATTATATCACTTGGATTTCGAGCTTTAAAAGATTGATATGTAATTTTGATTACTTTTTTATTCTGAATAGCTTCATAAATAGGATCAATGTATTTTAAACCTTTCAGTTGTTCATTCTTTTCTAAGTGAATAATTGGACGATTATTTTTTTGCGATGAATAAACAGAATCTTCTAGCCGTTGTAGTACTCCATCCATTTCTTGAAATAAAGAAAAGTCTTTAAACTGACGAAGCATTTGAATGGCATCATTCATAATTTTTATGTCATTATCGGTTACAGGAATATTTTTTATGCTGTATCCATTTTCTCCATACCTATAGTATTTTCTATCATAAACTTCAATAGGAGCGTTGTATCCTAATTTATCGCTACGCATCAATTGAATGTCTAATTGAATGGTGCGTTTACTAACATATACATCTTTCCCTTCATATTCATACAAGGCATCAGAACAGGCTTCAATTAAATCATCTAATGTCCACTTTTTCATTGTGTTTCGTAGACATTGGTCTATAGTTTTGTATCTGATAAGCGCATTTTTATTTGAAGCCATTTTATTTTTTTTGATAAAAATAGAAAATACTTATTGCTACGCAAAAAGATTGCGTAATAAGTAAGAATATTTGCATCAGAATCATAAAAAAGTAATCGCTCCACAAAACGAGGAATTTGTGGAGCAAAAAATAGTTGAGATGAAAAACAAAATGAAAATAACAGGTAAAGATTTAATCAATTTAGGATTTAAGTCAGGAAAGTGGTTTCCTGAAGCGATGGAACATATTAATACAAACGAATTCTCTGAAGAAGAAATGTTAAGCTATTTAGAGCAGTTTCGTCCACTTCCAGAAATTCCATTATTAAAAAATCCAATTGAATTTAAAATTAATATCAAAGCAGAAAACGAATTAGAAGAGACAAACGTAAATGCTGTGATTAGTTCTATGGAAGAATTGATGAAGACGCCAACGGTTGTTGACGGAGCTATTATGCCAGATTCTTGCCCAACAGGTCCAATAGGAACAATTCCTGTTGGCGGAGTTGTAGTTGCTAAAAACGCAATTCACCCTGGAATGCATAGCGCAGATATTTGTTGTTCTGTAATGTTAACAGATTTTGGAAAAACGAATCCGAAAGAAGTTTTAGATGCAGCACATGATAGTACCCATTTTGGTTTTGGAGGTAGAGATAGAAATACACAATACAGATTTCCTGCTGATTTATTATTAGAGATAGAAGCAAACCCTTTTTTAAATAATCAGAAATGTATTTCTGCCGCAAGAAGTCATTTAGGAACACAAGGAGATGGAAATCATTTTTTATTTGTTGGAATTTCTAAGAACACAGGTAATACAATGATGGTAACACATCACGGTAGTCGTGGTTTTGGAGCGAATTTATATAGGAGAGGAATGCATATTGCAGAACAATTTAGAAAAGAATTATCTCCTCAAACATTAAAGCAAAATGCATGGATTCCCTTTGAGACAGAAGAAGGAAAAAATTATTGGGAAGCATTACAAATAATCAGAAAATGGACAAAGAAAAATCATGAAGTTATTCATGATGCAACTTTAGAAAAACTAGGGATAGAAAAAGAAAATCGTTTTTGGAACGAACATAATTTTGTGTTTAAAGACGGTGATTTGTTTTATCATGCAAAAGGAGCTACACCATTGGATGAGAAGTTTATGCCAGATATTACTGGCCCAAGATTAATTCCGTTAAATATGAGCGAACCTGTTTTAATTGTAGAAGGTAAAACTACTGCTAATAACTTAGGATTTGCGCCACATGGAGCAGGTAGAAACATCAGGAGAACACAACATAAAAAAAGTAAAACAGGAACATTTCAAGAAATTTTTGAAGAAGAAACAAAAGGATTAGATGTACGTTTTTTTTCTGAAGAAATTGACATTACTGAATTACCATCTGCTTATAAAAATGCAGAAACTGTACGTAAGCAAATGGAAGAATTTGGATTGGGAAAAGTAATTGACGAATTGGTACCTTACGGTTGTATTATGGCTGGTGATTGGCAAAAGAATGCTCCTTGGAAAAAACGTAGAAGAAATAAAAAATAAGTAAAATTAAAAAGAACATGGAAGAAGTATGTTTGGACAAGAAATTAAAACAAATGATTAAAGAGTTTGAAATTGCTAGAGGTGTTTTGGAATTTAAAGTTTTTAAAAATAGAGATTATATAGATTTAAAGCGTAAAGATTTACATTTTGATACTGCGTTAAATACAATTAATAATGATTTGCTATCTAAAGAAAAAGAACAAGATTTTTTTAACTCGGGAGAGAAAATTTCTTTGAGTGAATTTTATGGAAACCTTGTTAATATAGATGAAGAAGAAATAATCTTAAAAGGGAGAAAGAAAAATTGGAATAAGTATTTTAAACATAAATCTAATAAAGAAGTTTCTATAACATACTTAAACGGAGGGTTGGGATATGCTTTTTTTGAAACACCTTATGGTATAAAACTTAAGAAAAGCATTAAAGAAGAAGGAGATTTTTTCTTTGATTTTTTTAAAAAAATATTTGGTGATTTAAGTTTTATTGAAGTGTATAAATGGAGTACAGATTTTTCAACATATTTTGATGAGGGAAAAGAATGGTGGGGAGAATTCTATTGGACAATCTATTCACATAAAAAAGATTATTTTATTGGTATAGTTGCTTCAACTACAGATTAAAAGATAAGTATTTAGAAATAAGTTTTACAATTAAAATTTGGAACATTCATTAAATTTCTTGCATATTTGCAATCAATAAAAACAAGAAAAAACAAAAGTTAGAACCTATGATGCTATTAAAATTACATAAATTGGACGCTAAACTGCGACTTTTTAGAGCTGTATTCTAGGTAAAAATTTTTAAAAAGATAGCAAAAGCGTCCAAAATGTATTTTTTGGACGCTTTTTTTGTAAAAAAAATGAACCATTAATAGATGCTAAAAGATCGTGTAAAGTTTCATTACATATCAGACCATCAGGGAATTAGATATCTGCTCTAAAGCGGACAGGAATTTTATTGTCTAAATACGGTGTAACTAATTGGTTTTCAACAAAATAAATTAATTTTTTATTTGTGTAATTCAAAAATTGGTTTTAGGTTTGCATCGCAATAAAGCAACAAATAACAGTTAAAAACGAAGTACAATGTTCAATTATCATTTAAACAAAGACATACAATTAGAACCAGGTTCTATGCTATGTATACTTCGCGACTTTCAACATTACAAATAGTAAGAATCTATTATATATGAAAAGTCCGGAGTTGTAAAATTTCGGACTTTTTTTATGAGTATTTCCTAAGAATTTTCCGAAACCAATCAGCATTCCACAAAGCAGGAATGTAAAAAGAATCAGCAAAAAGTTGACTTCTATAGAATTATACATCTTAAAATTATGGGAAATAAATTAAAAGGGAAAGACCTAATAAAATTAGGATTCCCAAAGAATAATAGTATCAATATTGCTTTAGGGCAAATCAATAGATACAGAAAAAAAGAAAAAAAGGAACGCATTTTAGAAGAGGCTAAAGAAGTATTAAAACATCCAGAAAAGTTTCAAGGAAATGCGATTTGGGGAAAAGTTGCCGAAGGTTTGGTAACACCAGTTGCAGTTAAAATGCACCAATTGAGAAATACACGAGTACCGTTTTCTATTTATGGAGAAGATGAAATTGATGAGCAAGCAAAGTATCAATTATACGATGCTTTAAAATTACCTATTGCGGTACAAGGAGCATTAATGCCAGATGCACATAGTGGTTATGGTTTGCCAATTGGTGGCGTATTAGCTACAGACAATGCGGTAATTCCGTATGGAGTTGGAGTTGATATTGGTTGTAGAATGTGCTTAACTGTTTATCCAATTCCGGTTTCTTTTTTAAAAGGAAAGCAACATCAATATGAAAATATTTTAAAAAATCATACAAAGTTTGGTATGCGAGAAACGCATGATAAAAAACAAGATCATGAAATATTTTATAGAGATGAGTTTACAGAGATTCCATTAATTAAACGCTTAAAAGATAAAGCGTACAAACAATTAGGAACTTCTGGAGGAGGAAATCATTTTGTTGAATTTGGATCGGTATCAATTACAGAAGAGCACAATGAATTTGGATTAAAAATAGGCGAGTATTTAGGCGTGTTATCACATAGTGGTTCAAGAAGTTTAGGAGCAAATATTGCGAAGCATTATACTTATTTGGCAACCAAACAGTGTTATTTACCTAAAAACGTTCAACATTTAGCTTGGTTAGATATGAATACTCATGACGGACAAGAATATTGGTTGGCTATGAATTTAGCCGGTGATTATGCCAAAGCTTGTCATGATAATATTCATGAACGTATCGCAAAGTTACTAGGAGCAAAGCCTTTAGTTAAGATTGAGAACCATCATAATTTTGCTTGGAAAGAAATGGTAAATGGTAAAGAATGTATTGTGCATAGAAAAGGAGCTACGCCTGCAAAGCGTGGTGAATTAGGAATTATTCCAGGTTCTATGACAGCTCCAGGATTTATTGTTAGAGGTTTGGGAAATACAGAAAGTTTACAATCTGCTTCTCACGGAGCAGGAAGAAAATATTCGCGTAGAAAATGTAAAGAGAAGTTTACCAAAAGTGATGTAAAGTATCAATTAAAAATGAATGATGTGACATTGATTGGAGGAGGAGTGGATGAAGCTCCTATGGCTTATAAGAATATAAAAAAGGTAATGTCTAATCAGCAAGAATTGGTAGAAGTACTAGGAACATTTACTCCTAAAATTGTTAGAATGGATAAATAAAGAGATAAGAAAATAGAATACATAAAAGAAAGGTCTAATTAATAAGAGTCTTTTATCTCTTCTCTTTTTTTCTCTACTATAAAAAATTATGGAAACAAAAGTAATACAAATATCGGCAGGTAAAGGCCCAGAAGAATGTGCCTTTGTAGTAGCTAAAGTGTTAAAAATCTTTTTAAAAGAATTGCAACAAAACAATATTGAATATGCAATGCTACACAAAGAAAACGGATTACAAAACGGCACTGTACAATCGGTAAGTATACAATTAGATGGACATCAACTTGCCAGTTTTTTAAATAATTGGTTAGGTACTATTCAGTGGATTGGTAAATCTACTTTTAGAAAATACCACCAACGTAAAAATTGGTTTATTGGTTGTTTTGAGATTGATCTAGCAACTTCTTTAGAAATAAAAGAAAACGAAATTCAATTTCAGGCAATTCGAAGTTCTGGAGCTGGTGGCCAGCATGTAAATAAAGTAAGTTCTGCAATTAGAGCAAAACACTTAAAAACTGGATTGCAAGTGTTGGTAATGGATAGCAGATCTCAGCATCAAAATAAAAAGATTGCCATCAAGAGATTGCAAGAGAAGGTACTCAATTTTAATAGAGAACAAACCAGTAAGCAACTTGAGAATCAATGTATGAATCATCAGGTAGTAGAAAGAGGAAATCCTGTAAGAGTATTTACAGGGAATGATTTTAAACAGAAAAAGAAAGTCAAATCATTTAAGAAAAAAAGAAACGAATTAAAAAATGATTTGAAAAAACAATTAGAATAAAACATGGGAACATTGATTAACAATTATGTTTTTAAAGCTTTAGAGAATTACCCTTATGATTTGGAAGAGGTAATGGAAGCATTGAATTATGCCTTGTCTTATGATGAAAAAAACACCATGGCATTGACATTAATGGGGAGAGTGTATGCAGAAAAATTGTACAAATACGAAGAAGCAATTTTGTATTACAAAGAAGCCTTAGCAGAAAACGTACATGCATTTGAAGTATATCCACATTATATAGATGCTTTGTTATGGAACGAAGATTATAAAGAGGCAGAAGATTTTATTGATTTTGGAATTACTGTTAAAGGATTGGATAAGGCCATGTTATATATAAAGAAAGCGCTCTTATATGAGCATTTAAAAAAGTATAAAGAAGCCTTATCTTTTTTAAAACAAGCCAAAATACATGGGTATAGTTCAGATATTCTGTGTGTAGTTACTGAAGCTAAAGAACGTATAAAAGGGAAAATGCCAAAGAAAAAGAAAACCAAAGTAAGTGAAAAAGAGAAAAAAAATGAAAAATAATTTTGGTACGCAAAATCATTGCGTAACAGGGTGAAATCTTTGTAGCGTATTTATGAAAAAGAACACGTGAAGTGGGAAAATTGCAAAAGTCCTCGCTATATAAAGTATAGTGGGGCATTTTAAAAAGTTCATTAACAACTAAAAATATCAAGTAAGTCTTGTTGAGTGTTTCTGTATAACACCATTGTATAATTACGTACAGTTTATGTATTCGATAGTTATATGCAACTTGACTTGAAGGTTTCGATTATTCACCAAAAAATAATCACAATTCTATGTACGAAGGTTCGAATCCTTCCATAACAGCAGTTATGTAGCTTAGCCTGGTTAGAGCAATAGAAGTTTCATGTGTGGGTTCGAGTCCCACTATCCTAATGGATATCGTCTAATTGGTAGGACACTAGATTTAGGTTCTAGAGAAAGATGAACTAATTTCATCAAGTAAGCTCATCAACTTATAAAACTGATGGTAAACAAAAAAACGATGTGTTCTAAATGAGTTTTTAAATAAACACTTAAAAAAGAACTTGAAGTTTTTAATACTGAAAATAGAAAGTAATGATTTTTTATCAATCAATTGATTTCATATTGCGATATCAATCCATTTTTAAAAATGAGTAACGGCCTTTTTTTAGATTGATTATTTCCGTGCTTAGTTAAGCATTTGGACGCACCGTTTTTAATTAAGAAAAACAATTTCTATTGATAGAAATTATGTAATAAATGTTGAATTATTCTAATAAAAAAAATACAATGAAAATAGTAAGAATAAACAAAGGAAAAGTAGGTTTGGTTTTCAAAAAAGATGATTACCAAAAAGTGATTACAGAAGGAAATTACTGGTTGTTTTTAAATCAAGAAGTAAGAATTTATGATTTAACTAAACAGTTTGATACTGCTGTAGCAATAGAAATTTTATTAAAAGATAGCACTTTAGCTGCAATGTTAGAAATTGTTGAAGTAAAGGATAATGAAATCGTATTAGTGTACGAAAGAAACAATTTTAAATATGTATTGGAAGCAGGTAATTATGTGTACTGGAAAGGTTTTTTAGATAGAAAATTTTACAAAGTAGATAGAAGTAAAGTATATATCACAGAGAATATTGATAAAGCTTTATTTAGTAATAATCAATTGACTAAATATATCAGAACTTTTGAGGTTGCTGCTTATGAAAAAGCAGTGTTATTAGTTGATGATGTTTATACTAAAACCTTAATAGGAGGAACTTATAGGTTTTGGAAAAATGATACAACTATTAAAATAGCAAAAGTTGATATGAGGCAGTTACAATTAGAAATTGCTGGTCAAGAATTGTTAACCAAAGACAAAGCAAACATTAGAATTAACTTTTATACACAGTATAAAGTAACGAATGTTGAAAAAGCCTTGTTAGAAAACAAGGATTACGAAAAACAATTATATATTTTAATGCAATTGGCTTTAAGAAGTTATGTTGGAGCTTATACTTTAGATGAGTTGTTAGAGAAAAAAGAAAGTATTGCAACGGCTGTATTTGAAGATGTAGCTAAGAATACGAATCAACTAGGGATTCAGGTAATTAACTGCGGAATTAGGGATGTGATTTTAACTGGAGATATGAAAGAAATCATGAATCAAGTTTTAATTGCCCAAAAAAGAGCGCAAGCAAATATTATTACTAGAAGAGAAGAAACAGCATCTACTAGAAGCTTATTAAATACAGCCAAATTAATGGAAAACAATGAAATGTTGTTTAAGTTAAAAGAAATGGAGTATGTAGAGAAAATTGCTGATAAGATTGGTGAGATTACACTTGGCGGTAATGGTAATATGGTAAAACAGTTAAAAGAGATTTTTACCGTAAATAAATAGGGAAGAAGGTTGTCATTTTTGACAACCTTCTTTGATTTATAATGTATAAGTATTTTAAAAGATTTAATAAATAAGTACATCACTTATTAATGTTATTTTACCACTTAAAAAGATTGCTTCCTAATTTAATGAAGACACTTGATTCTATTTTAAAATTGAATCCAACAAAGGTGTTAACAGGTCATGGAAATGCAGCAACAATAACATCGATAAAACAAGATAAAGACTTGTTGTTAAGTAGAGTAGAGTTAGCAATTAGTTATACATTGTCGACATTAGTTTTTAGATGGTAAAATGTTATATTCAAAAGTGACTGAGTCATCGTACTGATCTTTGGCGTGAAACTTTCTAGGGCTCTTTAACCAAAACATTACTCCAAATCCCATTCTTATATGACTGTTATTGATTTTGAGATTGAAAGTATTTTCTTCTTGCCATTTTGGATTGTGATGCTGTCCAGTTATAGTCATTGCAAATTCCAATTTCTCACCTAAAGGGTCACTTGCAGTTATAACAAAATCAATAATGTCATTAGGTTTTAAATTAAATAGGTTTTGATTCTTTTTTTGACCATATGTGATTATGTTTCCTAAATTATCTCTTGCGCTTTCAATTCTTGGAAAAAAATCTTCACTTGTCTCCATTTTACTTCTATATTTTATTAATCGTGTCCTAATCTCTCCTGAAATCCCTAGGATTAAATGCTTTTGATGTGGTAATAATTCACGTCTGTGTGCATCAGGGTCTCTTAATTTTTCCATTTCCTTGAGCCAAACTTCCATAGTTTTCCAATCTCCAAAAACTTTTGAGAATTCTGTTCCCCAATGTTTTTTTAAAATCGTTTTTAAATCATAAAAATCAGCATAGAATAGTATCCTTTCTTCAATAACTCCAGAAGTTTGTCGTTTTATTTCAACTTTTTTTCTCTCCTTCCAAATTTCAATTCTATTATTGGATATTCCACATTTAGTAATCCAATTTTCTTTAAATCGATTCCTCAATGTAAAAGCAATAAAATCACGTAATAAGTTTTCTGTGTTCTTTAGTGCTTGGGTCACGTCCATTATTTTATATGTTTTTTTGATTAAAGAGTTTAGTTCGATCAAATTAATTCCAACTTGTTATATAGAGAACAAAGTTCTCATTTAGTCATTATTATTTCCGTATAAAAGGAATTGTTGTTTACAATTTTTAACGAATATATATAAAATGAAAAACTATGATTTACGGGAAACCTTAATTTTAAGAATAAATCATAAAAACAGGTATTTATACCTGTTAAAATACACTTGTTTGATTCGTAGTTATGATAAGATTTTTGGCAATAAGAATTGCCTTATAGCAGAAGTAGGGGAAATAAAATAAATGAATAGGATACTTTATTGTTCTCTAATAGAAAAAATAAGTAAATAGCTACACATTTAAGTTAAAATGAATTGGTATTTAGTTAATCTTTTATCTCCAGTTTTTACTAAAATTCTTTGCTCCACAGCCCATTTTAAATCTCTGCTAGCAGTGGCTTGGCTAATGTTTTTAAAGTTTTGCAAATAATCTTTACGACTAAACTGATGATGACCTATGATGCCTTTATACAATTCAATTCTATCTTGTTGTGTAAGGTTTCGGTTTTGTGTTTTTAAAAGGCTTTCTAAAGATTGAAGTATGTTATCAAGCATAAACTCAATAAATAGCGTAGAATGTCCTGACTTGTCTGATAAGCTTAAAACGTTGTAGTATTCTTGCTGGTTTTTCTTAATCAAACTTTCTACAGGTAGAAATTCAAATACATGGTATTGTTGCATTAAAATTAATGTTTGCCATAAACGACCCATACGTCCATTACCATCTATAAAAGGATGTATAAATTCAAACTCATAATGAAATACACAACTTTTAATTAACAATATATCTTTATCATGTTTAAGGTATTTAAATAAATCACTTAGCAATCCTTTTACCATATCTCCACTTGGTGCAACGTGTGCTATTTTAGAACCTTTTACTATACCAACATTTTTAGTTCTTAGTTTGCCTGCATCATCAATTAATCCTAGCATTAAAGTAGCGTGAGCCTTTTCTAAGTCTGATAGTTTGTTTGGGTTAAATGTACGTAAGCGATCATATACTTTTATTGCGTTTTTTACCTCTATAATATCTTTTTGAGGTGCAATAACTCGCTTATCATCTATAAGTGCTGTAATTTGTTCTTCTGTAAGTGTATTTCCCTCAATTTCTAAAGATGATTGAATGGTTTTAATGCGGTTTTTTTTTCGTAATTCTGTAGTTGGTTTGTATAAATGTGTAGCATTAATTTCTCCTATTCGTTCTGAAATAGTGACAACTAATTTTAAAATTTTATCAGTGATGTGATATGGTGGTTTCATCTTTTGATAGTATCATTTGATAGTATCACAAAGATAAACTATTTATTCCAGTCATTCTTGAATCTCTAAAAACATAATTCTTTATAGATATTTATATCAAATATTTGGCAATAAGAATTGCTATAGGGTAGAAGTAGGGATGTAAAATAAATAGGGTACTTTACTATTTCCCAATACAATATGTAACAACCCTTTATTTAATAAAGGGTTGGGGTTATGAGGTGGAGAAGAGGTGTGAGATTTTCTTTTCCTTTAGTTACTTTTAATAAGAAAATAATATTTTTGATTATATATATTCTTAGCTTAGAGTTAATTCTTATATATTTTTTAGATTTTGTCAGAATATTTTAAAAAATGCATTTTATTTTTGTAGTAAAAATTTTGAGATTTTTCTTGCTATTGAGTAAACATATTCCTCTTGTGTATTACTAAGTACAATTATTGTAATCTCTTTTTTAGGATAGATCCATAGGTCTGAAGCAAACAGATCACTAGCACCGCCATGAACCACTAACTTATTCCGAGAATCGTTATTTTCTATTCCCCAACCATATCCATAATGTGTATATATATCATTGAATTCAAAATGTGGATAAAGATATTTAGACGTTGTTTCTTTATCAAGTACTGTGTTATTTCTTATTGCTTTACTCCAAAGGAACATGTCGTTGGCATTAGATAGGATGCCGCCATTACCTTTGAGGTTAAGATATGGTCCTTTTTTACTCCAATTCTCTTCATTTGGCTTTTTTGCTTCTTTACCATCTAAAAAACCATTAGCAATTTCGTTATTTTTCCAATTTGGAATTATATAACCAGTGTGGTACATTTTTGAAGGTTTAAAAAGAGCTTGGTTTAAAAAAGTTTCATAATCCATTCCGCTAACTTTTTCAATTATTATACCTAATAAGCTATAACCCATATTTGAATAATTAAATTTTTCTCCTATAGGACTTAATAGTCTGCTCTTGAATACTTTCTTTAAAAATTTTTCTTCTGTAATAGATTCATAATCACCTCCTATACCAGTATCTAATCCGGAAGTATGTGTTAGTAGTTGATGGATGGTAATATTTTTTTTGTCGTTTGGAATATTATCAAAATATTTTGACAGTTTATCATTTACAGAAATTTTGTTCTTCATTACCAATTTCATGATCCCCGCAGCTGTAAATTGTTTTGTAATAGAGCAAATATCAAAAACGGTATTTATGTCGTTTAACCCATTTTTTTGATTGTTTTTTCTGCCATATGCCTTATTAAATATGATACTATCATTTTGAGCTACTAAAATTACTCCTGAAAATCCTCTTGCAGTAAGCTTTTGATCTATGGTAGTTAAATTATCAATTTTTAACTTTCCATTTCGAATAGCTGTATATGTTCCATTAGGTTGAGTTACAACTAATTCTTTAAAAACACCATTTTCAGGATTCTTAAACTCTACTTTATATTCATCTGTTACTTTAAAAGAAAATTTGTGTTTTCCAGTAGCAATTAATTCATATTCAGGTTGTCCTGATATGAATAGAAATAATTTAGTATTATTCTCTTTTGTGTAAATCTTTATTGTAATTCCTGCTTCTTCATATACATAATCTCCGACATATTGTTTTAAATGATTAAAAGTAACTGCTTTTTTAGTTTTATTAGTTGTACAGCTAAAATTCATTAATGATAATGAAGTAATTAGTAGTAATAATATTGATATTGTTTTTTTCATTTTATTTTTTATTTACGAGTTGCTTTATATGTACCATCTGGTTGTGTTACTATTAAGTGTTTAAAAATGCCGTTTTGCTCATTTTTATATTCTAATTTAAAACCTTCTAATCTCTTAAAAGAAAACACATTTTTTGCGATTGGAACTAACTCATAAGGCATTTGATTATCTACGGAAGAGTAAAGTTTAGAGTTTTCTTTATTTAAGTAATTTTTTATGGTAATTCCTTGTACTATGTACTCACCGACATATTTTTTTAATGTATTTGGATTTACATATATGGCTTTGGGTCTAGTATCGATAGCATAAGGTTTGGGTTCTACTCTGTATTTCGCATAGGCGACATCACCATTTCCTGTCATTTCTTCATGAATCCATTTTATATACTGTGATACTCTTGTATAGTATTCTTCTACTCCGTAAAGTCCTTCATCTCCGCCTTTTTGGTCTTGTCCTGAACTAATACCTGCCAAGTATACTATATTGTTTTTGAGAATAAAAGCGGGTCCACCACTATCCCCTGGGCCACTAATACCTTCGTATTCGGTCAGGTATTTTGTTTTCGTATTCGGATGATCAAATGTCCATGTTAACCATTTTTCAGTTACTGTTTCTACTCTATTAGTAGCTCCTCTTTGTTTTCCGTCATTTCCGTTTACTCCTATAAGTCCATTGCCTATATCTCCTTTACCTACCATATATATGAGCTTGTCTAACTCATCTTTCTCTGTATATAATTTTGCTTTTTTAGCGCTTTTAGGTTTTGTTTTTAAATGTATTAGTGCGATATCGTTTTCATCTGCATTTTGTCCTGTCTTCCAAGAAGGATGCATTATAACTTTATCTACTTCAATTTCAACATTGTTTATAATCACGAAATGTTTCTTGCCAATTTTAAATTTATTTACAATGGTTACAGCACAATGCGCTGCAGTTAATGCCCATTGGTCTTCTATAACTGTAGCTTCGCAATCTGGTAAGTTTAGATGACAGATGTATTTTTCAAATCTTTCGGCAAGTTTAAAAAACTCAGTTTCATCTTTATCGTGTCTTGTTAAAATTGGATTTTTTTTACTTTTAGTAGTGTAACTAAAGCTTGTTAGTATAACTAGAAGTAATCCTATTTCGACATAATTTTTTGTTTTCATTTTTAATTTTTTAATAGAATGTTATTGTTTCATTATTATTGGACGTAATTTCTTTTTTAATTCTTGGAATTTTTTTAGTGTTATCATTTCAAGATCCAATAAAGTTTTTGCTTCTTTTAATTCTAAAATGGCTTCTTCTCTAGTCATTTTTCTGTTTTTTAATAAAATTTCACTAGACTCAATAGCTAGTTCTGTATCCATAACACTTAAATATTTATTTAAACCAAAAGCTCTACCATTTATTTCTCCTAATATCATTACTAAAAATAAAGGTTTCTTTTTGCTGCCTCTGTGATACGCTTTTATTTCTTTAACAATAGCTTTTGTATTTTTTAAACTGTTACTAGCCATAATTTCATCTTCTCCTACTAAGGCATTCATTATACTTCCAAATCCAGCTGGTCTTCCCATTTTTATAAATTCATAGGTTTTTATAGTAGTACTTCTTGTTTTAGCATACCCGAATTTTACTTTTTCTCCATAAAGCCCAGATAGCATTCTGGAATTTAATTCTTGTGAGGTTGGAGTTCCTAAAATAACAGTATCACCAACTTTAATTACATTATTATTAATAGTTGTGTATTTCTTGACTAACGCTCTATTTTTTATTTTTTTGAAAAATTTAATATCCTGAGTGTTTTCATAAGTTAATGAGTCAATTACTTTTTGAGCACTTAAGCTAGTTCCTGTAAATACTATTATTATTAGAATAATTCTTTTCATTATTTTTTGATTTTAAAATATTGAAGAATATAGAAGTTGTTTAACACAACAAACTTCTATATTCTATGTGAAAATTTAAGTGTGAATTTATTTTGGTGCAATTCCAAAAAAATCTTTAAGTGCACCTACAACAAGATTATTGTAAGTTTCATCATGATTACCACTTTCAGAAATTACAGTTGCATTTCTAGTCTGTAAAAAATTAATTTCTTCAGAGGTAAGACTACCAACAGATTCATCTAGTGTTCCATAAATGTACATTACTTTAGATAGATCATTAATAGTTTCTAAACGTTGTGTATATTTATTCTTAGCTATTCCAGCAAATAACTTCATAGAGTTCTTTTCCATTACATTAGTTACAATATTAGGATTAACTACAGGTGTAGTACCATTTTGGAACTCTGAATTTTTACCTTCTAAGGCTGCTTGCCAAACAATATCATTTAAATCTAATCTACCAGTAATAATCAAATATTTATCTGCAATACCAATTCCTTGTTCTGCTATTAGTTCTTGAGTTAAAAAAGCTCCATAAGAGACACCTAATACATAAACGGTTCTATCTTGATCTTTAAAAAACTTAATAGTTTTATAAAGATTTTCCACACTTTCTGTATTAAAATTAACAGCTTGTTCCAATGTTATATCATTGTTTACAAAAGGATTGAAATTTTGTGTTTGTGCTTGATGCACATTTGCCATTAAAACATCATCTGTATTATAACCTTGGAAGAATATATCTACTGTTCTTTCATCTAGTTCGTAAGCAGGTCCGCCTTGTGAATTGATTAAAACTGTAGAGGCGTTTTCGTTTCCCTTAAAATAAATTAAATCTTTTATTTCTTGTGAAATTTTTAAAGGCTCTGGTTCTGTAATACGTTTTTTAGAACAAGATATTGTTGTAAATGTTATTAAAATGATTGCAATTAAGGTTGAAATTGGATAATAATTTGAACTTTTCATTTATTAATATTTTTGATTATACCGCTAAAGTATAGTAGGCTTGTAAAAAAGAAACCCATTTTTAAGCTAGAGAAGTGCTAAATTGTTATGATTATACAAATTAGGACTTTTTAAAGTGATTAGTAATTTGCATCAAGACTTCAAAAAAAAGAGGATTTACAAACCTATATGAATGATTAATGTTATATATTTTAAAAAAGAAAATAACCAATAGATAATTGGAATACTTCATTTTTAATTTTTGTGCTAGTATATTGAGTAGCAACTCCGGTACTTATATTAGATAAGCCTAGGTTATATCTAGCTCCAAAATATATTTTATTGTTAAGTTGATAACTTAATCCGAAATTAAGACTAAAATCCAATGTTTTAAATGAGCTCTTTACATTATTTCCATTGGCATTTGCAGAAAGTAAAAAACCAATTTGTGGTCCTGCCTCTAAACTAAATTCTTTTGTTAAGTTATATTTTGCCATTAAAGGAATATTCAAATAGTTTAAATTAACTGAAGAACCCTGACCAGAATATAATAGTTCTGGTTGAAAAGTGAACCTATTAGCTATAGGTATTTCAGCCATAATTCCCAAATTAAAATCAGTTATTCTATTGTTTTGTTGTGAATTTTCTCCTTTAATTTGTGCAAAATTTAAACCTCCTTTAATGCCCAATTTAATTTCTTGTGCGTTTAAGTTTGTAAACCCGAAAACTGCTAGAGCAGTAAATAATAATACTTTTTTCATCTTTTAAGTTTTATATAATTAATTGATTCAAAAGTATATTGGATAAAAAAATAAAGAGTTATTTTTTAGAACTAAGAAGTACAGAAATAATAAGAATGAACGAATTAGGACGTTTCTTGAAGTTTTCTATACGCACCAGGAGACATTCTTAAACTTATATTAAAGGCATTATAAAAAGCGCTTTTAGATTTAAAACCAACTTCCATACCAATTGCTTCAATGGAATATTTATTAAATATAGGGTCTTGTAGTAGATTTTTAGCAGCATCAATTCTATATTCATTTACAAATTGAACAATGCTTTTATTTATTTCCTGGTTTATAATTTGAGATAAATATCCTTCACTGGTATCTAATCTATTAGCCAAATCTAATCTACTTAAAAGAGGATTTTTAAACAACTCTTCATCTTCCATCAATATATAAAGTTGTGCGATGATTTTAGATGATGTTGTGCTATTTATTTTCTTTTTTTTCTGGGAAATAGGTGTCTTTTTTGAAACTAAATAGTCATGTATTTCATCTTTTTGAACAATTATTTGGAGTTTGAATACTCCATAGTACAATATCCACCATGATAAAAGCGATGGGAGAATTTTCAAAAAATGTAAATTATAATCAGATCCAGAAAAATTTATCTCTATACTGGCCAAAAGCCAAGATATAATAATGCATATAATGAAAAAGTTTAATCTTAGTAACCAATGTTTTTTTTCTTTTGAGATTGTAGTTGATTTTTTTACTAAATATCTTCCAAAGAGAATTAAAAAGAAATTGTAGCCAAATACCGTAAAGAACTTTGTGTAGTCCACAAAGGTGGCAAATTCTGAATCATATAAGTGAAAAATAGAATCTAGGTGAAGAATAATTTCAATAAGGACAGAGATAACGAATGGAACATAAAGCCATTTGTACCATTTTTCTTTTAGATACCTATGTTTAATTTGGATGAGAAAATATGTAAATAAAGTGACAGCAACAAGGTATTCTGACATTGAAAGACTTAAAAAATCTAAAATGATATTCTTTTTATCATACCAACTGCCTAAAAAACTTAAACTTATTAATAAAAATAATGATAGAGAAAGATAGTTATTTGCGCGACTCTTATAAAAAGGTGAAGTTACCAATGCTAGGCATAAAAAATATCCTAAAACTCCACTGGTAATAATTACAAAGTCTAGTATTGTTTGATTCATTATTTAATATATCTAAAAAAATAGATTTTATAGCCTGTATTTTTTTCAAATGTAAATTATTTCATTTCTAATTTTGTTAATGTATTTATTAAATAACTCATAATTATTTATTAAAAATGAAAGGAAAGGTAAAATAGATTTTTGAGTCTTATTCTTTCTAATATTTAATAGTAGAAAACAAAAGAAACTAAAGGAAAAGAAATCTATTTCCCAATACAAAAATTACCAAAGATATGTCCTAAAATATCTTTGTCTACATCGTATTCTCCAGTGATATTTCCTAGGTGTCTTAAACACTCTCTAATATCAATAGAAAAGAGATCGGTAGAAATGTCTAAGTCTATTCCTTGTTGTACAGAAGTTATGGCAATTAAAGCATTGTTCAATGCTTCAAAGTGACGTGAGTTGGTAACAATGGTTTCATTATTGCTTAAAGCTCCAGTATTTACTAATGAAGTTAATTCATTTTTCAATTCGTCAATACCCGTTTTTTGCTTGGCAGAAAGTAAAATTAAATGCTCAATATCTGATTGTAAAATGGAAACATCATGACACGAAAGTGTATCAATTTTATTAGCAATTACTAACAAACGTTTGTTCGGAAAACGCTGTTTGATGCTTTCAATTTCTTCTAAAAATTCTTCACTAGAATAGATAAACTTATTGGCGTCAATTAAGAAAATGACCAATTGCGCGTTTTCTGCTTTTTCATAGGCTTTTTTAATTCCGATATTTTCTACAACATCTTCGGTTTCTCTAATTCCGGCAGTATCAATAAAACGGAATGCCACACCCTCAATAATTAATTCGTCTTCAATGGCATCTCTTGTGGTACCAGCAATATCAGATACAATGGCTTTTTCTTCGTTTAATAAGGCATTTAATAAGGTAGATTTTCCTACGTTTGGCTCTCCAATAATAGCAACTGGAATTCCGTTTTTCATGGCATTTCCAAAAGCAAAAGAATCGATCAATCGTTTTAAAACAGCAGTTATTTTAGCTACTAATTCTTTAAATTTTGTACGATCTGCAAACTCCACATCTTCACCAGAAAAATCCAATTCTAATTCAATCAATGCAGCAAAATCTAATAACTGAGTACGTAATTCTTTTAATTCATTGGTAATTCCGCCTCGCATTTGCTGAATAGCCATTTGATGCGATGCCGCCGAGTTTGAAGCAATTACATCGGCAACAGCTTCTGCCTGACTCAAATCCATTTTACCATTTAAGAAAGCACGCATGGTAAACTCTCCATTATCTGCCATTCTACAACCATTTTGTAAAAAGAGTTGTAAAATTTCTTGCTGAATAAACACAGAACCATGACAGGAAATTTCTACCACATTTTCTCCAGTATATGAACGTGGGTTTTTAAAGATAGAAACCAATACTTCATCCAAAACAACCCCGTTATTTACAATATGACCTAAGTGAATTGTATGCGTTTTCTGGTCTTTTAAAGATTTTTTTTGAGTAACCGAATTAAAAAAACGGTCAACAATAGCAATAGAATCTTCTCCAGAAAGTCGAATAACAGAAATGGCTCCAACACCAGATGGAGTAGCCAATGCAATAATAGTATCGTTTTGAATCATGATGCAAATATACGTAGTTAAATCAGTATGGAAAACTGATTGTTTGTAACAAACAGTACTTTTTGTTGTCTAATACATTGAGCAATAAATACAAGGCACTTTATCGAGTTAAAGTACTTTATTAGTGAATGAACAACTCGAAGTATACCAACCATTAAATTTTAGAAGATGAAAGAAAATAAACAATTATTAGTATTAACCCATTTAAGTCAGTTATTAGATTTTGTTTCAGGTATTGGCGGTTTTATTGTGCCATTTATTTTATGGCTTGTTAAAAAAGATGAAGTATACGGAATGGATACTCATGGTAAAGCCATTTTAAATTTTAGAATTACCATGTTTTTGTACTTGCTAATCTGTATTCCTTTGGTATTGATTTTTGGATTAGGAATACTTGGATTTATTGCCATCGGAATTTTCTATATTATTTTTCCAATAATCAACGCAATAAAAGCGAGTAATAATGAAGCGCCTAGTTATCCTTTAAGCATTCGATTTATTAGTTAATAATTTAAGAAGACGCTCTATAGAGCGTTTTTTTTATATGGCTTGTTTGATATAGTCTTCGTATTCGTAAAAGAACAATTCAAATTGTGTCATGTTTTCTACAAAGAATTCAAAACAATCGCGCCAAGTATTTTTGTTGTAAATACTAAACTTCTCAGGAAACTTTACAAAAAGGCGTTTAATAATTTTTCCGTTATCCAATTGATAAGCATCGTGAAAAATGATTTCAGAAATATATTCTTGTTCTAAAATAGTTTGTAAAGATTGTAATTGTTCAAAAAGTAGTTCGTTATAGATTTCATCAGGATGTTCAATATCTAAAACTACCATTGCTTGTTTGCGCTCTGCAACAAACTTAAAAGAAAACCCTTTGATTTTTGTATTGTACAACAACCATTTCCTTGGAAAAGATTTTCCAAAAGAGATCCAAAATTCCTTTCGTATTTGAGCGGCTTCTTCTTTGCTAAACATATTTAGTGCTAACTAAGTAGTTATTTATCCGTGTACCTTTGCTTTTGTACCTCTATTTCGCATCATTTCTGCTTCAAAAGCTAGTAAAGCTTTCCACTTTTCATCTACAATTTCTCTGTCTTGATATTCTCTAGCAAAACCTAAAAAAGTAGTGTAGTGGTTGGCTTCAGAAATCATTAAGTCTTTGTAAAACTTAGACAATTCTTCGTCTTCCATATTTTCAGAAAAGACTTTAAAACGTTCGCAACTTCTGGCTTCAATTAATGCAGCAATTAATAAACGTTGAATCAAAGCATCGGTTCTGTCTTTTGTTTTTGGAAAGAATTTTTGAAGCTGAATGGCATAATCATTCTTTTGTTCTCTACCTAAAACCATTCCACGTTTAACCATAAAATCGTGTACCATTTTAAAATGTTCCATTTCTTCAATGGCAATTTCACTCATGGCTTGTACTAGTTTTGTTTCTTCAGAATAATTGATAATTAAAGAAACGGCATTAGACGCAGCTTTTTGCTCTAAAAAAGCATGGTCTGTTAATATTTGCTGTAAGTTGTCTTTTGCAATTTCTGCCCACGAAGTTTTGGTTTCGAACTGTAATCCTAACATGTATGAATCGATTTTGAAGTGCAAAATTACGTATAAATTTGCGAAGAATTTGGTCTAAAGTCTACCAACTTTTTTCAAAGTCAATTCCGTTGTGTAAATCTGTAGTTAATTGAGAAAGTCCTGCTCTTTTGATAATGTAGACTACTTTTCTAGGCCAGGTTTCTCTAAAATTATAAGAATTTGGTTTGCCGCCAATTTCATTTACAAAATCAATGGCTGTTTGTTCTTTTAATAAGATTTCTTTTCCGTATTTAGCTACCAAATCATCCATCTTTTTACGTGCATTTCTATAGGCTTTTAAACGGCTATTTCTACCAATAAAAACGGTAACAAAATCCTTAATATTGGCAAGTTGTGCTGCCGCTTTTTCTTTTGGGTGATATTTAAAATAAGCCAGTTGATATTTTGTGCCAGCAATAGATGTTGGGCGATAATCTTTCTTTAAACTTTCAGGCCTGTTTTCCCATTTTAATTCGCTAGCTTGGTATTTGATAATTTCTAGTGAATCAAAAAGTATCCTGTTGTTTTTTAGTAATCTAGGTAAACGCAAAGCAGGTAGTTCTATATCTCCTTTTCGCAAACCTAAACTTAGAATATTTCCAGTAATTTGCCCAATATATCCGCTATCCCAGCCAGATTCTAATCCTGTGATAGCTAATAAAGAAGCAGGCGGAATATTGTTTTGTAAACATAATTCAGTTGCCTGCTTGCTTATATTTTTATAAAATGATTTTACATGGTTGTATTTTCTTAAAGAATAGTTTTGTTGAGCAGTTACTGGAGCACAAAAACCAATCATTAAAAATAATATACAAACCTTTTTCATTAAGAAATAATTTTCTGTAAACGGATACCAAAATCTGCCAAAGCTTTAATCTCTTTGACACCACCCAAACGTTCTTTTCCTAGAATTAAAAGACCGTGTTTAGAGCTTTCAATATGATAATAAGGATTGCTTTCAAAGAATAAAATTAAATCGTCTGTAAATAACTGTTTAATAGCTTCTTGCTCTTTACCAGATAAGTAGAAACGCTTTGAAAAATCTGGGTGATTTTCTATTTCAATATCTTTAAATCCAGCAAAGTGATAGATGTATTCAAAAACACCTTCTTTATCTAAGGTAAATTCTGGAATCTCTTTGTCTATATTGATATAGAACATACTGGCTCTAATTACTTGTTTAGCAATCATTTCACCTTCAGAAAATTCTACATCAAACAACGAACATTTACCATTCGAAATAATATTAGAAACCTTGTTAATTTTTCTGGTTTTAAAATAACCAAAAGTCGTTAATTCAGTAATTTCTTCTTTTTGTAAAGACTGATATTTCCAATCAAAATCTAAGGCAATATTTTGCAATGATTTTTGTCTTTTTGTCAGTACTTCTTTTTTAGGAGTAGTCTCATCTGGAATGTTTTTACGCAAAGCAAAAGGATGTTCACTTCGAGTATCATAATCATCCAAACCAATGATTTCAAAATGCCCACCTTTACGTTTAAAGGTCTCGGCATAATTGTTCATGTTTTCCATTACCGAATGATCTACAAAATCACACATAGAAAAATCGATGATTACTTCTTCGTTTTCTGGTATTTGATTTAGCTTAGATTTTAGTTTGGTATAATTTAAAAAGCTAGAGAAATTATCTACACTCACAAAATATTTTCCGTCTTCTTTAAACATTAAAACATTTGGCTTTAATAGATTTCTAACAAACAAAAAGATGTCTTTATTAATAATAACGTGAATTACAAAAGTAGCAAGGATACCCATTACAATACCAGTAATTAAGCTTGTAGTGATGGTTACTATTAAGGTAATTAAGAAGATTAATAATTGCTCTTTTCCAATTCTAAAAACCTTTCTGATATTTTCAGGAGAAGCTAATTTATAACCTGTATATACTAAGATTGCAGCTAATGCAGCTAACGGAATCTTACGAAGTTCGGTAGCAAATAGTAGAATAAATAGTACTAAGAATGTTGCATGAAAGAAGTTTGCAGATCTGTTGCTTCCTTTGTTATTAACATTTACAGAACTTCTGGCGATAACAGTAACAACATTCAATCCACCTAAAAAACCACTGATTACAGTAGCTAAACCTAAAGCTCTAATATCTTTATTTACATTAGAACGACGCTTTAAAGGATCTAATTTATCTACAGCTTTGATACTTAATAAACTTTCTATAGAAGCAATTAAAGTAATGGCAATAACTGCATTGATAAAGTCCATTTCAAAAACTTTTCCAAAATCTGGAAACGCAAAATTAGAAAGTACATCGTCCGGTAAAGAGATTAATAAATCTTTATGAATAGGGTAGGCTGTGTCTGAAAAATACTGATAGTAATAATACATTCCAACACTCAATACGACAATCCACATTGGAGCCGGAATTAATTGAAAATACCTGTTTCTAATCTTACTATAAAAAACCATGATTAAAAAACTAATAATACCTACAGAACCCGCATAAAACATACTTTGATTATCTGAAGTAGCATATTCGTACAATCCTTCAGGTACCTTAAGAATTAAATCGACAATGCTTCCTTTAGCATTTAAATTTCCAAACATTACATGTATTTGTTTGGCAAAAATCCCAATTCCGATGGCAGCCAACATTCCTTGAATCGCAGAAGAAGGAAAGAAATCTCCCAAAGAGCCTAACCTAAGGAATCCTAAAATAATCATGATGATACCAGAGACAACAATGGCAGCCAAGGTATATAAAAAACCTTGTTGCATATCTCCGTTTCCTAGCGTTGTTATAGCAGCTAAAACCACTACAACCAATCCATTTCCTGGACCAGTAATGGTTACATTAGATCCTCCTAAAATGGCACAAACAATACCTCCAACAATGGCAGCAATAATTCCCGAAATAGGTGGTGCTCCCGATGCTAAGGCCAATCCTAATCCTAATGGTAATGCAATTAAAGAAACTACAAAACCAGAAAAGATATTTTGCGGCATATCTTTTACAAATGTCTTCATTGAATTTTCTTTACTCATATTACTTTACTATTAATAAATCGGTTGGTAATTCTGATAATATATATTCTAAATCATGCGGAAAAATTCGATCAATTAATCTCGTTTTTTGAGGCGCATTCATAATTAATAAATCAGCTCTTTTAACTTTAGCATAATGGCCAATAGAATATCCTCTACGCCCAAAAATACTTTGAATTTTAAGTGTAGTGTCTTTACAATCAATTTCTTTCAAAATCTTTTCTACACGTTCATCTTCACGTTTTTTTATACGTTCTTTTTCTAAAGTTGCTTTACGTAAAGAAGCATCATCACTAACTTTAATATCTAATTCTGCTTGACTAATTTCTTCTACAATAGTAATACGTTTACAGTCCAAACGATTTCCTACTTTAAAAGCCATTTTAATAGTGTCTTTGGTTTGTTCGTCTTTTAAACCGTTCACTACAATATGTTTACAAGCAACTCTCTCTACAGATGGTTTAATTAAAAGGAGTACAGAGCAAGGAGCTTTTCTTGTAAGTTCTCTTGCAATAGAACCTACATAATATTTATATAGGTTTTCTTTTTGTAATGCACCTAAAATCAATAAATCTACTTGTTCTTTAGCACAAGTGTCTAAGATTACATTGACAGGTTTTCCTTGTTGCCAAATGGTTTTTAAAGGAGTGTTTAGTTTTTGAGTTTCATTTAATAATTCTTGGAGTTGTTTTTCTTTGTCAGAAGTTTTTTCTCCAACATGCACACCAATTAATTCAGCGCCAAACATATTTGATATTCTAATAGCTTCAAATAGGTTAGCTTTTAAGTTTGGTGAGAAAGCAATACCGATTAAGATTTTTTTAAATACTTGCAAATGCCTAAATTTTTAAGAAGTTTAAAGATAAAAAAATAGTGGAAAAAGAAAAGCTTTTTCTGAGTTATTAATACTATAAGTCGAGCTTAAAGGCTTCTTTTAATAAAGCCAAAGCTGGGTTTTTTTCTAGTAATTTGCTGTATTTCTCTTGTGGAGTATAGGCAAATTTCTTCGTAACTTTTTCATTTACAATTATTGAAAGAGAAATACCAAAGTTATTTAAGCTCTCTCTTAAATGTTTCATCAATTTAGGTCTTTCTTTTTCTACTTGACCAGACATTAATGAGTTGGGCAAATCTAAAGTGATTTCAAAATTATCTCCTAATTTAGGTAGGTTTGAAATCATGGAAGCTGCAATACTTTTTTTACCTTTTTTAATTAAGATTGCATGATATGCATTCCAAGCATCTTCTAATTCGCCTTGTGTAAATATTTCTTTTGGGTGATTGTCAAAGTTTTCTTCTACCTGATTATCTGTTTTTTCTTCCTTTTTAAGATGAATACTCTTTAAGGATAATGAAGAAGTTCTTCTTCTAACATTTTTTAATGATGGTTTTCTGGTAGTTGTTGCCGAGTTTGTATTTGCTACTTCTTCAACACTAGTATTTGTTGTAGTGTTTGCAACTTGCTTTTTTAATGTAGGTTTAGCTATTGCTTTTGCTGCTGGTGATAAAGAAGTAAAAAAAGTAGCTGGAATTATGTAGTTAGCTGACTTTTTTTTTTCTCCATCAAAAGTGATAGAGGCAATTTGCATTAAGGTTAGTTCTACTAAAAGTCGCTGATTTTTACTTGTTCTATAATTCAAGTCACAATCATTGGCCTTTTCTATGGCAGTGATTAAAAATTGTACACTAGCTTTGGTAGATTGCTCTAAATACTTCTTTTTGGCAGTATCCCCAACTTCTAATAAATCAACAGTGGCTTTGTCTTTTGCTACTAATAAATCTCTAAAATGAGAAGCCAATCCATTGATAAAGTGATGTCCTTCAAAACCTTTGGTTAGCACTTCATTAAAAGCAATAAGAGCTTCTGGAATTTTATTGTCTAATACTAAATCAGTAATACTAAAGTACACATCATAATCTAAGACATTAAGATTTTGTGTAACAGCTTCTCTTGTTAAGTTATCACCAGAAAAACTGACCACTCTATCAAAAATAGAAAGCGCATCACGCATGGCTCCATCTGCTTTTTGAGCAATGATATGCAAAGCATCATCATCTGCAGTAATTCCTTCCTTTTCGGCGATGGTTTTTAAATAGTTTTTAGCATCTAAAACACCAATACGTTTAAAATCAAAAATCTGACACCTTGATAAAATCGTAGGAATAATTTTGTGCTTTTCTGTAGTTGCTAAGATAAAAATTGCATGGGCAGGCGGCTCTTCTAAGGTCTTTAAAAAAGCATTAAAAGCAGCTTGAGATAACATGTGTACCTCATCAATAATATATACTTTAAACTTTCCTGTTTGTGGCGGAATTCGAACTTGATCTGTTAAACTTCTAATATCATCAACAGAGTTGTTAGAAGCGGCATCCAATTCAAAAATGTTAAAAGCAAAATCTTCTTCGTCTGCAAAAGAAGCTTCTTGATTAATTCGTTTTGCTAAAATTCTAGCACAAGAGGTTTTTCCAACTCCACGTGGTCCAGTAAACAACAAAGCTTGGGCTAGATGATTATTGCTAATAGCATTTTCTAATGTATTAGTAATGGCTTGTTGCCCAACAACATCAGCAAAAACTTGAGGTCTGTATTTACGTGCAGAAACGATAAATTGCTCCATAAAAAACGATTAATCTTTAGGTAAACAAATGTAAGTAAGATGAGATAGTTTTACAACATTAATTTAGGTAGTCGAATTAAAGTTTTTAACAATTGTATGAAATCTTTTGATCTTACGACCAAGTTGAAAAATTAGAAATTATTTTATGAAGTTATTAAAACCTTTATTTGCAGTTGCTTTTGCCCTTTTTACCTTTTTCTTATTGAGTTTTTCTAATCCAGAAGAACAAACTACTATCTACCAAACTTCAAATAAGGATTTAAAAATAGCCTATTTTGCTAGCGGCTGTTTTTGGTGTGTAGAAGCCATTTTTGAAAGTGTAGAAGGAGTAGAAGAGGCTATTTCTGGTTATGCAGGTGGATTTACTAAAAATCCTACATATAGAAGCATTGGTACAGGAACTACCGGACATGCAGAAACTGTAGCAGTGTATTACAACCCTAAAAAAGTGAGTTTTGATACTTTGGTAAAAGTGTTTTTTGGTTCTCATGATCCAACCACAAAGAATGGACAACACCCAGATTATGGTAGCCAATATAGATCTATTGCTTTTTACCAAACAGAAGCTGAGAAAGCGAATATAGAATCGGTAATTAAAGAATTAAACGAAAAGTATTATAAAGGTAAAATTGTAACAGAAGTAACCAAGTTTACCAAGTTTCATCAGGCAGAAGATTATCACCAAAATTATGAGCGTTTACACCCAGAAAACCCTTATGTACAAAAGGTATCTATACCAAGGTTAAATCGATTTAAAAAGTTGTTTCCAACAATTTTAAAGAAAGAGGCGAGGCTGCATTAAATTTTGGGAAGCAATAACATTGTTATTCCTCATTGATCCATTTTCCTTTTTCAATAACCTTTTCTAAATGTCCCAAGGTTACATCTGGATGATTGTACCTTTTACTGAATAAATTTCGAATAAAATTTAAAGGTTGTGGTTCAAAATCTTGGCCACCATCGATATATAAATGAATATCAAAATCTTCTCTATTTTGAATATGAAATTCTTTAAAAAAGTCGTCAAAAAATTGAAGAGAATCTAGTCCATAAAACCCGATGTCTTTTGCTAATCGTAACTCTGAGTTAATTTCATTTGCTTGTAAATGAGTTCTTTTTGCGATGAATTCAATTAGTTCTTGTTTCATGTTTTTATTGATTAGCGGCAAGTTAATCATAATTTTATGAACTAGATGAGTACTTGTTTTCTAGTTTTTTTGTTCAGCGTTATTGTTAATAAGATTTAGCGCATAATTTAATACAGTGTCTTTATTGTTAAGATAATCACTACTATTTTGAACAACTTTATGATCAGGAAAAACACCTCTTTCTCTCGGTAAATTTTTTGCAGTAGTTGTAAATGTTACTCGGGCAATTCGGCAAGAAATACCTGTGTTTTTTAATTGGATATGGGTACTACCATCATTACATAAATAGGTGCCGCCAGATTCTTCTCCGATGCTTATCGCTAATTTTAAATGTTTTATAAGTGATAAGAAATGCCCAGTAGTTGAACCGCATCCTGCATCTTGTAGTATAAAAGCATTTCCAGTAAATGCATTTTCAAAAGGTTCCATTGGATTCATACTTTCTTCTGCTGTTGGTGTTCCCTTTATAAAATAGGTAAAAGGTTTGTTCGTTAAATAGCGTAATAAATGAGCTCCATTAAAAGATTGCCCACCGCCATTTCCTCTTACATCGATGATTAAATTATGGATTCCTTTTTCCTTGATTTTCTTAAATGAGGTTTTGAGTAATTTTCTGTAATTAGTCAAATCTTTAGCTTCATAATAAAAAGTACGCATTGTAAGTATTGCTAAGTCTTTGTTTTCAATAATGTCGAAACAAATTTTATCATCACAAAATTCTTTAGAGTAACCACTTTTTCCATTCCAAGAAAACTCGTAGTCTTTTAATTGAGTTAAAGTTATTGTTGTCTTTTTGTTTTTTAATTGGATTTTATATTTTTTTGGAAATTTAAGTGAATAGGCAATATAATACGGAGAAAAGAAATTAAAATACTTCTTTTTTGCTGCGCGATTCCAATTACCATCAATAGAAATATGCTTAAAAATATCTTCTTTTATTTTTTCTGTACTAATGCCATTAATGGATGTGATTTCAATACCAGGTTGGACTTTATCACGATTAATCAGTGGTTTTGTAACGTACATTTTCCCTTCGATAATTCTTAATTCTAAAGGAAACAGCTTTTCTGTCGAGAGCAATTTGCTCTCTTGTAAAAAAGCCCCCAAAGTTGTATGACTACATCCGATACTTGCTACAATTTCACTACAATGCCATATAAATTCAGGTAAAGTAGTTTGGTTTGTAATTTGCTTTTTGATGTTGCTAACTTTTTTCCAAAATTCTTTTTTGGAAGTATATTGATACGGAAATGGATGATTCGAAATTAAAGCATTTGATAGTTCATCTATATCTGACAAATATTCTTGTTTTAGAATAGTAACATTGGATTGAGTATGTTTCTTATTTAACTTTTTCTCTTGAGAAATACAGTTAAATGTAAATAGTAAGATGAATAAATAAAGTATGTTTTTCATGAGATGTTCTTTTATCAAAATGTATTACTTATTTGTTTCAATTAACTGTAATGCGTATGTTATTTGTGGATCTTTTTGTTCTAAGATAGATTTTTTGGTTTTGTACACATAATGTTCTGGTAATATACCTTTGTTTTTAGGAAAATCGTCTGCAGTAACATTGTAATATGTTCTAGCAATCCAATAAGCAACGTTGGTATTTGTTCCTAAGAAACCTTTTACATTAGCCATAGAATAATAGCTCGCTCCAGATTCTTCTCCAATTAAAGTTGCCATTTTATGTTTCTTTACCATTGCTAAAAAATGACCAGAGGTAGAGGTATTTCTTCCATCAATTAATACATAAACTTTACCTAAAAAACGATTTTTAAATAATTCTTGCGGTTTGTCTTCTGAAGCATCTCCAGGTAAAACAGCTAAATCTGGAGAGAAGTATGTAAATGTTTTTTTACTAATATATTTTAATAAATAAATGGCAGCACAAGAACATCCTCCGCCGTTTCCTCTAAGATCAATGATAAGGTTGTTAATACTTTTGTTTTTTAGAGTTGTAAAACTATTGTCTATAAATTCTTTATACTGTTGTAAAGCTTTTCCGCCATAATAACTAAAGCTAGGCAATCTTAGTTTTGCAGTATGTTTTGGTTTAAGAATATCAAAACTGTATTCATTGTTTCTTGGTGTATATGCAAATTGGGTAAGTTGTGAAAGCTCAATACTTTTATTTGAACCATTTAACTTTACAGTATACGATTTAGGAAAGTTAAAGTAATACGGAATGTATGAGGTTAAATAGGCGCTAAACATCGATTTTTTTAATGACTTTGCATAGCCATTTGAAGCAATATGTCTAAAGACAGCCTTTTTAATGGTTGCTATTTCTACATTATTTATAGCTTGTATTTCGCTACCCAAAGGTATTTTTTTGTTTGAATGAGAATTGGTAACTAATAACTTTGAATCTTCTAAACTAGCTTCTAAAGGAAATCGAAGCGTTGTTGGTAACATTTTATCTTCTTGATTAAAAATGCCAAAATGAGAATGTTCACAACCAACACTGGCAATAATCGGACTTAAAAGCCACATAAATTGACTGTATGTTGTGGTGCTAGTTAACTTAGATTTTTGACTATTTACTAACTTGTAAAAATCTTTTTTTGTGATGAACTGAAAAGGAAATGGATGTGTTTCTACAATGCGTTTAGCCAATTCGTCCATATCAGCTTTGTATTGTTCTTTTGTGAATACTTGATCAAATTTTGAAAGCTTTCTAGTTTGATATTTAATTCGAAAGATCATGCGATCTGCATTAGAATTTTGTGGATTTAACTCAAGAGATTTAGTATAAAATTGTATTGCTTTTTCGTAATCTTTGTCTTCAAAATAGGCTTCTGCTAAACTATCATAAGGATTAAAAGCATTAGGGAATTCAGAAACCAACAACTTAAAAATTTCTATAGCAGCTTTAATTTCTCCATTATTTAAATATTGATATCCTAGTGTATTCAATTCATTTTCATCATTAAAATTAAAATCGTTTGGTTTTTCTTTTTTTAATTTTTTATAATAAGCAATTGTTTCTTCTACTGTAGCATTCGGAAGCATTCCCAAAGCTTTTGTAATGGATTTTTTAGAGCTTGTTTTTTCAGTATCTTTTTTTTGATAATTACAACTGGTGAATGTAAGTAAGAATAATAGTAGAGTAGTAGTGATTTTTTTTGCTGACATTTTCATTGGTTTAATTTAAATATACAATGCAAAAAACTGATACTTTCAAGAAAAAAGTATGTAAAAAAAAGTGATTTCGGTTCGTAATTATAATTTTGAACTAAAAAATAACTCTTTGTATTTGGCTGGTGTTAGTCCAACTATAGTCTTAAAAACAGTATAAAATGTTGATTTAGAGTTGAAACCAGATTCTTTGCCAATACCATCAAAAGAATATTTGGTATTGGATTCAATTAAACGTTTGGCTTCTTCAATTCTATATTCATTAACAAATGTTGCAAAGCTTTTCCCTAAATGTTCATTCAATAATTGCGAAAGATGATGTGTTGAAACCTCTAAATAATCGGCAATATCTTTGAGTTTTAATTTAGGATTTGTATAAGGTTTTTCATTTGTCATATAAGTTTGTAGCTGTTCAATTAGCGAACTTAAATGATTCTCATCAGCTTTTTTGAAGGTCTTCTCTGAAGGATTAAAAACTTTAGCGCTTATTTTTTTCTTAGAAATAAAAAATAAGAAAAAACCATAAAACAATAATGAAAACACTATAGATCCTGTAGCAAAATAAGTAAAGCTTGTTACAAAATAAATAATCCATAAAATGAGATTACTTGTTACTAACAATACAAGCCAAAGAAAAATAGATGGCTTTTTACCATTTGCAAGATTTGTTTTCTTATAATGTACAAATATCAGATATGCAGCAGATAAAATATAAACTAGATATTGAAGATTAATTGCTTTTAATATGTACTTTTTCCAAAAGATTGGATCTTCAATAAATGGGTATTTAAGATAGAGACAAACCGCAATAATTACCCATAACAAAATATACGATTTCCAATGTCTTACTAATTTCGCTGTTGGTTTTAAAACCGATAAAATATATAAGAATAAAAAAGGTCCAATAAAAAGAAAGCTTAAAGGATCTGTTTGAGTATAGCCATTTGGTAATTCGAGCGAAAAGAAATAGATCAAAGAGCGCAGAGCTCTTTCGCTAATAAAGAATAAAAAGCAACCAAAAAGCAGTTTAGATAATTGTTTTGGCTTTTTAAAAAAAAGAAAATATAAGCTTAATAAAAAACTATTGAATATACCAATAGCTCCAAAAAAGAATAAAAGCAATGATAAAAAAGTCATATATAAGTTTTAAAATTTTATGATTGTTTTTATTTTTGGTTGTTTGTAAATAGTAGTGTTTTTTAATTAACAGGATATCAATTACTTTATTGTTTCTTTTTAAAATAGGCATCTTTTAATTGATGAATTACTTCTGTACTTGCCCAATAAATATTAGATAATCCGTCTTTTTCATTATATCTTCCAAAAAATAAATACTTGCCATCAGGAGTTATACTCGGACAGGTTTCTAGAAAATTAGAATTGATTCCTTCTCCAAGATTAAATGCTTTAGACCAAGTTCCATCTTTTTCTTTAAAGTAAACATAAATATCACTTTTTCTTTCTGCTTTTTCTCTATTTCTAGCATTGATAACAATATAGTCTTCATTAGGAGAAATAAAAGCATGAGCACCTCTAATATTTATTTCTTTTACTTCTGGAAATTTACCATTTTTATTTGGTGCATAATACGTTTTTCGCTTTGAAATATTGAAATAATAAAGATCTCCGTTTTTTGCTTGATTTGAATAAAAAACCATACCATCATTAATTGGTGATTCCAGTTTTTTAGCATCGCTCCAAGAATCCTTTAAACGATCTACATACCAAATTTTCTCATCTCCAAAAATAGAATCATAAGCGGTAAAATATATTTTATCACCTTTAAGATTCATAAATGATTCCATTTCCTCTTTCTTTTTACCTTTAGTGAAATTGGCTTTTTGGGGAGTAGACCATTTATTATTTTTCAATATAGAATAGTAAATGTGAGTACTTTTATCTTTCCAGCTACCAGTAAAATAGATTTCATCCAAATCTGGAGAAAAAGATACAGAATGCTCATATCTTCCTTCTAATGAAATAACTCCAGGAGCAAAAATTTCAGCAGTTAAACCAGGTGTTTTTTGTCCAAAATAAGGACTTATTACTGTTGAAGAATCATTGTCTTTTGATTGTTGTTTTTTAGAATTACAAGCACTTAATAATACAGAGAATATGAGCGGTAGAATTAGATATCTATTTTTCATTCATCAAACTTTTTAATTGTTAGAGATATAATTATTGCATAACTACGATTAATCATGATAAATGCTAGTTAATAAAATACTAAAACAATTTTTTTAACAGATGACTTTCTTACTATAATTCATTGTTGATTACGATTCTTGATTTTGCCTGATGGATGGTTTTATTTTTAGACTAATTAATTAAAAAAGTGACTTGATTTTCTCTATAACCGAAAGCGGATTTAATGAAACAGAAATTTCGGAGTTATTAAGAACCTCTCGAGCTTTAATCTTAACACTAGAACTACCATTATTGGCAAGGTTTTTTATTTGATTAATCCAAACTGATGCTTCTTTTATATCGTCATCTTCATCAAGTTCAATTAAATACCAATCAATAATTTCTAGAAGTTGAATGTTGAAATTGTTATCATTTTCTAAATGTAAATTAGCAATCAAAAAGTTCATTGTTTTTATATAGATATCTTCCGTTTTTGAATAAATATCTTCTGTTTCTATATCAGTTAAAACTTCTAAATATGTTGCTTTGATAGTTCCGTTTTTAGCGAGATTAACAACACGTTGTACTTCTTGAGATAGAAAATCGTTATAGTTTGTTGAATATTCAGATAAAGCTTCATAAACAATACTTAAACTTGAAAGTTCTTTAGGAATTGTATTATTGCAGTAAGTTCTAATTTCTTCAAAATTATCTTTTGAATAATGAACTATTTCTTTTAGAAATTTGCGAGACCTTTTTTCACTATAATCTACCCAATCATTAAGTTTGTCTTCTTCGTGGTATTTTAATTTTTCAATGATGCTCATAATGTATTAGCTATGAATCGTAAATAGAAGATGTAATAAGTTATACATAGAAATGTAACTTTCTGGATTATTCTGTATCTGCTGATTCTATTAAGTTATCTTGATTTACAATTTTTGTTTAAAGATAGTATTTTTATACAAAGTAAAAATTAGGCTCTGAATCGCCTAATCTTTTCTCAAATCTTCTAGTTTCTTTTGTGAGTTTACATGTCCATATTCTACGGCTTTTTGATAACTCTCAATAGCTTTTTCTTTTTGTTTTGTCGCTTTATATGCATCACCTAAAGAATCCCAAAGGTTTCCGTTTTTAGGGTGTAATTCAATATTTTTTTGAAACAGCACAATTGCCCAATCTAAATTTTTAGTAGATCTCACCAAGAGATTTCCTATGGTATTTAAAAGCCTAGAATTAAAATCTTCAGAGTATTTTTCTTTAAGTAAAGCAATCAATTCATTAGAATTCTCTTTAGGATGTTGTTTTATATAATCCATCGCAAAAGCATAAACATTCTTTACAATTGGCTGTGGAGTATACTTTTTGTCCAAAATAATTTTAGCAATATCATAAGCTAGGAATTCAACTTTAGCACTATTGGCATTGGTAACATAAACAATTTGAATATCTTTTTCAGGAAACCAAATTAGTGAATGAGCATATGCGCCGTTAGAGCCATTGTGTGTTAGGCGTTTAATATCATTTTCTAACATTCTTACTGTCCAACCATAGGCATAAGCATAATGGTATTTTCCACTTAAAAAATGAGCATAAGGAGTAGTGAGTTTTTTTATGGATTCTTTTGATAGAATTTTATTTGTTTTTAATGCTTTGAACCAACGTAACATGTCGTTTTGTGTACTATTGATACCTCCATTGGCTTTTAAGTGCCAATTAACTTTATTGTGTTTTTGATAACGAAAAATAGAAGATTCACTATCTATAATTCCTCTGTTATAACTGCGAGAAATTTGGGTTTTGTTCCATGTAGGTAATAAATATCCTGTTTGATACATTCCTGCTGGTTTAAAAAGGTATTTATTTAGAAAAGTTTCATAAGGTTGATTAGAAACAATTTCAATAATTCGCCCTAAAATACTATATCCTGTATTTGAATAAGCATACTTTTCTCCGGGTTTTGATAGCAATTTACTTGCAAAGAGTTTTTCAAAAAAATCTTTTTGAGAAATTTTGGTAAAATCACGTCCAATGGCATCTACAAAACCTGCAGAATGTGTTAATAATTGATGTATGGTAATTGACTGTTTCTCTTTTGGTAAGTTTTTAAAATACTTACTTAAAGAGTCCGTTAGTTTAAGTTTTTTTAATTCAGCTAATTTTAAAATGGCTGTTGCAGTAAATTGTTTGGTATTAGAACCGATATCAAAAATAGTATTTGGATTATTCAATGTATTGGTATTTTTATTAGCAATTCCATATCCTTTATTAATTATTGTTTTTCCTTGAATCATTACAGCAATTGCACCAGAAAACCCATTTTTAACACCTTTAGCTAGATAGGTATCAATTCTAGTATAAAGATTGATCGCATCAGATTTGTTTTGAGCTTGAGAAAAAATACTTGTTAAAATTATAATTAGGAGCGTACAGAAATGTGTTTTGTTCATCTTTCAGGTTTTTATTTATTATTTTTTGCAAAAATCCATAAAGACGAAATAGATATGCTTAAAAATTACCCGCCAATAAGCTGTCAATTATACGTCAACTACCTATAAACACTAGTTTTTTTAAATAAAATTAAAATTGAGTTTAAATGTAAGCTTTTGATTGCGATCTAAGCCAGCAGCATTTTTTAGAATGATATAGATGTTGATGATAATTAAAGAAATCATAATCCAAAGTGGCAATCTATGAGAAAGAGAGAAGGCATTTTTTAGGGTTGCACTAATAAAAAACATTAAAAAAGTTATAATTGTCCATATAATCTGAATAGATATGATTTGTTTTGTAGTTGTATTAAATTGTTTTTTATAATACATGATGATTACTGGTAGTATAATATTTAAAGGCGGTATAAAACACACAAAAATAGAAGAGAGGTTTATGATTTTAACTAAAGAGAAATTTTTATCATCAAGAGTTTTTTTATTGAATGTGTTTATATCAATATCAAGTGCTTTAGCCAATACTCTTGCAGTATGTCCTTTGGGCTCTTGCCCAGCTTCAATACGCTGAATAGTTCTTATAGAAACCCCAGATTTGTTGGCTAATTCTTCTTGAGTAAGATGTTTTTGTTCTCTTAGTGCTTTAATATTCATCTACAGGGTTACAATGTGTATGTTTAAATAAGAACAAAGCTTTTTAAACTTTATTTTAGGCGATAAATATACTTTTATTTTAAAGAATTACTCCTGTTAATAAGTTAGAGTTGATTGTATTTGGTTTGATTGATTTTTGGTATGCTGAGAGAGTTTCAATCTCCTTCACCTTTAGGAACAATGACAAAAGCCCATTCAGCATTATCTGGGACTCCATATTTAACTAAAAACTTCCCTCCGAGTCCGCTAACTTGAGATTTTTTATCTTCAACTTCAAGTCCGTAGGTTTCTCCAAACATAAATTCCACACCATTATCTAATTTAAGAGTGTCAGTATCCATTAAATCAAAAACTTTGAATTCGTTTGGTTTTATTTTTAGATTACTTATAACCCCTATATCTTTACCAGTTTCATTAAAGATAAATATTTTATGAACTTTCCCAGTTTTACGATTTTTTGCAGGTATAATTGAAACTTCATTTCCTTTTTGAATGAAAACATTTCCATTTGAGTCAGTCCATTTTTCTTCTTTTGGCAACTCTGTTGGATTAACCCCATACATAAATCTATTTAGCTTCCCATTAGAACTTTTTAAGTGAACAATATCCATTATTTCTTCTATATAAGTACAAATCATTTCTCTGTCTTCAGTATCCAAAACCAAATAAATGTCTTTAAATCTTGAAAGTCCAATTTCTATTTTTTCTAGATACTTTTTATCAGTTGGGTTTCTATTTACTGCAATTTCTTTGAAGTCAAATGCAATCTGATTTATCTTTTCGGTAAGGATTGGCCTTATTTTTTCTTTTCCAATTCCAGGATAATAATTAGGATAAGGTTGTTCAATAAATTTCTTTTTTGCTATGAATGCAGTAAATTGTTTATGGGCATCTTTAGGAGTTTTCATTTGAGTTGTTTTTTTAGCACAAGAAAATATAACAAGGAAAATTATTAATACCTGTGTGTATTTTATTAATATAGAAACCTCAATCATTTCTTTTTTTATTCTCATTTTAAATATGTTTTTCACTTACTAATCTTAGGTTTTATACCTCTAATTATACTGACAATAAAATAGGTTGATAAAAAAACTAAAAAGGGATAATCAATGTTATTTTGTTCAGGTTTTATACCAAAAAAATAAATATAATAGCAAATGATTGCTAGATGAAAAATGAGACTCAAAGGCTTTTTTATTTCTATTTTTTGCAGTTCAGTATCTTTAATTACAAAAGTATTTGAGAAGTTATCGTGTATGGCTCTTTCATCATCGTTAACACCAGAAAAAATACTAATAAATCGACTCATATTTCGTTTTAGTAATTGAACTGAGCTAGGTTTTCCTCCTTTAAAATTCACAACTTTTGTTTGGGTTTGAAATTTCCCTAGTGTTCTACCATACAAAAGCTCAAAAAGGTAATAATAGAGGCTTCTAACACTTAGATAGATGAAATAAGCAGTAATGTAATTTTTAAAAGTCAGTATTGCAATAAGAACTCCAAAAACAGAAGAAAAGAGAAAGTCAATAACAAAATTATCTCCACGTTCCTCTACACTTGCTAAATGTAAGTTTTTGTATTTTTTATTGGTGATTTTCATAGCATAATAAAATAAGGAGATTAATTATTTTTTGTGCCCTCTAATGTTTTTTGCAATTCAGAATTAATCTTTGAATTGATAATTTCAATTAACTGTTTCTTTTTAAAGTCATATTTCTTAATAATTGTTGGTTCATTATAATTATCATAAGAACCATCTTTATTTTTGTCAATTCCGAATTCAATAATTAAATCCTTACTATTATTAATAAACTTGTAATTATAAACATCCATTCCTGCAATTCCAATTCTTCTAAACTCTTTTTCCTTAAAAGAGTAGATATAAAGGGAACTAAAATCTTTTAAGTTGATGACTCCATCTTTGAATGTATCTTTTTCTGAAGCATTAATCAGAACTAGAATTTCATTTTCGAAATATTCGGTTTTTATTTTTTGAAAATTTACTCGGTTATCAAATAGTTTTTTATTAGTGTTTTTTGTTGGGTTATAAACAATAACATTATTAAACTCTCCATAAATTCTTTTTGAGTATCTTAAATCTCTCTTTTTAAAGCTTGATTTAGAACTTGCAAATGCATTTAGATTGCCAACCAAATCAATATCTTCTTTTTCGTTTAAGGTTTTATGCGAAACAGGAATTATATATGTTGTTTGTAGTGTATCAATTAATATTGGAGTTTCGTAAGAAATAACTTGTTCACGCTTATTCTCTTTTTGTAGTTTTTCAATTTTTTCCTCAGATAAAATGCCAGGATTTGGCTCATTATAATCAAATCTACTATGTTCTTGAATAAGAAGTGATATAAATGAAATAAGAATAATAATGATGCAAATTCCGCCAATTGTACCTAGTATTGCCAGTAATTTTTGATTGTAATTTTTTATTTTTTCAATATTCATCTCGCTAATTTTTTATGGTAGACGTAATAAAATTCTATTAAGTTATTTTGATTTACAATTTTGGTTTAAATATATAGATTAATTATATGCTACATATTATTTCGTAATTCCTATTTTTTCAAATTTAGTTTTTAGTATTTTTTTGCTTTTCTATTTCTTTAGATGTTAACATGCAGCAAAAGTCATTCTGTATTTTCTCGATTTTAAAATGATTTAACCACTCTTTTTGTGTTCTAAAATTTCCGTTTTTATCTTTTTCAATGAATAATGCATTTTGTTTTCTATCAATTAATATAGTGTCAGGTATAAAATTATTAGTATATGGTTTAGGTTGAAAAATTATCAAATTATCTTCAATCTTATATTTACCATGTATAGTTTTTGAATACCCCATAAACCCATTTATTTGATTTTCAACACTATTATCTTTTCTGAAAACTAGGATATAATGGTAAAAATCATCTTTTAGTATTGCTTTCATTACAATTTCAGATTTAAAAATTTCTGACTTATAAAGATTTAAGGTTACCATTGAAAGTAGTACTATTCCATATGCAATTAATTTTATGTTACTTGTTTTTTTTCTTTTTTTAATTAATGAAATTAAAGTCTCAATAAATGAAAAAACATATAGAAAAAGAATTGAAATTATTATAGAAATATACGAAATAGCCCAGAGAACCATACCACCCAAAAAGTCAGTAACAAACCAACAAATCATTCCAATCGAAGAAGCAACAGCAATAATATTAGTAATGGATACATTTATTTTTTTAGGTTCAGAAGTCATTTGTTTTTTGAATGTATACTATTTTCTTATGCTAAGAAATATAGATATTATTTAAACCTTTTACTAAAATCTTACAAAAGATAAGAAGTACAACAATTTTTTATCTAGTAGTGATTTCTTTTCCTTTTTAGCAGGATAAATGTAGTATAAATTCTAAAAAGAACAAAGTGCTTAGAAGTAAATGATGACTTATAAAAAGGCTTTTCTTTTCAGAGCAAAAAGAAAAAATAGGAGAGAGGAGATGTTTATAAAAAGAACTCATTTAAAAATAAGGCTACCCTAAGATAGCCTTATTACATGCATCCTTAATACACAATTATGTATAAGTTTCCTTATACAATTTTTTTGATATTTTTTATTGTTTACTGATCTTCTAATAAAACATACTGTACATACATTCTATATTCTCCAGGTTCAGCAAAACTCTTGTTACCATTTCCTGCGGCACCTCCAGCCAAAACAGTATTCGCATTGGCATTAGCTACAATATTTTCAGCTACTTTAGCATCGGCACTATAGGCATTTGGAAAAATAGCAGGATAACCAGGTAAGATTCTATAATCTATTTCATAATAGAAATTACTCGCACTTTTATGATTAGAATCATAAGAACCACCAGCCATATAATCGTTTCTTTCTCCGTTAGAAATACCACTTTGCCCAGCAATGTATTTCCCTAACTTATTTGGTGGTGAAATAGAACCATCTTCTGCTACATACAAGCTGTTACTAGCACTAGATCTAAAAGGAGTAGAGAAGTTGGCACTATAATCAGGATACGTAGCAATACTACCTTCAGTGGCTACATTTATCTGACTTTGTTTAATTTCTAACAAACTTAAAGGCAAGTCAGCTACAGAATTTACAGTACTAGCATAACTCTTTTCTTGATCCCAAAATGTTTTTCCATTCGGACTTTTCCCCATAGATCTACCTACAGCATACAAATCCCATTTTGTGGTAGAGGTAACTCTAATAATCGTAGCTGATTTTTTGACGATTCCTTTGGCATAATCTTCTTTATTTTTAAAAATAAAATTGATTTGTTCTGGAGAGCTAATGTCTAATTGTAAGACAGGTTTCATTTCTAAAGTGATTCCGACTCCAGCTTGACTTTTTAATTGTGCGTTTACGCTAATTGAGCTAATCAATACTAAGCTTGCTACAAATTTTACTACATTTTTCATATTAATTGTGTTTAAGGATTACTAATTATTTTTTCATTTTTATAGTCCTTCCTAAAGCACCTGCCGGTTAAAGCAGATGCCACTTAGGAGGGGTTACATCTTTATTCTCAAGCGCAAAAAATGATCGAAATCATAGTTTGCAGTTTGAGGGCTTTTAAAAATTTTTAAAACTGAAAAACGATGCTTAAAACAATTGCTAACACTGTAGGGATTAAACTAGCAACACCACCTATAGAGGATCGGTGGTTCGTCTCTATGGATTATAATTTGTACTTAAAATCTATACTTCTATCTCTAAAATTTAAATTTTTTGTACCCAGTTTATAATCGTTTCGGTAGCTTTTTGATCGATGTTATAAATAACATTTGCATCTAAAGCTCCTGCGGTTAAATAATGATTCAAATTGTTCATTACTTTTACCGTTATTAAGGGGTTATTGTATTTTTTTAACAAGCCAATCTCCGTTTTAGGGTTTACGTATTGATCTTTTGAACCAATAAGGTAAATAGTCGGAATCTGAAGCTGTTTATAAATAGCCTCATAGTCTTGTTTAAAGAGGGAAATATGAGTGAAACTCCAGAATTTGATATCTTTTAAATCAAAACCTTTCTTTTCAATGGCTTTGATTCCTTTTTTTCTTAGAGTGATATCACTTATGTTTTTATTTGAATTTGTTATTAGAAGTAATGTATCTAATAAAGCAACAGTTTCTTTGGTTGTCTTCTTCTTAATTTGATATTGAGGAAGCGTTTTTAATTGGTATTTTGATGCATTTGAAAAGTTCTTAACTGGCGATGCAATCTGAATAAGAAAATCTACAGGTGTAGTAGAAGAAAAACTATTCTTTGTAGCAATAGATGCTGCCATACCACCAAGACTATGACCTAGCAAACCAATTTCTTTATCTTTAAGTGCAGGTAACGATTTTAGATGTTTGATACAATAAGAAATATCGTCTGTTAAGCGATCTATTGCAGAAGTATAATTTCCTTGAGATTTACCAACACCACGTTCATCAAAACGATAAACAGCAATGTTATTTTTTAAAAATGAAGTAGCTAATTTATAATGTGCATAACGTGTATCTTTCCCAGACCCAGGCACAATGATTACAATTTTTGTATAATCTTTTTTAGGGCTAATTAATGTTCCAGATAGGCGTAGCTTGTCTGTGAAGTTAAAAAAATCTAATTCATAGTGATTGTAGTTTTCTTTCCCTTTAATTTCTCTTTCATGCGAGAATTTTATTTGTCCATGTAATAATGAACAAACCAATAAGCAGGTCATTAGTATGACTCTTTTCATAATTTTTTAAAATATAAATACGAACTTACATTGTATTATATCTTATTTAGTTTTGGGGTAGTAAAACATGATGAATTAAAGGGGAATTCACCGTTCGATAATTGGGGCTATTATCTTAATTATGAAGGGGTACAAGAATTAAATCCTTGTAATTAAATTCTGTGCAAATATAGTAATTATTTTAATATTCTCAACTTCGTTTTTAAACTTAACGTAAAGTTTACATTTCTTAATTTTATACATAAAGTTAACTGGTTAACTAAAATTTTATAACTTTGTAAACGATTAACAAAAGTAAGTTATGGATACAGATTATTTAAGAGAGTTAGAATATTTAGGAGTTACTGCAAGGATTAAACGCTTAAGCGAATCTCTTTTTTACAGTATTAAAGAATATTACAAATATGTTCATATTGATATTGAACCAAGTTGGCATTTGGTATTGCTAATTTTGAAAGAAAGAGGAGCAGTATCTATGTTAGAACTAGCACAAGCCTTAAACTTATCAAAACCTGCTGTCACAAAAATGATAAAGAAAATGCAACAAATGAACTATGTAACGATTACAGCAAATGCTAATGATAGTAGAAAAAAAATGATCGAACTATCTAAAATGGCTAAAGTTAAAATGCCAGTATTTGAAAAAGTATGGAATGCAGGGCAACTCGCAGTGCAAGAATTACTAAAAAACAATGAGTACTTTATGGAATCACTCGAGAAACTAGAACAAGAATATACTAGATTGAGTTTTGATAAACGAGCAATAAAAATTTATGAGCATGAATAACATAGGAAAAACCCCATTATTAAAATTGAGTAGGCTTACTGATGAAAGTTGCGCAGATGTTTATGTGAAATTTGAAGGTGCTAACCCAACTGGAAGTATGAAAGATCGTATGGCACTTTCTATGATAGAAGGAGCAGAGCGTAGAGGAGAACTTAAACCTGGAGGAAAAATTGTAGAGTATACTGGAGGAAGTACTGGAAGTTCATTAGCCATGATTTGTGCAATGAAAGGTTATAAAGCGCATTTTGTTTCTTCAAACGGTTTTTCGGAAGAGAAGCTTCAAACCATGAGAGCTTTTGGTGCTACGGTAGAAATAATACACGCAGCAAATGGAATATTAACAGCTGATGTAATTGATAGAATGATTGCAAGAACCAAAGAGTTAATTCATGAACCCAATGTGTTTTGGCCAAATCAGATACACAATATGGATAATAAATTGGGTTATCATGAAATGGGAAAAGAAATTTTAGCAACACTAGGAACTGATATTGACGAGTTTGTTGCTGTCGCTGGAACAGGTGGATGTATTTCTGGAAATGTAGAAATTTTAAAAGAAGCAAACCCTTCACTTAGAGTTACTGCCTGTGAACCTTATTATGTTAGGAACATTTCAGGTGGAGATACCAGCGGAAAACACAGATTAGAAGGTATTGGACTTTCTTTTAAACCAACAATATTGAGACATGATTTAATTGATGATGTAATTTCTGTTAAAGATGAAGATGCTTATTTTATGGCAAATGAACTGGCAAAAAAAGAAGGGATTTTTGGTGGCACAACTTCTGGAGCAAATGTTTGGGCTGCTATACAAAGAGCCAAAGAAATTGGCCCAGGTAAAAAAGTGGTCACAGTAATTATTGATTCAGGATTAAGATATTTAAATGGGGACTTGTATAACTAACAAGCAGAAAATAAATTATTTTCTGCTTGTTTATTCTTGGTTTTATATAGTAAACTATAAATTACATGGTCTTATTTATTAGAAACTTTAAAGTAAGTACCACTTTTTAGCAATGCTTCTTTTTCACTGTATAAAGGTCTTTTTGTTTTCCACCAATTTAGAATTAAATAGTATTCATTTTGAGTAGTTGGTAACTCTAGTATGAAGGAAACTTCTGTATTTTTTTTCTCCCAGGTTAATTGGTTTTTGCTTGCAGTGATTTCTTTTACTGTTTGATTACCGTTGGTATCTTGTACAATGATGCTAAATTCTTCTACAGGTTTCATTGCTTCAGAGAAAGTAATGCGAATTGGAGTCTTATCAGAAAAAGAGACATTCATTTGCTCTTTTGGAGTGAGAACAGTTGGTTTAGATAATTGAGATTGAATACTCGAAGTCCAATCTAACATAGCAGGATACAAGTCGACAATTGTTTGATTAGGTTTTTTGTTATTATACAATTCCAATAGCTTTTGTGTAAACAATTGAGCATATTGAAAACCTCTACTATCGTTTTGAAAACTCCAGTTTAAACCAGCTTGTTTAGTATATTCTGGAAAATATTTTTGAAGAAAAATATCATAAACTGCCCAAGTCATGTATTCATTAAAAACAGCATTTCCACTATTTTCATAACCGCTTTTATCGTTCCAAATATTTTCATCAAACTTTTGAGTAATTAAGCTATCAATTTTTTTAGTAGTTGGATTTACATATCCATGATCCATTTCTGTAAAAAGATTATGAATAGAAGTTGCTATATTTTTAGCATTGGCTTCGATGGTATCAGAAACGACATAATCTGGCACTGTAATAAAATCAGCAACAGTTAGAGAATCAATTTCTCTATGACAATTCATTCTATATACAAAAGGAGAAAGAATAACTTTATAAGCTTTGTCCGATGCAATTTGTTTTCCAAACTCTGCTTCTAAAAAAGCTTTCATTTCTGGTAAATATTGTGTTTTCTTATAGGTTTTACGCATCTTGTTACGATAATCTTTATGTTGGGAATAAAAAGACCTAAAATTTGTCACTTTTACAAAATCATTAATTAAATCTAAATGTTTGTCAAAAGGAGCAACTCCAGGATTGGCATAAAACTCATAATCTCTTTTCAATTGATTGTTTTTATCAAAAGAAAATGCATAAGCATCTGAACGAAAACTTAATAACTCCATCCATTTTTTTCTTGAATAATTAACAGAATCTAATAATGGATGATTGCTAAATGGCTTAAAGTATTCTTGTACTTTGTTATAGTAATCAAAGTTTTGTCTTACTTCCCACTTATCTTTTTTTCCATATTCTGTGAGTGCCAAAATAATGTTTGACAGTTCATAAGTTTCTGGATATTCTACTTGTACAATATCTTTAGATTGTTGTGTTTCTTTTTTACATGAAAAGAATAGGAGTGAAACAACAATTATTAAGGTTGATAGTTTAAAGTTCATAAGATGTTTTTTAGGTAGACGTTGATTTATTTCATAGGGTTGCCTCATAACAATAATGGCTATTGAAAAAAGTCAATAGCCATTAAAAAAATAGATATAATGAAGTTGTTATTTTACTTTACGCATATAGATATTTCCAGATATAGTAGATAAATATAACGGTGTATCTCCGTTATTTACTGTACCTTTAATTTTACTTCCATACGATTTGTTTTGGTGATATTTTGTATCAATATTTAAATCAGAATAGATAGTTCCTGTTACTGTTTTTGCATTGATTTTGGCTTTTCTTACGGCAACATCTACATCTCCACTAATGGTTTTTAAATGCAACTTACCATTGTATTTTTTAATTGTAATATTACCTGAAATTAAGTTGGTAGTTAAGTCACCATTAAAAGAATCTGCTTGTAAACTACCAGAAATACTTTTTACTTCTAAGTTGGCATTTTTTGGTACATAAACCACATAGTTTAATTCAGTATTGAAGTTATTATTCCAACTTCTTTTTCTTTTAAAATAATCGCCAAAGTCAGAATAGATTTTTACTACACCATCACTTTCAGAAGTTTTTAGGCTAAAGTGTTTGTTGCCTTCTCCGTTATTAAGATTCACAGTGGCTCTTACTTCAAATTTGTTTTGATTCCATTGTTTCACTTCAATCTTTTGAGCAAATTTAAAGTGAACAAATAACTCTTGATTGTTAGAAACTCGTACCGATTTTTCTACTTTACGTTGAGCATTTACAGTAATACTTACTAGTAAAATAAACGCGAATTGAATGATTTTTTTCATGATATTTAGATTGATTTTAGACAGTTCTCTTCTAAGCTTCGAAAGTTATAGACTTCCAAAGCATTGAGAAATTTGTATGTTTTTGTAATTATTTTTTTCTTAAGTAAATATTTCCAGTAGAAGATTTTAATGAGATCAATACGCCACCATTATTAATTTTAGTGTTGATTTTTCTTGGGTTTCCAATCGGACTTAATCCTTTACTTTTCTTCACTTTTATATCAAAGTCGGTATACACACTACCTAAGGTAGATTTTAAAGACAGATTAGCTTTGGTACTACTAGGTAAACTAACATCAATGTCTCCGGTAGCTGTACTTAAGGAAATTGGATTAGATTGGTTAACTGATGAAAATTTTACGTTTACATTTCCTGTGTTTGTACGAGCAGTTGCAGGTCCAGTAATGTTTACTAAATCTATATCACCAGTATTTGTTTTTACTTCAATTTCTGAGGTAATACCATTAATTTTTGCACCTCCTAAATTACCACAGTTTAAATAGACTTGTACATTTTTAGCAACTTTCATTTTAAATCCGCTACGTTTCATGAAAGATTCTAAATCTTTTACAATTAATGTACTTCCATCTTTGGTTATTTCAATACCCATTCCTGTATTATCACTGCCATCAGCGTACAATGCTTTTAAACCTTTGGCTTTATCATTTCTATTCTTATTAGAATTATTTCCTTTATTACTTCTAATTTGTAATTCGTTGGTGTTTCCTACACTTAAATTTACAGTAGTATTGGTGTATATTTTTACCAGTTTAATACCAGCAAGTGAGTGTTTGTATGCTTTTTGAGCTTGTGCGCTAAGAATGCATAAGCAAAGAACGAAGGTTAATTTTAATGTTTTCATGGTTTTATTTTTTCTAAATACTTGTTGTTAATTTTGAAATTCCAATACTTGCTTGAGTTTTCAAATAGTCTGGTATTTCAGGTTGATCCAATATTTTTTGTATTGGCTCAAGAGCTCTTTTTTCCTGAATTTGTACCAGTATTTGTATTACTTCAATCTGAATACTTGGATTTTTCTCTATGGCTAAAACTTCTATTAGAGCGGTTTTTACAAGTTCTGAGTCAATAAATTTAGAGAGCGCTTCTACTGCAGATAAGCGTACATTACTGTTAGAATCACGTTTCATTCTATCAATTAATGCTTCTAAAATTTTGATATCAGGACTTGTGAGTTGTTCTGAATAATTTACTGCTTTAATTCGTGTGCTTGGCGATGTATTATCTATCATCGCTAGCATCATATTTTCTTTTATTTCTTGTTGTTCTTTTTGATGCTTAGCTAATTGTATTTCTGTTTGCCTACTTTCTTGGTAACCTCCAATTAAATATCCAGTAAATAAAAGGGCAATACTAGCAGCAATTTGTAACATACTTTTGTAGGACTTATTTTTCTTAGGTTGTAATTGTACAACTTTAGATTGCGCTAATTTTTCTTGTGTTAACAAGAGCTCAAAAGTATCTTTCAAGTCTTCTGATGGTTGAGCTACAGGCTGATGAGAAAAAGCACTTAATAGAGCAACAGTTTCTGTATATGCTTTTTTACAACTTTCACAAGAAGCAATGTGTTCTTTTATGTTGATGGTTTCTTTCTCAGTTAAAAGACCATCTATATAATCTACCAGTTTATTTTCTACTACGTTACAATTCATTAGGCTAATGTTTCAAAATAATTGGTTCTTAACTTCTTTACTATTCGATGAATTCTTGTTTTAACGGCTATGGTATTACTACCTATAATTTCGGCAATTTGCTCGTATTTAATTCCGTCTATTCGATTCATTACAATGAGTTCTTTGTCTTTTTCGTTTAAACTATTTAAGACCCTCATTAGATGATTTACTTCTTCTTGTTTTTCTATGGATGAATCATCTATAGAACTTGTAACTTCATCTATATCTTCAAAGGATTGTGTCTTTTTTTGTTCTTGATAATGATCGTAAAACAAATTACGTGCAATCTTAAAAATCCAAGAGACAAATTTCCCTCCTTTGTATGAATGTTTATATTTAATTGCTTTTAAAAAAACATTCTGTGTCAAATCTTCACAAACAGCAACGTCCTTTATCATTTGATAATAGAAATTATAAATACGCACATGATATCGGTCAAAAATATACCGCATTGCATCTAAATTACCAGAGGCTACCTTATGCATTAATTCTTCGTCTGTTAGTTGTTTCAAGCTGACGTTTTTGTTTGTTAGTTATATTGAAGACCAGAGAATATTTAAAAGGTTACATTCTAAAAATATTTTTTTCAAAAAAACAATAAAAGCCCCTAAAATAGGAGCTTTGAGTTGTATTTATTTTTATATCACGATTTAACCTCTGTATATTTTTTCGTACAAATCTTTATAGATTTCACGAATTACTTTTCTTTTCATTTTCATGGTTGGTGTTAAATGACCACCATCAATAGACCATTCATCTGGAGTTAATTCAAACTTTTTAATAGTTTCCCATTTTCCAAATTTCTTATTACAATCCATTACTTCTTCTTCAATTCTTTTAATGACACGTTCACTTGTAGCAATTTCTTGATTAGAATTAAAGTGCAAATCATGTCTTTCTGCCCATTCTCTTAAAAATTCAAAATTAGGCTGAATGATAGCGGCTGGCATCTTTTCATTTTCACCAACAACCATAGCTTGTTCTATAAAACGAGATTGTTTTAATTCGTTTTCTATTAGGGCAGGAGCAACGTATTTTCCTCCAGAAGTTTTAAACATTTCTTTTTTACGATCGGTAATTTTTAAGAAACCATCTTTAGAAACTTCACCAATATCTCCTGTATGGAAATAATCTCCCGTCATAACACTTGCAGATTTTTCTGGATCTTTATAATAGCCTTTTAAAATATTTGGTCCTTTGACTAAAATTTCTCCGTCTTCAGCGATTTTTACTTCTACACCTTCAATAATTCTACCTACAGTTCCTATTCTAAATCCGCCATCTCTTTGATCATTTACTGCAATTACAGGAGAAGTTTCTGTCAATCCATAACCTTCCATAATTGGCATTTCTGCAGCGGCAAAAAAGCGTGTTAGTCTTGGTTGTAATGCAGCACTACCAGAAACCATTAAGTCTAATTGACCTCCTAATCCATCTTTTATTTTTGAGAAGATTAGTTTACGAGCCAATCCTAACTTTTTTTCATACCACCAACCATTAGCTCCATAAGGTTCGTATTGTAAGCCAACGTTAATTGCCCAGTAAAATAACTTTTGTTTTATCCCTTTTAAATCTGCACCTCTTGCATAGATTTTATCAAATACTTTTTCATAGAGTCTAGGAACAGCAGTCATTACATGAGGTTTAACTTCTTTTAAGTTGTCACTCATTTTTTCTATAGATTCAGCAAAGTGAATTTCTACACCACAAAATTGGTATAGATATAAGATCATTCTTTCAAAAATATGACAAACAGGTAAAAAACTCAGTGCTTTGGTTTCTCCAAAAATTAATGGCACTCTTTTTTCACTTGAAAGTACATTAGAAACAATGTTTTTATGAGAAAGCATTACACCTTTAGGTTTTCCAGTAGTTCCAGATGTATAAATTAAGGTTGCTAAATCATCGGTATCTACAGCTTCTTTGCATTTTTCTACTTCTTCTTGATTGCTATCATCTTTACCTAACTCCAATACTTCTTGCCAATTATGTTCACCCTCAATCTGATCAAAAGTATACACTTCTTTTAGTTGCGTATTGCCTTTAATCTGATTTAGTTTTTCTAATATATCTTCATCAGAAACAAAGCAATAAGTCGCTTCAGAATGATTTAATACATATTCATAATCTTCTTTAGAAATTGTAGGATAAATAGGAACATTTTGTGCTCCTAATTGCAATATTCCAATATCAATAACATTCCATTCTGTTCTATTTGTGGTAGAAATAACCGCAATTTTATCGTTCTTTTTTATTCCCAATCGTAGTAAACCTCTACTAATTTGGTTGGCTTGATTTACATATTCTTGAGTAGAAAGAGAATTCCATTTACCATCTTTAAAAGAAGTTAAAGATTTATCTAAAGGATAGTTATTTAACTGATAGTATGGGAACTCGAATAATCGCGTGATATTTGCAGACATAAAAATTTATTTGAAGACATGCAAAGTATAAAAAATCAGTTGATTTTGCAAGTAAGATTTAAGTACTTAAAATACTAGGAGTTATAGATTTTGTAAAACAAATCTTGGTACTTTTCTTTAATAACTTTTCGTCTCATTTTCATAGTCGGAGTTAAATGTCCAGCATCAATTGTCCATTCGTCTGGAGTAATTTCAAACTTTTTTATTTGTTCCCAACTCCCAAAATTGCGATTGTAAACATCAATCTCCTTTTGAACTCTAAAGATTAGTTTTAAGTCACTTGTTACATCTTTGATAATATGATCGTGCCTTTTTGCCCATTCATGTACAAAATCAAAATTTACCTGAATGATTGCGGCTGGCATTTTTTCACTTTCGCCAATAACCATTACTTGCTCTATAAATCGAGATTGTTTTAATTCACTTTCTAAGACAGCAGGTGCAATATATTTTCCTCCAGAAGTTTTAAAGATTTCTTTTTTACGGTCGGTAATTTTTAGAAAACCATCTTTATCTATCATACCAATATCTCCTGTATGTAAATACCCATCAATGATTGTTTTTTGAGTCAGTGCTTCGTCTTTATAATAACCTAACATTACGTTACTACCTTTCACTAAGATTTCTCCGTCATCAGCAATTTTTACATCAATATCTTTTAAAGGTTTACCAACAGTGCCTACTTTTAAACCATTATTTCTTAAGTCATTTATAGAAACACCAGGAGAAGTTTCTGTCATACCATAGCCTTCATAAATTGGCATTCCGGCTGCTGTAAAAATTCGAATTAGTCGTTCTTGTAATGGAGCACTACCAGAAACCATAAATTTTAATTGCAAACGATATCCAATACTATTTTGATTGTATGGTTTGTAATTTTCACCTAATTGAACAGCCCAAAAGAATAAGCCTTTTTTGAGTCCGGTTAATTCATTTCCTTTGGCAATAATTTTATCAAATACTTTTTCTAATAGTCGAGGTACAACAGGCATAAAATGGGGTTGAATCTCTTTTAAATTCTCACCCAGTTTTTCTATAGATTCAGCAAAGTATACTTCAAAACCCATAAAATGGTAATAGTAAGAAGCAAAGCGTTCAAAAATATGGTTGATAGGTAAATAGGAAACTACTCTGTAATTATTACCTGTTAAATCTAAAGCAGCTGCACTAACTAAAGTGTTTTGCACAATGTTTTTATGAGATAACATAACACCTTTTGGAGTACCTGTTGTTCCAGAAGTATAAATAATAGTTGCTAAATCATCCTCACTAACAGCTTCTTTAAGTTCATTTACTTTTGATTGATTTTCTTCAGGTTTACCAAGATTTAAAAATGTATTCCAGTTGGTTTCCTCATCAATCTCATCAAAAGTATACACACCTTTTAATTGTGTTTTACTTTCTACAGCTTTAACTTTATTTAATAATTCTTGATCAGAAACAAAACAATATTTTGCATCAGAATGATTTAAAATATAAGCATAGTCATTTTCAGAAAGAGTAGGGTATAATGGTATATTTTGTACACCAATCTGTAGTAATCCAATATCTAATGCGTGCCATTCGTATCTATTCGTTGTACTGATAACTGCCACTTTATCGTTCTTTTGAAGTCCCAATGCTAATAAAGCTCTACTTACTTGATTAGATAGTTTGATAAAGTTCTTGGTACTAATAGATTCCCACTTTTCATTTTTTTTATAGTTGTAGCATTTTTCTTGTGAAAAAAACTGTTGTTGGTAATAAATAAAATCAAATAATCGGGTAGGTTGCAGCGTCATAAAAGTAATGTTCGGGTAGGACAATATAATAAAAAAGCATTAACTAAAAAGTTAATGCTTTTTAAATCATTTAATTATGATTTTATCTTAATAAAGAACTTGAGAAAAATAACTGGCTTTAGTAACCAAAGCCAGTTGTATAGAATAAGTAAGCCCCTAATCTTACTTGTTCATAATTTCTCTTTCCTTTTCAATATTACAATTCTAGCTGCACGCAAGGTACTATTGAAGAGAAATTTGAACAATAGGTATTTATACCTGTTTTTTTATTTAGTGGTAACTAAAGCTTTTACCGTTTATTTTAGTGTACTTAGCATCTACACTATATTCTACATGCATTCCTTGGATATTAAAATCTCCACGAACTTTGGTGTATTTGATATTTAAATCTTCTTCAAAACGTGTTTTATTAAAAGAAACGCCGTCTTTAAATTGCGCATACTTGAAGGTTGCGGTTTCTTTAAAAACAGCATTCGCAAAGCTTACATTATTTCTAAAGAATGCATACTTAAAAGTAGAAGATTGGTTGTAAGTTGTATTGGCAAAATCTACATCGCCTTTAAATTGTGCATATTTAAAAGTATTCTCTCTATTAAAATTAGCTCCAGAAAAATCTGCTTTTTCTTCAAAATGAGAATATTTAAATAAAGCCATTTCTTTAAAAGTACAGTTCTTAAAAACTACATCATCTTCAAAATTAGCTACAAAAGTATATTGCGTATCTTCATCATGAAAGTAGGCAAAAACATTGTCTTCAAAAGTACAGTTGGTAAAAGAAATTTCTTGTTTAATTTGCTCTTCTATTTTATTATTAGAGTTTCCGTTATTCCACCATCTTCTCTTTCTTTTTGGTAGTTTTTCTGCTTTTTCATCCATAAATGTCAGATCTAACACTCCAACAATGGTAGCATTTTTATAAACAATATCTTTTCCATTCTTGATATCGTTCATAATTTTAGAAGCTTTAACTCTCTTTTGAGCAGTACTGTTTAAACTTAAAAATAAACAGATGAATAATGCGGCAAGTGTGGTTGTTTTTTTCATTTATTAAAGTTTTGCTATTCAGATAACTTTCTGAAATATATTGTTCATTAATTCTTATATCTATCCTAAAGACCAAAAGTTTTTAAGATTGTTACAGTTTAATTAATAAATGTGATAACAAATGAAGTATTTCCTGGAGTCGACTTAAAGTTGATTATTCCTTTATGTGCTTCAACAATACTTTTGGTTAAGGTTAATCCAATACCAGATCCGTTTTTTCTGGTAGTAAAATAAGGAACAAAAATATTGTCTTTAATTTTTTCTGAAATTCCAATTCCGTTGTCAATAATTTCTATATGAACACGATTGTTTATTTCTTTAGTTGTTATCGAAATTGTAGGATTACTAACTGTTTCAACAGCATATATACAATTTGAAATAAGATTGATAAGTATTTGCTCTAACTGTTGCCTATCAGCATTGATTAGTATGTTGTTTTCTGGATGAAAAACAATGGCAATATTCTTAGAAGAAAACTCTTGTTTAAATAAATTTAATGTTGCTTTAATAATAGCATTTAAGTTTAATTCTTCTTTATTTGGCAAAGGCAATTCAGCTAATTTTCTGTAAGTATCAACAAAAGAGGTTAAATGATGCGATCTCTTTTTAATGATTTGTAAACCTTCAGATAGTTCGTCAAAAGTATCTTCATTTACAGTAGTGTCTTGTATTAATGAATCTAAGTTTTCTGCTAAACTACTAATAGGAGTAATGGTGTTGATAATTTCATGAGACATTACATTCATTAGTTTGTACCAAGCTTCTTTTTCTTTTTTATCAATTAATTGCTGAATGGTTTCTAAAGAAATGATCAAATATTCAAATTGGTTGGTTTGGGTTACAGAAGTTTTGATAAAAAAAGTTTCTGTCTCGTCATTGACACTTAAAGAAATGGTATGTCTAATTTTTTTCCATTGATTGACAAACTCCGTAAGTCCGCCAATTTTATCTTGCAATAAGTTCCAGTTATGGTATTTCGGAATCTTTAGAAAATCTGTAAATGCTTTGTTGATTTGAAATACAGCAATTTCATTATCAACTCCTTTTCTTAAAATTAAAATTCCAATGCTTAAACTTTCAATAATATTTGTAAAAATTAACTGTTCAGAAGTTTTTAATAGGTTTTGTTTTCTGTGTTTTTCTAAAAGTAAAGCGGTTTTATTGTGCAAAGGATTTTTTCTTTTTTCTTTAGAAATAGTATTGGAATAATCATTGTATAATAAGCAATCAATCGATTTTTCAATATCGTGAAATAGCCTTTTTATAAAGTCGATAAACAAGTATATTTGAAAAGCAAGTAATAAGAAAAAACCGAGAGAATTTACATAGTAGTCATTTGTGAAGCTATAAAAAACAATAGTTCCATTTAATATTACTAAAAGCAATCTAATAATTATTTCTATGTATTGAGGTTTTCCCATTTTATAATTGATGCTTTTCTAATCTTCTATACAAAGCAGCTCTTGTTAACCCTAAATCTTTAGCCGCTCTAGAAATATTTCCTTGATGTTTTTGCATGGCTTGTTGAATAAGGGTTTTCTCTGTTTCTTCAATATTTAAATTAGCAACACTATCTACAGCTGCTTTTTTAGTAGAAAAATGCAAATCAGAAGTTTCTATTTTTTCATTGTCAGATATAATAACAGCACGTTCTACTAGATGTTCAATTTCTCTAATATTACCTGGCCAATGATAATCTTTCATGGCAGAAAGTGCATCCGCAGTAAATTCCAATGCCCTTTTTCTGTACTTCTGTGATAGCTTCTTTAAAAAGTGATTTGCTAATAATGAAATATCTTCCTTTCGCTCTCTTAATGGAGGTAAAGTTAGCTCAATCGTATTAATTCTAAAAAGTAAATCTTGCCTAAAGTTTTGTTCTTCTACCATTTTATGAATAGGAGCATTGGTAGCACAAATGATACGAGCATCAATTTCTCGTTCTTTACCTTCTCCTAATCTGGTAATTTTACGATTTTGAATTACAGTTAACAGTTTAGATTGTAAATGCAAAGGTAAGTTACCAATCTCATCTAAAAAGATAGTACCTCCTTTTGCCAATTCAAACCTACCTAAAGTGTCTTTTTGAGCATCCGTAAAAGCTCCTTTTACATATCCAAAAAGCTCACTTTCAAAAAGATTTTCATTCAAAGAACCTAAATCAACATGGATAAACGGATTGTTTTTTCGTTTGGATTGTAAGTGAATTTCTTTTGCAAATACATATTTTCCGGTTCCATTTTCTCCTAAAATAAGTACGTTAGCATCTGTTGGAGCAACTTTGTGGACCAACTTTATTGCAGATTGCATACTTAAAGAGTTTCCTATAATATGTTCTGTTTGTTGATGAAAATCTTTGTCTTGTTGTTTTTGTATAGTAGCTAACTGCGTGTTTTTTCGTTTAGATCTTGCCAATTCTATTCCCGCATTCACTACACCATAAAGCTTTTCGGTATTCCAAGGTTTTAAAATAAAGTCAGTTGCACCTTGTTTAATGGCTTCAACAGCTAAATTAACACTTCCAAAAGCAGTCATTAATATCACTGTAGTTTCTGGGTTGATCTCTTTAATTTGTTTAAGCCAATACAATCCTTCTTTACCATCTTCAAAACCAATTCTATAATTCATGTCTAACAAAGCAACATCAATCGTATTTTTTGTCAAGTGATTGTGTATTTTTTTAGGATTGTTCTCTGTGATGATCGTTGTAAAGTACTTCTTTAAACTTATTCTGGCAGAAAATAAAATATCATCGTCGTCATCAACAATTAATATGGTGGCTTCTTTTTTTCTCATGCTACATAATTACCATTTTGTTTGAATATGAACAAAAATATGTTCAAAAACGAACAGTTAAAAATTACTGTTTTAATGCTAAGTGTCAGTGTGTCAGTTGTTTATAGAATAGTTTTTTGATGGCATATTTGTGGTATTTACTATGCCAAACGAAATCATTAGTAATGGACAAACAAATAAAAAGAAAAAGTACTACAAAGACTAAAAAGTTATTGACATGGGCAATTCCAGCTATTATTGTTTTAGGCTTTATTCTATCAAACTTTACAAGAAAGAAGCAAATTAATATTTCAAAAACCGATTTAAAAATTCAAAAAGTTGTGAAAGGGAATTTTGAAGATGTTTTATTGGTAAACAGTTTTGTAGAGCCAAAAACTTCTATCTTAATTAATGTGATTCAAGGAGGTTCTTTAGCAGAAATTTTTGTAGAAAGCGGACAAATTGTAAAGAAAGGAACACCATTATTAAAAGTATACAATCCTAATGCAGAATTAAATTATTTAACACAAGAAACTGCAATGATTGAACAGATAAATAATTTAAGAAGCTTAAGAGTGAGTATTAAAAATCAGCAGTTGGTATTAGATCAACAATTGTTAAGTATCAACAACGATTTTAAAAATGCTAAAAGGCAATTTAAGTTAGATTCTACCATGTATACTAGAGATGTAATTGCTAGAAATGATTATCAAAAAACAGCTCAAGAATATACTTTTCAAAAGAAAAGAAGTAATGTAATTAAGAAAAGTGTTTTTGAAGAAAAGAAAAGTAGAGATGTACAATTATCTAGAATTAATTCTTCTTTAACAAACATGGAAAAAAGTTTAGAACTACTACGTAAAAACAAAGAAAATTTTACCGTAAAAGCACCAACAGATGGAATGCTATCTTCATTTAATCCTGTATTAGGTAAAAACTACAACCAAGGAGAACCGATTGGTAAAATTGATGTACTAGATGGTTATAAATTGGTAGCTAAAGTTGATGAGTTTTATGGTTCTAAATTAAGAGAAGGTTTGTCTGGTTCTGTAGCTGTTGGAGATAAAAAAATGCCTATAAAACTAACAAAGATTCATCCAGAAATTGAAAATGGACAGTTTTTAATAGAGTTAAAATTTGATAAAGGAACAGTTCCTTCTGAAATAAGAAGAGGAATGTCTTTAAATAGTAAAATTTATTTGTCTGGAGATAGAGAAGCGATTATGATTCCGAAGGGAATGTTTTACCAAAGCACAAGTGGTAAATGGGCTTTTGTTTTGTCATCTGATAACAAAGCGGTAAAGAGAAATATTAAAATTGGAAGAGAAAACCCATTTTATTACGAAGTATTGGATGGTTTACAAATTGGAGATCGAGTAATTACCTCTAGTTATGACGATTTTGACACTGTAGAAGAAGTAAATATTAATGATTAAATAAGAGTAAATGAAAACTTATAGTCAATTATTTTTGGTACTAATCATTGCTTTTGTAAGCTGTGCAAAGCAAGAAAAAAAGGAATTCTTTATCACTGGAGATTATGTTACTATCAAAGAAAATGGAAAATTGATTTCTGAAAAATGGTATGTAGATCCAGAAGTTCCTTTAGATTTAATAGAAGTAGAGTGTAAAAAAGAAATTACTGAAGTAGAGTTTTCTGAAGGAGAAAAGAACATTCGTTTTTTTATAAAAAGAGGTGAAGAAGTAGATTTTGATATTGTAAAAGCAAATCAGCAAAAAGCTAGGACAAGAATTAAAGGAATAAAACCCATATTAAATTTTACCAAAGCATATATACAAAAGCACAAAGGAAAAACTACTGTAGAGATACCAGAAGTTAGTGAGTTGGTTAATGTACTTGTTGCTTTACATAAAGATGCTAAGAAAGATAGAAACATGATAGATTCTTCTACGGAGTATTTTCAACGAATTCAAGAGTATTTTAAGCCATATAAAAACCATCCGATGATAGATACCATTCAGAAATACATTAGTGGCTTGCGTTATATAGAAAGCATTAACGATTCTATTTTTTCTAATGAAAGCTATCGTTATTATTATCGATTGAAGATGAATGCTTGTGCTTTTAATTTTGATAATAATGGTACAGTAAAAAACAATGGAAATATTAGAGATATGGCTTATGGATGGAGTGATTTTAATGCGATGAAAGATAGCTTGCTAATGGCAGATTTTGCCAGAGTGTCTAATTTTAGAGCTTTTTACAAAAAAGAGCAACCGTATTACAATTCACTAATTAAAACTTATTCAGAGTTAAATCCAATTCATACCATGAGAGAATGGTTGGAAAGTAAATTCGATTTTAGTTATGATAATTTTACCGTTTATTTTTCTCCATTAGTATTTGGGTCACATGCTGCACAAAGATTTGAAGATAACGGATTTAAACAAACGATAATGTTTGTAGCCAAAGCAGAAAAGAATGAAAAAATTTCTACTATTCAGAATATATTAGAAGCCAGTAGAGTCTTGTTTACAGAAATAGATCACAATTATGTAAATCCAGTTTCTGATAAGTTTTTAGACAAGATAGATGCTCGATTTGCAACACTTAAAGATTGGCAAAAGGGTGAGGCGAGTAGCAATTACAATAGTCCGTATATGATTTTTAACGAATACATGACATTTGCTTTGTATTCTCTGTACATATCGGATAATTATCCTGCAAAAGAAGTCGCTAAGTTTTTGCCGAAAATGGAAGAACTAATGGCAAACTATAGAGGTTTTTATAAGTTTAAAGAGTTTAATAGAAAAATGTTAAGCTTGTATAAGCAGAATCCATCCATTACAATACATGAACTTTATACAGCCATGTTAAGCTAGTATAAAAGACATACAACAATGATAACAATTAAAGAATTAGTAAAAGTTTATAGAACAGAAGAAGTAGGAATTTTTGTAGAAAATGGATGAGTTGTAAAAAAGGTAAGTATTAAATAGATATTTAAGAAAAAAATGATAAATAGATTAAAAATTGATAAAATAATAAAAGGGCAAGTACTATTACTGTTTTTATGCATTCAGATAAGTTTTTCTCAGAATTTAAAAATTAAAATAGATAGTATTGCTAAAATACATTTTATAGAGTCAACCAACTCTGGGTTAAGTATTGGAATAATTAAAAATGGAGAGACAAACGAATTTTATTATGGAGGTAAATACACAAATCAAATAAAAGATATTGATAGTGCAACTCTTTTTGAAATAGGTTCAGTAACAAAGCTTTATACAGCATTTATTTTTGCTGTTCTTGAAAAAGAAAAAAAGATAAATCGTTGTGATTTATTATCAAAATACTTACCTGAAAGTATAACGAAAGGTAAAAAATGGGCTTCACGGATTAAATTAATAGATTTAGCTACTCATACATCTGGCCTTCCTAGTTTTGATAACACGAAGAGTTTAATAAAGTTAGATGGTTTTGATGAAAACAATCCTTATGGGGTATTTACAGAAGATTTTATGATGTCAGTCTTAAAAGACACAGATACATTGAATAATTATGGAAAAATCAGATACTCAAATTTTGGAATTGGTGTTTTAGGACTTGTACTAGCTTCATCTCAAAAAACAACGTTTAAAGATTTATTCAAAAAATATATTAACCAAAATCAAAATCTTAAATCAACATTTTTAAGTTTAAGTGAAAAAGACTTAACTAACATTGCAATACCTCATAGAAAACTGAAAGTAATGCCTCTAATTCAGTTAGAAAAATTAAGTCCTTCAGGTAGCATTAAAACAACAATGTCTGATTTATTAAAATTTTTGAAACTACATATTCAACCACCAAATAGTATAAAAAATGTTGTTAAAACAGTTTTATCTAATCAATTAAAAGAAAAGGGACAAAAAGTAGGTTTAGCTTGGGGAATTTATTCTATAGAGAATGAAATTGTATATTTTCATAATGGGGGTACATATGGAAGTTCTAGTATAGTTATAATTGCTCCACAGAAAAAAGTAGGAGTAGCAATTTTAGCTAATAATAATAGTAATGGAGAATTAACAAATTATGCTTTAAAAATTATAAAAAAACTTATAAAATGATAACAATTAAAGAATTAGTAAAAGTTTATAGAACAGAAGAAGTAGAAACAACGGCACTAAACAAATTAAGTTTAGAGGTAACAAAAGGAGAGTTTGTTTCAATTATGGGAGCTTCTGGTTGTGGAAAATCTACCTTATTAAATATAATAGGTTTATTAGACGCTCCAGATGAAGGAAGTTATTTATTTGATGGTACAGAAGTAGCTGGATTTAATGAAAAAGAAAGAGCAGGGCTGCGTAAAGAAAATATAGGTTTTGTATTTCAAAATTTTAATCTAATTGATGAACTTACTGTATTTGAAAATGTAGAGTTACCATTAATTTATAACAATGTAAAAGCATCAGAAAGAAAGCAACGTGTAAAAGATATCTTAGAGAGAATCGGAATTGCACACAGAGCTAAACACTTTCCGTTACAACTTTCTGGAGGACAACAACAGAGAGTTGCTGTTGCTAGAGCTTTAGTAACCAATCCAAAGTTGATATTAGCCGATGAGCCAACAGGAAATTTAGATAGTAAAAGTGGAAATGATGTAATGGAATTACTAACAGAATTGCATGCAACAGGAGCTACAATTATTATGGTTACTCACTCTTCTTATGATGCCCAATTTTCATCTAGAATTATCACATTAAAAGACGGTGAAATTATCTCAGAAAAAGTGAATGACCATAAAGTAGATGTTTTAGTTAAATAATTGCTTAAAACTAAGATAGATGTTAAAAATTTGGTTTAAAATATTTTTTAGAAATCAGCAAAAAAACTGGTTAAACACTTTTATAAATATTAGTGGTTTAACCTTAGGTTTGGCTGGTTTATTAATTGTACTTCTTTATTTAAAAGAAGAGCAAAGCTACAACCAATGGAACCCGAATAAAGAAGATACCTATAGAGTAAATATTAAACATGCTAAATCGGGAGAAGTTTGGTATACTGTTAATCCAGGAATGTATTTAACATATCCGAAGGAAATACCAGAAGTTAGTGAGGCTGTGATGATAAAGCCTTTTTATAGAAGTAGAGTATTACAATATGATAAAAATTATGAGTTCTCAAGTAAAGTCATCTATACAGAGCCAAAGTTTTTCGATTTTTTCCCTTTTGATATTGTTGATGGAACTACTCAAGAGTTTGCTAAGACAAGGTTAAGTATAGCATTGTCTGAAGCCTATGCAGAACGTGTGTTTAAAGGAAGAAAAGCGGTAGGAAAATCAGTTCGAATTGATAACAAAAGTTATATTGTTGCTTGTGTATATAAAGTAGCCAAAAACTCGCATTATGAGCCTGAGTTATTGATGCAATATGAAGAACCTTTTGAAGTACATTGGGGAAATCATAATAACGAGCTTTTTTGTAAGATAGCAAAAGGAGCCAATCTGGATGAAGTAAAGAAAAAAATGGACCAGATTATCATTGATAAAGCCTATGCTGTTTATGCTAAACAACAAGGAATTAGCATAGAAGAACTGAATGAACGATATGGAATACCAACAGTAACTTTAGATAAATTAGATACTATTTATTTACACAATTCAGCAAAAAGAGCTGGGCCAAGCGGAACAGGTAACTATCAACTGTTAATGGTATTACTCGGGCTTTCAATTTTACTAATTGTTATTTCTTGTGTAAACTTTATCAATTTATCAGTAGCTTCTGCTAGCCAAAGAGCTAAAGAAGTTGGAGTAAAGAAAACCTTGGGACTTTCTAAAAAACAACTATTATTTCAATATACATTTGAGATTGTCTTACAAGGTTTAGTATCGTTTATTTTTGCTTTGGTAATTGTAGAGATTGCCTTACCATTCTTTAATGAATACATACAAAAAGACATTTCAATTTTACATGTCAATTCTATTGCAACGCTATTTATTGTAGCCGTTTTTGTGGCCGTTTTTGTAGGAAGCATTCCATCTTTGTATTTATCTAACTTTAAAGCAGTAGAGGTTTTAAAAGGAAGTATTTCTAAAAGTAGAAAAGGAAATTTAGGTAGAAATATAATGCTGGGACTGCAATTTTTAATCTCTGGTTTTTTTATCATTAGCATGCTTATAGTAAGTACACAAATTAACTATATGATGAAAAAAGATCTAGGCTTTGATAAAGAACAAGTATTAGCGGTAGATGTTTATAATATAGACGATAGTTATAAAAAATATCTTTTAGTAAAAGAAGTACTTTCTAAAAAAGAAAACATTACAGAAATAAGCTCAAGTATGTTTGTTCCTGGTGATGGCTTTGTAAACGGAACTTCTTTAAATCACAGAGTTAATGATGTTGGTTTTAATGCAGCATCTAATTTAATGGACTACAATTATTTAGATTTTTCAAAGATTAAATTGGTAAAAGGACGTGATTTTTCAAAGGCTATTGCTTCAGATACAATTAACAAAATTATAATAAATGAAACTGCAGCCAAGCAATTAGGAATCTATAATAAACCAATTGGAGAAAATGTCTCTTTAGGTTGGTATGATGATGACCATCATGGTTTTGAAGTAATTGGAATGGTAAAAGATCATCATTTTGATGGCTTTGATACTAAAATTGCTCCAATGTTTTTTATTCCTTGGGATAGTCATAACCGAGCAAAAAGCTGGATACCTGCAGTACAATTTAAAATTAAGCCAGAAAATGTAGATGAAACTATTGCAGAGATAGAACATTTTTGGAAAACAAATGTAGACGCTAAATATCCGTTTTCGTATAAATTTTTAGATAAAAAGTTTGCTAGAACCTATAAAAAATATCAGAAACAGCAAACCATGTTTTTAATCTTGTCTGTTCTGGTAATCATTATTTCTTTGTTGGGATTATTTGCCTTATCAACGTTAACAATTCAACAAAGATTAAAAGAAGTTGCCATACGAAAAACCTTAGGTGCATCAGTAAAAGAAATTATGTATCAACTATTAAGAAACTTCTTAAAAATTGTATTGATTTCTTCTGTAATCTTATTACCAATAGCATATTATTTTATGCAAAATTGGCTAGAAAACTTTGTCTATAGAATAGACATGCCATTTTTACCCTATATAATTACACCAATTATTTTAATTCTATTGGTATTTGCAGTAGTTGGATTAAAGGCATATAAGGCAACAAAAATTAACTTAATTAAATATTTAAAATTCGAATAACATGGTACAAACATGGTTCAAAATATTTTTTAGAAATAGTAAGAAAAATTGGTTAAACATTTTAATCAATGTATTAGGACTTACTCTTGGATTTGCAGGCTTATTAATTGTATTATTATTCTTACATGATGAAGAAAGTTACAATAGCTCAAATCCTGTTAATGATCAAATATATCGTACTTCACATAAAATGCCAGATAATGAAATTTGGAATTCAAGTACCAATATTGAAGGAGATAAATATTTAAGTGATATTCCAGAAGTAGAGAATATTTACTTATCAAATAGCTGGTACAATGCTACGATTGTATTAGTTGACGGAAAGCAATTGTATACAGAAGATATTGTTAGAGGTGAGCCAACATTTTTTCATATGTTTCCTTTTAGTATTACAGAAGGGAGTACTTCTGCTTTTGAAAAAGCGAGAAATCATATTGCATTATCAGAAGAAACAGCCGCTCTTTATTTTGAAAAGCCAAGTTTGGCAATTGGAAAAACCTTAACGCTTTATGAAAAGCCATATGTAGTTACAACGGTATTTAAAGTTGAAGGGAAACATTACTTTATGCCAAAAATTGTAATGCAGAATTCTAAAAAACCTACAGGAACTTGGGGAAGCTTTAGTCAGAGTTTATTTGTAAAATTGAAAAAAGGTGCAGATTTAAAAGAAGTAACCAAAAAAGCCAATGATGTTTGGTATAAATATGCCTCAATACCACAAGCTAAAAGAGATGGGATTTCTCCAGAAGAGTTTGAAGAAAAATATGGAACAGAAGTTGTTTTTGAGCCTTTATCTAAAATTCGTTTGCACGGTTTAGGAGATGATAGTGGACCAGAAGGACAAGGAAATTACCAGTTAATAGTAATTATGCTATCTCTGTCAATTCTATTAATTATTATTTCTTGTGTAAACTTTATCAATTTATCTATTGCTTCAGCCACACAAAGAGCTAAAGAAGTGGGAGTAAAGAAAACCTTAGGATTGTCTAAAATAACCTTAACAAGACAATATACTTTAGAAATCTTATTACAAGGAATAATCGCTTTTGTTTTGTCTTTATTGTTGGTAGAATTGATTTTACCAAGCTTTAACGAGTTTATGAGAAAAGATATTTCCATCTTAAACTCGGCATTGTTGTTAAAATTAGCATTAATAGTTGTGGTTGTATCCATTATTATTGGATTTATTCCAGGATTATACTTAGCTAACTTTAAATCTGTTGAGGTCCTAAAAGGAAATGTTTCTCGTAGTAAAAAAGGTGTTTTTGCACGAAATGTAATGTTAGGTTTACAGTTTTTAATTTCTGGTTTTTTCTTAACAGGTTCTATCATTATTTATCAGCAAGTAAATTATATGATGAATAAAGATTTAGGGTTTAGCGGAGATCAGGTTTTAATTGTTTCGATGAATAAATTTGACAATCGCTATAAGAAATATTTAGTAGCAAAAAATGAATTGGTTAAACACCCAAATATCGAAGCAGTGACTAGTAATTCTTTTATTATTGGAGGTGGTAGCTCAAGTTCAACCAATTTTAATTATAAAGAAACTTCTGTACAAGCTAATGTCAATGCCATTGAATACAATTATATAGATTTAATGGATATTGAAATTGTAAAAGGAAGGCAATTAGAAATGAATAAAGCTTCTGATTCGATTAAGAATATTTTGATTAATGAAACCTTAGCTAAAGAATTAAATATTTATGATGATCCGATTGGTAAAAAAGTAAATGCTGGGTTTGGTGGTCCAGACAGTGATGGTAAAAACCTTAATGTTGTTGGAGTAGTGAAAGATTACCATACATTTGGATTAGATAGTAAAATTCCACCTACATTTATGGTACATTGGAATACTTTTGATTGGATAAAAGACAATTTTTGGATGATTCAAATTAAAGTAAAACCGAATAACTTGGAAGAAACATTGTCTTTTATTGAAGAATACTGGAGTAAAAATATAGAACAAGGTTACCCTTTCAATCCGAGGTTTGTAAATAAACGATTTGCTAGAACTTTTCAAAAGTATCAAAAACAAAGAACACTCTTTTTTATTTTAACTTGTGTGGTAGTTATTATCTCTTTATTAGGATTATTTGCCTTAGCAACGTTAACGATTCAACAGCGATTAAAAGAAGTAAGTATTCGTAAAACTTTAGGGGCTTCTGTAAAAGAAATCATGTATCAATTAATCAAAGGATTTTTAAAGGTAATTATTATTGCCTCTGTAATTTTAATTCCAATTGCCTACTATTTCTTGCAAAACTGGTTAGATAATTTTGCCTATAGAATTGATATGCCAATATTGCCTTTTATCATTACTCCGATTATTTTATCAATCTTAGTAATAATTGTAGTAGGAATTAAAGCTTACAATGCTACAAAAGTTGATTTGATTAAGTATTTAAAATTTGAATAGAACTTGTTTTATGAAACATACATTTTTAATGCTTGTAGTTTTACTACTAACAACAAGTTCTTTTGGGCAAAAGAAATATTTTGAAAATAAGTTTGAACATTATGCTTTTGTAGACAATAAGGATACAATAAAAATTCATACTTACACCAACGGAAAAATAGCTTCAATTAAAAAAGTTATTTTCTATATTCAAGGATCAGGTGGTAATCCATTTTACCACTTGATCAAACATATTGATACTTTAAAGACTAAAAATCCTAAAGAAAAACCTACGATTAGAAAATATTTTGAAGTACGTAAAACATTGCCTTTTAGCTTAGAAATTTTACCTGCTGATTATCTATTAGTAATGATATCTAAAAAAGGGTTTCCATTTGAGTATTTAGGAAAAAAATTGAAAGTGCCAATTTCTTTTTATCAGAATGACAATTTAAATTATAGAGTTTGGCAAGCAAGTAAAGCTATAGATTATGTAGTAGATAAATTGGTAGCCAAGCCAAAAAAAGTAATTGTTTTAGGACATTCAGAAGGAAGCGAAGTAGTAGCAAAATTAGGTGTTTTTCATAAGAAAATTTCTCATATAGGTTACTTTTCTGGTGGAGGGAATGCTCAGTATTATGACTTTCTGTTGGATATTAGAAAACAACTACATCAAGGTAAAATTTCTGAAGAAGATGCAGTATCTGAAGCAGAAAAATTATTTAAAGAAATCAAAGATATTTATCAATATCCGAATAGTTTAGATAAAAAGTTTTTAGGACATTCTTATAAAAAATGGAGTACATCTGTAGAACCTTCAATAGACAATTTATTAAAAATTAAGGTTCCTTTATATGTTGCACATGGAGCAAAAGATAAAGCAGTACCTATTGAATCTGCATATTTAATTCCGCTTGAATTTATAAGAAAAAGAAAAAACAATTTAACTTTTAAAGTATACCCAAAACTGAATCATTCTTTTGCAATACTTCCAACTTCTGCAAAAGAAGAATATATAGACAAATGGGATGTTGTAGTGACAGAATTTTTACATTGGTGTGAAACACATTAAAAAAAATAGCGGATTTGAATAATCAAATCCGCTATTTATATGTTTAACCTTAAGTTGTTAGAGTTACTTATTTTGCTTTTCCACCCATTTTCTGGCATTTTCAAAAGCTTCAATCCAAGGAGAAACTTCGTCTTTTCTTCCTTGCGGATAATTGGCCCAATTCCATTGGAAAATAGAGCGCTCAATATGTGGCATCATAACTAAATGACGTCCAGTAGTATCACATAACATTGCTGTGTTAAAGTCAGACCCATTAGGATTAGAAGGATATCCCTCATAACCATATTTAGCAACAATGTTGTATTGATCTTCTGTCATTGGCAAGTGAAACTTTCCTTCACCATGAGAAATCCAAACTCCTAAAGTACTTCCTGCCAAACTAGATAACATTACTGAGTTGTTTTCTTGAACTTTAACAGAAGTAAATGCGCTTTCGTGTTTTTGAGAATTGTTATGTAACATTTTCCCATGAACTTCGTGTTCTGGATTGATCAAATCTAATTCCATAAATAACTGACAACCATTACAAATACCAACAGATAGAGTATCTTCTCTTTTAAAGAAATTATTGATAACTGTATTGGCTTTTTCATTGTATTTAATAGCGCCAGCCCAACCTTTAGCAGAACCCAATACATCTGAATTAGAAAAACCTCCAACAGCTCCTAAAAACTGAATATCTTCTAAATTTTCTCTTCCAGAAATAAGGTCGGTCATGTGTACATCTTTTACATCAAAACCAGCTAAATACATAGCATTTGCCATTTCTCGTTCTGAGTTAGACCCTTTTTCTCTTAAGATAGCAGCTTTAGGACGTGGATTACCTGTATCGTTACTAATAACAGGTAACTTTCCAGTAAAATGAGCTGGGAATGTATATTGTAGTGGCTGATGAGCAAAGTTATCTATTCTTTCTTTTGCCAATCCATTTGCTGTTTGTTTTTGATCTAATAAGTACGAGGTTTTATACCAAGTAGTTCTCATTTCAGCAACTGATAAACTAAAAGTATCAGCATTGTTTTTAATAGAAACAGTTCCAGATTCATTTACAGTTCCAATTTTATGGAAAGTAATTCCGGCATTGTTAAGTACTTCTTCTATAGAATTATCTGTTGCTTGGAAAACGATTCCTGCATTTTCTGCAAATAACATTTTTAAAGTATCTGCTTCATTTAATGTACTAAAATCATAAGCTGCTCCTAAGTTTACATCAGCAAAACACAATTCGAGTAAAGTAGTAATTAAACCACCAGAAGCAACATCGTGCCCGGCAACAATTTTACCAGCTTTAATTAAATCTTGAATGCTGTTAAATGCATTTTTAAAATGCGCATTGTCTTGAATACTTGGAGCATCAGTACCAATTTTGTTTAATATTTGTGCAAAAGAGCTTCCTCCAAGTTTATACTCATCATTAGATAAATTGATATAATATATGGTATTGTGAACACCTTTTTGGAAAACAGGTTCTACAACGTTACTAATATCTGTACAATTAGCAGCAGCAGAAATAATTACAGTTCCCGGAGAAATAACATCTTCATTAGGATATTTCTGTTTCATTGATAAAGAATCCTTACCAGTTGGAACATTGATTCCTAAATCAATAGCAAATTCAGAAATAGCTTCTACCGCTTTAAATAAACGTGCATCTTCCCCTTCATTTTTACAAGGCCACATCCAGTTTGCAGACAAAGAAACATTTTGTAAGTTTCCTTTTAATGGCGCCCAGATAATATTTGTTAACGCTTCTGCAATTGAGTTTTTACTACCTGCAACAGGGTCAATCAATCCAGAAATAGGAGAGTGGCCAATAGAAGTAGCAACTCCTTCTTTACCTTTATAATCTAAGGCCATTACACCAACATTATTTAAAGGTATTTGTAATGGACCCACACACTGTTGCTTGGCAACTTTTCCGCCAACACAACGATCTACTTTATTTGTTAACCAATCTTTACAAGCAACAGCTTCTAATTGTAATACTTGCTCTAAATAATTTTTAAAGTTTTCTGAGCTATACGCCAAGTCTTCATAATTTCTAGGGGTTGTATTGTCAGTCATGATCGTTTTTGGAGAACTTCCAAACATATCATGTAAATCTAAATCCATAGGTTTTTCTCCTGTAGTTTTAGATTTAAAAGTAAATTTATGATCATTGGTAACGTCTCCAACAGTATACATAGGAGAACGCTCACGATCAGCAATTCTTTTTAAGGTATCAATATTTTCTTGGCTAATTACCAATCCCATACGTTCTTGAGATTCGTTTCCAATAATTTCTTTAGCAGAAAGTGTTGGATCTCCAACAGGTAATTGATCTAAATCAATATGTCCACCAGTTTCTTCAACCAATTCAGATAAACAATTTAAATGTCCACCAGCACCATGATCATGAATAGAAACAATAGTGTTTTCATCACTTTCTACCATTCCACGAATAGCATTTGCAGCTCTTTTTTGCATTTCTGGATTGGAACGTTGAATTGCATTTAATTCTATTCCAGAAGAAAACTCTCCTGTATCTGCAGAAGAAACGGCTGCACCACCCATTCCGATTCTATAGTTATCTCCACCAAGAATTACAATTTTATCTCCGTTTTCAGGTGTGTTTTTTAAAGCTTGATTGGCTTTTCCATAACCAATTCCACCTGCTTGCATAATTACTTTGTCAAAACCTAATTTACGGGCATCTTCTTCGTGTTCAAAAGTTAATACAGAACCTGTAATTAAAGGTTGTCCAAATTTATTTCCAAAATCAGAAGCTCCATTAGAAGCTTTGATTAAAATATCCATAGGAGTTTGGTACAACCAGTTACGTTCGTCCATTTTTTGTTCCCAAGGACGATTTTCTTCCAAGCGAGAATAAGAGGTCATATACACCGCAGTACCCGCTAAAGGTAAAGAACCTTTTCCTCCTGCTAAACGATCTCTAATTTCTCCACCAGAACCTGTAGCAGCACCGTTAAAAGGTTCTACAGTTGTTGGGAAATTATGAGTTTCTGCTTTTAATGAAATTACAGAATCAAATTCTTTTGTTTCGTAAAAATCAGGTTTGTCAGCACTTTTAGGGGCAAATTGTTCTACTGTTGGTCCTTTGATAAAAGCAACATTGTCTTTATAAGCAGAAACAATATCATTTGGATTCGTTTCTGAAGTTTTACGAATCATTTTAAATAATGAAACAGGTTTTTCTTCTCCGTCAATAACAAAAGTTCCATTAAATATTTTATGTCTACAATGTTCTGAGTTAACTTGACTAAATCCAAAAACTTCAGAATCTGTTAACTTGCGACCTAATTTAGTTGCTAAGTTTTCTAAGTATTCAATTTCTTCATCACTTAAAGCCAATCCTTCTTGTTGATTGTATGCAGTAATATTATCAATTTCTAATACTTTTTCTGGAGTAACATTGATGGTGAAAATCTCTTGAGTAAGTCCGTTAAACTTTTGAGAAATCATTGGGTCAAAGTCAGAAAAGTCTTCTGTAGAAGCAGTAAATTCTTCAATTCTGATGATTCCATCAATACCCATATTTTGAGTAATTTCTACAGCATTAGTACTCCATGGTGTAATCATTGCAGCACGAGGACCAATAAAAAAAGCGTCAAGAGACGCCGCGTTTATTTTAGGTTGGTTGCCAAAAAGCCAGTTCAATTTTGAAATGTTTTCAGCCGATAATTCTTTTGTTGTTTGCACAGCAAATACTTTGCTGTTTTGGTTTCCAAAGAAATGAATCATTTTAGTGTGTTTGTGTGTTGTTTTGTAAAAAGGCAAATTTAATACAATTCCTCGAATAAAACTCATTTTAAATGACAGATGATTCTATGAGTTATTCACTAGGTTTTAAACAAAAAAAAGCGGCTCGAAAGCCGCTTTTTACACTATTTTTTAATTTAATTTTTGATTAATTTTTTGATACTAGTACCTTTCTCAGAAATTAATTTTATGATATACAATCCGTTTGTAATACCTTTTAGGCTTACAGTAGACTGAGGATTATCTATAGAAATTACTTGCTTACCAGAAATGGTAAATACTTTTAAGGTTTTGATTTTTGTTAGTGTAGGGTTTACAATATTTAATACAGAACCATTCAAAGGATTTGGATATAAACTAAATAAGCTATTGTCAATTTTTTCTACACTTAAAGTAGCAGTGTGACTTCCAATTCCGTCAAAAGTATTGGCAGGAAAAGAATCCCATTGACTAGCATCATACGTAGCTTTTGGTGCAGAAATTGTTGATTTTCTACGTAAAGTTACATTTTGAATATGATTGCTTCCATTGTTTTCTTGACCAACAATATCTATTAATACATCGTTTTTAAATAAACCAATTGGGTCGTTTCCATTAAAGTTTGCAGGTGAAGCAAATCGATATGGAGCATTTTGATTTTCAGGAACAACTAAATCTGCATTACTAGTTAGGGTTGCATCTGCACTACCTGCATGTATAATTACAAAAACATCGTTAGACACAATACTTGTATTTGATGGAACTTTTAAAAATTCAGTTTTATCTAACGGTAAATTATCTACCCAAGAACCTCCGTTTGATTGCTTTTTGATAGAATAACCAGCTAAACTTACTGTACCACTTGTTAAGTTAACAATTTCGATAGCTTTGTTATTACCTCCATCTGGCTCAACATATTCAGAAATAAATAACTCAGTAACACCATTAGAGGCACCGTCTGTTGTAGTTACATTGACAGCTGTACTTTGTGCAGATTTATTATTAGCAGCGTCTTTGGCTAAAACGCTTACTGCGTAGGTTGTAGATTTTGTCAATCCAGTAACTGTGTAATTTACATCTGTTGTACTTGCTTTAAAAGTAGCATCAACATAAACATCATATCCAGTAACAGCAGTATTATCTGTAGAAGCATTCCAAGTTAACTTAAATGTAGTTCCAGTAATATTGCTAGCTACTACATTAGAAGGTACTGTTGGAGCATCAGTATCTGCTAAAGTAGATACATTAATTGCTGTACTTTTTGGTGACTTATTATTGATTAAATCTTTAGCTTCAATCTGAATGCTATAAGAAGTATTTGGAGTTAAGTTTTTGATGTTTATTGTAGTATTAGCTGTTTGTGAAGTTAATACGTTGTTTACATATACATTGTAACCAGTAACAGCTACATTATCTGTAGAAGCAGTCCAAGAAACATCAAAAGAAGTTGTTGTTTGGTTGCTTGCAGCTACATTGGTTGGAGTAGTAGGTGCTTCTGTATCTGAGCTTGTATAAATTCCCCATCTGTCTTCAGCAGAATCTCCACCCCAAATTCTTGTTGCTAAATATGGGTTGTCAATAAATGGATTTCTATTTCCTTGAGCGTAAGTATTTGAAGTATTTTCATGATAAGTATTACGCGCCTTTTCAATATCAGAAACAGGATCTTCTACATTCCATTTTAAGAATAAGTCAATCATATCATCTGGAGTTAAAGCGCTATTACCAACACCTACGCCAGAAGGTAAACATTGATCTCCATAACGTAAATACATATACATCATCATTCTGGCAACATCACCTTTCCATTCGTCACCAGGATACCAAGCATTGGTATTTGGTCCGTCAGGTCCTGCATAAGTTACTGAAGAAAAACCAGAATTCCCAGATCCATCACCAAATTTGTAATTATTTCTAGTAGAGTTTCTACTTCTATCTGCCGGTCTTAAGTTGTGAGCATCAGTTCCTGGACCAGGATTGTCTGTAGTTAATTTTGGATTGGCTAAAGACTTTGAATACACATGTTCTCTGTTCCATCTAAAAGTATCTCCACTACCAGAATCTTGTAGGTTTGAATCTCTAAATTTATCATTAGTTATGTCTCCATCGGTTCCATTTTCCCAACCATAAATTAAGATTACTTGTGAAGTATTACTTGGGTTTCTATCGGTAATTTTACTTGCTTCCCAAACACCAGGAGTATAAGAAAGCTTGTTTGTGTGTGTCGCTGTAATTTTTGCAGCAAGGGCATTTTTTAATGCTAATCCTGTTAAAGTTTTATCTACATCATTGTAATAAGCCTCTTGTGCATAAGAGAAAATAGATACAAATAACAATAGATAAAAAGAGAGTACTTTTCTTGTCATGTAATTAAATTTTCAAAAATTAAAAATAGTTTCTTTTTCAGCAATTCAATTGTTTACACTTAGCAATAGTGTGTAATTTCTTTATTTTTTTTCTAATAAAGCCATATAAAATCCATCATAACCAGATTCAGAGGCTAGTACTTTTTTATCTTTTACAAAGGTAAAATCTTTTCCCGATTCGGATGTTAAGAATTTGTCAACTTGTTCTTGATTTTCAGAAGGTAAAATAGAACAAGTAGCATAGACTAACTTACCGCCAGGCTTTACCATTTTAGAATAACTTTGTAATACTTCTTGTTGTGTCTTTTTAATATTATCTACAAATTCAGGTTGTAATTTCCATTTAGAATCTGGATTTCTACGTAAAACACCCAAACCAGAACATGGTGCATCAATAAGCACTCTATCTGCTTTATTATGCAGTTTTTTAATTGGTTTGGTAGAATCAATTACACGTAAATCTATATTATGAGCTTTATTTCTTTTAGCTCTTACTTTTAATTTACGTAGTTTACTTTCATAAATATCCATGGCAATTATTTGCCCTTTGTTTTGCATTAATGCAGATAGGTGTAAGGTTTTACCACCTGCACCAGCACAAGTGTCAACTACTTTCATTCCAGGTTCTACATCTAAATAGTCAGCTACCAGTTGTGAAGAAGCATCTTGTACCTCAAAATAGCCCTTTTTAAAAGCTTCTGTTTTAAATACATTGGCTCTAGCAGTTAGTTTTATAGCATCTGGATGATTTGGTAAAGTTTCAGTTTCAATATTTTCTGAAGCTAATACTTTTTGAAGTTTGTCTTTAGTAATATTTAATGTGTTTACTCTTAAAATAACTTCAGCTTGTTTGTTTAGAGCGGCTAATTCTGTAGTCCATAATTCTTCTCCAAGTTCACTAGCACACAGTTCATCCATCCAATCAGGAACAGATTCTCTATATTTTCTAATTTTAGAAAGCTCATCAAACTTTCCTTTAATTCTTCGAGTAGGAGTAGGTTCAATTTGATTCCAATCTGGAAGTGGAATTCCTTTTAAAACACACCAAACAGAAAACAACCTCCATAAATTAGGTCTACTAAAAGGTTCTTTTACATTGGCTATTTCTGCATACAAACGTTTCCAACGAACAATTTCATAAATCGTTTCTGCAACAAATTTACGATCTCTGCTTCCCCAACGTTTATCTCTTTTTAACGCTTTTTCTACAGCTTTACCAGCATATTCTCCTTCATTAAAAATATCTCTGATACTATCAATTACTGCATAGGTTAAATTTCTGTGTAGTCTCATTTACTATTGTTTAACCGTAAAATTAAATGTTTCTACGGACTTGCAAATGTAAGAATAAAGATGAGATTAATTTTTCTTTTTAGTGAAATCTGTGAAAATTACTTTTCTACGTTTTTCTATGATGTAAAATGAAATATAAACACCGTCTTGTGTATTCTTTAATTTTAAAGGAATATTGTTTCTTGTGATTTGTAAACGCCCATTTAAAACTGCTTCATCCATGGTTACGATATAATCACCAAAAGGTAAATAGAATTCAAAACGACCTTGTTTGTTTGTTAAAGAGCTGTAGATCTTATCACCTTTGGTTGCACTAATTTTAATTCTAGATAAATCGGTTGGTTTGTCATCAGAAACGGCAATTTTTTGCCTGTCTAATACTACATCACCATAGACTTTTACACCTCTTACAAATGGTACATAAATAGTTTCGTCATTTTCAATAGTAACTGTAGACTCTACATTAGGGAACCATCCGTTTAAGTTTTCTAAAGAGAATACCTCAAAATCGTATTGATCTTTTAATAAGTTTCTCATGGTTGCTTCACCTTCTAAATTGGTAAGAATTTCTTTTTTACCAACTTTAATCACTACATTTTCTAAAGTTGATTCTTCTTTTTCTTTGATTCCGTTTCCATTTAAATCTAAGAATGCAACAAAATTACCAGTTGCAGCTGTTCTATCTACAAAAGGAATAGGAATACCAAAGTCCTTTTTAAGACTAAAGTTTAGGTTAAAACTACTATTTGTAGTTTGATTTAATCCATTAAATTGATTTCCTGCTTGATTGTCTAAATTGTCGAATACAGAACTATAATCACTAGTTGTAAAGGTATAATTAGCACTCATTCCAAATCTCCATCCAGTTTTATTGTAGTAGTAAACTGTAGGGTAGATTCCTAATGTATGGTTGTTAAATACATTATTATAGCTATATACAGCACTCGATTCTAATAATACTTTTCTGCTTGGGAACAAGTACTGATTTTGAGCCGATAACCTGATTGATTGTGGTGTAATAAAGTCATTTAATGTTTGCTGAGAGGTTAGGGTAGAGAAGGCTCCTAAATTGTATCTCGCATTAAAATTCCATGTTCTATATCTTGTTAAAGAAGATAATTCAAAATTGAAATAATCTTTGTTAGCTGTATTATTTAAAGTTGGTTTTGTATAACCAGCTCTAAAGTACAAAGAGTTTACTAAGTTCTTTAAGAAATTATAGTTAGAAAATCTAAAGGTAATTCCTCTGTTATGTATAACACTATTTGGGTAATTTCTATACTCGTAAAATATTCCAGGTTGGTAATTTCCTGATTTTGTTTTTGTGTTAAATACTAAGTTGTTATACAATGTTTCTTGAGAATAAAGTACTTTTCCAGTAAATAAACTATAATTAGAAGATCTTTGGTAATTATTAGATAAGAAAACATTCCATTTATCACTTAAAGTATAAGAAGTACGTTGGTTTACATACAATCGATCATAATTTCCGTAACTAAAGTTTTTATCGTTATATCTACCACTAAAATTGAAACGTAATTTTTTATTTAAGAAGCTGCTTGTATAACTAGTTCCTAACATTAATCCATTTGCTTTAAAGAATGCTGGTTCATTCTTTTGCGCTTTATTTGTAAACGACCCTATAAATGAAAGGTTGTGTTTCTTTTGTAATCGAACTCTTGGTTGGAAAGAAATAACATTAATACTTCTATTTGAAAAACTATTTACATTTCTACCTATTTGCGTACGTAATTCAATATCTTCTGTATAGTTAAAATTATGCCATGCTCCAAAAGTAATACTACTGTTAGATCCTGCAAATCCTCCTGTATTGGTATAAAAGGCACCAACTTGATGTTGATCATTAAATCGATATGATCCTTTAATTCCTTTACCAGAACTAGAAACCCCTAAAAGATTACCGCTAATTTGACCAACTTCAATAGTTTTTTTGTCATCAAAATATCCTACATACCAAGGTGCGTTTTTAAAGATGTTATTGGTAAAATATGAATTACTATAATTAAAATCTGTAGAGTAAATTAAATTCGAAGTTTCATCAAATTGTTTATAACCTCTTAAACTTAATGATAAGAAAGAACGATCATCTAAAATATTTTGAGCACTTAAACGAACAGTTAACGGAATATAAGGATACCCATACGGATTAGCTTTTAATTCATTAGGAAGCTTGATAAAGTTTAGCTTAGTTCGTTTTTGCAATCCTTTTTTACTAATTTTTGCTTCACTACTATTAATAATTAATCCATGAGATTTTCTATCATCAACCTTATTTGGATCATATGAATCTTGAGAAACTCTTCTGTAATTTCTTCTATTCATATCTTTAATATTAGCAATAAAATCAAATCGCTTTCTTTGATTCGCTTCTAATGTAAATGTAGCATTAGGTTGTTTTATTTCTTTTCCAAGTGTATCAGATAAGAATAAGTTTTTTCTAGGAATAGAGTAGTTTACAAATAAATCTTGTTTATAATTCCCTGAATTATGTACTTGGAAAGCAAACCTTTTATTGGTTTCTCCATTTTTTAAGTAAATATTCTGGCTACCCATTAACTCAATATCCCAAGAAACTTCTTTTTTTGTTTTTAAAGAAAAATAATTGTTCGCTAACTGTTGTTGCTGTTTTCCAATTAAAAATGAATTGATAATAATTTCTGTATTTCCATTTACCAATTTTGTTGGACTGATAATGATTGGAATTATAATAGTATCGTTTTGTTGAGCAACATGAATCTTATTCTCATCGTCAATTCGTGTCCAAGAACCCGGAATTAATAAATCTGTCTTAAAAGTTATAGGTTTTCTTCCAATGTTAATTACTTTTAAAACATTAGATACAATTTGACCTTGTTTTAATTCCATTTCTCCTTTTACAAACTTCGACAATATATTACCCGTTCTAATATAAGGTAACGTATCTAAAAACTGAGTAGGCTTTTCTAAATCATTATTTACAATAGAATCATTTAAGGTAAAGTTTCTATTCTTATTTACAGCATCGTTATTAGCAACATCGGTAGAATCATTTTTGCCTAATATCTTATCTAGTTTCGACTTAGCGGTAGCATTAATAATAGAATCTTGCTTTCTTTTTAAGTTTTCTTCAGCAATAAGTTTTGCAACTCTTACAGAGTCTTGTCTAAATTGTTCTCTTTGTTGCTGTACAATTGCATTACTTATAGAATCCTTTCTTCTTTTAGCTGCTAACTGTTCTGCAACCAATTTTTCTTGGGCAATTCTAATAGAATCTGTTTTACGTTGTGCAATTACAGTATTAATTGAATCTTGTTTTCTTTTAGCAATAATTGCAGCTAATGCTTTTGCCTGAGCAGTCTTAATAGAATCAGCTTGGCGTTGCGCTTTTTGCTGTGCAACTATTCTATTGATAGAATCTTGCTTTCTTTGAGCTATTTGCTCGGCGATAAACTTCTCTTGTGCAATTCTGATAGAATCTGCTTCACGTTGTGCTTTTTGTTGCGCAATAGCAGTATTAATAGAATCTTGTTTTCTTTGAGCAATTTGCTCGGCGATAAACTTCTCTTGTGCAATTCTGATAGAATCTGCTTCACGTTGTGCTTTTTGTTGAGCGATAGCAGTATTAATAGAATCTTGTTTTCTTTGAGCAATTTGTTCAGCAATAAACTTCTCTTGAGCAATTCTAATAGAATCTGCTTCACGCTGTGCTTTTTGTTGTGCGATAGCAGTATTAATAGAATCTTGTTTTCTTTTTGCTAGTTGTTCAGCAATAATTTTTTCTTGTGCAATTCTGATAGAATCTGCTTCACGTTGCGCTTTTTGTTGAGCGATAGCCGTATTGATAGAATCTTGTTTTCTTTGAGCAATTTGTTCAGCAATAATTTTTTCTTGTGCAATTCTGATAGAATCAGCTTCACGTTGTGCTTTTTGTTGAGCGATAGCCGTATTGATAGAATCTTGTTTTCTTTTTGCTAGTTGTTCAGCAATAATTTTTTCTTGTGCAATTCTGATAGAATCTGCTTCACGTTGCGCTTTTTGTTGAGCGATAGCTGTATTGATGGAATCTTGTTTTCTTTGCGCAATTTGCTCTGCGATGATTCTTTCTTGTGCAATTCTGATAGAATCTGCTTCACGCTGTGCTTTTTGTTGCGCGATAGCTGTATTGATGGAATCTTGTTTTCTTTGCGCAATTTGCTCTGCGATGATTCTTTCTTGCGCAATTCTGATAGAATCAGCTTCACGCTGTGCTTTTTGTTGCGCGATAGCTGTATTGATGGAATCTTGTTTTCTTTGCGCAATTTGCTCTGCGATGATTCTTTCTTGTGCAATTCTGATAGAATCAGCTTCACGTTGTGCTTTTTGTTGCGCGATAGCTGTATTGATGGAATCTTGTTTTCTTTGCGCAATTTGCTCTGCGATGATTCTTTCTTGTACAATTCTGATAGAATCAGCTTCACGTTGTGCTTTTTGTTGCGCGATAGCAGTATTGATGGAATCTTGTTTTCTTTGAGCAATCTGTTCAGCGATGATTCTTTCTTGTGCAATTCTGATAGAATCAGCTTCACGTTGTGCTTTTTGTTGAGCGATAGCTGTGTTTATCGAGTCCTGTCTTCTTTTAGCAATTTGTTCAGCAATGATTCGCTGTTGCGCAATTCTAATAGAATCTTGTCTTAGCTTTTCTTTTTGTTGCTGTGCGATAGCATTTTGAATAGAATCTTGTTTTCTTTTGGCAATTCGCTCTGCCATAATCTTTTCTTGTGCTATTCTGATTGAATCTTGTCTAAACTTTTCTTTTTGGAGTTTTTCAGCAATTCGAATAGAATCTTGTCTGTTTTTTGCAGCAGCTTGGGCTTTTGCGGCTCTAATAGAATCGTTTCTAAGCTTTAATCTAATTTTGTTATTTGCAATTCGGGTAGAGTCTTGTTTTCTTTTAGCAATTCTAGCTGCAGCTTGTTGTGCTTTTACTTTATTGATAGAGTCATTTCTTCTAACAATAGCATTTAATCTTGCTAATCTAGCAGCATCTTTGTCTTCTTGAATTTTTTTTGCAGCTTTTATAGAATCCATATTGATTCTTTTTCTGCCTTTGTTTTTAGCAACTTTAACAGAATCTGCTTTTATAATTTTAGTTAGTCTTTGGGCTTCTTTTTTATAAGAATTTAAAATAGAATCCAATTCTGCCATTCTTTCAGACAGTTCTTTTGAATTTTTTGCGGTAAGTACTGCTCTTTTTTTAAGTTTATTTATAGAGTCAGTTTTAGTGATTAAGAGCTTACTTTGGTATTTAATTTTAGGAATATAGAGTACCGTATCTTTTTCTTGCGCATTACCAATCCCTGTAAAGAGTAGTAATAGAAAGAAAAATATATATTTATTGAAATCTAAGAGGGGAATTTTTTTTCTCAAAATATATGGTTAGTTCACTTCTTCTAAACGAAAACGAATATTCAGTTTATAAACACCGGGGTTGTAAGTAAATCCAGGTTTAAGCCTTAAATCAACATCAAAACTATATTCGTCATAGTTGGTTAAATAGCTTCCAGGACCATTTACATTTTTTGTTCCACTAGCAGTACAAGAACCAGCCGGAACAATTACTTGAGGCACAAGTTCTTCTATTATGTTTAAAATATCGTTTACGTCATTAAATGACCTAAAACCAGTATCTAGAGGAGTACCACAATTGTTAGTTACTCTTACTTCTAGATCACTTATACGTGGTTGCTGAGCATTACCATTACCATAAAGGGTAACTTCTTCCCATCGGTCAATTGGTGTACCAGCCCCAGAATTATTTTCTATAAACATTCTTAGTTTCCACGAACAATCTAAATCTACAGGATTTTTATTTTCTACTTTTACTCTTAATCGAGCAACACTCATTAAGGTAATACCAGAATTGTATTTTGTAAAATCAGTAAATGTCATATAAGTATTTACTGTATGAGGTGAGGCTAATTCTACCACACCACAATGTATCTGAGAAAAAGATAATGTGCTGATTAGTAATGAACTAATCAGTGTAAGGCGTTTGTATGTTGTCTTGACAAAACTCAATTTTCTACTATAATAGAATAAGGATGTAATTTAGTAAATTACATCCTTATTTTATGCATTATAATGATTTTTTATTGATCTTCTAATAAAACATATTGAACGTACATAGTGTACACTCCACCTTCTGCATAAGAGTTAGCTGTATTAGCAGAAACAATGTCTTCTGCAGTTGTACTATCAGCTGCGAATGCATTAGGGAAAATTGCAGGTAATCCTGGTGCAATTCTATAATCCATTACATAGTAAAAGTTAGAAGAAGTACCAGAGTTGTTTAAGTAAGTTCCAGCAGACATAGTGTCACCAGTACCAGTTGTTCCTGCATGACCAGCAATGTACTTGTTAGCAATTGTTGGAGGAGTAGCAGAACCATCATCATTTACAAATAAACTGTTGCTTCCTGTTGCAGCAGCTTGTGTTGTAGAGAATGCAGAGCTATAATCAATTACTCCAGTACCAGCAGTACCTCCAGTATTAGCTTGACTTTGCTTTAACTCTAATAAACTTAAAGGTAAGTTTGCAACAGAGTTAGAAGTAGCTCCATAACTTACTTGTTGATCCCAGAATCTGTTTCCAGTTTCAGATCTACCTACTGCATATAAATCCCAGTTTACAGTTGCGCTAACTTTTAAAATAGTAGCACCAGGATGCGTAATACCAGATTGGTACTTTGTAATGTCATCAAAAACGAACTCAATTTGATTTGGAGTTGTCATTTCTAACTCTAATACAGGTTGCATGTCTAGGGTAATCTGTACATCTTTTTGATCAACTAACTGAGCACTTGCTGTAGAAGCAAATCCAATTAGGACTACGGTTGATAATAATTTTGAAAAATTTCTCATAATAAATAAAAATTAAGGGGGGGTTAAAAAATTGTTTTAATTAATTTCAAATTCAAGTTTGGCCGCCTGAATCTCTTCTGAGTTTTCATAATCTAAAACTCCAACAGCCAAATATTTTCCTTTTCCTAGTCCTTTTAAAGAGAAGCTAAAGTCTCTAATTAAGTCAGGAACAATTGTAAATTTTTTCACTTTTAAACGTTGTTGTACACCGGTATCTAAATTTGTTAAATCGATATAAGAGGTACAGTAAGCTATACCATCACCAGTATTTTGAACTTCTAAGTACAATGATTTGTCTTTTCCAGCATCTTTTAATTGAAAATCTTTAAATTCAATTCTATTGTCTATAACATTAGGTGGATTTTGGTATGCAAATATTCCGAAAGCAAATGTAGGAACCACACCTAACGCTACTGTATTTGCACTAGCACTAGAATTAATTAGTGATTTTCTAGGGGCTACTTGTTCTACCATTAATATAGACCATGCAGCTTTATTACCTGCTTCATTGTTAGGGACACTAACTGTAAGCTTAACTATTTTTTTCTCAAAAGGTTTTAGTTCAACAAAACTAGGAGAAACACTTAACCAACTAGATAATGAGAATTTCCCTTTTCCAGGAGGTAGAAAAGTACTTTTTCCTTTACCGTTCATGTTAAAATCATACATATTAACATTGAACTGCTTTGGAGTTGACGTATTATTATTTACAGTAATATCATACGTTTTTATTTCACCTGGTTTATGGCTGAAATGAAAATGTGCTGGTGAGACTGACACACCCGTAGCTTTACGAGGAGTCTTAGTTTGGTTCGACTTATTCTGTCCGTAAGTTGTAAAGACAGAAACTAATAATAAAATCGAAACTAGTCTTAGGGGTAACATAGTTTTTAAGGGCATTCTTATTATTTTCTTAAATCAAATTAACAAAAAGTATTTTTAACCACCAAATTTCTTTTGATAAATTTATATCATAGTATTTATGTATTTTCGTTAACCCAAAAGGAAAATAAAATAAATTGATTCAGTTAAGCAACCCAATTACCTACATTACAGGTGTTACCGTTAATAGAGCTACTTTATTGCTGCAAGAATTGCATATAAAGTACTGTAGTGATTTATTGCATTTATTTCCTTTTAGATATATTGATAAGACACAGTTTTATAAAATAAACCAATTAAAACCTACCAATGCAGATGTGCAAATTGTTGGGAAAATAACGCATATAAAAACGGTTAAGCAAAAAAGAGGAAGTAGATTGGTGGCTACTTTTATAGATGAAACTGGATCAATGGAATTGGTTTGGTTTAAAGGAGTGAAATGGATTAAAGATTCTTTAAAGATTAATACACCATATATTGTTTATGGAAAATTGAATCATTATAAAAACACATTTTCTATTCCACATCCAGAAATGGAGTTGTTATCTAAATATAAAAGAACACAGCAATTCGCTATGCAACCTGTTTATCCTTCTACAGAATTATTACAAACAAAAGGGATAAGTAATAAGGTGCTAAGAACCATCATTCAAAATTTATTTTTACAGATTGAAGGAAAAATTGCAGAGAGTTTATCTCCGTCTTTTATTAATAAGTATCAGTTGATATCTAAAAGTGAAGCGTTGTTAAATATTCACTTTCCAAAAAACCAAGAAAGTTTGGCAAAAGCACAGTTTCGATTAAAATTTGAAGAACTGTTTTTTATACAATTGCAATTATTAAGAAAGAAACTTATTCGAAAATCAAAATTAAAAGGATATGTTTTTGAAACTGTTGGAGAGAAGTTTAATAGTTTTTATAAGAATAATTTACCGTTTGATTTAACCGGAGCTCAAAAACGTGTATTAAAAGAAATACGTAAAGATGTGGCCTCTGAGGTTCATATGAATCGTTTGTTACAAGGTGATGTAGGATCAGGAAAGACCATTGTAGCCTTGCTTAGTATGCTACTAGCAATTGATAATGGTTTTCAAGCGACATTAATGGCTCCTACAGAAATTTTAGCTACCCAACATTACAAAGCTATAGTAGATTTATTAAATGGTATTGATGTAAAAGTTGAATTACTTACTGGATCTACTAAAGCGAAAAAACGTAGAGAAATTCATCAGCAATTAGAAGATGGATCACTTCATATATTAATAGGTACACATGCTTTATTAGAAGATAAAGTAGTTTTTAAAAATTTAGGAATTGCAATTATAGATGAACAACATCGATTTGGTGTTGCACAACGATCTAAAATGTGGAAAAAAAATGTATTGCCTCCACATATTTTAGTAATGACAGCCACGCCAATTCCTAGAACTTTAGCAATGTCTGTTTATGGGGATTTAGATATTTCTGTAATTGACGAACTTCCTCCAGGAAGAAAAGAAGTAAAAACGGTACATAGATATGATAGCAATCGATTAGCAGTTTTTCAGTTTTTAAAAGATGAAATTGCAAAAGGAAGACAAGTATATATCGTTTATCCATTAATTCAAGAATCTGCCGCAATGGATTATAAAGATTTAATGGATGGTTATGAGAGTATTGCTAGAGATTTTCCTTCTCCAAAATACCAAATTAGTATTGTGCACGGAAAAATGAAGCCTGAAGACAAGGAATACGAAATGCAGCGATTTGTAAAAGGAGAAACACAAATTATGGTGGCTACTACTGTAATTGAGGTTGGAGTAAACGTTCCTAATGCTAGCGTTATGATTATAGAAAGTGCTGAGCGTTTTGGTTTAAGTCAATTGCACCAATTAAGAGGAAGAGTTGGTAGAGGAGCAGATCAGAGTTATTGTATTTTACTTACAGATTATAAATTATCTGAAGATGCAAAAACTCGATTACAAACCATGGTAGAAACTTCTGATGGATTTAAAATTGCAGAAGTAGATTTGAAATTACGTGGACCTGGTAATATGATGGGAACCCAACAAAGCGGTGTACTAAATTTAAAAATTGCTGATGTTGTAAAAGATACTCCAATACTAACGGCAGCAAGAAATGCAGCTATTGAATTGCTAACTGATGATCCAGAATTGATAAAACCTGAAAATAAGCAGATTTTAAATAGCTATACTCAAATTCAGAAAACAAGTGGGTTATGGTCTAACATTAGTTAAGCTTACTGATATTACTTTTCATAATTCATTTTAATCAAAGCATTTTCTAAATCTTCTATAGCATCTTTATCCGTATATGTTTTTAGCTTGTTTTGTATAATAGGAATTAGTTGTTGGTATTCCTTATTGGCAATTTCTACCAAATACATACTTAAATCCAATTCGTGTTTAATATTACTTGTATTTGTTTCTATATATTGTATAATATGTTGGTAATTATCTTTGGTAGTTAGTGCTACGAGTTTGTCTAAAGCTTCTTCAACACCATAAACATTTCTAGAAGTTAAATAGTAATCTACTATTAATGCAATTTCTTTTTTAATCATAGCTAAAATGTTTTAATTGCCACTGTTGTGTTTTTAATGCTTGTTTACTTGTGGGCTTGTCCCAAATCGGATAAACTCTAAAGCCTCTTTTTCCTTCTTTTTTCTCAGAAGATATTATTCCGTTTTTAATAAGTACATCTTTAGAAAACTTAAAATACCCAGTTGAATCATTAAAGTTTACTTTGATAATTAAAAAATCAAATAAATCTGTATACGAATAAGGTGTAGTTATTTGTTGGGAGTTTCGTTTCCAAAAGGTAACAAACTGTCCAATTTTTTTTGGTGTGATTTTGGCTGTACGTTCAATAATAATAAATTCATCTTCTTGATAAGAACAACCATTGTATTCTTTCGCTTCTTTATCTAATACGTAATTTGTTTTCATTAAAACTTGTGTTATTTCACATAGAAATCTGTATGCAATGTAGTGAATTTTGTGTAGTTTTGAGTTTGCTATAATTGAAATAAATTTTAATTATTAAGAGCTCAATTTTGCTAAATCAAATTCTAAAGCCACATCAAGTGAATACCTATTTTATAGATGTAATTTTACCTATTCCTATTCAGAAAACATTTAGTTATGCTGTAACAAAGGCAGAAGCAGAATTTCTGCAAAAAGGAATGCGTGTGGCGGTGCCTTTTGGAAAAACCAAAATCTATTCTGCATTGGTATTGGATATTCACCAAAATCAACCAGAATTGTATGAAGCAAAAGAGATACATCAAATATTAGATGAAAAGCCTATTGTAACAGAAGTGCAATTGCAAAATTGGCAATGGATTTCAAAGTATTATATGTGTGCATTAGGAGATGTGTATAGAGCGGCTTTACCATCGGCTTTTTTATTAGAAAGCGAAACAGTGGTGCTTAAAAATGAAAGCTTTGTAACAGAAGAAATGTTAACAGACGAAGAGTTTTTGATTTTTGAAGCCTTACAACATCAATCTCAATTAACCATTCATCAAGTTGTAGATATTTTAGGAAAAAAGAAAGTATTGCCAATTATTAATGAACTGATTGGTAAGAATGCGGTGTATGTTCAAGAAGAAATTTATGAACAGTATAAACCTAAAATGGTTAAATATGTTAGATTACATTCAGCTTATAATCTTGACAAAGATTTACAAGGCTTATTAGAGCAATTAAGTAGAGCCAAAAAACAGCGAGAAGCCGTGTTGGGTTACTTTCAATTAGCAGCAAATAAGAAGCCTATAAAAGTTAAAGACTTAGAAAATAATATTGGTGTATCATCAGCAGTAATTAAATCATTGGTAGAAAAAGGCATCTTTGAGTTTTATGAGATTCAAACTGATAGAGTAAATTATAAAGGAGAAACCAATGTATTAAAAGAATTAAACGAGTTCCAAGAGAAAGCTTTGTCTGAAATTAAAACTTCGTTTGAAACAAATGAAGCTGTTTTATTACACGGAGTTACCAGTTCTGGTAAAACAGAAGTATATACCAAACTTATTGAAGATAATTTAAATTCGGGAAAACAGATATTGTTTTTATTGCCAGAAATTGCTTTAACAACACAAATTATTACCCGTTTACAAAATTATTTCGGAAACCAAATTTCTGTTTTTCATTCTAAATATTCAATGAATGAAAGGGTAGAAGTATGGAACAATGTTTTAAATAACAAACCCAAAGCTCAAATTATTTTAGGAGCTCGTTCCTCTGTATTTTTACCTTTTTCTAATTTAGGTTTGATTATTGTAGATGAAGAACATGAAACTTCATACAAGCAGTTTGAACCTTCTCCACGTTATCATGCACGTGATACAGCGGTAGTTTTAGCACATCAGCATAAAGCAAAAATTCTATTAGGATCAGCAACACCTTCTTTAGAAAGCTATTTTAACACCCAAAATGGTAAATATGGTTTGGTTGAGTTAAAAAGACGTTATGGAAATGTACAATTGCCAAAAATTGAACTTATCGATATTAAAGAGAAGTATCGAAAGAAAAAAATGAAAGGGCATTTCTCAGATCGATTGTTGACATTAATAGATGAATCTTTAGAAAATAAAGAACAAATTATTTTGTTTCAAAACAGAAGAGGGTTTTCACCTGTAATAGAATGTACTACTTGTGGTGTTGCTCCTCAGTGTCCTAACTGTGATGTAAGTTTAACCTATCATAAATACAGAAGTGAATTAAAATGTCATTATTGTAATTATCAAAGAGCTAAACCTAACAGTTGTAGTGCTTGTGGTAGTAGTACATTAGATACAAAAGGTTTTGGAACAGAACAAATAGAACTTGAATTAAAAGAGTTATATCCAGATCATGCTATAGGAAGAATGGATTTGGATACCACAAGAGGAAAACATGGATATCAAAAAATTATAAGTGCTTTTGAATCACAAGAAATAGATATTTTGGTAGGAACACAAATGCTTTCTAAAGGATTGGATTTTAACAATGTTTCTTTAGTTGGAATTTTAAATGCAGATACCATGTTGAACTTCCCAGATTTTAGAGCACATGAACGTAGTTATGATATGATGGTGCAAGTTTCTGGAAGAGCAGGTAGAGCTCAGAAACAAGGAAATGTTGCCATACAAACGTTTAATCCGTATCATCAAATATTACAACAGGTTTCTACAACAAATTATGCAGAAATGTATAAAGAACAGTTGCAAGAACGTTGGCAATATCATTATCCTCCGTATTATCGATTGATAAAAATCACATTAAAACACAAAGATTTTACAAAAGTAGAAAGTGGTATTCATTGGTTGGCAAAAGCCTTACAAAATGTATTTGCAGAAAATGTTTTAGGTCCCACAGCTCCTGTAGTTTCTAGAGTTCGTAATCAGTATATTAAAAATCTAACCATAAAGATTCCGCCAAAACAAAACCTTGCTGCTACTAAAAAGCAACTGGATAAGATAAAAACCACATTTCAGTCTGTAAAAGAGTTTAGACCTATTCGCTTTATTATTGATGTGGATGCGCAGTAAGTTTTGTAGTATTAAGTTGAGATTCCAACGGTAAAGTAGGAATCTAAGGATCATAAAATGAACACAACAGTTAATAATATAACTATAAATTCTGAGTTACTTCAAGTACCAGATTTAAACTTTAATCAGCCTCAACGTTGGGGAAATAAGAAGCAGTATCGCTATCAAATTATTATTGAAAAGGATGTATTTTTAGAGAAAACAAACAACTTTTTTTCTGAATTTAGAGAAGCTGAAATAGAAGAAGATGATGTAATGGAGCATAAAGAGTTGATTGCTTATAAAAATATCAACAGACCAGATTTAACAACTCTGTTAAATAAACATTTGGAGATTTTAAGAATGTTGATTCATTACAATGACCATGAAATATTAGAGCTGTTATTAGATAAAAAACTTCCTATTGATTGTAAAATGCTTTATTCGGTTCAATCTATGAACAAGGTTTCTTTTGAAGAAAATAGAATTTGTATTGAAGGTGTATGTTTTCAGGTGAATGTATAGTTGAGATATTAAGTATTAAATAGTTTTCTGACAAAAGCGAAGGAACTTATGTGTTACAAACTTCAAATTAAATAGTCTTTCTTATAGCTTTTGGATTTTTTTTAAAACCAAAGCAACTATTTTTAAAACTTTGTAGTCTATATATTTGTAAGACGTTTAAAACAGATCAATCAGGATTGAAAATTATACCATTGCATAATCAAACCAATCAGTTAATTGCTGATGCCATACAACAAAAGAGAGAAGCACAACAGGAGTTATTTGAGCTTTATTCTCCTAAAATGTTAGGTGTTTGTAGGCAATATGTAAAAGATGTGCATCATGCAGAAGAATTGATGTTGTCTGGATTTTTAAAAGTTTTTACACACATTTCTAAGTTTAAAAACGAAGGAAGTTTTGAAGGTTGGATTCGTAGAATTATGGTAAATACATGTATATCTTATTTACGTAAAAAGAATCCAGTTCAGTTGTCTGATGAAGATTTTGTATTCAATGATCAGTCTACAAAAAGTTTAGAGTCAACAGAAATAGAAGATATACAAAAAATGATAGATCGTTTACCAATTGGTTATAAAATGGTATTCAATTTATATGCAATAGAAGGTTATAAACATGCTGAGATTGCTAAAGAGTTGGGAATTACAATTAGTACTTCTAAATCGCAATTGTTTAAAGCAAGAAAGTGGTTACAAGCTCAGTATTTAAAGCTAAATGAAACAGTTTATGGAGAATAAAATAGATAAAATAATTAGAGATTCATTAAAGTCCAGAACCATACAGCCATCAGGTTCTGCTTGGGAGCGCTTAAGTGATCAGTTAGATGTGATTGAAGCTCCTAAAAGAATCAACTGGTTTAAATACGTTGGTTATGCAGCGAGTGTACTACTATTAATTTCAGTAGCTTTTTTTATAAATACTGATGATGATATTAAACCGACTAAAGATGAAACCATTGTAACAGGTCCTGAGATTGATACTACAAAATTTGTAAAGCCTAATTTAAAAAATACAGCTCCAATACAAACAGTAATAGTGCAATCAGAAAAGAAAACAAAGAATACAGAAAAAGTTGTGAAAACAACTAAAAATAAAAGCATAAGAAAAAGACAAACAGAAATTAAAGTACCAAGTGTGGTAAAAGAAAATAGTAACGTTGTAATAGCTAAAAATACTTCTACTACTCAGAGCTCAACAGCAAAAGAGAAGAAATCACGCATTCAAATTGATAGTAATGCCTTACTAAATGCTGTTACAGGTGAAAATACTACTATAGCAAAAATAGATAAAATAGTGATTCCGAAATCTTCTAAAAAACTATTGCAAACAGGTAGAATTAGAGTAGATAGTGATGCATTATTGTATGCAGTAACAAATCCAAATAAAGATATAAGCGAATACTATAAAAAGTACAATATTGATAGGAACGAAGTTCTAAAAAATATTCAGAAAGAATTGAAAAAGGTAAACTTAACGATTGATGCTAAAACCTTATTAACTTCTGTAGAGAAATCTATTGATGAAGAAACATTTAAAAACAGCTTTATGCAAGTAGTTAAAGGGAAGATTTCAGGTTTAGCAACAGCTTTTTCAAACAGAAATAATTAAAAAATAACTCCGATAAATAGCATAAATTAAAAACATTAAAACATGAAAAGAATACTATTAATAGTAGTGTTGTTTTGTACAACTATAGCCTTTTCTCAAGAGAAATACTTTGAAGATGAGGTAAGAAAGATTTCTAAAAGAATTGAGTTAATTACAAAAACAGAAAAAGCAGCTTTAACAGAAAAAGTAAAGCTGATAAATAAGAGATTGGAGAAAAAAGAAATTACTTCAGAAGAAGCACAAAGATTAAAAAAAGAAGCTGCAGAATTCCATGCGAAAGTAATTGCAGATAAAGTTGCTGTAGAAGAAGGAAAATTACAAATGTTAGTTCAAGACAAAGCAAATGGAAAAATAAAAAGTAAAGTTGTTGTAACTGAAGTAAAAAAGAAAAAAGAACGTTATTATGATGATGAAGACTCTTTTACTATTGGAAATAGAACATTTCGTTTTAGCATAGCTAATAATGAAGATAACTTAGAGAGAAGAAAAGAATGGTTAAGAAGGAGAAGAAACCGTTGGGATCGCAAAGGAAAAAGAAGTAGAAGTACTACTACTCAATTTGTTTTTGCAATGGGAGTAAATAATGTCTTAGTAGATCATGAACTTTCTACATTAAAAAACTCTGATTATAAATTTTGGGAATCACATTTTTATGAATTAGGATGGACTTGGAAGACAAGAATGGACAGAGAAGCTTCCAAATTGTATTTTAAATATGGAGTGTCGTTTTTATGGAATAACTTAAGGCCAAAGAACAATATGTATCATGTGGTAAATGGCAATAAAACAGATTTAGTAGTGCATGCAGAAAAGTTAGATGAAAATAGATTGCGCCATGTACAAATGAATTTTCCAATACATTTTGAATGGGATTTTTCAAGAGATGGAGAATATGCTGATGGAACAAAAAGAGATAGAACCAATAGGTCTATTCGTATAGGAATTGGAGCTTTTGCAGGCTTTAAATTAGGAACAAGACAATATATAGAATATGTAGATGGTAGTAATGTTAAAGTAGAAGAGTTGCAAAAAGACAACTTTAATATGAATAAATTCAACTACGGATTAAGTGCTTATTTAGCATGGAGAGATGTTGGAGTATATGCGAAATACGACATGAACCCATTATTTAAGAATACAAAAGTGAGAAACCTTTCATTAGGTATACGTTTAGATTTGAATTAATTTTATTGAACTTTAATACAACAACAAAGCGAAGTATATTATACTTCGCTTTGTTGTTTTTGTTGCCATTCTTTTCTTAAATCAGAAGACAATGTTCCAGTACCATCATGTCTCCAACCTGGAGGTTTAAAAAGATATTTTATTCTATTAATCAAATTTGTATTGCTTGTAAAGGTATCTTTAAACATGTAAAACCACTCTAAAAAAGCAACTTTTACAGGGTTGTATGTGTTGATGTTTTTTACCAATCCATACACAGGCTTTTCTATTTCAGGCTCAAAAGTACCAAAGAGTTTATCCCAAATAATAAAAATTCCAGCGTGATTTCTATCTAAATATTGTGGATTTGTAGCATGGTGCACCCTATGATGACTAGGAGTATTAAAAACTGCTTCGAACCATTTCGGTAATTTTTGTATCATTTCTGTATGAATCCAATATTGATACAGTAAACTAATAGACATCTGCACTAAAATCATTACAGGGTGAAAGCCAATAATTACTAAAGGAATCCACCAAATAAAAGTATAAAATCCACCAGACCAAGTTTGTCTTAAAGCCGTACTTAAGTTGTATTTTTGAGAAGAATGATGTACCACATGACTAGCCCAAAAAAAACGACTTTCATGAGCGATTCTATGGTTCCAGTAATAAGTGAAATCCTCTGCAAAAAGAATTAAAATCCACGCCCACCAAGTAAAAGGAATCTCAAAAAGATGAAAACTATTATAAATAAAATAAAAAACAGTCAACACCATTCCTTTGGTTAATAATCCAACAGCAACGTTTCCTAAACCCATGGTAATAGAAGTTAATGCATCCTTGTATTCATACTGTTCCATTTTTACTTTTACAGTTAAGATAACTTCAATAATAACCGTTGCGACAAAAAACGGAATTGCATAATGAATAAGGTTTGGGAATTCGGGTATTTGCATAAGGATTTTGTAAATTTGTGCTTTCTACAAACTTAAAGAAAAATTGATAGATTTTTCTTTACAATCTTATAGGTATTATCTAGAAAAAAGATTGTATATTTGCAGCCTTAAAAATAATTTTAAATAATTAATTATGAATCATTACGAAACTGTTTTCATTTTGAATCCCGTTTTATCTGATACTCAGATAAAGGAAACAGTACAAAAGTTTAATGACTATTTGGTTTCTAAAGGTGCCGAAATGATTTCTAAAGAAGATTGGGGCTTAAAAAAATTAGCGTACCCAATTCAAAAGAAAAAAAGTGGATTTTACCACTTATTTGAGTACAAAGTAGCAGGAGATGTTATTGCTAACTTTGAACTAGAGTTTAGAAGAGATGATAGCGTTATGCGTTATTTAACTGTTAAATTAGATAAACACGCTGCAGCTTGGGCTGAAAAGAGAAGAGCTCGTGTTGCATCTGCTAAAAAATAAGAGATATGTCATCTATAGATCAACAAGCAAAAGGAAACAAGCAAGGAGAAGTAAGATACTTAACTCCATTAGACATTGAAACTAAAAAAGAAGCAAAATACTGTCGTTTTAAGAAAAACGGAATCAAATATATTGATTATAAAGATGCTGACTTTTTAATGTATTTAGTAAACGAGCAAGGTAAAATTTTACCAAGACGTTTAACCGGAACATCTTTAAAATACCAACGTAAAGTTGCACAAGCTATTAAACGTGCGCGTCACTTAGCTTTAATGCCTTACCTTGGAGATATGTTAAAATAATAAAAGAAGAAGCATTATGGAATTAATATTAAAGCAAGACGTAGAAAACGTAGGTTTCAAAGACGATATTGTAACTGTTAAGAATGGTTATGGTAGAAACTTTTTAATCCCTCAAGGATATGCAGTATTAGCAACTTCTTCTGCAAAGAAAGTTTTAGCAGAAAATTTAAAGCAACGTGCATTTAAAGAAGCTAAAATTGTTGAAGATGCTACTAAAATAGCAGAAACAATTAAAGGTTTAGAAATTAAGATTGCATCTAAAGTTGGTACAGGAGACAAATTATTTGGTTCTGTAAACAATGCAGATGTAGCTGAAGCAATTGCAAAATCAGGAACTGAAGTGGATAGAAAATTCATTAAAGTTGTTGGAGGTACTGTAAAAAGATTAGGTAAATACAACGCTTCTGTAAGATTACACAGAACAGTTGTTGCTGATATTACTTTTGAAGTAGTTGCTGAGAAATAAGCAATTTGTTAATAATTTATTGATAAAGAGTTTACTAGAAATAGTAGACTCTTTTTTTTTTATGGCTATTTTTAAAGTTAATATTAACTAAAACTATTATAAAAGCATGAAGAGAATTTTATTTTACTTAAGCTTAGTTTTCTCTGTTAGTGTTGTTTCTCAGGTTACTACCTCAAAAATTAAAGGGTTAGTAACAGATACAACTGGAGAAGCTATGATTGGAGCAAACATTGTTGCATTACACACACCAACTGGTACTGTTTCTGGAACAATTGCTCAAGAAAATGGAAGGTATACTTTATCCAATTTAAGGATTGGGGGCCCCTATACTATTACCATAAGCTTTGTTGGTTACAAATCTAAAAAAGTAACCAATGTGTTTTTAACTTTAGGAAAAACAACAAATATAGATGCTGTTTTATCTGAAGATTCAAACACTTTAGAAGAGGTAGTAATCAGTTCTACTAGGAGCACCGTTTTTAATAATGACAGAACTGGAGCTCAAACAAGTATTGGTAACAAAGAGCTAAAAAAGTTACCAACTATTTCTAGATCAGCATCTGATTTTACACGTTTAGACCCTGCTGCCTCTGGCGGATCTTTCGCTGGAAGAAATGATCAGTTTAATAACTTTACTTTAGATGGTTCTATCTTTAATAACCCTTTTGGTTTAGATGCAGCCACACCTGGAGGTCAAACTGCTTCTCAACCAGTATCTTTAGATGCTATAGATCAAATTTCTGTTTCTACTGCACCTTATGATGTAACCTTATCTGGTTTTACAGGAGCATCTGTTAATGCTGTAACCAAAAGTGGTACCAACACCTTAACTGGTACAGTTTATGGCTATTACAGAAATCAAGATTTTACAGGAAGTAAAATTAAAGGTCAAAAAATATTTGTACCTAAATTAACCCAATCTCAAGTAGGAGTTAGTGTTGGTGCTCCAATTGTAAAAGACAAACTATTTGTTTTTGTAAATTTTGAGAAAGACAATAGATCTGATTTAGGACAATCTTGGTTACCTAATACTGGATCTGGAGCTATTAACGAGTCTAGAGTTTTAAAAACAGATTTAGATGAGGTAAAAGCTGCTTTAGTGGGAATCGGTTATGATACTGGTTCTTATGAAGGATTTACACATGATACCAAAAGTACTAAAGGGTTAATTAAATTAGATTGGAATGTAAATCAAAAGCATCGTTTGGCATTTATTTACAACTTTTTAAATGCATCTAGAGATTTGCCAGCACATCCAACGGCATTAGGGTTTAGAGGCCCAAGTTCTCAAATACTACAATTTGAAAACTCTGGTTACCAAATAAACAACAATCTTAATTCTTTTTTGGTTGAACTGAATTCAACTTTTTCTGATAATATTACCAATAAGTTCCAAGCAGGTTATACACATTTTGACGATTTTAGAAATCCGAAGTCAGCACCAATGCCAGCTTTTAGAATTCAAGATGGAAGTGGAGGAAATTATATTGTTGCTGGACATGAACCATTTTCTATTAATAACAGATTAGATCAGAAAGTATATCAAATTACAAACAACTTAAACATTAGTAAAGGAGACCATAACTATACAGTAGGTTTTTCTTTTGAAAAGTTTGAATTTGATAACTCGTTTAATTTAGGAGTTTATGGACTTGGAGATGCTAGAGGATATGTTGGTGCGTTTTTTGGTGATTTTGCAGATATGGCTGCTTTTAGAGCAGCTATTGCTAACGGATTATTAGCAGATGCAATGGCAAATGCACAAAATGTATTTAATACTAGAAATGCAAACAATTCTTGGGCATTGGCAGAAACAAATGTTGGACAATTAGCATTTTATGTTCAAGATGAATGGAATGTTAGTGAAAACTTTAAACTTTCATACGGAATTCGTTTAGACAAACCATTATTTTTTGATTCAGCAGAAAAGGCACAAAATGTAATTGATTTCCCAGGTAATTTTTATGATCCATCAATCGATTATTTTGATCCTGATACTGGTAAAGCAGTAAAATTTGACTCAACAAAGATGCCAAGCAATAGCTTTTTGTTTTCTCCAAGAGTTGGATTTAATTGGGATGTACATGGAGATAATACTCTACAATTAAGAGGAGGCTCTGGATTGTTCACAGGAAGATTCCCGTTTGTTTGGTTAGGAAACCAAATTGCTAATCCAAATACTTGGTTTTATCAAGTAGTAGATCCAGATTTTAAATTTCCTCAAGTATGGAGAACAAGCTTTGGTGCAGATGTAAAGCTTAAAAACGGAACTATTTTAACTACAGATATATCTTATACTAAAGATATTAATGGAGCACATGTTCAAAACTGGGGATTAAAGAATCCTACAGGAACATTACAAGGTGTAGATAACAGACCAATATATCAAGCAGCTGATAAAGGAAACAATGGATATGTATTTACAAATTCTGATAAAGGAAGAACGTTTAACGCTTCATTGAAAGCCCAAAGAACTTTTGAAAATGGGTTGTATTTAATGGGAGCATATAATTACTTAAACTCTAAAGATGTAAACTCTATTGAAGCTGAAATTACAGGAGATGCTTTTGCATTTAATCCAATTTTATCTAATGCAAATGATGCTGTTTTAGCGCACTCTAAATATGGAGATACGCATAGATTTATCGGAGTTGCTTCTAAAACTTGGGCATACGGAACTGATGATAAATGGACAACAACAATTTCATCTTTTTATGAATTGGCTAAAGGAGGAAGATTTAATTATACTTATGCTGGAGATATTAATAATGATGGATCTAACTTAAACGATTTAATTTATATTCCAACTGCTAGTGAAGTTAATCAAATGCAATTTAGTGGAGCTGGACAAGCTGCTGCTTTTGAAAAGTTTATCCAACAAGATAAATATTTAAGTGGTAGAAGAGGGCAGTATGCAGAGCGTTATGGTGCCTTAGCTCCTTGGAGAGGAAAGATGGATGTGAAGTTTATACAGAATTTAAAATTAGCAAATAACAATTCATTAGAATTTACAATTGATATCTTAAATTTTGGAAACTTAATCAATTCTGATTGGGGATTAGTACAGCAACCAAGTGCTGTACAACCTTTAGGAGTTAGTGTAGATAATACAGGTACACCAACCTATACTTTTAATACAAATTTAAAAGAAACATTTGTGTATGATTCTAGCTTAATCTCTAGATGGCAAATGCAATTTGGATTGAGATATAGCTTCTAATTTAAATTTATTTCAGATATTTGAACCGCCTAATTTTAGGCGGTTTTTTTATAGATTAGAATGAAATATAGACAGTTAACAAAAGAGCAGTTTGAAAGTTTACATGCAGAGTTTGCACAGTTTTTAGCAACACAAAGCATTGATGTAAATGAATGGAATCAAATAAAAGAAGAAAAGCCTCATGTGGCAGAAGAGGAAATGAATATTTTTTCTGATATGGTTTGGGATGATGTCTTAACTAAAACTCAATATTTAGAACACTTCTCTAAGCAGAGTATTAATCTGTTTAAATGTGAAGAAAAAACAATTCATAGAATCTATATAAAAGTCACTAAAGAGCTTAGTTTATTAGAAAAAGAAGGTTATGAGTGGTTGCTTAAAAATCCTACTGATGATCTTGTAGATTATTTTACAGGTTCTAAAAAATACAATACCGAAAGAAATGCAGAACTTTTCGATTTAATTGAAAAAGGAAGTACAATCTCTAAAGGAAAATTGTATGAATATTTTTACAAATTAACTTCTTAATAACTGCAATAATTTATCTGTTCCAGTACTAGCAACCTCATTTATAATGGTTAAATTATCGTATTGCCATTCACTTATTGAAGGATTAGGATCTATAAAATAAATAGGTGTTTTTGGAGAAACAAAATTGATTAAACTCGCTGCTGGATATACCTGCATTGAAGTACCAATAATTACTAAAATATCTGCTTTAGAAGTAATTTCTGCTGCTTTTTCTAATAAAGGAACATCTTCTCCAAACCAAACAATATGTGGTCTTAATTGGAAGTTTTCATTACACACATCTCCTTCTAACAAATCTTTCTCCCAATGATACACATTTGCTGGGTTTCCAGTACTTCTTACTTTTAAAAGTTCTCCATGTAAATGTAAAACTTGAGTACTTTCTGCTCTTTCATGTAAGTTGTCAACATTTTGAGTTATAATACTTACTTCGTAGTGTTTTTCTAATTCTTTTAAGTTGTGGTGTGCTTTATTGGGATGTACAGTAAGTAATTGTCTTCTACGTTGATTATAAAAATCTAAAACCAATGCAGGATTTTTTTGAAAACCTTGTGGAGAAGCCACTTCCATAATATCATGTCCTTCCCACAAACCATCAGCATCTCTAAAAGTATTTATTCCGCTTTCTGCACTTATACCAGCACCAGTTAATACTACTAATTTTTTCATTTAACCTTTTTATTTTTTAGTTTTCAGGTGATTTAGTCTACTTGCTAAACTTCTTTTTCAGCTAAAATATGATTTTTATAGTATGTTTGCATAAAATACAGAAGTGATATGATTGATACGCAGTTTTTAGAGTATTTAGAAGGTTTTGTCTCAGAAAAGAGAAAGGAAACATTTAAAAAGGTTTTAGAGCAACGAACGAGGCATTTTACAGTTGTTTTAGAAGATATTTTTCAACCTCATAACTCTAGTGCTGTGATAAGAAGTTGTGATATTTTTGGAGTACAAGACGTACATGTTATTCAGAATAAATATTCAAGTAGAGTTTCTCGTCATGTAGCCAAAGGTTCTCAAAAATGGTTGGATATTAAAAAATACAATCAATCTGCAAATAACACGCAAGATTGTTTGGATGCTCTAAGAAAAGATGGTTATCAAATTATAGCAACTACACCACATAATGAATCGTGTATGTTACACGAATTTGATATTAATAAAAAATCTGCTTTTGTTTTTGGAGTAGAGAAGGAAGGAGTTTCTGAGTATACGATGAATCAATCTGATGGGTTTTTAAAAATACCCATGGTTGGTTTTACAGAAAGCTTAAACATTTCGGTAGCAGCAGCAATTATTTTACAAGATATTACTACCAAATTAAGAGCTTCTGATATTGCATGGAAATTGACAACAAAAGAAAAAGAAAAGTTGTATTTTGACTGGGTTCAAAAGTCAATTAAAAGTATTCAGAAAATTACTGAACGTTACAATTCTGAGGTTTTATAAAACTATCGTTTAACCTTACTTTCATAAAGTGCTATCCATTGTTCTGGGGTCATTTTTTGTACTAGTTCTCCAATTAAATCATAAGGAATATCATCCATTTTCTTAAAACGAATACAGCTTTTTCCCATATCTAATTTGCGTTTACAATGTTTTGGATATTCTGCGGTAAACCATGCTAACAATTCTGGACTTGCATAAATACCAGCATGATATAAAGCGACATAGTTCTTTTGAGAAGCAAAATTCATAAATGGTAATGGTAATTCTGGTGTACAATGATAACCTCCAGGATACATAGAATGTGGTACTACATAACCAGGCATTTTATAATTAATTTGTTCTACAAAACCTTTAGGTAAATTTTTAGTAATGACAGCTCTTAATTTTGTCAATGCTATTTTTCTTTCTTCAGGTAATTGTTCTATATATTCCTCTATAGTATTGGCATCGTATTGCATAATTCTTTATTTAGGTTTTCTAAATTATAAAAAAAATGACGAGTAAAATAATAGTCTGAGTTTTTTATGTAATTTTAGCTTTCACTTATATCACATAAGTTTTAAACGATTTTAAGATTTTAAAAGGAAGCAAAAACAAAACATACATGGATAAAGTTACTGCATATATAGAAAAGAAAGCTGAATGGAAAACCGAATTAGAAAAACTAAGAAGCACGGTGCTTTCTTGTAATTTAGAAGAAACCATTAAGTGGGGATCTCCTGTATATATGAGTAATGGGAAAAATATTTTAGGACTTTCTGCTTTTAAAAACTATGTGGGCTTATGGTTTTTTCAAGGAGGTACTTTAAAAGATACGCATAAGGTATTAATGAATGCTCAAGAAGGAAAAACACAAGCCATGCGTCAATGGCGTTTTGCTACTTTAGAAGAAATTAATGAAGATTTAATTAAAGCTTATATAAAAGAAGCTGTTGAAAATCAAGAAAAAGGAAATATTATTAAGCCTAAAAAAAACACAAAGCCTTTAGTTATTCACCCATTATTACAGAAAGAGCTAGATACGAATGCTGCTTTTTTAGAAAAGTTTGAATCTTTTAGTTTATCAAAAAGAAGAGAATATGCAGAGCATATTTCTAGCGCTAAACGAGAGGCTACACAAAAGAGCCGTTTAGAAAAAATAATTCCAATGGTGCTAAGTGGAGTAGGATTACACGATAAATATAAAAACTGTTAGTTTTTTATAATTACTTTTTGAAGTGTAGCAACAGAATCACAACGCTTAAAGTAAAGTTGAATATGTTCTAAACTATCTTTTCCGTTGATTAAATATTCTGGACAAGGTTTGATACGAGGTTTACTTTGTCCAAAAAAGACATCACCATTTTTAAGAATAGCATTAACAGTTAAAGAATCTAACTTGTTTTGAGCAAGAATAGCTTGGGCTTCTGGACTGTATATTTTTGTCCTAATTCTAATGGTTTTTAAAGTCCTAGCGTCCATTCCATAGTCAAAAGAAACATCTTTGTTTTTCCATATAAATAGCACAACGATTGATCCTAAAGACAATCCAATTAAATAATACCCAATTCGTTTTAACCAAGCCATATTAAAAATATTATAGCCGCAAAATTACCGGTATTTTCTGAATCTATCTAATAATTATTTCCTTATTAAAGAAAAGTTTGCTGAATAGGTCGTTAGTTTTCCTTGGAATAAGAATTTTACAGTAAACCAATAATCTGTTGAAGGTGCTTTAGAACCGTTATTGTAAGTTCCATTCCAGCCATTACCAGAAGGTTTAATAACCGTAATTAGCTTACCATATCTATCGTAAATACTAATTTCTGCTTCAGGGTGATTTTGTAAATCTGGAATATTCCATGTTTCATTTTCATTATCATTATTTGGAGTAAAAAAGTATGGGTGATTGATTACCTTAAAATTGATTATTAGTGGATTACTACAAATACCTGAAGTATCTCTAATATATACCGTATGTTCACCAAAATCTAAATCGTGAAAAAGATTACTTTGTTGATAATTCCCATTATTTAATCGATATTCATAAGTACCCAATCCTTTTTCTATAAAATCAACTCTAATATTTGCAGGTGCTGTAAAAGAATCTGTTAAGAAAGTAATTTTCGCTTCAGGAACCGATGCTCTTACTTCAACTTGTGTAGGGTTGTAATTACAGTCGGCACCAACATCTGGAGTTAATTTAATCGTTTCTACTGTATAAGTACCAGCTCTTGTTGCTGAATGATTTGGACCAGTCCCTACTAATTGCCCACCAAAATACCAGTTTACAGTAAAAATAGTTGGATCTAATCCAGATTGTAATAGAAAAGGATCTAAGGTTTGTCCAGTTTGTGAATCCACACAAATAACTCCACCTTGGATATGTAAATCTAATAATGGGTGTATGGTTAAATCAAATTGAGTTTCATCAGAACAATTTTCATTTCCAATGGCATTGGCATGTACATAAATGGTCTGCGTACCAACATCTGTAATGGTATATTCAGAAGGATCAATTAATCCAACTTTATTTGGTTGTCTGTAATAATTAATCTCGTTACCTGCTAAAGTCAGTGTTGGTAATGTATAACTGGCACAACTTTCTACATCAGGATATACTGGCAATTGAGGAGTCGTTGAAATATCAATGGTAAATTGATGTTCATCACTACAAAAATGCCTACTTGCATTATCTCTATAAATGAATAGTGTTTGTGTGCTTGTAATTATATCTCCAGCATTTAGTTGTACTCCTAGTCCACCAGATTGTGTATAATAATTACCACTTGTTAATGGAGGAAGCGTATAGCTATCACAAGCATTTACATCTGCAGGTTTGTCTACTTCTACATTAGAAATATGTACTGTAAAGAAAGCTTCATTAACACAAGTAGTTAAATCGCTATACTCATTATATACATAAATAGTTTGTGTAGTCGAAATAACATGTCCAGCCATAAGTTCAGTTCCTTGAGCATTTGCTTGTGTATAATATCTACCATTAGTTAGTGCTGGTAAAGTATAATCACCACAACTAAAAACATCAGTAAAGCTATTTAAAGGAGGTAATGGTCTTACTTCTACTTGAAAACTTGTTTCATTAGGACAAGTTCCATCATGATTATAAATGTATATTCTTTGTGATGAATTGATTAAGTCTCCAGCATTAAGTTGTGTACCTAAACCACCAGATTGTGTAAAATAATTCCCATCTGTTAAAGCTGGTAAAGTATATGGAGCATCGATACATGTAGTTACATCAGGTAAAGTATCTACAGGAGGAAGAGGGTTAATTGTAATTCTTACAGGAACATGATCTGCACAACCATTATTTGTTGGCGCATAAAAATAGATTGTTTGTGTAGTATTGATAACATCTCCAGTATTAAATATAGTTCCGCCGCCATTTGCTTGCGTAAAGTAATTACCAACTGTTGTTGCTGGAATGGTATAGCTACCACATGCTAATTGATCAATAAAAAGAGAAGTATCAATAATGGTTACTTCAAAAGAAGTCTCATTGGTACAATTATTGGCATTTCTATCAAAAATATAAACTCTTTGTGTACTTGAAATCACATCTCCAGCATTTAATGCAGTACCTAAACCATTAGCTTCAGTAAAATAATTTCCGTTTGTTAAAGTTGGTAAAGTATAGCTTAAACAAGTAGTAACATCTGGTAAATCATCTACAAGAGGTAGTGGATGAATGATGATATCAAATCTTCTGTCAACACAATTTTGTTCATAAAAATAAACGCTTTGATTGCTTGTAATTACTGTACCAGGGGAAATTAAACTACCGGTTCCAGTAGGACCATTTGGAGCTGTATAAAATTCACCTAAAGCAGAAGCTGGAACAATAAATTCACCACAATATTCTGTATCAATAACAAATTCATCACTAAAGCTTATAAAAAAACTAGATTCAGCAGAACAACCATTTTCAGAATTATATATATATAAAGCAGTTGAAGTTGTAATAATATCACCTGCATTTAATTGTGTACCAGTACCATCAGGTCCAGTAAAATAATTTCCATTAGTTAAAGCGGGTAGTGTATATGTAGAACATTCAAAAACATCTCTTAAGTTATCTACTAAAGGTCTTGGGTTTACGGTAACATTAAAATCAGTAATATCTGTACATTCTGTACCACTATTTTCTGAAAGTCGAGCCCAAATTGTAAAAGAAGTAATTCCCGCTTGAAAATTATACTGATTTGGGTTAGAGATAGCGTTTGAATTATTTTGAGCATCTATTAATCGAGTAAAATAGCTAATAGTATGGTCAGTTGGATTTAAACCATTTAAAATTTGTGATTCTACTTCAGCTGGCAAATCAATAGGAGTTGCTTCACATGCAATAATATCTGTTGGCTTAGTAGCAACAAGTATATTAGAAACAAGATCAAAATTAAATGTTTGTGTACATATAGCTGAAGAATTTGAATTGAAAACTCTTCCATAAATAGTTTGTCCACCACCACTTTGGTAATTGGTTAACAAACTAGGGTCAATTGGAGAATTATTATTTAAATCTGCTAAGGAAGCATAATAATTAATACTGTAGATAGCTGGGTCTAAGCCGAAAGTTGTACTGTTGTTTTGTGTTAAGTCAAACCCAGTAATACCGCCAGTACTACAAGAGGTTAGGTTAGGAGGATTATTAATAGTAATTCCAGAAACCACAATTTCATCAGTTAATACACAACCTGTGGCAACTGTTGTAATAGCTACTTCATAAGTTCCAGCTTGATTGATATTTAATGTAGGACTAGTTTCTCCAGCAATAACAGTATTGTTTCTTCTCCACTCATAAGTATAATCTGTGGTATTCGTAAAGCCAGAATCTAATGTAGGGTTTTCTCCTGAACATAAAGAAAAGTCATCACCTAAATCTACGAAATTTCCAAAGCTTCCAGCTTCAATAAATACTGCTGAATCGTAACTAGAGTCATCATAATCTCCAATAACCAATTTAATATTATAAGGGGTATTAGGTTTAATAGTTGCTGATGCATTCATAACAATAGTATGTCCTCTCATATTTAAGGTAGAAGCAGCTGGATTATCTACATTATAAGTGCTAAACAGTTCTGGGTTTACAGAATTACAAGAAGCATTGTATTGATTGTCTCTAATCTCTTTAATTGAAATAGGATTTCCACTTGTAGGAACCACCGCTAAATTTATTTTATCACCAGTAACTAAATCGGTTAAGATAAAGGCAAAAACATCACTAGAACTACATTGCCATTGACCATATTCATTGGAAGCAAATAAAAAATTAAAACTAAAATTTGTTGAAGGAGGAATAAAATTAAAATCTAAAAAAGCAACATCAGTTATTTCTTTTGTTTGTCCAGAATTGTTGCTTAATTGTTGTAAGTCAGCATCAGAATTCTTATTGACTTCAGAACTTATATTTGTACCTGTATAGCTTCCTTGGGTATGCGAGGCAATACCACTTCTAATAACAACTCCTTCTCGAATAGGAAATGCAGAACCATTCTGATTAAAATAGGCTACAGATTGATTGGAGGAAAGCTGAATATTTGAAATAGTAGAACAAGAATTTCCTACTAAAAGATTTACTAAATCGTTCGGGTTTCTGGTATCATCAACAGTGATTGTTTGACTATGCATGGTAAACGCTAGAGCATAACAAACAATACTCAATAAAATTTTTATAAATTTCATTTAAGTGGTATTAGTGTTAATGGGGCAAATAGAACTTATATAATTAATAAATTAATATCTCTAAATGGTAAATTAAACCAATCAGCAACAGTTTTACTAGTTAAAATTCCGTGGTAAAAATACATACCTTTTCTTAAACTTTGGTCAAATCTTGCAGCATTTTCAAATCCACCTTCTTCAGCGATGTCTAATAAATACGGAGTAAAAATATTACTAATTGATACAGAAGCAGTTCTCGCATATCTTGATGGGATATTTGGAACGCAATAATGTCTTACACCATGTGCATCAAATGTTGGATTGCTATGAGTTGTTACTTTAGAGGTTTCAAAGCAACCACCTCTATCAATACTTACATCAACAATTAAAGCACCATCTTTCATTTGCTCTACCATGGTTTCTGTTACCATAATTGGAGAGCGATTTTTTCCTCGTAACGCACCAATAGCAATATCACAACGCATCAAGGCTTTTAGCAATGTTTTGGGTTGTATGGTTGATGTATAAATTGGTGCATTTAAGCAATGTTGTAATTTTCTAAGTTTAGTAATTGAATTGTCAAATACTTTTACTCTAGCACCTAAACCTAAAGCAGAACGAGCGGCAAATTCACCTACAGTACCAGCACCAATAATAACAACATCTGTAGGAGGAACTCCGCCAATATTACCTAATAGTAATCCATTTCCATTATTGCAATTACTTAACAATTCGGCAGCAATTAAAACAGAAGCAGTACCAGCAATTTCACTTAAAGATTTTACAATAGGATATACACCATGTTCGTCTTTGATATAGTCAAAAGCTACTGCGGTAATTCTCTTTTTGGCAAGTGCTTCAAAATAACTTTTTGTTTGAGTTTTAAGTTGTAAAGATGAAAGTAAAATACTTTGAGGTTTGATATACTCAATTTCTTTTAAAGTTGGTGGTGCTACTTTTAAGATAATATTACATCCAAAAGCTTCTTCTACATTATATGATACTTTTGCACCAGCATCGGCATATTCTTTATCACTAAATTTAGCAGCTTCTCCAGCACCAGTTTCAATTACAATTCGATGGCCATGGGCAGTTAATGCAGCCACCGCATCTGGAGTTAAACAAACGCGTTTTTCTTCAAAATGAGTCTCTTTAGGTAAACCAATAAACAATTCTCCTTTTTGCTTTTTAATTTCAAGCATTTCTTCTTGCGGCATCAATTCTTCTTTGCTAAATGGAGAGTATTGGCTCATATAAAATTATTTAAGTTGAATGTTACGTTGACCATCTTCTAAAACAGAAATATGAATTTCTGTTGACTCTAAAGGTAATAAATTTTCGATATTCTGAGGCCATTCAATTAAACACCAAGCATTGCTGTAAAAATAATCTTCAATTCCGATGTCTAAAGCTTCGTTTTCATCTTCAATTCTATAAAAATCAAAATGATAAACAATTTCATTTTTTGAAGTATGGTATTCGTTTACCAAAGAAAAAGTAGGAGAGTTTGCTACATCTTCTGTACCTAACTCTTTACATAGTTCTTTGATTAAAGTAGTTTTTCCTGCTCCCATTGCTCCATAAAACAATAAAATGTTGTTTTTAGCAGTAGCAATGATTTCTTTGGCAACTGAATTGAGTTCGCTAATTGAATAGTTTCTGTTCATAAAAACAAAGATATAATGTTTTGGAAAAAATATTCAGAAACATTTTTTTAATTTTTGAGTTGTTAAAAAGTTGAATAAACATCTTTTTTATTGATAAATTATATATTTTTAAAAACAAAAATTGTAAGCTACATAATTCAAATTAAAAATATAAAAAGAGGTTTACTTTACAAGAACTTTAGATTGCTTGTATTTGTGTATTTGCATGGATTGTAAATCTGAGTAATCGGATTTATTTTACATGATGTTAAACCAACAATAATTGATAAATAGTATGATGAAGTATTTTAGATATATAATACGAATACTCATAATTATCTATTTAATTTATCCATTAAATAAGGTAAATTATTGCGGCAATAACAAATTAATATTGGTTAATAAAAAGTTATTGCAAGAAAACAATAAAACTTATTGTCAAGTAGTCAATAAATTTTTAGAAGAAAAAACTACTATTTTACTTAAGAAGTTTTTGAGGATTGAACTTTCAGAAAAATTAGTAGTTGAAAATTCTAGTGTTTTTATACAGATGGTGGATTATATTGGAGAAGAGGAGTTTATTTCGATTGTAAAGAAATTAAAAAAAAATAGAAAAATTTAAATGTCAGTATATGTTAATTATTGGTGTTTCAAGAACTGATATTGATAGCTATAAAGGACAAAGTGCGGAAACATATTTTCCCAAACTATATCAATACTTAAAAATGAGTCAATCTGATAATGATAGTTTATAATTTTGAAGAATATTAGCAAAATGGAAAAATTTGATATTGTAATATTATTATTTATACTTTTTGGGATTTATTGTGCCTTTAATATTCGAAAAGATTATAATGAATATCAAAAATCAAAAAGTTTAATTGATTGGAGTATTTTTGTACGAAATTTAGGGGTGATTTTTGGAAGTATTATTGTAATAATATATAAAATATTTGAAGCATTAGGACTTATTTAAACAAGAGTATTTATCAAGAATAACAACTTCAAAAAACAAAAATTGTGAGCTGAAAAATTCAAATTGAAAGAATAAAGAGAAGCTTATTATAGAACAATTTTAGATTACATGTATTTGTGTATTTGCACGGATTACAAATCCGCGCAATCGGGTGTAAGAAGTAAAATACAAAAATGGATAAATGGAAATTAAGAAGATGAAAGAATTATGTTTTAAATTAATTAAAAAAGAAATTGAAATAAATGAAGAAAAATTGATAGATTCTTTTATTGATTTTGCAATAAAGAATAAGGTTTCTGTTTCAGGAAATTTAAATCAAGGTTTTTGTTTTTGTAAAGAAGGTTCTTTTTTACCAAAAGAAATTAAAAAGAATTTAATAGATTTCTTATCTAAAAATTATTTTATGAAGTTTAATTATATTCAATTTGAAGAATTTAATGAGATGAAAAATTATTTTATTAAAAAAGAAATAGTAAAATTAGACGATAATATAGTAGATTAGTATTGGGGTAATGTAGTAAAATAATCCCGTTCCCGCACGAATTCTTTCGTGTGGTTATCTAGGAGTAATAATTAGATACTAACATAAAAAAACTACTTTAAGAAATTAAAGTAGTTTTTATTTTATAGGTATAGTAAGCAAGTTTACTTCGCTTTATATATGGCACACGGAATAATCATTTCTTCTAAAGAAATACCGCCATGTTGGTAGGTGTTTTTATAATATTTTACATAGTGGTTGTAATTGTTTTGATAGGCCAAAAACAAATCTTCTTTTGCAAAAATAAACGAACTGTTCATCGAAGAACTCGGTAAAAAAATATCTTTTGGGTTTCGTACTGCATATACATCTTTGTCATTATAAGTAAGACTTCTACCAGTTTTATAGCGTAAGTTTAAACTGGTATTTCTGTCTCCAATTACTTTACTTGGATTTTTACAATTAATGGTCCCGTGATCTGTAGTAATAACTAAGGTTTGCCCTAATTTTTGTGCCTTTTGTATAATTTCTAACAAGGGTGAGTTTCGAAACCAGCTTTCTGTCAACGAACGATATGCTTTGTCATCTCCAGCCAATTCTTTGATTACTTCCATTTCTGTTTTCGCATGCGATAACATATCTACAAAATTATAAACAACCACAGTCAAATCATTTTGTTTGGTAGCATTGTAATTATCTGCTAAATCCTTACCATTTTTTAAGGTAGTAATTTTATAATATTCATGTTTAATGTCTAAACTTAATCGATTAATTTGAGTCGTTAAGAATTCGTTTTCAAATAAATTTTTACCACCATCATCAGTATCGTTTTTCCAATAATTTGGATACATCTTTTCCATTTCAGAAGGCATCAATCCAGAGAAAATAGCATTACGAGCATATTGGGTTGCCGTTGGTAAAATGCTAAAGTAGGAGTGCTCGTTTTCCTTTTTATAATGGTTATTTATATAAGGTTCTAAAATACGAAACTGATCTAAACGTAAATTATCTATTACAACCAAAAGAACGCCATTGCTATTGGCAACTTCAGGAAAAACATAGTCTTTTAATAAAGTATGAGAAAAGGTAGGTTTTTCATCAGCCGTTAAAAAATCTTGGTAATTCTTTTTTATAAATTTAAAAAATAGGTTGTTGGCTTCATTTTTCTGACTTTCTAAAATGCCCAACATTCCAGTATCATTAATATGTTCCAATTCCAGTTCCCAATGCACCAATTTCTTATAAATATCTATCCATTCTTTATAAGAATTTACCATGGCTAAATCCATTGCAATTTTTCTAAATTCCTGTTGGTAATTAGAAGTTGTTTTTTCTGAAACCAATTTAGAATGATCTAAGTTTTTCTTTAAGCTTAGTAATATTTGATTTGGATTTACAGGTTTTATCAAGTAATCGGCAATTTTAGAACCAATCGCTTCTTCCATAATATATTCTTCTTCACTTTTAGTAATCATTACAATAGGAAGATTGGAATGTTTTTGCTTGATTTCTGATAAGGTTTCTAAGCCAGTAATTCCCGGCATATTTTCATCTAAAAAAACAATGTCAAAATTGTGCTCATCTACCAAATCAATAGCATCCGCTCCATTAGTACATTTAGTAACATTGTAGTTTTTCTTTTCTAAAAACAGAATATGAGGTTTTAAGATATCTATTTCATCATCTACCCATAAAATTTCTATTTTTCTCATATGTTTTCTTTTTTGTTCTTGCTAAAATACTGGATGTATTACAATGCTTTGAGGTTATTTTCGTTAAAAAAAGTGAATTTTAAAGGAATCGATTCATTCTCAATAACTATAGTATATTTGTGACTCAAAAATATGTACATTGAAAAATTCAAAAACCAATAAACTCAAAATATTAAACGATCCAATTTATGGATTTATTACCATTCCTAATAGTTTAATTTTTGATATCATAGAACATCCTTATTTTCAGCGTTTAAGACGTGTAACTCAAATGGGATTTTCTAACTTAGTATACCCGGGAGCCAATCATACACGTTTTCATCATGCTATCGGATGTATGTATCTCATGCAAAAAGCAGTACGCGTGTTGCGTTTTAAAGGTGTCGCTATTTCTGATGAAGAAGCCAATGCTTTATATATTGCCATTTTATTACATGATATTGGTCACGGAGCTTTTTCTCACGCTTTAGAACACAGTATTGTAAATGGAATAAGTCACGAAGAGATTTCTTTAAAGTTTATGAAACAACTAAATAAAGAATTCAAAGGCAAGCTAAGTTTGGCAATAGAAATTTTTGAAGGAAAGCATCCTAGAAAGTTTTTCTACCAGTTAATATCAAGTCAGTTAGATATTGATCGATTAGATTATTTAAAAAGAGATAGTTTTTATACAGGAGTAACAGAAGGAAATATTAGTTCTGATAGATTGATTGCAATGATGAATGTTGCCAATGATGAATTGGTCATTGAAAAGAAAGGAATTTACTCTGTAGAAAAATTTATCATTGCTAGAAGATTGATGTATTGGCAAGTTTATTTGCACAAAACAGGATTAGTTGCAGAAAATATGTTGGTAAAAGTATTGCAAAGAGCCAAAGAATTGGCTTTACAAGATGTGGCTTTGCCAGCTACAAAAACAATGCAATATTTTTTATACAATCAAATAACTCAAGAAAATTTTACAGAAGAGACGCTAGCTATTTTTGCCAAGCTAGATGATTATGATGTGTTGTCTGCAATTAAAGAATGGACATCACATGAAGATGTGGTGTTGTCTCAGTTATCTAAAATGATTATCAATCGAAACTTGTTTAAGATAAAAATTCAAGACAAACCTTTTTCTAAATCAGAAACCAAAGAGTTGGAAACAAAATTGTTATCTCAGTTAAATATTACACCTGAGCAAGTAGATTATTTTGTGTTTAGTAAAAAAGTAAGTAATCAGGCTTACAATACAGACAATCCAATTAAAATTCTTTTTAGAAACCATAAAACAAAAGATATAGCATCGGCATCAGATCAATTAAATCTATTGGCTTTAACCAAACCAGTACAGAAACATTATTTATGTTATCCTAAGAAAATGTAATTAGCCTTTTCTTAAGTTTTTTCATACTTTTGCAGTTAATGAATTTTACAGCTCAACAAATAGCAGAAATTTTAGAAGGAGACATCGTTGGGAATCCCAATGCAGAAGTTTCTAAACTCTCTAAAATTGAAGAAGGAGAAAATGGTAGTTTAACCTTTTTGTCCAATCCTAAATACAATCCATATTTATATACTACAAAAGCTTCTATCGCTATTGTAAATAAAAGTTTTGTTCCAGAAAAAGAAATTGAAACTACACTAATTAAAGTAGACGATGCTTACGCAGCATTCTCTAAAGTTTTAGAATTTTACAATCAGGTAAAAAACAATAAAACAGGTAGAGAAGAGCCACATTATATTTCTAAGTCAGCTACAATTGGTGATAACGAATATATTGGTGCTTTTGTATATATCGGAGAAAATGTACGTATTGGAAATAATGTAAAGATTTATCCTAATGTTACTATTGGAGACAATGTTGTAATTGGTGATAATTGTGTTTTATTTGCAGGCGCTAAAATATTCTCTGAAACACAAATTGGAAATAATTGTGTATTGCATGGTGGGGTAGTGATTGGTTCTGATGGTTTTGGATTTGCTCCAAACAAAGAAGGAGAATACAATAAAGTACCTCAAACGGGTAATGTAATTATAGAAGATTATGTAGATATTGGTGCAGCTACTACAATAGACAGAGCAACTTTAGGTTCTACAATTATTAGAAAAGGAGTAAAGCTAGACAATCAGATTCAAATTGCACACAATGTAGAAATTGGTGAGAATACAGTAATTGCAGCTCAAACGGGTATTGCTGGTTCTTCTAAAGTAGGAAGCAATTGTATGATTGGAGGACAAGTAGGTATTGCTGGTCATATTATTATTGGAGACAATGTAAAGATTGCTGCTCAATCTGGAATTTCGAAAAATGTAAGTGATAATCAAGTGCTGATGGGATCTCCTGCATTTGGATATTCTGACTATAACAAATCATATGTGTATTTTAGAAATTTACCTAAAATGGCATCCACATTAAACAATATAGAAAAAGAGTTAAACACTCAAAGTGAGTAATCATGAGTAACAAACAACAAACAATTAAAAATGAAGTTAGTCTTTCTGGTGTAGGAATACATACTGGAAATACGGTAAACATGACTTTTAAACCTGCACCTGTAAATCATGGATTTGCCTTTGCTCGTGTAGATTTAGAAGGAGAACCAGTTATTGCAGCCAAAGCAGAATATGTGGTAAATACCCAAAGAGGAACTAACTTAGAAAAAAACGGAGTTCAAATACAAACTTCAGAGCACGTTTTAGCTGCTGCTGTTGGTTTGGGAATCGATAATTTATTAATTGAAATAGACGCATCTGAACCTCCAATTATGGATGGTTCTTCTAAGTTTTTTGTGGAAGCTTTAGAAAAAGCAGGGATCGAAGAGCAAGATGCAGAAATTAATGAATACATTGTAAAAGATATTATTTCATACAGAGATGAAGTTACTGGTAGCGAAATTATTTTAATGCCTTCTGATAAGTACGAAGTTACTACAATGGTAGATTTTGGTACTAAAATTTTGGGTACTCAAAATGCTACTTTACAAAACATATCTGACTTTAAAAGTGAAATTGCTGGAGCAAGAACTTTTAGTTTCTTACATGAAATAGAAATGCTGTTAGAGAACAACCTAATTAAAGGTGGTGATTTAAACAATGCTATTGTATATGTTGATAAAGAATTATCAGACGAAACAATGCAAAAATTAAAGAAAGCATTTAAAAAAGATGATATTGCTGTAAAGTCTAATGGAATTTTAGACAACCTTACATTGCATTGGGCAAATGAAGCAGCTAGACATAAATTATTGGATGTTGTAGGTGATTTAGCATTGACAGGAACTCGTATTAGAGGAAAAGTAATTGCAAATAAACCAGGACATCTAGTAAACACACAATTTGCTAAAAAGCTTTCTAAAATTATTAAGAAAGAAAAAAGAAATAATGTGCCACAATTTGATTTGAATCAACCACCATTGATGGATATTCATAAGATTATGGACATTTTACCACACAGACCTCCATTCTTATTAATTGATAGAATTTTAGAATTATCTGATAAGCATGTAGTGGGAATGAAAAACGTAACAATGAATGAGGAGTTTTTTGTTGGACATTTCCCTGGAGCACCTGTAATGCCAGGAGTTTTACAAGTAGAAGCTATGGCACAATGTGGTGGGGTTTTGGTATTGAATACAGTACCAGATCCAGAAAATTACTTGACATATTTCATGAAAATGGACAATGTGAAGTTTAAGCAAAAAGTATTGCCTGGAGATACTTTAATTTTTAAATGTGAATTAATTTCGCCAATTAGAAGAGGAATTTGTCATATGCAAGCTTATGGGTATGCAAATGGTAAATTAGTTGTAGAAGCAGAATTAATGGCACAAATTGCTAAAAAACAGTAAGTATGAATCAGCCTTTAGCCTATGTGCACCCACAAGCAAAAGTGGCAAGAAATGTAGTAGTAGAACCTTTTACTACAATTAACAATGATGTAGAAATTGGTTCGGGTACTTGGATTGGATCTAATGTGACAATTATGGAAGGTGCTCGAATTGGTAAAAATTGTAGAATTTTTCCTGGAGCAGTTATTTCTGCGATACCACAAGATTTAAAGTTTGAAGGAGAAGACTCATTAACTATTATAGGAGACAATACTACAATTAGAGAATGTGTTACTATTAACAGAGGAACTAATGCTTCTGGTAAGACACAAATTGGAGATAATTGTTTAATTATGGCAACAGCACACATTGCACATGATTGTATAATTGGAGATAATTCTATTGTAGTAAACGGAGTTGCTTTAGCAGGTCATGTAAGTGTAGGTAAACATGCTATTATTGGAGGTTTAGCTGCAGTACATCAATTTATTCATATTGGAGATCATGCAATGATTTCTGGTGGTTCTCTGGTAAGAAAAGACGTACCACCTTATACCAAAGCTGCTAAAGAACCTTTATCTTATGTCGGAATCAATTCTATCGGATTAAGACGTAGAGGTTTTACTTCAGAAAAAATCAAAGAGATTCAAGATATTTATAGAATCTTATACCAAAAAAATTATAACAATTCTCAAGCTTTAGAAATTATTGAAGCAGAAATGGAAGCAACTCCAGAAAGAGATGAAATAATGCTGTTTATACGTAATTCTCAACGTGGAATTATGAAAGGATATTCAGCAGGATAATAAACAATTAAAAAAACAAGAAAAGAATGGCAACAACTTCAGATATTAGAAACGGATTGTGCATTAGATACAATAATGATATTTATAAAGTAGTAGAATTTTTACATGTAAAACCTGGTAAAGGTCCAGCATTTGTTAGAACTAAATTAAAAAGTGTTACCAATGGGAAAGTAATTGATAATACATTTCCAGCAGGAAGAAAATTAGACGATGTACGCGTAGAAACTCAAAAGTTTCAGTTTTTATATGCAGATGGAGATTCATATAACTTTATGAATACTGTAGATTACAATCAAATTGCATTACAAAAATCTGCTTTAGATACTCCAGAATTGTTAAAAGAAGGAGAAGTTGTAACTGTAATCATCAACTCAGAAGATGACATGCCATTATCTGTAGAAATGCCTTTGAGTGTAATTTTAGAAGTTACACATACAGAACCTGGTGTAAAAGGTAATACTGCAACAAATGCAACAAAACCTGCAACTGTAGAAACTGGTGCCACAGTAAACGTGCCTTTATTCATTAATGAAGGTGATAAAATTAAGGTAGAAACAACCAAAGGTACATACCAAGAACGTATCAAAGAATAAACTAAAACTATTCCCGCAACTTGCGGGAATCTTTTTTATATGAAGTTTAAGAAACCTCAAACATTAAAACAAATTGCAACACTATTAGAAGTTGATTTTGTTGGAAGTCCAGAGTTTCAAATTACAGGAATTAATGAAATTCATGTAGTTGAAGCTGGTGATATTGTCTTTGTAGATCATCCAAAGTATTACGATAAAGCATTGAATTCTGCTGCAACCACTATCTTAATAAACAAAGAAGTAGATTGTCCAGAAGGAAAATCTTTATTAATTTCTGATGATCCATTTAGAGATTTTAATAAAATTACGAAGCATTTTAATCCTTTTATAAGTGCTAAAGTTGCCATTGCAGATTCAGCTATAATTGGAGAAGAAAGCATCATACAACCTAATGTTTTTATAGGAAACAATGTACAAATAGGAAAACATTGTGTGATTCACCCAAACGTTACAATTTATGATAATACAATTATTGGAGATTATGTAACGATTCATGCAAATACTGTATTAGGAGCAGATGCCTTTTATTATAAGAATAGACCCACAGGATTTGATAAATTGATTTCTGGAGGTAGAGTAATTATAGAAAATGATGTAGATTTAGGTGCTTCTTGTACTGTTGATAAAGGAGTAACTGGAGATACAACCATTAAAGAAGGAACAAAAATTGACAATCAAGTACATGTTGGACACGATACTGTAATAGGTAAAAAGTGTTTGATTGCTTCTCAAACTGGTATTGCAGGTTGTGTGGTTATTGAAGATGAAGTAACTATTTGGGGACAGGTAGGAACAAATAGTGGAATAACCATTGGAAAAGGGGCAATTATATTAGGTCAAACAGGAGTTACAAAATCTGTAGAAGGAGGAAAAACTTATTTTGGAACTCCAATTTCAGAATCCAGAGAGAAACTGAAAGAAATGGCAGAAATTAAACGATTTTTAAAAGATCAAAAAAAGAAATAATTAATCGTAAAAATCTTTTTTTGATAGCAATCAAAGAACTATTTTTGCAACAATAAAGCAATTGTTAAACAATTGATATTTAATTTAGATTAAACAACAAACAAATGAGCGTTTTAGTAAATAAAGATTCAAAAATTATAGTACAAGGTTTTACTGGTAGTGAAGGAACTTTTCACGCTGGTCAAATGATTGATTATGGTACCAACGTTGTTGGTGGTGTAACTCCAGGAAAAGGAGGACAAGAACATCTTGGTAAACCAGTATTTAATACTGTAGCTGATGCTGTTGAAAATGCAGGAGCTGATACCTCTATAATTTTTGTGCCGCCAGCTTTTGCTGCTGATGCAATTATGGAAGCAGCAGATGCAGGAATCAAAGTAATTATTTGTATTACTGAAGGAATTCCTACAGCTGATATGGTAAAAGTAAAATCTTATTTAGAAAATAAAGACTGTACTTTAGTAGGGCCTAACTGTCCAGGAGTTATTACTCCAGATGAAGCTAAAGTAGGTATTATGCCAGGATTTATCTTTAAAAAAGGAAATGTTGGAATTGTATCTAAGTCAGGAACATTAACTTATGAAGCTGCTGATCAAGTTGTAAAACAAGGATTTGGAATTACAACTGCTATTGGTATTGGTGGAGATCCAATTATTGGAACTACAACTAAAGAAGCTGTTGAGTTATTAATGAATGATGATGAAACAGAAGCTATCGTTATGATTGGAGAAATTGGAGGTCAGTTAGAAGCTGATGCTGCAAAATGGATCAAAGCTGATGGAAATAGAAAACCAGTTGTTGGTTTTATCGCTGGACAAACTGCACCTGCTGGTAGAACAATGGGGCATGCTGGAGCAATTGTTGGAGGAGCTGATGATACCGCACAAGCAAAAATGAAAATTTTAGCAGAAAACGGAATTCACGTTGTAGAATCTCCTGCGAAAATTGGAGAAATGGTTGCTAAAGTTTTAAAATAGTAGTTACAAAACTTATTATAAAATTCCCGTTTTGCCGAAGAATATTCTGCTTATCGGGAATTTCTTTTATACATAAATACGATTATAAAAAGCCAAAGATTAGTATATTTGGATAGAACAATCAAAATCAAACAACAATAACATCAAAACCCATTATTAATTAGGGTTACAAAATTTAAATCACATGAAATTATTAGAAAATAAAACAGCTATTATTACTGGAGCTACAAGAGGAATTGGTAGAGGAATTGCTATTATGTATGCAGAACAAGGAGCAAATGTTGCTTTTACATATAGTTCTTCTGTTGATGCTGCTGTTGCTTTAGAACAAGAATTAGTAGCTTTAGGTGTTAAAGCTAAAGGTTATCAATCTAATGCTGCAAATTTTGATGCAGCTCAAGAATTAGCTGCAGATGTTTTAAAAGAATTTGGAAGCATTGATATTTTAATTAATAATGCTGGTATTACAAAAGATAATTTGTTAATGCGTATTTCTGAGGAAGATTTTGATAAAGTAATTGAAGTAAACTTAAAATCGGTATTTAACTTAACAAAAGCTGTAATTAGACCAATGATGAAACAACGTGCAGGTTCTATTATTAATATGAGCTCTATTGTTGGAATTAACGGTAATGCTGGTCAGGCAAATTATGCTGCATCAAAATCTGGAATTATTGGTTTTTCTAAATCTGTAGCGTTAGAATTAGGTTCTAGAAATATTAGATCTAATGTAATTGCACCAGGATTTATTGAAACTGAAATGACTGCTAAGTTAGATGAGTCTGTTGTAGAAGGATGGAGAGCTTCTATTCCATTAAAAAGAGGAGGAACTCCAGAAGATATTGCCAATGCTTGTGTATTCTTAGGTTCAGATATGAGCGCTTATATTACAGGGCAAACCTTATCTGTTGATGGAGGAATGAACTAAAAGAATATTTTTAATATATCTAAAAGCCTGTAATTTATTACAGGCTTTTTTTATTGAATAGTTTTTCTTTTAAGCTTTTATATTTGGTTCTTCCTACTGGTAAAATTTCTCCATTGTGTAACTCTACCGAATATTGACTACCTGTTTTGACAATAATCTCTGTTATTTCGGTAGTTTTAACCAGATACGATTTATGGATTCTTTCAAATGAATTAGGTAATAATTGCGACAATTTTTCCAAAGATTTATCATGTAATTCTTTAGAACCATCTTTTTTAAAAACTTCTGTATAAACACCAGCGCCTTTTATATAAACTACATCTTCTATACTCAAAAGTTGAATGCCACCACGTTTCTTTACTGCCAAATATTGAAGGTTTTCTGTACTTACTTCTTCCTTTTTTACAATTCTATTAAATGCTAGTTCTAAACGTTCTTTATTAAATGGTTTAGGAACAAAGTCTAACACTTCGTATTCAAAAGCTTTTAAAGCTTGTTCTTTGTTGGCAGAAATTATTATGGTGTGAAAAGCTCCAGAAACCGCTTCTTGTAAAACATCAAACCCGCTTTCCCCATTTAAATTCAAATCAAGCAATACCAAATCAAACTTTTTAGTACGCGTTTGCCTAAGTCCTTCTTCTAAAGATTGTACAGAAATAATACTTTGCAAAGTATTTAAGAAAAACTCTTTGGTCATTCTTTCTATGCGTTTAGCAATTCTTATTTCATCTTCAATAATTAATATATTCATACTATGTTAGAATTGTAATTGTGTTTTTCCAACCGTAAATGGTTTGTTCAGAAGTAAACTTCCAATTTTCTCCATAACTTTCTGTTAAACGTGCTTTAATGTACTTAAAACCTGTACCGTCTTTCGATTTTTTCTTTGGATTTCTAATGCTAGCAAAGGTTTCAAATGTATAGCAAAGATTAGAATCTACATTGGAAATACTGAGTTTAAAAATCATTTTATTATCTTTTGTAGGCAAACAATGAGTTATACCATTTTCCAATAAGGTATGAATTACAGCAGGAGGTATTTTTTGAAATTCAACATCGCTAACACCTTCATCTATCCATTTATAATCTATTTCTTTTCTAAATTTCATAATATTAATATGACTTTTACAAAGTTTAATTTCTTGTGAAATAGGAATTAATGTTTGGTCTTCTACTTGATTAAGTAAGTCAAATTCTTCTGCTAAAGCTTCGATAAATAAAACTCCTTTATCTGGTGCTTCTTCTACCCAGTCAATTAAAGAAGTTAGCGTATTCATTAAAAAATGCGGTTGTATGTTCTTTTTTAACAACTCAATTTTTAAACGACTTGATTGTAGAAGTGAGTTTTCATAAGCTAAACGTTGTGCTTTTGTACGTACAGATAAAATATAAAACATACACAATAAGATGATAGCAAAGCTTACAAATAAACTAATATCGTAAATAGAAAGTTGGTAAACTATAAAGCTTAAAATTAACCCAATTAAGATGGTAAAAGCTCCTTTCTTTTTTTGATATAATGCATATAAGATGATTGCAAATGAAGAAAACCACATTAATTGACCTAAGCGTAATGCACTGGTGTCGTATCGATTGAAATTATACCAAACAGTAATTAAAAGCAGAATAAAGTAAGCAATAGTAAAGTAGTTTTTGTTTTTCAGCTCAAACTGTAAAGCAAAGTAGTACGGAATTAAAAAAGCAACTAAAAAGGTTAGGAAACCAATAATTTTTAATCGCAAATAAAAGTCTGTATAATGAATAGGGACATAAAATTTAATATACTCAGCTATAATTAATAAGAAAAAAAAGAATGAGGTAAGTCCAAAAATAAGCATGGCTTTATTTTTACGATCGCTTATAAAAAGAAAGAAATAATAAATGGCAGCAATTAAAAATGCCCCCGCTAAAATATTTATAAATAGAGTAGTGATAAGCTCTTTTCTAACAATGGTGTAATATTCTCCTATATATGCATAGGTTATTCGTTGATCTACATTTTGGAAAAACTGAGAACTTCTTAATACTAATACATGTTTTCCTTGGTTTGTTAATTCTTTTGGAATAAGGAATGCTTTTCTACTATTGCTTTTCTTTTCACCTTTAACTTCTTTCCCTGGAGAACCATTTATACCGATAAGAACACCATCCCAATAAGCTTCGTATGCACCAAAAGATTGTACAATGATTCCTAATGGTTCTAAAGAATCTGCGGTTTGTTTTATATTAAAGGTTTTTCGAGCATAAAAAATGCTTTTTCCAATAGGTTTGTCCCATTCATATTTCCAATTACTATCATCAAAATCTTTTTGTAACCATGTTCGGTCATCTCCAATTTTGTATTTTGTTTTACTAGCATCAAACAAATCATCTGAATACTTATAAAACCGATTTGTATTGCAAGAAATAGTTAATAGTAGCAGTAAAAGATAGATAGCACTTCTCATCGATAAATCATTTATGTAAAAGTAATTTAAAAATAGTGAATCTTTGAGCAGTTCATAAATGCATAGAGTTGTTCACATATATAATAAGTGAGTAAGCAAATAAATGATAGAGTTTTGTGTAGAACAAAAATTTATAATATGAAATCTATCGTTAGTTTATTGGGATGTTTTTTGTTTAGCATTTCAATTTTTTCTCAGAAAACAGGATCTATTAAAGGAGTAGTAAAAAGTAATACCAATGAAACCTTACCTTTTGCTTCGGTTATTTTAAAAGACAGCAAGGCACAATTAGTAGAAGGATTAGTTACACAAGAAAATGGTGTATTTACTTTTAGTAAAATAGCTTTTGGTAGTTATACACTAGAAGTGCAGTATATTGGATTTGTTACTACTACAAAATCAATTGTAATTAATAATTCTCAACGAAAAATAGATCTAAAAACCATTGTTTTAAAAGAAGATGCAACTGCTTTAGATGAAGTTGTGGTACAAGCAGCAACATCTGAAGTAACATTAAAATTAGGAAAAAAAGTATTTAATGTAGGAAAAGATATCAGTTCTCAAAACGGATCTGCAATTGATGTATTAGGTAACGTTCCTTCAGTAAATGTGAGTCCCAATGGTCAAATAAGTTTACGAGGAAATTCGAATGTACAAGTAATGATAAATGGTCGAAGATCTGCTATGACACAATCACAAGCACTAGAACAACTTTCTGCAGATGTGATACAAAGCATTGAAGTTATTACCAATCCTTCAGCAAAATTTGATGCTTCTGGAGCAGCAGGAATTATCAATATCATTCTTAAAAAGAATAGAAAATCTGGAGTAAATGGACAAGTACGTTTAATGGCAGGAATACCAGATGATTATAGAGCAACGGGGAATATAAATTACAAAGCGAATAAATTTAATTTCTTTACCAATTTTGGTACTCGTTATACTGATTATGAAGGAACTTATACAAAACAGCAAACAACAACTAATAATGGTATAAGTACCTTTTTAAATCAGTCTGAAGACGAAGATCGACATGATGATGGTACTTTGTATTATTTGGGAACTGATTATGCTTTTAATGATAAAAATACCTTTACAGTTGCTTATTATAGAAACGAAACTGAAGATACAGATGTAACACATTTGAATTATGATTTCTCCAATGCTGGAGTAAAAACTCAAAGTTTATTAACTACAGGAAACTCTAAAGAAAAACGCGATTACAATCAGATAGAAGCTAATTATACCAAACTGTTTGATACAAAAGGAAGACAGTTTACGATAGATTTTCAATATGATTTTTGGAATAGTGAAAAGAATTGGAAATTGTTAACAGAAGAAACGTTTCCAACCAAAGCAACTGAATCAACAATACAAACAAGAGGTAGAGGAGAAACCAATGATTTGGTATTGCAAACAGATTATAAAACTCCGATTAATAAAACGATGCAAATAGAAATAGGAGCGAAGTACGAAAGTAGAGATATTTCTAATTATTTTAAGGCAGAGCAATTGATAAATGGAACTTTTGAAACCATAGATAATATTGACAACACCTTAGAGTACAAAGAGAAAATTACATCCGCTTATTTGCAAATGAATGCTAAAAAGAACCAATTGAGTTATCAGTTAGGTTTGCGAATTGAAGCTACAGATATACAAATTAATGCATCTGATATTAGCTTAAATAGAAATAATAAGTATACCAATTTATTTCCTTCGGTAACTGTTGGTTATGAGTTAAAAGAGAATACAAGTACACAGTTAAGTTATAGTAAACGTATTCGTAGACCATCGTTGTGGTTTTTGAACCCTTTTTACGAATTGAAAGATTTTACAGCACGTTTTACAGGAAATCCAACGTTAAACCCAACATATTCAGATGCATTTGAGTTGTCTTTAATGTATAGTATTAATAAGTTAAGAATCAATCCGTCTATATATTATTTGAATTCTAAAGATGTGGTTCAGTTTGAAACTAAAGCTACTGGAAATGGTGTTTTTATACAATCTCCAATTAATTTAGATAAAGAAAATAGGTTAGGAATAGAATTGTCTACAACTTATACACCTTTTAAATGGTTGCGATTAAATAGTGATTTTAACTATTTTAATTACCAACAAGAAGGAGTTATTGATGGTAAAAATGCATCACTTTCTGATAAATCATGGTCTGTTAATTTTAGATCAAATATCAAAATCAATGCAACTACAAGAATGCAAACAAGCTTTGATTATAGAGGGCAACGTAATAATGTACAAATTAAAACGGCACCATTTAAAACCTTAAGTATAGGAATAAATAAAAACATCTTAAAAAATAAAGGAAGCCTTAATTTTTATGCCTTTAATATTTTAGATACTAGAATTGATAAACAAGAAATTACTGGAGTAAATTACCATATTATGCAACAGAGAAGTAGAAATGCTCAACGATTTAGTTTGAGTTTTGTATATAAATTCAACCAAAAACCTTCAGATAAAAATAGAAGTGCTAACCGAAGTAATAGAAACTAATTGTGTTTCATAAAATAACTTTTTTTAAAACGAATAATAGTAGCTTGCCTAAAACTAAAAAGATGAAGTGACAACTGTTATTATTGCTAACATCATCTTTTCCTAGCCTAAGTTTTGCAGAATCAAAGTTTCATAAAGATTCTTTAAATCTGTTGGTAAAAAAGTATTACGATTTAGGTTTAAAAGTTTTTCAAGCAAATTCTAAACCAGTAGATATTGATAAAATTTTTAAATATTGTTAAGAAAAAATAAAAACAGGTATTTATACCTGTTTTTATTAACAGGTAGATTTATACATTTACACCAAATCTTAAAAATAATTTACTATGAAAAATTTATTCAAAATTACCTTTCTATTAACTCTTTTAATTTCATTCTCTTGTTCTGAATCAGAATTTATTGAAGAACAACAAGTGCAGAATAGTATTATAGACAATTCTATTGATGATTTGGCAGTTATTCAATCAACAACTACTTGTACAATGTATTCTATCTCTTATGATTTAAATGCTAAAACAGAGACTTTTGGAGTTTCTTCTAATATAAGTAATGCAATTTTCTCTTGGTCAGCTACTGGTACTATCACTACAGTTGGTACAAATACAACCAACAATACTATAACTATTCAATATCCTAATAATTATAACGCTGGAGATGGAGTTTTAATAGTTTCTGTTACTGATTCAACGAATACTTCAACACATTGTGGGGTTACAAAACATATTAACACAATTGGGAATAATGGAAATGGAAATTGTGGTATTCAAGCAAATATTGATGAGCAAATTCCAGTAGGTTACCCTACACCTAATGGGAAATATTCATTATCATATACTGGGAATAGTTCTAATGTAACATGGTCAGTAAATAATGGAGTAATAGTTTCGTCAAATGGAAAATTTGAAGTGATTGTAAAAGCAACAAATCTTAATCCAATTATTTTAACTGCAACAATAACAGAAGGAAGTTGTGTGCAAACAGTTACAAAAGAAATTATACCAATTAATAACTGTAATACTGCAATTTCTGCTTATATGGAGGAAGATGTAAAACCTTGTTATCCAGCTAATAATCCTAATAATTACGGTTGGTATACTCTGTATTATACTGGATCAAGTAATAATATTACTTGGTCAGCTACAAATGCTCAAATATTATATGTATCTGGAAATGTACAAGCAAAAGTAAAGCCAAATAGTTCACTACCATTTACGCTAACAGCAACTATTACTGAAGGTTATTGTGTCAAAACTATAAGTAAAGTTGTATATCCAAATACAAATTGTGAACCTGGAGATGGAAAAGGAGGTGATTTTTAATCACTAAATAGTTTTAATTAAAACCTGCAATAGTCTTAAGATTATTGCAGGTTTTTTATTTTTAACAAATAAATTTACTAGAGAATTAGTAGATTTACCTTTCATTTTTATTTGATTGCAAACAATAACTATCATATACTTAATTATAGCTTTACTTTTTAGTTTAGCAGTTTCTTGGTTGCTCTATTTTTACAAGACCAAACAACAAAGTAAAATAGATATACTACTTTTTTGTCTACGGAGTTTAAGCCTTTTTTTGTTGCTTGTATTATTAATCAACCCACAAATTGAAAGAGTACAAATTAGTAACGAAAAACCAACACTTTCTGTATTAGTAGACAATTCTCTTTCTATTAAGCATTTTCAAAAAGAAACTGTTGTTAAAAGTATGCTAGTAGAACTACAATCTCAACAAACATTACTTAATAAATTCGATATTGAGCATTACCAGTTTGATACTAGTTTACAAAAATTAGATTCTTTAAATTTTTCTGGGAATAACACCAATATTTTTAATGCTTTAGAAGAAATAACTACAATAGTTTCTGAAAAAAAATCTCCTGTTATTTTAATAACAGACGGAAATCAAACTCAAGGAAGTTTATATTCATATAATACTACAAAAAATAGAGTTTACCCAGTAATTATTGGAGATACAATTGCTCCAGAAGATTTGAGAATTTCTCAGTTGAACGTAAATAAATACAGCTATTTAAAGAATAAGTTCCCGGTAGAAATAAGTTTATTATATGAAGGGAATAAAGCTGTAAGCAGTCAACTTATTATTGAAAACAAAGGAAAGGTTGTTTTTAGAGAAAAAGTAGTATTAAATCCAACTAAAAATGTAGCAGTAATCAATGCAGTTTTACAATCAGATAAAGAAGGATTACATTATTATAAAGCAAGTATTCTTCCTTTAGAAAAGGAGAAAAACACAGAAAACAATGCAAAAACATTTTCTGTAGAAGTGTTGAATGAACAAACGAAAATTTTGTTGTTAACATCTGTAGTACATCCAGATCTAGGAGCGCTAAAAAAATCTATAGAGACGAATAAACAACGTTCTGTAACCATACAAAACATTAGTGATTTTAACTCTGATTTATCTGATTATCAATTGGTAATTTTATATCAGCCAACAGTTCAGTTTCAATCTGTTTTTGATAGGATAAAAAATAGTAAGCAAAATTATTTTGTCATTTCAGGAGCGAATACCAATTGGAATTTCTTAAATGAGATGCAACCAAACTATTATAAAAATAGCATTCAGCAAACCGAAGATTATACACCTACATTTAATAGTGGTTTTTTAACATTTGGACAAAAGAATATTAGTTTTGAAACTTTTCCACCTTTAACAGACGCTTACGGAAAAATTACACTCAATACAAAATATGATGCACTTTTATATCAGAATATTGCAGGTATTTCTACACAAACCCCTTTATTAGCTACTTTTGAAAATGATACTCAAAAGTCTGCTGTTTTATTTGGAGAAGGCCTTTGGAAATGGCGAGCTGCTTCTTTTTTGCATAGTAATGCGTTTCAAGATTTTGATGCTTTTATAAGTAATTTAATTCAATATGTTGCTTCAACTAAGAAAAGAGAGCGACTCAGTGTAGATTATGAACAGTTGTATACTGCCAATGCTTCTATTGTTTTCTCTGCTTTTTATGTAGATAAAAATTATCAGTTTGATGAACGTGCTGTGATTACATTAAAATTAACTAATACAGACACAAGTATTAGCCAAAACATACCATTTTCTTTAAAGAAAAACTCTTTTGAAGGTGTATTAGAAGATTTACCTTCTGGTAATTATCGTTTTGTGGTAACTGTAGAAAACCAATCGATTCAGAAAACAGGTCAATTTAAAATTACTGATTATCAAATAGAAGAACAGTTTACAAAAGCCAATTATAAAGATTTAAAATTGCTAGCTACAAAAACAGATGGCAATGTATACAATGAAACGAATATTTCAGCCCTATATCAAGATTTGATTAATGATACTCGTTATACAAGTATTCAAAAATCAAAAAGGATTAATGAGTATTTAATAGATTGGGAACTCATTTTATTGCTTGTACTTTTATTATTTTCGGTAGAATGGTTTATCAGAAAATACTATGGTAAAATTTGATTAAACAATAATCAAATGAATTTTCCTAGGTACAATTTTCCGAAATTTGCAATGTATTTAAAAAGATAAATTATGAGATTTCACACAAGAAAATGGGTAAAACCAGAAGACTTAAATCCAAACGGAACTTTATTTGGAGGAAGGTTATTGCAATGGATTGATGAAGAACTTGGAATTTATGCTATCATCCAATTAGAAATTCCTAGAACAGTAACAAAATTTATGTCAGAAATAGACTTTGTTAGCTCTGCAAAACAAGGAGATATTATAGAAATCGGAATGGAAGTACTTGCATTTGGTAACTCTTCTATTACTTTAAAATGTGAGGTTAGAAATAAACTTACTCGTAAAACTATCATCGAAATAGACAAGATTGTTATGGTTTCTTTAGATGAAAATGGCAAACCTAAAAAACATGGAAAAACTGAAGTTGAGTACGTTAAAAACAGGTTAAATAAGTGATTTTTAGTGAAAAACTTTTTATTTTTGTAGTTCTTACAAGGACACTTTGAAACAGTTTGGTATTTTAATAATGGTTTTGTTAATGTTTGTACCTCCAGTACAAGCACATGTTGATGCTATTATTTTTACTGATACTGTAGATACACATCATTTAGAAATAATGGATGAGCATCATCAACAAGAACATCACAAAAATGATTCTGATGAACATAAAGAAAGGAATCACCATCATCATTGTACTTCTTTAGGGTTTTCTAGTGCTATTATTGCTCCATTAAATGTGGAATGTAATTTAATTGGTGTTGTTCAAGAGTCACAGCCAATTCATTATTATCAAAAATCTTTTCTATCTAATTATTTAGATACCCTTCTCGAGCCTCCACAGGTTTAATTTATTACATAGTACATATATCTTATTCAATTAAGATGATAAAGTTTTAGTAGTTGTTCAATTACTAAAATCATTGTGTCATATATAAATAAATTAAAATGTTAGATTACATTATCAAATTTTCAATTAAAAATAAATTGATTATTGGAATGTTCGTATTTGGCTTAATAGGTTGGGGAATATATTCTGTTCAACAATTACCTATTGATGCAGTGCCAGATATTACCAATAATCAGGTGCAAATTATTACTTCTGCACCATCACAATCTGCACAAGATATAGAACGCTTAGTTACTTTTCCTATAGAAATGACAATGGCAAGTATTCCAGATATTGAAGAAGTTCGTTCTTTTTCTCGATTTGGATTAAGTGTTGTTACTGTTGTTTTTAAAGACAATGTAGATGTTTATTGGGCCAGACAACAAATTAATGAGCGTTTATCTGAGGCCAAAAATCAAATTCCTGATGGCGTTGGCACTCCAACAATGGCTCCTGTTACTACGGGATTGGGAGAAATTTATCAATACACTTTATATGCAAAAGAAGGTTATGAAAAGAAGTATCCAGCAATGGAACTTCGTTCAATTCAAGATTGGATTGTACGTAGGCAATTACTAGGAATAGAAGGAGTTGCAGATGTAAGTAGTTTTGGTGGATTTTTAAAACAATACGAAGTAGCCATCATTCCAGAAAGATTACAATCGTTAAATGTAAGTATTAATGAAGTGTTTGAAGCACTAGCCAAAAACAATCAAAATACAGGAGGAGCTTATATTGATAAAAACCCTAAGGCTTATTTTATTAGAAGTGAAGGGCTGATAAAAAAGATAGACGATATCAAAAATATCGTAGTTAAAAACAGCACAAATGGAACTCCAATTTTAGTAAAAGATATTGGAAATGTTAAGCTTGGTAGCGCAGTTCGTTATGGAGCAATGACTAGAAATGGAGATGGAGAAGTAGTAGGAGCTATTGTAATGATGTTAAAAGGAGCTAATTCTTCTAAAGTAATAAAGAATGTAAAAGAAAGAATTGTTCAGATAGAAAAAAGTTTACCAGAAGGTGTGGCAATTAGACCCTTTTTAGATAGAACAAAACTAGTAAACAAAGCTATTGGAACTGTAACAACCAATCTTATTGAAGGTGCGTTAATTGTCATTTTTATTTTGGTGTTATTATTAGGTAATTTCAGAGCTGGACTTATTGTAGCTTCTGTAATTCCGTTAGCCATGTTATTTGCCATCAGTTTGATGAATTATTTTGGTGTTTCTGGAAATCTAATGAGTTTAGGAGCTATTGATTTCGGGATCATTGTAGATGGTTCTGTAATTATTGTAGAAGCCACATTGCATTATTTAGGTGTAAAAAAAGCTGGTGTTAAACTTACCCAAAAGCAAATGGATGAAGAAGTGTATGCATCCGCTTCAAAAATAAGAACCAGCGCAGCATTTGGAGAGATTATCATTCTAATTGTGTATTTACCAATTCTTGCCTTGGTTGGTATAGAAGGAAAAATGTTTAGGCCAATGGCCATTGCAGTAAGTTTTGCAATTCTTGGAGCTTTTATATTGTCATTAACCTATGTGCCCATGATGAGTGCGTTGTTTTTAAAGAAGCAAATGCAACAAAAAAGAACCTTTTCAGATAAAATTATTGAAAGAATACAACGTGTTTATACACCGATGTTGGATGCAGCTTTAGCCCATAAAAAGAAAGTATTACTGATAGCTATAACAATTTTTGGTCTAAGTATTTTAGTATTTACCAATATGGGATCAGAATTTATTCCATCGTTAGATGAAGGAGATTTTGCCGTAGAAACACGTGTATCAACAGGTAGTTCGGTTAGTCATACTGTAGATGCTGTAGATAAAGCTTCTGAGTTATTACTGAAAGAATATCCAGATGAAATAAAAGAAATCGTTGGAAAAATAGGTTCTTCTGAAATACCAACCGATCCAATGCCAATTGAAGCTGCTGACTTGATGATTATCTTAAAAGACAATAATCTATGGACAAAAGCAAGATCTAAAAATGAATTGGCAGAGAAAATGCAACATACACTTGATGAAAATATAGTAGGTGTAACTTTTGGGTTCCAACAGCCCATTCAAATGCGTTTTAATGAGTTAATGACAGGAGCTAGACAAGATGTTGTGTTAAAAGTTTATGGAGAAGATTTAGAGCAATTGGTAAAATACGGAAATCAATTAGCAAACATTATTCCAACCGTTAAAGGAGCTGAAGACTTGTATGTAGAAAAAGTAACAGGTTTACAACAAATAGTAATTGATTATAATAGAAGTCAGTTGGCTTATTATGGTTTACATATTTCTGATGTAAATATGGTTGTTAATACAGCTTTTGCAGGTCAGGTTGCTGGAGCGGTATACGAAGGAGAAAAGCGATTTGATTTGGTACTGCGTATGGAAAAAAAGAGTAGAGGAAGTATAGAAGATGTTCGTAATTTATACATTACTACTCCTAATGGGTCTAAGGTGCCTTTAGCAAATTTAGCTACTGTAAGTTTTAAAACGGGGCCTAATCAGATACAAAGAGATGATGCCAAACGTAGAATAACTGTTGGTTTTAATGTAAGAGGTAGAGATGTAGCCGGAATTGTAAAAGAATTGCAAGAAAAAATTGCAACAAAAATTCAGTTTGATGCAGGTTATTACATTACTTATGGAGGAACGTTTAAAAATTTAGAAGAAGCTAGAACTAGGTTGTCAATAGCAGTTCCAATTGCTTTATTATTGATTTTTATACTATTATACATCACCTTTAAATCAGTAAAACAAAGTATACTAATTTTTACAGCGATTCCAATGTCTGCAATTGGTGGAGTGTTTGCTTTGTGGCTTAGAGATATGCCTTTTTCTATTTCGGCAGGAATAGGGTTTATAGCCTTATTTGGTGTAGCTGTACTAAACGGAATTGTATTAATTGCAGAATTCAATCGATTAAAAAAAGAGGGAATTACCAATTTAATCGAAATCGTTAAAAAAGGAACGAGCATTCGATTACGTCCAGTAATTTTAACTGCATTAGTAGCTTCTTTAGGTTTTTTACCAATGGCAATTTCTTCATCTGCAGGAGCAGAAGTACAAAAACCATTAGCAACCGTAGTTATTGGTGGTTTGGTTTCTGCCACTTTATTAACCTTATTAATTTTACCAATTTTGTATGTATTATTTGAAACCATAAAATCAGTTAAACTAACAGTTTCTAAAACTTTAATGCTTGTAGGCTTATTGTTTAGTTCATTGACTATTCAAGCTCAAGAATCAGTAAAAAAGCTTTCAGAAGAAGAAGCGATTACTTTAGCTATTAAAAATGCTGTAGATTTAAAGAAATCAACATTGGCTGTTAAACAAAGTAAAACTAACGTTTCTGCAGCAATAGAAATAAATCCAACTTCAATAAGTTATCAAGATGTTGGAGTAGCGGTAAATACTACAGAAAAAGAATGGGCTATTCAACAGAATTTTGGTTCTATAGTTTCTCATGTACAAAAGAGAAAATTAGCTGTTGTTCAAAGAGATGTAGCTATTGTGAATAATGAAATTTCATTGAAAGAAACAGTAAGAAAAGCAAAAAGTTTATATCAGCAATGGCATTATTTATACGCTTTAAAATCTTTATTAGAAGAACAACAAAAAAACAGTAATGAAATAAAAAGTGTAGCGAATAAGTTACATGCAAGTGGAGAAATTGGAGGTTTAGAAAATGATTTAACTAGCATTCAAAGCCTTGGAATTCAATCGCAAAAAACAGCGATTTATAAGCAGTTTATTATAGTAGAAAATCAGTTAAAGCGTTTGCTACAAATTACAGATGTTATATCACCTAAAACAAAATTTCCAGTAAAAAAACAGGTCGATTTAAATGAAATGGCATTAGCAGATTCATTTACAACTTTGTTACAAAAAAGTAATGTTGTTGCAGAGAGGAATGTAGCATTGGCAAAAGCTGGGTATTTTCCTGAACTAACCGCTGGATTAATCAATAGAAAAACAGGAAATGCTATTGGATATACTGGTTTTAGAGTCGGATTAAACATACCATTATCTATTTGGTCAAAAAAAGCCAAGGTAAAAAGGCAGCAATTGGAAAAAGAAAAAGTAGTTTTTGAAAACAATGCGACAAAAATCGCCATACAGAATACTTTTAAAAGTTTACAAGAACAGCTTACTTATTTAAGTAAAGAATTAGAAAGCATAGATAGTTCAAAAAATCAAGCAACAACTTTTTTAAACAAACTACAATTGGCTTATAAATCAGGAGAGATTGATGCCTATCAGTTTGGTCAAAGTTTTAATGCTTACTTTCAAGTTATGCAGCATTATTTAGCGCTTATAAACAACTATAATCAAACAGTAATTGCGTATCAATATTATACAAAAGATTAATCTTATTAACAATGAAAAAATACATACTATTATTACTAACTGTTGTAGCAATCAGTTGTAATACAAAAAAAGAAAATGACACAGTAAAAGATACTACTGCTGTACACGAAGAGCATAATGAAAAAGAACTTCATTTAACTCAAGCACAAGTTGCGACTGCTAAAATAAAAGTGGCTGCAATAACTAAAAGAACCATCCGAGAAAAAGTATCCGTAACGGGAACGATAGAAGTTCCACCACAAAGCAAAGCAACTATTTATGCACCAATGGAAGCTTTTGTGTACAAAACAGAATTGTTACCTGGAGATAAAGTTAAAAAAGGACAAATTATAGCAACATTAAAGCATCCTAGTTTTGTTGAGTTACAGCATGCATATATTAAAGCAGTAAATGATAGAAATGTAGCTAAAGCAGATTTTGAAAGGAAAAAAGTTCTATTAGAAAATGATATCACTTCTAAAAAATCTTTTGAAACTGTAAAAGGAAAATATCAATCTATTCAAAGTTTGGTAAATAATTACTCAACTCAATTAAGATTGGCAGGTTTACATCCAGAAGAGATATTAAATAAAGGAATACAATCGTACATTTATGTAAGAACTCCAATAGAAGGTTATGTAGTAGAAAATAATTTAAATCAAGGAAAGTATTTGGCTGCAAATACAGAAATGATGGAGATTATTGATAACGATCATATGCATGCAGAGTTGAATGTGTTTGCTACAGATATATTAAAAATTAAAAAAGGAGATGACTTTGTTTTTCAACCTTCAGGAGTTGATTTAAGCTATCGTGGTTATATCAAATTGATAAGTCAGAAAGTTAATGATGTAACAAAAACAGTAAATGTACATGGGCATTTTGAAGATGAGAAACATATATTAAAATCTGGAATGTTTATCAATGCACAAGTTTTAATAGGAGGAAAGAAGGTATATGCAGTACCAGAAAATGCTATTGTAGAGATTGAAGGAGAGACATTTGTTTTTGTAAAAGAAAGTACAACTGACTTTTTACCTTTAGAAGTGAGTATAGGAAATACAGATAATGGCTTTACAGAGATTAAATCTATAGAAGGTAATGTATATGATTTAGAAATTGTAACTGAAGGAGCTCATTTTTTAAAAGGAAAGTTATTACAGATGGCAGGTAATATGGAAGGACATGCACATTAATATAAAATGAGATAAGAAAGATTAGTTTTATTTAATTGATAGCTAAAAGAGCAAATGTTTTTATGACATTTGCTCTTTTTTTAGATGCATCTTTTCTGTAAATTTATAGTCTACTTTATATAAAAACTACCAAAATGGGAAAGCATCATCACCATGGCCATCATCATGAAACAGGAAATATAAAAGTAGCTTTCTTTTTAAACCTATCATTTACTATTGTAGAAATTATTGGAGGTATTTTAACCAATAGTTTGGCAATTATGTCGGATGCCATTCATGATTTAGGAGATAGTTTAAGTTTAGGAATGTCTTGGTATTTTCAAAAACTATCTAATAAAAAAGCAACCACTACTTTTTCTTACGGTTATGGACGTTTTTCTTTATTGGGAGCAATTATAAATTCAGTGGTATTAATTATTGGCTCAATATTTATCATTTTAGAAGCAATTCCAAGAATAATTAGTCCTGAATCTGCAAATGCACAAGGAATGATGTGGTTAGCAATTTTAGGGATTATTGTGAATGGTGCAGCAGTTTTTAAATTACAAAAGGGGAGCTCTATAAATGAACGTGTAGTATCATTACATCTTTTAGAAGATGTTTTAGGTTGGGTTGCTGTTCTTATAGCAAGTATTATTATGCAGTTTTGGGATGTTCCAATATTAGATCCAATCCTTTCTTTATTAATAGCTGCTTTTGTACTTTTTAATGTTTATAGAAACATTAAAGCATCTTTTAAGATTATTTTACAAGCAGTTCCAGAAAAAATCTCTGCAAAAGAAATAAAAGACTATTTATTAGATATAGAAGAAGTTCAAGAGGTACATGATTGTCATATTTGGACTATGGATGGTGAATATCATATTGCAACAATCCATATTATGATTAAAGAGGAAGATTTTACTTGGAAAAAGACGAAAGAAATTAAAGGAAATATCAAGAAAAAACTACACGACAACTTTCATTTAGAGCATGTTACCTTAGAATTGGAGTCGACTTCAGAAGTTTGCACTTATAATAATTGTAATTAAAAGCTTTGTTGTAAATTTGATACAACTAAAATTTTAAAACTATGAGTAATCAACAAATTGATATAAAGTTTCCAAAGGGTGGAGTTTTCTTTATTGTAATCGCAGTAATTGCCATTATTTTTATTTCTAAGTCTGCAGTAACTATTGGTTCTGGAGAAAGAGGTGTTTTGTATAGAATGTTTGGTGGAGTAGATACTGAAAATCCTCCGTTAAATGAAGGATTTAATATTGTAGCACCTTGGAATAAGGTTTTTAAATACAATGTAAGACAGCAAGAACTATTAGAAAAAGAAATGTCTGTACTTTCTTCTAACGGATTAGAAATTAAATTAGATGCTTCTGTATTATACCAACCAAAAACAGAAACGGTTGCTTTGTTACACCAAACTAGAGGAGAGAGTTATTTAAATAGTGTAATTATTCCGGCTATTCGTTCAGCAACTAGAAGTGTTGTTGGAAGATATACACCAGAACAATTATATTCTACTAAAAGAGATGCTATTCAGAATGAAATTTTTGAAGAGACAAAGAAGATACTAGAACCACAGTATATTCAGTTAAATTCTGTATTAGTTAGAGATGTTACCTTACCTCCAACGATTAAAGATGCCATTGAGCGTAAGTTAAAGCAAGAACAAGAATCTTTAGAATACGAGTTTCGATTAGTAACTGCTAAAAAGGAAGCAGAAAAAGTAAGAATTGAAGCACAAGGTAAAGCAGATGCTAATAGAATTTTAAGTGCTTCTTTAACAGATAAAATTCTACAAGATAAAGGAATTGAAGCTACTATTAAATTAGCAGAGTCAAATAATAGCAAAGTTGTAGTAATTGGGTCTGGAAAAGACGGTTTACCAATTATCTTAGGAAATCAAAAATAAGTTGGTTTTTTAGCAATAGAAGATCACAAATATTATAAAGTATTAAATAGAATAATTAAATTATAATAAACTTAAAAATCAGCCTTTTAGGCTGATTTTTTTTATTTCTTAAATATCTGTTAAATAGTTTAACAAGGTGTAACTAATGTGTTTTATCGTCGTCTTATAAGTGTAATCAAATTAGAAAAAAACATTTAAAAAATATACAAAAATGAACACATTAAATAATTCAAAAGAAGAAAGAAAAAATAACCAAGTTGGTAACTTTAATTCTAAGAGAGTTTCTTGGAATAGTAAAAGAAAGTATAGTTATAGATACGTTACATCTGTATTCTAAACTATAGTAATTAGTTAGTTTTTAATAGTTGAAAAAAGGGTTGCAATTTTAAAATTGCAACCCTTTTTATTTAGTTTTTTCTGGTAGGTAAAACATTGCGTTCTATTTTACCTTTTTTTACGGCTTTATAACTTTCATAGCAATCTAAAACCGCTTCAATCATTTGCAGATCGCTGGCTTTTTTTATAAAATAATCTGAGTAGTTACAATCAACTAAAAGTTTGCTTAGTTCTTGTTTATCCATGTTTAGATATTCCATCATTACTTCACGGTCAAACTTTCCACTTAACATTTTACGTAAATCGTCTTCTTTCTTTAATTTTTGTAACTTTTTTAACTGTCTTGGTTTTTGCCCAAATAAATTATAGAGAAAATCTACTGGTTTAAATAATGCCGCTACGGGCGAATTTAAATTTGGTGAGGTAGATTTTCCAATTTCATAAGTTTGTGGTAATCCATTAATATGAATTCTAGTAAAGCGATCTTTTGGCACTTGCTTTACATCAATTTCTAGCACACCAATTAACTTGGTAGATCTAATTACTACTTCTTTAATTTCATTGGCTTTTTCATGTAAAGAAATAACCAATTCGTTTCCTTTTAATAAGTCGTTTGTTACTTTTAGTTTGATCGATTGAAAACCTAAGTAAGATACCAAAATAGTATCGTTCGCTTTAGTTGGTATTTCAAAATGTCCTTTTTCTGAAGTAATAGTACCAATTACAGAATTTAAATTAAGCACGTGTGCTGCACTTAATGGTTTGTTGTTACCAGCATTAACAATTTGACCTTTTAATTTAGTGTTTGTTTGTGAAAATCCCACGAAAGAAAATCCGACAAATAAGATAAGTAGTATATATTTTTGCATCTTACAAAGTTACAAATTATTGTCTTTAGAGGCGTTAATTTTCTGTGAAATAAAGCTGCATGTAATACATATAGATTAAAATGATGGTAGCTTTAAAAGCAAGTTGATTCAATTTTTTCATGTAGTTAGGTTTTAGTGTTCGACATTTATTTTAGTTGTTCATTTGTAAATGTTTCTTTTTAGTGACCTCTTTTTTATATGGCGAGATTTACTTTATGTTTCATCTACACTTCAAATGTAGGATGATATGGCTAAAAAAAATCTCAACTTTAGATAATACAAATCTCTTTATAGACGAAATGACATTTTATCTCTATAAATGGTATTACTCAATTATAGCAGTTAATTTCAACTTCATTAAAACGTCTGTTTGTACGTCTGTTCCTAAGACAAAATCGTGAGAATCAAAGATGTTAAAGCCTATTTTTTCATAGAACTGAATAGCCTTTTGATTCTTTTCCCAAACACCTAACCAAATGCAATCTGCCTTTTTATTCTTTGCTAATTCTTGTGCTTTTTCAAATAGAAGATAACCAATACCTTGCCCATGAAAACTAGCCAATACATAGATACGTTGAATCTCAAAAGAGTTTTCTAATACGTTTTCTGTTTGTGCTGTTCCAACATTTACTTTTAAATAACCGATCACTTGATGCTCGTTTTCAACAAAATAAAATTCAGAATTTGGATTGTTTAATTCTGTTGCTAATTGCGGAATGTTAAAACTCTTTTCCAGATAGTTTTCCATATCTGATTGCGTGTTGGTATCAATAAATGTTTCTAAGAAAGTTTCTTTTCCAATAGTTTGTAGTGTATAAACATCGTTTATGGTGGCCTTTCTAATTCTAATCATAACAGTAAGATTTGGGGGCTATCCTATGAATAAGCATTATTAAAGATACTAAAAATATATTGATAGGTAATCAATGCTATAGAAGAGAGAAGTTTCGAGCTCTTTTTCTATCTATTATTTAAGGTATTACAAACTAGAAGTTATTTTTTTAAGCATACCTCTAAAAATGATATGATGAAAAGGAAGTACAGCATACCAATACAATCTTCCTAACAAACCTAAAGGTCTAAAAGTGGCAGTTTGTACTAATTGGTTATCAATGATTTTAAACTCAAGCCATGCTTCTCCTGGTAATTTCATTTCAGCAAACAGAAGTAATCTTCCTTCTTTTTTATTAGCATACAAAACTCTCCAAAAGTCAACAGCATCTCCTGCATTAATACTATTTAAATTTGTTCTTCCTCTTCGTAGTCCAACCCCACCGAAAAGCTTATCTAGAAAACCTCTTAATTTCCATAGCCAATTGGTATAATACCATCCAGATTTACCTCCAATACTCCAAATTTTATCTAAACATTGTTGTAAATTTTCTACAGTTGTTTTTCTTTGATCAGTAAAACATCCATACGTAGGAACCTGTATAAAATCTGTGATGTCAAAATTAATTCCACTACTTACATAAGAATCTTTCCAACTAGAAATTATTGCATTGTTTTTTATTTTATTAAAAGCTTTTTCTAGAGATTCATGATAGGTTTGGGGTTTAATATTTAAAATAGTATTGATTTTTTGATTCCGACAGACCACTTCTACTTTCATACTGTTAACAAGAGATACGGCTAATTTATAAGAAGTTGAAGTTACAAAATACAACCAATAAGAAGATAATCTAGGAGTCATCACAGGAATAATAAAAATTTTCCGTTTTAAGTTTCTAGTTTTGGCATAACCTAGCAACATTTCTTTGTAGGATAAAATATCAGGGCCTCCAATATCAAAATTTTGATCATAAGTTGCTTTATTTAAAAGCGATTTTGATAAACATTCAATCACATCGGCAATTCCAATTGGTTGACACTTTGTTTTTAACCATTTTGGAGTAACCATTACAGGTAATTTTTCAACCAAATCTCTAATAATTTCAAAAGAAGCACTTCCAGAACCAATAATAATTCCGGCTCTTAAAGTAGTAAGATGATAACTTCCTTTATTTAATTCAATTTCTACTTCTTTTCTAGAATTGAGATGTTTGGATAATTCAGTCTCATTTACGATTCCGCTTAAATATATTACTTGTTTACAATTGGTTCCATTCAAGGCTTCTCTAAAGTTAATAGCAGATGTTTTTTCTAAGGCTGCATAATCTCTAGAAGAAGACATAGAATGCACTAAATAGTATGCTGCATCAATATCTTTTGGTATAGATTGAAGTGATGTTTTGTTTAATAGATCAATCTGGATGATATCAATTTTTGCTCTAATAGATTGAGGCGGATTAAAACGTTGAAGATCTCGAACACAACAAACTACTTCATGACCTGCATCGATTAAAACAGGAAGTAAGCGTTTTCCAATATATCCAGTAGCGCCAGTAAGCAGTATCTTCATAAGCTTATTTTTAACTTGATTAAGATACAAATTTGTTAAGAGTAGATTAACTTGTTAACCATGAATTACTTATAAATGAGGGTTAATGGTAGAGGTAATTCGTTAATAGTATTTTAAATAGGAAGAAAAGAATACGAATGGCAACAATATTGAATTAATTGATAATGCAATCTGAATTTTACTTATTTTAAATACTGCTGCTTGTATTTTTGTCCGAATTCTTTAGTAATCAATAACACTTCTGGTTTGTCTTTTCTTAACATCACTGTCCAATTATTAAACACTTCCCATTTATCATTTATAAATAGAGCTTTTCCATAGGTGTTGATTAGTTTTTTTCGCAAACGATTTTCTTCACCTTTAGCGGTTAATATCCATACCATTTGCAACTTATTCTTTTCAAAACGAGCTTCAAATTTTCTTGGAAATCCTGCATAAGCTATTCCAAAACAATTGATCTGTGTTTTTGTACCTTTTAATTTTTGTACATTGATAAAACTGCTATTTGCTTTTAATAATGGTAACAAATTATTCATATCATCCCCCATTTTTATAAAAGAAGGAATGGCTACTGAAGAATTATAAACAACTTCTTGTTGTGTAGTTAAATAAGGGTTGTTCCAAGTAAATAAGTTTGGATGTACAGATTCTGGTGTTAACTGCCAAGCAAGATCTTTTTGAGCATTAATAAAAAGCAATTCAGATTCAAATACGGTATAATCTAAATATGTTCTTGGTGTTGTTTTTCTTTGAGAAATAAATGCTTTTTGCACATTTCCTTGTGCTTGAATGTATGATAATTTATCATCAGAAAATGTAAAAACTACCTTAGCGATTACTTCATTATTCAATTGTACTTTTGAAGCAATTAAATGTATTTCTTCATACTTAGATAATGGAAAACTAGGAGTATTTATTTGTTGAATTCGACTATTCGCAGATATAGCTTGCACTTTTTTTTGAACTTCTAGAAACGATTCATGAAACTGTATATCTTTAAAAACAGTATTCTTTTGTGCTACAGTGTTGAAAAAAATAAAGAAAGCGATGAAGGTTACTAATTTGGTATGCTGTATTTTTCTCATGATGATAGTTTTCTTTCTTGACGATTAAAACTATAAGATGTTACAGGTAAATTATAATTTCAACTCTCCACTCATCAGTTTGTCTATAAATCGATAAAGAGTCTCTGAATGTCCAGTGTTTGTTTCAAAAATCGTTACTTTTTTAGTCATTAAAAAGCGTATTTCTTCATTGGTAAGTCTACCGACGTTTTGGTCATTTGTCGCATAGAAATAACGAACATTTGATAAATCTTTATTAGCCAATTCTTGTGAATATCTCGGCTTTCCAATAGCTCCTTTTAATAATTGTTTTACACGGTATTCTTTCAGCTCAGATTCAGAATAACCACTCAAATCAGCATTTTCATCTTCTGGAACATAAGTTGTACCATCTTCTTTAAATTCACCATTAAAGCCTTTTAAATGTTGAGCAAGTATTTGAGAATTATCATCAATTCTCCCAGCAATGATGATATATTTATGTGCTAATGAAGGTCTTGTAGCGATATAATTCTGAATAATATATGCTCCGTAAGAACTACCAATAACAATGGTAGTTTTTCCTTGTGACTTAAAATATTTTATAGTACGATATAACATTTCTGAAGTGTTATCTACTTCTTTTTGAGCCATCTCTAAGGTAAATTCACCATCAAAATCAAACATTTTTGTGTTGAAAGTTTGTGCTTGATGTAGGTAAGCTATGTGATAATTGGAATAGTTAGGAATATATCTATAACTAGTTTTTCCTTTTTTAACAAAAGTAAGTTCTTTTGAAGGACCTCCTTGACAAATGATAAGAACTGTATCGCTTTTTTTAGTACCGTTTTCTACCCATAGTTTAGAGACATCATTAGGTAAGGTTGTTTTTGGGTAGCTAAATTTAATTGCATTACCAGTTTGTTTTTTCGTGTTGTTTTTACAGCTGATAAAAACAGCTAATAAGACTAAAATTAGGATTCCTTTCTTCATAGAATGTGTTTTTTCTAAATGAATAACGATAAGAATCTAATTTTAATATACAAAATGAAAAAAACAATCAGATAATCAGTGATTTAGTTGTGATTGGATTGATCTTTTTCTGTATTTTTTGATACAATTTATTGACCTTTTCTTCTGAAATTCCATAATTGCTAGAAGAAATAGTGATTTTCTGAGTTGTATCATCTAGCTCAAAAAAGATATACCAGCCAATTTGCAATTTTGATATCTTTAATTTGTTGATATCTAAAACAGTACAACTATTTTTTTTGAATCGTCTAAGCTGGTTAATTATTAAAGTGTTGTTATCGGTATCTATATAAATGCTTAACAAGTGTTTTCTGTATGCAAATATTATATTGTGAATAATAAATAGAAGAATAAAAAGAACAAATGTATAAATGAAATCTGTAGACTCTATTGTAGACCATGTATTTATATGCATGATTAAAACAGAAATAGGAGCAAGAATACTATAAAACAAAAAATCCCACAATAAGTTAATGTTCTTATAGCTTAAAGCTTTTTTATTTTGATATATTTTTTTCATAGCATAAACATATAGTTTAAAAATTACTTCCTTTTCAATATTCTATAGTTTTTAAGCTCTCCATAAGTTTCAAAGCCTAATTTTTTATAAATAGATTCTCCCATTTTAGAAGCGTGTAACACACAATGAGTTGCAGTATTGTTTTTAGCTATTTGCAATAAATGTTTTGTCATGCTTTTTCCAATTCCTTTTCCTCTGCCTTTTGGTATTGTACCAATCATATGTAAACCAGCATAATGATTTGTATCAAAAAAAACGATACCACAACCCAATACTTCTCCGTTTTCTTGATAGGTAAATAGTTGTGTTTGGCTTGAGTTTCTAACAATTTCAAATACCACTTTTTCATCTACCAAATAACCAAAAGCTTCTGTAGCCACTTTTGCAAAACGTGTTGCCTCTTTTTCGCTTTTAACCGCTTTGATATTGGAATTAGTGATGGTTGATTCAGAAAATTTATGTAAGTCAATAGCCATATTTTTTTGCTGAAAAACCAATTCAAAATCTGAGTTATTTAAAGAATCTGCATGATTCATAACACTAAGGATTTCTGGTAATTTCCCATCTTGACTTAGCTCTTTAATTTCTTGTAGTAGGGCATCATCATTATTGGTTACATCGAAAACTCTATTAGGCCAATCAGAAGTTGTCATAGAAACAGAGGAGTAGTTTTTATTAGCAGACAATCTGTTTGTTAATGTTCCAATATGTTTCCAAAATTCAAATAGGTTATTGACAATTGCAGTATTCATTTCTTTAATCATATGTTTTTTCTAGAAGCTGATAATTCTAATTTAATTGGTGAAAAAATCTCATATTCATTTGATGTTATCCATTGAATTTTTTCGATTAAAATTTTTCTTTCTAAGCCATCCAGCTTATTTATAATATTCTCTTTTAAAAATTGAAGTATTAATTTTTCTGTAGATGATCTTTTATTAATTATACTATCATTTAAATATATTCTACCAGGAATATTTGATATTTCTTGATAATATTCATGAATTATATGTTGTTGTATATGAATGCTTAATTCTTCATTATTTTTATTTATGAAATACAAAGTGATTGAACCACCATCCATCCAAGTAGCTAGTTCTTTAAAGTCATAGTTGTTAAGGTTGTATTTCATGTTTAATATAATTCTAATTCCCAATCTTCAAAAGCAGGTTCAACTTTATAAGCATCATTTTTAGATTTACAAACAAATCGAATCCATTGGGCAGCTCTTGTCATTGCATGTGTTTGGTTTAAAACTTTACCATTAGCATCAATTTCTATTGTATTTGTAAAAATTGCATAAGCTTGCTCTACTAAACTAGCTTCTTCTTTTAAGTCTTCACGGTAATCAATATCTTTTAAGAGAGTATCATCGCCAATAACATTAGTTAAGGTACCGTTAGTATAATAATAAGTAAAATGCCTCAAAGCACTTTTAAAATCATTTGATAGCTGATATTTAATACTATTTTTTTTAGTAAACATTATTGTATTGTTTGTAGTCTATTGGTTGGATAGTATGATCTTTTTCATTCGTTAGCATGCTTAAAAGTAGTGTAAATTCTAAAAACAAAAAAGCCCAAAAAGCAATTCCGAATAAAATAGATTTACTTTATTCGGAATCGTAATTATACCAAGAAATGTACTATTCCTATTTGTTCTCTAGTACAGCCGGTAATAGATATTCTGTCATGATTTTATCAACATTGTTATGAGCATTTGGGTTATCGTATGCAGAAGCGGTGATAACAACTACAAACGGAATATCTTTAAAAACAAAAATTTTATTTCCGCCTCTACCACTACAAAAAGAAACTTCATATTCTTTTCCGTTCACTGTATAGGTTTTGTTCCAAAATAGATATCCATAAAAAGCATTTTTTACTCCTGGATGTTTTTGAACTACTTGTTTTGATAAGCTTTTTTCTACCCAACTTTCTGTTAGTATTTGTTGATTGTTCCATTTTCCTTTGTTTTTATATAGTTGACCATATTTAGCAAAGTCAATAGCTCTTAGTTGTATTCCTCCAGCAGTATTTCCAACATTTTGAGGCGTATATTGCCATTTATAGTTGTGAATATTCAGTGGTTTAAAGAGTTTTTTATCGGCATAAGAAACCAATCCGTTCGGTACAGATTTATGAATAATATCTCCTAGAACAACTACGCCTGCTGTAAAATAGGTATAATCTTTTCCTATTTGCTGGTTTTGTCGCATGGGTAAATCCAATGTAAATTGTACCCAGTTTTTTGTGGGATACATTTTTTCTTCATTTCCAGGACTATTATAATCACTATCATCACCAACAAACCCAGAACTCATGGTTAATAAAGATTCGATGGTAATTGCATCTTTCTTTTTGCTGTAGTTTTTAAAGGATGGCAAATGATAAAAATCTTTAAGTAATGCTTTTTCACTGCGAATGTATTTCTCTTCAATGGCAATTCCCATTAAGGTAGAAGCAAAGGTTTTTCCTACAGATCTAACATCGTGTAAACTATTTCTGTTAGCTCCATTAAAATATTCTTCTATTAAAAGCTTGTTGTTTTTTACAACAACAATTCCGTTGATGTTTTCAAATCTATTTTCTGCAATTTTTCTGTTTAAAGCTTCTATTTTTTTAAGGTTAAATTTCGCATTAGATAATTCCCAACCACTATTTGATGCTATTTTTTGAACTGGTACTAAGCTCTCATCAACATTAATTTTTGCAACTTCAATCGCAATACCTCCTGTTGCTAAAATTGGACCAACTTTTATATTTTTTGCTTTTAAATAAGGTCTTACTTCAATAGTTAAGGAATGATTACCAGTAGAAAGAACATCTTGTCCGCCACTAAGTTTCATAAACTTTAACCACATAAACCAACCCCAAAAATCAATTTGTGTAGGGTATACCATTGGTATTGTATGGCTAAGTTGGGTTGTTTTAGAAGAAATGGTTCCCGCTCCTTTGTTTAAGTTTTCTGTATGTACAATTTTATCATCAACTAAAAATGTAAACTGAAAATTTCCTTGATTTAGTAATTGTTCTTGAGATAAATTAGGGGCTAATTCTTGTAAACTTTTAATTAGTGGTTGTTTTAATGTAAAGTGAATACTCAAGAATTTATCTTTGTGTAATGTGAAATTTTGTGTGTTAACAACCGAGGTTGTTTTGTTGTTTTTATAATCATTTTTTGAAAAGAATAGTGTATTATTTTCTTTAGATGTTACTTTCTCTTGTGAAGAGTTTGAGGTATTGCAAGCGCTTATCATTAATACAATACACAACCAATAATAATGTAATTTCATGTCTTTTAATTTATATATCATGTTTTGGCAAACATAGTGTCTACCTGATGTATAAAAGCTCCATATTATAGAATGGGACTAATTTAAGACGATGTATTCTTGTTTTTTAGTGACTTTTTATATTGAATTGGAGTAACACCCATACTATTTTTAAAAACCCGATTAAAAGTAGTTTTAGAATTAAATCCGCATTCAAAAGACAAACCTAATAAAGTAATGTGATTGTAATTGCCACTATGTAATTTTTCTACTATAGCATTTACACGATACTCATTGATAAAATCAGAGAAGTTTTTATCAAGTCCGTCATTAATTATTTTAGATAAGATGTTTGGGTGAATATCAAGTTCATTTGCCAGTGATTTTAATGTGAGCTCTGAATTAAGATAAAAACGATTACTCATCATTTGTTCTTGTAGCCAATTCGCTTTTATAGAGATTTCTTCTGAAGGCTTTTCTTTTTTCTTTGTATCGTCTTTGATTCTTTCTAATAAAATGATTTCTGGCCTTAAAAAAGCCTCTGCACTAATCCAAATGGTAATGACAGATAAGAGCACATAAATTGGGTAGTATGAATCCATTCCTAAATGATAATTAAACAGCACATAATCAATAATTGTATATGGCACCCATAAAAACCAAAGTAAGGCAAAAATAACAATCAATCTATACAACCATTTTAAACTATACCTATCATTGGTACTGTAATTTTTGTTTAACCAGTTATGATAGGCTCTAATCTCTATTAAAGCAAATACACTATAGCTTATAACAGAAATAATTGCCATAAACTGTAGTATAGGCATTAATTGATAATAAATAGAAGTTTCTAAAGCAATTGTATTGTTGATTAGGGCTTCATTACAAATAATACTATGTGCAACAAGCTCTATAATTAAAGGAGAAAAATGAAGTAAGTCTTTATTAGAAATACGATAGTTAGCATTGGTTATTTTTTTTACATAAAAATAGAGTAGTGGTCCAAGTGCTAAAGAATAGTTTAAAGGAATTAAATAAAAAAGAGGAATAAAATTACTTACTTGAAAATCGATGCTTAAAATCCAAATATTCCATAAAACAATAATAAAAGTAAGTAAGCCTAATAATATATTTGCTTTTCTATTGATTCGTTTTGTAAAAATAAGTAGGAATCCAAAGGTGGTTCCAATAAATACAGAGGCAACAATAATTAGGTTGTAAATATTTAAATTGAGTTCAGACATTAATGAATTTCTGTATGGTTTACAGTTCAAATGTAATAATTATTGTAACACAGATAGTGTGTTTAAAATTGATTTTATACTAGAAAAAAGATACCAATTAAAGTACTTTTTCTATTTGCTTTCTGCATGTTTAATTTCTATCACATCAGCATACACTTCTTTTTGAGACATATTAAAACCATATTTATTCATGTCTTTTTTAATAGAAGCTATATCGGTTAAATCAATTTCAAAATCGTAATATTTTTTAGTAGTAGCATTGTTAATTTGAAATGTATGCCCAGATTTTATTTCTATGGTTTTTAGTAAGTTAGGTATGGTCTGTTTTTTGGCTGATAATATATTATTGGTAACAGAAAAAGAACTAAATTCTTTTGGTTTAACTGTAGTTGCGATTAGTTTTGATGTAGTATTCAGTTTAACATCGTAAATAGTTTTTTTGATTTTTTTCTGTTCTTTTTTTAATTCTAATTGCGCTAAAATTTCTTTTAATAATTTTTGAGTGCTATTTTTTAGCTTTGTGTTTTTATAGGCAATGGCATATCTTTTAGAAGCCAAATCTTTAGGTAAATGTAAACTGGTATAATTCACCTTATAAAGTTGAGAAAGTAATTTTTTAAGAGGAATAGATGAATATGAAAAGATGTTTTCTCCTATTTTTAAAGAAGTATTTCTTAAATCAGAAGATTCTTTGATAGAAAAATAATAGTTTACATCCTTATCTTTAATTAGTTTAGAAAAGGTTTTATAATCAATATTGGTATAGACTTTATTGGTGTTTTTTATTGAAAATAAGTCAAAATTTGAAATGTACTTTTTGCTTATAGGCTTATTATCTATAACTTCTTTGATCAGTTCATAGTTTAACTCATTGGGCCCTCCAATCCATTTAATAACATGTTGTTTGTCTATTATTAAGGTTAATGGAAGAAACTTTACACCAAAGTTTTTATTGGTTTGTTTTGTAATATCTGAAACAACGATAGAACTAAAATTAACCTTTTTTAATTTTTTTTTAATAGTGGCTTCTTTTTCATCAGACAATGATAAAAAAACAACATTATCATTTCCTTTAAACTTTTTTTGGATTTTATTTAAGTGAGGTACTGCTTTTATACAAGGAGCACACCAAGTAGCCCAAAATTCTAATACAATAACTTTGTTTTTAAGGTTTTTATCTTTTGGTGTATTATGAATCCAATTTGTAATATTGATTTTAGGAGCTTTTGAACCTACTTGTAAACTACTACGAGATTGAGAAAAAGATGGTGTTAAAAACAGTAGGCAAAAAAGAACAGATATATTTTTCATTGTATAAGCAACTATAATTAGTAATTAGGGAAGGAGAAAGATAGTATTTTATATCTAATCGTCAAACTTAATAGAATGATGTGCTTTATTTTTTGAGGGTTGGTATTTTGGTTTTTCATCTTTTGGGCTACACAGATAACAACTACAAGGTTTTCCAGTTGTTTTTAAGACATAACTATCAGATCTATCATAGTTTTTTAATCGTTTTTTGTATTTGTAAAATCCTTTTAAGCGTCTTTCTAATTTGTTCATATATAGTTTACTATTTATTTTTTTCGTTTATTGATAAAATTAGTGATTTATTCAAAAGTTATATTTTAAAATAGGTGAGTAGTAGCAGTTACTTATCGCAATAGTTAGTTCTAGTTGTTTACTTCAAAAATGTCTTTTTACTACTTTATCAATTATTTTCTATTGTTAAATCCATTCTATAGTAAAGCTTATCTAATGGGTTATTGATAAAATCAACTGGTAGCTCTGTGGAATCAATTTTACGAAATCCATTTTTAGTGTAGAATTTTTGCGCAGCTTTAAATTGGGTCATTGTACCAAGGTATACGCTATCAATTTTTTCATTTCGTAACCAATCTATTGCTGTTTGAATCAATGATGATGACACACCATAACTTTTGCCTCGATATTCTTTTTTAACAAACATACTTTTTAAAATGGCATTATTATTCTTAAGTCGTATTACTCCAATTGTACCAATCAATAATTCCTTATTCTTTAGCAACCATAACTTGTCAAAGTTATTCTTAAAGGATGAATTTGATGCTATTATTGGTTCTTTAAACTCTTTTGCTATTTCTTCTATCAATGACTTGATCTCAAATTGTTCTTTTTCGTTATACAGGCTAATTTTCATTGTTTAATTTGATTTATCATTTAATTACCGCTGATTGTTTTGTATATGATTTCTTTACATTTTAGCATTATAAATAATAGCTGTTGTTACCTGCTGGCATTTATTAATCAATTATTTCGACTAAATACAAATCCAACATTTTCGCTAATTGTTCAATATCAAACTGAACATTTTTAGGAATATTGACTGTTGCAATTCCACCAAAATCAATTTGCCAAAATCCACCAATTTTCATTAACTCGTTTCCTAACATTCTGTATTCAGATTCTTTATAATTAGGTTTCTTCTTTTTTGCATAAATGAGTGTTAACGTTTTTTCAATATTAATATACCGATTCCGATTAGAATTGAGCTAATAATTATGTTTTCCCACGATTTATCAATATATCCACCAAAACCATAAAATCCGCTTTTTTTATAAAACAGCACTAAAAGTCCAGTTGAAAAAATCAAAATTCCTATTAACTTATAAACTCTCATTTATCCAGATTTTAAATTTTATACAGAGTGGTTTTGAATAAACTGTATTTTAATGTGTTTTAGATGTTTGTTGTATCTCTGTTTTTTCTTTTTTATGTAGTTGAATTTCATTAGGAAATTTAGGTAAACCGAATAATGTATTATTATAAAAGTACATTTCTTGAATTTCTCCATTCCACCATTTTAGAACAATACTATCACCTCTTTTTTCATTCATTCCCATTTCAATTATTTTTAAAGAATCAGTCGAATTAGCATCTAATTCATAAATTCCATATGTGTTTGGATTTTCTGAAATACTTAACTTCAAATTTCTGTTTTCAATTTTAAAATAATAGTTTGTCTGTGAGTATGGATGATTCTCAATCCAAGAATTCCAGAAAAATGAAAATATCCAATAACAAACGAATGTATTAATAAAAAGTAAAATCGAAAGTCTTTTTTTAATAAAGAAAATAATAATTCCAATGAGAATATTTACTCCAAATATTTGATACCTGTAAGATTCAACTCCAAAAGACATTAATATATCAGGTTTAATGGTACTAATCCAAAACTTCATAAGTAAGATATCGATTATTAAAATCAGAATTCCAATTCTGATTAATAGTTTTGTTTCTAGTTTCTTGATTTTCAAATTAAAAGCGATTTTTTGTATATGATTTCTTTACGTTTTTGAACATCTAAATTAGTAAATACAAACTAAACAGAAAATCCGAGAGAATTTTCAGAAGTAGGCGAGAATAAACAATTACTTATAGCCATTATTGTAGGTAGTTTTTTTACAGTTATTTTTTAATAATTCAATTCCTCTTTTCTGTCCGAGTTTAGATAATTCATTCCAATCTTTACAGGCTGATTCTAGTTCCCCAGTTTTAAAGTAAATAGCTGCTCTATTATAGAGTGCATCTATGTTTTTTGGGTCTAACTCATAGCTTTTAGTAAAGTTTTTAATGGAGTTTTCATAGTCTTTATTCTGATATGATTTTATTCCTTTATTGAAGTATTCACCAGCTTTTTGAATTACTCTAGTATCACCACCATAAAAATGGTCTAATTGGTAAAATGAATCTGTAAAAAACGTCATTGAAATTCCACGAAAAGTTTTGGCTTTTTCATCTTTTAGAACAAAAGGCATTTCTAATGTTTCTAGGTGTTTGAATCTGTTTAACTTCCAAAGTTTATAAGATTTGTTAATTACCTTTTTAATTCGTTTTACTTTACTTGAGTCAGATGTGTTAGAGTAATTGATTACAGTGATTATCTTCTTGTTTTTTAAGTCAATTGTGATTACTCCTTTAACTTTAAAATTACTATGCTTATTTTTAAATGCCTTATTCAATTCAAGCATTAAACTAGATTTTAAAGTTGGTGTGTAAAATTTATTTGCAGTTTGATTTTTACTACCTGCCTTTTCTTCTTTGATTTCATTAAATAACTTTTGTTCTCTAACAAAATATAACCTCTTTAACTTATCATTTTCCATTCCGCTTATTCTTTCACAAAGAATTAGGGTGTCATTTTTTATTCTTTCTATTTCGTAACCAGAAGTGGAGGATGTTTGAATGAAATTTTGATTTATTGAAAAAGGAAAACAAACCTCACTTATTTGATGAGTTGGATTTCCATTGTTACACATTTCTGATTTTTTAAAACTGTATTTAACGTATGAAGAGTCAGTCAAGAAACGATCAATTAAACTACTGCTATCCTTCATCTCAATCTTATATTTTATCCAATCTCCATTCAATTCCGAAATATTGATTTTTTGACAATGCAATTTGATTGTAATAATTAGGAATATTAAAAGTATGTTTTTCGTCATTTTTCAAATTACCTACAACGGTATAGTATATAATTTCGTTACGTATTTAAACACTAAAATTAGCAAATTTCATAATTACCTTCATTTGGATGTATTCAATTACAATCGCGATTTGAAAACTCATTATTTTAAATCCAAACTAAATCTTTTCTCTTTTCCCCAAGCTATAACTTCAACTCCTTTCGAATAAGCTATTTTATCAGGGGTGTTATTGATTAGTTTGTTAAATCTCTTATAATTCACGGTTATATTTTTCAATTCTACGTGATTAATTGGCCACTCAACGTGATGTATTTCAAATCCGTTTACTGCTCTATCCGTATTTTGAAACAAAGCATATCTTTCAGTTAACCAAAGGTCAATTTCTTCTTTATTTTCAAGTTTGTTTCCGATTTTATAGTCAATTTCAAACTTATCTTTAAATTCTCTGTTTTCAGAAATGTACTTATTAGACGTTCTTTTTATTTTTGAATATCTGTATGGTAATTCTGAAATCCCTTTAGCAATTTTACAAGACAAATCAGTTCCTCCTTCAATGCTTAAAAAAAATACACCAGGTTTTCCGTTGTATTTTACATAAGTCCTAATGTTTATTTCGTCAAAGTCAGAAATAGGAGGGAAGGATGGTAAATATTTTGGCCTTATTTTCTCCATTCTAAACGCCACCAAAGAGACCCAAGGTTCTCCATTAAACAAATCAATTTCGATTTCTTTAGGAACAAATTTTCGTAGTTCTGTTTTATCAACATGCCAATGAAGAAAAATTGCATTATTCCATTCTTGATAAAATTTCCAATCTGATTTTGGAAGTTTCCAAGGTCTGTGGTTAACAATTTTTAAAATTTCTTTTATTTTCATTTTTCAACTTATAGTCAATGGTCTTGTATATATAAAGTAACTGATTTTACTTACTAATTTTCAGTTTGATTAAGACCTTTATTTTGTTCTTTTCTTTAGCTTAAATCGTTATATTTCTATACATTGTTAATTGTTATATGGTGTTTTACTTTTTTTCAATTGCATTAAATTCACCAATTCCCTGAGAATAAGACCAAGTAAGTTTCCCAGAGTTATCAAAATGAATTCGTAGAAGTTGTTCTTTTTTTTCAAGAAAACTACCTAAATGCATATCTCGTTTAAGGATATATACTAACGAAAATCCAATCACATTATTAGATTTAGTCTTAATGAACTTATAGGTTAAGTTAACTTCGTCAGGTTGAGTCATTAAGTTGATTACTTCTTCCTTGGTCATACCCTTTTTTAGTTTATTCATATTATCAAGGATAAGCACCTTCCTTTTTTCGGATGCTTTATAAGGGTATTCAATATTTTTTTGGAAAAGTTCAATGTTGTCTATACTCAACGTTTTGTCATTTTTCATATCACAACTTAATATTGATATTTGAAACAATATTACTAAAACTATTAGTCGTGAAATCATTTCGTTCTTCATTTAATACAATATAAGGTATCTGTGTACAATTTGTGAGGTAAGAAAATTCAGAGAATTTTCCGCCGTAGACAAATTAAGTTGTTTGTGTTTTCAATTTTTGTTTAAATATAGCAATTAATTATACACGTTGTTGTGTGTAGTTTTTTATTTCCATTTCTTTCCGTTTACTATTTTTTTGCAATAATAACATCCACTTTTTTTATTGTCAATATTATACCATCTGTGTTCAGCATTCACTAATTCACAATCTTTTCCTTTATCTGCAATTCCAAGGTCAATTAAAAACCAAGGTAGTCTCTTTCTCCACCATAATCTGAATCTATAAGGATGTTTTTTAATCATTGTTAGGATGGATTAATTCAATCATTTTCTGCTTTGTGAAATTCCAACATTTTGTCAGTTAGTAAATTAATTTCTTTTTTCGCTTTTATTTTAAATCCAATATAAATTATTGAGAAAGGAATTATAAAAAAGAAAATAGGAAAGAGCCAAATTCCTTTAATCAGAGAAACTACAGTAGTCAGAATTCCAAGTCCAATTAATATTTTTCCTGCAATATTCATAGGCGACTTAAAGTCAAATTTCAAGTCATAATTTCCATTTTCATTTATAATTCCTATTAACCTATGATTGTTCGGAAAGCGCTTTGGCATTAATTCAAACTTTTCAGAGCCGATATAACCAGTGTAAAATCCATTAACAATTAGTTTGTTCAGGATTTTTAAATTTTTATCAGATTTTGTTATTGTTTGTCTCATTCCTCAAATTACATCCAACGGTCTCGTATAAAAATAGTAGCGATTTGTACACACTAACTCTTCGAATTATAACTGACCTTTAATTTGTTTGTTTTCTTTTGTTTAAACGATCAAATCGTTATTTTTTATATACGTTATTGTGCTTTCGTTTTTTCCTTTTTAGCAATGATAAAACACAAAATAGATAAAGTCAATGTCAATAAGGTTCCAAAGATTAATTCCATCATGCTTTTTGAAAATAGATTACCTAAAGTATTTAAAGCGAAAAAGCCTGCAAAAATCCAGATAAGAATATCAATAACTTTATTTTTTACTCCTTTAGAAAGTTGTCGGTATTTTATAGACAACACAGCTAACATAAAGGCATTCACAAGTATTGAGAATGTTTCGAAATTTCTCATTTCCTTAACTGAGTTTAGCCTTCCAGCCCAAACTTTGTCATAAGGAATTTGCTCTGTCAAAATCAAAAAGTGAAATATCAGAAGTATTCCAAGTAGAAAAAACATTATTACTAGGGCTATTTTCTTATTCATATCTATTTAATTATTGCTTTTTATAATGATGCATAACGATTTTGTATAATAATCGTTAGTTACGGGTTTAAAGGTTAAAAACTGTGTTAGCAATTACAGAGTAGATTTAGGTGTATTCGAATCTGCTATAATTGCGGTTTTACATTGCTAGTATCAGTTTTTTTTATTCCATTTTTTAAATCGATTATCAATTACTTTTGCTAGTTTATGATAATTTTCCCAATTATTTTTCACTCTAAAAATATCTGGGTCATTATCCGAACTCAATGTTTCTTCGTAATCATTTACATATTTACCTTTATCGAATTCAAAATAGTCCATAGTAAAATTAAATCCAACTTTGTTTAAAAGCTCTCCAATAAATACTCCATCCCAATTCATATATAATTTGGAAGGTGAAATTTTTTCAGATTTAGTTTGTTCAACTTCATCCTTACTTTCTTCAAGTAAAAATTCGCTATATAAATCGTTTTTTATAATCCAAGCAAAGAATAAACCTGTATGAACATAAGCTTGTTCTTCATTAAGTTCAGCTTCATTTATTGAGTCAAAATGATATTTTGCTTTGTCAAAGACATAGTTTTTATCTACTTCTTTTAACTCTTTCTTTTTTTTAGTAAATAGTTTTCCGAACATTTTTTTCAAATTGGTAATAAAATTTTGTTATAGAGTTTTCCGCTGCAATCCAGCAATATTTCTTTTTCTTGATTTCTATTAAAGTATCTCCATTTATTTTAGCGTATTTTTTTAGTTCACTTTTATAATTCGCTGTTTTTTTTATTCCGATAAAACACATTCAATTTCTTCTTCAGTTTTTTTAAGCCCAATTTTACACGAAATTAAAGTTAGAATTATTAAAAAAGTCTGTATTTCATAATTATTTATACACGCTGTTGTAGTATCGTTTATTTATTTCGTTTTTAATAATGATTCGATATCTAACTTATAATTTTTTAGAATCTCATTTATTTCTCTCTTTTCACATTCCAGTATTTCCAAGTCCTTTTTGTATTTATTGATTGATGAGAATGCCATAGATATTAAACCCACTCCGATTATATAGAATAAAAGAGTGTCTAGAAAATAACTATAAAACCAATATTCATATTTTGCTTCAACAGCTCTTTTAAGAAGTGGATAATTTCCAAATATTATTATTAAGCCAAGTATTCCCAATAAAATAGATTTAAGATTGACGGAATTTCTTCTTTTTTTTATTTTTTCAATTTGATTTAATAATTCAGGTAAATACTCTTTAAATGAATCACTGAATTTTATATTTAAACAGGAAACATTAAAATCAGGTTTTTTATTAGTCAAAGCACAAGTTAATCCATTTTTCAAATCCCTTTTTGGAAACTTGCATAAATCACAATGTTTGGCTTGAATCATTTTATTTAGAGATGTTTTTCTTTTTTTGCTAATTTTCTTAATGCATCACAACGATTTTGTATAACCGTCAGTTACAGATTAAATATACTTAATTTTTCGGTTTAGCATAGGCCTTTGTAATTCCGAGTGGATTCGGACGTAGTCAAATCCATCGTAATTGAGGATATACATTGTTACTATACTTTTTATTTTATTTTTTTGATTTCTTCTATTAGTTTTCCATTTTGGTAAACAGCTAATTTCTCCACTTTCTCTTCTTTTTTCATAAACTTGATTTGAATATTGTTCTGGTTCAAATAGAATGTAGTTTCGGTTTCAGCAAGCATTTCAGAACTCCAAACTTCTTTTTTATTTATCAAATCAGTCATTTTAAGAGTTTTTCCCTCTTTTTTTATATTGACTATTCTATCTGAGGCTTGATAATTACCTTCGTATAATTTCAGAATCTTATCATCAAGTTGAATTTTTCCGTACGGAACATGATTATAACTAATTGTCCTTGCGAGTTTCCATTCATTATTATCGAATCTCCATATATTTGTGAATTTTGCTTTTGATATCGGTTTACTTATATTCTCATCTATTACAAGGTGAAAAATATGTTCACCATTCTCAATGGCTCCATAATTTGCGATAGGATATATTTCAAGACTTTTTTTTATAAGCTCTCGTTTAATTTTCTGTCTTTTCCTTTGCTCTCCACAAAAAAGGTTCATGGACTTAATTTCACTTGCTTTAGAAACTGTTAAGCCTTGTTTGTCATGATAGAACTCATAGTCAAAAGCTAAAAAAGATTCGTATTTTTTAAGGTCACATTCATTCATGGCTCTAAAAAAAATACTATCAAGCTTTGAAATTGTATTATAAAGTTCTCCTTTTTTTTGAGCAAAACCCTCTAAGCAAGTTATGAGGATAAATATTGTTATTAGTCTTAATTGCTTCATTCTTCAAATGTGTGTAACGACTTTGGCCATACGGAGTGCAGGAGTTCGAAAGCGATGGTTTCTGACTTTGCACGTTTGTTAGCGAGCCTTGATTTATTTTTGTATCAATTAAAGAGAAAAACTCTTTTAAAAGTAAGTATCACAACAATTTATCTTTTGGTAGTTAGATATTTCCTTTTCGTTAGCTTGGATAAATTTAGTATAAATATTAGAAATAGAAAAGTATTATTTCTTTGAAAAGTTAAGCTTTTTAGTCTTTATATTTATTCTTTTTGAAGCAATTCTTTTTCTATTAATTGAATTAAATGATCGACATCTTTTTTAAGAGATACTATTAACGGAATCTGATTTACATAATCATCTCTAGTACTTAAAACACCTGTTCTAAACTTATACGATTTTAGCGTTTTATCCACATCGATACTTAACTGACGTTGCATGGCTATCTTTTGCTGAGAAGTAATCTTATTTTCTAATGCTAATGCTTGAATTAATGGCTTATTAACAGCCAAATAATTGTAGGGATCAATCTCATCTCTATCTGTCCAAAAGTTGCCTATATAATCATCTTGCTTTACCACTTCTTCCCAATCAGTAAGTGATTTGTAATTTCTATCTAATTGAAGCAATCCGTTTTTAATAGCATCATTTTGAAGGATGTTTAAGCTACCACTACTAATTAACTCATTAAATGTATTCTGATTGGGAATTATTGTTTGCCATGAAGTGAGTTCTAGATAAGACGGAATCACACTCATAATACGATCTTTATCGCCCACAAACGAAAACTTTATAATTGTATTTGCTGCTTTAATTTTATTGTTTTTTCTTGTATGAACAAGCGCTAAATAATCTTTGTCATTCTTTAAATCTACCAATAAACGATTGAGATAAGCATCTTCTTTCTTTTCTTTGTTTTTTTGCTCATTCCAATTGTTGATTTGTAAGGCGATTAAAATTCCCAATACTACAAGAATAATTTCTCCAATGGCATAAATGAGGTATTTACTGAATTTATTTTTAGAAACTAATGACTGTCTAATTCGCCTAAAGATTTTTGCCATTTCTAATGCTTTATTTTTTATTTAACGATAACAATAAAAGCTAAGTTAGCAATATTTTTTGGTAAACGATAATTCTAAATGCTTAGATGTTCATACTATGATATTAGTTTTTAAAACTATTTAAAAGAGCTTTCCAATTATAGTTCTCTTTATTGACATTGTTCCATTTTTCTACTTCTAATAGCATCGTATCAATGTTCTTTTTAGCGATCCATTTTCCATTTACAAAAACACCAGCTATTTTTGTGGTATTGCTAATATCTTCTAAAGGGTTTTTATCTAATAAAACCATATCTGCAAACTTACCAGTTTCTATAGTTCCAATTTTGTCATCGATTCCAAGCCATTCCGCTGCTAAACGTGTTGTAGATGCCAACGCTTCTTCATTTGTTAAACCAGCATCGACTAATAATTTTAATTCTTGATGTAGTGAAAATCCTGCTATGATTCCAGAGATACCAGCATCAGTTCCTGCAACCATAGGTACATTCGCTTCTTTAAAGGCTTTTACAATTAGAATATGAAAATCTACCAATTCTTTATAATAAGCAATTAAGTCTTTTGAAGCACCATGATAACTATTTGATGTTAACCATTTATTCTGCATTAAAGGATGTACGTATTTAAATCCTGGCAAATTTTCAATATTTTCTAATGATTTAGCTTGTTGTTCTATAGAAACCATATTCGATAAATTTGGAATCAACCAAGTGCCATTTTCTTTCGCCAAACGAGCAAATTCTTGCGCCTTTTTATAGCTATGATCATTGGTTTGCTTTGATAATTCTTCTGCATGAGCAATTAAACCAAAATGCGGAACAAAAAAATCTGTTGCTGCTTTGCCTTCAAATGCAGCAGGAATATGACCTACAACTTTCATCTGTTGCTTTTTTGCTTCGTCTATTACGGCTTTAAAAGTTTCTTCGTTTAACCAAGTATAAACTTTTATAAATTCATAGCCTTCTTCTTTAGCAAAACGTACAGCGTTTCTTCCATCAGAAGGAGTTTGGGCTGTAAGGTTTGATTTATTTCCACCAATAACTTTTGCCAAAGCGATTCTTGGACCAATCACATCACCTCTAATAATTTCATTACGTTGCCCTATGTTTTCTGGTCTTGCACCTAATTCAAAAACAGTAGTCACACCATTTGCAATATAAGGTGTCACGTTGTATTGAGTGTTAAAACTAACCAATGGACCTCTTGTAGGATACATAACAAAAGGAGTTCCGTCTGACAATGTATGAACATGCATATCAATAAATCCCGGAGTTAACCATTTGTTTTTTCCATCAATAATAATGGCATTTTCTGGTATTGATTTATTAATTGTGTGAATTTTATTTTCTTTAATAACAACAGTTGCATTCTCAATGATTTTGTTGGTAGTGGTCATTGGAATGATATTCACATTTTTTATAGCATAAATTAATTTTTGCTTAGATGATGGGGACTCTTTTTCAATGCTTCTTTTTTCGTTGCAAGAAATAATTGTGAGTAGTACTACTAAAAGATAAATTTTTTTCATGATTGTGTTTTTGATTGTTCTAAGAAGACACAAATATCCATTCAGCGTTACAATAAAATACCACTCAAGGAGTCTCAATGCATGCAATGAGACTATTTTTTAGAAAAAATACGTCGATATTCTGACGGTGAATAGCCAGTTGACTTTTTAAAGATGCGGTAAAAACTACTTTTAGAGTTAAATCCACAAGATTCACCAATAGCAGTAATTGTATACTGAATTACTTTATCTGTAACTAACATTTTTGTAGCTTCTTCTACGCGATGATGATTAATTTTATCATAAAAATTTGTCTTTAAGACATCATTTAAAAATGCAGATAATTTTCTACTGCTCATTTGCATTTCTTGAGACAAATCTTGTAAGTTTAATTCTTTATTAAGGTGAATTTTGTCTTCTTTAAATAGTCGTTCTAATTTAGACGCTAATTCACTTTCTTCTTCAGGTTTAATTATTTTTTGTGGACTGTTATTTGTTGCTATTGAGATTGAGTCATTAGAAATTTCAGTTAAAAACAATGTGTTTTGAGTCAAACCAAAATATCCTAAATAACCCATAGCTGTAATTACAAAAAACACAGTTATATAAGCATCCCAAGCTACGTTATATCCAAAATAAATCTCAGAAATTGTTATCAATAAATCCACACTCACCGCTATTAAAAATAGCACAACGAACTTACGAACCCATAAAAAATCTTGTTCTTTAAAAGTGGAGAAGTAGTGTTTAAGTTTTGGCTCATGTTTGTTGTAAAGTTGTAGCGCCATGCTCAAATAAATAATACCATAACTATCTTTTATCAAAGCGAGATTTATGTATTTGTCAATTAAAGGGATATACGAAAATATGTTGTTGTCTGTAGTATAATTTATAGCAGAAGGAATAATGTAAAAAAGTAAATAGAGAACAAAAGGAATAAAATGAACAGCATTTTTAATTAGAAACTTCTGTTGGCTTTCAAAAAGTGATTTTACATACAAATAAACCAATACAGCTAATAAAAATCGTGAGCCATTTTCTAATATAAATGTTGGTAGAAGAAGAAAACTCAATTGATGTAGTAAACCATAAAAATGAATGAAGATAAAGAGAATAAAAAACCAAAATACAATGAGTACTTTTTTGGGTAACTGATTGTTGTTTGTTTTAAACAGCTTTAAAATCATAATGATATTTAAAACAATTCCTACAATTAAAATAAAATCAATAATTAGTTTCAATATATATGCTGGTATTTAAATTAAAGCAAATGAGTTTTGCTTTTTAGAATATTTTATTGGGTTAAATTTAGAGTAAATCTTACTGCTAGCAAATAAAATAAGACTACAAAATTTATAGCAAGAGACAATACTGTTTAACAATTGTTACAGTTTTGGATGTCGTATTTTCTTGGAAATAGGCTATTAAGATTTAAACTTTAAAAATGAACTTAGTACTAGTGAAGTAGAAGTGTACTGCTGTTTTTTGATAGTTCATCAATATAATTGATTGATTATAAGCAATATAGTTGTAATCTCTTATAGCGTTTTGATTAGTTAGAAGATACAGAGTTAATATATGCTTTCGGACTCATACCAGTTTTCTTTTTAAAGAGTTTTGTAAAACTCTGACGTTGTTCAAAACCTAAATGATAAGCAATACCACTTATTGAATCTGTAGAATTTAGTAATAAACTTTTTGCTCTTTCAATTAAATAATAATGGATATGCTCAATAGCACTTTTACCAGTTTCTTGCTTTAATAAATCTCCAAGATAATTTGATGATAAATGCAATTGTTCTGCACAATATTTTACTGAAGGCAATCCATTTATTTTTGCCTGATCAGATTCAAAATAATGAGTTAAAATTTCTTCAAATCGAGCAATTATTCCTTTGCTATGATGACTTCGTGTTATAAATTGTCTACCATAATATCGATTACAGTAATTAAGTAATACTTCTATATTTGAAGCAATTAAATCATGACTATAATGATCTAATTTACTGCTAAATTCTTCATGTATGGTTTGGATTACAGCGTACAAAGTATTTTTCTCTTTATTAGATAAATGAAGTGCTTCATTCATATTATAAGAAAAGAAAGTATACTCTTTTATTTTTGTGTTTACTGGACTTGTGCGAATCAATTCTGGATGAAAAAATAAACCCCAACTATCAATAAAAGCATCTTTTTCAATATCTGTAACAATGCTTAACTGTTCTGGAGCCATGCATAAAAGAGAAGCCTCAGAAAAATCATAATCTTTTCTACCATAAATTACTCCAGCTCCTTTGACTCTTTTTAAAGCAACTGAATAAAAACCAAAAACCTTACGTGTACCACTTTTAATTGCTTGTAGATTTATTTTAGAAAAGTCTATCAATGTAATTAGTGGATGTGTAGGTTTTTCTGGATATTGATAAAACTCATGGAGTTTATTAATAGAGTTTATCTTAACCGTTTTGTCCATATTTATTGCTCTTTAAATATCTAAATTAGTGTTTTTCCTTTTAATTTTTATGAATATATATCATCTCACTACATTTTGTATAGTAGTTATGTAGTGAGATTTTTTTAGGTTATTGAAGTTTTATTCAGTAAAATTAGGCTGCCCGTTTGAAGCCATAACACCTCCATCAACAGGTAATATAGCGCCATTAATAAAACTTGCGTCATCACTTAAAAGAAAAGCAATAGGCGCAGCAATTTCTTCTGGTTTGGCAGCTCTACCAAGTGGCATACGATTTCTAACTTTTGCCATCATTGCTTCGCTTTCAGTTACAAAAGATGCCATTTCTGTATCCGTTAAACTAGGAGCAACAGCATTAATACGTAGACCTTGAGCACCTAATTCTAGAGCTAAAGAATGTGTGAAATTAGTTACAGCCCCTTTAGAAGCACAATAAGGACTAAATGTCCAATCTCCACGAACACCTGATACCGAAGAAACATTAACAATGGCACCTTTTACATTCTTTAAATGCTCAATAGACAGATTAATTGTATTAAAAACACCTTCAACATTAATCGCCATCACTTTTTGCCAATCTTCAATGCTAACATCTCCAATTGGGCCACCTACAACTACCGCAGCATTATTAACAAGACCGTCTAAACGACCAAACTTTTTTAAATGATTATTAATCAATCTTTTTACATCCTCACGATTGGTAACATCTCCTGTAACTGCTAGTGTTTGTGCTGGTTTAGATATTTGGGTAATAACTTCTTCTAATTTTGCTTCTCTACGACCAAAAATTGTTACAGACCATCCATCTTGTACTAATCTTTTTGCTGTTGCAGCTCCCATTCCCGTGCCACCACCAGTAATAATTGCTGACTTCTGAATTTTATTCATGATTTCCTTTTTAAATAATTAAACATATAAGCTACTATAGCTTTACTTAGATAATGCAAAATTAGAAGAGAAGAATACCAAGTACGAAGTCATATTACAGAATTAGGAAGTCAAATTACAGGAGTGCTTAAATTAAAAAGGTATTAGTGATTGGAATGAAGTATATGCCTGTGTTGAGCTTTTATTTTTTAAATATCTTTCTAGCAGCATAAATACTAGTTATACCTCCTAAAATTGTAGCCCAACCAGCAAAAATCCAGCTACCAAAACAGAAAATAAATACTCCAAATATCCCAGATAAAAGATTCATGGGGGCTGCTGAATAATTTTCACCTAAAATCCAATATCCAACATTCAATTCTAATAGTATAAAATACCAACATAGCCAGTGAGATATTGTTCCGGTTAAGATTCCTACAAGAATATAATTCTGATGATTATATCTATTTTTCCTTTGAATAATATAATAAGCAAAGAGTTTTCCTGTAATATATCCAGCTATTCCAGAATAAATATAAAAATAGGTGTAGTCGTCGCTAATACCAATAATTGAAATCCAAATACCAACTATTATTCCAACAATAGAAAACAATATTCCGTATAAAGTAGAAAAAGAGTTGATTTTCATTTTATCGTATAAGAATAAGCGAATCTCTTTATTAATTACTTAGTATACTCTTTTTTATAGGCATTCAATAAAACCCAAGTTGCCGATAAAAACCATAGCGCAAACCAATAATCTGGAATAGAGGAGAAGAATTGAATATACATTCCGAGTATTGCAAAAAGAACACCAATAATTCCTATAAATTTTAGCATTAAAATTGAAAGTCCTTTTTGTTTGGGTAGATTGATTACTAGAAGAAACGAAGCCAACATTGGAAGCCAATAACTAATATCTCTAACAAAAGCATGTAGCAATAAAAAGTTTTTAGGGTTGTCAAAATTTCCAACTAATAAAGAAAAACTAATAGAGTTTTCTGAAAGATCTAATAAAGCACCTAAAAGACTCAATCCAAAATAGATGCCAACAAACTTTATATTCTGTGATTTAAAATACAAATACAATCCTAACCAAGAAGCTATCCAGCAAAATATAAAAATAGTATCTAAAGCATAGTTTACTCCAATAGAAGTAATGACCTCATTTTTTTCAGTGTCTGAAAGTTTTACATTTTCTAGAATAACATCATAAAGAGAAAACTCTGTTAATGGCCAAGTAAAAAACATGATTAGCAGTAAAGAAAAAGCAATAAAAGACGCAATTGCAGTATTTAGATAGGTGTTTTTTAACATGATTAGGATTATTAAGTTACTCTTTAGTTTATAAATATACTTAAACTATAAGTATCCAAAAAAGGTAGGTTCTTATTGGTTTGATTTTAAAATCTTTTCTAAAATTAAATCTGATTTTTCTTGAGCTTTTTGTACACTTTCTTTATTTTTAAATTGTAAATAATAGGCAAACCATATAATTCTTTTATTGATCAATAAAATGTTTATCGTCATTGCAAGAGTATAGGGTTTACTGTCTTTTGGTTCATATTTGACGAGCATTACTAAAGTGAATGAATTTTTAGTTTTACTATAAGATTTTATAATTGTTGGAGATTTTACCTCTATTTCATATCCAATTTTGTCAATATCATTTTTAATAGAATTCCAGTTTTTAGAAATGAAATTTGATTTCATAAAACCTTTCATTTGATTAAGAAAATTATTATTGGCTTGAATATTCATTAATTCTTTGGTTCCATAAATTTTGAATACATCATTTGGTATAAAAAGACCAATACTATCTTTCTTTTTAAAGGTGTCATTTGTAAGGTAATATCCCAAAACCATATTTGCAGGAATCTCAGTAGCATCTGCAAAAGTCTTGACAGATGAATCAAGATAGCACTCTTGGTATCCGTCAATTTTTGGTAAGCAAATTTTTGTTTTTCCAAACAATGTTTCTCTGCTGCAATTAGAATTTTGAGAAAAAGCCCAGTTATTAATAAATAACAGGGCTATAAATGCCATGATAATTCTTTTCATATTGTAATGTCTAACAGTTTTGTGTAATCGATTTTTACGGGTAAAATTAGTAATTATTTTGAGTTTAAATACTGACTTTTTAGCAATTAAAGAGCGGATTCTAACATAGTTTCTCCCGTAATTACGATTATTAATTATTAAACAGTTATTGTAGTTCTTTTATGTACTGTCTATATCCACTTTTTTCTAGCACATCTTCTATATTTAATTCATAAATATCTTTCCAACTATCTGTTCCATTTTTCTCAACGTATTTTTCGATAATTCTAAATCCTAACCAATAATTAAGACTTTTTGGAGCATCTTTGAATAACCTTAGTTTATCGTTTCTTAATAATGGATTATTTCCACTTTCATCATCAAAATATTGCTCTAACTCTGTAAATAATTGTTTTTCATGTTCCACATACCAATTCCAATCATTTTCTGTCATGTTTTCTACAGCTTCGTGTTTTGAAATTTGTCCATCGAAAAATACCCAAGTAAAATAGCAGGCAAACCCCTCATCGATAGTTTGTCTCAATGCGGAATTTTTTTTGGGGTCATTCTCTCGAAAAGGTTCGTAGGCAAGGTGATTTAACTCATGTGGAATTCCTTTTTCTATTGTATATTCTATATTTTGATCTTTATAATTCAGTTCAATACAAAATTGATCATTATCACAACCACCAAATAAAATTCCTGTTAAAGGTGTAAATATAATGCTTATTGTAGATTCTACTTTATGAGGTACTAATCTACTGAATTTTATAAGATTATTTTCTAAAACAGAATCAAGTTTCATATTAATGAGCGTTTCTGCTCTTTGGTCAAAAAAAGTTTTATTTTTTGGATAGAGCGTTTTATTCCATTCAACCATTCCAATTGTTGTTCTGAATTTATAGCTATTTTCTTTTCCAAAAATCATTCCGTAGCAATTATCCCAAAGTGATTGATGTGGTTTGTAAACTTTTTCGATAATCATTGTAGAATCATATTCAGTTCCTTTATGTGCTAAAATTTGATTTTTAAATAAATTTTTGATTGTTATTCCTTGAACGTTTATGCTATCAGGAATTTTTTTTATTTTTTCGATATAAGTAAGTTTAGGAGGCAAAATTTTTCTTTTACTTGTTTTTTTTATACAAGATAAAATTCCGAACAGAATTACGAGCGTTAATATTTGTAAAGTGTTTTTATACATAATAATCTATTGTTTTTTTAATTTAATAGCAAATGGGTAGGCATAATATTCTCTTTCTGCTGCAGCTAAAGCAACTATAGTACCAGATAAAGTGTCTTTGTTTTTATATAATTTTAGTGATAAGAATTGACTAAACTCTTTTTGTATTCTTGCAGATGGTAGATTTCCAGGTAGCATTCCTATAAAAGAGTTGTCATTAACGATTCCCATAAGTAACTCTGTTTTATGAGGTATGGGATTATTTTTTGTGAAATACGATTTATAAGTCATATCTAAATATTCCATTGTTGCTTTTCCATTTGTATTTAATTCTAATTTACACGGTATATCTAAATCTTCTACTTTAATAATACCTTCCCATTTACCTAAATAACTTTTATCTGTTGTATATGATTTATAATCAGCTATTTCATTTATAGCTTCAGCGTTATAATTAGGTAATATAATATTGCCTAATTTAGAAGTTATATCTCTACAAAACTCTTGATTTGAAGTATTTATTATTACAGCAATAGCAATATTTTCTTCAGGTATTAATTTTAACATTGAGCTCACACCCATCATGCCTCCTTCATGCCAAACAATTTTATAGCCATTATCGTTACGTTTAAAATACCATCCTAAACCATAATATGTAGAATTATAATAATGGTATAGTGTATTTTTGTTAATATAACTATGCATAAAATTTATGTCTTTGGAATTTAGTATTGTTTTATTTTGAGGTTTTAAGTTATACATACCAAATGAAATAAGATCTTCTATACTAGAATAAAAATTTCCAGCTCCCCTTGTATTATTATTGATTTCTGGTAGAAGGTTTAACTTGAATCCATATTTTTTAGCAATTTCAATATTTTTTTTATAGGGTTTATCAATAAATGTATGTTTTAGATTAAGTGGTGTAAATAGTTCTTTATTCATAAAATCAGAAAATGATTCTCCACTTTGTTTTTCAATGATATAATCAAGTAGACCGTATCCCAGGTTTGAATACTCACATATTGTACCAGGTGGTTGAAAAAGAGAACCATATCTATTAAAAGCAGAAATAAAGTCTTCTCCATAAAACGGTTCATCAGAATAGGTTAACTCAAAGTAAGTTCCTAAGCCAGAAGTATGGTTTAAGATATCTATAACTTTGGGGTAATTGTGGTTAGATTTTTTTAATTTTAATGGGTGTATATAGTGTATCACCGAAGAATCAATGTGAATTTCTTTTTTTTTATGTAGTAACATAATTCCTGTGGCAGTAAACGGCTTAGAAACTGATGCTAATTGATAGGAAGTAGAAGTCTTTGCTTTAACTTTATTTTCAACATCGGAATACCCAAATGCTTGTTTATAAATGATTTTATCATCTTTAGATACTGCAACAACAACAGATGGAATGTTTTGGGAGCTAATTGTACTTTTGATTTCTTGCTCTAGAGTGGAGAAATCATATGTTTGTACTATCTGACACATCAGGTTTTGATATAAAAATAAGGATAGTAGGAGTGTGATTTTTGTTTTCATAATATTGTAATTTGTTTGAAATTTTAGCAAATAACTGTAATTACATATTTTGAATCGTCCTGAAACATGTTTTCAGACTAACTTTTTGTGTCATTTTTTTTATGTAAATCTTTAAAAAACTCACTTGGAGTTTTATTAGTTTTCTTTTTGAATAAATAATTGAATGATGATTTAGAAGAAAAACCGCTATCAAAAGCATGTGCTAAAAAAGTATATTTCTTGTTTTTATCTTTACTTATTCTATGTATAAACTCTTCGATTCTATAATTATTAACAAATTCATGAAAATTAACATGTAGTTTTTGATTTATTGCTTTTGAAATTAGGTTTTCATGGATACCTATTTTTTCAGCGAATGATTTAAGAGAAAGTTCTTGATCTAAGTAATATTTATTAGTTTTCATTTCAAAAATTAATTTTTCAATGACGCCACCAAGCTTTTTGTAATCTTGCTTTTGGTTTTTTATTCTAATAGATTTTAAAGGTCTTAAATTATCAGAAGACTTTGATAATGTATAACCAGCAAAACCAACTAATAAGGTAATAGATGATAAAATCAAAAAAAATGGGAAGTAGTATAAATGACTGTATGCACCAGAAAATATAACCATATCGGTTATCCTTATCCCAAACCATACAAATCAAAATAAGATGAAATAGATAATAGGCATAAATAACCATTTAAGAGGCTCTTTATTAATATTTGAAAAATTATGATATAACCATTTTTTGTATTTATATAATAGAAGAAAAGACAAGACCATGAAAATACTTGAATATATAAAACCAATCCATTGTTGAATCATAAAAAAATCCCTATAGAGTTGATGAAAAATATTTTCATTTTCAGTAATTCCTAACCGATAAATGTGAGTACGATAATAAATAAATTCAAATATTGTTGGAATAAATATTAAAAGCTCTTTCTTCTGAAATTTGTTGCTAGGTATAAGAACAGATTTCGTATAGAGATATAATGATGGTCCAATAGCATATAAAAGTTCTAATCTAAAATAGTATATATATTCATTTAAATTCTCAAAAGATAAAATATGATATAGTGAAAAATTGATTGTTGTTAAACCAAATGAAAATAAAACCAATCCAAGAAAAACATTTTGTTTTCTATTAGTTCGTTTAGTGATAAGAAGAAAGCCTAATAGAAATGTTTGAATGGAAAAAACTGAAATAATGATTTCTTTAATCATTTGGTATTTATGTTATTTTTAAAGAATTTTATATTAAGGTAAAAAACTAATAACTTAATTTAAGTATTTCTACGGAAAACTCTTCTAGACTTGTCGTAATTGTTGCAAAATAGAAAAGTAGATTTATTCTACAACAGAATATCCTTTTTAAAGACAAGTATCATCACAATTTTTAATTTAAGTTTTTAGATATTTTCCTTTTCCTTAGTTTGGATAAATGTACTATAAAATCTAAAAGTTTAAAAGAAATTGATTGAGTAAAAAAGTTACCTTTTTAAAATTTTAACTATTCTATTATTTATAATTTCTGATAAGTTCCAATTGTACAGCTTAGGATCTGTAGTACTATAAAAGGTTACAACAACAGCTTCTATATCTTTATAATAGTTTGCAAAACTTTGGTATCCAGGTACCCAACCTGCATGCTCATATTTATAAATAGAAGTATATATTTTTTGCTCTTCAGGGTTCAATAAAGAACCATTGTTTAATGCACTAAGGAAATTTCCTACATCTTCTGCAGTAGCTAACATTCCGTGATCATCTTCTTTAAGATCAAAAGGATATCCCAAATGATAACCACTCATTACGTTGTCTAAATTCACTTCTTTAAGAGAACCAAAAGTGTTAGTTAGCTTTTGAGGTGCTAAAATTTCCTTTTGAATAAATTGAAAATTATCATAACCAAGTTCATCATTCATTATCTTATTAATTAAGAGGTAATTAGTGTTGCAATATTCATAGTCTTTACCAGGTTCAAAATTGGCAGGTTTGTTTAAAATTAAAGCGATACTTTCTTCATAACTTTTTGTTGGGTTTCCCCAAAAGTTTGGAGTATCAGTAAAATTAGGAATCCCACTTTTATGTTGTAGTAGCAATCGTAAAGTAATTTTTTCAACATTTTCAATTTTGCCTACTAGTTCTGGTAAATAATCAGCGACTGTTTTGTCTAAAGAAAGCCTTCCTTGATAGACCAATTTAGCAACTGCTACAGCATCATACAATTTACTAATACTAGCAATCTTAAATAAAGCATTTGGTTTAGCTGATGTTTTAGTTTCTCGGTTATGCCAACCAGAAGCAACATATTGAGGCGGCTTTCCTGTTTGATGTACATAAACAATCATTCCGTCAAATCCATGATCAATAGCTTCATCTGCTTGTTCTTGAACGGTATTTGGTAAAGGTAATATCCAAGCTTTAACCAATAACCACGGAACAAAATATAAGGAAATAATAGTTGAAACAATTAGAGTAACTCTTAGTATTTGTTTCTTGCTTTTCTTTACCATGGTTTGCGATTATTTGCTTGAATGAAAGATAAATGTACTGTAAAATTTAATCGTAAAAAAGAAAATTATTGGGTAAAAAAAGCTTTAGAATTATCTAAATAAAATAGGAGAGTACTGATAAAGATTTCCGTTTTAAATCTGACTGCATCAATTTTAGACTGTTATTTGTTGTTTAATTTCTCGAGGTCTTCCTTAAAAATTATTTCAAACTGTTCTTTAATATCATTTTTATTTTGACCGATTAAGTCACAAATAAACTTTCTAATAGTTAATGCTCTTGTGTCAACTGGAGGTTTATTGCTTTTAAAAAAGCGTCCAAAAATAGCATCGAAAGTGGCTACTAGTAGCACACCAATTAAAAACAGAGACAAGAAAGTTTTAAGGTTAGTAAATGAAGATACTATATTGATTCCTTCTTTAGTAGTAAATATTAGATATATAATCCAAGGTAGAAGAAAGGCAACTGAAAGAAATAAAAAATACAAAGTCAAATTTTTGCTTTCTTTCATAGGTAATGGAATTTGATTTTTAATTCTGTTGTAAATTTTAAGTCTGTCTTTACTGTCAACTTTTTTATCTAAAAAAGAATCAAGAGCTACCTGATTTTCGAATTCATCTAGTCCTTTCAAAGAGGTTAATATTCTTGATTTTAAAATTAAGTAAGCAATATCATGGCGTAAAATGATATTACTACGAATGCTTTCTATTTTTTGTTGAGTTATAGGCAAACTAAAACTGTGCTTTTTTTCAAGCTCTTCAATATTTTCTGGATAAGTCCTCATTAAGTGTTATTAGTTTTGCTGTGAGTTATAATATGTGCAAGATTAGAATAGTATTTTCATATCTCTCTTATAGCATGATAAATATATCCTTATTAAAAATAAGCATAACAACATTTTTTTTATTCAGCAGTTAGATATATCCTTTTCTTTAGCTTGGTTAAATGTACTATAAAATTGAATAGTGTAAAAACAGGTTAGTGTTTTTCTTGTAAAGAGCCTCTGTAATTTTAGTTACACGTTGCTATAAGACATTTTCTCAATTAGTTGATATATTAAGTCAATATCATTTTTCTTATTGACTACATTTTTTTTTGCAGTTTTATATGGCGTGTATGTCAGTAATACTACAAAAACTGACAACATTATTGGTCCCATTACCATACTAATGTCAATGTATTGGGCATCTGAAGAGAGTGACATTAATAATATTTCAAGAAAAGTAGTCAACATTAACAATGAGTAAATTCCTAAAATAATGACTCTTAAAATAAAAGGTAAAATTTCCATTCCTTGAATTTTTGTTTTGACTTTCAGTTTGTTATTTTCAACATAAAAATCAGACTTTACAGATGCAAAGTTATTTGCAAAAGAATTTTTTATAATAAACCTCTCACGTATTTTAAAATTATTTGAATTAATGTTTCCTATATATTTCTTATTTCCAGAATAAAAAATGTCAAGCATTATAAAGAAAGGAGTATAGTGTTCTTTTTCAGTTATTTGTTTAAACTCATTTATAAAGAACTCTTTTTCAACATTTAATTCAGTTTCAAAAGTTCTAGTCAGTTTATATTTCTCTAAAATTTTATTAATTGTCATTTAGTTTCTAAAATATCTTCTTGTTTTTGGGTTGATCTCATAGAGTCACTTTAATACTACATTAAACAAATAAACCTAAGGTAGAAAACCAGTAAGTATTTTCATAAGTAGATTTACAATAGAATGGCTATTAATTTTATAAGGTGTTGGGCACTTTGCTATTCTTTCCATTTATTAATTAGTTCTAAAACTCCTTTTTTAATTCCTTCAAAAAAATTACCTTTTTTAAACTCAGGAATTATTTGTTTATCAATTACTTCTTTACAAATTTCATCTGTTAAAATCAATTCAGTTCCTGTTCCAGTTGCTATCCCAATTTCCTTGCATGAATTACAAATTACAATTGTCAAGCCATTATTTTTTTCTTTCACTCCAACTCCCCAATAGTTTCCTATTTCAACAGCATATCTCTTAGTTTTTTTAAAAGGTTCTATTTTATCAATAGTAATAACTACAATTTGATTAGTGGTTTTAGATTCAAAGTCAAGTATGATTTTAGTTAACTCCTCCTTTTGTAAATCAGAAAAAAATCCATTAAAGTCATTTACTACTCCAATAGGAGATGGGAAGTTATTATTTTTAGTTTCTTGAGCATTTATTGAGTGTGAAATAGTTATAAAAAATAGAAATATTATAATTTTAATCTTTTTCATTTTAAGAATTGTGTATTACGGCCTTGTGTAGCCGTTAGTTACTGATTAATATACGCTTGTCTTTTTGATTTATCTCTGACCTTAGCAATTCTGAGTGAATTATAGCCTGCACTGAACTTGTCGAAGGGAAGTCGAAACCGTCGTAATTAAGTTATACATTGTTGGTAATTGTTTTTTTTAATTTATTTTCCATTTCATAAATCAATTCTCTGAAATTTTTAAATCCACCAAGATTTAATTTTTCAGGTTGTTTTTTATCTCCAATTTTAAATATTACGACTCCAAGAATTATTGGGAAAGTCAACCACCAAATAAAATTCCAAATCCACCATATTCCAATCATAGCAAAAAAACCGAGGAACATGATATGTCGTCCAACCCGAGATAACTTATGCGATTTATATTCAAATTCAGACATAGTTCCAGGAGCAATTTTGTTGACTTCATCTATTAAAACTCCTCCGTTTTTTAGAAAAAACGAATTGATTTCAGAACTTGGTTTTAATTCAGTTGTATTAGCTCCTTTTTCAGTCAGATTTTGTTTTAATGCTCTAAATATTGATGCTGTTTGGCAATTCTGTCCCAATAATTTGATTGGTTCAATAGTATCTCTTTTAGCGTGTTCAGAAATATATTCACAGAAATCAGATAGAGTTCTGTTTTCCTGATCTATTAAAATATTTTCTAATTCAACAAGTGGTCTGTTTATTCTAAATTCTTTGTGATAGATTTTTGCTAATGTTTTCGGGTCAACCAAATCACATGCATCTATCCATTCAAAGATTGAACTTTCAAAATCAAAATCCATTCCTTTAACTACAACTGGATCAAATTCAATTTGAAACTGGTATTGAGAAATCAATATTTGTAATATGTCATCTTTACTATATTTCATTGTTGTAGCATGTTTTTATTATTCAGTTTTCGTATAAAAACTTAGTTCATGTTCTTTTTCAAATTCAGGATTTAATCTAAAGTTTCCATTTTTCCAATTTTTAATTATTTGATCAGTCATAATTATAATTTCTTTTGATTTTATCATTTGAGAAGGGTATTTATTCCAAGGTAAACTATAAGTTGCTTGTTCAAATCTTATGGCAACAGAATCTCCATATATTTCTTTAAATAGCTTAGGGAACTTTTCATTTTTTAATGGTAAGTGGTATCCAGTATACGGATTAAACATTAAAGGGTTTAAAATTTTTGAACCTGCTATTTTCTCTTTTTTTAGTGGAGCGAGAAAAATCCCTGTTCCACACCCAAAACCTACAAAAGGAATTGAATCAATTTTTCCATTTTTATAAATTCTGAAACTTTCTCTAATTCTTGAATTAGGTTGCCCCCAAGTTATGTAATATATTTTCTCATTTGATATATTTTTAAACCCTAAATAGATTGAGTCTAATTTTTCAAATTCTTTTTTATTGATTAACCATTGTATTGGTCTCTTTTTTAATGAATCAATACTATCCCAAGGAGATTCTTTGAAATTGTTAAAAAATGTTTCGGTGATAAAAAGATCAAAATAAGGAGGTTGTTCAATAGCTCTATCTTTATATAATTTAAACTTCCAACCTATTATAATAGAAGGAATGATTAAGATTAAGGCTAGCAATATTTTTATTTTCTTATTCATGAGTCATTTTATTACAAAAATGATGCCTACATTTTATGTATAATTTTTGTGGGTAAGAAAAATCTCCGAATTTTCCGCCGTAGAGATTAAGTTATTAGTGTTTTCAATCGTAGTTTAAATACAATAACTAATTATATATACTTTGTTTGGCGTTGTTATTTATTTTGTTCAATATGTTTTTTCAATTTTTTTATTAATCAGATTATCATTTTTGTCAAAAGTTCTGATAATAGTTTTTTTCTTTTGTTTTTATAGATTTGATATTCAGTTAATTCTCCATTGTTGTCGAAATAATTCACCCGCTTGTAATTTAGAGTCAAATTATCATAAAAAGTTTGAGTAAGTAATTCTCCGTTTATTCTAAAATCTTTAATTTCAATAGGTTTTCCATTCTGGAATTTACCTTCTAATCTTTTGTTTCCGTTTGCGTAAAAGTCTGTTTCAGTTCCATTACAAATTTTTCCACAATTCAAATAATTCCAACGATTTGAATGTAATACTCTTTCAAATGAAAAAAGAATTTTTGGTATTCTAATTGTATCGTTTTTTGTTTTTAGTGTTGTTGAGTATTCTCCTGTTAATTCACCTCGTTTAATGAAAACAGTAATAATTTTATAATTCAATTCAGGAAATGAGTCAATTTGAACTTCAGGCTTTATAAATTTACTAGAACAATTGTCATAGAAAATTAAATTCAATTTTTCTTCTTCGTTATTCTGACTAAAACACGAAAAACTAAAAATGAGTAGAAATATTGATTTAAGTAGTTTTTTCATAATTAGACCTAACATTCTCGACTATGCGTAGTGTGGGAGTTTCAAAGCAAAAAGTTTCTGACTTAATAAACTCTAAACAATCTTTTTGTTATTTTTTTGTCTACTAATATACAAATTGTTAAGGGTTTTCTTGTAATGATTTTTCGGATTTTTTACCGTACATTATATGTGAGACATTCTTAGTAGCTTTTTCTGATTCTTTTCCAGATACTATCTGTTTTTAATCTTTCAAAATCGGTCTTTAGTTTTTTCCAATCTCTATAGTCAGATTCTACTTGTTCAATGGTTTTTCCTAGAACTTTATTTCGATTTGTTCCAGTCCTTAATACCCCTAAATGCTCAAGTCTTTTCGTTAAATCACGATTTAATTTAGGTTTTGTCAAGAATAAAATTTGTAACTTTTCTTTTAACGCAAAAGGGTGTTTTTCATTTAATAGCTCAGCAGCTCCGAGTTGATTTTCAACAATTGTAGATTCGGTTAACAAAATCCAAAGTTCCTCATGATTTGGTTCAGGTTGTCGAATAAAACCATATTCGTTGCCCCAACCATTATCCCATAAGTATTCATTTTTCCATTTATTACCCTTTGAATCCATAAAATAATCAGAATTGACAATAGGTTTTAATCCAAAATCTTCTGGTTTATCCTTATTGTAGCGAAATGATGCAATAAAGTATTTTTCTTCTTTCATAATATTGTTGCCAATATTTTAGTTGTTGTAAAGAGCAGTATTTACTCGCAAAATTTAAACTTTATGCTTTTCAAAGCTTTAAAGAATTTCATTTGAATTGAGTCTGATAAACTATTTCCATAGAAACTTAACCTGATTTTGTTAGAATTCTGCTCACCACCATTTAAGCTATCAATATAAATTCCACTTGCTCCAAATCCTTTGTTTCTTGGTTTAATAAATTTTGCTTGAAAACAATCGATACTATCAATATCAAATTCATATTTTAAATAATCTTTTGCCTCGAATTTTTTATTTAAAAAATCTTCAACAACTAAATGCTTAACTTTTTTTAATTGCTGTTTTTTTTCCTCAGTAAATTCTAAATATTCAGATCTATCAAAGACTAGAACTTCATTGTTTTTTGTTAAATCTCCAGAATACCAACCTAAATCAAAAATCAAAGTATCATTGTTGTCAGTTATAAGTCCGCTTACATAGCTATCAATTCCTTTAATATTATATTTATTCCAAGTCGTAGGAACTGTCATTTTAAAGGCTTTGAAGTCAACTGTTTTGTATTCACTTTTCTGACAAGCCAGAGTCAGAGTTAAAAATAATATTATTGATAATTCTTTTTTCATATTTCTCGCAATTTATAGCTAAACAGAAAGATAAATTATACTTCTTAAATTTTACAATAGAGTATCTTTTCTAAAAGTAAGCACCACAACAATTTATCTTTTTGGTAGTTAGATATTTCCTTTTCGTTAGCTTGGTTAAAAATACTATAAAATTGAATAGAATAAAAGGATTTTTAGTTTAAAACAAGTTTGTGTTTAAATAATATTGCATGTAAGTAAAATAGGAGGGTAGTGATAGGGAAAACTATATAGAAAAACGAGTGTTTTTTTAGTAAAGTGTAACAATCTAAAAATATAGATGTCATTGATAAAAAATATCATCAATGAAACAGAATGTTTCATTCTCGATGAAATTGAAAATAACTTATAATCTTTTGATTCACACAAGAGATTACTAATAATATAAATACAAAATGAACAAAAATAGTATCCTTGCCTTTATTATTCTATTTAAGATTAGTTATACTTCGGCACAACAAAATGATAGAGATAAAACGGAAATTTTTATTGATTCTTTAATTCAACTAAAATTAAAAACCTTTGAAGTGCCAGGAATTTCAATTGGTATTATAAAAGATAACAAAGTTTGGTATGCTAAAAGTTTTGGTGTGCAAAGTTTGCATACACAAAAGCCACTTACTAATAAATCCGTATTTCATATGGCATCAGTTTCTAAACCTTTTGCAGCCACTGCCATTATGAAATTAGTTGAAGACGGTAAACTAAAATTGTCTGATAAACTCATTCAATATTTACCTACTTTTTCAATGAAGAGTGAACAATATAAAGACATAACACTACAACATATTTTAACACATACTTCAGGCATTCCTGATGTAGAAGATTATAATTGGAAAAGTCCAGAATATGATGACCTAGCTGCACTTAGATATGTAAAAACCTTTCAAGACCAAAAATTAGAGTTTATTCCTGGTAAAGAACATGAATATAGCAATGCAGCTTATAATCTTTTAGCAGCTGTAGTACAAAATGTTACAAAAAAAACATTTGAAGATTATATGCAACAAACATTTTTTAATAAAATGGAATTGCAAAACACTTCGTTTTCAAAATTAGATGTTAACTCTAATTTAGCAACAGATCCACATGTTGAAGCTGCTCATTTTAATATAGATAAAGCAAACATATACCCCTATAATCGTATACATGCGCCTAGTTCTACATTACACTCAAATGTAGATGACATGTTACTTTGGGCTCAACTATATTTAAACAAAGGAAATTTTAAAAATCAACAATTATTTTCAAAAAACACGTATAAACAACTAACCCAAACTGTCATTCCTTTTGAGAATAATCGTGGTATGTGTTTAGGTTGGTTTACTTCAATGGTTAACAATAAAAAAATGTTCCGTCATTCTGGTGGTGATGAAGGTTATAGTACATTTTTTGGATTTCTACCTGAAGAAAACTTTGCGATCACTATCATGGCTAATAGTGATACGATTATTACTGAATATATTGCTGCTGTAATCATTCAAAAGATGTATAATAATAAGAATTTAAACTACAAAACACCTATTAGTTTTGCCTTACGAAAAGTAATTCTTGAAAAAGATATAGAAACTTTCAAAGAAGAATATCATAAACTACAAAAGAATGCTTCAAATGTTTACGCTTTTGGAAAAGGATATTTGGATGGTTTAGGTTATGATTTACTAGATAATTTTTATTACGAAAAAGCTGTAGGTATTTTTAAATTTAATCTAGAACTTCAACCAGAGGTGGCTGGTTTTTATGATAGTGTAGGTGATGGTTATCTAGCTTGGAACAAGCCTCAAAAAGCACTTTTATGGTTTAAAAAAGCAAACGAAAAAGACCCTAAAAAGAAAATGTCACTAAAAAAAATTAAACAATTAGAAAATAATAGATAGTTAAAAAACTGTTTTTGCAACTTTTTATATTTTTTTGAGTCGTTATAAAAATAAAAATTCAATTTAGATATATTAAAATGAGAAAAACGTTATTTATTATATGCAGTTTAGTTTTCTTAAATATCTCAGCTCAAGAGTTAACTATAATTGAACAAAATTATGATAAAGCTCTAGTTAAAGCTAAAAAAGAAAATAAATTGTTATTAATAGACTTTTATACTACTTGGTGTTTACCTTGTAAAAAGCTCGAAAAAGCAATATTTAGAAACAAAACATACAACAAATATTTAGCAGATAATTTTATTTTACTTCATTATAATGCTGAAGATGACAAGACTTATAACTTATCAAAAAAATACCATATAAATAGTTATCCAACAAATGTTGTACTAACGAATGATGGATATTTATTAAATAGAAAACAAGGATATTCTGGTAAAACAGCAAAGAAATTATTTACTGCTGTTTCTAAATTTACGAATGAAAGCCTAAAGCTTTTTTAAGAAGAATAAAATAATAAAAGGATATTCTAATCAAATAAAAATAGAAGATTACCCACAATTTTATATTGATTATGTTAATCGTGATGACAAAAAAGTACAATTACGAAAAGATTTTAAAGACTACTGGCGAAGTAATAAAATTAGATTAGACGAAGCTTATTTTTCTACGTTAGTTTATTTTGCTTCTAAAGTACCAACACAACTTGGTGATAATTTTTTAGCAAAAAGAAAGATACTTGTTAATTTATATGGGCAAGGAGACGTTGACATTGCTCTTTTTTTATTTAGTGTAGGAAAATTTAAAGAGGCAATAAAAACAAAAAGCCATACAAAGTTTAAAGCAAGTAAACTGTTCTGTAAAGAAGCAATGAATAAGGACGCAGAAGGATTGATAAAAGTATTTCAAAAACAGTTTGATGAACAAATTAAATAGTTAAATAATTGGATTTAAAAATATTAATGATTTTCTATGTAACGATCTAATAAATAGAAAAGCATGAAACTATGAAAAACAAAGTACAATTATTTCTTACAGTAGTTATCATATGTTGTATGAAAATACAGTCTCAAGTAACTACAGATACACTTATTAATTTAGGGAAACATAAATTGCATTTTAAAATAATAAAAGGAAATAGTTTTCCCATTATTTTTGAAGCGGGAAACGGAAACGATGGAAGTGTTTGGGAGCCTATATTACAAAGTATACACAAAAAAACCGGCGCTACGCTAATAACTTATGATTGGGCTGGTTTAGGAAAGAGTGAAATAGATAGCACTAAAATTTCATTTAAAGGTGAAGTTGAAGATTTAAAAAAGGCTCTGAAAAAAATGGGATACGATAAAGAATATTTCTTAGTTGCTCATTCATTTGGGAGTTTTTATACTTCTGAATTTAACCACATAAATAAGGGGGAAATAAAAGGAGCTGTTTTTATTTATGCGAGTACTCCATGCATGTTTACAGAAGATTGGACCCTGAAATATAAAAATAATCTTTCCTTAAAAGTCTAGGAAATGCTAAAAAAGCGTAGGCTAGGACTTTATTATGTATTACAACAGTTTCCTCAAATAGCTAAATATATGTCATCAAGATTTATTTATAGTGAGATGCCTTTAACTTTAATTGTAGCAGAAAATTTACCTAATAAGAATGCATTAAAAACAAAAGAGGATACGTTTAATTTGGTTCGATGCTTAAAAGAATATGGAAGCTTAGCTAATCACAACTATGTTTTAACAAAAAACACCAATCATATGGTTTGGATAAAAGACCCTGAAACTGTTATAGAAGAAATCACAAAACTATATCTAAAGGTTAATAAGTAGCATCAGAACACTAACAAATAAGTAAACAGAAGAGTTTAATTATATACGATTTTTGCAAAACAAGTAGGAGAGTAGTGATGGGGAAATACTATTTAGAAAGACTAATTGATTTGTTGTAGTGGGCTTTTATTTCATTTATTAAATCATTATACGAATAATTTGTATTCGCTTGAATTACTCTTTCAATTCTGTTTGGTTCGACATTCTTGAATAACAGAACCTCATAGTCTTCAAAAACAAATTCCATAAAGTCAGGATTGTCAAAAAAGTCCTTTTCAGCCTTTTTGGGGTTCGATTTTATCAACTTTAACCCTGATGCAATTATCTTTTTGTCATCTGGTCTATAAATTCCATCTTTATCTAAATAACTAGATTCATCAATCGTATTTCCTATTCGCCAAACTATTGTTTGTTCGTAATCACGCTTTAATCCTTTTAAATCATTAAATACAGATTTTGGATTGCTAGACAATATTTCATTCAGATCATTTCTTTTTTTTGATATGACTTCAAAATTGTCATCATATTCTGTATGAGTATCAATACACCAATGGTCATGAACTAAAGGAAAGTCGATTTCTTCTAATTCAAATACGATTCCTATATATTCTTTGTCATTTAGCAAAAAGTCGAGCCACCAACGATTCAAGTTCTTAAATGGTGTAAGAATTGAACACGAAATCCAAGTATCAGTTATTAGAATTCCTTTTTCTAAAATTTGACTTTTATTTTCTTTTGGTGTCCAATGTATTACTTTCATTATTTCGTTTTCAACTGCTTTACAAAAGTAGGTATAAAATGTGTTTTAATGCATTATATATTTTGTTATCACTGTTTATTTGATTTTATATTCACTCAATTTTCTTCGAAGTTCAATTTGGTCTAATGATCGTTTATTGGATTTATCGATGGCTCTATTCAGTTCGCTGTACAACCATCGCTTAAATCCTTCTCTTTTCTCTATGTCAACGTAACGTTCTATTTGTTCAATTGTTCTTTTATTTTTCAATCTCGATTTTGAATAGCCAACTCTGTAATCATCAATAAACAATCTAATTTCTTTTAACTTATTCTCTAGTATCAGTAAATCTTCTACAAATTTTTGGTTTAGAGAATCTTTTAAGTTTTTTTCTTTCATTTTAAGCTTTTCAATTGATTCTTTCAGTTTATTTTCTTTTGACTTCAAATCCAGACTTGTTTTGGTGTTGATTTGATTAGCCAATTGAATTTTTTCGCTCTTAACTTGTTCAAGTTCGTCAGATTTTGCTTCTATTACTGAAAAATAGATTGTTACGGCAGCAATAATTGAAGATAGTATTATGGATAAAAATTCAGGTCTCAAGAGAATGGGTTTCTTGAGATTCTTTAGCTCTTGCTTTAGTTTTTCTATTTCTAATTCTTCTCTAGTCATTTTACTTTCGTATTTATTCAGATTGTTTATTTTTTAAAAAGTAGTTTAGATATTTTCCTCACTTTTAGTTTGGATAATTTCTACATTTTAATAATCCCACATTGCTCTTGGGTTCTTTTTTTGTTGATGTATATCTCCACCACTAATTTTGTCCCAAAATCGACCTCCAACTAATTGCTCAGCATCATAAGTAACAACCAAATAATCTTCTAGATCGCCATCTAATTCCTTATTATCCATCTTAAATGTCCAAAGTTTTAGTTTTCCTCTTTTATCTTCTGCAAGAACACTTTTAACAAATGCATGAGGTATTGGAATGTAGATTCCGTTGTCATCATCTTCATCACCAATTGTTTCTATCATTCTATCAAAATAAAAAACAGGACAGGTTAAAACATATGTTTCAAAAATATCCTCGTCATTATTCAGTGTTCTAGTTGCTTCTTCTAATTTTTTCCAAATTTGCCTATTAAAATTAGGTTTTTGAGGAGACATATTTGACATTAAAAATGTTTCACTATTTTGAACTTCTAGAATGTTATTATTAGCACTAGCAACTAAATGACCTCTGTCATATCCACTTCCATGAAAAGGATTTAAACCTGCTCTGAATCTTTTAGGTATTCTAATATCTGAACGAAAATTATTCAATCTTTCTGCTTGAGAAAGTAGATGATCATTTCTATTAATTATTTCTAGCGCCCATTTTGCTTGCCTAAAATACCAAGAATAGCCTATTGTATAGTATCTATTAATTAATATCTCATCGCATACTGGAGCTCCGTATCTTAATTCTCTTTGAATGTGAAATGGATTATTCATGATTTTTATTTTTTTTTGGGATTTAAACCTTGTAAAGGTTATCAAAATAAAAAATATGATAACAGGTGTAAATACCTGTTTTTTAATGATTTTGTATTCAAAACGTCCACAAATTTATTTGTAGCTACCATTTATATTTGGCGAATGAAAAATAGGAGGGTAATGATAGGAAAAAATCTATTTATAGATGAAGAGAATAAACAAGCAATTTTTTATATAAAATGAAAAAACACTTAAATAAAAACAAAATAACTTGTTGTAATTTAAGTGTTTAAAAAGTGCACATAACAGGAGTCGAACCTGCACTCACTGTTGTGAACAACCCCCTCAAGATTGCGCGTCTACCAATTCCGCCATATGTGCAATGTTTAGAAACAAAAAAAGTTAAGCAGTTGCTTAACTTTTTGTTGTGACCGGGCTGGGGCTCGAACCCAGGACCCTCTCCTTAAAAGGGAGATGCTCTACCAACTGAGCTACCAGGTCATGCTTTTGTTTAAAAGCGAGTGCAAATATACTATCATTTCTTTTAAAAATAAAAGTTTTTCGTAAAATTTTTTTCGATATTTGTTTTTGTAAAATTTTATCTATGAAAATTGTACTAATGGGCTATATGGGTAGTGGAAAATCTACCATCGGAAAATACATCGCTAAACAACTAAACCTTAGTTTTATAGATCTAGATGATTATATAGAAACTAAAGAACAAAGCGCTATTAAAGATCTTTTTGCTACTAAAGGAGAGATTTATTTTAGAAGAAAAGAAGCTGCATATTTAATCGAAATATTAGCTACAGAAGATAATTTTGTACTCTCTTTAGGTGGCGGAACTCCTTGTTATGCCAATAGCATGGAAGAAATTTTAAAAAGCAATGCCCAGAGTTTTTATTTAAAAGCGACTATTAAAACATTGTTTGATCGTTTAAGAGCAGCAACGACTTCTAGACCTTTAATTGATAATTTTTCTGACGAACAGTTGTATGAGTATCTAGGAAAGCACTTGTTTGAAAGAGCACCTTTTTACGAGCAAGCAAACCATAACATTTCTATTGATGGATTGTCTGTAGAAGAAATTTCTGAAAAAATAAAAGCTGTTTTAGCTTAAGTAAGCAACTGTATTTTCTCCGTCAAAATCTACCGAAACATGTTCTTGTAATGTGGTAGATAATGACATGCCTTTAAAGTCTGCTTTTACAGGATATTTTTTGTGATTTCGATTAATTAAAACGGCCGTTTTAAATCGCTTTAAAGGAACATCTAAAAAATGTTTGATTCCGTAAATAAGTGTAGCACCCGAATTAAGCACATCATCAACTAATACTATAGATTTACCACTGTAAGTAGCTGCATCAATTGAAGTTGTGATTTTTGACAAAGGTTCTTTTTTGTTGATAAATACTTCACACATGGTTATTTTTAGTGGAGAAATATTTTCTAAACAAGCTTTAATTTCATTGGCAAAAGTGTAACCGTTTTTAGAGATGCCAGCAAGAATAATTTCTTCTTCATTACTGTTGTTTTCGTAAATCTGATAAGCAATTCTTTTGGTTTTTTGCTTGATTTGTTCAGCGTTTAGAATAATGTTTTTTTCTGCAATCATGGATGTGTATTTACCTTACAAATATATTAAATTTAGCTTTCAGAACTAGCGGCATTATCGTAATAATCTTCAATATCTCTACGATCTTTTTTGGTAGGTCTTCCAGTTCCTTTTTTACGGTAATAATCTTTCGAATATTTTAGCAATTCTGTTTTATCAAATTCCTCTTTCGGTGTCAAATCTTTTCGGTACAAGTCAACCAATTTTGCACCCACACGACTTTGTGGAGTATCTAAGACCTGAATTTTGTAGTTTATTTGATTCTTTCTAATAAAAATTAACTCGCTTCCATACACTTCTTTAGAAGGTTTACAATTCTTATCATTCATCTTAACATGCCCTTTTTTACAGGCTTCCGCAGCCATATTTCTGGTTTTAAAAAAGCGTATAGACCATAGATATTTATCAATTCTCATATAAAAAGTTAAAATTTTACTATTCTCTTTTCACAAAGGTATGAAAATCGTAAATTGCGCACCTAAATTTAATAGATAGATGATAAAAGTAAGACATATTTTGGTTGTAGCTATAGCTTCAATACTAATATATTCATGTAGTAATCGTAATTCGTTCGCTAATTTTGATCATGTTGGACAAGCAAAAATTGATAATGATACTTTGGTTAAGTACTTAAGTAATCACTATTATGATGTTGACAAGGATTCAATTAAGCCATTGGTGACAGGAAAAACGTCGCTATTAGATGATCCTAAGTTACAAACACAAGACATAACAGAATATGTAAATGGACAAGATATAGATTATAAAATGTACTATTATATTGTTGAGCAAGGATCTCCAGTTCCAGCAAAGAGCTCTCCAAAGATTACAGATTCTATCTTAACACTATATCAAGGTAAATATTTGAGTAATGCTACTAAGCCAGTTATTTTCGAAACTCAAAATTTAGCTTCTTGGTTCACGTTAGATGTTGTAGTTAGAGGTTGGACACACGGTTTTACTCACTTTAAAGGAGGAGAAAATATTACAAACAATGGGCCAATTACCTACAAAAATTTTGGAAAAGGATATCTTATTTTTCCATCAGGTTTAGGATACCAAAATAGAGCAAATGGACAAATTCCAGCTAATTCACCATTAATTTTTAAAATTAGCTTATTAGATTTGGTAGAAAATACAGATCATGACAATGATGGATTACCTTCTTATTTAGAAATTGTAGATGCTGCAGTAGAAGATGATGTTAGAAGAATTGATACTGATAAAGATAATATCGCAAACTATTTAGATAAGGATGATGATGGAGATGGTATTTTAACCAAATACGAAGATAAAAATGGTGATGGAGATCCAAGAAATGATTTTAGTGATCCAAACAATCCAACAATCCCAGATTATCTGAATAAAAAGATAAAAGTAAAACACTAAACATAAAAAAAGCTCCATAATTTCTGGAGCTTTTTTTATAACTGTTATTTAATTATAATCTATACGATAATCCTAAGATAATCTGATTGGTTCTATTGTCAATCGTAAAGTTTCCAATTCCATCTGCAAAAGAGGCTTCAGATTTAGACAATCCTCTTTCCCAACGTACGTCCAATCCTAATTTACCAATTTCGATACCAAAACCAGACTGTAATCCTAAAGAGAACTTATTTAGCTTTACTTCATTTACAGTACTTAATCCAAAGTTAGTACCTAATACATATTGAAATGAAGGTCCTACAAATACATTGGCAACACCAAAGAACTTCTTTCCTAATAAGATAGGAACATCAATCTTTTTAAAATCGTAAGAAGTATTGGCATTTTTATATAAATAATCACTCTTTACTTGAGTATATACAATTTCTGGTCTTAGATACAAACCTATAATTGGTAATTTTCCCTTAAACCAAAGTCCAGCATGAAAACCAGATTTAGCATCGGCACCTTGTACAGCATTATTAACAACATTAGACAATTTTAAATCGCCATTATTGTTGTAATTAATACCCGCTTTAAGACCAAATTGAATTTGGGAATTTGCTACTTGACTAACTCCTAGAGTTAACAGTAAAATTAAAAGTACTTTTTTCATAATTTAAATTTATTGTTTAGTAAAAATATAACCTTCAATACATAAAAATAGTATTGAAGGTTAGTTAAATTTATATTGTCTATTTATATAGACGCTTAAAAAGTATAAAAGGTTATTTTCTAGCAATAACTTTTTCTACAGCACTTACAATGGCATTGTCATTTAAGCCGTATTTTTCCATTAATTGAGCTGGAGTTCCAGATTCTCCAAAGCTATCGTTTACAGCAACAAATTCTTGTGGAGTAGGGTTGTTCGTTGCTAAACATCTAGCAACAGATTCTCCTAAACCTCCATATTTATTATGCTCTTCTGCGGTAACAATACATCCAGTTTTTGCAACAGACTTTAAAATAATTTCTTCGTCTAAAGGTTTAATAGTATGAATATTAATTACTTCTGCACTAATTCCTTTTGCTTCCAATTTTTCTGACGCTTGTAATGCTTCCCAAACTAAATGTCCAGTAGCAACAATTGTTACATCGGTTCCTTCAGTTAACTGAATTCCTTTACCAATTACAAATTCTTCTTCTGTATGATCTGGCATAAAAATAGGCACAGAAGGACGTCCAAAACGCAAATAAACAGGACCATCATGTTCTGCAATAGCAATCGTAGCTGCTTTGGTTTGGTTGTAGTCACAAGGATTGATAACGGTCATCCCTGGTAACATTTTCATCAAACCAATATCTTCTAAAATTTGGTGAGTTGCTCCATCTTCTCCAAGTGTTAAACCTGCGTGAGAAGCACAAATTTTTACATTCTTATCAGAATAAGCAATAGATTGACGGATTTGGTCATAAACTCTTCCAGTAGAAAAGTTAGCAAAAGTTCCAGTAAAAGGAATCTTTCCTCCAATGGTCATTCCGGCAGCAATTCCCATCATATTTGCTTCTGCAATACCAACTTGAAAAAATCTTTCAGGATGATTCTTTGCAAATTCGTTCATTTTTAACGAACCAATTAAGTCGGCACATAAAGCCACTACATTAGGATTTGTTTTTCCTAATTCTGTTAAACCATCACCAAAACCTGATCTGGTATCTTTCTTTTCTGTAAAAGTGTATTTTTTCATCAAAAATATATTTGTTGTGTTTGTGGCAAAAATAATAATATTATTGTAGCATTGAACTACAATTTTAGCAATTCTTTATATAACTTTTGAACAGGCAATCCCATTACGTTAAAATAACTGCCTTCTAGCTTCACAATCCCTATAAAACCTATCCATTCTTGGATACCATAAGCGCCTGCTTTATCAAAAGGTTGGTAGGTTTCTATATAATAATGAATCTCTTCATCAGACAATTCTTTAAAATAAACATTTGTTGTGTCGTTTGTGATGATTTGAAAATTCGGGTTTTTAATGCTGATAGAAGTCATTACTTGATGTTGCTTGCCCGATAATCTTCTTAACATCTCAAAAGCTTCTGTTGCATCTTTAGGCTTTCCTAAGGCTTCATTTTCTAACCAAACAATGGTATCAGAAGTAATAAGCAAATCATTGTCATTTAGATTGGTAAATGCTTTCGACTTTAAGTCGGCCAAATAATCGGTAATTGCTACCCCTTTTAGTTCTTTTGGATATACTTCATCTACTTCTTTTACATCTATGGTAAACGGAATCTCTAAATCTTTTAAAAACTGATGTCTTCTTGGCGATCCAGAAGCAAGTATAACATTGTAATTGGCAAGTTTTTCTTTTAACATTTATAAAAATTTAAAAAGTAACATAGATAAAATACCTAAGCACATTATTAGTTTTAACAAGTTACTTAATTGATGATAATCTTTGGTGGTTTTTGCTATTTTTAATTGATAAATAAACCAAGCAAAAGGGACTAAAATTGCTAAAACTCCATACCAAAAGAAATAAGAATATGAATAAACGGCTTTTAAAACAAAAACTAAGAAACAAAAAAAGAGTACTGATAAAAAGAGTAGGACTACTTGAGTTCTTTTTCTACCTATAATTATAGGTAATGTTTTTAGTTGTGATGCATAATCTCCATTAATATCTTCTAGGTCTTTTACAATCTCTCTAATTAGTGTAATTGCAAAAGAAAATGATGCATAAGCTATAATAACTATTCGAGAATACTCCCAATTCACTAACAACTCAAGATTTTCTTTTTGATGTATACTAGGTACACTAAATTTACTGAGTTGTATGATGGTATAATAGCTAATAAAAGCAATGGTGATATTTCCTAACAGAGCAATTTTTTTTAAATAAAAAGAATATAAAAAAAGAGCTAAAGGAAATAAGATAAAAAACAAAAAGAGTTCGAAACCATATACAGCACTATTCATTAATATTACTGCACATAAAATTCCTAATAAAGTAAATATAGCATAGCTTATCCAAGCAAATTTTAGTGAAATCTGTTTTCCTATATAGGTTTTGTTAGGTTTGTTAATCAAGTCAATTTTTACATCAAAAATATCATTAATGATATATCCTGCAGCAGTAGTAAAAAGAATACTTAGCGTAAACCAATAAAAAAGTGTATTAGTAAATAGGCTAATAGGGGTAAAATACTCGAGTAAAGTAAATTTGATTAAAACCAACGTTACTAAAACCATCAAAAGGTTTTGATAACGAATAAGTTTTAAAAAAGTACGCATTAGTTAAAATTCTTCTTTATTCTAGCTAAATCACGTTTGTTATCACGATCTTTCATTGTTTGACGTTTGTCGTGTAGCTTTTTTCCTCTTGCTAGAGCAATGTCTAATTTAGCCCAACCTTTTTCTGTTAAAAATAGACGTAAAGGCACAATGGTTAATCCAGTATTTTTAACTTCTTTTTCTAATTTTTTTAATTCGCGTTTGTTCAATAAAAGTCTTCGTTCACTTTTAGGATTGTGATTAAAGAAATTTCCATGCGAATATTCTTCAATAAACATATTCACCACAAAAAGCTCTCCTTGCTCATTAAACTCACAAAAACTTTCTGTAATACGTGCTTTAGAGGCTCTTATCGACTTAATTTCTGTTCCAGTAAGCTGAATTCCAGCGGTATATTTATCTAAAAATTCGAATTCGAATTTGGCTTTTTTATTTTGTATGTTGATTTTTTTCTGCATTTCAAAAACAAAGATACTCATAAATTTTAGGCTACATAAAGAAAACTATCAAACTATGACTTTCGTCATGTTTTACGCTTTTTTTCACTCGTAATTTTGTTATCAAATTAAATATAAATTCAATTATTATGAAGAAAATTATTGCAGGATTAGTGATGAGTATGTTGTTTGTTGGAACCATAACTGCTCAAGAAAAATCTAATGAAGATTTTAAAAAGTGGCAAGCTCGTTTAAGAATCGTTAATGTATCTCCAAATGAGTCGGCAACTATCGGTACAATTGGAGGTGATATTGCAATAAACAATAAGTTTATTCCAGAATTAGACTTTACCTACTTTTTTACAGAAAACTTTGCATTAGAGTTAATTTTAGGAACTACAAAACACAATGTAAATACTGTTGGATCTAATTTAACAGCTATTGGTGGAGCAGCAAGTGCTAATGTTGATTTAGGTTCTGTTTGGTTATTACCACCTACATTAACAGCTCAATACCACTTTAATTATGATAATTTTAGACCTTATGTTGGTGCGGGTATAAACTATACTATTTTTTATAGCGCTAAATCTGGAGCAGCCAAAGACATTTCTTATGACAATGCATTCGGATTTGCTTTCCAAGGAGGTTTAGATTATGATTTAAATGACAAATGGTTTTTAAATATTGATGCAAAATACATCTTATTAAAAACAGATGTAACAGTAGATGCTTCTAACTTATCTGCCGGGTTAAGCATTCCTGCTGATGTGAAAATCAACCCATTATTAATTGGTTTTGGTGTTGGTATGCGTTTTTAACAAATAATTTTCCCCTAAAAGAAAGGCTGTCATTTTTGATGGCCTTTTTTTAATTAACAAAAATTTAAAAATATCACAGTAAATTAGCTGTAATTTTGAAAACTATTTTCGTACAAAAGAACAAAACAACATTTATGCGTCATTTATATATTTTATTTGTATTAGCCTTTTTAGTTTCATGTAATCCAGAAAAGAAAGCCCTAACAGCACAACAAATTATTGATAAATCGATTAAGACAACTGGTGCTGATAAAGTAGCCAAAGCAACTATTGAGTTTGATTTTAGAAATAGAAAATACATCGCTACTCGAGATAACGGAAAGTTTATGTTAGAAAGAGTAAGCGTAAAAGATACTGTACTAATCAATGATAAATTAAGTAACAATGGTTTTGAACGCTTTATAAACGAGAAGTTTATCATCCTTCCAGACTCTATGTCTACTCGATATGCTAGCTCTGTAAATTCAGTACATTATTTTTCTGTATTACCTTACGGATTAAACGATGCTGCTGTTAGAAAAAAACTTCTAAAAGAAACGAGTATAAATAATAAAAACTATTATAAAGTTGAAATCAGTTTTACCGAAGATGGAGGAGGAGAGGATTATGATGATGTCTTTGTGTATTGGATCGAAAAAGAAAAATTTACATTAGATTATTTAGCTTATAGTTATCATGTAAATGGAGGCGGTTTGCGTTTTAGAGAAGCGACAAATGTTAGAGTAATAAACGGAATCCGTTTTATAGATTACAACAATTACAAACCAAAAAATGCTTCGACCAAATTAGAAAATTTAGACAAAGCATTTCAGAATTCTGAGTTAGAAAAATTATCAGAAATTAATTTAGAAAATGTTCAAGTAGAACTAATCAATTAATTCTCAATTTTTAAAAGAACACTCGTAGCACCTTTTTTGGTTACAGTAACAATATATAAGTTGCTATTGTTATCATCGGCGATTTGTGAGTATTTCTTTTTTCCTAATATTTTATTTACAAAAGCAGGTGTCGTATTGCTGTGACCAACAATTAACACATTTTTTCCCTTGGTGTTGTATTTAAAACCATCATCATACATTTTACTTGGATTGTAAACATACATACGCAATCCGTTTTTTAAAGCTATAGGCTGTGCTGTTTCTTTCGTACGATTGTAATTTGTTGTATACACCATATTAATGTTTGCAGATGACAATACTTCTGCCCATTTATCTGCACGTTTTGTGCCTTTGTAAGTTAAATGTGGATCCTTATCATTGGGATTTGTACGTTGTTTTTCTGCATGTCGTATTAAATAATACGTGGTAACTTCTTCATCTTTTTCTTGAGCAAAACCTGCGATTGTACTAAACGCAAAAACAATAAGTAGTAAGTATTTTTTCATTTGTTGGTGTTTTAAAATGCGAATATACACAAAAAGAAAAGCGATGTTTCTATAACATCGCTTTTTAACTTTCTTTTAATTTTAGAAAATTACTATTAATTTTCTACCAATTCAGATTGATTTCTAAACACTAATTTATCATCAAAAGCATCTAACAAAATAATACTATCTGTTGTAATTTTACCAGCTAATATTTCTTTAGATAACTGATTTAAAACTTCTTTCTGAATGACTCTTTTTACAGGTCTAGCTCCAAATTCTGGTTGATATCCTTGAGAAGCTAAATAATCAATTGCTTGTTCTGTTGCATCTAAGGTAATATCTTGTTTAGCTATCATTTTTTTAACCAAGTCTAATTGTAGTTGTACAATGTTTTTGATATTTTCTTTAGACAAAGGTGTAAATAAAGTAATATCATCTATTCTATTGATAAACTCAGGCCTAATACGTTGCTTTAGCAAGCCTAAAACCTCAGTTTTTGCCAATTCCATGGCTGTATAAATATCACCTTTAAGGTTTTCAAGCTTTTCTTGTATGATATGACTTCCCATATTTGATGTCATGATAATAATGGTATTTTTAAAGTCTGCAACTCTTCCTTTATTATCTGTTAATCTACCTTCGTCTAGTACTTGTAATAAAATATTAAAAGTATCTGGATGTGCTTTTTCAATCTCATCTAATAAAACAACAGAGTAAGGCTTTCTTCTTACAGCTTCAGTTAATTGCCCACCTTCATCATAACCAACATAACCTGGAGGTGCTCCAACCAACCTACTTACCGAATGACGTTCTTGATACTCACTCATATCAATTCGAGTCATGGCATTTTCATCGTCAAATAAATAGCTAGCTAAAGCTTTCGCTAATTCTGTTTTTCCTACACCAGTAGTTCCTAAAAACAAGAAGGAACCAATAGGCTTGTTTGGGTTTTGCAAACCAGCTCTAGATCTTCTTACAGCATCAGAAACCGCTTCAATTGCCTCTTCTTGTCCTACCACACGTTTATGCAATTCCTGCTCTAATCGCAGTAGCTTTTCACGTTCAGATTGCAGCATTTTTGTTACAGGAATTCCGGTCCATTTTGCCACAACTTCTGCAATATCATCAAAGGTTACTTCTTCTTTAATTAACACGGTGTCTTTTTTAGCCGCTAATTCATTTTGCAATTGCTCTAATTCAGTTTGAAACTCTTTAATTTTTCCATAACGTAACTCGGCAACCTTTCCATAATCTCCATTACGTTCTGCTTTATCGGCTTCTAATTTGGCATTTTCAATAGCTGTTTTTGCTGCTTGAATTCCATCTACCAAACTTTTTTCACTTTGCCATTTTGCATTGATTTCGTTACGCTCTTCTTTAAGATTTGCCAATTCTGCGTTAAGTGATTTTAATTTGATCTTATCGTTTTCACGTTTAATGGCTTCAATCTCAATTTCTAATTGCATTACTTTTCTATCCAAAACATCTAGTTCTTCTGGTTTCGAATTGATTTCCATACGTAATTTAGATGCTGCTTCATCCATTAAATCGATGGCTTTGTCTGGTAAAAAACGATTGGTAATATAACGTTGAGAAAGCTCTACAGCACCAATAATAGCATCGTCTTTGATACGTACTTTGTGATGTGTTTCGTATTTTTCTTTTATTCCACGTAAAATAGAAATGGCACTTTCTGTGTCTGGTTCATCAACGAGTACTTTTTGAAATCTACGTTCTAAAGCTTTGTCCTTTTCAAAATATTTTTGATATTCATCCAAAGTAGTAGCTCCAATTGCTCTTAATTCTCCTCGTGCTAAAGCAGGTTTTAAAATATTAGCGGCATCCATAGCTCCTTGTCCACCACCAGCTCCAACTAAGGTGTGTATTTCATCAATAAAAAGTACAATATCACCATCTGATGTAGTTACCTCTTTAATAACAGCTTTTAAACGCTCTTCAAATTCACCTTTAAACTTTGCTCCAGCAATTAATGCTCCCATATCCAAAGAGAAGATTAATTTGTCTTTTAAGTTTTCTGGAACATCACCTCTAATAATTCGATGTGCTAAACCTTCTGCAATAGCAGTTTTACCAGTTCCTGGTTCACCAACTAAAATAGGGTTGTTCTTTGTTCTACGTGATAATATTTGTAATAAACGTCTAATTTCTTCATCTCTACCAATAACAGGATCTAACTTTCCATCTTGTGCCAATTGATTCAAGTTATTAGCATATTTACTTAGTGAATTATAAGTTTCTTCTGCACTTTGTGAGGTAACACGATTGCCTTTTCGTAATTCAGCAATAGCATCTTCCAACCCTTTTTTACTAACTCCTTGATCTTTTAAAATTTGAGCAATGGTTGATTTAGATTTGAAAATTGCTAAAATAATATGTTCAATAGAAACATATTCATCCTTCATTTTTTTAGCAATGATGGCAGCTTCAGTTAAACTTTTTCCTGCTTCTCTTGATAAGGTTAAATCTGCACCAGTTACCTTAGAAAAACTCTCTAATTGTTTATCTAATAATTGTTCTAATACATCAATATTGATGTTTAATTTTTTCAATAAAAAAGGGACTACATTTTCATCTACTTCTAGTAATGCTTTAAAAATGTGTTCGTTTTCTATTTGATTATGTCCAAAACCTTGAGCGAGCTGCTGCGCTTGCTGTATGGTCTCTTGTGATTTTATTGTATAGTTATTAAAATTCATAGGGTATCTCTTTTATTTTTTATTTCTTTGTTCAAAATAGATACCATTTTAAATTTTGTATAGAAATAAGTCATTTTGTCTTGTAAGGCCTTGTTTTTACTGACTTTTTGACTGGTGAAAGGATTTGGTATTTTAACGACTTAAGCTAAAAAAACAGATGAGTATCTTTAAAAACATATTTAAATCAAATCCAGAAAGCGATTCAAAAAACACAACTAATATACATTGGATTCCTTTGAAATCATTGGAAGAATTAGAAGCTTTAAAAGATGTTTCTAAGAATGAAACTGTTGCAATTTTTAAACATTCAACCCGATGTGGAATTAGTAGAATGGTAATTAAATTATTTGAAAAGCAGTTTGATGCATCTATGTCAGATTTTAAAGTGTACTATTTAGACTTGCTTAATTATAGAGAGATTTCTAATGAAATAGCTGCTACTTTTCAGGTACTACATCAATCGCCACAATTATTAGTTATTAAAGACGGAATTGCTCAAGCATATGCTTCTCATTATGATATTACCACCATCGATTTAAAATCTTATCAATAAGAAATTCTTTTGTAAAATTAAAAATAGCTATACGTATTTTATTGATAATCAATTAGGTATTATTACTCTTTTTAGAATTTGGATACTAATACGCTTATTTAAAACCTAGTATTTTCTTAATATATGCTAGTGAAATTTGCATGCATAACTGTTTAAGTTAATGCTTGCTTTTTAGTATAAAAAAATAGGGTATTAGTAGTATATAATAGCCGTTTGTTTTTGGTTTTTATGCCTTTATAATGATCGTAATCTAAAGACGTATTACATTCAACTTATAAAGTTTACCAATCAACTAATAAATAGCTAGCGTGACTGTTAATCCCATATTTTTAGGAATCAATAAACCTAATTACCATGGAAAGAAAAAACTACTTTTTAAAAATAATCATAGGCGTTATTTTTTTAGTAAACATCCCTCAAATCTCGTTTTCTCAATCTACAACACCATTTAATTGTGATTACTATGCCTATTTATTTCAATTTAATGATGTGTACTCTATAGATTTAGCATCTGGAAATGCTATTTTACAAGCAGAAGATATTACCGAAGGAAAAATTAATGCAGCTGGTTATAACAATAAAGATGGTTATATCTGGGGATCATTAAGTACGCCAGATAGAAGTATTGTTAGAATAGGAAAAGATTTTAAAACTGATATTTATGAAGTTCCAGAACTTCCTGCAGCAGGAAGGTATATTGGAGATATTGATTCCAACGGAATGTATTATTTAAAACCTGGAGGTACAACGGTTTATAAGGTAAATTTAGATCCAAATTCTCCAAACTATTTAAAGTCCGCTGGAACCATTACATTAGATACCAATATTCATATTCACGATTGGGCTTTTAATGCAAAAGACAATGCTTTATATACAGTAGAAAAAAGCACAAATATTTTATATAGAATTGATATTGAAGCCGGAGAAGTTACTGCATTAGGAGAGGTTCCGATTTTATCTGGAAATAAGTATACCTATGGAGCTGTATATTTTGATGCTGATGGAAATTTCTATATTTCTGCCAATCAAACTGGAACTATATACATTGTTTATGCTGTACAAGATTTAACAGGAAGTAATGAAATGAGTTCAAACTTTTTTGCTTTCGGACCAGCAAGTTCTAGTAATGACGGAGCTAGATGTCCTACAGCACCTGTAGCTCAAGAAAATTGTTCAAACGGAATTGATGATGACGGTGATGGTTTGGTTGATTGCGATGATTTATCTTGTTCAGGTGTCGGTTCTTGTGAAGTAAATACAGATGCTTCTGGAGGAAATGATGGTGGTTTGGAAAGTAATAACAGACTTTCTCAAAAAATTGTATCAAGAAATTATAAGAGACAAAAATCTAATTATAAGTTTATTAAAGAAAATGCAAAACAATTACAGCGTTTAAGTACTTATAAAAAAGCAAAATCTGCAACAACAATAAAATTGAATGATTTTATTCCAGTAGATTTATTAACCAATACAACTACTATTGAATCGACACCAACCGATCTTTTAAATATTACCAATGCAAATGAAATTTTATCAGTAGATTATTTAAGAAATTCTAAAACAGTTGCAGCAATATTAGCTACCAAAACAACAAAAGGAGCTTACGAGCATACCAAATACATTTGTGATCGTTTATTAGGTGCAGAAATACTATCTGTATCTACTATGTATTTAAAAGAAGAATATCCTTTTATTAAAACCTTAATTAAGCATCCAAACGGAGAAAGAGAATATGTTATTAGTTTTTCTATTAAAGAAAATGGTTCCAATAAATATATTGTAGATAGCCATTGGAATTTAGATAGGTATGACAAAACGAGTGATTATTACAATTTCCAAGTCTGGAGTAATTCTATTGACGATTTGTACAATTTATCAGAAGAAATACTTGAACTTATAGAGGTACAAAAGCCAATAGAAAGTTATAATACAACACTTGCTCCAACGGCTTATATCAAAAAAGGGACTTATAAAGACGGAAAACTAAACTTAAAGATTGTCAATATTAAAGAACATGCTACAGTTAATTTTGTAGGAGAAATAAGAAAATCAGAAACATCTAATGGTGTAGCATTAAGTCAATCAATAAACTTGACAAAAGATTATATAAGTGATGTTCAATTAGATACAGGTTATTTATTTGATGTTGGATTAAGAATGCATTCCAATGGAAAAGATACTCCAGATGATTTATTTATGTCTGATGGTGCTTGGGGAGTAGATGATTCTCCTAAAAGTTCTGTTGTATCTAACTTTACGGTAACTCCACATACACCAGTTAATGAAAGTAATATTTTAATGTTAGAGAGAAATGTGAGTTTAACAGCAAATACATCAGAGTTTGTTGCTGTATATAAATCATTTACACCCACTTTTCAACCTGTAGATTTATCTGCGTTTAATATGTTGAAATTTAATGCTTCTGGAACTGGAAAATTAGAAGTACGTTTTATGAAAAAAGATACTCCTAATTGGCAAGATCAATACAGAATGGAGGTAGATTTAACAGCAACAGATACACAATTTACCATTCCGTTTAAAGACTTTATGGCAAAAGGAAGTACGGATTTTGATGGGAAAGATATAGTTACTGTTATCTTTTCATTGAAAGCAACAAGTCAGCAAGTAGAAGAGAAGAAGTTAGATATTTCAAATATTTACTTTAAAAATGGAGAGGTGCTTTCTGTAGATGATGAATTACTAAATTCAAATGCTAAAGTAAAAGTAACGGTTTCTCCAAATCCAATGAATTTAAGTTCTACATTAAGTTTTGTTGCTGATACAAGATCTTCTACACATATTGTTGTATACAATAGCTTAGGAATGCTTGTTAAACAAACAAGTATCAATGCAAAAGTTGGAAAAAACGAATGGGTATTAACCAGAGAAAATTTAAAAAGTGGCTTGTATTTTGTAAAAATACAGTCGCAACATAGAAAATACCAAACCACAAAGGTTTTAATAAAATAGTTTTTGTTGTGTAAGATTTAAGTCTGATGTTTTTAAAAAACATCAGACTTATCTACTTTTTTAATTAATGAGGATATCTTTTAACATTTTTATGCTGCCAAAGCAGATTAATAATGCTCCATTTATGGTTTGTTTTAATCAAATGCAAATATTCTACCCAATTATCTGAATACAATTTTACTGTAGCAATTCTATGATAAATGTCTAATATTTTTACCTGATTGATTGGTTTAGGAGGGAAAAATGTATTGGATTTATTCCAGTTTTTAGCATTTTCAATCATTCTACTTTTTGGAATTGCAGTTACTACTTCTTGTCTTAATTTTCTGCTATAGCCAACAGTAACTTTATTTAAGCTATCATTCATAACTTCTTGCATAAGTTTAGGTTTTAATTCTTGTAAAGCAATTAAATAGCCTAATGAGATTCTTCTAATTTCTAAAGAGTCTTTTTGAGTTGCTTTTTTGCTTAAAACTACATGTTGATTACTGGCAATATCTCTACCTCTTAAAAATTTATTTTTGGTATCGTAATGCGCTTGTTTGATGTAATTTCCAACAGCATCGTATGTTTTGGTTCCTATAGATAAACCAAAGGGATTCATTACTAAATTATCATCTTTATCATGATAAGTATATTTTACATGATTTCCATTTTTATCATAAGTATCTTGATATGAAGCAACACCACTTTTGTTATTGACAACCTTGTAGTTTTCATCTAAATTATAATTGCCAATTGGAGTACCGTCTTTTCTAAAGGTCATTCCTGTAGTTCCAAATTCGAAATAAGTAGAAAGATTTTGAGGCTCTTTTTGTAAATTGAATCTTTTTTCGATAATCATTCTTCGTTTTTTAAACCAATGATATTCAGCAATTCTCCAATTAGATTCCATCGGGTTGTCTTGTAAATCGTAAAAAGCTAATTTGGTGTAATTTCCTTTTTTATCTTTGGTAAACACCTCTTTATATACTTCTCTGTCGTTTGTTATACGTCTATTATTCTTGTCTAAAAAAATGCGGGTTTCTTTGTTTTTAGAATGAGTAATTACTGTTTTGTAAGCACCAATAGATGCTAATGGGTGACGTCTTTCTGTAAAATAATGATTATTAGTAATTAAAATCAATTCATGATTGCTATTATAAGTAAATTTATAATGAGATGTACTCTTAGCTATTGATTCAGAAATTGGATAAGTTCCTGCAAGTATTATATACGGAGAAACATGGTTGTATCTTAAATGACGGAAATATTTGCTATAATTTTTGTTTTGAGCAATGCTAACTATACTTATACAGAAAACGATGCAACTCAATAGTAGTTTTTTTAGTTTCATTATTGCTTATTTTTTTTATTCAATGCTTTTTCTTTGGCTTCAATTGCTGGTAATGCTTTAAGGTAAGCTTCAATATCCCAAGTTAAATTCCATCTGTTTAAGTTCTCTTGCATAGTATTCAATCCCATTTTCGCTCTTCTTTTGTCTACGTTTTTAACATCATCTAAAGGCAATACATAAGGCTTCTTACTTTCTTTGCTCATAGCCAATTGTGTTCCATAGACTTGTCTTTTCCCTTGTCCTAACAAAAAACGATCATAAAACATAGCATACTGTCTTTTAGGTAATTCATTATTTTTAACAGCATTCTGAATCATAGGTAAATATTTTAATTTGATGGCTTGATTAGCATGTTGTATTACTAAAAACAGGGTAGTAGCACCTCTTTTTCCAATTTTCTTTTTACTTGGCCAACCTTGATTGTCTAAGATGTTGCTAACCTTTATTAGGTTAATAGAGTCTTTTTTTAAGATGCTTTTCCAAAAGGCTTTCATTTCTTTAGAATCTCTTCCATATTTTTCTTCTTTTGCTCTAATTTGACTTCTAGTGCTTTGGTCATCAAAATAAATTTGATCTAACAGTGCAACTAACTTTTTATCAAAGTGTTTTTCTACTTCTTGTTTGGTTTGCTGCATTTTTGTAATTAACAACTCCCATCTTTTATCTGTTCTAAGGTGAACTAAGTCTGTATCGTTTTTTAAATGCCGAATGTCGTACCATTTTAATTGCTTAACAGCAATAAATAAATGCTTAAAGGCAGCGTTACTGTTTTTGGCTAATGCATAAATACAAGCTGCATTGTATCGATCATTTAAAGGAGCATTTGGGTTTATTTTGAAAGCTTTTTCATAAACTTTTGCTGATTCAGTAAATTTCTTTTCTAAACAAAGTTTCCAACCAATTCTAATGAGTTCTGGGTAACTCTTTTTTGAGTTTTGTGCAGTTAGATTAACTGTACAACAACTAATAATAACAAGTACTAAAAACAGTTTTTTCATTTTTTTAAAATTTAATTTACTGCAATCTATAAGAGAATTCTAAAGGAAAATTAGATAATAGATGAAGCTATTATAATGGCAAACAGATACTTGTTAAAGGCTTTTTAAAAGCTTCTGTTTGCTTAAAAAGAGCATTTAACTTCGTTTAATTCTGATTGGTCGATTAAGTAATTGACTCACTATAAATCTATTTATGTTTGATTTGAGTTTGTTTAGTTAGTGATTAACTTACACAGAAACAGAATGTACCTTTTTCTCATTCTGTTTCTTTTTATATTTTAGCGCAGATGATAATAAACAAAGCACAAAAAAACATCATTAGAAGCATCACTTTCTGGTTGATAATGTACTTGTATTTACTAAGTACTTATTGGTATAAGGATTATAGTAAGTCTTTTTTAGCTATTAATATTGGTTTTAAAGTCTTTTTACAGTTTTTGCTATATCTAATTATCCTCAAAATTCTTATTCCTTATTTTTTAAATAAAAAGAGAAAGGTGCTTTTTATACTTCTAATATTGGTAGCCACCTATTTAATGCAAACATTTTATAGTGTTGTAAGGGTGTATTTTTTTGAAGTTCAATTTCCGTATATCTATGAGCGAATGCCTCCTTATATTTTATGGGATAGAATGACTTCGTTTATGGTATTTATACGAAATATTACATGGTTAACTTTTCCGTCTATAATCTTAATTTCTGTAAAATACTATAGAGATCAAAAGGACATTGTTGCTTTAAAAGAACAAAAGAAAACTACAGAATTGAATTTGTTAAAACATCAATTAAATCCTCATTTCTTATTCAATACACTAAATAATTTATATGCTTTAGCACTAAAAAAATCAGATAAAACTCCTTCTGTAATTGCTAAATTATCTGAGATATTAGATTATATTTTATATCAATGTAAAGACAATTATGTTCCCCTGTCAAAAGAAATAGAACTTTTAGAGAACTATATTACCTTAGAAAAAATTAGATATGGAAATAGGGTAGAAGTTCGTTTTGAAAAAAAGATTATTGCAGATGTAAAGATTGCTCCTTTACTTTTATTGACTTTTGTAGAGAATGCTTTTAAACACGGAATAAGTCAAGAATTAGCAAAAGGAACAATTCATTTAGAAATAAATGCAACTAAAAATGAAATAGTCTTTGTTTCAAAAAACACGAAACCTAAAGCTCATCTTGAGAAGATGAATGTAGAAAAAAGCGCTATAGGTATTCAAAACATCAAAAAACAATTGGAATTATTGTATCCAAATACTCATGATTTGATGATACATAATGACGAGTTAACTTATGAAGTAGTATTAAAATTAAATCTTGATGAAAAAATATAAATGTCTTATTGTTGATGATGAAGAGTTAGCAAGAGAACTTATAGCTACTCATGTTAGTCAATTACCAGATTTTGAAATTGTAGCTACTTGTGCTTCTGCTATAGAAGCTAGTAGTGTTTTGAAAAAGAAAACAATTGACTTGTTATTTTTAGATATTGAAATGCCTGTTTTAAAAGGAACAGATTTTTTGAAAAATTTAGCCAATAAACCCAAAGTAATTTTTACTACTGCACATAGAGAATATGCTATAGAAAGCTATGAATTAAATGTCGTTGATTACTTATTAAAACCCATCACTTTTGAACGTTTTTTTAAGGCTGTAGAAAAGTTTTTAGATACTCAGAAAACGGAACAAATCATTGTTGAAAAAGAAGAGCAAACGCATATTTTTGTTCAAAGCAACAAGAAAAATATCAAAGTACTTTTTACAGATATTTTATATATAGAAAGTATCAAAGACTATATAAAGATACATACCAGAACTGGAATGTTATTGATAAAACACGGACTTACAACTTTTGAAGAAAAATTAGACAATCGTTTTGTGAGGATTCATAGGTCTTATATTGTTAACTCAACTAAGGTTACGGCTTTTACCAAGCAAGATGTAGAAATTGGTAAGATTGAAATTCCGATTGGAGATTTGTATAAGAAGAATGCATTAGAAAGATTAAAAGCATAGCATTTTATAAAAATTATTTCCTCATAAACTCAAATTTTAAAAACAAATAACATGAGAAAAAACATTTTCATCCTTTTGTGTTTTATTAGCTCTTTTGCCATAGCACAAACTAAAGGAACACCTATTTCTTTTGGGAAAACTTACACATTAGCTTCAAAAGAATTGAATCAAGATAGAGAGATTCAAGTGTATCTTCCTGTAAGCTATCAAAATTCTAAAGAGAAATATCCTGTATTATATATTTTAGACGGACAATGGTTTTTTGCCAATGGAGTGGGAATACAGCAATCGTTAAGAACACCAGGAGCAATTCCAGAAATGATTGTAGTGGGAATTAAAACGAAAAATCCAATTCGAAGAAGATTTTATCAAAGAGAAAAAGAAAAGTTTACTCGTTTTTTAAATAATGAAGTTATTGCTTTTATTGATTCGAATTATAGAACGACTAATGAGCGAGTAATTTATGGATGGGAATCAGCAGCATATTTTATTAGCGAATTGATTTTAGGCAAAAATAATCGATTTAAAGGAGCAATTGTTACCGATGGAGGATATGCTTCTGAAGAGCTAATAAAAAAGTTTAACTCTAGTAGCGATATTTATTTGTTCATCGCCAATTCTAAAAAAGATATTTACTACATAGGTTCTACAGAAGCCTTTTCTAAAAACTTATCTAAACACCAACCAAAGAATTTAATTTGGAAATATGAATTGTTTAATGATGAAGTACATGAAACCTTACCTCATTTAGCTATGTATAAAGGAATAATGTATTATTATTACAATTATGATTCACTTGTTTTTGAAAGTATGGATGCTTATGAAAAAGCTGGTGGAATGGCTTACTTAACCTCTTTTTTTAAAGAAAGAGCAAAGCGATTTGGAGGAGATGGCAGTATTGATGATAGTACTAAAAATTCACTAATTTGGTTAGCTTGGAGGCGAAATAATTTTAAGTATTTTAGTTATTTTATGAATGAGTTTAAAGAGGTATTGTCTACCAAAAGATATGCTTCTGCTTATTGGCAAAACAGGTTAGGTCAGTTTTATTTAAAGCATAAAGATTATAAGAATGCCATTATATATTTTACAAGAGGTTTAGAAAAATATCCAAATACAAACTTTCAAAAGGAAATGGAAGAAGGCTTGAAAAATGCAAAAGCCAAACGATAGATTAATAAAACAAGATTAATAAAAAAAAGCAGTGAGTTTCACTGCTTTTTTTTAATCTGGTAAACGATCTCGATCTTTTTTAGTTCTGTTAAATCGATAAATTAGTGTAGCAGAAATTCTTCTAAATGAGCGATTTCTATATACTCTTAAGGTATAATTCTCGCCATTTACAAAACTTTTGGTTTCTCTTGAATTAAACAGGTTGTTTCCTGTTAATGTCAAAGTCATTTTATCATCAAATAAATCTTTACTTAATCCTAAATTTACCCAAGTTAAACTTTTAGTATGTGTTTGTCCGCTGGTTCGTGCTCCAGTATAGTTTATGGTAGATTGAATTGAAAATGTTGGTAATTTTATAGTAGAGTTTAATCTAGATGTCCATGTATTATCACTAGCGTTGTAATCCTTATTTTGATACATCCCTTTTTGTTCAAATCCATAAAAATTAACCTCTCCAGATAATCTCCACCATTTGTACGGAGAATAGCTAGCAACCAACTCTGCACCATATCTATTTTCGCTTCCTAAATTAACAGGAATAATAATGATTGTATTGTTTGAATTTCTAGAAGTTACCATTTCAAAAATATTGGTTGATCTTTGAAAATATACTGAAGGGTTTATAGTAAATCCATTCCATCTTTTTAAAGAACCAATCTCAAAAGAATTGGTGTACATCGGGTTTAAATCTGGATTTCCATAACGAATATTGTTTCTGTCTGCAATACCTCCAAAAGGATTCAAATGCCAAAAACGAGGTCTGGTAATACGTTTACTATAGCTCATTTGTAAACTGTGACTATCAGATAGATTATAAGTTAAGTGTACTGTTGGAAATAAATCTGTATACTTTTTATGATTGTAAAAAACATTCTTTCTGTCTGTACTTTTTGTATTAGAATGTTCAGCTCTTAACCCAACAGCATATTGAAATTTCTTTTCTCTATTTCCATATTGAAAATAGGCACCGTAAATTTTTTCATCATAATGTAATAAATTATCCAAGCTATCTACTAGAACTGCATTATCCCAGACTTTATAATCACTATTAATTCGTCTTATTTCTCCTTTAATACCCATTTCTAACCTAGATTTTTTAAAGATTGGTATCACATAATCAGACTGAAATAATAAGTCCTTACTACTTTCAATATCTCTACTTTTTAAACTTCTTTCTAAAGAAACAGTAGGAAATGTTTTTTGTTCAGTAATATTTTCATTTTCATCATCGTTCCAAAATTCATACTGAACATTTGCGGTGAACTTCTTTCCTGGTTTGTCAAATGTTTTTACATAGTTTACTTCAATTTGATTGGCTTTTTGTGGTTCTCTATATCTATTAACAGAAGTAATTATACTGTCTTTTTGTTGAGTGCTATTTAAATAATTATAATTGTAATTAGTTGTGTGATTACTCACATTACTTCTAAAATAATAACTAAATGTAAGCGTGTTTTTAGGATTGATATAATAATCTCCACCAATATAAATGTTATTCATTCTATAATTTCTAACAATAGCTACTTGTTGTTCTGTAGAAGAAATTACTTGCTGATTATTAAAATTAGTCTGATAATAAGACAATGTTCCAGGCAATCGCATATTGGTGTGACTTAAGTTAGAAAACAAGTTAAATTTCTCTGTTTTATAATTAAAGTTATAATTGATAGCATTGTTTACAGGTGATCCAGAAGTTAATTGTACTGAACTACTAAAACCACTTTTACTATTTTTTTTCAAAATAATATTTATAATTCCAGCGGTTCCTTCAGCATCATATTTAGAAGAAGGGTTTGTAGATACTTCAACTTTTTCAATTGTATTAGACGGAATTTGTTCCAAGCCATTGTTTGCTGTTAAAACAGAAGGTTTTCCGTTGATTAAAATTCTAACATTGCCATTACCACGTAGACTTACTCCTCCAGTAGCATCAACATTAACAGAAGGAACGTTGTTTAACACATCATTTACAGAGCCTCCTTTAGAAATTAGATCTTTACCAACATTAAATACTTTTTTGTCCAATTTATATTCTACAGTAGATTTTTCGGCGATGATTTCTATAGTATCTAATTGCGCACTTTCTTCTTCTAATAATATAGGAGTAAGTTTTTGTGTACTCCTATAGTTTTGATTGATAAGTTCGATGCTTTTATATCCAATAAATTCTATTCTTAATGTATACATTCCTGGTCTAACATTAAGAGTAAATTCACCATTAACACTTGTACTAGCTCCAGTTACAATAGTATTCTTTTGTAAAAGTATTGCGGTAGCTAATTCTAGAGGAGAATTGGTGTTTTTATCAATAATTGAACCACTAACAGTAATCTTTTTAGAGGATTGCCCCATGCTTTGTAAGCTAAAACTTAATAGTATAAGTACTATAATTTTTTTCATTATAATTTAGTTTTGAGAGTGTTTGTTTTCGTAAGTTCTTATGAGTTTAATCATTGCCTTGTTTTTATTTCTTCTGGCATGATACATAGGGTATTCATCTCCATGAGAATCTACCATTGGATTAGCACCATTCTCTAATAAGAATTTTGCAATTTGATAATTGTTATTTCTAACAGCAGCAATTAAAGCTGTACCATCACTACTTAAATTTGTGTTTATTCTAGCTCCGTTTTTTAAAAGGTATTTTACTAGAGATAAATGGTTGTTTGCCGCCGCAGCAATTAATGGTGTTTCATCTCCTTTTGCATGAAAGTTTATTTTTGCTTTCGCATTTATAAGTAGCTTTACAATATCTAAAGCACCTTTTCTAGAAGCAGCAACCAAAGGTGTACGAGGTTCTCCATAAGGATAAATACAATTGGCAGAAACTGTTTTTAATTGTTCTTTTACTAGGTTTTTGTTATTTGTTTTGCTAGCATCAACTAATGCTTTACAGGATGATCTTTGTGCTTGAGCTGCAAAATAGCTAAGAAAAAAAGCTAAAGTTGCTAGGATAATTTTATTCATTTTTATGTTTTTTTTAATGTTGAAACAAAAGTGCTGTATAAAACCACATAAAAGTTATCTTGTAGAAGTATAGCTTAGTTTATAGCCTGTTTATTCAATATTGTAGGACAAAGAGTATTCGTCATGTAGAATGACTCAAATAGCAAAAAAACTACCCAATTAATCGATAAGCGTTATAGGAACATCATAGTTTGTGTACTTTTATAATCAATTTTGATGAATGATGAGTTATTTAAAAAGAACCACAGATTTTTTACAGAAAAGAAGAATTCTACAGCATATCATATTTTGGATAGCTGTTTTATTCTACGCAATCTCAAGAAAATTAATTGATGAAGAAAGCAATCTTAGTTTGTCTATAGCTAAAAATGTTTGCATTTTGCTAACGCAGATGATGGCTTCATACTTTACAGCTTACTTTATTATTGATAAGTTACTAGCTCAAAAAAAGTATTTAATTTCTAGTGTTTTAATTGTAGTTTCTACATACTTTTTTGCTGCAATAGGAAGGGTTTTAAATGTTCATGTTGCAGAAACTTTGTATAGAGAACCTCCATTTGTACAAGAAACTTTCTTCGAGATTTTTACCGATATAAAGCACTTGTTTTTATTTTATTCACCATCAATTTATTATACCGTTTTCATCTTTTTGTTTGTAAAGTATTTCCTAAGCTATAAATTGGCTAAAGAAAACGAATTGAAACACAATACAGAAAAAGTAGCTTCAGAATTGAAGACGTTAAAAGCACAGTTAAATCCACATTTTTTATTTAACACACTTAATAATATTTATGTGTTGTCATTAGAAAATTCACCACAAACTCCAAAATCTATAGAGAAATTATCTAGTATTTTAGATCATGTATTGTATCGATGTAACTCTAAGTTTGTTTCCTTAGAATCTGAAATAAATCTATTAGAAAATTATATAGACTTAGAAAAATTGAGATATGACGAACGATTGCAAATTACTTTTAACACTTCTATAGAGAAAAAAGGAGAAATTGCCCCGTTAATTTTACTTTCTTTGGTAGAGAATGCTTTTAAGCATGGAGCAGGAGAGGATAGTGGTTCACCAAAGATTGATATTTCAATTTATAATTCTTCAAATGAGTTTAAGTTTATAATTTCAAATACTGTTGCGGTACAACAAGATATTTCTAATAGAGAAGCTATAGGATTAAAGAATATTAAGAAGCAATTAGAGCTTATTTATGCAAATCAATTTTCTTTAGAGGTTGATACAAGTAATAGTATATTTACAGTAACATTAATTATAAATAACTAATGAAATATCGTTGTTTAATTGTAGATGATGAACCATTGGCAATTCGGCTAATTCAAAAACACATTTCTCAAATAGCATCTTTAGAAGTGGTAGCTACTTGTAATAGTGCTATTAAAGCTTTTGAAATTGTAAATAAAGAACAAATTGACTTACTTTTTTTAGATATAAAAATGCCCAATTTAACTGGAGTTGACTTTTTAAAGTCACTAAAGAACCCTCCAAAAACAATATTTACAACTGCTTATAGAGATTTTGCTATCGAAAGTTATGATTTAGAAGCTGTAGATTATTTATTAAAGCCTATTACTTTTGAACGTTTCTTTAAAGCAGTAGATAAGTTTATACGATTATCAAATACAACGTTTCCAGAGGTGCAAAAAGAAACTGTTAGTGCAGATTATATTGTGGTAAAGTCGGGTAATAAACACCATAAAATTTTTCTAAAAGATATGGTATTTATAGAAAGCTTAAAAGACTATATCCAAATTCATTTAGAGAACAATACAAATATTGTTACTAAATATACACTTGCAGATATTGAGAAGAAATTAATGGCTTATAATTTTTTACGTGTCCATCGTTCATTCATTATAAATACTGCAAAAATCACCGCTTTTTCTTCCAATGAAATTGATTTAAATCAAAGCAATGAAATTCCGATTGGAGCAAGTTATAAAGATGAAGTTATTTTGTTTTTAGATCGTATCAAACAATAAATAAAAGCCATTTATTGTCACTTATATGCTTTTTACATCTTTTTAACTAGCGTTCGTCATTTATTTTTTAAGTGTGCCTTCATTATTAATAGTTTTACAATCAAATTATATTAATATGCAAAAGAAGTGTATACATATTTTCTTTGTTTGTATAAGTATAGTAATGCTGTCTTGTACAAAAGATAGTATTGAAGATAGATCAACAGATTATGTAACCATACCAGATCCTATTTTTGAAAAAGAGTTAATAGAATTAGGAATTGATTCTGATGGAATTGTAAACAAGAAACTATTAAAAACCGATGCAGCATCTATTGAAAGATTAGTCGTGTTTAAAAAAGGCATTACCAATTTTAAAGGTATTGAAGCTTTTACAAATTTAAAGAGATTGTATGCAAGTTACAATAATGCTACACAAATTGATTTAAGCGCAAACACAGAGTTAGATACTTTAGATTTATCAGCCAATGCCTTAACTACAATAAATTTAAGTGCTAATATAAAACTTAAAAAAGCAGATTTGTATGATAATTTGCTAACAGAAGTGACAGGTTTATCCAATAGTCATATGCTTAGCTATTTAAGCCTTTCAAGTAATTATTTAACCAGCTTTACACTAAAAAATTCAAGTTTAAAACACTTGCTTATTGATAATAATGATCTTGTCTCTTTTGATGCTTCATTAGCTGTTAATTTAAAAACACTCGTTATTTATACTAATAAACTTCAAACAATAAATCTTACATCCAATACAAAGCTAGAAGTACTTAGAGTTGCCGATAATAAGATTACTGATATTACTTTTAGTGAGCACAAAGAGTTGTATTATCTTTCTATATCTGACAATTTATTAACGAATATGGATGTTAGCAACTTTCCAAAGTTAGCACAGTTATACGGGCATAGAAATCCTAACCTCAAGTGTATAAAAATTCATACGAATCAAGATATACCAACATTAAGTTTATCAAATTACCAGCAATTAAAAGTGGATTGTAATTAAAACTCTTTATTAATTATTTTTTACGCTTATCACTACTATTTGACATTGGTGTATTTTCTCTTTTAAGATTTAAAAGTATTTTGTTGCTTTGTTTTTAATTAAGAAAGCATACAATGAATGTACATAAAAAGAAATACACAATCTCTTTATACTGGAAATGCCAACTTATTGGTTGGGGAATAGTTTCTGTTTATTGGGCGTATGTTGTGTATTCTAGAGATAATTATGGTGTATTTTACACTCTTGTAAATTATATATTAGATATTCTTTTAGGAGTTTCTCTAACACATTTGTATAGAGCTTTTGCCTTAAAATTAGGTTGGAGTAAATTACCAATAAACAACTTATTAGTTCGTGTTATACCTAGCATTCTATTTTTAGCAGTACTATATGCCTTTTTAGGAAATGTAAAGTGGTATGTATATTGGGTTTATATAGCAGAAGAACATAGAGACTTATTAGCAGCACTTCTTTATTGGAATCCGATACTGATAACCGGATTACGATTAATGTCTATTTGGATTTTGGCATATCATTTATATCATTATTATCAAAAAGAAGTAAGAACAGCTAAAGAAAATGCGCAGCTATCAATCATAGCAAAACAAGCACAGTTAGACAATTTATCAGCGCAATTAAACCCACATTTTTTATTTAATTCGTTAAACTCAATTAAATCATTAGTAATTGAAAATCCAAAAGCAGCACGTAGAGCTATAGATTTATTATCTGATTTATTGCGCTCTTCTTTATATGAAAAGGACGATGATTTAATTAGCATTAAAAATGAATTAGACTTAGTTAAAGATTATATTGAACTAGAAAAACTTCGTTTTGAAAATCGTTTACATTTAGAATTAACAATAGAAGAAGAACTTTATAAAGCGAAAATACCAACATTAAGTATTCAGTTGCTTGTAGAAAATGCCATTAAGCATGGAATAGATAAAAGTATTGATGGAGGAATTGTTTGTATAGATATTACTAAACAGAATGCACAAATTCTTATTCGTGTTCAAAATCCTGGTATACTACAACTTCATGCTTCATCTAAAGGAGTTGGATTAAAAAATTTAAAAGAAAGATTGCAAATTCAATATAAAAACGCTGCTAGTTTTGCGTTAAAACAATTAGAGAATCAGACTGTATTAGCAACGATAACCTTACCTTTACTAGAAGATGAAAACATTTAAAACCGTAATAATAGATGATGAGCGATTGGCTAGAGAAGAAGTAAAACGCGCATTAAAAGACCATAAAGAATTTGTTGTTGTTGGAGAAGCATCTCATGTTGATGAAGCAAAAGAAGTGATTGAAAAAGAGCAACCAGATGTTCTTTTTTTAGATATTCACATGCCACAAAAATCAGGTTTTGATTTATTAGAAGAGCTTACAACCGTTCCAGAAGTCGTTTTTACGACGGCTTATGACCATTATGCAGTAAAAGCTTTTGAGTTAAATGCCTTGGATTACTTGGTAAAACCTTTAAGAGATGAGCGTTTTTCTAAAACCATAGAGAAAGTAAAGCAAGAATTAGCAAATCGAAGCAGCATTCCAACAGATATTTTACCGATGCATCGTAAAATATTTATCAAAGATGGTGAGAAATGTCATTTTATTCCTTTATCAGAAATTCATTTTATTGAATCTTTAGAAAATTATGCTCGTTTGTATTTTGGACAAGAAAAAGCCATGATTAAACGTTCTTTGAATTTACTTTCTGAACGATTAGACCCCGCAGTTTTTTTTCGCGTAAACAGGAGTCAGATTATCAATATAAATTACATCAAAGAAATACATCCTTATTTTAATAATAAGTTAAAAATTATACTTGTAACTGGAGAAGATATTGAGGTTTCAAGTAGGCAATCGGTTAAATTTAAAAACTGGAATAGTTTGTAGTTTTCATTCGTTTGTACTTAATATTTTACACTTACTTAAGGATAAGTACGCTCCTGTACTTTCTCTTTTTAAACAGTTCTTTTTTTTAGTGATTTGTATTGTAAAAAATAAAATCTAATTATTTAATAATGTATTTATATGAAAAATAACATCCCATTACAATATATCATTGTTGTTTTATTACTGTCTTTTTCAACATTAATGGGGCAGAAAAAAACGCCTTATACTATTGGTGAAACCTATCAAATCCAATCTGAAATTTTAAATGAGCAAAGAGAATTTATTGTTGAATTGCCAGATTCATACCATAATTCTCAGAAAAAATATCCTTTAGTAGTTATACTTGATGGAGAAGTTAATTACCATTCACATTCTGGTGTTATTAAACACATGACTCAAGGGAGACAAATGCCAGAAGTGATAATTGTTGCTATAAAAAACGTAGATAGAGTAAGAGATTTTACACCCACAAAATACCTTACAAATTTAAATGGATCTAGTGCTGTTGATAATCATAAAACTAGCGGACAAAGCAAAAAGTTTTTAGCGTTTATAGAAGGAGAACTCTTGCCAAATATTGAGAAAAAATATAGAATAAATTCTTTTAAAACATTAGTAGGTATTTCTCATGGAGGCTTATTGGTCGGTTCCTCTTTTTTATCAAAAGAAACAACATTTAATGGGTTTATTTCTATGGATCCAAGTTTTTGGTGGGACAATCAATATATTGTTAAAGAACTTGTAAATACTGATTTAAAACAGATAGGAAATAAGAGAATATATGTTTCTACAGCCGATAAATTTGAAAATTTTGATAGGATTCCACATGTATTTACAGCCAATATTAATAGCCATGAACGCTTTCATTCTGAATTAAAAAATAAAGGTTTTTCGCCTTCTAAAGTTGAACTTGAATATTTTAAAGAAGAAAATCATTGGACAGTTGCTTTGCTAAGTTTATACCACGGAATGCAATTCATTTTTAAAGATATTAGAATGAAAAATATTAGAAATAGCTCTTACAATCAAATTGTGAGTTATTATCAAAAAAATTATAATGGAGGTTTTTCTCCACCAGAAAGAGATATCAATATAATTGGATATAGATTACTTCAAAAGAATCCAACTAAGGCATTAGCTTTTTTTAAATTGAACGTAAAAAACTATCCATATTCTTTCAATGCTTATGATAGTTTAGGAGAAGCATATATGAAACTTGGAAAAAAAGAAAAAGCCATCAAAGCCTATAAAAAGTCATTGGATTTGAATGCTAATAATGATAATGCAACACAAATGATTCTTCAATTATCAAAGCAATAATAATTCAAACTTAGATACTATTAGTTGAATATTAAACTCTATTTAATCGCATATACTTGTAATTTTTATTTATTCGGTATATGCGATTTTTTTAATGGTTTAGAAAAAAATAGTTTTAGTTTAATACGTTTATCGGTGAATATTTACGCTCCTGTACTTTCCCTTTTTAGATTGAATATCCTGCCATTTCTTTGCCCTGTAAATAAGTAATTAAACTATAAAATTTTAAAAAATGAAGTATTTAAAAAGTAAATATCAATACCATAGAATAGTAATTGTTTTTACAGCATTAATCTTAGTGTCTTGTTTTGAACAACATGAAAAAGTAACCAATAAACCTACCTTAAAAGATTATACAATAGGAGAAAAATGGGAATGGAAATACAAAGGAGAATCAAGTGAAGGTGAAATTCGTTCTGAAGGTGTTGATGTAAAAGAGATTGTTTATTTAAATGGAGAATTGGGAATGACACATGATAAAGACACTATTTTAGTAGCCGATATTGTTAAACCAAATAAAAGCAACACTCCAAGATTTAAATGGCCATTAGAAGTGGGTAAAAAATGGAAATATGAAACAGACTTTACAAGTGCCGTTGGTGTTAAAGGAAAGTTTAGTCAAGATGCAGAAGTGGTTTCTTATAAAGAAGTAACAGTAGAAGCAGGTACTTTTATGGCGTATACAATAGAATATAAGGGAAGTATTACCAACTCTAAAGGACTTAATTTAAAAACAGATGATATTTGGATTTATGCACCTGAGATTAAAAATTTTATAAAATTAACTCAAATTCAAGATGGATTTCTTTATAATGAAGAGTTGATTAACTATTCAAATCCAAACAAAAAATAATAGAGCCAGCTGTTAATATTAAAACAAGAATCAATGAAAAAATCAATATTGTTATTATTTCTTATTGCGAATAGTATTACATCATTTGCTCAAGAAATATCATTTAAGAAAATAAAATTATCAGATACAGTTGCTCTTTCAAATCAGATGCAACACTTGGCTAGATTAAGTATAACTGAAGGTTTATCTGAATTAGATGTGTTTAGGTTTCAATTAATTGGAGCTAATTATAATAAGGCAATAAGCACTATTAAAAAACAACTAAAAGAAACTCCAAAGAAAGAAAGCCTTTATTTAGATTTATACTTGCGCTATGCAAAAGCAAAACTTACTAAAAACTTTAAGAAAGCGTTTAGAGAATCGTATAAAAGCTACCTTATAGCATCTAATGATGTACATGTAATCGATTTAGATAAAACATTAATATTAAGAGATGGAACAGATTTTTTTGTTTCTAATTTTAACGATACCTACAAGAAGATTACATCAGAGAAAATATCTATAACAACGGCTCAAAACCTAGTCAAGAAGTACTTTTTAAAAACGGTATTTTCATCAACTAGAGATCTTTTTATAGAAGAGATTAAGCAAGATCATAAACGTAGATATATTATCAATGATAGTATTGTGATTCCAACAAAAGATGGAGCAGAAGTTTCAGTAGTTTTGATTCAGAGAAGAGGAAAACCAACCTCTAAAAAAGCATCTATATTAGTTTCATCTATATATGCAGGTTCTAATGAAACCGGTGCAATGTTAGCTGCATCTAAAGGGTATAACGGAGTGATTACTAATACAAGAGGAAAAAGATTAAGTAAGGGAAAGATAATACCTTTTGAATATGAATATACTGATGTTTATGAGGTAATTGATTGGATTAGTAAACAATCGTGGTCTAATAAAAAAGTAGGAATGTTTGGTGGTAGCTATAATGGTTTTACTCAATGGGCTTCTATGAAAAATAAAGTACACCCAGCTTTAAAAACCATTGTTCCTATGGTGGCAATTGCTCCCGGAATTGACTATCCAATGGAAAACAATGTATTGCATAATTATTCTTATTCTTGGAACTTCTATGTAACCAATAATAAATTTTTAGATCTTGAAGTTGCAAATGATTTTAATCGTTGGAATAACCTAAAAAATACTTGGTATAAAACAGGAGTTGCTTTTAATAAACTTGATAGTTTAGATGGACAAGTAAACAAACTATGGAATACTTATATGGCACATCCTAGTTATGATGATTATTGGAAAAAAATGATTCCATATAAAGAGGAATTTGCTAAAATTAACATTCCAATTTTAACCATTACTGGTTATTATGATGATTCACAAAGAGGTGCTATGTATTATTTTAATGAGCATCATAAATATGTGAAAAATCCAAGCCATTATTTATTAATGGGGCCATATGATCATTGGACAGCACAAACAAAACCTGAAGAAAATTTAAGAAATTATACATTAAGTAAATCGGCATTGATAAATATTGAAGAAGATGTTTTATACCAGTGGTTTGACTATGTTTTAAGAGGGGAAGAGAAGCCTAGTATTTTAAAAGATAAAGTAAATTTTCAGGTAATGGATACAGATACTTGGATGCATAAACCTAGTTTAAATGCCATGACAAATGATACTTTGAAGCTACATTTAAACCCAACAAAAAAGAAAGAGTTTTATAGCTTAAAACCTACTACCAATACCTCGAAATTCGATTTAATAGTAGATTTTAAGGACCGAAAGAACATGAGCAATACTGAATATTATCCTTGGCCTTTAGAAAAAAGCAAGATAAATAAGAAAGATGGTTTAATTTTTATGTCAGAGTCTCTTACTAAAGATGTAATTATCAATGGCTCTTTTTTAGGTGATTTAGAATTTGAGATTAATAAAAAGGATGTAGATTTTTCAGTAATACTTTATCAATTAACTCCAGAAGGCACCTATTTTCATTTAAGCTACTATATTGGTAGAGCTAGCTATGCCAAAAACAGAGAAAAGAGAATGTTATTAAAACAAGGTCGAATGAATACTGTTCATTTTGAAAATTCAAAATTGATTAGTAAAAAGCTATCTAAAGGAAGTAGTATTGTTATTGTAGTTAATGTAAATAAAAACAACAATGCTCAAATTAATTATGGAACAGGAAAAGATGTAAGTACAGAATCGATTAAAGATGCGAAAACACCTTTAAAAATATCTTTTACAGGAAATAGTAGTATTTCTATTCCTATTTGGAGAAACAAGTAGAGAAAATAAGGTTGATGGCTACTATTTAGTATATTTACCAAAAAATCAATATTAATGAATCGTACATACATCAAATCTGTATTAGCAATTATGAGTATTTCAGCTTTTTTATTTGCTTGTAATACAGATAAAAAACCGACTAAAACTACAGAGAAAGCTAAAGATACTATTACCACCGCAAGCGGATTAAAGTATTTTTACACAAGCAAAGGGAAAGGAAGAAAAGTAGAACCTGGTTGTAAGATTAGTGCACAATTAAGTTTGCAAGTAAATGATAGTGTAATTTGGACAAGTTATGCTTCAAAAGATTCCACTTTTTCTCATATTGCTGGTAGAGGAGGCGTAATTAAAGGCTATGATGAAATGGCATTATTATTAAGAGAAGGAGATGATGTTGTTGCTATTTTACCTAGTGATATTGCTTATGGAGATAAAGGTTCTGGAAATGTAATTCCGCCTAAAGCAACATTAGTTTACGATCGATTTAAAGTAACATATGTGAGTGAACCTAAATTGGTGCTGTCAGATTCATTATTTTATGCGGTTAAAGATCACGGAATAAAAAAAATGAGTGCTTTATATACTAAAGTAACAAAAACAAAAGACTCTACTTTATATCATGGTGGAATAGGAGAGTTAAACAGTTTATGGAGAAAACTACGAAGAGCACAATTGTTTAAAGAAGCCAACCAAGCTTTTAGTTTTATCAACAAAGAATATAACAATTCAACATTCGATTTTTATATTATTCGTTCTTTAGAGAATATGAATGAACCTAAAAAAGCTATTCAAAAAATAGATAAAGTATTAAAGAGGAAACTTACAAAAGATCAAAAAGAATACTTTATTAAATACAAACAAGATTTAATGAATAAGCTAACTAAATAATTAGAGTTTAAAAAGAGTAAATAAAGAACGGCAGGTGTTAATCACTTGCCGTTCTTTATTTTATGTTTATATTTAGCTTTGATTATGGAAAAAGAAACTATAGAAAGCAAAATGATTGCTTTAGAAGCAAAACTTCTTGAGCAAGAGCACCGTCCAATTACATTAATTTGGAATTATTTTTATAAAAGAAAGAAATATCCAAAAGATGACCCAAGAAGAAAAGCGGTTGCTAAAGCCATTATCTGGCGATTTTTCTTTTCTCCTAATACCGTTGCTTTTACATTAACAACGTTGATATCCTTTCTAACTGTTTTCTTTATTAATAGACAAAATAACCTTATAGAAAATCAAAACCATCTTATTGAAGCTACAAGAAGATCTTCTCAGATGATTATATTAGATGGTGTATTAAAGGATATTAATAAAGAATTAGCCAATAAGGATACCTTGTCTAAAAATTTACAAGCAAGAATTCAAAGTTTAAGTCATACGACTAAACCATACAAGTTATTAGATTATAACACAAATAAATTAAGTCCATTATTAAGCCCAGAAAGAAGCCAGCTTTTATATTCTTTAGTAAGTAGTGGTATAAAAAACGATTTTTTAGCAGCATTATTTAAAAAAACCAATTTTAATTATGCTGATTTAAATGGTTTAAATTTGATCAATCGCCATTTGAAAAACTCTAAGATTAGATATTCTAGTTTAGATAGTACCTTGTTACATAATAGCATTATTAGTAAGGCAGATATAAGAAATGGAATCATTAAAAGTACAGGTATGCCTTATGTAATTGCTCATTATACAGATTTTAGAGATACTCTTTTTGACGATGTAAATCTAAATAGTGCAGATTTAAGTTTTGCTGATTTACGAGGCACTACATTTTTAAATCTTAACATTGGAAATTTAAAAACTATGGATAGTGCTAGAGTAGGTAGGCTGGATTGGTTTAATTTTTTGAAAAAGTCTAAAGGTGTTAAAGGAGTTGAACATTTAGAAGCTGCTTATACAGTAAAAAATGTATTCAATAAAAAAATGAAGAAAGACATAGTGTTAATTGTAAAAAACAAACAATAAAAAAGGATGCTCAATAAGCATCCTTTTTTATTCTATGTATTTAAATAGCTATTATTTCTCAAATTCAATTGCTGGCAAGACTTTACCAACACAATCTCCAAATCCAATTCTTACGGTATCATTTTCACAATGAGCTCTCATAATTACAGTATCGTTATCATTGATAAATTTACGTTCAGTACCATCGTTCATTGATAAAGGATTTTGACCTCTCCAAGTAAGTTCTAACATAGAACCATAACTGTCTTTTGTAGGTCCAGAAATTGTACCAGACCCCATCATATCACCAGAACGTACATTACAACCATTAACAGTATGATGTGCTAATTGTTGTACCATAGTCCAATACATATATTTAAAATTAGAGTTCGCTACTACTGTTTCTTCTTTTCCTTCAGGTTGAATTCCAACTTGTAAATGAATATCATAACTCTTTTTTCCATCTACTTGTAAATATGGTAAAGGCTCATGTACTTGCTCAGGATTATCTGTTCTAAAAGGCTCTAAAGCATCTAAAGTTACAATCCATGGAGAAATTGTAGAAGCAAAATTCTTTCCTAAGAATGGCCCTAATGGCTGGTATTCCCAAGCTTGGATATCTCTTGCAGACCAATCATTAAATAACACCATCCCGAAAATATACTCTTCAGCTTCTTCAATAGGAATACGCTCTCCTAAATGATTAGAAGCCGTAGTAATAAAAGCCATTTCTAATTCAAAATCTAATAATTTAGAAGGGCCAAATCCTGGTGTATTTGTTCCTTCAGCAGGTCTTGTTTGTCCTAATGGTCTTCTAATTGGAGTTCCAGAAGGAATAATAGAAGAACTTCTACCGTGGTAACCAATAGGAACATGTAACCAGTTTGGCATTAAAGCATTCTCAGGATCTCTAAATAAAGAACCTACATTTGTAGCGTGTTCTTTACTTGCATAAAAATCTGTGTAATCACCAACATTAACAGGTAATAACATCTCAATTTCATCCATTCTAAAAATGATTTCAGCTCTATGCTCTTTATGATCTCTTAAACCACCTTTGGTTGCATCAAAAATATCTGCAATTCTATTACGTACCAAACGCCAAGTTTTACGTCCATCAGCAATAAAATCATTTAAAGAATCTTGTAAGAAAATATCATCTGTTAAAGGGATTCCTTCAAAGTAACCTAATTGATGTAGGGCTCCTAAATCAATAGCATAATCTCCAATTCTAGTTCCGATTGTAATGATATCATCTTTTGTAATAAACACACCAAAAGGAATGTTTTGAATTGGAAAATCTGAATTTTCTGCTACTTCTAACCAAGATTTTCTGTTGGGATTATTTGCTGTTATTTCCATCTATTTATATCTATTATTGCTTATTAACCAATGTTATTAATTTTTTATCAAATATACTAGAAAGTTGTTAGTTGCAAAATGATTTTTACTACTTTTGGAAATCTTTAATAAACACTTAACAATGCAACTAGATAATCAGATTTTTGATTTAATTCAAGAGGAAAAAGAAAGACAACAGAACGGGTTAGAATTGATCGCTTCAGAAAACTTTGTAAGTGATGAAGTTATGAGAGCTCAAGGCTCTATTTTAACCAATAAATATGCTGAAGGTTACCCAGGTAAACGTTATTATGGTGGATGTGAAGTTGTAGATGTTATTGAGCAAATAGCTATTGATAGAGCTAAAGAATTGTTCGGTGCAGAATATGTTAATGTACAACCTCACTCAGGATCTCAAGCAAATACAGCAGTTTTTGCCGCTTGTTTACAACCTGGTGATACCATTCTAGGTTTTGATTTATCTCACGGTGGACATTTAACTCACGGTTCTCCAGTAAACTTTTCAGGGAAATTATACAATCCTGTTTTTTACGGAGTAGATAAAGAAACTGGATATATTGATTACAATCATTTAGAAGAACAAGCAAAAAAGCATCAGCCTAAATTAATTATTGCTGGAGCTTCTGCTTATTCTAGAGATATCGATTTTAAAAAGTTTAGAGAAATTGCCGATAGCATTGGTGCTATTTTAATGGCAGATATTTCTCATCCAGCAGGTTTAATTGCAAAAGGAATTTTAAACGATCCGTTACCACATTGTCATATTGTAACTACTACTACCCATAAAACTTTACGTGGACCAAGAGGTGGAATGATTATGATTGGAAAAGATTTTGAAAACCCGTTTGGATTGAAATTAAAATCTGGAAAATTAAAAAAGATGTCTACTTTAATTAATTCTGCGGTATTCCCAGGAAATCAAGGTGGGCCTTTAGAACACGTTATTGCTGCTAAAGCTGTTGCCTTTGGAGAAGCATTAACTGATGAGTTTTTAGAATACCAAATTCAAGTAAAAGAAAATGCCGCTGCTATGGCAGAAGCATTTGTTGCTAAAGGATATCATATTATTTCTGGAGGAACAGACAATCATTGTATGCTAATCGATTTAAGAAATAAAGATATTTCTGGTAAAGATGCAGAAATTGCCTTAGGAAAAGCGGAAATTACGGTAAATAAAAACATGGTTCCTTTTGATGATAAGAGTCCGTTTGTAACTTCTGGAATTCGTATCGGTACTGCTGCGGTAACTACTCGTGGATTAAAAGAACAAGATATGCAACAAGTAGTTGACTTTATTGATGAAGCAATTCAAAACCATGACAATGATGAAGCATTAGCAGAAATAGGAGAAAGAGTAGAAGAGATGATGAGTGCAAGACGTTTATTTGTAATGTAAATCACAATTTAAATAAATAAAAAAAGCAGCCAAAAGGCTGCTTTTTTTATGAGTTGTCATTAGCTCTATCTAAAATTGCATCTGGTAAAGATTTTTTTGCTTTTGCGCCCAGTTTTTTAATTTTTTCCACACTCGTAATAAGATTTCCTTTTCCTTCAACCAATTTATTCATTGCAGCATTGTAATCTGTTTTAGATGCATCTATTTTTTTACCAATACCTATTAAGTCTTTTAAGAGTCCATCAAATTTATCATACAAAGCGCCAGCTTGCCTTGCAATTTCTATAGCATTTCGCTGCTGTTTTTCATTATTCCACATGGTATCTATAGTTCTCAATGTAGCTAATAATGTAGTAGGAGTAACAATGACAATATTTTTCTCAAAGGCTTTGTTATATAAAGTAGTATCAAAATTTAATGCTACAGCAAATGCAGGTTCTATGGGTACAAATAATAAAACAAAGTCTGGTGAATCAATTTTATACAGATCTTCGTATTTCTTTTCACTTAATTGATCTACATGACGCTTTAACGAAGCTACATGTTCTTTTAAGAAGCGTTCTTTTTCTACTTCATCATCTGTATTTGCAAATTGTTCATAAGCAGTTAAAGAAACTTTAGAATCAACAATCATTTTTTTGTTATCTGGTAAGTTAATTACAACATCTGGTAATACTCTCTTGCCTTCTTCTGTAGTAAAGCTTTGCTGCATATGATACTCTCTATCTTTTTCTAAACCAGACTTTTCAAGAACTCTTTCTAATACTAATTCACCCCAATTACCTTGAGTTTTACTATCGCCTTTTAAGGCTTTTGTAAGGTTGATAGCTTCTTTACTCATTTGTAAATTCAACTCTTTTAACCCTAAAATTTGTTGGCGTAAAGCTGCGTGATAGTCTATACTTTCTTTGTGTGTTTTGTCTACTTTGTCTTCAAACAATTTTATTTTTTCTTGCAAAGGATTTAAAATCGTTTTGATGTTTTCTTTGTTTTGTTCAGTAAACTTTGTCGACTTTTCGTCTAGTATTTTGTTAGCCAAATTTTCAAACTCTTTGGTAAACTTTTCTTGCAATTTTTCAACTTCTTCTTTATTATCGTTCAATTTCTCTTTTAGAGCTTCTAGCTCTGCAAATTGCTTGGTATTTTCAATGACCAATTGCTCTTTTTCTTTTCTGATGTTTTCTTGTTCTTTGGCTGCATTGTCTAATTGTTTTTCTAAAGCGGCTTTTTGGGTTTCAGAAATACGTTGCCTTTCTTCTAGAGTAGAAGTTTCTTTTTCAAATTTTAATTTAGATAAATATTGACCTAAAAAAACACCAATGGCGATAGAAGCAATAGAAATGATAAATTCTGTCATAGAAATTAATTGAAATTGATTTGATGATATCCTTCAGATTGATAATGAACCAACGCTGTTAAAGCTGATAATGAAACTTGTACACTTTTTGAAGTATCTTTTTCTTTAAAACCTTTTGCATACAGAGATTGTCCACATACAAATATATCAACATTTGCTTGTTTTAAGGCATCTAAAAGTGCCGAATTTGGGTTTTCTTTTCCATATCTTTTTTTATAAGCAGTATTACTCAATGCATTTTTTGTGGCTGCACCATGTAAAACCAAGGCAATTTTTAAATTTTCTTGTGGTACGCCTTGCTGTACATGCATTTTTATATAGCGAGCAACGGTAACAACAGAAGGGTTTATTCTATGTTTCTTTTTTTGGTCTTTAAATACGTCAAAAATTACTTTATATACTTTGTCTTTTTGTAGTGATAAATCCGATTTTTCAATTGGAAAAACTTTCCCGAATTGCTCTAAAGAGTTTTGCCCATACATTGAAATACTTGTAAAAAGCAGCATAAAAAGAAGTTGTTTCATTTTCATGAGTTAAGGTTTAAAATTTAATATTACGAATATTCTCTAAGTTTTAACGATATATCTTTTAAAAAGTGTATTATTGAACTTTACAAAAAGAATCAGAATGCTTTCAAAATTTATTTTTTCTAAAATTTTAGGATGGAAATTGGTAAATCGCTTTCCAGAAGATTTAAAAAAATATGTAATTATCGCTGCTCCTCATACAAGTTGGCAAGATGTTCCTATTGGTATGCTTGCAAGGAATTCAGCGAACGTTAAAATTAATTTTATAGGCAAAGACTCACTTTTTAAACCTCCTTTTGGATTTATTTTTAGATGGTTAGGAGGCGCTCCTGTAGATCGTTCTAAAAGCAATAACTTGGTAGATTCTATTGTAAAAATATTTGATAGTAAAGAAGAATTTCGATTGGCTTTATCTCCAGAAGGTACTCGTGCAAAGGTAGAGAAGTGGAAAACAGGTTTTTATTATATTGCTAAAGGAGCAAATGTACCAGTAGTAATGACAGCTTTAGATTTTAGCAAAAAAGAGATCGTTATTTCTGAACCTTATTATTTAACAGATAATATGGAACGTGATTTTGAGCATTTTCATGCTTTTTTCAATGCAGAAATGGCTAAAATACCCGCACAATATTAAATACATCATCAATACAATAAATCTTTAAAAAAGATTGATTTTTTTGTAATTTTGGCATCCTAATTGTTAATTAGAAAGCTAAACTAAATTTTGATGAAAAAAATTATCTATTTCGTTATTGCACTACTCATAATAACTGCTTGTAGTAGTGTAAAAACAACCCAAGAAGCCATCAACTCAGGAGATTATGATAAGGCAATTGCTTTGGCTGTAAAACATTTAAGAAGTAATAAAACAAAGAAAGGAAATCAACCTTATATTCCAATGCTAGAAGATGCTTTTAAAAAAGCAACTGAAAAGGACTTATCTCGTATAAAATTCTTAAAAAAAGAAGGAAATCCAGAAAGCTTAGAACGTATTTTTAATTTGTATCAAGCATTGAACTACAGACAAGAATTGATTAAACCATTAATGCCTTTACGTTATTTATCTAATGGAAAAGAAGCAAAATTTAAGTTTAAAGATTATTCTTCTGATATTATTTCTGCTAAGACTAAATTATCAGATTTATTGTATAGCAAAGCGAAAGGTTTACTAGACAACTCAAGCAATAAGTACGATTATAGAAAGGCTTATGATGATTTGATCTATTTAGATAAAATTACTCCAAATTACAGAAACACTAGAAGTTTAATAGAAGAAGCACATGCCAAAGGAACTGATTATGTATTGGTTTCTATGAAAAATAAAACAAGAAAAATTATTCCGAAAAGATTGTCTAGAGACTTGTTAAATATTGACACTTATGGTTTTGATGATTTATGGACAGTATATCATAGCGTAAAAGATAAAAACTTTAGGTATGATTATGGACTAGAATTAACACTAAGAGAAATCAATATTTCTCCAGAGCAAATTCGTGAAAAACAGTTTGTAAAAGAAAGACAAATAAAGGATGGTTGGGAATATTTATTAGATAAAGACGGTCATCAAGTAATTGATAAAAATGGGAAAAAGATTAAAGTAGATAAAATGGTGAATGTAAAATGTGAATTGTATCAATTTACTCAATTCAAATCTGCAGAAGTTGCTGGGCAAGTAAAATATACCGATTTTGCATCTAAGCAATTATTAAAAACCTTTCCCATAAAAAGTGGTTTTGTATTTGAACATCATTATGCTACTTATAATGGAGATAAAAGAGCTTTGACTAAGACCTTCTTAGATATGATTGTCTTAAGAGCTGTAAAGTTTCCTAGTAATGAACAGATGGTATATGACGCAGGAAACGACTTAAAAAAACATCTAAAAAACATTGTAAGAAGTAATAAGTTTAGAAATTAAATAGGAGTATTATATAATATAAAAAAAGGTCATTGAGAATTTCAATGACCTTTTTTAATTATTCTATTTTTGATATTATCCTTTGTAAAAAGGCAGTTTAACAACTACAGCAGGAACTGCTTTCTTACGAATTTGAATGAATATTTGTGTTTCTCTTTTCGTATGAGGTCTATTTACATAACCTAAACCAATTCCTTTACCTAAAGAAGGACTCATGGTACCAGAAGTTACTTTTCCAATTGTATTTCCTTCAGCATCAACGATATCATAACCTTGTCTAGGAATTCCTCTTTCTGTCAATTCAAAAGCAACCAATCTACGAGTAATTCCATTTTCTTTTTGTGCTAATAAGTTTTCAGAATTCACAAAGTCTTTAGTAAACTTTGTAATCCAACCTAAACCAGCTTCAATAGGAGAAGTTGTATCGTCAATATCATTTCCATACAAACAATATCCCATTTCTAAACGTAAGGTATCTCTTGCAGCCAATCCAATTGGTTTAATTCCGAAATCTGTACCAGCTTCAAATACTTTATTCCAAAGTTGCTCTACATCTTCATTTTTTACATATACTTCAAAACCACCAGATCCAGTATATCCAGTTGCAGAAACAATCACATTATCCATTCCAGCAAAATCAGCTACTTGAAAAGTATAGAATTTGATAGTAGATAAATCTACAGAAGTTAATGATTGCATGGCTTCAACAGCTTTTGGTCCTTGAATAGCTAATAATGAATAGTCGTCAGAAACATTTCTTAATGTAGCTCCAAAATCTTCATTATGTTTAGAAATCCATGCCCAATCTTTTTCAATATTTGAAGCATTTACTACTAACATATATGTGTTTTCTTTAATTCTATAACAAATTAAATCATCAACAATTCCGTTATTATCATTAGGAAAACAGCTGTATTGAGCATCTCCAATTGCTAATTTAGAAGCGTCGTTAGAAGTAACTCTCTGAATTAATGCTAAGGCATTTTCACCTTCAACCAAAAACTCTCCCATATGACTCACGTCAAAAACCCCAACGCCATTTCTAACAGTTTCGTGTTCAATATTAACTCCTTCATAAGATACAGGCATATTATAACCAGCAAAAGGAACAATTTTTGCACCAAGAGCTTCGTGCACATGTGTTAATGCAGTATTTTTCATTCTTTTATATATGTTTTAGTTGTTCTTTATAATTTTTGCTAATGTATTGAAATTTGAACAATTATAAGCTCTTTAGCCATACAATTAGCTATAACTTTATTAGCTAATGTTTTGTTAATATTAACATAAATTAAAATTGTTTTTTAGATAAAATGCTATTTTTGAGAAATCAACGATAACACCTAAAGATATGTTTTTAAAAAGAATAATAGTAGCAGCATTGTTACTAAGTTCAACTATTGGCTTTTCCCAAAGAAAAGATTTACCAACTGATTTTTTATCTAAAGAATTTCATAAAGAAAGGAGAGAAGCTCTACGTGCTAAAATGCCTAAAAATTCTGTGGCTGTATTTTTTGCAAATGCAGTAAGAAACAGGGCTAATGATGTAGATTATGTTTACCATCAAGATCCTAATTTTTATTACTTAACAGGATATAGAGAACCTAATGCTGTGATTTTGATTTTTTCTGAAGAGCAAAAATCAGACAAAGGAAATTATTCTGAGTTATTTTATGTTCAAAAGAGAAATGCTATGGCAGAAATGTGGAATGGTTATCGATTGGGTGTAAAAGGTGTGCAAAAAACCTTAGGAATACAGAATGCTTTTAACGGAGAAGACTTTGTGAACTTGTCTATAGATTTTTCAAAATTTGACAAGATTATTTTTACAGACTTTAAAAATGATGTAAGAGACAATAAAAGAGATCGCGCAGATTTATATGATTTAATAGCACAGTTTAAACAAAAAGTAGGATATAAATCTAGTTCTGATAAGATTCCTGCTTCAGATAAAAACATTAAAGTAGCAACCAATATTGATACAAAGGCTATTAGAGGTATTATGGCCACTTTAAGAGAAGTAAAAACAAAAGAAGAACTAAAGTTGTTAAAGAAAGCGGTACGAATTTCTGCAATGGGACAAATCGAAGTTATGAAAGCAATGCACCCAAATATGTCAGAAACAGAAGTGCAAGGAGTTCATGAGTTTGTTTATAAAAAGTATGGTGCAGAATACGAAGGTTACCCTTCAATTGTTGGAGGAGGAAATAATGGCTGTATTTTACACTATACAGAAAACAGCAAGACTAAATTAGATAAAGATTTGGTTTTAATGGATTTAGGAGCAGAGTATCGTGGTTACACTGCCGATGTAACTCGTACCATTCCTGCTAATGGAAAGTTTTCTAAAGAACAAAGAGCTATTTATGATTTAGTTTATAAAGCACAAGAAGCTGGAATTAAAGAATATATTATTGGAGGTCGTATTAGTAAGCCAGGGCAAACAGCTCGTAAAATTATCAATGAAGGTTTGGTAAAACTTGGAATTATAAAGTCTGTAAATGAAAGACATTTGTATTTTCCTCATGGAACTTCTCATCACATTGGTTTAGATGTACACGATCCAGGAAACTATACTATTTTTAAAGAAAATATGGTCTTAAGTATGGAGCCTGGTATTTACATTCCAGAAGGAAGTAAATGTGATAAAAAATGGTGGGGAATCGCTGTGCGAATTGAAGACGATATTTTAGTAACTAAAAATGGTCCTGTTAACCTTTCTGCTGATGCACCAAGAACTGCTGATGCTATCGAAAAAATGATGGCTAAGAAAAGTGTATTAGACGATTTAGTATTGCCAAACATAGATGATTAATTAGTTTTAAACTATTCAATAAATAATACATGAAAAAAATTGCATTTCAACTAATCATTGTGGTATTAGTAACTACAATGATTAGTTGTAAAAACAAAAAAGAGTCTCCAATTGTATACAAAACAGAAAGCTTAATTATTGAGCAAATTACTCCGTCTGTTTTTAAACACAAAAGTTATTTACAAACTGATAGCTTTGGAAAAGTAGGCTGTAATGGAATGATCTATATTTCGAATAACGAAGCTTTGGTCTTTGATACTCCAACCAATGATACTGTTTCTAAAGAATTAATCAGATGGATAGAAAAAGAGAAAAAAGCTCGGTTAAGTGGAGTAGTGGTGAATCACTTTCATGACGATTGTTTAGGTGGATTGCATGCTTTTCATCAACAAAGTATTCCATCTTATGCGAATAATTTAACGATAACACTAGCAAAAAAAGATAGTGTAACAGTTCCATTACATGGTTTTGATAATCGTTTAGAGTTGAGTTTGGGGAGCAACAATGTAATCACGCAGTTTTTTGGAGAAGGACATACAAAAGACAACACGGTAAGCTATATAGAAAATGAAAAAGTACTTTTTGGCGGTTGTTTGATAAAATCTTTAACAGCAGGAAAAGGGTATTTAGGTGATGCAAATGTTGCTACTTGGTCTGCAACAGTTCAAAAAGTAAAAACAACTTTCCCAGAGATTAAAAAAGTGATTCCTGGCCATGGAAAGGTAGGAGATACCGCTTTACTAGATTATACAATCAAAATGTTTCAGGAATAAAAAATAGGTTATCAATTTTATTTAAGCACTGATAATTTTCAATACAAGATCTTTCGTCAATGGTTGTCCATTGGCGATTTTTTTTATATCAGCAAATGTGAAAACAAAATTACAACCTGCTTTATACCCAGAACAGCCATAGGCTGTTTTACCTTTAAGCACTGTTCCTTTATTGCATTTAGGACAAGTTATTTTATCATCGCTAGAAGATTGTTTAATTTCGTTTGTTACTGCCGCTTTTTTTGGTTCTAACTTTAGTTTAAAGTCATCATCAAAACGAACCAAACCTTCAACTTTACCTGCATCAGTTTTAAAACCTTTTAGATTTGTTGTACATCCTTTATCTAATAAGCGAATAAATTGATTTTCTGAGATCTTCTTTTCCAAAAAAGAGAATGGTAAAATAAAATCACAGGTTTTATTGTATTCAGAACAGCCAAAAGCTTTAGATCCTTTTAATAATTGTCCTTTATTACATTTTGGACATGTCTTTCCTGCAACTTCTTTTTTAGATTTTGATTTTGTTTTTGCTTTTGGTTGTTTTGACTTTTCTGCAATTGTGTTTTCATGAGAAATTCGAATTTTAGCTTTGCTAGATCGTACTTCATATACCAATTGATCTACCATGGCTTTCATATTCTTTATAAAAGTTCCCGCATTAAATTCTCCACGTTCAATTTCTTTCAAACGCTTTTCCCAACGTCCAGTTAATTCAGCAGATTTTAAGAGCTCATTGTCTATTAAATCAATTAGTTGAATTCCGGTTTGAGTAGGGACCACCAATTTCTTTTTACGTTCAATATATTTTCTTCTAAAAAGAGTTTCTATAATACTTGCTCTCGTAGAAGGTCTTCCAATACCATTTTCCTTCATTAATTCTCGCATCTCATCATCATCTACTTGTTTCCCCGCAGTTTCCATAGCTCTTAATAAAGAGGCTTCTGTATAATTTCTAGGAGGTTTGGTTTCTTTTTCTAAAAATGAAGGCTCGTGTGGTCCTTTTTCACCTTTTTCAAAAGATGGTAAGGTAAGTTGCTTATTCAACTCTTTTTTAACCGCTGTTTCTTCAGATTCAAATACGACACGCCATCCTTTGGTTATAATTTCTTTACCAGTAGTTTTAAAAGGAACTTCTGCAGCTTTTCCAATTACAGAGGTATTTGAAACATCAGAATCAGGGTGAAAAACCGCAATAAAACGTCTTACAATAATATCATATACTTGCTGTTGATTGTATTGTAAATTGGTTTGTATTCCAGTTGGGATAATTGCATGGTGATCTGTTACCTTTTTATCATCAAAAACACGTTTTGATTTTTTAATTTTTGCTCCTAATAAAGGTGTTGTAAGTTTACTGTAATTAGTTAGTTTGCTTAGAATACCAGCCACTTTCGGGTAAATATCATTAGGTAAAAAAGTGGTATCAACTCTTGGATAAGTAACCACTTTCATCTCGTAAAGCTTCTGGACAATTTTTAAGGTTTCATCCGCAGAAAAACCAAACTTATTATTACAATATACTTGTAAACCTGTTAAATCAAATAACTTTGGAGCGTATTCTTTTCCTTTCTTTTTGGTAACAGAAACAATTTCAAAATCAGCTTCTTTAACTTTATTAGCTAGAATTTCTCCGTCTTCTTTCTTTAAAAAACGCCCTTCTTCATAACTAAAATTAGTATTACGATAGGTCGTTTGTAGTTCCCAATAAGGTTGTGGTTTAAAATTTTCTATTTCTTTATAGCGATTTACCAACATTGCTAATGTAGGTGTTTGCACTCTACCAATAGATAAAACTTGTTTATAACCGCCAAATTTTACTGTATACAAACGTGTTGCATTTAAACCTAACAACCAATCTCCGATAGCTCTAGAGAAGCCTGCATAATATAAATTATCATATTTAGAAGCTTCCTCTAAATTTTCAAAACCTTCTTTAATAGCTTCTTCTGTTAAAGAAGAAATCCATAAACGTTGTACTTTTCCGGTATAATTGCTTTGGTTAATAACCCAACGCTGAATCAATTCTCCTTCTTGTCCCGCATCCCCACAATTTATAATTACTTCTGCTTTGTCAAATAATTCTTTTACAATTTTATATTGTTTTTGAATTCCAGCATCATCTGTAACTTTGGTAGAAAACCTTTCTGGAAGCATTGGCAAATTGTTTAAATCCCAACTTTTCCAGTGAGGTTTATAATCTTTAGGCTCTAATAATGTGCATAAATGACCAAAAGTATAAGTAACTGCATAACCGTTACCTTCAAAATATCCGTCTCGTTTCGTATTGGCACCTAAGATATTAGCAATTTCTCTCGCTACACTTGGTTTCTCTGCAATACATACTTTCATTTACGTGGTTTTGGAAATTCGAAAATAGGGAATTTTTAGAATATATAAAGAGGCCTTTTTCGCTTTTTGATAAAGGAATTATTTAAGAAAATAACACACAAATTTAATTACAACATCTCAATAGTCTCTATAATTTCTTTAGACTTTTCAACCAATTGATTTTCTAATTGTTCTGTTAACGTAGATAAATCATCAAAATTAGGGTTAGGATCAATAATTAGCTCTATTATAGAATATTGTGGCATTTCTGTTTTGTCCATATTCCATTTAGTATCTTTAAGTAATTTCCAATATGTTTTTTGAACCTGAATTGTATTTCCTAAAAGCCAAATTTCGAACCTCATTTCTACATGGTTTAATACCAAGCCTAACTTTAACTTTTTTGATTTTAAGAAATCGTTTGTATAATAGAAATAGGTATAATCCATATAACCATGTAAAATACCTGTAAATGAATAATGTTCTGATAGCTTTTTAATAAAACCTATTCGTAATTTCATTACAAACTTTACCAATTCATTATAAGCAATCAAGATATCTCCTTTATTTAATTGCTCTTTATAAATGGCTACATAATGGTTTAAATTCTTCATTTTATTCTTTTATACAATTCATTAACGAAAATAGAAAAACAGTTAAAATCAATCAGCATTTAAATGACTTTTTAATTCTTCATAACTAGAAATTTTTTTAGCTACTTTCTTTTTATGTAGTAATACTTGAATTTGAAACGGAATCTCTATTTCAGTTTCTAAAGTACTTTTAACAATATCTAAAAACTTTACTGGATGTGCTGTTTCTAAAAAGACACAATTAGCTGATTTATGTTCTTTTAAATATTGTGTCGCACCTAAATACCCTACAGCACCATGTGGATCTGCAATATAGTTAGCTTTTTCCTTTATTTCTTTCATAGCATTTTTTGTCTCAACATCTGAAAAAGAATACGAGGAAAATTCTTTTTTAAGTAAATTAATATCATTAGCAAACAATTCTTGAATGCGAATAAAATTACTTGGATTGCCAACATCCATCGCATTAGAGATAGTAGCTTTAGAAGGTTTTGGAGTATATTTTCCGTGTTCTAAATAGTTTGGAACTGTGTCGTTACTATTTGTAGCAGCTACAAAGTGTTTTACAGGCAATCCTAATTTTTTAGCCATAATACCAGCACAGATATTACCAAAGTTTCCACTTGGAACAGAAAAAACCAACTCTTTATCCTTATTTTTTAATTGCTTATAGGCAAAGAAGAAATAAAACATTTGTGGTAACCAACGGGCAACATTTATAGAATTTGCAGATGTTAATGTTCTAGATATTTCTGCATCTAGAAAAGCTGTTTTTACCATTTCTTGGCAATCATCAAAAGTGCCATCTACTTCTAAAGCAGTAATGTTTTTACCTAAAGTTGTGAGTTGTTTTTCTTGTATATCACTTACTTTTCCACTTGGGTATAAAATAACAACATCTACACCTTTAACATCTAAAAAACCATCAGCAACAGCACCTCCAGTATCTCCAGAGGTTGCTACTAATACAGTTACTTTTTGATTATTTGTTTTATTAAATTCACCTAAACACCTAGCCATAAATCTAGCTCCAACATCTTTAAAAGCCATTGTTGGTCCATGAAACAATTCTAACGAACTTACATCTTGACTAATTGGAACAATTGGAAATTCAAAATCAATAGTTTCTTTAATGATCTGTTTTAATGTTTCTTTTGGAATCGCTTCTCCAACAAATTGTTGAATGACTTCATATGCAATTTCTTCATTAGAAAAGTATTCAATATGATTAAAAAACTCTTGATTTAAAGGTGAAATGTTTTCCGGAAAATACAAGCCTCTATCTGGAGCAATTCCGTTAATTACTGCATCTTTAAAAGACACTTTTGGTGATTTATGATGTAAACTATAATAGTTCATTTTTACTGTTTTTATTGATTAGTTTATGATATAATTTTGATGCCTTCAGTATTTATTTGAGATACATGAACATCAAAATCTATGGCTAAATGAGCATAGGTTTTTGCCATGGCTTTTGCTACCTGATTTGCTGCTTCCTTTCCTTTACTTAATGCAAAAATTGACGGGCCAGAACCTGAAATTCCACCACCTAATGCACCTGCTCTTTTGGCATTGTAAATCACATTTTCAAATTCAGGTATTAAAATAGCACGAGAAGGTTCTACAATCTCGTCATGTAAAGAGCGTCCAATTAAATTATAGTCACTGGTATACAAACCACTAATGAGTCCACCAAGATTACCTAATTGAACAACTGTTTCTTTTAAAGAAACTTTTTTCTTTAAAACTGCTCTAGCATCCGCTGTTTTTAATTCTATTTGCGGATGTATAACTGTTGCATATAATTCTTTTGGAGTTTCGAGCTTAATAATGTCTAATGGATGATAACTTCTAATTAAAGTAAAGCCACCAAGAAGGGCAGGAGCAACATTATCTGCATGTGCACTACCACTAGCTAACTTTTCTCCTTGCATGGCAAAAGCTACTAATTCTTGTTTAGAAAAAGGTTCTCCTAACAATTTATTTATACCAAATACAGCACCAGCAGCACTAGCAGCAGAACTTCCAATACCGCTACCGGGTTTTATATTTTTAGTGATTTCTATTTCAAAACCTAATGTGGTATCTATATTTTCTAGCAGTGCTAAAGCCGCTACACCTGCAACATTCTTTTTAGTTTCGAGTGGTAAATCTTGACCAATAATTTGGGTAATTTTAATTCCTTTAGAAGTTGTTTTTCTAATTGTCATTTGATCTCCAACTGTTTCTAAACACAAGCCTAAAACATCAAATCCACAAGAAATATTAGCAATGGTTGCAGGAGTAAAAAGTGTTATCTCATTCATAATTATAAATTTCCAATTCGTATTACATCAGCAAATATTCCAGAAGCTGTTACATCTGCACCAGCTCCAGCTCCTTTAATTTGCAGTGGTTGTAAAGGATATCTGTCTGTAAAAAACAATACAATATTATCGCTCCCTTCTAAATTATAAAAAGGATGTTCTGGTAAAATATGTTGTAAACCAACTGTTGCTTTTCCATTTGTAAATTCAGCAACATATTTTAAACGAGAGTTCGTATCGTTTGCTTGCTTAAATAAATGCTGAAAATGCGCTTCATTAGTAACTAATGATTGATAAAAATCTTCATTAGAGTTTGTACGCAAACTATCTTCAGGTAAAAAAGCTTTATTTTCAATATCAGTTAATTCTAGTTCAAATCCGCTTTCTCTAGCTAAAATTAAAATTTTACGTGCCACATCAATTCCGCTTAAATCAATCGTTGGATCAGGTTCTGTATAACCTTCATCTTGTGCTGCTTTTACTACATCATGGAAAGTAGTTTTGTCATTAAAATTATTAAATATATAATTTAAACTTCCAGATAATACGGCTTGAATCTTGTGTACTCGATCACCAGAAGCAATTAAGCTTTTTAATGTATCAATAATTGGGAGTCCAGCACCAACATTGGTTTCAAATAAAAAAGAAGCATTGTATTTTTTAGCTACTCTTTTTAATGTTTTATAGTTTTCTAAATTGGATGCACAAGCAATTTTATTACAAGTAACAACAGCTATACTTTTCTTCAGGTATTTTTCATACATATTCGCAACTTGCTCATTGGCTGTATTATCAATAAACACGCTATTACGCAAATTTAATTGAGTAATCTTATCTAAAAACAATTCTAAACCAGAAGCTTCTCCTTGTAACAATTGTTCGTTCCAATTTGATAAATCAATACCATTTTCATCAAAATACATTTTTTTAGAATTTGAGATTCCAATCACTCTTAAGTTTAACTGTAGCTGCTCTTTTAAGTAGTTTTGCTGTTGTTGTAGTTGACTTAAAAAGCGTTCACCTACATTTCCTACACCAGTAACAAATAAGTTTAATTGTTTTAATTGCTTTTCGAAAAACCGTTCATGTAATGTGTTTAGAGCTTTTTTTGCATCAGATTTATTGACAACTGCAGATATATTTTTCTCAGATGCACCTTGAGCAATTGCTCTAATATTTACATTATTTTTCCCTAAAGCACTAAACATTTTTCCGCTTAAGCCTTGGTGACTCTTCATGTTATCTCCAACTAAAGCTAAAATTGCCAAATCAGATTCTACAAGAACTGGTTGCACTTTTCGTTGATTAATTTCAATTTCAAAAGTGGTATTGATCGCTTTTGTAGCAATATCAACATCATCAGAATAGATACCAATACAGATAGAATGTTCTGATGAAGCTTGTGTAATAAGTACAATATTTATGTTTTTTGCTGATAACGTTTCAAACAATCTTTTAGAAAAACCAGGGACGCCAATCATTCCGCTTCCTTCTAGAGTTAATAAAGAAATTCTATCAATATAACTTATTCCTTTTACAGGTTTATTAGCAGCACTTTTTTTAGTAATTATTGTACCATTATCAGTAGGAGAGAAGGTGTTTTTAATTACAATAGGAATCTCTTTTTCGAGGACTGGCTGTATGGTTGGTGGATAAATTACTTTGGCTCCAAAATGTGACAATTCCATCGCTTCTTGATATGAAATTTGGGCTATAGGAAACGCTTGTTTAACAATGCTTGGATTTGCTGTAAACATACCACTAACATCCGTCCATATTTGTAATTCTTTTGCAGATAAAGCTGCTGCATAAATGGCTGCAGAATAATCAGATCCTCCACGACCTAACGTTGTCATAACATTATCTGTAGTAGCTGCAATAAACCCTGGTAAAACGGTTATTTGTGCAGATGTATTATTAAAATAATCAGTACAATTATTATTGGTTAATTCAAAATTCACAGTAGCATTTTGATAGCTTCCATTGGCTACAATTAGCGCTCTACTATCTTTATACAATGCATTTAAACCAGAAATTTCAGCTGCTTTAGCTATAATAAAAGAGGAAAGTAATTCTCCTTGACCTACTATTTTTGCTAGTGTTTTCGGAGTTAATTCTTCTAATTGATGACAGCTTTCTAATAAAACTTCTAAGTTGTTAAATATCTTTTTAACACTACTAATAAGCGCACTTTGTTGGTGAATAGGAATAAGCTCTTTAACTACCTCAATATGATGATTTTCAATAGAGTTCAACAATTCATGATATGCTTTATTTTGTATGGCAAAGCTAGCTGCACGCAGCAAATTATCAGTTGTTTTACCAAAAGCAGAAACAACTACTGCTATTTTTTGTTCGCTTGAAACTTCTTTAATTATAGATACTACTTTTTGTATGGAGTCTGCATTAGCCACAGAAGAACCTCCAAATTTTAAAACTTTCATTTTATAAATGATAAAATAATTGGAAAAAAATGTATTGCTATTTATCTCGTTTTGTTTTTACAAAACAATAAATATAACCTATGATAATATGTGCTAAAATATACCCCTAAAGGGTAATCGTAATGATGGTAGTGATGGTAAGAATAACAAACATAGCAAAAGCCTCTACAGAAGTAGTGGTCGTAGAAATTGCTATTGCTTTTGTAGTATTCATGCTACAAATGTATGTTATATTTTGAAATGACAAAAAATAAAGTGGATTTTTAATAGTAATTTTTAAAAATCCACTTTAAGTTTAAGATAACTCAATAATTTGTTGATTTTTTAGAATATCTTCAAAAGTATCTCTTTTTCTAATTAGGTAATCTACACCATTATGTAGCATTACTTCTGCAGGTTTGTATCTAGAATTGTAATTGGATGCCATTGAAAAACAATAAGCTCCTGCATTGTTAAAACATAAGATATCTCCTTCTGTAATTTCATTAATTCTTCTGTTAGTTCCAAACGTATCTGTTTCACAAATATATCCTACCACAGAATAATAACGTTCTCTTCCTTTAGGGTTTGAAATGTTAGTGATATGATGATAAGAATCATACATCATAGGTCTTACTAAATGATTAAAACCACTATCAACCCCAGCAAAAACAGTAGATGTAGTTTGTTTAATTACATTTACTTTAGCTAAAAAATAACCAGATTCACTAACTAAAAACTTTCCTGGTTCAAACATTAGAGTTAATTCTTTACCATAATCTTTACAAAATTGGTTGAACCTTTTGGTAAGTTGTTTTCCTAATTGTTCAATATCTGTAGCAATATCTCCTTCTTTATAAGGGACTTTAAATCCACTTCCGAAATCTATAAAGTCTAAGTTTTCAAATTGACTAGCCACATCAAAAAGAATTTCGGTAGCTCGAATAAAAGTATCGATATCTAAAATATCTGATCCAGTATGCATATGAATTCCATTAATACACATTCCCGTATTTTCTACCACACGTTTGATATGCGGCACTTGGTAAATTGATATTCCGAATTTAGAATCGATATGTCCAACAGAAATTTTACTATTACCACCTGCCATTACATGTGGATTGATTCGAATACAGACAGGAGTAGTAGGGTGTTTTTGTCCAAACAATTCTAAAATAGATAAGTTATCTATATTAATCTGCACACCTAGTTTTGCTACTTCTTCTATTTCTTCTAAAGAAACACCATTTGGCGTAAAAATGATGTCTTCAGGTAAGAAACCAGCAGCCAATCCTAGTTTTACTTCTTGAATAGAAACTGTATCTAATCCAGAACCTAACTGATTAAAAACTTTTAAAATGTTGATATTTGATAACGCTTTTGTAGCATAATTCAACTTTACCTGTTTCACCTTTTTAAAAGCGTTGGTTAATCTGTTAAATTGAGAAGTAATTTTTTCTGTGTCGTAAACATACAACGGACTTCCGTATTTTTCTGCTAGCGATAATAAAATTTCGTTATTCATTTTTTCTATTTCTAAATTGGGCAACAAATGTATCTAATTGTTTAAATTTTATATAAAAAATTAAAAATTAAAACAAATTGTTTAAAATTGTATTATTTGAATTTTTGAGCTACTTTTTGTGCTATGGTAACAATCACTTCGGAAGCTTTTATCATAGATTCAACTGGCACATATTCATAACGTCCATGAAAATTATGTCCACCAGCAAAAATATTTGGACAAGGCAATCCTTTATAAGATAACTGAGAACCATCAGTTCCACCACGTATGGCTTTAATTAATGGTTGAATACCTAAATCTTTCATTGCTTCTTCTGCAATATCAACAATATACATAACAGGCGTTACCTTTTCTTTCATATTGTAATACTGATCTTTAATTTCTACCGTAATCAATTCTTTTTCTAGATTTTGATTAATTGTTGTAGCAATGTTTTCAAAATCAGATTTACGTTTTAAAAACAACTCCATATCATGATCTCTAATGATGTATTCTAAGGTTGTTTTCTCAACAGTACCATGCATGTCATGTAAGTGAAAAAAGCCTTCATATCCAGTTGTTCTTTCTGGCACTTCTTCTTTTGGTAATGCACTAATAAACTCATTAGCAATTAACATTGAATTAATCATTTTTCCTTTTGCATACCCTGGATGTACAATTTTTCCTTCTATGGTAACTTTAGCACCAGCAGCATTAAAGTTTTCATATTCTAATTCACCAATTTGGCTACCATCCATTGTATAAGCCCATTGAGCTCCAAATTTATCTACATCGAATAAATGAGCACCTTTACCAACTTCTTCATCAGGAGTAAAGCAAATACGTATCTTTCCATGCTTTATTTCTGGATGATTGATTAAATACTCCATCGCAGAAACAATCTCGGTAACACCGGCTTTATCATCAGCACCTAAAAGAGTTGTTCCATCAGTTGTTATAATCGTTTGTCCTTTATATTGTAGTAAATCTTCAAAATAATTAGGTGACAAAATGATATTTTCTGCAGCATTTAAAACAATGTCTTTACCATCGTAGTTTTCGTGAATTTGTGGCTTTACGTTAGCACCAGTAAAATCTGGACTGGTATCTATATGAGCAACAAAACCAATAGTTGGCACTTCGTAATCTAGGTTACTAGGTAAAGTTGCCATGATGTAACAATGCTCATCTAAAGTAACATCACTCATTCCGATATCTTCTAATTCTTTTGCTAAAATTTTAGCCAAATCCCATTGTTTTTCGGTACTAGGAAAAGCAGGATTTGTTGGATCTGATTCTGTATCTATAGTAACATAACTTACAAATCTATCAATGATATGTTGTTTATTGAATTTCATGTATTTGAATTGAATTAAGAATAGCTATTCCGTTGCAAAGACGTTTTTTAACAGCTGTATCACCATACACTTCTGTTTTTAAATGATAAGAACTATTACTGTTTTGCTGAATAAATATATTTAAAATTTGATATGAAAAATCTCCCTTCATTCCTTTAGAAATAGAGTAGAAGGCAGGTTTGTTTTTAAATTGAAATTGCGATTGTTTTTCACTATTTAAATTCAATTTAGCATCGTTTTGTGTTAATTGATCTTTAAATTGCTTATCAAAAACATAAGCACTTTTAACCTGAGTAACATCTACTAAAACAGATTCTGTTAATTGCTTCGTTGTATCAGCAGCATAAATAGAGGATTGCATGTTGTCATAAAACAAATTGGTTTTCCAATGTGCAGGAATGTTTACTGTAAATAGTTTTTTAATGTCAGTAACGTTTTCTGCATTAGGAACTGTAGTAGCATTGCAAGAGAATTCTTTTTCTAGTATAGTCTTACTATTACAAGCAACCAATAAAAAAGCGATAACAACAATCGAAAAAAATGATTTCATTTTCTAATTGAAAATTACTTTAAGATTAATTTTCCAATTTTTTGATGTCCAGATAACCAAGCAGTATTATTATCTACAAACTGAATTGCATAGTAGCCATCAGAGCTAATATCTTTCCAAGTTCTTCCGCCATCATTAGAAAAAGAAACACCTGTTTTACCTACAGCAATTACTTCTTTTCCTTTAGTACCAGGAACATATTGTACACAACTTTTATAATTTGGAGACTTTCCATCAGCAACTAATGTCCACGTTTCACCTCCATCTGTGGTAATTGCTTTATTTGCAATATTTCCATCAGGTTCTGAGAAACTTCCTCCAATTACTATTCCGATTTTATCATTGTAAAAATCTACAGAGTAAATTCCTTGCGGTCCATTTCCTTGAATGATTGGCGTATCAATAATTTTCCATGTTTTACCTTTATCAGAAGATTTTAACACTCTTGCTTTTGTTCCTCCTGTAACGACCCAAATATTATTTTTATAAGTTGCTATATTGGTGTTACTTGCTGCAAAAGAAGCCTCACCATCATTAACTTCTGGTAAGTTAGAGCAATCTATCTTTTTCCATGTATTTCCTCCATCATGTGTCATAATAATAGAGGTACAGCCTCCAATTGGATCTCCAATGGCAATACCTACTTTATCATTTAGAAAAGTCATGGCATCATAAAAAACCTTTTCATGTTCTTCTTTATATACCAACTCATAATTTCCGTTACTAATTTTATAAAGCAGTGCCGGATTTGCAATAGATAAAGCAAAAACACTTTTAGAAGTTTTGGCAATACTTCTAAAATGTGGTCTAATAGAGTCTTGGTATTTTATTACTTGAGTTTGCCAAGTTTTACCTCCATCTTGAGTGAGTCCTATATCTCCACGAGAACCAGCAAAAATTAGCTCGTCTTTATTCTCTGCATAAATAGCTCTAATACTTGTGCTATCAATGTCCATTTTTTGAATCGTAACAGATTCAATACTTCTCACTAAATATTCTTGTTTACAAGAAATAATACTTAATGCAAAACAAACTAATAAAAGGGTTCTTTTCATCTTTTTAAAATTTTATGATTCACAGACAATCAATACGTTAATAGTGTGTTATCGTTGACTTATTTATCCCATATCTATTTTAGATATTAAAAAAAATAAATTTTAGAGCGACTAATTTACAATTTTGCTTGATTTAAAAGCGAATAGTTTATAAATTTCTTCCCTCAAATATATTCGATGCCCAAAATAGATTATCATAAAAAAGCGCTGGTTATTTCTGGTGGTGGAAGCAAAGGTGCTTTTGCTGGAGGTGTAGCCCAGTATTTGTTGAAAAAGCAACAAAAGAAATATGATCTATTTATAGGGACATCTACTGGGAGTTTAATGGTTTCTCATTTAGCATTAGGAAAAGTAGATGAGTTGAAAGAGTTGTATACCAACGTTAATCAAAAATCTATTTTTAGCAACAATCCTTTTGTCATCAAAAAAGTACATGGAGAAAAAGTGATTAGCATCAATCATTTAAATACTTTATGGAACTTTATTAATGGGAGAAAAACCTTTGGAGAAAGTAAAAATTTAAAAAAGCTTATTCGCCAAAATGTAACGGAAGAAATGTTCTTTAATATTATACGTAACGATTTAGAAGTAGTGGTTACTGTTTCTAATTTGTCTACGAATAAAATAGAATATAAAACCTTAAGAGAATGCACTTACAATGATTTTTGTGATTGGATTTGGGCTTCTTGTAATTACATCCCTTTTATGAGTTTGTTAGAAAAAAACGGCTGTCAATATGCCGATGGTGGTTTTGGTTGTTTGGTACCAATTAGAGAAGCTATAAAACGCGGTGCTAAAGAAGTTGATGTGATTATTTTAGAAACAGAAATCACGCAAATAAATAGACTAAAAGCTAAAAATCCTTATGCTTTATTGTTTGACGCTTTTCATTTTATGTTAGAACATGTAGAGCGACATAATATTACTATTGGAAAACTATCTGCAAAACAGAATGATGTACAGTTAAACCTCTATTATACACCAACTGTTTTAACAACCAACTCTCTTATATTTGATAAAGATTTAATGCGTAAATGGTGGAAATCTGGCTACAAGCACGCAAAATCTAAAGACGAAAACATGATGAACGATTTTAGACCAGATATTTTAGAAAAAGATAAGTAACAAAACCTATGAGAACAACATTACTAACAACACTTGCCCTGGTTGTTTGTGTAAATGTATTTAGTCAAAAAAACACTGCTTTAAAAGGAAAATGGATTGATAAACAACTGCAAGTAGAATACGAATTTTCGAATAATAAGAATGCCTATTTTTCGCAAATGGGATACGGAATGCCAGTGTATTACAAAGTGGATTATACTCAATCTCCTTTTTGGATAGATTTTACTTTAAAAAGAGCAGGAAAAGAAATAAAAATACCGGGATTATTAAGAGTTATTAATAAAGATACTATTTGGATAGAGCAATTTCCACCATTAGAAAAGCATCCTACAAAGTTTTCGAAAGATTTTACTTCTAGAACACGAAAAATTCATGTGTTGGTTAGAAAAAAATCCTAGTTTAAATCAATATACATATTGTTTTGTGTAGGAAGTGCTAATTTAGAATTGGATACTTCTATAAACTGTAAGTTGTTTTTAGAGAAATGAGCTCCTTTAGAACCTGTAGTAATAAATTGTACAGCTCTATTAAGTAAAGGATCTGTAAGTTCTCCAATTTGTCCTAAATTACCATAATCTTCTGATAAAGGTATGTTAGGATCAAAACCATCTTTGTCGTTTTCACCCAATTTGTTTTTTATTTCTAGAACAATAGGTTGCATAGCCCAATTGTGATTTGGGTTTACTTTGGTTCTTGAAAAATTAGGTGAATCATATAAAGTAACAGAGCCTGCATATTTACCACGTGTTCTGGTTCCAATTGTTGTAACATTTATATATGGATCTAAGCTGTTAATTACCAATTCAGAAGCCGAAGCAGAACTACCAGTTGTAATCACAACCAAATCATTTAATTGTAAACTATTGATTGCTTCTTTTACTGTTCCATTATCAATCTCAGTGACAAAATTTTCTACTAAACTTTGATTAGAAAATGCAGCTTGCAACTTGTTATTAAAGTGTTTTTTTGCAAATAACTGATTTGGAAATTGCCCGGTAATCATACTAGAAAGATAAACAGCTGTTCTAACCGAACCACCACCATTATAGCGTAAATCTAAAATTAGATGTGTTACTTGTTCATTTTTTAATGTTAAAAATGCGGCATTTAATTCATCATCATAAGAACTTGTAAAACTATTGTATAAAATATATCCAATCTTTTTATTTCCTGCATTAATTACTTTTGTTATAAATACTGGATTTTCTTGGTATTCTACCTTTTCCAAACTCACCGTATTCCCATTAGTACTAATTACACCATTATTATAATCTGCTAAACCCAAAGTATAATTAGAAGATCCAAATAAAAGGTTACGATAATTGTCTAAAGTTATTTGTGTACCATTTACCTGATTGAATAGCATTCCACGTTTTATGTTTTTTGCAGCAGCATTAGAATTTGGTAATACATATCTAACATAGCCAAAAAGGTCTGTTGTGCTACCATTTTGACTTACCAATCCAAATTCCATTCCGTTGTGTAAAGAAATTCCTTGAAAAGCTTTTTCTAAAGCGATATAATCAGAAACAACCCAAGACCATTTATCTACAACATTTTTTTTGTACAATAAATTTTCAAAAAAGATACTATGATTCGGTTCACTACTTAAAAAAGAGTTGTACTCATTAATGTTTAAAAAACGAACATCAGATAAATTAGTTACATCTTCTTGCCATAAATAATACCTATTGAGTCCTTTCCATAAAAAATCATTTATTTCTAAATCTGTTGGAGTATCAACTTTGGTTTTTGAGCAAGAAAAAAAAGCAAGCGCAAAGCAACATAAAAGGATTTTTTTAAACATATATTAATTGGTATTAGGTAAATCTTGTCTAATAAACACACCGTTATCTACAATTCTTTGTCTATTTAAAGAATTAAACAAGAATTCAAAATTTAAGGGGTTGCAATTCGGTGGAGGTGTAGCGCCTGTATTGATAAAGTTAAGTACACTATTCAAAACAGGATCTGTTGTTTCTCCAATTTCCCCTAAGTTTAAAATATCTTCTTGTGCACAAATTCTCATATCTGGAGTAAATCCATTATCAAAAGTTTCATCATTATTATTTAAAAACTCCAATACAATTGGTTGTACTGCCGTTGTATGATTTTCACTTCTTCCAATAAAATCATAATCAATTGAATTGTATAAGCTGATTGCTCCTGTATTATTTCCTAAAGTAGCTCTACTATTTATGACATGAACATTGATATGAGCTCTAAGAGAATTGATAAGAAGTTCTATACTCGATGAACTACCATTTAAAATAATATACAGATCTGTTAACTCTAAACTATTAATTGGAGTAGTAGGATTTAAATGTGTAGCAAATTTAGTTAATAAAGAATCTGGTTGATGTTGTTCAAACCAAGGTTGTGCTTTGCTGTTCCAACGTTCTTTAACCAATGTTTGATTGGTAAATTGTCCAGTAATCATACTTGCAATTTGATTGATGTTCTTTACAAAACTACCGCCACCAATATTGTATCTTAAATCTAAAATTAATTGATTAACCCCTTGATTTTTAAACTGCAAAAAGCTATTATTTAAATCGTTGATATAATTATTAGAAAAGTCGTTGTTATATAAAAGATACCCAATATTATTAGCTCCAGAAACAATGTTTTTTTCAAGAGCAATAGGAGAATATGTATATCCACTTTTTGCCAAATCTACTGTTCTTGGTACTTTTATTCCTCCAACAATTACAGAATCTTCTTCTACAGTTACTCCATCAAAAGTAGCCATATTTAAAGTATAAGAATTGGCTGCTTCTAATAAGGTTTCATAATTAGTTCTTGTAAGTTGTGTATTGTTTACTCCGTAAAAAAAGTCTCCTCTAGAAATACTTTTGCTAGCAGCATCAGAACTAGGTAATATATATTGTACATATCCTAATACCTCAGTAGTACTTCCTGGTACAGCAACAATACCATATTCCATTCCGTGAGTTACAGAAGTTCTAATAGAAGGAGTAGTAATAGTATTATAATCATCTACTAAAACAGATTTATTATCAGTAGTTGGTCTATCAAAAACTAAACTGGTAAATAATTCATTCGGGGTTTCAAAACCTCTTAAATAACTATTTAATTGAGGTTGACTATTAAATCTTCTATCTGATAAATCTGGAATCTGATCTTGATAGAGATAATAAGCGTTCATTGCTTTCCATACAAAATCATTAATTTCTACATCTGAAGGGATTTCATCTTCTTTAGTACAATTAACCAATGCAAAAGAAAATAAAAAAATTAAAAGTACTTTAGTATAGCTTCTCATTCGTGTAATTGTGTTTAGAGGATTTTATTTATTAACGCAATTTAAATAAATATAGTACATTTTTAAAAATTGATGTAACAAAAATTATTTACGGTCGTCGTAAGGGTGTAAAAGCAATTAAAAATAACGTTTTTTACTATTAATCAACCAAAACTAATGAATCAATCAGACTTTTTAAAATCTGTTTTACCTTTTAAAGACAAAGTCTTTCGTTTAGCCAAAAGGCTACTTGTTTCTACTGAAGAAGCAGAAGATGCAACGCAAGAACTGTACTTTAAATTATGGAGAAACAAAGAAAAGTTAGCAGAGTATAAAAATGTAGAAGCATTTGCCATGACCATGACAAAAAATTATTGTTTTGACAGGTTAAAATCAAAACAAGCCTCTAATTTAACATTGGTTCATAGCAATTATAAAGAAAAAGATACTGCTCTTGAAAAAAAGATAGAGCAACAAGATAGTGTAAGCCAAGTACATTTGCTTATAGAGAAATTACCTGAGCAGCAAAAGTTGGTCATACAATTAAGAGACATCGAACAATACGATTTTGAAGAGATCGGTAAGATGTTAGATTTAAAACCGACAGCAGTGAGAGTAGCATTATCTAGAGCAAGAAAAACAATAAGACAAGAACTAATAAAACAACACAATTATGGAATTATCTAGAATAGAACAGTTGTTAGAAAAATATCTAAACGCAGAAACAAGTTTGCAAGAAGAAGCAACATTAAAAAACTATTTTTCTTCTGGTAATGTTGCACCACATTTGCAAGAGTATGAAGCAATGTTTAGTTATTTTGCCTTTAGCAAAGAAGAAACATCTACAAAACCAATACAACTAAACACTAAAAAGAAGAGTTGGAGATGGATGTCTGTAGCTGCCTCTGTAATGCTTTTAATCTCTGGAGCCTTTATGGTAAACAGTTACTTAGAAGAACAAAAAGTTAAAGAGCAATATGCCGAAGTAATGAATACCTTAAAATTATTATCTACAAATCTTAATAAAGGTAATGAAGCCATGGCAAGCTTATATGTGTACGAAGACACAGTAAACAAAATTTTAAAAACCAAGTAGTAAATAAACCAAGTAAACAAAAGAAAGAAATCATGAAAAAAATAATCGTATTAATAGCGTTAGTAATAACACCAGCCCTAAGTTTTGGACAATCTATATTTGATAAATTAGAAAATATGGATGAAGTATCTTCTTTTATCATTAACAAAGATGCTTTTCAATTATTAAAGAAATTTAACCCAGATATTAAAGACAATCAAGCTTTAGAAGTTTTTGAAGTTATTCAGAATTTAAATGAATTAAAAGTTTTTAAAACGACCAATGCAGAAGTGTCTAAAAAGATGGAATCTATGGTTAAAAATGCCATTAAGAATTCTAGTTTAACAGAGTTAATGAGAATTAAAGACAAAAACTCTAGAGTTAAAATCTATGTAAAAACAGGAAAGAAGAAAGACTATGTAAGTGAAGTATTGATGTATGTTAGTGGTGTTTCTGAAATGACTGATGGACATGCAGAATCTGCAATTATTTCTTTAACTGGAATGATCGACATTAATAAATTATCTAGAATTGCTGATACTTTTGTAAATGAAAGCAATAAAAAAAGATCTAAAAAATAAGAGTTTCATTATAAAAACTGCTAGAAAAATTATTCACTAAAAAATCAATTATCGATCTGAGTTTAAAATAACTTTAGAGATTCTCAGAAGTTATTTTAAACAGTAAAATCGGGAATATTGAAACCATAAAATCAAACACATGAAAAAAATAACCACATTAATAGTCGCTTTTTTAGTCGCTTTTTCATTTACTTCTTGTCAAGATGAATCATTACAAGCGTACTTAGTTAAAAGTCAAGAAAAAACAGGATTTATTACTTTTGATGTACCTGCAAGTATTTTACAAGTAAAATCTGACGATGTATCTGAAGCAACAAAAGCTACTTTAAAAACCTTAAAGAAAATTAACGTTGTAGCATTACCTGCAAACGATAGTAATACAAATGAGGTAGCAGCAGAAAAAGCTCAATTAGAAAAGATATTGAAGAGCGATAGCTATAAAAGCTTAATAAGATTCACTCAAAAAGGAATGAAAGTACGTTTATATTACTCTGGTAATGATGATGAAATTGATGAAGTTGTAGCCTTTGGATATTCTGATAAATACGGTGTAGGAATCGCTAGAATTTTAGGAGATAATATGAATCCATCTGATATTATGAAGATGGTAAACGAAGTAAGATTGGATACTGACAAAGTAAACTTACAACAATTTAGTGGTATTTTCTCTGAGAAAAAATAATCTCAACAAACACATTTTTCTAAATACAAAAGCCTTAACTCTAACTTTGGAGTTAGGGCTTTTTTGATTCAGAAAGAATTGTTATTTTTGACAAAACATTTGCTATGAAATTTAAAATTGCAGGTATAATATTATTAGTCCTTATTTTTTCATGTACCAAAAATGAAGAAGATTTAGAACCAAGAGAAGCTTCTTTTAATTCTTTTAAAATAAAAGAAAATACTATTTCTGGATTAACTTCAGAAGCTCAATTGGATTATCATTTAACAAATTACGACAAAATAGATGACCATGGAGTAATTTGGTTTAAAAAAATAGGGAAAAAGCACCAATTAGAATTAGGCCCATTAACTAAAAATAAATTTGAATCCTTTATAACAAAAAAATTAATAAAAGATTCAATTTACAGTGTATATCCCTACATTAAAACAAACAACAAAATTATTTATGGAGACACATTAAAGTTTAAAAGCTTAATGACAACTCCAATCATTATAGACTCTTTATATCCAAAAAAAGGGTTTGTGTATGATACAATCAGTATTGTTGGGAAAAATTTTTGTGTTGATACCGGTTTAAAAAATCGAGTTTGGATAAATAAGCATTATGGTTTAAATACAATACTTGCTACAGATTCAATAATTAAATTTATTATTCCAGAGCATTTAACAAAAAGTGAACTTAAGTTTAGTCTAGAAAGTTGTGGTATAAAAACTGATATAGAAGATGTGTTTAATGTAGATTCTCCAAAATTAGATTCTGTATCAACTAGAGAAAGTTACGTAGGAGAAACAATGAGCTTGTATGGAAAAAATATTAATTCAACTATAAGTGAGGTCTGGATTGAAGATAAAAAAACAGATTTAAAGTATTTAAAGTCGACAAAAGAAATTTTAGCAATTGTACCTAAAGGATTATCCTCAGGTAAAGTAAGTGTTAAGCTAAAAGTATTAGACAATGTTATTTACAAACCAAATTTTTTCCAGACAACAACACCTTATATAGAAAAACTAAGTACTAATAAATTTGGTTTTTTAGACACAATAAGTATTATAGGTAAGTATTTTAAGCAAAAAAATAAGATTCCGAAAATTTTTATTGGAGATCGGGAACAATCTATTTTAAGCTATACTGATACAATAGTAAAAGTAGTTATTAATTCTTATTTTACAACGCCTAATCCAATTTTAGAATTAAAAGTTAGTGATTTTGTTGTCAAACATACAATTGAAATGTTGCCGCCAAAAATCTTAGGGTTCAATAAAGATGTTTATAGCTTAGAAGAAGATAATTTTATTGTGAATACAGATAATTTTTTAGGTGATGACATAAAAATTGGAGATAGAAAAAAACCTTTTCGTGTACGTAGTGAAGTGGATAATAAAGGAAATCTCAAATTATCTTTACTCAAATGGTTAGATATTAGATTTTATCATCATAATTATAAAATAATCTCACCTGGCGAATTAGAGGTTCAAATAAATACTCAATTTGGCTCTGACACTAAGAATGTTAAAATTCTTCCTCCAGAAATTACAGCAATAAATAAAACTAATTTCAGTTTTTTTGATCAAGTTGTTTTAACTGGTAATAATTTTGCTTATAGCAGCTTTACAAGTATATACATTGACAATAAAAAAGTACCTAGATTAAATAATTCTTCTTATTCAATCTCTAATAATAAAATCTATTTTGACTTAGTTAATATAGCATCAGGAACTCATAGATTATATGTAGAAACAGCTGGTCAAAAATCAAATGAAATAGAGTTTAATGTAAAGAAAGTATCGATACATACTAACTCTATAAGTGCTACATCGGGTACCAGAAGAGATAGATATAAAATTACCGGAGAAAATTTAGATAGAGTAGGTATCCTAGCAAATGACAAATCATGTAATATTGTTAAATCTTCAAATTCAGAAATTGAATTTATTTTCCCATATGATTATAAACTACCTGCTAATATAAAATTGACTGCAAAAGTTGGTAGTGATAAAATAGATATAAGCAACTTTACAGGTGTAGAATCACATAATTTAATTCAAGATTCATTTAATGGTTTAAATTACTATGGGAGACACATTTCTTTTTCTGATGAAAATAATTGGTTTTTTGTAAATAATAATGGAACATATAAATTTTCTACCTCTAAGCGTAAGTGGGAAATTTACGATGCTGTTTCTCCTCCTTTTAATACACCTATTTTTGGCGAAAAAGCATACATATCTACTGTAGGAGATTTAGCGTATTACCCTTTATATAATAAGTTATTTATATATAATATAAAGCTAAAAAAATGGTCTGTAAAAAATATTAATCTAGCCATAAAAAATGGTGTAGTAAAAGATGGTTATATTTATGGAATAGTAAATAATGAAAAAAACTATTTATACAAATACAATATAGAAAAAGGCACCTTTGTTAAGTTTAATAAGCCTAGTAGTTTGCATTTTAATTTTGAGAATATCACATTTGGTGATGATAAAATTTTTATTAACCCTTATCAAGGGAGTTTGTATAGTTTTAATATAAAAACTGAGGTTTGGAAAAATCTTGGGCGTCCAAAAAACTTAACTAGTTCTTATTATAATATAGGACTATACTACACTGGGAACACACTATATTTCAGTGGAGGTACTACTGCAGCTGGTACATCACATAGATTTTATGGTTATGATTTTAATCTAAATAAGTGGATTGAAAAAACACCTTTGTTAAAAAAAATGTACAATCATGCAGTATTTAAAAAAGGAGATTACCTGTATTTCGGTTTAGGCTTAGATAAATATGGTTATAGTAATTTAGAGATTGATGAATATAGCATCAATGATGACCCTCATTAAAAAAAGCTACTAAATATTAACAAAGAGTATGTATTAATCTTTTTAACGGAGCTTTAACAAGCATTGTTTTTTCTTTTAACTAGCTATTAACAGCGGTAAATGTTAAATTTATTACTTTTGAAAATCTAAAATGTATCCTGTCTTACAAAAAAGATAGATCATTTAATGAAAAATATCCGGCAATTAATTCAAACTAGCTGTACGGATACTAAAAATTTAATAGATGAAATTACTCAAGCTTCCTTTTATATTATTTCTTTTATTTATTTCTTTTGCCACAGCGCAAACAAGTGATCCTTTAAAAATTTATAGATCAGAAAAAGATAAAATCAATGTTCTTGATCATACAAAATTAAAAGTGTCTTTTAACTTTAAAGAAAAACAGTTAAATGGAGAAGCTTGGATTAGCTTAAAACCTCATTTTTACGCAACAAACAAAGTTACTTTAGATGCCAAGGCGATGGTTTTGCATAGTGTTCAAATGAATAATAAAGAGTTGGCCTATCATTATGACAACTCAAAGATTACAATAGATTTACCTAAGCAGTATCAAAAAGATGAAGAATATACCATATATATAAAGTACACAGCTAGGCCAGAAAAAGTAAGACAAAAAGGAAGTACAGCTATTACACAAGCAAAAGGTTTGTATTTTATCAATGCAAATAGCCAAGATAAAAATACACCAACACAAATTTGGACACAAGGAGAAACGGAAGCAAGTAGCTGTTGGTTCCCGACGATTGATAGTCCAAATCAAAAAACTTCTCAAGAGATTTACATCACAGTTCCTAATAAATACAAAACCTTATCTAATGGAAAATTAGAAAGTCAGACTAATAATAGCAACGGAACACGAACTGATTATTGGAATTTTACACAAAAACACGCTCCATATTTGTTTTTTATGGGAATAGGAGAATATGAGATTGTGAAAGATTCTTACAAAAACATCCCTGTTAACTATTATGTAGAAAAGAAATATGCGCCTTATGCAAAAGATATTTTTGGAGATACTCCTAAAATGATTCAGTTTTTTGCAGAAAAATTAGGTGTTGAATATCCTTGGAATAAATACAGTCAAATTGTTGGTAGAGAATATGTAAGTGGAGCAATGGAAAATACTACCGCAGTTATTCATGGAGAGCATGCTTATCAAATGCCTGGACAACTTATTGATGAAAACGTGCATGAGAATACTATTGCACATGAAGTTTTTCATCATTGGTTTGGGAATTTAGTAACTGCAGAAAGTTGGAGTAATTTAGCACTAAATGAAGCTTTTGCAAATTATAGTGAATATTTATGGAGAGAGCATAAATATGGAAAGATGGATGCCAATGCTCATTTATATAATGCCATTGAAGGCTACAAACAAGGTGGTAATTTTGATAAGCATTTAGTGCGTTTTCACTATAAAAATAGAGAAGATATGTTTGATGCTGTTAGTTATAATAAAGGAGGGGCGATCTTACATATGTTAAGGAATTATGTTGGAGATAAAGCTTTCTTTACTGCATTAAAACTCTATTTAACCAGAAATAAATACAAATCTGCTGAAGCACATCAACTAAGATTGATTTTTGAAGAAGTTACGGGAAAAGACTTAAACTGGTTTTTTAATCAATGGTTTTTTGGGAATGGCCATCCAACAATTCGCATAAGTTATGATTACAATACATTAGAAAATAAAGTAACTGTAAATGTAAATCAAACCGGAGACTCATTTCAGTTTCCTTTGGCAATAGATATTGTTGAAAATGGCAAAATTTCTAGAAAAAATGTATTTGTAAATAGTGGAGACAACTCTTTTTCGTTTACCTATCAAAAGATTCCAGATGTTATTTTAATCAACGCTGACGATGTTTTATTAGCTGATATCATTGAAACCAAAACAAAAGCACAATATATAAGCCAATTAAAGTATTCGAATTCTTTTCGATTAAAAAAAGAAGCTATTGAAGGATTATCAAAGTTGCAAGACGATAAAAAAGCCTTTAATGCTATTGCAAATGCAATGAGTGATTCTTTCTATAAAATAAGAAAGTTAGCAATAGAGAACATCAATTTAGCTAATAAGTTCTCTAAGAGAGCGGTTATCGATAAATTAAAAAGAATTGCACTTAACGACAAGAAAACATTGGTAAGAGCTGCAGCTATTGAGACTTTAGGTAAATTAATTGATCCTCAATATTTGCCTATTTTTCAAGAATCCCTAAAAAGCAAGTCTTATAGCGTATTAGGAAAAACCCTAGTTGCCATTTATTATGTAGATCAAACTACTGCACTAAAACTATCTAAAGAGTTACCAAATGAAGTGAGGAAAATCATTGCAACACCGTTAACTCGAATTTTTATAGAAGCTAATGATGATTCTGAATTGGAATTTATTGCTAAAAATGTACTTTCTGGAATGTTTTTAACCAATAATAAAAGAATACAGTCTCTGTATAACCTTGCTTTTGAAAAGATTGCTAAAAGCAGTAATACCAAAGCAATTCAGAATGTTGTTAATGATATTGTAGCTAAAGGAAAGCAGTATAAGCAATTTAATTTTGATAAAACGGCTGTAAACCTATTGCAAAAAATGGTTGAATTGCAAAAAGTTAACGAAGTAAATAATAGAAATAAGCATATTGCTATTATCAGAACCGGAATGTCGCAATTGGTAAATTAAAATAAGCTATTTTTTATATTCCTCAAAAGTACCATCATTGTAAAATACTACAATTCGTTGTATGCTTTTATTGTTGGAAGAAACCACACTACTTTGTTCTTGATGAAATAGAGTAGGGCTAACAGTTTCTTTTTCTACTTCTTTTTTAGGAAATTCTCCTTTACCATTTAAAAGCCAATAAATATCTACATCTTTAAAAGTATTTGTCACTTTTAAAATAAAATCCAAACTAGGTTTATTTCTTCCAGATAATATATGAGAAATACTAGATCTCTGCACAGCTATTTTATCTGCAAACATAGACGCTGTTAACTGATGATGTTGTAGGATAGTTTTAAGTCGTTCAATAAAATCAACTGAGTTTACCATTGTAACTTTTGTTTATTTTACAAATGTAAAACAAATAGATTTTCATTCAAACTTATTTGTGTTAATTAATTAAATTAATAATTAAAATATATAAAGTAATACTTTAGATAAACTATGTAAGTGGCTAAAAATGAAATGTCTATATACATGTAATAATAATAATTTATAGTTGATTTGCAAGGTGTTAAGTGTTGTAAAACCTTATTATTAAATCGTATTACACATGTTACAAAATGCAATTCTACAACTTTTATACTTGGTTACAAATGTAACATTTCGTTGGTTTACTTTTGTAACATTTTAATAGCACAGCAAAAAGTGAATTTGTATTTTTGTCCTAAGAAATCATTATGAGAATTTTAGAATCCACATTTTTAAACAAACTATTTAAGAGTCACAAAGAGGAATCCTTATTTGGCAGATGGATTCATTACAAGCATATTTCTCCTTTACTTCATAAACTTTCAGAAAAAATTGAAGTAGCCACAATTGGAAATTCAGAAAACAATGTTCCGATTCACAGTGTAAAGTTTGGTACAGGAGAAAAAAGAATTCTCATTTGGTCTCAAATGCATGGAAATGAAAGTACAGGTACAAGAGCTTTATTTGATTTTTTAAATTACATTGCTTACTCTAATGATTCTATTGTAAAAGAAATATTAAACTCGTGCACTATTCTTTGTATTCCAATGTTAAATCCAGATGGTTCATTAAATTTTACACGAGTAAACCAGCACCAAATTGATTTAAATAGAGATGCTGTAGATCAAATAGCAATAGAAAGTAAGCTTTTAAGAACTGTTTTAGAAGAATTCGATCCGCAATTTTGTTTTAATTTACACGATCAGCGTACCATATTTGGAGTTGAAGGAACCACAAACCCTGCAACCATATCATTCTTAGCGCCATCAGAAGAAATTACAAGAAAACTTACAGAAGGCAGAAAACAAACCATGAATATTATTGTAGCCATGAATGCAATGCTACAACAAATTATTCCAAATCATATTGGTAGATATACCGATGAATTTTACCCAACAGCTACAGGGGATAACTTCCAGAAACTTGGTTATAATACAATTTTAATTGAAGCAGGTCATTATCCTAATGATTATGATAGAGAAGAGACAAGAAAATTTAACTTTTTTGCATTGCTACAAGGGATTCATCATATTGCTATAGCTTCATCTTATAGTAGTTACGAAGCTTATTTTGATATTCCAAACAACCAGAAGAACTTTTACGATATAATTGAACGAAATTCTAATGCAAAAGACAAGGGATATTTGTATGTAGATAAAGTAATAAATGGTACCTTTGTAAGTGAATTGGAATTGAAAGAAGAAGGGGATTTATCTGACTTTATTGCTCATTCAAAAAACTTCACGAAAAAATAAATATAATTCAATCTTTTTGTTTTTATTTTAAATATAATTTATACTTTTGCTTCATTGTTTGAAAATTATTTAAAAAATGAAGAAGTTTGTTTTAGACGAAATTGATCATCAAATCTTAGATGTTTTGATAGAGAATGCCAGAACTCCTTTTACAGATATCGCTAAAAAATTATTAGTTTCTGCGGGTACAATTCATGTTCGGGTAAAAAAAATGGAAGATGAAGGAATTATTCAGGGTTCAACCTTAACCCTAAACTATGAGAAGATGGGCTATTCATTTATTGCTCATGTTGGTGTATTTTTAGAAAAAACATCAATGACTCAAAGTGTAATTGAAGAATTGAGAAAAATACCTAATGTTACGGTAGCTTATGTAACTGCTGGTAAATACAATATTTTTTGTAAGGTTAGAGCTAAAGATACTAGCAATGCTAAAGATATTATTTATATGATTGATGATATTGATGGCGTTAGTAGAACTGAAACCATGATTTCTTTAGAAGAAAGCATCAATGATAAAAAAAGAATGATGCATGCAATTTTTAAAGAAATGTAATAACATTCTTACATAACTTATAAAACCTTATCAATATTGATAAGGTTTTTTTTATTTTAGAATCCTTAATTAAACATTCAATGAAACACTCCAAACTGCCTAATGTAGGAACGACCATTTTTACATTAATGAGTAATTTATCTCGCGAATACAACGCAATCAATTTATCCCAAGGTTTTCCTAACTTTAAAAGCGACGATGCTTTGATACAATTGGTTAATGAAGCAATGAGCAACGGTAGTAATCAATATGCACCAATGTTAGGTGATTTAGGATTAAGAGAAGCGATTGCAGAAAAGTTTGACCATTTATATACTTCAACCTATCATCCTGATGATATTGTGATAACAGCAGGAGCAACACAAGCTATTTTCACAGCAATTTCTGCTTTTATTCATAAAGACGATGAAGTTATTTTATTTAAACCTGCGTATGATTGTTATGAACCAACCATAGAATTAAATGGTGGGAAAATAATTCCGATTCAATTACACTATCCAACTTATCAAGTAGATTGGTCTTTGGTTGAAGCTGCGATTAGCTCTAAAACAAAAATGATTGTAGTAAATACACCACAAAATCCTTGTGGTACCATCTTTTCTAAAAAGGATATGGAAGAGCTAGAGCGAATTACAGCAAATACAGATATCATTGTATTGAGTGATGAAGTGTATGAACATATGGTTTTTGATGGTCAGTCTCATCAAAGTGCGTGTTTATTTCCAGAATTAAAGAAAAGAACATTGATTACAGCTTCTTTCGGAAAAACCTTTCATAATACAGGATGGAAGATGGGGTATTGCTGTGGACCCAAAGAATTGATGAAAGAGTTTATTAAAGTACATCAATTTAATGTATACTGTGTAAACCATCCTATTCAGAAAGCTCTAGCAACCTATGTTAAAGATGCAAATAACTATAATTATTTACCCATTTTTTTTCAACAAAAAAGAGATTTCTTTTTAAATGCTATTAAAGATTCTAGGTTTACATTTACTCCAACACAAGCCACTTATTTTCAAGTATTGAATTATCGTGAAATTACCGATGAAGATGATGTTTCATTTGCTAAAAGACTCACCAAAGAACATCAAATTGCTTCCATACCAATGTCTGTATTTAATCAGAATCAATTGGACGAAAAAGTACTGCGTTTTTGTTTTGCTAAAACAGACGAAACATTATTAAAAGCAGCAGAGATTTTAAACAAAATTTAGTACATTGTTAGCCCTTAAAAAGATTTCATTTTATGATTCAACAAGTAGATTATACCCAACACAAACTATCTAACGACACCTTACTACAATTATACAAATCGATGTTAAAACCTCGATTAATAGAGGAAAAAATGTTGATATTGTTACGTCAAGGAAAAATCTCTAAGTGGTTTTCTGGTATTGGACAAGAAGCTATTTCTGTTGGAGTTACATCTGCTTTACTAAAGGATGAATATATCTTACCTATGCATCGTAATTTGGGAGTTTTTACAACAAGAGAAATTCCGCTACATAGATTATTTTCTCAATGGCAAGGAAAAGAAAATGGGTTTACCAAAGGAAGAGATCGTAGTTTTCATTTTGGAACTCAAGAATATAAAATTGTGGGAATGATTTCTCATTTAGGACCACAATTGGGAATCGCAGACGGAATTGCTTTGGCTAACAAGTTAAAAGACAATAATCAGGTTTGTGCTGTTTTTACAGGAGAAGGAGGAACAAGTGAAGGAGATTTTCATGAAGCTTTAAATGTGGCTTCTGTTTGGAGTTTACCTGTTTTATTTTGTGTAGAAAATAATGGATACGGATTGTCGACTCCAGTAGCAGAACAATTTAACTGTGAACATATTGCTGATAAAGGGAAAGGCTACGGAATGGAAAGCTATATTATTGATGGAAACAATATTGTAGAAGTATATGCTAAAGTTTCTGAATTGGCAGAAAGTGTTCGAGAAAACCCTAGACCAATTTTATTAGAGTTTAAAACTTTTAGAATGCGTGGTCATGAAGAAGCTAGTGGAACAAAATATGTACCACAAGAATTGATGGATACTTGGGCTGCTAAAGACCCTATAGAAAACTTTCAGGCTTACTTAAGAGCTGAAAATATTTTAACAGAAAAAGACGAAGTGGCCTTTAAAGAAGCTATTGTACATGAAATTAACGAGCATTTACAAATGGCTTTTAACGAACCAGCAATTTCACCAGATTTACAAACAGAGCTAAACGATGTTTTTAAAAGCTATGAACCAGAAGTTGTAGTTCCAACATCAACCACAAAAAAAATACGTCTTATTGATGCCATTTCTCAAGGATTACAGCAATCTATGGAGAAATATGATGATTTGGTTATTATGGGACAAGACATCGCAGAATATGGTGGTGTTTTTAAAATTACAGATGGTTTTGTTAATCAATTTGGAAGAGAACGTGTTAGAAATACACCTATTTGCGAATCTGCTATTGTTTCTGCAACATACGGCTTGGCGGTAAACGGAATGAAAGCTGTGATGGAAATGCAATTTGCAGATTTTGTTTCTTCTGGATTTAATCCGATTGTAAATTTACTAGCCAAATCGCACTATCGTTGGTCACAACCGGCAGATGTGGTAGTAAGAATGCCTTGTGGAGCTGGTGTTGGAGCTGGACCATTCCATTCACAAACTAATGAAGCTTGGTTTACTAAAACGCCAGGTTTAAAAGTTATATATCCAGCATTTCCTTATGATGCTAAAGGTTTATTAGCAGCGGCAATTAATGATCCTAATCCTGTATTATTCTTTGAACATAAGGCTTTATACAGATCTGTTTACCAAGAAGTACCAGAAAGTTATTATACATTACCTATCGGCAAAGCTACTGAGATAAAAACAGGAAATACCATTAGTATTATTAGCTATGGAGCAGCGGTACATTGGGCTTTAGAAGTTTTAGAAAAGCATCCAGATATAGATGCCGAAGTTATTGATTTAAGAACAATTCAGCCTTTAGATATAGCTACCATATATCAATCGGTAAGAAAAACAGGAAAAGCGATTGTTGTTCAAGAAGATACATTGTTTGGTGGAATGGCTTCTGAGATAGCTGCATTAATTACAGAAAATTGTTTTGAACAGTTAGATGCTCCTGTAAAAAGAGTAGGAAGTATAGCTACTCCGATTCCGTTTGAAAAAGAATTAGAGAAACAATATTTGGCCAAGAATCAGTTAGAAACTGCTTTGTTAGATTTGGTTAACTATTAAATTAACTTTTTAGTTAGATCTATTCTAAATACATTTGTGGCCTTTTACATTTATTTATGAAAGTTACAAATAGAAGTTTACACAGAGATTTTGCCTATTTTTATGTAGGATTAATCATTGCTTTTTCCTTTTCTGGAATTATTTTAAATCACCGACAAGATTGGTATCCGATGGATTATACTTTTGAAGCAAAAGAAGTTGCTTTAAGTTTACCAGAAAATACCGAAAGTATTACCAAAGATTTTATCGTTAATGCAACTAAGGATTTAGATGTTGTTTATAACAGTCATCGTATTAGAAATGGTAAACTACGTATTTACTTTAAAGACAATGCCATTTTAGATGCAGATATCAAAACAGGAAAAGGAGAATTAGAATTTAAGCGTAAAGTTCCAATTATTGGGCATTCTATGTACTTACATAAAACCACCAATAGTTTTTGGATTTGGTATTCTGATATTTTTGGAGCAGCCATGTTATTAATTGCAATAACTGGAATATTGATTCCGGCAGGAAAAAAAGGATTCTCTAAACGTGGTTGGAAATTAGCAGTATTAGGAATGATCTTTCCGTTGCTTTTTCTGATTTTCTTCTCTTAAGAATTCGATTTTTTATTATTAAGAACAACCAATCCTAAGCAAATAATTCCACAGACTAAAAAACCTATATAAAGAGGCAGGGCAGTTGTGGTAATATAACTACCTATAAAAGTAGCAATTGGAACTGCCATAATGGTAGAAACAAAACCATTAATTGCTGCACCAACACCAGCAATATGTCCAACTGGTTGCATGGCAATGGCTCTTAAATTCCCGAATAAAAACCCTAAGGAGAAGAATTGCAATCCACAGAAAATAAGAAATATGCTAATGCTAGGATTCTCTGTATTTAAGAAGAGAAATGTGTAGAGTAGTGGTATTAGTGTAAAAAACACCATAAATACCGTTACCAATCTCATCATTCCAAAACGCATTACTAAAGTACCATTTAAAAAAGTTGCGATTCCCACAGAAATTGCCAATCCAGCAAAAATAAAAGGAAACTCTTCTATCATTTGGTATTGCTCTTGAAAAATATGTTGTGAAGCACTCAAGTATACCATAAAAGAACCCGTGATAAACCCAGAAACTAAGGTAAAAATAACTGCTTGTCTGTATTTTAAAAACTCTTTGGTACCATCTACAAACAAACGCAATCTAAACTTTGTTCTTTTAGCAACTGCTAAGGTTTCTGGCTGACGCCTCCATAACCAAATCATAATGAGTACACCAATAATCAATTGACTATTAAAAATAGCTTTCCATCCATAAGCATCTAGAATTAATTTCCCAATTGCTGGAGCAACTACAGGAACCAAGATGAAAATCACCACGATAAAAGACATGATTTTAGCCATATAATCGCCACTAAAACTATCTCTAACCATAGCAATACTAATTGTTCTTGGTGCAGAAAGTCCAATTCCTTGTAAAATTCTACCAAGCACCATCATTTCTAAAGAATTGGCTGTTACGCAAATAAAGCTAGCAATAACAAACACTATAAATCCCATATAAATTACAGGTTTTCTACCAAGACTATCAGAAATAGGGCCGAAAATTAATTGGCCAAAACCTAAACCTAAAAAGATCATGGTTACTAGTAATTGATTATCTCTGGTATCTTGAATCCCAATAGAAACACCAATTTGTTCTAAAGCAGGCAATAATGCATCAATAGATAAAGCAACAATTGACATTAATGACGCCATTAAGGCAATAAACTCTAATCTTGATTTGTTTTTTATAGGCATGCCACAAATGTAGGGCTAACATTTTGTATTTTGGTGTTTTAAAAATAGAAACTATCTATGAATTAATTATAAATAAATATAACAAAACCAACTGTAATTAGTCTCATAATAAGGGGGGATTTTTAATGTAAACTAATTACACTCCTGCCAAAAATAGTAACGATTACGGATAGAATATTTACGTTTATAACATTCCTCCAACTCTTCTTTAAACTAGTTAATATCTTAGTTTACAAATTAATAGCACACAGCACATATTTAATATTTAATCATAAGTATAAAGCTACAATACCTTATCATCATATATTACAAGTGTTGATTTAAGACTTAATCAGGTCGTTACAAAACAGTTAAAAATATATGCTATCATCTATTTTACATACTATTAAAACAGAAATTGCTGAATATGCCTTGAATAAAGAAGAAAAGCATATTAATGTTCATTTTGTCTCTCCAAATAGCAGTAAAGAGAACTTGTATCCTGAATCTATTAATATTGCACTATTTGGAAGTAATCAAGAAAGAGATATTAAAGGCTGTACTACATTTAATGTTTCAACTAGCGGTAATTTAGGCTTAGCTCAAAAACCTCCATTAAAACTTTCTATTGATCTTCTCTTGCTTTTTAACTTTACTAAATATAGTACAGCTTTAGAATATTATGAACAGGTTATTGGCTTTTTTTATAATAATGATATTATAAATGTTTCTTTTGATGGCTATGATAATAGAGTAGAAGTTTTATTATCAAACTTTAGTGATAGGAATGAGATTGAAATTTGGAATAGCTTTAATACTCCAGGAATCCCAATGCTTCGTTACTTTTTCAGATATGCATTAGTTTCTGGTAAAGTTAAACAATTACCAATTGTTCGAAAAGTAAGTGTTGATACAGAACGAATAAGCCCAGACAAAGCTATAATTGATGCAATGATTCTTAGCTTCATTTACTATCCAATTGAAGAAATTATACAAAATCTTGTTCAAAAAACTACAGCTTTTTGTTCCATAAATTTAACTGAAAAAGATACTGATGAAACAATAGATATACGATTTCAAGAATTACTTGATTGTTATAAAAGCACTTTTATTAAAGTGCAATCATTCAGGTTAAATTTTGAAAATCAATTCGAAGCAGAACCTGCTTTTAAAAAAGAATTTAAATCGTTCATGCCTTCTATTAATGGTTTAGAAATTTTAATTAAAGAATACAGAGAAGAATTAGCAAACTATTCCTTCTCAATTGTAAAAAAATACGAAAATCTTTGTCTACTTTCAAAAAGTAATATCGATGGAAAAAAACGAGGATTATCCTTACTTTTTTTAGAAAAATTAACAAGTGCTACGGCATATTTAGATATTATAAAATCAATTGAAAATCAAATATTAACATTTACAACTGTTGGAAATAGTGCATATATAGGTGTAGGCAAACCTCCTTATACATCATTTAAAGAAAATTCCCAATTAAGTCAATTACAACTTCAAAAAAAATGGTGGGAATTAGAAGACTTAATTTCAAAATTACAAACCTGTTATAAAGCTCAAATACAAAATCCTTTGCTAGACAAAAAAGGTAATGTATATACTGAGTTTATTCAACTTTTAGAAAATTGTAAACAGCAAACCTATATTCCTTTAGAAACATTTAAAGATTTGAATGTTAAGTATAACAAAAGAGTAACTCTACTTACAGATGCTGTCAAAGAAGATTATCTTGAAGCTTATACACAGGCATATAACATGACACATTATATTACGGGTGTGTTTATACCTCAGCAGCTTACTGAAAAGTTACAATATATATTAATAGCACAAAACACTTAGTTATAAATAATTTAAAAAACAAATAGAAAATGGCACAGTTAAAAACACCTGGTGTATATGTCGAAGAGAAAAATTCTTTTGGTTCCAGTATCATCGCAAATGAAACCGCAAATCCTGTTTTTATTGGGTTTACACAAAAAGCAATAAAACCTAATGGAGAAGCACTTAGTTTTATCAAAGGATCAGATTCAGTAAAAGAGCCTGTAAAGGTAAGTAGCATGTTAGAATATGAACAAACTTTTGGTGGTGCAGACATTACCGGAGTTATTTCTGTCTTACAAATAGTACAAACAACTTCTGATCCGGTTTCATATATTGCCACCAATAAAAAAGAAAATGCAGCAGGTGAATTAGCATCTTATACTCCAGGTTTTATGTACCCTTCAGTTTCAAATTTCTTTGGAAATGGAGGAGGTAACTGTTATATTGTTTCTATTGGTAGTTATGATCAGTTTGATCAAAATGATACTTCTCCTGTAAATATGGACTTTATAGAAGAAGCAATTGAATTGGCAAAAGATGCAACTTTAATTTTACCAACAGATCTTATTAGATACGGTTACCAAAACTATTATACTTGGGGAACTGATTTTGTTAACTTTTCCCAGAAAGAGAAAAAATATTTCTCTGTTCTAGATGTCATTCAATCAAATCCAATTGATCCTGTTTATAATAAAAATGATATTAGTTTATATAGAGAAAATGTTTCTCCAGATTATCCTAGTTATGCCGGAGCATATTTCCCATATTTAAAATCGTTGACAACATATGCATATAACCCTGATTTGACAGGTGTATTATTAAATGGATATAATTTAGGTAAAGAAGAGTTAATAGAATATGCTTTCTCTGGAACTTATGAAAAAGACAAAAATACAATGTTTACTTTTACTTTTGTTGATCAACAGGAAAAAGCACCAATTATAACAGAGCTTAAAGTTGGCGAAAAAAACACTATTGATATTGACCCAGATACCAATACTCTAACCGTTGAATTTGTTGAAGGTAATACACCTATAGATTTTAATACTATATGGAAAGCAAAGTCTGAAGAATATCCTAATTGGAATCTTAATTTCCTTTTACCATTAGAAATGGAAGGAACAATAAATTTAATTCAAGAAGGTGTTTGGGATACAATTAGTATTGATCCAACTGATTCAGAAAAAATCTTATTTCCTTTTGAACTAAAGTTTGATGCTTTAACAATTGGTTCTAGTGCTGGAGTAGTCGCTACAAAAATCAGTTGTTCAGTTGAAATAAGCGATAGTGAAGAAGTTACCTCTACTACTGTAGTCATTGATAATACAGTAAATCCAATTACAGCCACAATTACTACTCCAAAAGAGATGACTGCTTCAGAAGCTGCAGCTGTATATATCCCTTCAACAGAAGAAGGTGCTATTAGTGTTAGCTTAAGTGCAACGGATCCAACTTCAGAAGAGAAATTAGAAAAGGTTGCTGCAACAGACATTAATTTGCTTCATGAACCACCAAATAATGCTACTATTGAAGAAGTAAAAACTTTTTTAGCAAGTAACTACATCAATATGCCACCTTCTCCATTTATGGCAGGTATTTATAGTAGGTTAGATAGTGCTTCTGGAGTTTGGACACCTCCAGCAAATACATCTCCAATTGGTGTAACTGGACCATTAGTATCATTAACAAGTAAACAGCAAGAGGATTTAAATGTTGATGCTCTTACCGGAAAATCTGTCAATGCAATTCGAAGTTTTACAGGTAAAGGAACTTTAGTTTGGGGAGCAAGAACCAATGATGGAAATAGTTTAGATTGGAGATATGTAAATGTTCGAAGACTCTTTATTGCAATGGAAAACGATATAAGTATTGCTTTAGAAGCATACGTATTTAAACCAAATGTTCACAATACTTGGGTAGAAGTAAAAACTATGATAGAAAGTTATCTATTTGGTTTATTCAATGATGGAGCATTTGCTGGAACTACTCCAGAAACTAGCTACCAAGTGTTGATTGGAGTTGGGGAAACCATGACAGATGAAGATGTTTTAAATGGTTATATGAAAGCATCAATTATGGTAGCTCCTGTAAGACCCGCAGAATTCATAGTGCTTACTTTTTCACAAATGGTAGGTGGAAATTAATCTTAAAATCTTTCAAAAACAATTAAAATAATATATCATGGCAGAAGATAAACAATCAGTAATCAATTCAGAATACCCAATTACATCCTTTAGATATAAAGCCACTATTGGAGGAGATGAAGTCAACTTTAGCGAGATTTCAGGGTTGGACTTAGAGTATGAATCTACAGAATATAAAGAGGCTACAAGTGAAGGAGTAAAGACAATTCAGGTAGTTGGACAAAGAAATATACCGACAGTTACTTTAAAAAGAGGACTTTTTGAAAAGAGTTTGGAACTGTATGATTGGTTTAATAGCATGCATACTGATGATTTTACAAAAAAAGACACAGTTATTTCTTTATTAAACAATAACAATGAAGCTATAATGACATGGACATTAGCGAATTCATTTCCTACCAAGTTTGAAGGTCCAAGTTTAGATGCTTCTTCTAATGATATTTCTTTTCAATCGATAGAAATTAAAGCAGATTCAATGGTTGTTAAAGATCAATAATGAGTGAGATTAAACCAGTATTAGCCTATCGATTTTATGTACGAATACTAAATGATGGTAAAGAAACTTCAATGCATGCACAGCATATATCTGGTCTTAGTTATAGTTTAAATGTAACTGAGTTTGATAGTACGGGAGGCGTTAAAATGATGCCTACTGATGTTACTTATGGTAACTTAATCCTTAAAAGGGCTATTCTAGAAGAAGCAATTCCTATGGGATATAGTACATCTGAACTCATGAATAAATTAGAAGTGCAACAAATTGATATGGCTATTCACCTTTTAAATAATGAAGGTAAATACGTAAGAAGTTGGAATATTGGAAGTGCTTATACAATTAATTGGAGTACATCAGATTTTGATACAAATTCAAATGATGTTGTATTAGAAACTATAGAATTTAAATATAAAACCTTAAGAGAAGTAAGCTAATGCATATAGAAATAGATCATTTAGAAATAAAAACAAATATTAAAGACAATACACATGGGCAACTAACTCAAATCACTCTTAAAAATTCAGCTGAATTAGAGTTATTAATCGAAAAATATTTAGATAAAAAATTAAGGAAAATAATAACCAACTAAAGTGGAAGATTTACTAAAAATATACTCTTTTAGCGACTCAGAAAGAAAATCTCAAATAGGTGTATTCGAATGTTTTGTTAGTCCATTATCTGTAAAAATACATCAACAAAATACTTATGGAAGTTTACAGGGAATAAATAGCTCAATGCCTATGACTGGATTTGCTTGTGGAGGTACAAATACAATGGAAATTAATATGGTGCTAGATGGGACAGGAGCTTATGCTTTACACGATGGAGAACCCATTGATGTTATTGCTCAACTAAACGATTTAATGACCAATACTATGTTATATAATGGATCAATTCATCAACCTCCATTTTTAAAAGTAATATGGGGTACAACTCCTGCTTTTCTTTGTAGAGGAGAGCGTTTAGATGTTGATTATAAAACCTTTAATAGTGTAGGAGAACCTGTAAGAGCTGATATAAATTTAATATTAGTAGAAGATGTAAATATAGAATTAAGTAAACGGGAAGCAAATAAAGAGTCTCCTGATTTATTTCATGAGCATTTGATAAAAAACAATGACAATTTAGCACATATTTCATATCAATATTATCAAGATACAAGTCATTTACATCTTATTGCTGGTCAAAATAATCTAAACAATCTATATGATTGTATTCCTGGAAATGTACTATTAATTCCTCCTTTAACTGAAAAAATATGAGTAGTGCCATAACTGTAACTTTAATCGGAAAAAAGAAAACTGATATTAGCGATCAGTTGATTTCTTTATATACAGAATATGAGCTAAACAAAGTTCCTGAAGCAAAACTAACTCTATCTACTGGTAATTTTTCAGATAGGAAATATCCGCTTTTTGAAGAAGCAGATTTTCAATTAGGTGCAAATATTACCATAAATATTCGATATGAAAGTTCTGGAAGTTCTGATAAAAGTATTTTTAAAGGTATAGTTACTAACATCAGTTTTGAAGTTTTAGAAGGGTTGCCAATTATGACTCTTGGAGTTTCTGATCCAGCTTTTCGTCTAATTAGTTCTGTAAATACAACTTTTTATAATAAAAAAAATGATAAACAAATTATTGAAACTATTTTGACTTCTCAAACTGGAATTAGTTTAGCTAAAACTTCATCAAGTTTAACTAGTTATTCTTTTTTTCAATTTATAAAAAAACAGCAATCTGATTGGTTTTTTATTCTAGAAAGAGCAGCTGCTCATGGTTTATATATTCAAATGAATAATGGAGCAATGAATATTTTAGAATTAACTGATACAACTGGTGAATTTACCTTAGATATTGGTGTAGATGAAATAGTAAATATTGAGTTAAAAAAAGATGTAATTCCTCTAAATCAAAACATCACTTTAGGGTATTGGGATGTAAAACAGAATAAAATAATGACAGTTCAAAAACAAAATACAGATGAAGTAGCAAAACTTGTAAAAGCTTCTAATGGTGAGTATGTGTTTTTAGGAATAACAAATAAAAAAGAAGCCCAAGGCATGCTACAAAACATAAGTGTTTCTCAACAACAATCTGCATTAAAAGGATATGTTCAAATTCCAGGAAATAATGGAATTACACTTATGCAAAAGCTAAAACTTTCTAGCTTACCTACAGCATATAACGGAACTTACACTATTAGTAAAGTAGTACAAAACGTTCGCCACGGTACTTGGACTACTAAGATAGGGGTAGGGAATACAAATCTACCAATTTTAAATTCTTTTCAAGTTGATGACCATATTTCATCAGCAATAAAAAGCATTGAAACAGCCACAGTTTTAAAATGGGAAAAAGATCCAGAAAACTTAGGAAGAATACCTGTGAAAATTTTAGCATTTGGAGCTGATAAATATTGGGCTTATCCAGGGCAAGTCTCTGCCGGAAAAAAACAAAGTAGCTATCTCTTACCTGAAGAAGGAGAACTTGTAATTATTGGTTTTACACATAATAATTACAGTCAAGGTATCATTTTAACTTCTTCATATTTAAGTAGTAATCAACCTCCATCACCATTTAAATTATCAGATACAACTCCTGTAGGTTTTTTATCAAAAAAAGGATTAAAGTTAATTTTTGACGATTCAAAAAAAGATATAAATATAAGTAGCTCTGATGCTAATAAAATTAATTTAAATGATTCTAATGGTATCATATTGAAAAGTAAGAAAGACTTTAGTAGTACAAGTTCAGGAAAATCAGAAATAAAAGCTTCTAGTACTGTAACGGTTAAAGGAACAACAATAAATTTAAACTAAGTATACTATGGGAATGCCAGCAGCAAAACAAGAAGATCAAATTATTTCACCAGGAGATATTCATTTAGTTCAAATTCCTACTCCAACCGGTCCAATTACTGTTCCTTTACCGCATCCTTTTAAAGGACAGCTATCTAAAGAACTTAGTAAGAATGTAAAAATTATGGGAAAAGCAGCCGCTATGAAAGGTAGTTGGGGAGAGAACAATCCAAAGCATGTTCCTATGGGAACAAAGTTTGTAAAAGAACCGACCAACAAAGGAACCGTTTTTATGGGAAGTTTAACGGTGAAGATTAATGGAAAGCAAGCAGCAAGGTCTGGGGATATGGTATTAACCTGTAATGATCCAGTAGACTTACCTGTTGGTAAAATTATTGCTTCAGGAACAGTTTATATAGGTGGATAATGAAGAAAGATGTTTTTTTACAAACAGGTTGGAATTTCTTTCCACAAATTATTAGTGATGGATCTAGAATACAAGATTTAACTTATAATAATGATATTATTCAAAGTTTACGAATTCTATTTACTACCCTACCTGGACAACGAATTGGTCAACAATTATATGGTTGTGATTTAATGCAATATGTATTCAAACCAATTAACAATTCTCTTATTTCTAATATGGAGAATACGATTAGAACAGCAGTTACCTTATACGAACCTCGTATCAAATTAATTCAATTAAAAGTTTATACAAATACAGAAGTTCCACATAGACTAGACATTGATTTAGTATATATTTTAAGTAAAACAAATTCAAGATACAACATTACTATTCCATTTTATATTATGGAAGGGGCAAACTTTTTAAATGAAATTTAATACAGAAAACATACATGAAAATTCTATAAATCAAGGAACTAGTAAGTTTGATACTCCTTTAGTTTCTTATTTAAGAATAGGTTATTTTAAATCTGAGCCTCGTTCCACTTTATATTGGTTACAATTAATCCGTTCAATTTCCAATAGAATAGAATCTTATGGCTTACATTGGAATGAACTTTTACCCAAAAGTTTGTCTAATACACTACTTGCTGAATATATAAATGACCCAAGGAAAACAATTAAAAGAGGAAGATTTACAGATGATGAAATTAATGAATTAAGACAGCCTCAACGTATTATGTTGTTTTTCTTTCTTAAAAAGATGGCAGCTTTTCAGCTTCAAAATCAACAGATGATTTTACAAACTAACAATGCTATTTCTAGATCTATTTTTCATTTAAAACCTTTACCAGCAATTCCAGATAGCGGCTATGTTGTTTTATATAACACTAGTGAAAACCCTGTAGAAATTTTAATCGGAGATGTACTCGAGGCTATAATTGAAGGCGAGCCTGTTACTAGAAAATATGAAGTTACAACTGCTTTAATTGGAGAAACAATACACTTAAATCAATTTATTACGGGGAATTTACTATCTATAGAAAACTCAAAAAGCTTATTATTATCAAAACAAACATTACCACTCGATAATCAAATAGCTCCATTTAGACATGCAGATAAAACGTACTTAGACCATCAATTTACTCCGTCATTATTGATTAGTTCTCCAATTTTATACCTATCACAAGGTTATCGAAGTATTCATTTAGTTTTAAAAGGAGATAGTCTATTAAAATTAGATAAAGCCCTATTTAATTTTCAAATAACAACAGCTAATGGCTGGATAAATATGCATAATGATGCCAATATTAGTCAAGTTACACCTGTAGAAGTAGAAAATGGATATTTATTTATTTTTCATATAAATAAAGAATGTGTACCAATTGTTCCTTTTAATATTATCAACAAAACTAATGTTTTAATAAATGACAATAGTTGCATAAAAGTTTCTTATACTGGAGAAGCAGCATTGCATTTTAAAGTTTCTGAAATAACTCTTCAAACATCTGTAGATGGATTAATACCTTCTGCTATTAGAAATCAAGACCAAGTTCTTGATGCTAGTTCAAATTATATGCCTTTTGGCATTGATGCATTATTGCAATCTGTATTTAGTTTTGCTGATATAGAACTTTCTAATTCATATTTAGAAAAAATCTCTGCCAATTTAGTTTGGGCATCTAAACCTAAAAATTTAACGCAATACTATAAAGCTTATCATAAAAAAGAAGAAAACTTTAAAGTTGCTATACGTACAGTATATAAAACCAAAGATGCATTAAGTTATAATTGTGTTACAAATGATAAAGCAGCAAAATTATTTAGTGAACCAATAAATTTCTATTGTAAAATACCAAAAAATGCGGATTTAGATACAGTAAAATCATGGAAAACAGACGAATTTGATCCATTAAAACATAATGTTTATTATGAGATGGAATTAAATTTTCAAGATTTTGGGGAACGGCAATACCCTTTATTAATGAGCAATTATGCAATTGAATATGCAGCTTATGAAAATTCTTTTTTTAAACCTTTAAAGCCTAAACCTGTAGAAGTAAATATGCCATATACTCCAGAAATGAGTGCTTTAGAAATTAATTATTCTTCCAAGATTCTTACTTGGAAAGAAAATGCAAAAAATAATGAATTAATTGTTGTTAAAAATGCTCCACTTGGATATAGTAAATATCTTGGTGAAGCTATTAATTTGGGAGATGATGCTTTTGGATTATTATATTTTGGGTTTAAACGACTTACAAATAATAGTACAGGGAATTTGTATTTTAATGGACCAACAGGGAATGCTAGAGCAGAGGCTGCTTCAATTAATTGGTGGTATCTTAATATTGATGGTCATTGGTCATCCTTAAATGATAATATATTAAACGATGGTACCTATGGGTTAACTCAAACTGGTTTGTTCAATTTTTCTATTCCACAGGATATTTCAAATAAAAGCACTTTAATGCCAAACGGAGCTTATTGGTTAAAAGTTACTATACATCCATTAATAAAAAAGAAAAATGACTGTCCTAGAGTCTATACCAGTTTTCAAAATTCTATTATGAAATTTGATGGTGTTTTTACCAATGCTATGGGAATCATAAGAAAGAAAAGTGAATTAGAAATTTCAGACAATGTAACATACTTATCAGCAGGGACAGAATTGTTTTTTGAGCAACCTACACCAGAATATATTGTAAAGTTACCTTTTAATACAGAAGGAGAGTCTCTAAAAGAAACTCAGTTAAATTTTTGGGAACGTACATTTAATGGCGTGAGGAATAAAGGAAGAATGGTTACTATTCAAGATTTTGAAAACCTAATATTATATCGCTTTAGAAATTTAATATTGGTGAAATGTATGTCTAGAAAAAAAAGGTCTAATTTGATAGTAGTTATAGTTGTCAACAAACAATTCTATGGAAATTTCCCTTATGCTATTCCACCTTTAAACTCAAAGTCAGAATTGGAAGCAATTAAAAATGAAATGCAACCATTGGCAACACCTTTTTTTAAATCTATCTTGGATTTTAAAATTGTAAACCCTGTGTATCGTAATATTGGTTTTAATATAAATGTGATTTTTTCTAAAAATACTCAAACTACAAATGATGAGAATAAACAACAATTATACAATGATCTTCAGTATTATATCAACCCATGGTTTTTTGAAAAATACAAGATTCCCCAATTTGGATACTGGTTTGATTATGGTGGTATTGCTGCTTTTTTACAAGAACAACCTTACATTGAAGCTATTTTAGCAATTTATATTAATCCTTCAGTAAATAAAAATAACTGTACTGATAATCAGGATGAAATATTAATCTTTAATGAGAATTATAGCTCCATTACGATTAGTAACCTTCACGATTATGGGCAAAGTGGTATTGATGAAATGGTTGTTGGAGAAGACTTTTATGTTTCGGATTCCCCAGCAAAAAATAAATTTGAATTATAAGCATGAGCAATTACAAATTAGAGAAATATAAGAGGAATAACAAATTTTATCTCGCAGAGTTAAATATAGAAATAATCAATAGTTCTACCAGAGATGAATGTATGTGTAGTGTCATCGGAAAAATGACAGTAGGCATAAACTTTTATATAAGTAATTCAGAAGAAAAAAACACACATTCTTAAGAAATAAACAATATGGAAAAGCATCAAAAAAATCTAAAAAGGCGTCCCTATTTAAGATCTAAATTTGAAGACGGTGATCGTCCAGATGGTCAAGATTTTACTGATTTAATTGACAGCTCTTTAAATCAGAAAAGTGACAAAATATTTGCTGTTGACCATAGAATAGGAATTGGAACAGAAACCCCAAATGCTCCTTTAGAGATTGTTGGAAAACACAAAGAAATTAATCAATCTTTTTTAAGTACAGATGGTGATAATTCTACTTTTCGAATTGCACATCCATCAGAAGGTATTGCATGTATAGGAGTTAATCAAACTGAAACTTTACAAATTGGTACTTTTAAAAAAAATGGTAGTGATTTTAAAAATCATCTAACCATTAATAAATTAGGAAATATTGGAATTGCTGTAGATGAAGCTAGTGAAAAGCTAAATGTAGGTGGGTCAGTAAAAATTGAAAAACATCTATTTATAAATGATGTAAGGTTAAGTGTTAAAAAAGGAAAACTCTATTTAAAAACCTGTAATACAACGTATCAAATTTTAATGAAAGAGGTTAATAGTATTCCTAATTACCCTAATAGAAAACTGGCTACTATTGTTATAATTATCTTATTTATAATACTAATAATTTTATTATTACTTATTGGCTATTATTACTACACAAATACTCCAACAACATAATTAAATAAACATAAATTTTTAAAATTATGGAGGCTAAACTTGGTTTCTCTTTTGACGATAAAGATTTTACGGATTTTTTACCTGAAATACCAGAAAAACAATTTTATAGTAGATGGGCAGATTTTAATCATCATGATCCAGGAGTAACAACTGTTGAAGCGTTGAATTTCTCTTATGAAGATTTTATTTATCGTTATAATTTACCTATACAAGATCTATTACAAGGAAAAATAAAAAATGCTTTGTCTAGTTGGGGAGTGATGCAATTACATCCACAATATGCTATATCAGAAAATGATTATAGAAGCATTCTTGGTATCTATGAAACTATACGTAATGTAGTTGTTTTACCAACAATAAATGAAAATACTTTTTATAAAAATAATCAATTGGCTTGTTTATTAAATGTAAATGTAGCTGCTGATTCATTTAAAGACATAGGTTATTGGCAAAATAAACTTTTAAAATATAGAAGTTTAGGAGAATACTATAATAGACAAAAAGGACATAGTTCTTTTATAAAACAACAAGTTACTTTAGTCAATATAAATGCAAATGTTACTTTTTATACAGATAAAGATACTGTTGCAAACAGGCAAAAATTAAGATATACATTAGAAAATTATCTATTACCCAATTTAAAAGGCATCGATTATAGGTATTTAAATGATTATGATATTGAAATGGATAAATTACAAGTTTTTTTCTCTTCTAGAGAAACTTATAGCGAACCTTTATTTATCTTACCCGAAATATTAAATGAGCCGTGTTATAGAAGGTACATTGTAGTTGCTGAGTTATTTGAAGAACTTCTCAGTTTACCCTTTATTAATAGTGTTGAGCTCATTGAAATAGGTTTAATAGGAAGACCTTATAAAACTTCAGTACTAGATTGTGGAACATTTACTTTTACTAAATTAAAAACTCTAACAGTAAATGATAAGGAAGTGAAAAAAGGGGTAAATTCTCATTTATTAGAAAATTTAGAATATAAACTTTCTAAGAACGACAATACTGCTTCTTTCTCCGGGGTATATAAAAACTTAGGAGCGTTTAACTCAGTACAATTATCATACCCTCCAAATTATGAGATAGGAATTAATTTAGCAAATCAATCTGAAAAAGTATTAAAAACAACCTCAAGCTTTAGAGCTTTTTTATACTTTATGGATCAAATTAGAGCAGATGTTTCAGCCCAAATAGGCAACTTGTCTGAAGTTTTTGCTATTAACAAACATGCATGTGATGTCGCTACCAAAGAGATTAACAATACTCCTTTTTATCAAGATTTAACTTTTAATGAACTCAACGCAAACGATAAAAACTCTGAAAGCACTATCATTAACGAAGAAAGAAAATCATTTGAAGATATAAATGATGTTTTTGATGAACAAAGATTCAATTATCTTTTAGCCTTAAATGGATGGTCTTTAGAAGATGAAATTATTACGGTAAACAGAAAGGATATGGATTTACTAAAAATAAAAAAGGACTTCTTATTTTTTGTTCATTACGGAATAAAAAAACGATTAATTAATAAAAGATTGAATAAAATTTTCAGAGCTGTATCATTAATAATGTTGCAACAGAAAATTAAAATTGTATTGCAAACTGATATAGCAGATGTTCGAATACTTGAACATTGTTTTTTACAACCTGTTTGGAAATACGACACAGGTTTAAATTTTGAGATAACTATTTTTCTGTTCCCTAAAGACAAACAACTCTACAAAAAACAATCTTTTATCCGTTTAGAAAACTATGCTAAAAAATTAATTAGGGCATTTACACCTGTACAAATTATTCCAAATATTAGATGGCAACAAGCAAAAGAATCTGATGGAGAGTTTACTATAAAGCAATTGGAGACTTTATTAATTGATGCATATCCTCCAAAAGAATATTTTTATTTTGACACTGAAATTACTGAATCACAAAAGAAAGCAATGGAAATATTAATGAATAAATGGGTTTGCTATAAATAAAAACTAATGCTACAAATACGAAGATGTACTTTTATCCAGCAGCAGGATCAGAAAAAAACAACTGTGCTAAACTTTCAGCTTAGAAGTATTTTAAAAAATATTTTAACTAAGCAAACAGTTGTTTTTAAAGAAATAAGCAATGATGATCATATTTATATCAAAAAAGTAACTTTAGATTTAGGGAGTTTTACCTCTAAAGAATATGAAACTTCTTTTTATGAGAGATTAGATAATACTTGTGAAGCACTCTTAAAAAAAATATTAGGTGAATATCAAAAACAAAAAAGAAGTTTCCAGTTAACTTCTTTGTTTGATACAAAACATTCAGTTTTTTCAAAAGAATCAACTATTGATAGAACTCATGAGATTAAAAACTTAATAGACTTAGTTGAATCGATTAATACTAAAAATATTTCTGTAGATTTAATCGAATTAAAAAGAATATATCAATCCAAATTTAGGCAAAAACTGTCGCATAATACTGTTGATGTTTTAACTAAGTTTTTTAAAAAAAAATCTAATCTACAAGCTCAACCAATCATAGCAATTCACAATGAAAATGAAATTATAAAAAAACAAAATTATATTAATCAAGTTTGTAGCTTACTTGACAATGAGTTGTTTTTTAAAGAAAATTGGAAGAGTGTTCTTTTAGAGAAATACGAAATAGTTTATGGAAAAAAATTACCTAAACACTTACAAAAACACATACAAAACTTTCAGACAACATCATTTCTAACTCATAAAAAAAACTCTTTAACATTCAATAAATCAAGAAAAAAACAAAATACTAATTTTATAGATGAATTAATCGATTTTACTTCACAAGCATTAAAATCAAAAACTAGTTTTGTAAATTTTATCAGAAGTATTAAAAACGAAATACCTGCCAATACTTGGGATTCTTACATTCATAATACATATCAAAAACGATACAAAAAAACTATTCCTCATCTATATCAAAAAATACTTCTTACTTTTCAAGAAGCGTATGATAAAAAAATCATCTTAGATAAAAAGCAAGATAGAAATATTCAAAATCATCAACAATATCTTTCTTCATTACAATCTTCTTTTCTTAAAAAGAATACGATAAAAAGCCTCATTTCTTATTATGAAAAATATTCATATCAAGAATTAAATAAAAAGAAAAAAAGAGTTCAGTTTCTTAATGAAATTGAAAACTTACTTAGTATACTTAATACTACAGACACCTTAACTAACAACTGGATTTTAGAACTAAAAAACATCTATAAACAACTATTTAATAAACCTTTATCTAAATACGCTGGAAACTTATTAAATAAAATCCATTTCAATGTTTTTGAAAAAAAGGACAATCTACTTACTTCTAATATTCCAACTTCTAAGCAAACTTTATCAATTGCAAAAAAATCTATTGATTCGAATGAACATACTGTTGGCAATACTCAACTAATATGGCTAGAAATTATTAAGTCAATAACCGAAATTAGTGCTTTTAAAGATAATTGGTTAAACGAATTACAACAAGCTTATCTACAAAAAACTAACAGTACCATTCCTAAAGAAATCATTGAACAATTAAATGAGTTTAACATTAACATTTCTCAACAACAAACTAGTAAACAAAAGCTTACTTCGGAAAAGTATTCTTCAAAAGATGATACATCAGAATTCCAAAAGATTTTAAAAACCACTATTAAATCTGTAATTACTAATAGAGAAGAAGTTGACTTAAAGCCTTGGAACACTTTACTTCAGTTAGTAGAAAAAACCGATTTTTCACATGATAATTGGTTAAACCAATTACAACAAGCTTATCTACAAAAAACTAACAGTACCATTCCTAAAGAAATCATTGAACAATTAAATGAGTTTAAC